>NZ_JAFBES010000007.1 GCF_016908875.1 Bacillus ectoiniformans | reverse complement strand
TACATAGGAAATCCCTCTCATGTTAGTTGATGAGAAGGATTTTAATCTTAATTTTAGATTTTGTCTATTGCCTAAGGTGTTTTTCAACACTATGAGGAGACAAGGAAGCTGTTACAGCTTCCTTGTCTCCTTTTTCACACTTTAACGCGTTACACTTTAGCAGAGCGGGGGTCTGACCCCAAACGCTCTGCTGCTCTCGCCGTTTCTTCCACATATTGATACACACGGTCGTTTTCATTAGCGAGATTAGTCAATGTTGCGCTCATTTCCTCGACAGCGGCTGTGCTCTCTTCCACCACCGCGGCGAAGTCTGTCGTGGTTTCCTGTATGATCTGGGAGCTTTCAGTGATCTGTCCAGTCAGATGCTTAAAGCGGCCGAGTTCACTTTCAAGTTGATGCATCGTTTCTTTTAGGTCTCTAAATTGGGCAGAAGTTTCTTTGCTTTCCTTTGCCTGCTGTAAAATCTGCTCTGTACTCACAGTTAACTTCTCCCTTGTCCGTTCATTCACGTCATTCACTTCATTTAAATTGCCTCTGATCTGAATAAGCGTGTCATTGGTCATTCCGGACAACTTGCGGATTTCTTCGGCTACTACCGCGAAACCTTTCCCATACTCTCCAGCACGCGCGGCTTCAATGGAAGCATTCAAAGACAAAAGGTTCGTTTGCACTGTAATGGCCTGGATCGACTCAGTCATGTCATTGGTTGCCTGAATATGACTCGTTAATTCCGCAAAGGAGTGATTCAATTCAGACAAGAGTTCTTGAACAGATTCCATATCACCGGAAATCATCTCCATTTTCTCCGCTCCGCCATCCGCTTGCTCTCCTGCGTGCTTGGCCTGATCTATGATCGTTTCCATTTCACGCTCCAGCTCATGAACCGCCTTATTTGTCCCGCTTGCACTTTCAGCGATATCAGCAATTTGATCTGCCTGCTTTTGACTTCCGCTGCTAACCTCCTGCACGGCATTCAGCATTTCTTCTTGAGAATGGCGGTTTTCTGCGGCCGCTTCCCGTATACCGGTCAGATGCTTCATGATCTGCTGAACCCCTTCATGCAGACGCTGCTTTTCCTTCTCTTCCTCAATCGCCCGTTCCGCATTTTCTTTTACATATTCCTGCACTTGTCCAAACACCGAACGGCTTTGGCGGATTTGCAAAAACAAAGAAAAATTCAGCAACAGCAAGATCAATGTTAAACTCCCTTTGCTGCCAGCTATTGTTTCCGCGTTGGGATAACCGCTCATAAACGTATATAAAGCTATAAAAGAAAGAACTCCGCCATAGATCATGATATACCGGTGAGCATGCAGACTCGATAACCCAATAATAAAAAAGATTATACCTAGGGTCGCCATCGAAGGCACACTGAAAAGCGAGCTTGCAATCGTTGCTGCGCTTAACACGGTCAGAACAATCACAGGAAACACCCGTGCAGCCAGCACCGATCGACGACCAGCTAAAAAGGCAAAAGCTACCACTAGAAAACAAACACCCATACTTGCCGTCTTGAACATCTCTTTATTTGACATGAGATAGAGTAAAAAGGTTAATCCTGCTGATACTTCAAATGCCATGCACATAATGCCATTTTTTCTCTGCCAATCGCGTTCCTGAAGCTCCACCACATCTTGCATCTTCCTGCCCTCCTATCAAGTGAATGACTATTCATTTTATTATTTTACTATATACATAGTGGGATGTCAGTAAAATAATTACTAATTTTTTCAAATAAACACATATAATTATGCAGGAGAAAAGACGCGGATGTAGAAGGCAGAATGGTCGACATTTTACGCATTCGATGTGACCGATTACGACAAAAACGAACACGGAAAGTTATATTTATATAACAAAAATACAAAACTGTTATTTCCTCTAACTAATTAAAGTGCAGCAGTAAGTCTTACATTAGCAGCTTGACAAACAGCCAATGATTTTCTTTATTAATGATATTTATCAAAACAGTCAAGGCTTGCTATTCTTCAACCTATTGAAATTTTCCAAATTATGCTTTATGATATTTTAGTGGTTTTGTACTATGAATAAATTACTTATATAGAAGATAAAGGCAAACTATTCGAAAGGATAGGACGCAAAGCTTAGGGTCTAAGGCGGGCAAGATGATCACTCGCTAGGATTGCCTGGCTACCAATGATTTTTCGGCTATTCTATCTTTTATAGAATGGCTTTTTTGTTGTCGAACTTCTTGAAACATCATCAAAAAGAAAAGAGGATTTTTCCGTGGGAAAAGTAAGGACCTATTTTACAAACATCAAACCTAAACTGATTCTCGCTTTCGCTGCTGTGTTAATCATTCCTGCCTTAGTTATTGGATGGCTCTCCTATTCTACTGCTAAACAAGCCGTCGAGCAGGAGGTTCAAACCGGCTTTGCAGAGAATATCAAGATGCTTAACTCCTCCATTGACCAAACACTCAATGTCAAAATTCATGACATTGAACAATTTGCTAATATAGCTGTGGCTTCTATGATTAAAGGCGAAGAAAGCCCCGAACTGCGCCAAAAGCTCGCTCAGTATTCACAGTTGCATCCCGAAGTTTACAGCATCTATGCGGGCACTGAAACTGGACTGTTTATCGAAGAGCCAGTCATTACCGATACCTCCGATTATGATCCGCGGACAAGAGACTGGTATAAGGATTCCATGAGTCATAAAGGCGAAATCCTGATCTCTGCCCCATATCCTGACGTCACTACAGGTGAAATGGTCGTGACGGTCTCTAAAGCCACGAAGGATGGATCTGGCGTCGTCGGCGTCGATTTAAACCTTAATTATGTCCAAGAGCTCGTCGGGCAATTAAATCTCGGAAAAGAAGGCTATGCATTTTTAATGGATCAAGGACAAACCGCGATTGCCCACCCTTCCATTAAAGCAGGGACACCGGCAAAGAAAGAATTTTATCAGAAAATGTATAACAAAGACCAAGGCCATTACTATTACAACGATAAAAACAAAGAGAAGCTGATGATTTTTGCTACGAATGATCAGACCGGCTGGAAAATCGGAAGCAGCATTGATGAAGCCGAAATCAACGCAAAGGCTGTCCCTATTTTTCAAAGAACGATTCTCGTGATTCTCCTTTCCATGCTTGCGGGAGCAATTCTGATCTTCTTTATTATCAAATCAATCATTAAACCACTGAGAGAAATGAAAGAGAAAGCGATCACGATTAGCGATGGGGACTTAACCGAGCACATTACCGTCCGGTCAAACGACGAAATCGGCCAGCTTGGGGAAGCATTCAATACGATGCAGCAAAATCTGCGTTCACTCGTACAAAAAATAGATGCAAACGCCGATCAAGTTGCTTCAGCATCAGCGGAATTAACCGCAAGCTCAGAACATACAAGCGCAGCAACAGAGCAAGTCGCTTCCTCCATTCAAGAAGTCGCCGGCAGTGCCGAAAAACAAACCGCAGGAGTGAGTCAGACCGCTGAATCCTTTAAGCTAGTGGCCCAAGGCGTCACGGACATTGCTGACCACGCTACACAAGTATCCGCGATTGCCCAGCAAACGATGGCGCAAGCGGAGGAAGGCAGCGATGCGGTCACCAATACAGTGAACCAAATGACTTCCATTCAAGCGTCCGTTCACGCATCTAACCAAACCATTCATTCGCTGCACGAACGCTCAAAAGAAGTTCATTCAATATTAGATGTGATCACAAGCATTGCCGGACAAACGAATCTGCTCGCCTTAAATGCGGCCATTGAAGCGGCAAGAGCTGGCGAACACGGCAAAGGCTTCGCGGTTGTTGCTGATGAAGTGCGAAAACTGGCTGAGCAATCCCAGCAATCCGTTCAAGAAATTGTCGGCATCATTCAAGGAATCCAAGAAGACACTGAAAACTCAGTTCAGACGATGGCACGCGTGACTGATGACGTGCAAACCGGCGTCAATATTTCACAAGAAGCCATTAAAAAGTTCGATGATATCCTGCAAAGCACGAAAGAAATCACCCCGCAAATGGAAGAGATTTCAGCGACAGCCCAGCAGATGTCCGCGACCGTGCAGGAAGTTCACGCGACAACCCAAGAGCTATCAATGATCGCAACCAACAATGCCGCCGGATCAGAAGAAGTCGCTGCCGCCACCCAGGAGCAACTCGCTTCCATGGAAGAAATCGCCGCTTCTGCCCAGTCACTGTCGATGATGGCAGATGAGTTGAAGGAAGTGGTGCGGGTGTTTAAGTACTAATGTAAAAAAGACAAGGAAGCTGGTTAGGGCTTTCTTGTCTTTTCTTTATATTCGATATTAAATTTAGATTATTAGGAAGCCGCCTCAAAAACTCTTTGAGAATACTATATGCAGTAAGCGGATCTAAACTTTCTTGTTTTTGACCTTTCTTCCCGTGCGCAACCCAGTTTCTATATTTATAAGCTTTCCTCACACTATCTATTAGATGTGAATCGATGGTGCCTTTAAAAATATCTACTCATTGCTCGTTTTTAATTTTTTCCACATCTTCTTTACTCACTTCTACTATGAGTGCGATTTGCTCTACTTCTAGCCCTTGCTTCAGCATTCTTTTTATTACGCTTCTTTTTTCTTCTTCCCGACCTTCTTCACGACCTTCTTCTCGCGCTTCTTTTTCTCTTAATTCAGCCTCAATTCTGGCTGCTTCTTCATCCAACACTTGTTTGACCCGTGCCTCGTAGGCCAATACTTCTTCATGCGTCGCACTTAATAGATCCCACCCCTGGAAAGCATTTTTTAACTTTTCGTCCTTCATAGCGATTTCCTCCAGTTCTTTGTAGATATCCTCATACACTTCGCCATTGCGGTGATCCACCATTCCCAGCAGCAACAGCCACCTGGCTAATATATCGTTCCACGGGTCTAACTTATTTTGCTTCCAGTCTCGTAGTAGCTTGGGCATTTCTAAGAAGTGGAACTCCATTACATCGGTTAATTTAAAATGCTCGGTATCTTCATATAAATGAAAAGAAGTATGAAAGCGTTCGGTTTGATCAATGAGGTTAAAATTTAAGATGTTAATCGCAATGACAGGCTGAAGTTGCTTGTAGGCCATCCGCTTCTTCATCGGGGCTCGATAAATGCCCGACCAGTAGTAAATGGAACGCTTGATCATGTCATATTTATTCGTAAATTGAATTTCAATGTTAATCTGTTCATGATCGTTCGTAGTGGCTAGAAGATCCAAGCGGGATTGTTTATCTTCCTGATATTCACCACCTGCATCGGTATTACTAAAAGTAATGTCTTTAATACTTTTGCGCCCAGTTCGATGGAGGACAGCGTTCAGGAAAACAACCGTTATCTCTTTATTCTTTTCCGCTCCAAATAATTGTTTAAATGCATAGTCAATCTTTAGGTCCATCAATCGGGTCAGAGGAACCCGTTTCAATAAACGTGTTTTCATCGCGCTTTTATCCCTCCTCGTTTGCTTTATTATATCATGATTGAAGACTACAGGATAAGCAGCGATACTATATATATGTGTTCGTTTTCGATATGTAAAGGCGGGAGGAATTTCAAAGTCTTGAGGTATAAGTCTGTTTGAGGTGGATGAGGTCTGACTCCTTATTTTTCTACAACAAAAGAAAGCAGGAAGTATAAACTGATACTTGTAATTAGGACACTTGAAAAAGTGTGTTTTATCTCCAGATACCAGATTACTTCCTCTTCACCTTTTTAATTTGAGGTTCATTTAATAACTTGATCTCTACTGCTTAACTATTTGGACAAACTCATCTAAATCGTTGACCAGTTGAACATCTTGAGATAGTAAATGTCTATTCATTCTTTTTAACGTAGAGAAATCCTTTGCTCCATACATTCCGAGGCTAACTTGCGGTGCAAGCTGGCGAACAGCTTGATAGGCTGGTTTCGCCTGTTTTGATGCCACTTCAAGGATTCGAACCTTTGATTTATTTTCACGATCCGTTGATACGATATATACTTTACTCATGAAATCGCCTCCCTGCCAAAATCAAAGATCTTTTCATAAATATAATCTACATAGGAGGTAACTTCAAAATCATTTGACTGTGACTTTTACTAATCATACACGTCAAACCATTTTTTTCTAAAAAACATACATAATCAAGCAGGAAAAAAGATACAGATATAGAATAATAACGAGGGTAACTAAGGGAGGTTTTGTCATGAGTGCTGTTGGAGGAGTAGGACAAGGACCGATTTCTCAATTTGTGGTGATCAGCAAAAGCGTAGCTGAACAAGCGGTCACGGAGCAAATTAAAGAAGTCACACAAGATCCAGCGAAACGAATTCGCGAGCTGCAAGCACCCTCGCCGTTTTCGCAGTTTATTGATATTAAGGTGTAAACCACAGCGATTGTTGCTGTGGTTTTTTTAGTTGCATAACGTTGTTTATATCTTTTTATCTACCATAATTCCTATAAAATCGGTCATTGCTGCGTAAATATCAAGTAATTTTTTAGAAGGAATTTCTTTGATTATTTCTTGAGTAACATCATCTACTACTGCTACATAGTATTCTTCTAGCTCATCGTGAAATTCAAATTTCAAGTGTGTATTAGCTGGTTTTAAAAAGTCGTTCATCCCCTTTACAACCTTTTCCATCTCTTCTTTTTTTGGCAGCTGAGCCTGTTCGTTTGCTTCTTTTGCTATGTCTTTTACCTGATCCAAATTTGGTGTGGACTTTTCATTCCCCACGCGCGGTGTAAAAGAAATGGATGAACTTGCTACTTTATCAATCATACACAACTACCCCTTCCGCCCCATTTATTCAATTCTTATATCGGTTGGAATTGGTAATATTTAAAATTTTTAAAGGGATTAAATTTTAAATATTTATTCAATTAAGTTTTTTTACCTAACAACTTCCCGCCAAGCCTCTTTTAAATCTAGAAGTAAACTTTCTACCTCCCCAATTATTATAATATCACTCTTCATATTAGCTTCAATAAGTCTGCGATTCATATAATCGATAAGGAATACTAGTTGTTTTCCACCATCATAAGCCCCATTGATTAATGGGACAATTTCAAGAATTAGTTGTTGCGCTATCTGAATTTGCTTATTCCGTTCTGCAATATTCTCAGTATTAATAGCTGATTTACCAATACTCAAAGCCTTAAGCGCTTCTTCTATTAACCATAAAAGAAACTTCGCAGCGGAAAGTGCTGCTAAGCTATTTTTCCTATATAACTTGACCGCTTTATGTACATCCATGAATGCCTCTCTCCCAATCCATATATAAATATTATCGACATTATGGTGGATAAATTTACTATTCAACTTAAAATGATAGGTAAAAAAGACGATATAAGTATTGGACTTATATTTTGCGAAATGAGGTGAGAAAAAATGAAGATTCACAATCAATCGGCCATTGCCTTTTCTGTAACCCGCTATCAGCGCAATGAAACAAAAATGGAAAAAACCCTCGACAAGCTTGCTTCAGGGTTAAATATCCATAAAGCTAGTGACAACGCATCTGGACTAGCAGTTTCTGAAACATTACGAGCGCAAGTACGAGGACTTTCACAGGCGCAAAGAAACATGCAGGATGGTCTATCAATGTTGCAAGCAGCAAACGATGGATTAAACAATGTGAACGGATTGCTGCAAAGGGCACGTGAGTTAGCAGTTATGAATGCAAATGAAACAATGACGGATGCGGATCGACAGGCAAGTCAGCTCGAGCTTGAGCAGTTAATGGCAGGAATCAATGATACTGCTCATAAAATGGAGTTTAATACAAAGAAAATTCTTGGTGACAATGCTCCGTTAGTGTTGATGGTCGGCGCAAATCCTGGACAGCAAATCACCTTAGATTTAATGGACACAAGTACAAAAGCTTTAGATTTAGAGAACCTGTCCGTGCTAACTTCAAGTGATGCGTCAGGCTTAATATCCCAGCTTGATCAGGCAATTTTGAAGACAGCAGATAACTTAACTGTTGTAGGCTCTTACTATGAAGCGATTGAACACCACATGACAAATGCCTTAGTAAAAGAAGCCAATTTGACTTCATCACTTTCTAAGCTTGCTGACACTGATGTAGCAAAAGAAATGATGCAGTTTGTTAGTCTTGAAATACGGCAGAAAAGCGACCAGATTCTCGTTTCGAAAGTTAATCAAAATACTGCTGATGTACTAAATATTTTAACAAAATAAAAAAGCAAGAAGCCGAATCAAAAGTCAATGAATCACTTTTAAGATTCGGCTTCTTTTTTAATGAACCGGAAAATATTTGCACATTTAGATTTATTTTATACAGCTAATTCTTTTTATCATAAAACATTCCATCTTGCTGTATGCTCGCATAGGGATTTGTATATTTATTTACAGAAGTCTTTTTTTTAGAAGTCATTTGAATGTCTGATTGAATACTCTCATGCACACTTCTTAAAATGGAATCAATTTCTTTGTTCCATTTTATTATCTGCTTACCCATCTCTTTTTCTTCACTTGTATATGGTGGTGTTAATTCTACTAGTAATGCTTGGCGCACTTCTAAGAGTTGATCAATTTCTTCTAGTAATTGATCTCGTTCTGTTGATTTTTTTTGCAGTACTTGTAACAGTGAACGAGTAACTTCATAACACTTAATGACAGACGTCATTACACCTGGCCACCCACACCGCTATGCTGAAGTTGGCGATTTTTTTGGATAACCTGTTTCCAAGTGTCGCGAAATTCTGTAACCAACCCTTCCACTTCACTTAATATTTCATTGTCATTCTTAATATTTGCTTCCATTAACCGCCGATTCATATAGTCGTATAGTGACAACATATTTTCTGAAACTTCAATATCTAAATTTAAAGTCACCATTAACTCTTGAACAATGGCTTGAGATTTTTGGATATTAGTATTTTTGGCTTCTATATTTTTCTCATTAATTGCCTTTTTTGCTTGATGAATGAATTTTAAACATCCATTAAAAAGCATAAGAGTTAGTTCTCCCGGAGAAGCTGTAGTTACTGCATTATTTTGATAAGCCTTATAAGGGTTGTTAATTGCCATTATATATACGCTCCTTTTCTTGTCTCAAAAAAATTAATATTAACCGCCAAATTGATTCATTAAAAACATCGATTGTTCATTTGAACGCTGAATGGCTTTTTCCATCTCAGTGAATTGACGCCAATACCGATCTTCTACTTGGATCAACCGGCTTTCAAATCGGTCAATTTGATTATCAAGATTGTTCAATACTCTTCCTAAAGAAAAGGAAGTATTAACACTGTAAGATTTACCCGCTTTTTCTTCTATAGATTTCATCGTGTTTTCTATTGAATCTCGAAGCCGGCGAGCAAGACCCTTTTCTGAAGTTGTGTTACCATCTTTAGCAAACATTTCGTATATTGCATTGGGATTTTCAGAAATGGCTTTTTTTAAGTCTTCTTCACTAATAATTAATTTTCCACCGTCTAAATAGTTCTTAGAAGTTTTAATACCAATTTCAGATAACTGATTTATTTTTCCTGACAAACCAGAAACTGAAGAGTAGAGGTCAACACGCATTTTATTTAGAGCACCTGATAACACAGAATCTCCTTTTAATGTCCCGCTCCGTGCTTTTTCTTCCCACATTTCTACTTCTTTGTCAGACATGGCTTCTCGTTGTTCACTAGTTAATGGCTGGTAGCTGCGATATCGCTTTTCTCTTACCTCACCATTAATTTTTTCAATAATTTCATTATATTTATCAACAAATTTCACTACAGTATCAAGAATTTTATCTACGTTGGGAGAAGAACTGAATGAAGTTTCACCAATTCCCTTTAGGTTAAACTGAACTCCGTTAATAGCAAAAGTGTTGGAACTTCTCTCAGTTCTTAAACCATTAAAAGTAAAGTCAGCATTCACACCTGTTTGATTATGCAAACCTGCTACATTATTATCTGCATCTAATTTTAGTTGTGTAAATATATTCCCTGAAAGAACGATTTCAGCAGCGTCTGTGCCATCTGTATTCTCCGCATTCCCTGTGTATTTCGCTGTAACAGCAACTTTTTTTGTGGCACTATCGTAAAATATATTAACCCCAGAGTCTTTGTTTATTTTTTCCATTAAACTGTTTAGTGTTTCCTTAGCAGGGTCAAACTCAAGTGTATACCCTTCCGTTTCAAGTTTGCCATCCTTGCCAATTGCCTTAATGGTTATCGTTTGTGTTGCAGTTCCTATAGATGTGTATTCACTTAGCTTTTTAGTAGGATCCGTAATTTCAACTATCGCTGAACTACTCTGCATTGTTGCCGCTTTAGCTGTTGCATGTACAGTTAAAGAGCCAGAAAAATCTGTGGTTGAATTTAAATTACTAATAGAAGCAACATTTTCGTTAGAGACATTGATATTCTTCTGAATATAGGACCCTTGTTTCATGACACCATCAAAAATCATTTTATCGAAATCAAATAACAGCTTATTGATTTCGCGATAGTCATCCCTTTGCCATTCCATGAATTGCTTTTTTTGCGATAGCTTATCTAAAGGTATTCTTTCCGCTTTCATTAAGTCTTTTACAAGCGAATCGATATCCATGCCACTTGCTAAACCGCCAATTCGCATACTAACCTCTCCTTCAATAGCCTATTCTAGTCAAATTTTTTATTATTATAATTTATCTTTTATGAATGTTAGTAGATTCACCAGTTAATGAACTCCGTATTTTCCTCGTTCTAAGTTTCTAACTGTTATATCGGTATTGTAGGAATAAACTTAATGGTCAATCGTTAAAAAGAATGATAAAAATAAAAAAGTACAGCATAAGCTGTACAAATTTTTGACTATTTATCCACAGGCCTATCGAAGTAACTGCAATACTCCCTGAGGCTGCTGATTCGCCTGAGCCAGCATCGCTTGAGCTGCTTGCGTTAAAATCGATGACCTTGTTTGATTCATCATTTCTTTTACCATGTCCACATCGCGGATACGGGATTCAGAAGCAGTTACATTTTCCGAAGCATTGTTTAGGTTATTAATGGTGTATTCTAAACGATTTTGCGCCGCACCAAAAGTGCTACGAACAGCCGATATCTTTCCTATAGCTGAATCTAAGATATCAATTGCCTGTTCTGCATTGATTCTATTTGATAAATCAGCAGTTGAAATTGCCAACCCTTCGGAAGTAATATCAACAGTATTTATTTTTAACGTCTGACTTGAATTTGCATCAATATGGAAAACAACCGTTTCCCCTAAATCTGCTTCATCAGGAAAAATTAAATTAAAAGGTGAGCCATTTTCAATTGTTTCATTGTTAGTGATTACACCTTCCCACGAAGTAACGCCCGAGCGAATAGTCCCTTGACCAGATCCAATAGTACCTATAGGGTTGTCAAAGTCAGTGCTACCATCTAAATACGTGTTCACGTCTGCACTCGAGTTAAACCACGCAGCAAAATCAGCTGCTGCTGTTGTAGTATTAGTGAAGTCGGTAACGTTAGAAATCTCAGCCGTACTTACTTGAGTCGTGCCTGCAATAGCTTCGCTGAGTGTATCCCCTGCCTCCAACCGATCAATGATTGCTGACAACCCCCCAGTGGTGGTCTCATGAAGAGTCATTACAGCCGCATAAGCAGAACCATAGTCCCCAGTCCATGTGCTTCCTGTAGGAATAGAAGCACTACTCATTGGTGAGTGGTTATTTAAAAATGGAACGCCACCTTGAATAGCTGTGGCCATACCTTCTATAAACCATGTATCAATTCCGCCATTAAGCGTTTCTGACATCTTGGTAAACTGTAAAGCATGAACCATTTCATGCGCAATTAATGCGTCTACTTGCCCCCAGCCATAATCAGAGGAATTATAAACTTGTTCAACTTTACTCATATTAATGCGTAGGATAAGTGTATTTCCCCCATCATTGGTTCCCATGGAGGCAGCTGCAGGTCCAGCTGGATTTTCATAGAATTCGACCTTCATATCCTTTGGTGTTCCAAAAGTAATATCTAGTCCAAGGTTGGTGCTGATTACACTTAAGGAATCATCAACCCAGTTCGCCAATCGGTCTTTTACTGTAGCCATTAACCCTGCGTTACTTGAAGACAAGGAGCCTTTATTTAATATTTTAATTGTGTTAAATTCAGTATCGTTCGCAACTTTATTAATTTGTTCTTTTATTTGCGACAACTCTTTATTTAGCGCAGATCTATCAAAATCTGTTAAGGTATCATTCGCTGCTTGAACAGCCAATTCTCTTCCTCTTTGTAACATATCATGTACGACTGATGAAGCTCCTTCTGCAGTTTGAATCATTGAAATAGCATCGTTTGCGTTTCTTGAAGCCTGATCCAATCCACGAATTTGCCCTCTCATTTTCTCTGAAATCGCCAACCCTGCAGCATCATCTCCAGCTTTATTAATACGTAAACCGCTAGACAATTTTTCCGAAGATTTCATCAACTGGCTAGAAGCAAAAGCAAGACGATTGTGTGTGTTTAAAGCTGTAAAATTGTGGTTAATTTTCATACCACTCAACTCTCCCTGTTATAATTAAATGAAAAACTCCCTTACAGCACGAATAACTTCTTCCTGACTATCAACTGGCAGCAGCGGCCACATTGGAAGACTTAATACTTCCTCTGCCGCTTTTTCGGCTATTGGGAAGGCCCAGTCTTTCTCTTTATAAACTGGTAATTTATGTAGCGGAACTGGATAATAGATCATTGAACCAATGCCTTTTTCAAATAAATAATTTTTTAATTCGTCCCTTTTACCATTTAGTACCCGAATCGTGTATTGATGGAATACATGTACACGCCCCTTTTTTTCATTAGGCAAAATAATTTCTGGTATTTCACTTAATCCCTTTTGATAACGTTCAGCGACCTCTTTTCTCTTATGGTTCCAATCCTCTATTTTAGGTAGCTTCACACGTAGAATAGCAGCGTGTATTTCATCTAAGCGGGAATTATAACCGAACATTTCATTATGGTATTTCTTTTCAGATCCATGTCCACGAAGCATTCGAATGAATCGAGCTGTCTCCTCGTCATTTGTAGTAATCAGTCCGCCATCACCATATGTACCAAGATTTTTAGTTGGGAAAAATGAAAAACATCCCACATCGCCCATACTTCCTAGCTTATTGCCTTTATATTCTCCTCCAAACCCCTGTGCCACATCTTCTATAATCTTCAAATTGTATTTTTCTGCTATTGCTCTTAACTCATCCATTTCACATGCTTGCCCAAATAAATGAACTGGTAAAATCGCCTTTGTCTCTTCGGTTATCAAGCTTTCTAGATTACTCACGTCAATATTAAAGGTTTTCGGGTCAATGTCAGCCAATATAGGCTCAGCACCTACTAAGTGAATCGCCTCGACAGTCGCAAAAAATGTAAAAGGCGTAGTAATGACCTTGTCTCCATTGCCAATTCCTAATGCACGTAATCCAATAACAAGAGCATCCGTCCCAGAGTTGACTCCAAAAGCAAATTTGACGCCTAAATAATCGGCTGTTTCTTTCTCAAAATTTTTAACATTTTGTCCAAGGATAAATTGCCCGGATTGAAGAACTTTTTGTACTGATTCTAGTACTTCCTGGGATAAGCTTTCTACTTCTGTTGAAGGATCATAAATTGGAATCTTTATCATGATAATTACTCCTTTGTTGTTCTCTCTTGTATCAAGTTATCCACTAATTCATAGCCACGACCACAGTGAGAACAGGTTGATTGAAAACTAACTATTTCTAATCTCTCCCCGCATGCACATACCCAGCCTATGTGTTTTGCCGGTACCCCAGCGACCAACGCATAGTCAGGAAGATCTTTGGTGACAACAGCCCCTGCCGCCACCATGGCACACTCTCCAATTGTTACTCCACATACAATGGTTGCATTTGCTCCAATTGAAGCACCTTTTTTTACTCGTGTCTCTTTATAATCGTCACTGGTATTACGTGGGAAGGCAGAACGCGGTGTTTTTACATTTGTAAACACCATACTTGGACCACAAAATACATCATCTTCTAAAACTACACCCTCGTAAACGGACACATTGTTCTGTATTTTTACGTTATTGCCGATAGCTACTCTATTCGCAACAAACACATTTTGACCAAGACTGCATCGCGCACCAATAACAGCATTCGGCATTATATGGGAATAGTGCCACACCTTTGTATCATTTCCGATTTGTGCACCTTCATCTACATAAGCAGATTTATGAACATATACACTTTTGCTCATATCTTCTCCCCCTACCGTAACGCCTTTTCTAAAATTCTAACGACTGCTGTGCCATTTGCCCCATCCGAAATAGGCTGTTTTCGCTTCTCAATGCATTCTAAAAAATGCTGGCACTCTATTGTAAGCGGCTTGCTTTCTCCGTGAAAAATGATTTTATGACCTTCATCTCGGTTAGATAAATCGCTATGAATACCTTTTTGGTGTAAAGTCACTTTTTGAGAAACTTCATCATAAACAAGCATCCCCATTGTACCAATTACTACTAGTTTCCTAACAACTTCAGGGTAAAGCCATGAAGTATGTAAATGAGCCTTTACTCCATTTTCAAAAGTTAAATGTAAATAAACATCATCTTCAATACTAGGCTGCAATACATTTTGTCCAACACATTGCATCTCAGAAGGCTGTTCACCAATTAAATATAGGAACACAGCTAAATCATGAACACCAAAGCTCCATAGGACATTTTCAACCGAACGAACTCTGCCTAGCTTCAAACGTTGCTGATGTAAACTGACGATTTGACCAATTTCACCCGAGTCTAGAACAGCTTTCATTTTTTGAATCGCAGGTTGATACAATAGGAGATGACCCACCATTAGAATACATTCGTTAAGTTGAGCAATTTTTTCTAAGCTTTCTCCATCCTTGCTAGAAAGAGTCATCGGTTTTTCAATAAATACATCTTTCCCATAAGTTAGACATTCTTTAGCAATCTCGAAATGTGTAGAAGCAGGCGTTGCCACCACCACACCTTGAATGGAAGGATCTTTTTTAACACTTTCAATAGTTGAATAGACGGGGAGACTGGGGTAAGTGCTTTTTATTTCCTCTCGTAAGCTTTCACTTGTTTCTACTATAGCCGCTAATGCACTCAGCTCAAAAAAAGTACGAATTAAATTTTTCCCCCAATTTCCTCCGCCAACGACAGCAATATTTTTCATTGATAGCACCCTCTATAATCGATAAAGTTTATGAGCAACGGGGATCTTTTTCATCGCGTTCCTCGTATCAAAAATCAGCTTGGCATTTTCACCAATCATTTTATAATCAAATTCAGAATGATCTGTCGTAATAACAACGATATCGGCATTAGACAATACGTCTTCTGTCAAAGAAGTGCCTTTATAAGTTTGTCCACGATAAGAAAACTCAGAAATATGCGTATCACTAAATTGAACCTTGGCACCTTTTTTTTCTAGCATACTTATAATATCTAGTACGGGAGATTCACGGAAGTCATCAATATCTTTTTTATAAGCGACGCCTAGCAGAAGGACATTTGAATATTTAATCGGTTTAGCTTCTTCGTTCAACAAATGGCCGATCCGCTCTACAACGAATTCTGGCATGCTATTATTGATTTCACCAGCAATTTCAATCAGCCTTGTATGGTAGTTATACTCTCTGGCTTTCCAAGTCAGGTACCATGGATCAATAGGAATACAATGTCCTCCTAAACCCGGGCCAGGATAAAACGCCATAAATCCATATGGCTTCGTTTTGGCCGCATCGATCACTTCCCAAACATCAATTCCCATCCGATCGCACAAAATTGCCATTTCGTTGGCAAGGGCAATATTGATATTTCGAAATGTATTTTCAAGGATCTTCTCCATCTCTGCTACGGCTGGACTCGAGACTTTATGAACTTGTCCTTCTAACACTTGCTCATACAGCGCTGCTGCAACTTCTGTACATTGAGGAGTAATACCGCCAACCACTTTTGGTGTATTCTTAGTATTGAACTGCTTATTCCCTGGATCTACTCTCTCGGGGGAATAAGCTAGGTAAAAGTCTGTCCCACAGACGAGGCCGGTGCTTTCAAGAATAGGCTTTAACACCTCTTCAGTGGTACCGGGATACGTGGTACTTTCTAGCACTACTAACATACCCGGGTGTAAATACTTTGCAACTTCTTTAGCAGAGTTCTTTACATAGCTGATGTCTGGCTGTTGGTATTCATCTAAGGGAGTAGGCACACAAATGGTTACTACATCTAAATCTGCCATTCGTGAATAATCGGTTGTTGCCTCAATCTTCCCTTCATTAACAAGGGTTAAGAGTTCTATATCTAAGACATCTCCAATGTAGTTAATCCCCTGATTCACTAACTCTACGCGCGACTGTTGTATGTCAAAACCAACAACTTCAAAACCAACCTTTGCCTTTTCAACCGCCAAAGGGAGACCAACATAACCGAGGCCAATAACTCCAATTTTACAATTTTTTAATTGGATGCTTTTTATTCTCTCCAATATATTCATCTCTCCTAATAAACTATCTTTTCAAAACTCAACCCCTCTATTGATTTCTACCTTTTTGCATTTTTTATTGTCAATTTTAACAACAATGCTGTTAATTAATTCATATTCGCTCTCACACTTTGAGCATACAATTGGTTTTTGTGTTATATCTATTTTTGCACGGCAACTACACACATAACCAATATTTCTAGCAGGTGAACCAACAACTAACGAATGCGGGGTTAGAGATTTATTTACCACTGTTCCTGATCCTACAAAACAAAAACTATCAATTTCCAATAATTGATTTATAGTACTATTAATTCCTAAATAAACATTTGATTTTAAGATTGTACTTCCACCTACTATACTTCCTGCAGTTATAATACAATCTGATCCAATTTGAGCTGAATGACCTATGTGGACATGATTATCCAACTTAGTATTAGTTCCAATTAATGTGAACTCACCAAACATACCTTTATCTACACATGAATTAGACCCGATTTCTACATTATCATAAATTTTAACTCCCCCAAAATGCGGAACGACTAGCTTATTCCCTTTGATTTCTTTTACTAAAAAACCATCACCACCTATTACTGTATTAGGCTTAATAATTACATCATTTCCTATAATAGTATTTGGCATAATAACTACATTATCCATGATTGTACAACGATCCCCAATCACTACATTGCTATATATAATTGCTGAAGAGGCTATGCTATTATCTACCCCAAATGAGGATTCAATTTTTTGCCATTTATTTCCATGACCTAACTTTATTAAGATTTCAAAAAATAATGTTTCAGGGTCAGATTTTGTTAATAAGAATGTTTTATTTGATACATCATTTGATTGTATATACTTGTTAAGACGATTTGGTATAATGCAGCATCTTATATCTGATTTAATAAATTTATCAATATATCTTTCATTAAATGCATAGGTTAATTGTT
Organism: Bacillus ectoiniformans; assembly: GCF_016908875.1. Taxonomy (GTDB): domain Bacteria; phylum Bacillota; class Bacilli; order Bacillales; family Domibacillaceae; genus Bacillus_BX; species Bacillus_BX ectoiniformans. The sequence goes on along the minus strand of NZ_JAFBES010000007.1, from coordinate 130,014 downwards.
CTTCCGGTCTATCTGTTAATGTATCTAATGAACCTAATTTAGAAATAAATATATCTGAACCCTGTATATTTAAATCTATATTCTCACATAGTTCCGACACTAAGGTTTTTTTAATATATAACTCATTAATTTCCAAGAACCTTACTCCTTTACACAAGCTTCTATTTTAGAGATAAAATTTGTTTTTGAATTTCATTGGCAATGATAATTGCATCCTTAGCAGATTGTATGCCTGGAATAATCTCCTTTTTCTTATTCCATAAACAGTATTCGACAAAAGACATTAATTCGCTAAGCAATGCCTCTTGAGGAGAAACATACACTTTTTCTTCGAGTGATGTTAAAGATATATATTTATACGATTGCTCAAAAGTTTGTTTGTTTATACATACTTCTTTTTTAGTCAAATCACAATCGACATACATGTCGCTACATGTTGCTGCAATTTGCCTTATTCGCTTCTCAGTAACCCTACTTGCAGTCAATCTTGAGAACACACCATTTTCATGTTTCAATAACGCACTAGCAAATCCAATCATGTTACCATCAACAGCGCCATAAGCAGAAATTTCTTTTACCTTACCGTTTAATAAAAGTGCAATATCTATATCATGAATCATTAAATCTACAACTACGTCTACATCAGTTATTCTTTTACTTAATCGATTTGTCCTTGTAAAATCAATGTTAATAACATTTTCACTTGAATCTAATATCTTCTTTAATTCCTGTATTACTGGATTAAAACGTTCAATAAAGCCGACTTGTATAAATAAGTTTTTTCTAAATTTCAATTCTTCTAACTCTAAGGTGTTTTCAATACTATCTGTCAAAGGTTTTTCTACAAATATATAATTCACATAATTACTAGCTAGTTTAACATAATCATAATGTGTATTTGTTGGAGTTGCAATCACAAGGGCATCAATCAACTTTAAATCATCTAATAAGTTTGTAGATAAACGAACTCCATAATTTTCGGTAATTTCTTTTGTGCTTTTGTCAGCTACATCATAAGCAAAAATCACTTCAACTGATTTAAGAGTACATAATACTCTTAAATGGTTTCGGCCCATATTTCCGACCCCAATCAATCCAACTTTAAGATATTTTTTCACCATATACACATTGCCCCTCTAGGCTATTTTTGTAAAAGATAAGGCAGTTTACAAATTTCCATTGGAATTTCATCCTTTAAAATCTCCAAATTATAATTACTATTTAATAGTTGTATAAATTGATCTAGATCTATAGTTTTGAGTAAGTAACCAAAGATAGTGTGAGTAAATTTATTTCCAAAACTATAAATTGTATTTAAAAGGGAACATCTTTTGCGAATTGCATCCAAAAATTCTTCTTTTCCAATAAGCTCCATAGATAAACAATAATACCCAGATATCATGAGTGATAATATATGTAGTAATAATTTTTCTATATTCTGTGTACCACTTAATGTATTTTTAGATACTCGTCTAATGTAAACATAGGAGTCTGAAACCTTGATTTTTCTTTGCGGATTTTTAGAAAGATATCTTACCAGGGCAACAAAATCTTCAGAGACTTTAAAAATCGGGTCTGGAACCGATTCTTTCATAATTTCCGTCAAACAAACGGTACCTGCAATGAATGCAGACATTTCACCAGTGATAGCAAAATGTTTAAGAAGACTTAGAGAATTAATATAATTAAAGTTAGATCTGTCGTAAGATATTTTTAAATCACCATTTTCGTCTAAGTTAACTATATATCTTGGAACTACAAGCGAATAATCTACTCCTACCTTTTCTATCGAATCAATAAATCTATTAGTATCAAAACAGAAAATTAGATCATCATCCCCACTAAACTGAGTGAGCTTTGTCTCAATATTATTAAACGCAGTGTGAAACGTTTTAGCCACGCCATAATTCTGCTGATGGAAAATACCTTTAATAGAATTACTTCTAAAAAAACTTTTTAATATTTCCTGGTTTGACTCCTCGGAAAAATCATCAACTATTATTTTCTTTTGATTACCTAATTTATGTCCTTTTTCAATGTCGGAAATGACAATTTTTGTCCGATTATAAGTAGGTAAAAATAAAGTTAAATTTTCAATGCTTTTGAACTCTACTTTTCTCTTTATCATCCTTTTGAGTTCTTGAATTAGCATCTCCTCATTTTCCCTTTTATTCACACTTGATGGTTCTATATCACTGATCTCTTTTAAAATAAACTTCAGTTTTTTTAACTGTTCTTCCAATGTGAAATTGTTTTCTACGTATTTTCTATACTCTTGTGAATTGTAATCTGAGCTCATAATCGTCTTTACAGCTTCTTCAATTGTATTAAATAAATGTTGTTCCGGCCAAATCTCTTTTGCAAAAGGGAAATTATGAATAACCGGCTTTATACCCCTAGCCATTGCTTCGGCAATTCCATATCCGAAGCTTTCATGTATGCTGGTTGAAATGATATACTCCTTATCTTGCAACCACTCTTCAATATTATCTTGCCATCCATCGAAGATTATATTATTTGCTAATTTTAGTTCATTTACTTGATAGTTCCAATATAATTCAGCGAGCGGTTCTTGAAATTTCCCAGCAATATAAAGTTTATATTTTGGATCCATATCTACCAATTTTTTTATAGTTTGTAATAGTAAAATAGGATTTTTTCTTAAGTGGATGTAACCAATAAAAGCAATATTGTATCCTTTTTTTCTAATCTCAAATGGGAACTTTTTGATATCTACACCATTTTTAAATGTTTCTATTGACACTCTTTGATCTAAGTCGGGAATTACATCTTGTAATAACAACTTCAAATGATCTGTAACAATTAATAATTTATCAACATTTTCCCAGCAAACCTGAATTGGATAGTTTGTAAATACTTCATATCTATGAAGCCTGCATATTATTTTTCTTTTTTTTGCTAATTTATGCTTGCTTCCATATACAATCAGTTCATCACACCACTCAAACCAACAAGTATCCGCCCATTCCATTCCCTGGTCTATTTGATCATAAGATTTAACAAGGATTTTTCTAACTTTATATTCGTCAGACAACCCTTGAATGATATCATCAATAAAATTGTCTAACCCGGGCTTAACAAACACAGCTATCTTGTGTTTCTCTACAAATTTTGGTGACATAGTTTCTATTCTTTTAATAGCTTCTATAGCAGAAACCTTCTCTTTATCATTTAAAGCAAAATGAGCATCCATGTAAAAATCATAAGCTTTCTGATATTCTTTCTTTAATTCATATAAATAAGCAAGATTAAATAAAATATCAGCATTAAAAGGGTATTTATATAAACCGTCAATTAAAAGTAACTCCGCTGTATTCAGATCACCTTTTAATAAATGTAAAATAGCTTTAGTTGCTAAAAGCCATTTCTCATTATTAATAAGAATTTCGTATTTTTCTAAAATATCGGTAGCTTCTTGTATTAATCCTTTATTTATTAATCCTTCTATTTTTTGTTTTAATAATTGTTGCTGGTCTTCAGTTTTCATCAGTATCATTCATCCTTACATTATTTACATTTAGGTTTTTACGGGTTAATTCTCTCAATAAACTAGATAGATAAGGATATTCAACTGCCGCTTCTAAAATATATTTATTATGGCTCTCTATTTTATTGATTTTCAACGCTTTTTTTGCCAAATAAATTAGAGCCAAAAACTTCTCTTCCTTATTTATTAATGTGGTATATGTTAAGCGGATATGGTTAATATTATATAAGTAAGTAATATATTCTTGACCTTTAATAAGATATTTATTAAAAATTTCTATTACACTATCTTTATAATCCGTTGCGTCTTCTTCAACCTCTGATAAAAGAATTACATTTGCTATCGCCATATAGATTCTATTATTCTGAAAATCATTAAAATTAAAGTCCTTATTCAAGCTCTCTATAAAGTGTTCTTTTTTATTTTCTTCATCTATTAACACCTTAACTATTTTCTTTATTGACCCGCTATCAATTTTTTTAAATAAACGATTTAAATAGTTATACTGTATACACAATAATGCAATTTCGACAATTATTTTATCTGGAAATTTCATCAGATCCTGTTTTAATAGTTCTGTTAGTAATTTACTATAGTTACTATTAGTTATACGAATATGATTAACTAAGCCATAATCATCATTAAGAGCAGACAATTTTTTTAGAACTTGCTCCCGATCACCAGTAAACTTCTTTAGTAAATTTTCTAAATAATGTATAAATCCATACCGATTTTTCTCATCAATTGATAAATATAATTCAATCAAATCATCATAATTATTTTCTATTAAAAAGAATTTAGTTAATAATTTTGCTTTTAACCTTTCATTCTCAAGATCATGTAATAAATCTCCAAAATATTTTAGATGATTACTTAATTCTGTTTCTTGATAAATTAAAGAAATCACTCTCTCTAAAGTCCGTTCATATGCAGCTTTGTCGACTGTATACATTTCAACAGCTGTGAAGTTAGATAGATCTAACGTGCCATCATTATATTTAATATAATATTCTATATATTTTCTTACGGTCTCAATTCCCTTTTCATATTCTAATAATGAAAAATAGGAATGTGCCATATAATAATATAAATCAATATATTGTTTGGTATGTGTCAGACCCTCTAGACATACTTCAATGGTTTTTTTGTAATTACTTTTGTTTAGAGCCATACGCGCATATTCCCCAAACACATAATAACGATGTGGTATCAAGCGTTTGTCTTGTTTTTTCATGGAATCATATGCCTTACTAATTTCCTCTAAAGCAATATCCCCTTCACCATGCATCATATAAGATCTGGCTAATTGAAACCTATAGTAAACTTGCTCAGGATTCTTTTCTAACTCTTTTTTGAGCATAGTTGCCGTACGCTCAAATTTCTTTTCCATTAACTGTTTATCTTCATTTATATAACCATAATGCATCAACCAGATATCTTTTACAGTTAATACTGGATGCTGATATCTAGGTTGATTATGAATGGTTCCTTCATAATGAAATTCACCGTCATTTTTAAATAATCTTTCTTGTGTATGATATACATATTTATTTCTTTTTATAGAGAGCAGGTTTTTTTCTTGAATTCTTACGGTTTTAAAATCATTAATCTTTTTACTAAAGATCAATTCAAATAATAAATTTGGAGTTTCTAATTCCTCATCGGCATCAATAATAAAAATCCATTCACCTTTGGCATAAGAGATAGAGATATTTCTCATATCAGAAAAATTACCATTCCATTCATGGAAAAATACACTGTTAGTATATTTTTTCGCAATTTCTACTGTATTATCTCTTGAGCCTGTATCAACAATAATAAGTTCAATAAAACTTTTTTCTAATAATATTTGTAAGCTATCTAAACATCTTTTCAGATTTTTTTCCTCATCTTTGACAATCATGCAAATACTAAGTTTTTTAGTCATTAGTCAAACATCCATCCAAATATTGAAGCAAGGGATTTATTTCATATTGAAGAAGGTCTTTAACAAATAAGTAATCCTTTTCTTCTACTTTATCAAGAAGTAATTCAGCCTTTTCATTAAATACATCCAGTTCAAGCTCGATTATATTATTTTTCGACAAAACCATTATCGCTTCTGTTAACATGGACAAATCCTCCAACCAATAAAGCAGTTTTTCATTATTATTGTTTTCTAAATCAATGGTAACATTATGAATCCTAACAATTAAGTTTTGCACTAATTGTTTTAACGAATTTTTCAACTCAAATAACTGTGTATCCATATATTTCTCCCTTGTAAAAAAAGGCCGACTAATAAAATTAGCCAGCCCTTTTTATTATATTGAAATTAACGAAGTAACTGAAGTACCCCTTGTGGTTGTTGATTTGCTTGAGCAAGCATAGCTTGAGCAGCTTGAGAAAGAATAGAGTTTTTAGTTTGATTCATCATTTCTTTCGCCATATCAACATCACGGATACGAGATTCTGCAGCTGTTAAGTTTTCAGAAGCTGTACCTAAGTTGTTGATTGTGTGCTCTAAACGGTTTTGGAAAGCACCTAGTTTAGAACGCTCAGCAGATACATCTTCAATAGCTTTGTTAATTGCAGAAATTGAAGCTTCGGCAGCTGACGAACTGCTAACATCAATTCCGTCTACGTTAAGTGCAGATGCACTCATATCCTCAATACCCACTCTCATTGTTTGAGAAGAGTTAGCACCAATTTGGAATGTTAAAGAGTCATCTTCTAATTGAGAAACCGCTACACGAGTAGTAAATGTAGCTTCCTCACCAATTGAGCCCGTGCTTAATGTACCAAAGTCGATTGCTGCAGAACCAATAGTAGCCGTTCCTCCTGATGCAACCTCTACGGTTCCTGTTACACCGCTAGCATCAGTATATTCAACCGTAAACGTCCCACCTGATAGATCAGTAATTTTCACATTGTATGTGTTATCTTCAGTAATAGTTGTAATGCCAGCAATACCACTAAATGCAGCACTGCTAGATACTTCATTAAACTCAGCAGATTGGTCTGCTTCTCTCACACCATTTAACTCACCATTCAACAACTTCTTAGTGTTAAACTCAGTTGTGTTAGCGATACGATCAATTTCTTCAATTAACTGATCTACTTCTTTTTGAAGCTCTTTACGGTCAGTGTCAGTGTTTGTATCATTTGAAGATTGAACTGCTAGTTCACGCATACGTTGAAGGATGTCGTGCGTTTCATTTAATGCGCCTTCAGCTGTTTGAATTAGAGAGATACCGTCTTGAGCGTTTTTCGCGCCCATTTCAAGACCGCGAATTTGTCCACGCATTTTTTCAGAAATTGCTAGACCTGCAGCGTCATCTCCAGCACGGTTGATACGTTGACCTGAAGATAATTTCTCCATAGATTTTGATTGAGCACCTGATGCACTGTTCAATTGACGGTGCGTATTAAGAGCTGCGATATTATGATTAATTCTCATTTTAATTTCCTCCTTGAATGTGTCGTTCACATCCTTGTGAACGAATAGTTTTGCAAGGCCTTCTAAGTCGGCCGCCTTATTATTCCTTGCTACACTATTATTATCGGAGGTTGAGGAAACTGTTTAATAGTTTTTATAAACTTTTTTTATTTCTTTTATGTATTTGGCAAAAATGTGAATTGAAATGGAACTAAAAAAAGCATGAAGCTTTTTCAGCTCCATGCCTCGTTGTTCTTATTGATCTTTATTTCCTGTCAACAAACCAAATACATCTTCAACCCCCACCGATGCAGATTGGTTCTCTTCTTGGATCGTTAAATAAACTTCTTTCCGATGAATTTCCACATGCTTTGGTGCGTCAATACCGATCTTAATCTGATCACCTTTAGTACTGATTATCTTAATTTCGATATCATCACCAATTCGAATCGCTTCGCCTGCTTTTCTTGTTAAGACTAGCATTGTCTCACCCCTTTATTTCTTCTGCAGATGGAAATAATAAGTGTCTCGTTTGGTAATCAGTATTGTTTAAGATCACTTGCTTTGCTTGGTTATTCTTAGTATTAACGATGATAGGTGCTTGAAGGTTAACGGTTGTTTGCTGAAATGGGTCTTTAACAGTGAGTATTGTGTATACTTGAACGTCCTCTTCTTTCTCGATTTCAAGTTGTTCAAGAATATTTTCTTCTAGTTGAAAATCATAATTTTTAAAATAAATAAATGGATTGACAATAATAAAGCCAAGACTACTTGTTTTTATTGATTGCAAAACATAAAAAACGCTGTTTTCCTCTAGCTGTAAGATGATAAATTGATTTTCATCCTTAAATCCTGGAATACCCGTTGCAAAATGCCAAATATGAGCTTTTTCAATTATTCTTTCTCCATGATACTTTGTCTGAATGTTCATAGGCTACATTCCTTTTCTTAATATTTACTTAACCAGCTTTTTATATTTCCTGTTCAAAATTGATCCCTTTATATTTCAAATTTGCAAAATCGATCGTTAAAGAATGATATTGTTGTAGTGAAATATTGACTTTCCCTGGCTGGTAGTCATGAACTGCTTTCTTTGGTTTCGTATTGTTAATTGCTTTATTCATTTTCACATCGATATCTACTTTTCCTGGTGTAAATTCGATTTTCACACTATGATGTGATGGAATCCATCCAATGTTAAACTCATACATTGGATCTTCACTGTTGCGTTTGGCTTGTGCTGAGATCGCATCTCCGCCATTTTCAATCATCATAAGTTCGTCGCCATCTTGGGAACTCCTTGAAATACCATCTAGCAAATCTTGATAACCTAACTGTGCTGCTTCCTCTGTACGTTTAAAAACAGATTTCAAGTCGACATCTTCCCTTGCTTTTGTCTGGTCAATCGTCAACTTATATGGCGTTCGCTCAATTGTCATTTCTGCAGGCGGCTGCTGCAGGTCTAACTCCGCTTGCGGCTGCTCTATTGATTGGACTGGCTTTTGAGTGTCTATTTTAATTCTTGCATTTCGAGATTCCAGCCTTATCTGCGCCATCTCCATGTTTATCACCCCATAAAAAAAGCTATCCTCTAGGAATAGCTTATCGTAAAAAGTCCATTAATGTTGGTTGTATGATACGTGAACCTACGCCGAGGGCAGCCCGGTGCACGCTTTCTTGAGTTTTTAAGTCTGTGATTACACGTTCGATGTCAGCATCTTCGTTGTCGGATAGTACCCTTGTTGCCACTACTTCTTGTTGACCGACACGCTCTTCCATTAACTCTATTCGATTGATGCGAGCACCAAGTTCTGCTCTCGCATTGGTTACATTTTTGATATGACTATCCATAGTATCTAGAAATTCGGTAATCTCTTTACCTGCTCCATTCATTAGTGCATCCTCAAGTCTATTAATATCACCAAATAAGCCAGATTGTTTAGAGATATCTGTTGGGTCTGTTGGATCCTTTTCAAAAGAGAAAATCTCTTTTGGATTAACATTTACCTGAACATAAATTCCTTTAGACAATTCAATTTTCACAGGATTGATGTTATCTGACACTGGCTTGACTGCGTTAAGATCAACAGGTTTATTCAAAGTGTCTGTTCCATTAAAGATAAATTTCTCGCCAAATTTCGAATTAGAGATTTCAACCAAGTGCTCTTTTAATTGTCTTACTTCTTGCATGACTGATTCTCTCTGAGAGTCTTCATACGTGTCATTACTCGCTTGAACAACTAACTCTCTCATACGCTGTAATGCTTCAGTTGCCTTATCCAAAGCCGAGTCGGTATTTTCAACCCAGTTATACGCCTCGCCAAAATTTCTTTTAAACTGCTCAACCTCCATTAGATTCGTACGATACGAAACCCCCTTCATTGCTATGACTGGATCGTCAGAAGGTCGGTTAATCTTCTTACCTGTTGCCAGCTGATCTTGGTATTGCCCCATACGATCATAGCTGCTGCTTAAATTGCGGAGCATATTATTTGAAAGCATGGATTGAGTAATTCTCATTTAATATTCACCTGCCTTATCGTCCACCGGTTCCCATACCGTTGATTATTTTATCTAACATTTCATCTACTACTGTAATGTTTCGCGCTGCCGCGTTATAGGCATGTTGGAACTTAATCATATTTGTCATTTCTTCATCTAAAGATACAGAACTTATTGATTGTCTATTTGTCTCAACAGATTGACGAAGAACTTCGCTATTTTTCCCCAGACGTGTGGCTTGCTGTGCATCAACACCCAAACGGCCGATGATCCCTTCATAGAACGACTTAATAGTCCCGTTATTAATAGCACTCAATTGAGTAAGATCAATAGAACCTGCAATACCTTCTAGTTTTTGGGTTGAATTAGTCAAGATAAAACCTTGGATGTTTGCAAGGTTAATAGCATTCGTACCATTCCCATCATTCATCCCTATCACAGAAGCCGCAACTTCCTCCGAAGTAAGCGAGCCTAATTGAATGGTTTTAGCCGCATCCTTATAATTAGCTTTTGAATCAGCAATTCCATCAAAAAACGGCTTTGATTGAGGTTGATCTTGTTCCATACCATATCCAAGGCTATGAACCTCATTAAAAATAGATCCAAACGAATAGGCCATCTTATCAAGGTCATCAAGCATTTGCGGATAGATTCCTTTAGTGTTATTTGCATTGTCTTTGTACCCGTAGGATTCTGCCAACCCTCTTAATCTTCCTTGGGAAAAATTATTTACAGTTATTTCCTCACCGTTCACAGTAAAATGCGTGATAGGATCGTTAGGTTTATCAACAACTCCATCGCCCTCACTATCAGCTGCAACAGGATCCGACTGTAGACCAACTTTATTGAAATTTGCACTATTCACTATTTCAGTGGGTGTAATTCCGTCCGCATGAAACATTGATATTACATATTGGCCTTCTGCAATTTTAAGAGCGTTCCCGCCAGATGGTACTTTATCTACTTTAATGTTAATATGCTGCGATAATTGATCTACTAAACGGTCACGCTCATCGTATAAGTCGTTAGGTAAATAACCATGAGGTTCAATTTCACCGATTTGTTTATTTAGCTTGCTGATTTGTTCTAATAGTGAATTAACTTCTTTAACAGTGACACTTATTTCATTACCAATATCGTCCCTGATTGCTGAGATCGAATCGTGCATATAGTGGAAGGTATCTGCAACAGCCTGTCCTCGTTGAAGAACAACTGTCCTTGCTCCTTCATTTTCAGGATTCACACTTAAGTCTTGAAGAGATTGCCAAAATTGTCCCATGACCTTCGCAAGTCCACTGTCACTTGGCTCATTCATAATATCTTCCATTTTATTAAGAGCCTCTGCTCGTGATTGCCAATAACCCATTTTGTTGTTTTCCCCCTGATACTGTACATCAAGGAAACTCTCTCTCACCCGCTGCACCGAACCAGCCTCAACCCCAGTCCCCATTTGTCCTGGAATCTGCGGTCGGTTCATAGCCGCTGCCGGATACGGTTCGGTTTGCACAAAGTTGACACGCTGGCGAGAAAAGCCTGGCGTGTTAGCGTTGGCGATATTGTGACCCGTTGTATAGAGGGCGCTTTGCTGTGTGTACATGCCGCGCTTGGCGGTTTCTAAACCGTGAAAGGTTGAAGCCATTGTATTCTCCTCGCTTCTTTAAAAGAAGGGGTCAGACCCCTAGCTTTATTTGTTAATAATGATGGTGTTGCTTTTTAGGGGGTCAGACCCCAGGTTTCTGCTTTTTATGAGGTTAAACCCCTTTATCAAACATTGACCGCTTCGCAGGTCTTGCTGATTGCTTCGCCGGGTTGCCGTAGGTTGGCTGTTCAGGCTGCGGCTGGAGCATGTTCATGCTGATGTTGACGAATTGCAGGGATTGGTAGACGAGTTTTTGGTTGAGGTCGTTGCGTTCTTTCAGTTCGGCTGTGATGTCCATTAACTGGTTTCGCAACCCTTCAAGCTTCTCTCGCACTTCTCCGCTTGTCTGATTGATGCATTCAGATAGCGTTGTCTCCGCTCTTCCTGTCCATTCGGCTGTTACCTTCTGCCGCTCACGCTCCATTGTCTGAATCGCCGCGACATATTTTTGCTCGTCCTTGAGCATCTGATCGAGTCCGTTCATGTCGTTTGCTTTAATAATCTCTGTTTTCTTTTCAGCCAGCTCCAATAAAAGCTGGTGCAGACGGTACATTTTATCGAGTACCGTCATCAGTTGATGTTGGGCCATGCTGAATCCCTCTGCTTTCTGCAAGCGGCAAGTGAGCCGCCTCCATTACTTTCCGCGGTAAAAATCCACAATCCCCTTGGCAATTCCTTCAGGGTTCGGCTTATATTCTCCGCTTGAAACTTGCTGCTTCAAGCTTTGAATTTTGTCCTGACGCTCTTTAAGAATTTTTGATGCTCCCTGCATTTCCTTCGCTGCTGAAGAGATCTCCAGCTTGTCGGCTTGCGCTCCGGATGGTTTTTTCGGTCCGTTCACTTTGTTTAATTGCTTTTGGTACGGATTGATTCCGGATACGCCTACATGATTAATTTTCATTGGATATCCCTCGCTTTCGTTCGCCCGTTTTCTTATTAGTATATTCATTATATCGGTGTGATACCGAAAAGTTTTAGCTTCAATTGATAGGTTATTTTTCTTATTTTACCCATATGTTCTTTATAAAACAAAAGGACTGCCCATAGGACAGCCAAATAAATTACTTATCTTTATTATATGCGTGGTAAGTTGCTTGATCATTTAATTTTTTCTTGCGTTCAAATTCTTCTTCTTGTTGAATTCTCTTTAGATCACGCTCGATTTGGTCAACGCATGGCGTACACAGCTTGCCTTTATTAATAATCGCACCGCAGTTATCGCACGGATAACCCATGTTCGGAAAATGTGTCGCATGAAGGCGGCCTTTTTTCATCCATTTATGAATCAATGTTTCATCAACACCTGTCACTTCCACGACTCGTTCAATTGTCGCAGCCCGGTTTTCTCGCTGCTTTAAAAATTTGTACACTGTTTCGTACATGATTTCTTCTTCCTTAGAACATTTTGAACACACATCGCGAAACGCGTTTTTCATATACAGGTCTCCGCAGCGCGGACAATTGACTACCTGTTCCATTTTCATTCCCCCAAAAAATTCATCGTATTCTTATTTTATGAGTCTTATAGACTAAGTGCAATAGCTGGCTCTTTTTTCATCCTCGAGACAGTGTAAACGATCTCACACTGGCAGCTCCCGCCTGCTTCAGCACAAGTGCCGCGTGGCGAATGGTGGAGCCCGTCGTGTATATATCGTCTATAATCAGGATTTTTTTACCCTGAACAGCAAGTTGATCGGCTGGGAGAAATACTTCCGGAAGATGAATACGCTCGGTCCGGGTTTTCTTCGACTGTTTTTCTGTATGCAGCCGCTTGAGTGTATCTGTTACCTCTAATCCAGCACACACCACGAGTGCCTTTGCCTGATTAAAGCCCCGCTCCCACTCTCGCTCTTTGCTTAGCGGAATGACAGTAAGCAGGTCATAATCTTCTGTTTTGATCGCCCGGCGAATCTCATCTGCAAAACAGTGGGCGAGAACGTAGTCCCCTCGATATTTTAATTGGGCGATGAATTCTTTCATCTGACCATTGTAGGTGAAAATAGACTGATTGCCGCTTAACACACTTTTGTATTCGGGGTCTTTTTCCCACTCGGCACAATCCCGACAGCAATCCCCTGCGACATAGGCATCCGGTAACCCATCTAGTGAGCGTGAGCAGATCTGGCAGCGTGTGCCTTCAATTCGCTCAAACCCTTTTAGACAATCGGCACATAAAAGCGGCTCTTCCTCTGCCAGCAAAAACCTTCTCCAATTCATCGATCCCGTCTGTTCATTTCCACAATATAAACAATGGCTCATCCGTCAATCAGCCTCCGCTCCCGGCCTTGCTTGTTCATCCGTTCAATATGTGAAATCGCCTGTAGCATCGCATTCGTGCGGCCAAAGTGAAAAAAGGTAATGTTTCCGTCCGGAAAGTCCGCTTTTCTCCCTGCCCTTCCGGAAATTTGCACGAGCGCACTTTCTGTAAACGTGTCGTCTTCCGCTCCAACAACCGCCACATCGACATTCGTAATTGTCACTCCTCGTTCTAAAATCGTGGTCGTCAGCAACAAAGGCATCTCCTGTTTCCTCATTTGATTGACTTTTTCTTTCCTGTCGGGGTCTTCTGAATGAACGGATTGAATTCGGGGGTCGAGTGTTTGGAAGATCGGCAACGCTTTTTCCATCGTTTCAATGTGCGGGAAAAAGACGAGAACCGGCTTTTTAATCGCAAGTCGCTCACTCACCCATTTTTCCAAAACCGCCGGCAGCTTGCCTTTATCAATCGCTTTCTTCCAGCGGCCAATCCACTGCATTTCAGGAACAGGAAGCGGATGGCGGTGGAATCTCGCGGGAATCGTGACAACATTTCTTTTCCCCGACTGGCATTCCTCTTGCCACTCCAAGCTTGGGGTCGCGGTTAAATAGATGAGAGCAGATGACGGTTTTCGAGATTTTTTAACAGCATAGTGGAGTGTAGGATCAAGCGTGTAAGGGAAGGCATCGACTTCATCGACAACCATGACGTCGAAGGCTTGGTGATAGCGGAACAATTGATGGGTAGTAGTAATAACAAGTGGACTGTATTTGTCGCGGTCGGGACTGCCGCCATACAAAGCAGCGACTTCGAGATGGGGAAAAACTTCTTGAAGACGGGGTGCTAGTTCTAAGACAACATCGGTTCTTGGAGTAGCGAGGCAGACGCGCTGATTGGCTTTTAGCGCAGCGGCTATTCCATGGAACAACACCTCAGTTTTCCCGGCACCGCAGACCGCCCAAACTAGCAGCTCATTTTGACTTTCAATCGCTAAAACCACCGCATCTGAAGCCGCTTGCTGACCATCTGATAACTGGCCTTTCCAATGAAGCTCACCTGCGCTCACAGGATGATCAGGTATAGGCCCCGTCCAGCGTACAAGCTCAGAGCATTCCGCAACTCGCCCCATCATAATACAATTTCGGCAATAGAGGCATTCTTTTTGACAGCGTGAACATGGAAATGAAGCAAATAAATGAACCTGTTGATTGCCGCATCGTTCGCAGCGCGGTTTTTGGTGAGTAAATGTGATGCCAGGGTGAAATGTTAAATGAGGAGAATCTGGAGAAAACGACAAGGAGTCGCGGAGCAGGTCACGTCCGCTGAAGTAAGAAGAATCTATCAAATTATACACATCCTTTCTGTCTCATTTTACCATATAAAAAGACAGAACATGGGTGATGTTCTGCCTTCAATTATTATTATTTAATGCGTTTTTTGCTCCAGCCTAATCCGAACGACCCTTCCCCTAAGTGGGTGCCGACCACTGGACCGAAGTACGTTAAGCGGAAATTCGCCTCAGGAAACTGCGCTTGAAGTTTCTCCATCCATGCTTGCCCTTCTACTTCGCGATTTCCATGGATCACCGTTGCATCCAAGGGCTCCCCTTTTTGATACTCTTCAGCGAATAAATCCTCTACGCGCTTCAACGCTTTCTTGCTTGTGCGGATTTTTTCAAATGGAACGATTTTTTTCTCAGAGAAATGGAGAATTGGCTTAACTTGCAGCAAGCCGCCAATTAACGCCTGCGCACCGCTTAAGCGTCCACCGCGTTTTAAATGGTTCAAGTCGTCCACCATAAAGTACGCTCTGACAGACGGTTGCATGTCAGTTAGCTCAGCCATAATCTCATCCGGACCCTTGCCTTCATTCGCCAGTTCCGCCGCTCTCAGCACATAGAACGCCTGCGGTCCGCAGCTTAATTCCGAGTCAAAGGAACGGACGTCCAATCCTTCTACTAATTCAGCAGCTGACTGTGACGTTTGAAAGGTTCCGCTGATGCCGCTTGATAAGTAAACCCCAACCACCGCATCATATTCCTTCGAAAGTTCCTCATAGAGCTTGACGAATTCCCCGATCGGCGGCTGCGAAGTTGTTGGAAGCTTTTCTTCTGTTCTGACCTTTTCATAAAAAGCTTCTTCTGTAATATCCAGCTCTTCACGGAAAATTTCTTCGCCAAATACGACGCTGAGCGGGATCATATGTATGTTTAACTGGTCGCGCAATTCTTTCGGAAGATAGGCTGTACTATCCGTTACAATTGCCGTTTTCATATTTTTACCTGCCTTTATTATTCAGCCTGAATCTGAACATTTTTTTCTGTTAAAAGATACTCCCCTTATTTTATAAGAAAGACTTTCCTTTTGCACTATTTTTAGCTGAAAAACAAAAAGTACCGAATAATCGACTTTTTTCATGAGTTGTGACAAAAAAATGAAAGCGGTTCACTTATTGATTGACTTCTTGTATATACAGGAATAAAATTAACTTAGATCCTGTATATACAACTATTTTAACAGGATTTCATCTTTCTGTTTCTTTCACACCTTTTTGGGGCAAATTTAAATGTATAGATTAAACGACTAGGAGGGAACGACCATGAGTGTGACAAAAGAGTCGGTTTTGCAGATTATCGATGCAATCGGCGGCAAAGAGAATATTCATACAGCCACCCATTGCGTGACGCGTCTTCGGTTAGTTTTAAACGATGAAAGCTTAGTGGATACAGAGAAGCTCGAAGCAGTGGATATTGTGAAGGGATCCTTCTCAACAAACGGCCAGTACCAAATCGTGATCGGACAAGGCATGGTGGACAAGGCTTACCGGATTTTAGCCGATGAAACCGGCATTCAAGAAGCATCGAAGGAAGATGTAAAGAATGCGGCCAGTGAAAAGCTGAATCCGCTGCAAAAAGCGGTGAAAACTTTAGCTGATATTTTTATCCCGATTTTACCTGCCATCGTTACAGCTGGTTTACTTCTTGGATTAAATAATATTTTAGCTGGTCCTGATATTTTTTATGAAGGGAAATCGTTAATTGATGTGTACCCGCAATGGGCAGATTTAGCGAAAGTCATTAACCTGATTGCGAACACCGCCTTTATCTTCCTTCCTGCATTAATTGGATGGTCAGCCGTTCAGCGGTTCGGCGGCAGTCCGCTCCTTGGGATTGTGCTTGGACTGATTCTCGTTCACCCGGATCTATTAAGTGCCTACGCATACCCGGATGCCAAACTTGCTGGTGAAGTGCCGACTTGGAATTTATTCGGCTTAACGGTTGAATCGATTGGTTACCAAGGCCAAGTGCTTCCTGTATTATTTGCTTCTTATATTTTGGCGAAAATAGAGCAGTTCTTAAACCGTAAAGTGCCTGATTCCATCAAATTGTTAGTTGTGGCGCCTGTGACATTGCTTGTAACCGGCTTCTTAGCATTTATCGCTATTGGACCATTAACGTTCGCACTAGGTAATTTAATTACAGATGGCGTCATTTGGATCTTTGAAAACTTCGGCTGGTTAGGCGGCTTGATCTACGGCGGCTTCTACGCGGTGCTTGTTATTACAGGTATGCATCACACGTTCTTGCCGGTGGATCTGCAGCTGATCGGAAGCTCGTTAAACGGAACGTTCTTGTGGCCAATTCTCGCTCTATCAAATATTGCACAAGGTGCATCTGCCTTCGCGATGTTCGCTCTGACATTTGTTATTCACCGTGATAATGAAAAACTGCGCGGACTAGCCAGTGCATCAGGTATTTCTGCTTGGCTTGGTATTACGGAGCCTGCCCTGTTCGGGGTCAACCTCCGCTACCGCTATCCGTTTATCGCCGCTTTAATTGGTTCAGCGATTGCCGGATTAATTTTAGCCGCAAACACTGTGCTTGCTTCCTCTATTGGAGTCGGTGGTGTGCCGGGCATTCTTTCCATCAAACGTGAATTCTGGGGCATTTTCGGACTTGGCATGGCGATCGTTATTGTCGTTCCATTCGCTCTGACATTTGCCTGGGGATTAATTACACATAAACGAAACAAATAAATCAACCAGGGTGACCTCTACAGTGTCACCCTTCTTTTTTAGGAGGGCTATACATGAAACAACCATGGTGGAAAAAATCTGTCGTCTATCAAATTTATCCGAAGAGCTTTAACGACACGACGGGAAATGGCGTCGGGGACATTAACGGCATTACTGAGAAGTTAGATTATTTAAAAGAGCTCGGCATCGATGTCATCTGGCTGACGCCGATTTATAAATCCCCACAAAACGACAACGGCTATGACATTAGCGATTACTATTCGCTACATGAAGAGTACGGAACGATGGAAGAGTTTGAAAAATTATTAAATGAAGCGCATGACCGCGGCATCAAAATTATTATGGATATTGTCGTGAACCATACGTCAACCGAGCATGAGTGGTTCATCGAATCGCGCAAGTCAAAAGACAATCCATACCGTGATTTTTATATTTGGAAGGACGGCAAAAATGGTGGAGCGCCAACTAACTGGGAGTCCAAATTCGGCGGCAATGCCTGGCAGCTTGACCCTGAGACCGGCCAATACTATCTTCACCTGTTTGACGTCACACAAGCTGATTTGAACTGGAAAAACGAAACCGTTCGCGAAAAAGTCTATGAAATGATTCGCTTCTGGGCGGAAAAAGGCATCGATGGCTTCCGTTTAGACGTGATTAACTTAATTTCGAAAAATCAGGAGTTTCCAGATGAAACCGGTGATGGCGACGGCCGCCGCTTTTACACAGACGGTCCGAAAGTGCATGAGTACATCCATGAAATGAATCAGGAAGTGTTTTCAAAATATGACATGCTGACGGTCGGGGAAATGTCTTCTACGACAATTGACCACTGTATCAAATATTCGAATCCTGAACGCGAAGAATTAAGCATGACGTTCAACTTCCACCATCTAAAGGTTGATTACCCAAACGGTGAAAAATGGGCGCTTGCCGACGTGGATTTTCAGAAGCTGAAGGATATTTTATCCACGTGGCAAGTGGAAATGAACAAAGGCGGCGGCTGGAATGCCCTGTTCTGGTGCAACCACGATCAGCCGCGCGTCGTCTCCCGCTACGGAAATGACGGCGAGTACCATCGGGAGTCCGGCAAAATGCTTGCGACATTGATCCATATGATGCAAGGCACACCTTACATTTACCAAGGCGAAGAATTCGGCATGACGAACCCGAAATTTACATCGATTGATGAGTACCGCGATGTAGAGTCCTTGAATATGTACAATATTTTATTAGAGCAAGGGAAATCAGAAGACGAAGTACTGGAGATTCTGCGTCATAAATCACGCGACAATTCCCGGACGCCTGTTCAGTGGAACAGCGAAGAAAACGCCGGCTTTACGACTGGCACACCGTGGATTTATCCGGCGAAGAATTATACAGAGATTAATGCCGAAGCTGCGCTAGCGGATAAAGATTCCCTGTTTTATCACTATCAAGCACTGATCCGCCTACGCAAAGAATATGACATCATTACGACTGGCCGCTTCGAATTGCTGCTTGCTGACCATCCGGATATCTTCGCTTACATGCGCCACGGCGAAAACGGCGAACAGCTTTTGGTCGTAAACAACTTTTATGAGAAAGAAACGACGTTTGAGCTGCCTGAAGGCGCGGCGGCGAAATCAACAGGCGAAGTGCTGTTATCTAACTACAGCGATTCCCCAACAGACTTCGCTCAGCTGACACTTCGTCCGTATGAGTCGATTGTTTATTTAATTAAATAAGAATGTGAGTGAACCCCCAAGCCGCGAGTGCACGCGGCTTGGGAGTTTTTATATGAGGGTTTGTTTTTAATGAGTAACTGGTTCTTTTCACTGGTTGGAGATTCTTTTCATTCGCTCCCACTTTGTTTTCGCTCCGGCATAATTTCTTTTCTTTCACAGAGGTTTCTTTTCATTCAGGGTTCAGTTCTTTTCATAGAGTATTTTATTTACATTCACACCTCATTTGTTTTCACTCACCGAGTGTTCTTTTCACTTCGTGTGTAGTTCTTTTCATTCGCTCCCACTTTGTTTTCGCTCAGGCACCACTTCTTTTCATTCACGCTTTTGTTTTCAATGAGTAACTGGTTCTTTTCAGTGAGTGAGTGGTTGTATACATTTGGAGCGGTTTCTTTACACTCAGGGCCAGTTCTTTTCATTCCTAGAGGTTTCTTTACATTCAAGGATTCAACATAGACTTGGATATAAAACAGCCTCACCGCGGGGTCTGCTTAAAATGCAAATTTAAGGAGGCGCTGCTATTTTTACAGCAAAGTACAAACGAACCCGAAAAATCCTGAAACAAAAGAAAAAAGGCCATTTTCCACCTGCTTTTTAAGTGGAAAATAGCCTTTAGTTTAGAATACCACCTTTAACCCAATGCCCCATAGAGCTTGACTGCATTTAAATGGTAAATTCATGATAAACTCGCACGGCATGGGCCATTAGCTTCTTTACGCTCTGCCCTTACGTCCTTGCTTAGAATTGCGGTTTGCACCCTTTGCTGCATCTTCCCCATTCGCAAACTCAGCGGAAAATTCTGTATCCTGAATATTTTCCTTTGGCGTTTTGCTGTATTTCTCTGCTGCATTACGCTCTGCTTTACGCTTTGCCATCTGTACATCCCTCCTTTATTAGTAGGATGCGCTATTTTTTCGGTTGCATGACAGGAAAATCCTTTCAAGGCTAAACATTCGAGTCAAAAAATCACCTGTGTTTGTGCTTTGATCGCCCAGAAATCATTCCTCCACGGTTTTATGCGCATCCATACTTCCCTGCAAAACCCATTCATTCAAAAAACAAGATTGGTTAAATAAACCAATCTCTTAAGATACAAACCCTCTACCCGCCAACCTATTGTATACTTATCATGAATGGAGGGAGTCATTGTGTCTGAACGTTTGTCCTATCTATCTGTAATCCTCGGGGCGGCCTGCTGGGGTGTAATCGGGGTATTTGTCAATTATTTATATAAGTGGTCGTTTACGCCGTGGCAAGTGGTGGGCATCCGTGTCTTCGTTTCTGCACTCATTTTATTCAGTTTTTTGCTCATTTTTCGCCCGCAGCTGCTAAAGGTTCGCCTGCGTGATATTCCTTATTTTATTGGCACGGGCATCATCAGCATTGCGTTTTTTAATTACTGTTTTTTCAGTGTGATCGAACAGGCGAATCTGTCACTTGCGGTGGTGCTGCTTTACACGGGGCCGGTGTTTGTGACATTGATTTCAAGAGTCGTTTTTAAAGAAGCTCTAACGATTAAAAAATGGGCCGCTCTCGCTATCATGGTTGTGGGCTGTGCCTTCACGGTGGGACTGCTGCCAAGTGCGGAGACAGCGATCACCCTGCTGACGGTCTTGACGGGACTAGCCTCGGGATTTTTTTACTCACTCTACACGATTTTTTCAAAATTTATCGGCCACCGCTATCATTCGCTTACGATTACGGCGTATTCGATGCTGCTCGGTACACTATTTGTCCTGCCGACGAGCGCCTTATGGGAAAAAGCTGACTTATTTATCAAACCGCAAGTGATCATTAACGCGGCCGGACTGGCATTGATTTCGACCATATTTGCCTATCTTTTATACACCGCCGGATTAAAAGGAATGGAATCCAGCAAAGCGGCGATGCTTGCAACGATTGAGCCAGTGGTGGGGATCGCGATTGGTGTCTTATTTTTCCGAGACGTCCTCACCGCTTGGCAAGGACTCGGTATTGTCTTGTTATTCAGTTCAATTCTTTTAACTATTCAGCGGCAGCCGAGCAACAGTTTCATCCAAACAAAAAGCCCCCGATCACTCAACTAAGAGCAACCGGGGGCTTTGCCTATATCAAAATACTTCCGTCCACTCGTCGCGCTTCGACAGCATGTAACGGGCTAATTCCTGTGCGCCCTCTAAGCTGTGGCTCGCTGCCCAGCCGCATTGTACTTCATTGCAGGCAGGAACTTCCGTCGCCTCAAGTACGTCTTTTAGCGTATTCTCCACGATCCGCAAAACATCGTCGTAATCGTCATGATTGATGACCGCCAAATAGTAACCCGTCTGGCACCCCATTGGACTAATATCGACAATATGTTCCGAGTGATTGCGGCTGAATTCTGCCATCATATGTTCTAATGAATGCAGAGCAGGCATCTCCATATGCTCTTTATTCGGCTGAGAGAAACGAATATCGTATTTTAAAATTTGATCTCCGTTTCGTCCTTCCTTTTTGCCGGCCAAGCGAATATACGGCGCTTTTACCTTCGTGTGATCAAGATTAAAGCTTTCTACATTCATTTGCTTTTCAGTCATATTTCCGCCTCCTCTATGTATTCCATTCATTATACCAAATATTCCGATAGTTTTTACACCTTATTGCATTGCGAAAGTGGAGATCTGTTTCCAGCCGCTCTCTTCTTTCCTGTACACCGACACTTGGCGAGTCACATTTTCTACCACTTTTTCGCTCTGCAAATCTTTTGTGACAGTTTTCATCGCAGAAAAAATATTCGCTTCTTTTTTCTTTTCATCGTATTTAATGATGACCGTGTGCTGCGGTTCTAATTTCATGTCAAACGAAGCAAATGTCTTTTCCACGTACTTCCGCTCTTCTTCATAATCAAAAGAAACCGGTTTTTTGGACAGTGTCTCCATATAGGCATCCACATCTTTAGAGTTAAACGCTTGTATATTTTGCTCAAACGCCTGCAGCAGTGCTTCTTTCTCCTCAGGCGGAAGATTATCTGCTTCTTCAATCGGCTTTTTCTCTGTCGCCTTCTCTTCGGATTCTTTCTTAGCCGGTGATTCAGCCGCTTCTTGTACGGGCTTATCTTCTTTCGGCTCTTCTTTTTCGGCATCCGATCCGCA
This sequence comes from Bacillus ectoiniformans, assembly GCF_016908875.1. Taxonomy (GTDB): domain Bacteria; phylum Bacillota; class Bacilli; order Bacillales; family Domibacillaceae; genus Bacillus_BX; species Bacillus_BX ectoiniformans. The sequence goes on along the minus strand of NZ_JAFBES010000007.1, from coordinate 107,824 downwards.
GCCAGCAAGTATTACACCTGCAAGCACCGCTGTTCCGATCCATTTATATGTCATATGTTTTAGCCACTTCCCTTCTGTTTCATTGTAAGACAAGATGCTTCTGCACCTCAACTATCAGAATTATGGTAAAATAAATTTGGTGATAATATTATGTCAAAAACGAATAAGTACATGCAAATTTATCAGGAGCTGGCTGAGTCGATTCAAAACGGTTTGTACAAACCGATGGAAACGCTGCCATCTGAGAATGAACTGTCAGCAAAGTATTCAACATCTAGAGAAACGATCAGAAAAGCATTGACGCTGCTTGCTCAAAAGGGAATGATTCAAAAAATCCGCGGCAAAGGCTCTCTCGTCCTTGATACGCCGAAAATGAGTTTTCCAATTTCCGGACTTGTCAGTTTCAAAGAATTGCAGGGTGAGATGGAAGGTCCCATTAAAACGCATGTCTACGAATTTGGCCTGCATACGCCGAGCGAATCGCTCCAACAGAAGCTGCAGGCAAAAGAAACGGATGAAGTTTGGCATGTCGTGCGCGCCCGGCAAATTAATGGTGAACGCGTCATCCTTGATAAAGATCACTTCTTAAAATCTCACGTCCCTCATTTGACAAAAGAAATTTGCGAAGGCTCGATCTACCAATATCTTGAAGAAGAGCTTGGACTTAACATTAGCTTTGCCAAAAAAGAAATTGTCGTCGAACAGCGGACGAAAGAAGATGCGAGTTTACTGGACTTGCATGATGACAGCCACGTCGTCGTTGTCAAAACCTATGTGTATTTAGATGATGCCTCGCAGTTTCAATATACAGAATCTCGGCATCGTCTCGACAAATTCCGATTTGTCGATTTCGCACGAAGAAGCAAAAGCATGGAAGAATAGAAAAAGTGACTCAAACGGCCATTATAATGGCGTTCGAGTCACTTTTTTGTTTGATCGAGCGTGAATGCTGAGCAAAATTTTGAGTTTTGGCTCGGTTTTTTCGCTCTATCGCCGGCTTTGGTCATTCTAACGGCGGCTTTTGAAATCCTAACGGCGGATATAGGGATTCTAACGGCGGATATAGGGATTCTATCGGCGGAATTCAAAGTTCTAACGGCGGTTCGGCTTTACCGATTGTATCGGCGCATTTACCGTTTTCAATCTTCAGCTTCCGCAATTCCACCAACGCTTTCAATCTATATCAGCAACTAACCATTCCTGCCCCTACCTAATAGTAATAATACGGGCTCATTGGATACCCATAGTAACCGCCATACGGATACAGCAAGCTTCCTGTCAACCCGCCTAAGAAACCGCCGAAGAACGGACTGCCGAAGCCATATGGACGAGGTCGGTAAAAGCCTCCATATGGGCGTGGACCAAACCAGCCGCCGCCATACGGACGAGGACGCGGTCTCCAGCCACCGCCATACGGGCGGCGCAGCAGCTCTTCTTCTGTCTCTACAACAGGGTAATTCACATAATATTGATTCGTTTCAGGATACATCTTTTCTCCCCCTTACTTGATTGCACACTACTATGCTATGCAACAGCCAAGCGAAGGAGCCTGGCCCAGCCACAAAAAAGAGCCAAACCCCACTAGGAGGTCTGACTCTAAAAAAATTTATCGAACTTCAACCCAGCCTTTTTTGATCGCTGTGACCACGGCTTGTGTCCGGTCGTTTACATTCATTTTTTGCAAAATGTTGCTGACGTGGTTTTTAACTGTTTTTTCACTAATGTATAAAGCTTCACCGATTCCGCGGTTGCTTTTTCCGTCTGCTAGCAGCTGAAGCACTTCACACTCACGGCGAGTAAGCAGGTGCAGCGGACGGCGTACTTCCGTTTGCTGGAAGCCTTTGCCCTTGCCTTCGTCATTCGCTAAACGGCGGTAGTCGGCAATCAAATTATGTGTGACACGTGGGTGCAAGTAAGAGCCGCCTTCTGCTACCACTTTCACGGCTTCAATCAATGCGTCGGCATCCATTTCTTTTAATAGATAACCCATAGCGCCTGATTTCAGCGCATGTGTCACGTAGTTCTCATCATCGTGAATCGATAAAATGATGACTTTCGTATTCGGGTGTTTGTTGATTAATTCACGGGTCGCTTCCACACCGTTTAACTCAGGCATGTTGATATCCATAAGAACGACATCTGGCTCATGTTCTTCAATCAGGCTGATCGCTTCGCTGCCATCATCGCCTTCTGCGAGCACTTCAAACGTTGCTTCAAAGTCTAAAATTCTCTTTACGCCTTCACGGAATAATTGATGGTCATCTATAATTACGATTTTCGTTGTCATTTGGTTTTTCCTCCCTTGATTCACGATCTAGTCAATAATTGGTATGCTGATCATAACAAGCGTTCCTTCATTCGGTTTTGAGTGAATGGATAAATCTCCTTCAAGAAGCTCCACACGCTCTTTCATCCCCATAATGCCGAATGATCCTAGCTTTTTCTCTTTCACGTCAAATCCTTTGCCGTTATCTTTAATAACCGCTAATACATTGTGTTTATTAATTTCGAGCTTAACAGTAATCTTCGTCGCTTCTGCATGCTTTAAGGCATTCTGAACTGATTCTTGCAGCAAGCGGAATAAGGCGACTTCGAGCTTAGAGGGTAGCCTGTCCTCTTTGCCCATGTTAACAAATTCAATTTTCGTTGGCTTGTTTAATGATTGAACGTATTCTTCAATCGTCACTAAATATTTTTTTAAAGTTGGAACAATTCCAAGATCATCTAAGGCCATCGGACGTAAATCATAAATGATTCGGCGTACTTCATAGAGTGCGGAGCGAACCATTTGCTTCAAGCTGCGTATTTCTTTAAACGCCTCATCTACGCCTCGTTCTCTATAAAGTTTTTCAATTAAGTCAGATCTCATTAACACATTGGCCATCATTTGGGCGGGTCCGTCGTGAATTTCTCTTGAAAGCCGTTTTCGCTCTTCTTCTTGAGCCTCCATAATCTGAAGGCCGAATTCCTGTTTCAAGCGGGCATCTTCTAAGACTTCGCCGATCCTTTTCATATCTTGCGTCAAATAATTTAAAACAACCGAAACTTGAGAAACGAGATACTCAGCACGCTCGATCGTTGAGTGAACCGACTGCAGCCGCCGCTCTAGCTCATTTCTTCTTTCGATTAGCTGTTTCTCACTTTGTCTCGATACGAGCAGCTTCATTTGGAGATCATGAGCTTTTTCATAAGTTTCTCTTACAGATTCTTCGGAGTATGTATGAAAGTGCTTGCTGACTTCTGACAGGCGCAATCTCGCTAACCGCACATTTCTCTCCAGCTGATCCTGCTCTTCAATGACGCTGTGCACCTTCTCACGGATCTCTTCCAATTCCCGAAGCAAGGCTTCATAGTCTTTCCTGCTTTGTTCGGCAATGGTGTAGATTTCTCCTTTGCTTTGATCCACAGTCGTAATCATTTTTTCTAAAATGGTATCTAAAAGTGATATATCAGTGTTTTTCATCGACATGGACGTCCCTTTCTAGACATTCCTATTTTACAATCAAACCCGTGGTTACACTATCAAACAGATAAGATTGTATGAAATTTCCTCTAAAAGACATAGATGCCAATAGCTATCCCTATGTCATAAGAATGATATTTTGGTAAAATATACTTTGTTTATTCAGTACATTCTTTGATTGCTTTTCTAAAGCAAGATTCAATTCGCTTAAAAATTCGGTAAGTTTAGTCTATCCAAGCGTGCCGTTATTCACACTTTTGCCAGGTCTATCCTGACATATTATATCATGTCAGCTTTTGTCGAACATTAAAGTTCAATTACTATTTGATTAAAAAATGTTTCTTTTATAACCAGAGTTTACATATTACTTTCCACCCGGTAAAAATTTATATATGATAAGAGTTGTAAATACCCTTTTTTGAAAAAAATAAACCCATTCAAAAGTAACTTTTTCATAGATGATTGGTTGAGGAGGAATTCATTTGTTGCCTCAATACTATACAGTAAAAGGCCCTAGTGTACATGAAATCATTATCCAAAAATCGCGATTTATTGCCCATGTAAAACGCACAGAAACAGAACAGGAAGCACAGGAATTTATTGCTGCTATTAAAAAAGAGCATTGGAATGCCAACCACAACTGCTCCGCCTATATGATTGGTGAAACAAACCATATTCAAAAAGCCAATGATGACGGAGAACCAAGCGGAACGGCTGGACTTCCGATTCTTGAAGTGTTAAAAAAACGGGATTTAAAAGATACCACTGTTGTCGTCACCCGCTACTTTGGCGGAATTAAGCTTGGAGCTGGGGGACTGATTCGTGCTTACGGGAAATCAGCAACGGAAGGTATTACAGCGGCTGGCATCGTAAAACGGCAGCTCACACGAACCATGACTGTCCAAATTGATTATACGTGGCTCGGAAAAATTGAAAACGAACTGCGTTCATCCGTTTATGGATTAAAAGAGATTCATTACCTTGATACGGTAAATGTTGAAGTGTTCGTACTCGAAAACCAAATAGATGCCTTTTCCGACTGGATGACCGAAATGACGAATGGGCAAGCTGAAATAACTGCTGGTGAACTTCTATATCAAGAAATAGATGTATAGACAAATTTGAAAAAATGTCAAAAAATTAAATTTACGAAACGCACTTTTCGTAGTAGAATGAGGGATAGCTTATCAGCTAAAAAACCGGTTGTAACTGGTTTAATTATCTCTTTAAAGGAGCTAAATGTTAATGTCATCTGAAAGACAGCGTACGCAAAGACGCAAAAGAAAGAAGCGGAAACGCCTGATTGCGTTCTTTTTAATTTTGCCACTAGTATTTATTGCTTTTACTGCTGCTGGATATGGGGCTTACTTATATAAAAAAGCCGAGACCGTTTTCTCCGATTCATATGAAGACGATGGCCGTTCTAAGTCAGACCTCCGCGACAGTGCCGTCCACCCATCTAAGGATAACATTTCTATCCTATTAATGGGAATTGATGACAGTGAGGTTCGCGACTTTGGTGATGATACCAGAACCGACGCCTTAATGGTTGCCACGTTAAATATTAAAGAAAAATCAATTAAATTATTGAGTATTCCGCGTGACTCCTACGTGTATGTACCTGAAGTAGACTATAAAACAAAAATTACTCATGCCCATGCTTATGGCGGACCAAAAGTGACCATTGAAACGGTTGAAGAATTACTTGATATTCCAATCGACTACTATGTCCGCATGAACTTCCATGCATTTATCGATGTGGTCGAAGCTGTTGACGGAATTGAAGTGGACGTGCCTTATAAGTTAAATGAGAAAGATTCAAAAGACCGCAGCAATGCGATTAAATTAGATCCAGGTGTCCAAGAGTTAAACGGTGAAGAGGCACTTGCTCTTGCTCGCACACGTAAAAAAGACAACGACATCGAACGAGGAAAACGCCAGCAGGAAATCCTGCAAGCCGTCATTAAAAAAGCCGTATCCGTCAACTCGATTGCTAAGTATGATGATGTAGTTGAAGCCATTGGTTCCAACATGAGAACGAACATGACCTTCAACGAAATGAAGGCGCTCGTTAACTACGGTTCATCAGGCAACCTTAAAACGGAAAGCTTAAGTCTTGCTGGTGAAGATGCTCGCGACCCATCATCTGGCGCTTATATTTATGAGCTGGACGAAACAGAACTTGAAGTCATTAAACGAAAATTGAAACGTCAGTTAGATATTTCATACAACGACGACAGCAGCTCTGAAGAGGATTATGCCGCTGACGATGAATAAAATTGAACCCGCGCCTTGGCGTGGGTTTTGTTGTGGTTGACGCGAAATCGTTTGAGCGGTACGAACGGCATGGGGTTCTTTCACTGAAGTCGCGGGCGCGAAAATACCCTAGTTGCTGATATATTACTCAAAGTTGCCGATATATCCTCGAAGTTGCTGATATATTGCCCAAAGTCGCTGATATATCTTCAAAGTTGCCGATATATTGCCCAAAGTCGCTGATAGAATCTCCATATCCGCTGATAGAACCCCCGTATTCGCTGATAGAACCCCCACTAATAACCACTGCCTAGACTACTATAAAGTGCTCCACATCCTTATAAAACCGCAAAAAAACCGCCGAGGACTCATCCTCAGCGGTTTTTGGCGCCTTTTGTGATCAATTTCAACAAAGGCTGATAATTTTTATTGACTAATCCAATGCTTTCAACGAAAATTTCGATAGCTAGGATAATCACACCGATTACTAGAATAGCTCCCCATACTTTGGCTTGCGAGAAGATCAAGGCTGCTAAGCCGAAAAGCGAGGCAATCGCATAGATGATTAAAACTGTTTGTTTATGCGAGAATCCCATGCGCAGCAAGCAGTGGTGCAAATGCGACTTGTCTGGCGCTGAGAGCGGCTGCTTGTTGACTTTCCTGCGGATAATCGCAAAGAACGTATCAGCAATCGGCACACCCAGAATGATAATTGGGATAATCAGTGAGATCACGGTAATGTTTTTGAATCCGAGCAAGGAGAAGACGGAAATCATGAACCCTAGGAATAGAGCACCTGTGTCTCCCATGAAAATCTTTGCCGGATGGAAATTGTAAACTAAGAATCCTAATGTACTGAACAACAAGATCGACGCCATCACGACTACGAATCCGTTGCCCATCATTAAAGCCATGCCTGCCATTGTTAGTAAGGCAATGGAAGATACACCGGCTGCCAGCCCATCTAATCCATCAATTAAGTTGATGGCGTTCGTAATGCCGACGATCCATAGAAGCGTTAACGGAATGCTTAAGTAGCCGAATTCAATAGTGCCTCCAAAAGGCAAGTTGATGAATTCAATTTGGACGTCTCCGACGATAATGACAATTAACGCGGCAACGATCTGTCCAAGCAATTTCAGCTTAGGAGAAAGTTCCATCATGTCATCAAACATTCCGGTTAAAATAATAACAAAACTCCCTGCCACCACTGCCCATGTGTAAGGCTCGTCCGGACGAATAATCATTGTTCCCACTAAGAAACTGATGAAGATAGCCAATCCGCCGAGACGCGGCATAATTCTTTGGTGCACTTTTCTGTGGTTTGGTTTATCGGTAGCGCCAATTTTAAAGGCGAATTTCTTTACTAAAGGTGTCATTAAAATCGAACAAATAAAACAGACGATCGAGGTCAAAATGAGCATGCGTACCCTCCTTATTTCAAACAAAACATGCCATCTATATCAATTCAATAGTACATTCAATCTTTAAGTCCTGCCAAAGTGGATTATATCACAGCCCCCATTCATTTGGAAATAGTCAATTCTAACTTAAAATACTGCCTGAATATCAATATCATCTTACCACACCTTTTAAAAAAAAGAATAGCTTAAAGGATATTATTGCTAATTATTAGAGGCAAAACGTTATTTTTTGAAGAAATAACACGAAGTATCTTCCGTTTATATATTCCCTTTACTTACGTATAAAAACCAAAAAAGAGCTGTCTACACAGCCCTTGTTGAATTAATTATTCCGCTTGAAACGCCGCAGTCCTGGAATCTTTTCGATCTCCTCCATTTTTAACACAACCGCAAGGATCAGGTATACAGCCGCTAATACAATGCCGCCTGAGACTGCTCGAAACCAAGCAAGGGGTATGCCGGCTAACCAGTCTTTTAGAATGTAGCCGATCAACGCTAGGAGCAGCGTGGCTAAGATGATTTTGCCGATTGCCATTCGACTCTTCAGCTTCAATCCAAGAATTCTCTGGCTCGCGGCCATTAACAATGCTAATTGAAAGTAAGCAGCAGCGGTTGTACCCCAAGCAATAGCAGCCGCACCTGCCTCTTCAATAAACAAGAGAACCAGTCCGATATTCACGCCAAATACCGCTATGATTCCTGAAATCACAGGCAGCATTGCCCGTTCTTGTGCATAGAAAAACCTCGTCACATACACATTGCCGCTATGGGCAAACATTCCTAGCGCGAAAATAACTAAAAGTTGGCTCGTCATCTTCGTTGAACTTGCATCGAATGATCCATATTCAAAAATCAGCTGAATGATCTCTTCTGAGAAGAACATGATATAAACGGTGGCCGGAGCCATCAGAAACAGCATGGATGAGATGCCGCTCGTGTACATATTCATTAACCCCGGCCGGTCATTATCAGCAATTTTCTTAGAAATCAATGGGTATATCACCGTGGTAACCGCCGTCATTAAGATCGTTTGCGGAAGCTGTACAAGCTTAGACGCATAGTTGATCGCAGCAAGCACCCCTTCATTCAAATACGACGCGAAAAATCGGTGCACGAGAAAATAAAACTGCAGCGTCGCCCCACCGAAAAAAATTGGCAGTGCAATCTTTAAATATCGCCGCATCAAATCGCTGTCTTCTATCTTCCATTGAAAAGAGAAAGAAAACAACTCATATTTTCTCACCGCATACACCAGCAAGCCAAACATGCCTAACGCTCCGATTAACGCTCCGGTTGCGTAAGCCTCAATTCCTGCTAAAGGAAACAGCACAACCGCAGCTGCGATAAATATAAAGTTATTTAAAAACGGCGCCCACGCGGAGTCACGATATTGCCGATGAGAGTTTAATAGACCTGATAAAAACATCGAAAGCACCAGAAACACTGTGCTGAGCCCCATGATTCTAAATAGCTCGGCCGTTTGTGAAAGCTGTTTCGGTTCAAGTCCCTGAAAGAACAGCCCCATCCAGAATTTTGGAAACAGGAAGAAAGCTAAACTGATGAACGAAAAAAACAGGAAGCTGTGGGTGAAAATGACCCTCGTTAAGCTTTCCTGCTGATTACGGTTTGCTTTAATATACAGACTGATAAAGGCGGTCGTCATCGCTCCACCTGCGGTAATGTATAAAAAGTTCGGGATCGTGTACGCCGCAATAATGCTGTCAGCCGCCATGGTTGTCCCGAAATGATATCCAATGATGACTTCCCGAAAAAATCCGAGAAGCCTTGATAATAAATTAATGACGGCTACTCCGCCGATAATAGCTAATAGAGATGTTTTTTTCACGAATGATTCCCCTAATTCCGTTTGCCTTCATGAGCAATGAAGTCTTCGATAATCGATAAAATCTTTTTCCTCCCGCTCACAAATGGAGCCGGATGAAACGAAGAAATTTGGCGAATCACATCCGAAAACGGGCCATCCTCGTTCCAAGAAAGAATATGCCCGGATTCTGTAAACTGCCTCACAATTTCGAGCTGATGGTCATCATTATGTTCGCCGTATTTATGCAGGCGCGGGATCGCAATCAGCTTCTTCCCCATTTTTACAGCAGTTGTAATCGAGCCCGTGCCTCCATGGGTAATAATATAATCGGCTTTTTGATAATAAGCTTCCATTTCGTGATAGGTCATAAAGGGAATAAGCTTCATATGCTCCGATTCATATGAAGTATGACCCGACTGAACCATCACATCAGACGTGATATTTCCAGCTTTAATTTCTTCTTCCACCACCTTCAGCAGACGCTGAAATGGCAGCTCATGTGTCCCAAGTACAATGAAAATCAATAGATCGACCCTCCATATACAGCTTTCGGATAATGCTTCTTCATTGCTTCCCACTGAACGATGAACAAGTCAGCAATGGGATAAACCATTCTTCCTGAAAGCGTAGGTGTACTCGTTTTTGCGAAGCTTTCAATAAAGATTACTTTCTTCCCAAACAGCTTCGCAATATAGCACATGGGCACAGATGTATGCGCCCCTGTGGTCACGATCACATCTGGACGGACTTTAAAGAAGAAATAAAGTGATTTCATCACGTTCACACTGAACTTAAATAAATATCGAACCGGATAGTTGCGTGCTCCGTATACGAGGAAAGACATCGGATATTCTTTGCTTAGCTCCTCGGTGATAATCGATTTTTCAGTGATGATATGGTAATCATATTTATCAAAAAGCGGCTTTAGCTGCAAGAGCTGCGTTAAGTGGCCGCCTAATGATGAAATAAATAATACTTTTTTCTTTTTTTCTTTCATATCCTACCCTCCAGTAGGAAAATATAATGTTAAAAGTTTCTCAATGATATACTTTTGATCATTTTCCTCTGCCTTATGTATGCCGTTATTGATTAAAAGCGAGCGATAATCCTCATCTGAAAGGATTTTCTGAATTCCTTTTTTTATATCATCGGCATTTTGTACTCTTACCATACATCCAGAATCGCCTGCAAGCAAGTGCTTTAACCCGCCGACACTTGTTCCGAGCACCGGTGTTTCGCACGACATCGCTTCAAGCGCCACTAATCCAAACCCTTCAATATGAGAAGGCAGAACGAATACATCCGCTACAGCCATCCAGAGCGCCACTTCTTTTTGAGGCTTTACTCCGGCAAATTCCACTTGATCCTCCAAGCCGAATTTCGCAATATCCGCTTTCAGCTCTTGATAAAATGCGCGATCCTTCGCCGGCCCGATAATGTATAGTTTAGCTGATTCTCCAGCCGACTTTAACAAGCCCACTGCTTCGATCAACTCTTTGACTCCCTTTTGCCGAATCACATTTCCTGTAAATAATAACACGTTTTCGTCTTTAGGCAAGCCCAGCTTCGCTTTCGCCTGACTAGCATCTTGAGGGGCAAAAACGGTGCGGTCGACCCCCATATTTAACAGGCTGATCTTTTCAGCAGGAACATTAAATTCTGTGCGGATGGTTTCCTCTAACTCTGTACCGACCGCAATCACTTCGTCCGCCTCTTGCAGAATTTTTTTCGTCCATTGAAACAAACGGGCGTTTTTGCGAGCCATTTTATCAATGTCGCCCCCGTGTGCTGTAACGACAAGCTTCGTTTTCCAAAGCTTCTTGTACATCAGCCCTAAAGCACCGCTCGGGAACACATAGTGCGCATGAACCACATCATATTTCTTTCCTTTAGAGAGCAGATTGGCAGCAGTCGCGAAAAGCCACATCAAGTACTTCTTCAGGACTTTTGCCTTGCCGCTCTCCGGATCGTTAATGGCCATTACATCTACATTCAGCCCAGTCCTGCTCAGCGCTTCTACCTGATTTTTCACGAAGATGCCAAAGCTCTTATGTTTGTCTGTCGGATACATATTTGAAATCACTAAAATATCTTTTTGATTCATTAAGAAAGCTCCTGTTCCATGACTGATTTCAGCAGCGTGACACCTTTCAGCGCTTCCTCTCTCATTTGATCGGATAAATCAAACAGATCCAGCTGCCTTTTCTTCCACCCGCGATCCATTTCGCTTTGAAGGATCTCATAAAAGCGAGTATGATCGGAAAGCTTCGGAATGTCTACTAAAAATGAAGCTTGCTTCGTGCTTTCCATAAAAGCCGCCACTTTTGGATGATAGCTTACCCCGATAACAGGCGTTCCTGCTGCCACCGCTAAAATAAGCGAATGAAGCCTAGTGCCGATCAGCAAATCCATCTCTCCCGCCATATTAACCAGTTGATCAGGCGGTAAATTATCTTTATAAATGGTCACTTTATCTTTATGAACCATTTCTCGATAGATATCCTCTGTTACATCAATGTCCTGCGGATATTTTGTCGAATAAAAATAAATATGAGCCGGATGGTGATCTAATAGATAATCGATGTTTTTCGCCATACCTGACACATACTCTTGATAGACAGATTCATCACTAACCGGCCAATAATTCTTGCTGAAATACGGAACGGCGGTCACCCCGATCTTTAACGGGGCATCGGTTAGCTCTTTCTTGCCATCATATTTCAATGTGAAAGCAGGATCAGCTATCATGTGAACCGGCTGGTTGATGCCTAAGCTTTCGATTAACGATTTAGATTTCTCATCTCTAACAGCGACCAATCGCGCTGACTGTGTCATATTCTTAATTAAAAAACGGCCGAGCTTCGTTTGAATCGGGCCTGCCCCCACACCATAAACAATCGTTTGGCATTTATATTGTCTCGCAAGAAAAGCCAGACTGCTATATAAAGGAGCATCCCGCTTATACATATCCATTAATATTCCGCCGCCGCCAATAATTAAATAATCCAGCTCCTTGACCACTTTTCTATGACTTTTCAGCGTTTGAAAAACGGAGCTTGCGAAGGAGCCAGTTTTCTTCAAAAGCGGAACAGAAGTCATTCCATAGCGAGCGACTGTATTGTCCGGATTATTGCTAAAAATTACAATGTCTTGTTTAGATACATTCATATACACTTGCAGCTGATGGAGAATTCCTTGCAGAATCGCTTCATCGCCATTATTGTCATGGCCATAATTGCCAACAATTCCAATTTTCATTCGTACACACCTATTATCTTTCCTACAAAATTCATCACACGTTTCAAAAACATACATTCATTATAACAATTTTTCAAACCATATAAAAACAAGAACCGAATTTTGTTTTAAGCCTTGGACTATGTAATTCTTATTCTATAAAAAAAACCTCAGCTTTTTTTCAAGCTGAGGTTTGAGTTTCATAATTAACGGGAATAGTATGCCTTAGTACCACGATATACAGCTTCAGCATATAGATTCCAGTAGTATGGAGAAGTCAGTTTTTTATAATCATCAGCGTTTGTGATGAAACCAAGTTCTACAAGAACACTTGGCATGCTTTGTTCTCTGATGACGTGGAAGTTGCCATCTTTCACGCCACGATCGTACATATTCGTCATTGAAACTAGCTGTTTTTGAATTTCGACTGCTAATTCTTTACTTTCTACACTGTTGACATTATCCGAGTTGTAGAATGTTTCTGCGCCTTTAGCTGCAGATGAGCCTGCGGCATTAAAGTGAATGCTGATAAACAATTCACCATAATGGCTCTTAGCAAAGTTCACACGATCCGACAAAGTAGGGTACGTATCTGAGACGCGAGTCATCAATACTTTCGCTCCGTCATTTTGAAGCTTCGTTTGTACACGCTTAGCGACTTCTAGCGCAACGATTTTTTCTTGAGCACCATTTTTCACGGCACCTGGATCTTTCCCGCCATGGCCTGCGTCGACTACAATGAGACGATCTTTTAACGGACTAGTTGATGTACTTTTTAGCTTTAAATATGTCTTGTGAATATAACCTACTTTTCCATTAAAGTTTACTTTTGCCCAGTATCCTGAAATAGAGTAGACTTTCACTTGATCACCACGATTTAAACGTGCAAGGATCGTGGAGGAAGAATTTGCTTGTGATCTCATATTAAGAGCAGAAACAGTTGCTTTACCAGTGGCCATATACGTTGTTGGTGCTGGTTCAGGTGTTGGAGTCGGTGCTGGTTTTGCCGGAGCTGTAGGAGCTTCCTCCACCGGTTTCGGTGTTACTCTGAATTGTTCGCTTAACGCACGGCTTAGGAACGTTGCAAATTGTCCGCGATTAATATTTGTTTCCGGTTTGAACTGACCGTTGCTTCCTGTCGTTACACCCGCATAGTAAAGTGTTTTAATGTAGCTTGCTGCCCAGCTTGTCTTACTGTCCGCAAACGGTGCCGGCTTGCTGCTTGCCGCTTCTGCATTCATATTAAACGCATGAGCAATCACTTTACTCATCTGAGCGCGTGTCAGAACGCGATCTGGGTAAAATTTATTTTCTTTCTCGTAGCCATTGAAGTATCCTTCTTTAATCGCTGATTCAACCCATCCAGATGCCCAATGTCCTGTTGATACATCCCCGAAAGATGCACGAGTCACTTTTACTTCTTTTTTCCCTTTGGCCAGCACAATCATCTTCGCTGCTTGTGCTCGAGTTACTGTATTTTCAGGGTTAAAAACCGCTTTGCTGCCGTCTCCATACCCGCTAATAACTCCTTTATTATACAAGAATTCTATTTCTTTCTGTGCCCAGTGGTTAGATACGTCGGAGAAACTTGCTGCTTGCGCATTATTTAATGAAAATGAAATCATTCCAAGAAACGCAAACAGAAAAGCCAGAAGTCTGAGGCCTTTTGACATGATAGAGATTCCCTTCCTTCCCAGGTAAAATATTCATTAGTAGTGTAACAAATATTTGCCAATTTCTCTACGATTGTCACAAAGTAATATTTTTATAATATTACTGTAATAATATAGGGTTATTTTTCCTCTATTAGTGACTTATTTCTACATTTTTAGATCTTTTACATCAAATCAAAAGCCTTGTCTATTTTAATAGACAAGGCTTTTGAACTAGAAAGTAGTTTTTTGTTTTATAAATCTACTTTTATTAAATGTTACAAAATATAGAATTCATACAGTCACTTATCCTCACTAACTAAATAGTTAAGAAACATGATCAGCGACCATCAGCATAATCGCTTTGTTCTGTCTCCAAATGTCATTAAAATTGGAAATCGGCACCGGACGATCACCTACATATGGGGAAACTTCTGGCGTAAAGCCTGGTCTCTTAAATTCCTCTATAAACCAGTCCGTGTAGCCACCGCCGCTCGGATTGCTTTTAGCAGGTACCATTTGGTAGCCTGTCATCCTGGAAATCTTTTTAGCTAACATAATACTTTCTGAAAGCAAAGCACCAGTTTGTTTATAATGCCAATACAGAATTTGACCTGAACTATGGAATGCAAACTCTGATTCAAATCGATGAGAACGTGTGAAATCACGCATCGCTTGTGTTTCAGGCTCACTGAAAGCAGATGGACCCTTATAATTACGAGGCCCCGGACGTCCTGGGTCTCCTACAATATTTGCCCAGTTGGCAGGATATTGTCTATTTAAATCAACCCCGCGAATATTCGCTTTCCAGGCATTAAAATTCGTGCTGCCGTTGTTTAATTTCACCACATAAGATGGGTTCTTCGCCGAACGATGACCTTTTTGCACAAGCGTCACCCCGTCAGGATTCACCATTGGCACAAACCACATCGTGACTGCATTTAACTGCTTTCGAACGCTATAAGATGAGATGTTTGTATTATTGTGATAAGCCAGTGCATATTGGTCAAGCATTTCCATAACTAAGTTGGTTGTAATATGCTCCCTTGCATGGTGCGAGCCATTCCCCGTCATCTCGACTTTTCCTTTTCCTATTTTCACTGCATAAATATCTCGTCCATCCACTGAACGCCCAATCGTCTTGTAATCAATTAAATCAGGATAGATCATTTTCAGCGTCTGAATATCCTTCACCATTTGCTCATAGGAGTAGTTTTGATAAGGATTGACAACATCACGAGGCATCGGTAAAGACGTCACATTCGTTTTATAGATGTATCCTTTTTTGCCTGCAAATGAAATGACAAACCAGTTCGCACTTGGAAGACTAGCCGATTCGACTTGCTCTCCTTTTGCTAGACGCCCTACAGGCACAAGCTTGCCGTTCACATTTTCAAGAACGGACGCTTCTACATTTAAGGCCACTTTTGAAGCAGTCTTTCCTTGTGTAAAGCTTGGTCCTGATGTCGAAACGACAGTACCATACTTAGCCACATACCGCATTTGGCCGCCGACTTTAATTTCATACCAGTTAGCTCCGTACGACCTTTCCGCTTTTAACACCATATCCTTTAACAGCGTACCTTTTTGTTCAAGCTTACCTGTCTCATTCGAATAAAAAGGCAGTTCCTCTTTCACCACTTTAAAATAAACCGCTCCTGATGCCTCTGCCTCATTGTTTACAGAAAAAGCAAACAGGAGACAGACCAGCATAGCAAAAGCGGTTTTAGTTACATATTTCATCCAGGTTCCTCCTTTTTTCTTTCTATTCTATCAGGAAGAAACAGGATGTTGGGGATTTTTATGGTATTTTATCGATTTTTTTGCCGAACGATAGATATACACCCATCCATAAGCTGCGATTAAGCAAACGATCGGATAGACAATAAACCCATACCTAGGGATCGCCAAAAAGATATTCGAAAAGAAAATATAAATCAATAAGACAATCGACAAGTACGTGAGCGGCCGATGCTTTCTAAACAAAAAGGCAAAAAGAAGTCCAGATGCTGCTGTAAAGACATTATGCCATTTAAAAAACTCAAAAACAGTTTTTGAAAAATCATTGATGTACGGTCCTAGCCCATCAGGCATCAGCTGCGTGGTCATAAACAGCCACATCGTTTTCCCAACCGTAAACCAAGAGAAATAAAGAATGAAGTCCGTAGAAAATCCTTCGGCAATTCGCTGCTTTCCGTAGTCCTCAAGACTGAGTCCGAGCGCTTTCGCCTGCTGAACGACTTCCGCCTCCCCTTCCAAGAAAAACGGCCGGGTCCCGAGAAGCAATGGGCTTCCTGCATGTGAAGAGAATAAATACGCTTCACCGAACATCAAGAAATTCCGGACAACCCAAGGCGTCATCAATACTAATGGACCAACACACCAGATGAAGCCGATTTTCACACTTTCTTTAAAGCCAGTCCTCACAAGCATGATTCCCCAGGCAAACAGCAGAATCGGAGCTGGTGTGGCCCTAAACATGAGGAGCAAGGAGGCAACTAGACCAAAGAGAATATGATAGCGATACGTCTTCTTTTCCAGTGCCAATATAAAGATAAAAATCGTCAGCATAAATAAAAATAAGGAAGGGATTTCTGTCAGCGCCGCGCGAAAATAATGATATGGCGCGATATATGTACAATACAATAGCGCTCCGAAGAAGCTCACTGTCCGGCTGTTAAATAATTTCATTCCAATCACATAAGTAAGCACAACGACCAGCGTGTTCAATACCATGTTGCTTAAACGGTACAGCATGAGGTGATTCGTATTCAGCCATTCCGCCACTTGAAAAATACCCGCTAAATAAAACGGCTGGCCATACGTCACATAAGCATTCGACTGTTCCTCATTGTAAGCGTATATTCCTTCATGCAGAAGCTGCCAAGCCATTTTGGCATAAAGCGAAGCATCTCTTGACCCGTATGTAGCGATCCCTTCCCCGACACGTTCCGGCTCATTATAAATCGAACCTGGATGAGAAACGAGGAAATACAGCTGAACGATCAGATATAACCCAAGCAGCACAAGAAAAGGAACATGCTGTTTCAGTTCCATTCCTTTGACACTCAACCATTTACTTCGCAATGAAAACCACTCCTAACAAAATCAGTGCCATCCCCGTCCATTGAGCGGGCGAAACCGCTTCTTTAAAAATGATCAGTGCAAGAACCGCTCCAATTACATAACTGAGGCTTTGACTTGGATAAGCAATACTCAATGGCAGCTTCGATAAAATCACCAGCCACAATGCCGTAGCTGCCACATACAAAAAAGCGCCCCCTAAGAAGTAGGGAGAAAACAATACAGATAATGCCGATTGAGCATTCCATTCTGTAATATCAGAGACGGCTGTTTTCCACAGCAATTGCCCAGTGACAAGACAAATAATATTTAAGAACAATAATCCATATATCATTTTAATTGATCCTTCTTTTCTAGCTTTTCTTTTAAAATTGCGTGTTCCTGTACGAGACTAGCCAACTCCTTGCTTAACTTAGATACCCGCCGTGTTAAATCAAAAATAAGTAAAATAGCAAATAGCAACCCGAACAAAAAGAGCAATGACGGCGGATAATAGACTCCAGCAAAGTCAGCGAGCTTATTAATGATTCCCTCATTTAAGCTGAGAATGGCCATAAACAAACAAGTGATTACCCATAAAAGAGAATACTTTGTTTCAAGGACTCCCCTTCTGACTGACTCAATCACTAACAAAAATAATAGCACGACAATAATAAAAGAAAGTAAAGTAATTTTCATTTCTTTACTCCTTTATTAGTTTTTGCATTAAAATGGAAAGAGTGACTTTCATCATATAATAGATCGAGCGGAATGGCGTGATCGATGAAGCGCCTCCCTGTCTCTGATTCATATGAACGGAGATTTCTTTGATTCTAAGTTTTTTGCGGTGAAGATATAAAATCACTTCCGGCTCCGGATAATCACGTGGATAATCATTGGCAAATAGTTCAATGACATTCCGATTGATGGCCCGATACCCCGACGTTGCATCTGTATACTTCTTTTTCGTCAGCAAAAATAGCAATAACTGAAAATAGTAAATCCCGATCCGCCGCGATAAACTGCCGCTGTAATCCGTTCGCTGCACGAATCGCGACCCGATGCACATATCACATTGATTTAAAGCGATCGGCTCAAGCACCGCCAGTAAATCACTTTCGCTATGCTGACCATCCGCATCAAATTGAACCGCGATATCATAGCCGTTCTGTTCCGCATATTTATATCCTGACTGAACCGCACCGCCAATGCCTAAATTAATCGGCAAGTCGAGCAGGATCACTTCACGATTCATCCGTATAATCTCGGCTGTTTCATCCATTGATCCGTCATTAACAATACAAATATCAATCGATGGAACCGTATTTTTTAATTTTACTAGTTTATCAATTGTCTTTTGTATGACGTCCGCTTCGTTATAGGCCGGTACAATAATAAGGACTTTCATGCTTTCAAGAGCACTCATGACAAAAATCCCCTCCAGATTATTCTTTTCCTAGCATACAGTGTTTTCGCTTCATCATCAAACTAATTTCGGCTCAATCTCTGAAAATACAACAAAACCTGCGGATGACTTGCATCCGCAGGCTTGCACCTTCTTACTCTGCCAAATCGGCTTTCAATTGAGTTAAATATTGATCGACATTTTCCTTCGTCACTTTGACGCAAAAATCAGATCCATTCTCCCGGCCTTCCAGCTCGGCAATCATCAAATCACCCACCGCCGGATAATAATGAAACCAGTCAAACCAATATTTCCGGTTGGCTGTATATTCGCTGACGTTTTGAAAGCTGTACACTGTTCCGTACACATCCGTCATTTCCCGGTACCACCGTTCATAGGCTTCCCAATAAACCGGATTATTTAAGACTATCTTCATACGTTCGACTGGGATCGGATCAGTAAACACGATAAACTCTGAAGACGGATTAGCTTTTTTAAGAGCTGCTAACTTCTCTTTATACTTCTCATCATAAGGATATGTTCCCTTAAACTGATTATCTGCAAAGTGTTTTTTGTACCGGTCCAGCAATACCGGCAGCCGGTCGTTCGTCATCGATGTGGCTGCGACATTTTCCCGGTTATAACTACGCGGCCCCGGAAACGAATTCTCTTCTGAATATTTTTTGTTATCCAGCGACTTTTGCAGCGTACTGTAAGAAAACAGCGAAGTATATTTGTAAAATGGACTTTCTGCTTCTTCAAAGTACGTGTCAGGACTTCCAAGCAAGTTCTTCACTTCACCATTAAAGGATTCAAAATATAACTCCATATAAATTTTATCGAATGCTTTACCGTTTTGCTTTTTAGCAAAATCCACATACGGCTGGTATTCGTCAATATGGAGTGAACTTAATGAATAATTAAACACTTTATCCTTTTGAAATTCGTGCTGATCCATATAAGTGACACGGCTCGTCCCCATTAATAGTGAGTCATAATCAAAGGGCCGGTTGACAATGTAATTCGTTTTTTGCTGCCGCTCGTCGAATCCCGCCTGGTAATCGTTCCAATCATTTTTGTGATTGAAGTTCCACAGCGGATCGATGTAATAATTAAATCCCATGACCGCTACCGCTACGGGCAAAACGATCAGGGCGTTTGAAATTAATAATTTCACTAACCATTTTTTATAATTTTTCATATCGTAAAGCCCTTAACGGACATGTCCCTCCTCATTTCACTGTTTAGAAATTAAAGTACAAAAACTCACTGTTTTTATGAAGATAGAATACACTGATCAGCACGAATAGAATCGCCAGCTGTGCCCAGGCCACTGTCGTCCATTTCGGCTGAAATCCTTCAAGCATTTCAATTGAGTTTTTATAAACAAATGACATGAATAAAAAGAATCCGATAAAGAGCAGCACAACAATAGGATCATTCATTGTAAACCAGCCGAAATCAAAGGAAGTCGCTGTTTGAAACGGCAACGGCTTCTGTGCCAGCTGAGTTACTGAGGAGAAATCAAATATAAACATTTTTTTCAATATGACAACTGCTTGCCCCACCGTTTCGGCACGAAAGAATACCCAGGCCACATTAACAAATTGAAAAGTAATAAACCAAGAAACGAGGTAAGGCAGCTGAATGTTTAACTTGCCCCATGCCCGGCAGATAATTGAGGCCACCCCATGCATGACACCCCAAATGATAAATGTCCAGCCGGCGCCGTGCCAGAAACCGCTGATGGCAAAGATCGCGAAAATGTTAAAGTACGTGCGCATTTCCCCTTTGCGATTTCCTCCAAGCGGAATGTAAATATACTGCGTTAAAAAGCGGCCAAGCGTCATATGCCACCTTCTCCAAAAATCCTGAATGTTTCTCGATTTATAAGGAGAGTTGAAGTTGATAGGCAGTTTAATGTTAAACAATAAAGCAATACCAATTGCCATGTCACAGTATCCGCTAAAATCAAAGTACAGCTGCATCGTGTAAGCAAGCGACGTAATCCACGCCTCCGCACTTGTTAAAGCCGTGTAGCTTTGAAACCCGTCATTAGCCCAGATCGCCATCGTGTCTGCGATCGCCACTTTTTTCGCTAAACCGATGATGAATATGTAACAGCCTAAAGCGACGTTTTCAATGTTTAATCGCTTGTTATCATCTGCTGCGAACTGCGGCATCATCTCCTTATGATGCACAATCGGTCCGGCAATCAATTGCGGGAAAAACGTCACAAACAGAGAATAGGTAAGGAAATTATACTCCTTCGTTTCGTGGCGATACGTATCTACTAAATAAGCAATCTGCTGGAAAGTAAAGAAGCTGATCGCCAGCGGAAGCATCAAATGAAGCAAAGAAATATTCGCATCAAATGCAAAGTTTATATTTTTGATGAAAAAGTCCGCATATTTAAAATAACCAAGTAACCCTACATTCCCAACAATTCCGAAGATCAGCAGCTTCTTCCGGAAAGGTTCATCCTCGATCCGGTTCATCCACTTTCCGATTCCGTAGTTAAATGCCATCGAGCCTATGATCAAAATTGAGTAAATCGGATTCCACCAGGAATAGAAGAAAAGCGAAGCAGCAACAAGCCAGAAGATTGACAAGTGATGCTTGTGTTTCCCTGCCAAAATAAAATAGACGACCAGCACAATCGGTAAGAATAAGAAAATAAATTCAAATGAATTAAAGAGCAATAGATTCACCTCATCATTACAAAGCTCGTAACAAAAAACACCCTCTATTAAATAAGAGGGTATCTGTTTCCAAGTTTCATTATTACGTAATGCGCCAGTAAAATCAATCTGCAGATTTTTAGGTAATTGGGAGGTTTTGTTAATAGGGGGGTGAAATCAACTTTGTTTTAAAAATAAAGTCTATTCTGAGGAAAACTCAATAGAATTTTGAAAAATAGCAACGAATGACACCGTAAATATTCGTTGAAGCAGAAATTCTGGAGACTTGTGCGGATTCAAGGAGGATTTTTGAGAGTCTAACAGCGGCTTGTGGGAGTCTATCGGCGGATAATAGCTTTCTATCGGCGGATAACCCGATTCTAACGGCGCCTTTCAACTTTCTATCGGCGATTCCGCAAAATCCCGAAAAATCAAACAAGAGACTGCCCACTTGGACAGCCTCCCTCAATCTTCATCTTATTTCGTCAAAATACGATAAACAAATGCGCTAAATTGCGCTCGAGTTACTTGATTTTCCGGCTTAAATGATCCGTCCGGATAAGGGTTCGTGATGCCATTGGCTGCTAAAGCATGAATTTCTTTATAGGCCCAATGAGTGTTTTTCACATCCGTAATTGGCACGGCTGGCATCCCCTCAAGCTTGTACGCCCGTGTAAGGATCGCCGCCATTTGACCTCGTGTCAACGTGTTATCGGGGTCAAAAATGGTTTGATTATATTTTCCTGTAATGACACCCGCATTCGCCGTAGCTGCGATCGGGCCGAAATACAAGTGGCTTCGACTGACATCTTTATACCCCGGATCTGTTACAGTTGTCGTATTCAGCTTCAATACCCGAGACAGAATCACTGCCGCATGAGCTCTTGATAATGTGGATTCTGGTTTAAACGTCCCATCACCATAGCCTGTGATAATGCTTCTTTCAGCTAAATATTCCACTTCCTTTTTCGCCCAGTGATCGGCCGTCACGTCTGTGAACAAGTCAACCGGCTCTGGTTCTGGCTTCACTTCTAAGGCAGGCTCTACGTAACGAGTTCCGTATTCCGCCTGCAGCTTATCCATGTAGATCACGCCGCTGCCTTCTCGTGCTTTAGACGTCTCTACCACGTATAGAGAAGAGACCTTAAGCGGCGCTTGTGCAGTGGCAGGAATGCTCGTTTTGACATATTTCCAGCCTGTCCAGTTCAGTTGGCTCTCTTCTGTGAAGTTTAAAGCAAATTCCTTTCCAGCTCCGTCTGTCATTTTCCCGCGAAGCCAGTGGTTTTTCCCGTCACCATATACCCACATGCCAAGATAGTTCGGCAGTCCGTTAATGACAATAGGTGATTTTCGATCCGCGTAAGCCGCCGCTGTTCCTTCAGAAGAACGTAAATCATATTGAAGCTTTAAGGCATTGATTCCTTCTACATGCGGAGCGGCAGCACCCATAAACGCCACTTGTCCGCTTGCCCGAATCGCTGAAGAACTCCACATCGAGGCCTCTTCAAAGTTTTCAGCCGGAATCGCACCCGCATAAATAGCCACAGCAGACTCGCCGGCAGGCTTTCCGTTGAAAGCCACTCTCACTTTTCCAGATGCCGCTTTTGTTCCCGCAGTGAATATTCCGTCTGCCTTCATCACACCAATAGCACTATCCGCTGACCATGTAATCATCGATGGATTCACTTCAAGCTCCTGACCTGATTGGCTGTATGCTTTCATCGTAAACTTCTGAGTTGATTCTGCACCAATAGCAACTTGCTTCGGTTCAATTTCGACTCTCGCTGGCGCCGCTTCCACAGTAATAGGAAGGCGTGCGGAGAATGAACCATATTGAGCCACAATTGCTCCGCTTCCCGCTTGTTCCGCCACAAATCGATGACCGCTCATCCGGCCAATATTACCTTCAACTGTATACTTGACTTGATCTTCAGGAAAAGGAACATCCTTCATAAATGAATCCTGCAATTTCGGTGTCACGATAATCGTCGACCCAATTAAAGCTGATTGATGATTAGCCGCTACTATCATTCGTAACGGCACCCCAGCAGGAGAAGTCGTCACTGCTTGCAAAATAGTAGATATACTTCTTTGCGATCCCCCTGATGGAGAATTCATGACCGTTGGGTACAGATCTCCTAACCGGCGGGTCACCATCGTTGTCGAACCGCCGCCATCTAGATTAATCGCACTATGCGCGCCTAGACTCGCCAAGTAATGAGCAAACTCAAGCAGAGTCATCCCTTCACTAAACCCAGGCTGTCTGCCGTCTACTGTGACAAAAAATACCCGTTTTCCCGTTTGATCTACCGCTACAGCTGTCCGAGGTTCTCTTGACTTCGCCCGATAGCTGTTCGCATCCATCGTTAAATTTGCTTTGCCGTCTTGAACTAATAGCGGTCCGCTTGCGAGCATAAACTGTGAATTCTTCCAGCGTGAATCAACGTCAATTGTTAATGAAATCCGGTCTCCCGCTTTCACTCCAGCAAGACGTGACGCTTTTGCTCCGCCTTGTATAGATAGAACATAGCCGTTATGAGGAATGACAGAATCTCCTTGTCCATAAGACCGAACTTCTTGAACGATTCCAGTGGTCGGTTTGCCAAGCTCACCTGAATCTACCGGGTTCGATAAAGTAGAAACAATAATTTCCATCCCCGCTGTATTCGTTCTTGTCGTTGGATAGCTGAAGCTCGGTGTATAAACAATCGCCTCTTCACTTCCGCGAACCTTATTGACCGACGCGACTGGCATCGACATTCCGTTCACTTCAAATGATGAAACATAATCGAATGTATCCGCTTGTGCTTTACCGTCTGCTGTGACGCCGAAAGCTGCCGGCACACTCATGTATTCACCAGAGCCTGCAGAAATCACACCATAAGTAGATACCTTGTTATTCTCCGCCACTAAGTAGGCCGGCATCCGGCTCGCAAAATGGTAAAAGGAAGCATTAATCGCACCGACTACACTGTGACCATTTCTCGAATCCACTTTCGCCCGAGCACTTACAGTCGCTAACGTATTAATCGGATTCGGAACTCCCGCTTCCACTTTTATTTCTGGTCTCGTCAAATCCATTGTCATCACATCAGAAGACATCTTCTTGCTGTAATAATCAAATTGATCCTTGTGATACTCCACTCCAGGAGTGACAGTAAAACGTTCCTTTACAGCTGCATGAGCCGATTCTCCTAAACTGAATAAACTTCCCATCATTAACACTAGTAAAATATAAATCTGCTGCTTTTTGATTAAAAACAACCCATTACCCTCCTAAACTATGTTCAAAAATTCCCCAATAACTGTATTTTCCAGACTTCATTTCCAAAATGTACCCAAATCTCATATTACATAAAAATATCTTTTATAACAATCACTTTATAAATTAGTAGTTTTATGATAATTTCGCTATTTTTTTACTAAAAACGTAAAAAGCTCGTTTTATTTACCGATACAAGAATTGGCATACAAAACAGTATTTCTTTTTAAAGGTTCAAAAAGTTGCAAGACTAATCTATTAATATATGGTTACAATCCCAATTTAAAGTTAGTATAATAATAGTTACCATCAGAAAGGCAGGTTCATTTATGAAAGGCAAACGTCATTTATCTTTATCCGCCCTGCTTCTTGTGTCATCCATCACGGCTGCACCAATATCAGGGATCGCACAGACGAATAGCGCAACTGAACAAAACGTTCAGCAAACGCTAACAAACACAGAGGGAACAACTGTTACAACAGCAACATCGGCTTTCCAAAGTACACAAGCTGCCTTTACAGCTGAAACGAAATATTTTCAAGCGAATGCCGACATAACGGTCTATGACAATTCCACTGGCTCGCTTGTTCCTATGGGGACACTTAAAGCCGGAGAAACATATGAGCGAATCTCCGCTTATGGAAATTGGCATAAAATCAGCTTCGGAAAGAAGTTCGGGTTTGTCTTAGCTGCATCAACCGTACCAAGCAGCAGCAAAGCTGAAAGCAATTGGGACGCTTCCACTCAATCCATCTCTTCCTTTAAAGCGTCTCAAGATCTAGAAATCTATGATAACTCCGGGGGCACGCTTACTCCATTTGCAGAAATTTTAAAAGGCGCTGAATATCCGATTATAGGCAAAGCCGGGAACTGGGTAAAAGTGCACACAGCTGGACGAATCGGTTATATTCACAGTTCAAAAATTAGTGAAGAGGCCGCAAATCCAGTGGAACAGACACAAACGCAAGGACTATTCTTTAAACCAACGATTGGAAATCTTGGTGTTTATGATAACGCCAATGGGAAATTAGTGAAGGTCGGAGAATTAGATCAAACACAGTCGTATCCTTATTCTTCAGTAAGCGGGAATTGGCTAAAGGTTCATTTCGGAGCCAAAACGATGTTTGTTTTTAAAGGGAATGTCTCCTTTACGAACGGAAAAGATGTAAAGAATAAAGTGACGCAGTCAAACAGCGGTCCGCTTGTGAAAACAACAAAGAAAACAGTCGTGTACGATAACACGTCCGGGAAGCTCGTACCATTCGGGGCGATCAATTCCAGTCAAGAAGTGAAACTAATTGGCAAAATGGGTACCTGGTATAAAGTAAACTTCATCGGCAGAACGGGGTATTTTCATGAGAGTATGTTAAATACATCCACTCCAGCACCTGCTCCGACACCAGAAAAGCCGGCAGAACCGCAGCCAACAACAGATTTCAAACTGACAGACCGTTATTTTGAAGTCACAGCTGAAGAACTGCCGATTATGCAAAATAACTTTGGAACATTGAAAAAAGTCGGTGTTCTTCAAAAAGGACAAACGTACGAACGGATTCGCGATTATGGAAACTGGCATGAAATTCAGTACAACCGAGGAACGGCGTTTGTATTAAAGAAATCAACAAAACCAACAAGCACCTATGAATACACAAATAGTGCGCAGTCTACTCCATCAGATGTGGATTTGTTAACCGTCAACGATGCGACTGTCTACGACAACTCTAATCAAACACTGAAACCTTTCGCCGTTATTCATAAAGGAGAACACTACTTAGTGCTTGGGGAAGCAGGGTCATGGTATAAAGTAATGATTGCTAATCGAATTGGCTATATTAACAAAGCAGATGCAGTGGTGGGGCCTGTTATTAAAACAACAAACTACCCAATCACGTTTAATGAATTCTTAAACACACAAATGACGCGCGTGCCGCAAACCGATCTTTACCGCAATGAGAAAGCTTATGTACATAGTGCATATGTAGACTTCACCGGAACAACATTCCCTGTAACGGGAACTGTCAATACTGACAATTTAAATGTCCGTGAAGGCGCTGGTGTTGATTATTGGCAATTTGGTAAATTAAAGACTGGCGATAAAATACAAGTGCTAGGCAAAGAAGGCAGCTGGCTGGAAATTAGATTCGGTGCCTGGAGAAATGCTAAAAGCGCAGATACGGCCCGTTTCGCCAACCCAGCTAATTTTACTAAAGACAGCAAAGAATACTTCCAGTTCCTTGTTCTTTCACAAAGTGCTGGCATTTCGCTCAGTGATCTAAATGATAAAATTCTGGTCAATAAAGGAATACTGTCTCAGCAAGGCAAAGCCTTTTTAGAAGCCGGAACGACTCATAACATTAACGAAATTTATCTGATCTCTCATTCACTGCTTGAAACAGGAAACGGCTCCTCTAAGCTCTCGAATGGAATCCTTGTTTCGACTGTACAAGGAAAACCGGTTGAGCCAAAGATCGTTTACAATATGTATGGTATTGGCGCATATGACCATTGTGCCGAAAGCTGTGGTGCTGAACGGGCCTATACAGAAGGCTGGTTTACGCCTGAAGCGGCGATTATCGGCGGCGCGGAATATATCGGTGAAGGTTATATTAACAATGAAACCTATAAGCAAGATACATTATATAAGATGCGCTGGAACCCAGAGCGCCCAGGCACTCATCAATATGCAACAGATATTGGCTGGTCCGTAAAGCAAGTCAATAACATTAAAAAGCTGTATGATATGGTCGATCGCTATACACTGTATCATGATGTGCCTACATTCAAATAATTGAAGACTTCCCCTGTACTTGCTGCAGGGGATTTTTTTAAGATGTTAAACGTTATTTGGATATAACAGTTTCTCCCATTCTATTGAATAAAGATGATAATTATGGATGAAATTGATAAAATAGATAAGAAATCACAACACTAAGGATGCCTGATTATGTTATTTAATTCCTATGAATTTATATTTTTCTTTCTTCCAATCATGTTTATTGGCTATTTCTTATTACTAAAATGGAATCAGCGAACAGTTGCGAAAGTATTTTTAGTTTTGGGCTCGCTGTTTTTTTATAGCTGGTGGGAAATTTCTTTCCTGCCGCTGATTGTTGCTTCTATTTTAGTAAACTACACGATTGGGAAATGGCTAATTGGCTTACAAGAAGGCAAACCGATGCGGCCATATGTGTTAACTGCTGGCATTCTATTTAATGTAGGCCTGCTTTTATATTTTAAATATGCGGATTTTTTTATCGAAAACATTAACTTAGCTTTGAATAAAGAGTATTCCCTTCTTGGCATTGCTCTTCCATTAGCTATCAGTTTCTTTACGTTTCAGCAGATTGCTTTTTTAGTAGATGCGTACCGGTTTGAAACAAGGAATACAGAGTTTCTGGATTATGTACTGTTTGTCTGCTTTTTCCCTCAGCTGATCGCAGGACCGATCGTTCATCATAAAATGATGATGCCACAGTTTTCTGATCCGGCAAACGCAAAAATTCGTCCAGCCAATATCGCCCTCGGCCTTTTTATTTTTTCTATCGGACTTTTTAAAAAAGTGGCCATTGCCGATTACTTCGCGGTGTTTGCGACGCAGGGGTTTGATCAGACAGCTGTATTAACATTCTTTGAAGCTTGGTTCGTCTCACTGTCTTATACACTGCAACTGTATTTTGACTTTAGCGGATACAGCGATATGGCGATCGGAATTGGCCTATTATTTAATATTCAGCTGCCGAAGAACTTTTTCTCTCCTTATAAAGCGGTCAATATCCAGGATTTTTGGCGCCGCTGGCATATTACGCTTAGTGAATTTTTAACTCGCTATATTTATATTCCGCTTGGAGGCAACCGGAAAGGACCTGCTAGAACCTATCTTCACATTTTAGCAGTGTTTTTAATTAGCGGTTTCTGGCATGGAGCGGGATGGACATTTATTATTTGGGGAGCCCTGCACGGCCTTGCTTCTGTTGTTCACCGTTTTTGGAATCAGCTTGGATTTAAAATGCACGTACTTTTGGGATGGTTCATCACCTTTCACTTTGTGAACATCGCTTGGGTATTTTTCCGCGCAGTTACATTAGAAGATGCTTGGAAAGTTTTAAAGGGAATGTCCGGCATGAATGGGGTGACCTTATCTGCTGGGGTTGTGCCTGATTCATTCATTCAAATGTTTAACGGCACGTTCACAGCGGTGGAGCAATGGGTTCTTCCTGCTGCCCCGCTCCCGCTAATCTTATTACTCGCGGCATTAACCGCCGCTTTCACATTAAAGAATTCGATGCAGCTGAAGGATGAATTCAAGTTTGATTTAAAAAGCGCCGTTTGGGCAGCTGTCCTATTCGTCTATGTAATTCTAAATTTATCTAAAGTAAGTGAGTTTATCTATTTTAATTTTTAGGTGGAGTTAATATGACACAACAGAAACCTGTACGATGGATTCTATTATTTACTGCCTGCCTCCTGCTCGGACTTGGCAGCGTGGCAATGGTCAATTATATCGTCGACCCGCTATGGTTTCATACGCATAAGAATAAATGGAATCAAATTCAAAAGCCTGTCAATGAACGGGAACAAAAAACGAACAGGCTGACATTTACGGATGAATCCTTCGACACATTAATTCTCGGCAGCAGCCGGATGGTGTATGTGAATCAAAAGGATTTCATTGGACACGATGCCTTTAATTATGCCGTCGCCCTTGGATCTATCGATGAATTTATTAAAATGATTGATTACGCACAGGAGATGAATGACCAGCCAATCGATACAATTGTCATCGGACTGGATTTCTTCGAAACGAATGTCCGGTTTACCGATTACCCTGCGCCAATTGATGGATTCATTGCGGCGTTGGATGATCCATTTTATAAATATAAAAAACAATTGTCGATGGATACGCTCAAACTATCGATTGAAAACGCCCGGCACTCGCTAGCGAATGAGCGGTTTCCAGACCGCACGTATAACCGTGATAACGTCGCTTCTATGGATCAGCTGGACCCAAAAGTGATTGAGAAAAAAATTCAGGCGGCTTTGCCAAGTTACGAGAAGTTAGATTATGAGTATGATTCTGCCTATAAGCCAACGATTCAAGCAATAAAGGATAAATACCCTGATACTCGATTTATCGCATTAACAACGCCGATCACCGCCTCCCGCTTCACAACCGAATTAAACCATCCGCCTGTACGCGCAGGATATGAACAATGGTTAAGGGATGCCGTCTCTGTGTTCGGAGAAGTTTATCACTTTAACGATGTGAATACAGTAACGAAAAATGAAGCTAATTATTATGACACGAATCACTTTTATCCAAAAATCGGCCGGTTGATCGCTCATAGAGTCACTCGTCACCACAATCCAAATCTCCCCGATGATTTCGGCAAAAAATTAACGAAATCTACAGTGGATGACTATTTAGAAAACACACCACTTGGTATAGCAGAATAATAAATGCAGGAGAGGCTGTCTTATATAAGGCAGCTTTTCTTATATCTCGCCCATCCGCTTATTCCCCCCTTCATTCCTTTCCTATATACTATAGAAAAGACACCTTCTCGTGCTGAAACAGAAAGGAGCACTCCCTTGAAACGCTACTCTATTATTCTATCTATCTCTGTCTTCATTTTACTGCTTCCCTTTCACTCCTATACAAAAGCAGCTGTAAACGACCCTTTATACAGCGGGCAAACCTCTCTGCAAACTGTTCAATTTCCTGCTATGTGGAAACATTACAATAAACCTTCCACGAATTTATTTATGCAAAAAACGTTTCAAACTAGTTCTTCCTCCTTTACTTATACAGGACAGTCATTTTCGGCTTCTTCCTTTACTGTACAGACAGGCGACACCAGACTCTCTCGTCTATCTGTTGAAATTGACAACAAACAAATCAGCTGGACTTTACGCGCACAAGATGAAAACGGCAAGGAATTGGCTTCAACCACCGGAACCTCTTCCCGGCTTGATGTGCTTCTGCCGAAAAGTACACCTCTTTCATCCATTACACTTTCTTTATCAGCTGAAGGTCACCCATTTTCACCACGCATTCAAAAAGTGACTGGTGTTCAGCATGCAAGGATTGCCGTCATTGATTCAGGCATTGCTCCGCATGAGGATTTCTGCGATAACGTGTTGCTGAGCCTTGGTCAGAATTTCATTGAAGGAGAATTATCGCCGCTCGATCAGTATGGACACGGCATCCATGTAACGGGTATTTTAGCGGCATGTCCTGACAATGGAAAAGGCGTGACAGGCGTGCTTGGCCACGCGCCAGTAGACATTATCCCAATGAAAGCATTAAATAAATTCGGACTCGGCGGTGATCAAGAGATGGCCAAGGCTATCGAAGCCGCTCTTCTTATGGATGCAGATGTCATCAATATCAGCATCGCCGGAAAAGGCCATCATTTCATGCTCGATGGCGCACTTAAGAAAGCTTATCTTAAAGGTGTTCCGGTCATTGCCGCTGCAGGAAATTCAAATGAATCGACCGCAACTGTTTCACCAGCTTCTTTTCCCTATGTGATCACCGTTGCGTCTTTAACACCAGACCTTAAAAAAGCCGCTTCATCTAATTTTGGCTGGGAGGTCGACCTCGCAGCACCCGGTGAATCCGTGTTAAGCACCCATACTGGAAATGGCTACGAAAGGATGGGAGGTACTTCGATGGCCGCTCCATTCGTAACCGGCGCTGCCGCTTTATTAAAAATTCGCCAGCCTCACATTAGTCAGGTAGAATTAAAAAGCTTGCTCACCAAAAGCACAAACGACGTTTTAGCTAAGGGCTATGATATGCAAAGCGGTTATGGACTGATTAACTTCCAGAAGCTTTTAGACGTTGAAAAGAAACCGGACTTGATGGAATGGCTGACATTAAAAAATAAACAGCCATTAACTATGAAGAATCATTGGCTGGCAGTCTCTTCTGCATTAACAGAAAGCAACATTCATTTATTTGTAAATGATAAAAAAATAGCTGTATTACCGATTAAGCAAGCGTTAATTCCAATCCAATTAGAGAGTAAAAAGACCCGTCCTGCAGAACGAATCACGGCAGTTGCTGTGTCAGGTTCATCTATAAAAGAGGTTCACACATTGATGGCAGTGAACCCCGAAGGACAAAAGGCTGGATTCAAAGATATTCCTTCATCCTTTTGGGGGTATGAAGATATTACTGCGGCGAGCCTAGAAGGATATATTTATGGATATGGCGACGGAACCTATCGGCCAAATCAGCCCATCAGCAGAAAACACACGGCAATGATTTTAGGCCGATTAATTCCATTTCAGGCTCCTCCTGAATTACACTCACCATTTACAGATGTGAAAGCCGAAATGAACGCGCCTGAACTGGCGATTTTATCTGCTCACCATAGCGGAATCATTAAAGGTGTGGGCTCAAAGTTTTTTCCAGAGCGGACGCTGACGAGAGGACAAGCCGCCTTACTGTTTCACCGTGCATTATCTAAAGAAGTGCACCTGCCAACTGGTGTTTACTCCTTTCATGACGTGAAAAGAGAAGATGAAATTTATCTGGCAGTTCAGCAATTAGCTGAGGCCGGCATTATCAATAAACAAGTTTATTTCAATCCCTCTAACCCTCTGACTCGCGGCCAATTAGCCGCCATGATGATGCGAGCGCACCGATTGTTATTCACATCCACATCAAAATAGGCTGGCGCATTTAGCGCCAGCCTATTTTGATTGTTAGCTATACCCTTTTCATACTTATGCTTCCAGTGACATTTACTAAACCCTATAGTAATATGACAGGTGGAGAAATCTAATTTAATCGTTGGAGGTGCAGGATTGAAGAAACAGGTTAATGAAATCTACTGGATTCGGGCAATTGCTTGTCTGAGTGTTGTTTTCATTCATCTGTTAACATTGATGCTCGTAAACAACCCGGAATTACCCGAAAAAACCGCAGCCATTGTACAATCAGCTCAATTAATGCTGTTATTTGCTACACCGATGTTTATCTTAATTTCAGAGGTGTTGCTTGCGCACGCCTACCCTGATCAGTTACCAAAAGGGTTCTTTCAAAAAAGAATAAAATATATCTTTCTTCCATATGTATTTATTTCTTTTCTGTACGCAGCATACGCTCAATTCACATTAGGATTTACAATGGAAGGCTTTCTAACCCAAAGTGCTAAGCATCTATTTCTAGTCAGCTGGCATGGGTATTTCATCTTGATTATTTTTCAATTCTATCTATTACATGCGTTTTTTATCCGCTTTATGAAACAAGCTTCCGTATGGTTTACCTTAGCAGTGACTGCAAGCGTCCAAATTACTTACACATATGTGTTCCTGTACACGCCAGCACCCGATTCAGAAATGCTGCAGGTATTTTGGTCCAGCTATTCAAGATTGCTGTTTCCTGGCTGGTTATTCTACTTTACTGCCGCTTGGCATTTAGGCAGAAATATTAATGCCACACGCTTTTTTATCAAAAAACATGTAAAGGCGATTGGCGCTATCTGTGCAAGTTCTGCGCTAGTTATGGTTTATATGTTTCTATCAGGTGAATTCAGCGCGATGACATCAAGACGAATTGACGTCATCTTTTACACTGTTTCCCTGTTTATGCTGCTATTCTACTGGATGACTAAGATGAAAAAGATCCCGGCACCGGTCATGCTAATTAGCCGCTACTCATTTGCGATCTATTTACTGCATCCAATGATGCAAAATATCATGCATAGCTGGTTTGTACCTATGCGTTTATCTATGTATATACCATTAATGTTCGTATTAAATACGGCAGCCTGCATTTTAGCCGCTTGGCTGCTGCAAAAAATTCCGTTCGGCAAGTTTATTATTGGGAATATTCCTGCCGCTTCACGAAAAAAAGCTAAATCGATCTCCGCACGACAGCGGTCACAAGTCAACCAAAGCCTTTCGCAATAAGGCTTTGGTTTTTTTATTGCGACGAATGACATGCAGGATATTAGATAGATAGATTGTATAGGATTTCCTGCAGAATTGCAATGAATAAAAATAAACGCAGAGCGAAATTGCAATCTTTCATGGTGAGGTGGCTAATAATGATTCTTCCGCAGATTCTTTCCTTAGTCCCTGCAATATTTTATATTTCCTTCTATGTTTTTGCCCCGGAGATTTTTATTTTCATTCACAACTATTTTCTTTTCACTTACTCTCTTTTTATCTTCACTCAACCCACTTTATTTTCACTTACTCTAGGTTTGTTTTCATTCGCTAATTTCTTTTCACTCCCTGCTCATTTCTTTTCACTCACTCGCTTTTTGTTTTCACTCAAACCACTTTATTTTCACTCACTAGCTTCTTTATATCCTGAGTGTCGATTTTTTCGCTTTCACTACCACTTTTCATCTTCTATTTCTTATCCACGACAAAAAGCCAGAGGGATTCTGCCCTCTGGCTTCGTTAATGCTTAACTATATTAGTCTAAAATTGTTACGTCTACAGTTTTTACGCCCCAAGCCATAGCTTCACTGTTTGTTGGTACGTGAAGGTCGATGCGGTTACCTTTGATTGCTCCGCCAGTATCTCCGGCGATTGCTTCACCGTAGCCTTCAACATATACTTTAGAACCTAGTGGAATGACATTAGGATCTACAGCGATTACTTTTGCGTTACGGTTGTTCTTTACATCGATACCAGTTGCTGTGATACCTGAACATCCTTGGCAATCAGCTGTGTAAGCTGTCGCTTTTACAGAAATTGTTTTCCCTTCTGCTTGAGCTGGTGCTTCAGCTTTTGGCGCTTCTTGTTTTGGAGCTGGTGCTGGTGCTTCAGCTTTCGGTGCTGCTGCTTCTTTTGTTTCAGTTACACCTTTAACTGGACCGTTCAATGTAAGTTCAGTACCAGGTAAGATAAGATCTGAAGATAAACCGTTCATTGCTTTCAACGCGCTCACGGATAGACCGTTTGTTGTCGCGATGTTATATAGTGTATCTCCCGGTTTTACAATATGATACTTTTTATCTTGTTTAGCAGGAGCTGCTGACTCACCGCTCAATTGTAATTGTTGTTTAGGGAAGATGAGGTCTGAAGTAAGCTCGTTAGCATTTTTCAGTGCATCTACCGTTGTATTGTTATTTTGAGAGATCGCCCATAGCGTATCTCCTTTTTGTACTGTATATGTGCTAGCTGAAGCAGCTGTACCAAAAAGGCCTCCGCCGATTACTGTAGTAGCTGCAAGTGCGATAATTTGTTTTTTCATGTTAGAAAAACCTCCTGTTGTTCTGACACGCGGTAACTTCCCAGTTTGAATTCCAATTAAAAGGGAAACAAGAAATAGCCGCCTGTGAGAAACTTTTTAAAAGATACTAATTTATCCAATGACTAGAGGGACATATCTAAATGTATATTAACAGCTCAATTAACCTCGCCGGTAATCGCTGACGAGACTCATTGTAACACGCTTACCCCCACTTAGAGTTTAAGAGGGGGTTACAGTTCAGTGTTCATCGTATTACGAAACATTACATATTGTTTCAAATATTTCGGCGGTCGATACATTCGCATAATTCCCCAAATTCACTTTACTTCTTGCGTTCTACTCTTATAATTCTTCTATTTTCTACTATATTAGTAGTCTATTTTCTTCTTATTGTATATAATAGTCGTTGATGTCAATTCTTTTTAAATATTGGAGGATTTTGTAATGCAACGTATCCAGCCGCTTAAAGGATTATTGCGTCCTAAAGATGCTTTTTACCAGTTAGAGCACGCTGAAACTATAAGAGGATTGTGGAAACCTCTCTTCGTTTTAACACTATTAAGTATCATCATTTATACTTCTGGAGCTTGGCTCGGCATAGGTTCAGAAGCTATTTCCAGTCAACTTCCAAATGTAACAGCCAGTCAATTTGAATGGATGAAAGCTCTATTTACAATTGGAAATGCCATTTGGGGTTTACTCTTCGCTCTTTTTGTCATCTTCATTCCCTCATTGCTTTTTTGGGTGCTGCTTGATGTCGAATATTTTAAGACATTAGGGCTGCAAACATGGGTGTTATCCATCTATTTAATCGAAGCCGCTATTCTTGTGCCCCTATCCATTTTATGGGGGTTAGATCGCCCTTCCTCTCCATTTGGACTTGGCCCTTTATCGCAGTATGTTACAAATAAAGAACTGATCGTAAAGTTTTTTGGTTTTATTTCCATCTTTCAAATCTGGGCTGCTGTGATGCAATATCAGTTTTTGAAGAGAATTTCTCCTAAAAACAAAGGATTTATCTTATTAATCGTCGTTTCTATTTCAATTATTTGGTGGATGTTCGGTGCGCTTGCTTCATCCATTCATATTAATCGGATTTTTTAAAAGGGGGTGAACCAGATGAAAAAGTGGAAATCTACCATTATATATAGTTTATTAGCAGCTTTTATTATCGGAAACCTTTATCTTACTTTTAAAGAGGACAGCAAGGTTCACCGCTCAGAATGGGTAAATGCTTGGGGGAAAGTAACCCTTGGTGACGTCGTGGAGACGTTCCAAACAGAGGGAGTTGTCATTCCTGCTGAAGAACACCCTATCTATTTCGACAGCCAGATCGGGACCTTTCAGCAGTTCTTAGTAAAAGAAGGAGAAAAAATATCAGCGGGAACTTCCCTTTTCGAATATTCTCCAGCTGAAATAGAAGAAGAGAAAGAAAAATTAGAAGCAGAAAAGTCGCAGCTTGAAAGTGAAATCACTTATGTCGACCAGCATATATCAACATTAAATGGCTTAAAGAAAGATTTAGAGAAAAACGAACAAAACGATCCAGCAGGTAATACAGATCCGGCAGAAAGCGAAGCCGTTATTGCCATGGAAAAAGAAATTGCTGAGCAAGAATTGGAGAAAAAGCGATTGAATGAGGAGATTAAAAAGTTTGATACACTGATTCAGAAAGTAGAGTCAAAAAAATCACAACTCTCCGTTGCCTCCTCCTATGACGGGTACATTAAATCCATTCAACAGGATTTACACAATCCCATTATGACGATTCGTTCTTCATCTCCTGCTGTACAAGGGGTCATTAATGAGAAACAGCTCCAAAAAACAGAGCAGGGACAAAAAGTAAAAGTCCAATTGCCTAATGAAAAATTTAGAATTAACGGGACGATTGCAGAAGTTGCGAGCTTCCCTGAACAAGAACCTTCCGTCAAAAGAAAAAGCCAGTATCCTTTTACTATTCAGCTCGACCAAGGTGAGGTCTCTACTTTAAAAGAAGAACCTGTACCTGGAACGACGGCAGGCTTAACAGTGATTACAAATGAAGCATTAAGCGTTCCTGTTGCCCCTGCTGAAAGTGTCGTAAAAGAAGGCAAAAAAGAATACATGATGTTATTAACGAACAAAGGAAGAGTTCAAAAAAGCACTGTTGATACTGGCCTGCTTGTAAATAGCCGCCAAGCGGTTGAGAAAGGACTGAAAGACGGAGACGCTTACGCCTTCTTCCCGAAAAAAGTAGATTTATATAACACAACGTTCATTACACCGCTCGATACAACAATGCTGAATAAACACACTTATAATAAGATGAGCAAAAAAGATAAGTGGAGATACTTTTTAACTGGATTGCTTTAATCGAGACCAACCAGCACATAGTTGCTGGTTGGTTTTTTCATGCCTTAATATAAAGCGGTTAGTGAAAATAGTGGAATTCTTTTCCCGCCTACAACTGCTTCTCGCTTTAGTAGTCCTAGCCCTTTTCCGTAATAGCTATATAGGGCTTCTACCTTTTGATCATTGATTCTCGCCGCAAACAACAAGTCTAAGTCAAACTCTGATAAATACAGCGGAAAATTCGGCGGCGGCGTTTTCTTTACGACCACCACGTCAGAAACGTTTAAGCTGCCTAGTTTATAACTCGCTTGATCATCCACCACGGTTCCTTGATTATTCTTAATGAGCGGTTCACTGAAACTCCCGTAATTGGCCGGGATGCTCCATGTGCTTCCTTTTTTCACTGGTACAGCCAGCAGATTTTCAAGTCCATCGAATTCGTCGTAATGCTGCAAAAACTCTTCCGACTCCACCGTGACTTGGATAATTCCTCTCCAGCTGGAACTATTGTATAACGAAGCGCCTATGATCGGATACTGCACCATTGCACGCTCCGCTATTTCACTTTTGTACGGACTAAACGGCAAAGTATCCCCGTTTGCGTTTTTATAGAAATAAATCAATCCAGCAGATGGCAAATAGGATGGAGAGGCCGGAAGCGTACTCTGATAATCTTCTCGAAAGCTCAAGTCTTTCAATTCCGTTTGGACCGTTCCATTTGAATGAATCATTTTTACAAGTCCCACACCCGGCGCATAGTAGCTGCGGTAGCCTAAGCTATTCGTCACTTCAACCACCTGATAAAATGTCCGTGCTTCCGTTTTTAATTCTTTATAGACATTAGTCACTACATTTTTTGTCACTGCATCATTCGTTTTCGATTCAAAACTTTTGCCAAATTCAACTGGATAAGCTAGTAAAGGTACTTCTTCCTCATCAGCAAACAGATACCCTAAGCCTGTCTCGCTTTCACGAAAACCATGTACATCCGCGACATCATCCTGTTTATAAAACCAATAATCCACTCCATTATAGCTGCCTTCATACATCTCGGTGGACGGCTTGCCATTGATATCAAAATGATAGAC
Source organism: Bacillus ectoiniformans (assembly GCF_016908875.1). Taxonomy (GTDB): domain Bacteria; phylum Bacillota; class Bacilli; order Bacillales; family Domibacillaceae; genus Bacillus_BX; species Bacillus_BX ectoiniformans. The sequence goes on along the minus strand of NZ_JAFBES010000007.1, from coordinate 69,917 downwards.
GAAATGGCGGTCCTGCTTATAGCTTTCCATTGGTTTAAACGAATCATTTAGGACACGTGACAGAAACACCGCAAAATGCTCCCTGCTAATGGTATTAAGCGGCCTGAAGCTTGCGTCACCATAGCCTGTAGTCACTCGGTTTCCTGCAAGGGTCATAATAAATGAATGATGCCAATCCTTCGCAAACACATCTGTAAACTCTTTATTGTAGCCGCCTTCTAGCGAATAAGCATTCACTAGAATTTTCGCCATCTGCGCCCGCGTTAATGTGCCGAACGGCTGAAAGGTACCATCTGGCTTCCCGCTGATAATGCCAAGCTCCACCGCTCTGGCCACCTCGTTATAGCCATCCATTCCCGGCTGCATATCCTTAAAGCCCGGATTTTTCACCTGTTGAATATCCTGTTCCCCAAGCGCCCGCAGAATCATCCGGACCGCCTGAATCCGCCTAACCGGTTCCTGCGGTTTAAAGGTTCCGTCCCCATAGCCGTTAATAATTTTTTTATCAGCAAGGAAACCAATCTCTGCTGTATAGCTTTGCACATCGGGAAATTGAGCAGCTGCTTCAGTCTGAGCCTTAACGGAAAATAACAAGATACTGGTCAATACCATGATTGATAGTCGTTTAATCATGTAAGTCTCACCTCCTCTGTTAAAACTATCCTATATATGAATCTTCTACAATATGAGATTCGTCATAATTGCATAAAAAATAGCGAGACATTAAATGAAGTGGACATCCGATTAGAAATTCAGGAATCTCCGGTAGAATTGGGTTTTCGCCGTTAGAATTTGAAAAGCCGCCGTTAGATTGTCGCTTTACGCCGTTAGAAACACCAAAGCCGCCGTTAGAGCCTAAAACAGCTACATATACGTTAAATACTCTGTTGGAATCGGGTTGTTATTTGGACGAACTGCTCTTTTTCGAAAGAAAAAAGCCCGGCTTATTCCAAAAGTATGGAATGGGCCGGGCTTTCTGACCTTATTAAATAACTCGTACTGTTACTACACCAGGAATTTCACTAATATTAGCTTTTAAGCCTGGAATCACTTCGCCGTTTACTTTATTATCGATGTCGATCATCGTATAGGCGTATTCACCTTTACTTCTGTTCATCATATCGGCAATGTTTAAGCTGTAATTGGCAAGAGCCGCAGTAATTTGTCCGACCATGTTCGGGATGTTTTTATGAAACACTGTCACACGTTTCTTACCTACATAAGGAAGCTCTACGTTCGCAAAGTTCACAGAGTTACGAATGTTTCCTGTTTCTAAAAACTCTTTAATTTGGCGTGCAGCCATTAATGCGCAGTTTTCTTCTGATTCTTTTGTAGACGCACCTAAGTGTGGAATCGGAATGACGTTTTTCATTTTCAAAATATTTTCGTTTGGGAAGTCAGTGATATACTTGCCCACTTTACCGCTTTCGATCGCTGCTGCCATATCTGTTTCATTCACAAGCTCACCGCGTGAGAAATTCAAAATATGTACGCCAGGCTTCATGATCTCAAATGTTTCTTTATTGAACATTCCTTTTGTTTTATCCGTTAAAGGAACATGGACTGTAATATAATCACAATTAGCAAAAAGCTGCTCAATCGTCATCGCACGCTGAACATTGCGAGACAGGTTCCATGCCGTATCAACAGAGATAAATGGATCAAACCCCATAACATCCATATCTAAGTCCAGTGCATCGTTGGCCACAAGCGCGCCGATCGCTCCAAGGCCGATAACACCTAGCGTTTTCCCTTTGATTTCTTTTCCGACAAACTGTTTTTTACCCGCTTCAACAAGCTTCGGAATATTATCGCCTTGATCTTGAAGAGATTTCGTCCACTCAACACCAGCGAATAGATTTCTAGAAGAAGCCATAATTGTTGTCAGAACTAATTCTTTTACCGCGTTGGCATTAGCACCAGGAGTATTAAATACAACGACGCCTCGCTCAGTGTATTCAGCTACAGGAATATTGTTGACGCCAGCTCCCGCACGAGCAATCGCTTTTACATTATTATCAAGCGTCATATCATGCATATTAAAGCTGCGAAGCAAAATACCATCCGGGCTTTGGCTGTCATTATCCACTGTGTAGTTCTCATTATTAAATACGTTTAAACCGCAGTCTGCGATGTTGTTTAATGTTTTAATTGTGTACACTTGTTGTTTCTCCCCTTTTTTCTGCATGTTTGCTTTCAAATTGCTTCATAAACTCTACTAACGCCTCAACGCCTTCTACTGGCATCGCATTATAGATACTAGCACGCATTCCGCCGACTGAACGGTGACCTTTTAACGTTTCTAAACCTGCTGCTTTTGCTTCTTTCACAAAGGCTGCGTCTAGCTCATCAGACGGTGATACGAATGGAATATTCATTAATGAGCGGCTGTCTTTTCTCACAGGAGAAGAGAACATCTCTGACTCTTTAAGGTAGCTGTATAATAGCTCCGCTTTTTGACGATTGATTTTCTCCATCTCTTTCAGTCCGCCGAGCTCCTTCAGCCATTCAAAAACAAGCTTAGCCATATAGATGCCGTACGTTGGCGGCGTGTTGTAAAGGGATCCGCTTTCGCTATGAGTCTTGTAATCAAGCATCGTTGGACAGCTGTCAGATGCTTGGCCAATTAAATCTTCGCGAATAATAACGACCGTTAAACCAGCAGGACCGATATTTTTCTGCGCACCTGCATAGATCAATCCAAACTTGGAAACATTCACTTCTTCTGAAAGAATATTAGATGACATGTCTGCCACTAATGGAACATCGCCCGTATCAGGAATATCTACAAAACGAGTTCCTTCTATTGTATTGTTCGTTGTAATATGTACATAATCGGCTTCAGGATCAATCATGCTTGCATCAATGGCAGGGATATAGCTGAAATTTTCATCCTCTGAAGACGCAATCACTCGAACATCCCCGTATTTCTTCGCTTCTTTGATCGCTTTCTTAGACCATGAACCTGTGTTCACGTAGTCAGCTTTTTTGCTTTTCGCCAATAAGTTCATTGGGATCATTGCAAATTGCTGGGAAGCTCCACCTTGAATAAATAGCACTTTATAATTTTCCGGGATCGACATCAGTTCTCTTAAAAGCTCTTCCGCTTTTGTGATGATCTCTGTAAATAAACCCGAACGATGGCTAAGTTCCATCACAGACATGCCAGAATCGGCATAATTCACTAATTCTTTCTGAGCTTTTTCAAGTACTGGCAACGGCAGCATTGACGGTCCCGCTGAAAAATTATACACTCTTTCCACGTTTTCACCCTCATTCGTATTTGATGTTATTTCTGAAAATTTATACTTTAATAATATTCATGAATTATAAATTATAAACTACCACATATCAAGAGGAAGAGAGTGAACAATTCATACTTATTTGAAATCTGCAATTTTGTTAACGCTTACAATTGGTATGGCTCCTGCATTTCTTTAATTACGAACATTTTGTAAAATTTTTTTATCATCATACGTGTTTTAATTTCAATGTTTAAAGGGTTGTAATTTTGCTAATTTTACAACTTCTAAATTTTTTATGACATTTTTTTAGCTGATTGCTATAATAAAAAAGATTTTTCTTGTGTGTTTTCACAAAAACCGTTCAGTCTGTTTTATCCTTTAGACAATTGTCGTTTTATTTTCACATGTTAAAATAATAATAGATTCGATTTGAAACCGCTTCCAAAAAAAGGGGAGCATCATTGAATCCTTTACACCAAGAAAAATAATCAACAGCGAACTGTTCTATTATATAATTGCCGTTTTCTTTACATTTACTGCTTCATTGTGACGGTCTAGCTTCTTAGAAAAGGAACAGTTTCAGTTACACCAAGAAGATCAAACAAGGAGGATGTAACATGTTAGAAGTTTTGCAGAAGATCAACGGCGTACTATGGGGGACTCCAAGTTTAATACTCCTAGTCGGTACCGGCTTATTTCTCACCTTTCTTCTAAAAGGTTTGCAGTTTCATCGTTTGCTGTACGCATTCAAACTAGCTTTTTCTAAAGAAAATGAAGAGGATGCGAAAGCAGAAGGTGATGTTAGTAACTTTAAGGCATTAATGACAGCTCTTGCAGCCACAATTGGAAACGGTAACATTGCAGGGGTAGCAACAGCCATTACACTTGGCGGTCCTGGAGCGATTTTCTGGATGTGGGTCGTAGGTTTACTGGGAATGGCAACGAAATATGCTGAAGCCCTTTTAGCCATGAAATATCGTGTAAAAAATGCAAATGGAGAATATTCAGGCGGTCCGATGTATTACATAGAACGTGGTCTTGGACGTAAATTTAAATGGCTGGCTGTCGCTTTCGCTTTCTTCGGTGCCTTTGCCGCATTAGGAATAGGCAACAGTGTTCAGTCCAATACAATTGCTGATGTTATGTCGAATTTCCTTGGCATTAATGGATGGATCACAGGTGGAATTCTTGTTGTCTTAACAGCGATGATCATTTTTGGCGGACTTCAAAGAATTAGTACTGTGGCTGGATTCTTCGTTCCAATCATGGCTTTCCTATATATCGGTGGGTCTTTATTAATTATTGGCATGAATTATGATCTAATTATCCCTTCTTTCCAATTAATTTTTGAATATGCTTTCTCCCCTATCTCAGCTGTTGGTGGCTTTGCCGGTGTGATGGTGGCAGAAGCGATTCGTAACGGAGTTTCTCGCGGAATCTTCTCTAATGAGGCTGGTTTAGGTACGGCCGCTTTAATCGCAGGAAACGCACGTGCAGATCACCCTGTTAAACAAGCATTGGTAGCAATGACAGGTACATTTATCGTTACACTAATTGTTTGTACAATGACTGGGCTTGTTCTTTTAATGACAGGTTTCTGGGATCCAACAGGCGGAGCTCTTTCTGGAGTTGCCCATGATGCGAGCCTTGAGGGCGGCGCATTGACGACTGCCGCGTTTGGTTCTGTGCTTGGCGGTTTTGGTGAATGGATCGTTTCTCTTTCTGTTATTTTCTTCGGCTTTTCTACTATTGTAGGGTGGTATGTATACGGAGAGAAATGCTTCGAATACCTTGCAGGTTTAAAGTTTATTAACGCTTATCGTATTGTGTATGTAGCAGCAACAGGAATTGGCGCCATCGCCAGCCTGACAACGGTTTGGGCTTTCGCAGATATGGCGAACGCATTAATGATGATTCCAAACTTAATTGGTATTCTATTGCTTTATAAAGTGATTGTGAAAGAAACAAACAGCTACTTCCAAAGCAAACAGTTTAAACAAGAACAAAGAAAAGCAAGCTGATCCATTTCAGCTTCAGCTGTCGAGATGAAATCCTCGGCAGCTTTTTTTATATAATGAAGCTTGTGCCTGCCTCTTTTCCTCCCTACAAAAGCCTCCTAAATACCACCTTAAAATAAATAAACACTCGGTGACATTTTTCGGAATATATTATAAAATAATACTTAATTACTAGATTCGAGGTGGTTCTATTGTATTGCCCTAGATGCGGAACCGAGATGGGAGAACAGACTAGATTCTGCTCCGGCTGTGGTTCAAAAAAGAAAAAAGGAAATTTATTTCGCGTTTTGCTAGGAGTATGCATAATCAGTATTATTGCATTTAGCGGAGCCATTGTGTATATGTTTCAACAAACCGGGAAGGAAGAAGCTAAAACTGCCATCTCTCCTACTCAAGTGAAGAAAGAAGAGCCTGCACCTCCCCCAACAGTTATAAAACAAGTCGTCGCACCTCCTAAAGACCTGACCAAAGAAGAGCAAAAAGCGCTCACAGAAATTATTGCCGATACCCAAAAGAAAGTGTACACGATTTTTGCGGATGGCAGCCAGGGCTCAGGATTTCTTATCAATAAAAAGGGTGATGTCGTCACGAATGCCCACGTCGTGGAAGGGGCAACTTCTGTGACAGTTAAAGACCTTGCAGGAAAAGAACACAGCGGGAAGATCATCGGCTATTCCAACAACACCGATGTAGCTGTCATTCGCGTGGCCGCACTGGCAGGAAAAACGCCGCTTCAAGCCGAGAAAAGCAGTAAAGCCAAAGTTGGGGAAGAAGTCATTGCACTAGGCAGTCCGCTTGCGCTGGAAAATACGGCGACGTTCGGCTACATTACTGGAGTTGACCGCAGCTTCTTTATTGGCAGCCGCTCCTATGACGGCATCTATCAAACGTCTGCAGCCATCGCACCCGGAAGTAGCGGCGGTCCTCTCGTTTCTAAAAAAAGCGGAAAGGTCCTTGCTATCAATTCCGCAAAAATGAATGGGCAAGATGCGATTGGATTCAGTATTCCAATGAAAGATATCAACGAAATGATTCAAGGGTGGATTAAAAACCCTCTTACAGAAGAAGAACTTTATTCTCTATTCTACAACGACAACGGCGGGCTTTATTATCAAGAGTTCTGGGATGATGAAGCTTATTTTGACGGCGGAGAGTATAGTGATGAGGAATCCTATGACTACTATGACGTGCCTGACGAATGGACGGAAGAGGAGTACGGCGAGGAATACGAAGACAGCGAAACTTATGAAGAAGAATATAATGAAGACGAAACGTATGATGAAGAATATGACGAAAGTTACGATGACTCCTATGACGCACCGGCAGATTATGAAGAAAGCTATGAAGAACCGCCAGTTGAAGAAGAAATAATTGAGGAAGAAACACCTTCAGAGGATGAAGAACTACCAACAGTTGAAGATATCAACGGAGATGGTATGATTGACGTCAACGATTTAGAAGAAGATCTAAACGGAGACGGGCTGATTGATGAAAATGATTTAATCTTCGCTGGCATTCAGCCGTAAGAAATCACGAATGCAAAAAGATGAGCGTCCGCAGATGAATGCAGACGCTCATTTTTTATTGAAAAGCCTCATATATTTCTTTAGTTCGCGGATTCACTCCATACCAGCCCCAGGTAGCGGAATGACCTTCTCCAGTATCCGGATTATCAATCACCATTTCATATACTTGAATGATGTAATCACCGTTTTCAGAATGGTCATAGCGCACCTGCACATTCGGTTCTGTAATCGCCAGGTACTCACTAACTAACTGCTCTGATTGGGCAATCGTTAAGGGCTGATCATTCTCTTGCCCTTCTTCTTCACGTCCCGGCTCTACAGGCATAAACGGTTCTAAGCTGTCAGCTGGTTTCTTGATATCACTTTTAGGAGTCACTGGTTTTTCAACCGGCTTCTTCGCCGCTTCGTCCAGCTCCTGATCCTTCGCTTCCTCCATCAGACGGGCAGCTTCATCTACTACCTTTTGTCCGTCACCTTTCCCTAAGTCTTTCCTAGAAATCGAGGTAAACGCTTCCTCCGCTTCTTGATACTTGCCAGCAGCTAACAGATCCTTGCCTCGCTGCAGTTCTTCTTCTACTTCCGCTATTTGTCCCCCAGCTTTTTTAGCTAAGCTATATAGGCGTTTAGCTTGCGGTTTCACTGTTTTAACTGCTTCAGCCTTACTTTTATCATTCATCACTTTTTTAGCCGATTTCATGGATTGCTTATAGTTTCCTTTAGCATAGTCATCACGTGCTTTTGCCATATGTTTAGCGGCAGCAGCTGACTGTTTCGCTTCATTCGTTTCTTCTGCTTCTAAGGCTTCCTCATAGGCTGAAACAGCATCCTGATAACGCTCCTCCTTCATCGCCTCTAGACCTGATTTCATCTTCTCATCGTACGGTGACGAAGAGCAGCCCGCTGCTAGTAAAACAAGAGCACCGGCCAGTATGATTAACAGCTTTCTCATCCCATTATCTCCCTTGTACTAAGATATATAGACATTATATCGGAAATAGCGGATTTTTGTTAAATTCCTCTAATTTAATAAAAATAAATCTTCCGGCTTACTCGTTTCTATTTTATTGAAATATTAACCCAATCTATAGAAAAAAGTAATATTCGATCCTCGTTTTCAATCTATTTTACCGCGATGAATCTCCCTGTTTTTCGTTACATTTTCTTCTAAAAATAAATATTTTAGGGTTATTAACTGAATATCCCTTTCCTCTCAATTACTTACATGTATAAACAAGTCTTGTTCGTGGTAGAATTACTAGTGCTGAGACTTTGGTTGGTTAGCCATCTTCAGCGCCTGAACCGCTGCTTCAATTGAAGCAGCGGTTTTTGTGTGAAATGTGCCAGTTAACTTATTAATAAAACCTCTTGCGTTTTTTCTTCTCAAATAAGGGTATCTTATAAAAAAAGAATAAGATTGAGACGGAGGTTACTGTATGAGTAAACTATCAAAATTTATACGTTTCGCCTTTAAAGCCGGTGTATTTCTATACCCTTATGCGAAAAAAATGATGAATAAAAAGAATAAGGCAAACCGAGGACCTGTCTCTACCGGTTACCGTAAATAAAAAATATAAGCAGAAGTTTCCCGACTTCTGCTTGTTTCTTTTTCTAACGTTAAGGGTATATTAATGGATACCATCACCATTGAAAGGATGAACAATATGAGAAAACGCAGCTTGATCAAATACGGCATGATGCTGGCTCCAATTGTTATGCCAAGAGTGAAAGAGTATTTAAATAAGAAAAAACTCCGTAAAGACTACGAAAAAGGACAGCAAAATAAGATTAAATCTTAACTTTCACCTGTTCTGTACATATAGAATGTATCGAAATAGTAACCAATAAGAAATTATCGGTCTTATCTATTTCTTGGTTTACTATTTGTTCTGAAAACTTTAAACTTATACTATGCATCCAGATTTATACTAATGCTCATAGTAGCCTGAAAAGATGTTTTAAGAAAGGATGGAGGAAATGAATCAAACGCAACCCACTAATTCAAATTCAAAAAAGCTTTGTGTTTATGCACTTGCCCTCGCCCCAATTATTCTTCCGAAAATGCTTGAGTATTATGATAAAAAGAAACTGCGCGAAGAGTACCAAGCGGCTCACCGCGTAAACGCGCAGCAAAACAGCATCTTAGATCAATTATCAGATGAGAAATAAACAAGCGAAGAGGCTGTCCAAGGACAGCCTCTTCTTTAATATACCTTTATTAATTCAATTATTTTTTTAGCAGGGGTAACGGTTGCATCAATCGTTAAAATATGGCCGACACCTTCTGCATAGTAAGAATAAAAGCCGTCATAGTTTTTAATTTCAATGACATTTCTAAAAGTGCCTGCTGGAGTAGTGATCGTCTTAGCCATGTTTGTCACGACATAATAATCGACATATCCGTTCCACTCGATAGAACCGAACGTCCATTTAGAATTTAATGTAATTGGATAAGGAATTTCAAAAGCTATTTCTGATTCCTGCCAGCCTACAGCCATTCTAGTACGATCTTCTAAATAGCTGTAAAAACCGTCATCTCCTCTGTCTCTTGCTGCAGTCCAATCATCCCATCCGTAATATGAACCTGTATAGTACCATGTTTCTTTTCCAGTATAATAGTCAGTATTCATTTGATACACATACGTTTTAGAGGGATTCAGCTTCAAGCCGCCAGATACTTGGCGATTCTGCAAACGGAACGTCTCAATATCTTGCGTTTTGTACGTATCACTTAATGAACGAGCCACAAAGGCGGAGAATTGCGCGCGAGTGACTTTATTCTTTGGGCGGAATGTATGGTCGCTATAGCCGATCACAATACGGTTGGCAGCCAGTTTTGTTATGTAAGAGTGCGCCCAGTATGAAGCAGGTACATCTTTAAATCCAACTTTACTTGTTCCTGTAAAATCAAAGGCATTCACAACCGCTCTCGCCATCGCTTCTCTAGTAATGGATGCATTCGGATAAAACACGGCCGCCTTCGGAAAGAATCCTTCATCGACAGCTGTGGCGATTTCTTTATAAGACGGATGAGTCCGCGGTACATCTTTCATGCCGGGATCCGGGCGGTTATTTGTATTTAATTTTAACGCACGGACAAGCATAATTGCGACTTGCGAGTTTGTCACTTGGTTATTAGGTCTAAATGTCCCATCCTGATACCCTTTAATGATTTGCTTGCTTACTAAGTAATTAATTTCTTTTTGCCCCCAAAAAGATGAATTCACATCTTTAAATGTGGCGGCTTCTGCTTGTTGCTGAGATGAAAAGACAACAGACAACAATAGCAGGAATGATAAAAATATTTGCAGTTTTTTCAATATATATAACTCCCTCCAATAGAAATAATACTATTTTATCATATTTATAGAATGTTTTAGTATATATTTCCCTAAAATATAAAATAATTGCCGAATATTAGCGAATAGTAGAGTAGTTTGTCAAAGGAAAGAGTATTTATACATAAGAAAAAGCTGCCTCGTATAAAGACAGCTTTTTAATATATTTACTGTAATACAGCCGTAGTGCTGAAGAATTCATTATATAACTCTTTTAATACATTATTGGTATCCTTCTCATGAATACCAAAGACCAAACTGACTTCAGACGATCCTTGGTTGATCATTTCGATATTAGCCCCTACTCTTGAAATCGCCGTTGTGGCGCGGGCAGATAACCCTAATGTATTGTGCATTCCCTCACCTACAAGCACAACCATAGCAAAATCATGTTCAATATAGACATCGTCTACTTTTAGCTCTTCACGGCATCTTGAAATAATTCTCGCTTCTTTTTCCGGTGTCAGCTGATGACTGCGCACAATGACAGACAGATCATCGATTCCCGACGGCGTATGCTCATAAGAGATTTCTTCATCTTCTAAAATCTGCAGCAATCTTCTGCCAAATCCAAGCTCACGGTTCATTAAATATTTACTGACATAGATTGTTGAGAAACCGCCATCTGCTGCAATGCCAATCACAGGACTCTTCGAATATTCTCTTTCAGCAACAATCATCGTCCCTGGCGCTGAAGGATTATTCGTATTTTTAATGCATACCGGCACCGAATACTGGAATGCCGGCATTAACGCTTCATCATGGAAAACGGAAAATCCTGCATAGGATAGCTCACGCATCTCACGATAAGTCATCCGCTTAATTTCTACAGGGTTATTAACCACTCTTGGATTAGCTGCGAACACAGAATCCACATCGGTGAAGTTTTCATATAGTTCCGCATGAATAGCTGCTGCTAAAATAGAGCCGGTAATATCTGAACCTCCGCGGGCAAATGTCATCATGACACCATCTTTCGAATAGCCGAAAAATCCCGGGAATACCACGACACCTTTACGGTCACGCAGACTATTTAAGTTCTCATATGCTTCTGGCAGCGCACGAGCTCGACCAGGTTCATCACTGACAAGCAGACCTGCTTCTTTCGGGCTGACATATTCCGCTTCAAGTCCAATACTGGAGAAATAAGCCGCGATCAATTTAGCATTGTTATCTTCACCGCTTGCTTTCAGCTGATCGACAAATAATTCCGGCTGATTGAGGTTCAATGTAAGCCGTTCTCTAAGATCCTTCTCAATCACTTGGACAATCTCTTCATTAAGATCCAGCTCTTTTGCGATATCTCCATAACGCTGCACAACTGCCTGCAGTTCCGCCTCTGCCTCATTTTTGTTAAGTGAAGCAGCCGCTAAATCAATTAATAAATCCGTTACTTTTATATCTTCGTCAAAACGTTTACCCGGAGCGGATACGACCACAATTTTTCGCTTTGGGTCCGCTTGAATGATCGATGCCACTTTTTTAATTTGTTCCGCACTTGCAACAGATGTTCCGCCAAACTTACATACCTTCATCCTATTATTCCACTCCTTGCTTCTGTTTACTGCCAAGATGTAAACTATTTATTTGAAAAATTATACCATCACTTTACTTAAAAAAGAAGAAATTATCAGATATTTTTATACACAAAGATAGATCCTTCCCTCATTTTAAAATAAAAGAGGAAATATTCTTACTATTATGATATTATTTTCCTGTGTAAATTGATATAATTTGAGTGTATTTGACAAGTTGACAGGGGGATTGTGGAAATGAGAAGTAGTAATTGGGGGGATTATGTCGTATCAGGTACCACGATGGCATTAATCGGTGAAGATCCTTGCTCTGAGTATAAAACAAAAATATATGATACGAAGGGCATTTTTTACTCAAAGAAAACACCATTGGAAATCTTAGATGAAGCTTGTATGAAAAGGTTTTTTACGTATAGCTGCCAAATTAAAGTTGTAGGCAAACAATTAGGCTATTCAAGGAAAACACCGCTGATTATCTGTAAAGATGAAATGATCTATACATTTCCAACTTGTGCACCTACCCGGCAAGACTGTACATGGATTTTCCCGAAACACATCTGGCAATCCTCTGTAAAAGATAAAAAAGTCCACATCCGTTTTTTTAATGGCGAAGAAATTAATTCTAACTGTTCTCTAGCCGTATTTAAAAAACAGCAATACCGACTTTCTCATTGCTTCCATTCAATCCATAATCGATAGCGCCTGCACCTAATGGAAATAGGTGTGACACAAGAGAACCTATGCGGTTCTCTTGCGTTAACCATCTTATAATTTGAATCGATGCACATTCTCTTGCAGTTCTGCAGCTAATTGCCGCAGCTGCTCAATGGCTTCAATATTCTCACCAATTTGACTTAATTGTGACTTAGATAATTCTACTACGTCTTTTGTACTTGTTGTCGTCTTCTGCGCAATTGTTGACATCTCCGCGACCGATGCCGTCACCTCTTCAGAACTAGCTGAAATTTCTTCAGAAGTTGCTGAGACTTCCTGTATCTGCTCTGCCACGTTTTCAATCGATTGCAGAATGTGAGTGAAAGCTTCACCTGCAGATGCTACCTCTTCCATCCCACGTTCTACTTCACTTTCACTTTTTCTAATCACAGAAACTGATTGATTCGTCGCTTGCTGCAAGGTCGTGATAAGAGTAGAAATTTGATCCGCCGATTTCTTAGATTCCTCAGCAAGCTTTCTCACTTCTTCTGCCACTACCGCAAATCCTTTGCCATGCTCTCCTGCTCTAGCTGCTTCAATGGCCGCGTTTAAAGCGAGTAAATTCGTTTGATCCGATATCTGCGTGATCACGGAAATAATTTGTCCAATTTCATCCGAGTGTGCATTTAAATCTTTAATTTGCTCCATCCCTTCATGCACAGAAGATCGGATCGAATCCATTTGTTTAACGACATTCTCAATTTTGCTTTTTCCTTGCTGTGCTTCTTTAGTTGTGTGAATAGCCGATTCGGAGACTTCACTAGAGCTTTCAGCAATACGCTGGACACCAATTGATATTTCCTCCATCGCCCGTACTGACTCATCAGAACTATTCATTTGTTTTTCAGAGCCATCCGCTACATAAGCAATGTTTTCTGCTACATCCTGAGCCGCATTCCCTGTTTCCCTTGATCTCGTCGCCAATTGGCCAGTCGCTTCCTCTAAATGATCTGAACTATTATTAATGCTAACCAAGATACTCTTTAACGAGTCAACCATGCGATTGAAGCTTTGAGAGAGCTGCCCAATCTCATCCTCTCGACCCGCTTCCGCCTTTTCTCTTAAATCTCCATCACTTACTTTTTCCGCTATCGCCACAAGATTTCTAAGCGGAAGAACAATATTTCTAACAATAAACCAAGCTGCTAACCCACCTATTATGACGGAAGCTAACATAATCACTATTGTTATATTAAATATTGGTTGTGCTTCTTGATCTATTTCATCCAGCATCATAATTCCGGCAATCTTCCAGCCAGTTAACTCGTTCGTTTCATATATAAAGTGCTTCGCCTCACCTTGAGACACTGCATCAAAGCTGCCTTTATCACCAGCAGACATTCCCTTGTTCACTTCAGCATTTACTTTTAAATCCTTGCTATAAGAAGGATGGATTAAAATGTTATTCTCATCATCAGCAATAAATAAATAGCCTTTTTCACCAATTTTATTGCTTAATATTCCTGACTTTAACTCGCCCACATCTAAATCATAGCCGACAACTCCGCTTCCATCTTGCATTCTATGAGCCACAGTGACTACCGTGGTGCCCGTCAGCGCATCGATGTAAGGCTTTGTAATAATTGACTCGCCGGAATGTTCCATAGCTAATTTATACCACTCACGCTCTGTTGGATTATAGCCAGCTGGTACAGGAGTGTTCGGCTCGTTAAAAAAAACGCCTGTTTCAAAACCAGCAAAAACACCGACGATTTTATCGTTTGATGTTTGGAAGCTTTTTAATACAGTATAAGCTTGAGCCGCGTTCTCTTTCGTCATCATGCTGCCGTTAATCTGCATACTTAAATATTCGGCTCGGCCTTTCTCCGGCAGCAGCGTCTGTGTAATTAATTGATTGCTCAAATGCACATCCGACTCTGCTTGCTGCGTCATTTTCTCCGTAATTTTTTCATGAGACGCCCGATAAGAAAATACACCAATCGAAATGCTTGGAACAAATAAAATAAAGGCTGTAAACAAAAGTAGTTTTTGCCTAATCGTTAATCGTGACATAAGACTTTTTTACCCTCCTCTTTATGTATGAACTGATAGATTTTACCTAAAATTCTCTCTATTTACAATAGATTAAGAAGATTACTATATATTAAGTGTTTTCTGTTTTCGACAGAAATTGACATTGTTTATTTTTCCAACGATCGGGAATTATATGATTAACGAAGGAGAGTGTTACTATGAGAGGAAATAAAACATTACTGACCACTGCAGCACTTGGCGCCGCCTTTTTATTAAGAAACGGAAAATCACGAGACAAATTGATGAAGCAATTTCAATCATTAGGTTCTAGCAATAAGAAGAACAAATAAAACGAAGCGGGGAGATGAACCCGCTTCGTTTTATTTTGTTTCATTATAATCCCACAACAACTTCCATTCCTTCTGCTCTTTCACCGCAAATACATCTTGACCGATACGAAACCTACCATATTTCCCAATATACGTTTGAGTGACAGTCACTTTATAAACCGAACTGTAAGCTGCCGATTCCTTTGACATTCGCCAATTCTTTATTTCCTCCGCATCATTTAATGTATACGCAAACGTCTCCACACCGAAATGATTCATAAATACATTAGCGCGATCTTGAATATAGGAGCCTTTCGGAAACTGCTTCTTCATATCAGAATGAAACAGCTCCCAGGATTTCGAGAAATCGCCAGCCTGTTCATATTGGTAAAAGGCATTCACTGCCTCTTTTGCTTCTTGGCCGGACGAAGAACCAAAGATACTGAAAAACAGCAATATCCCGCCGGCAGCCAGCAGCAAAATCATCAGCAGACGAGGCTTATTCCTTCGTTTTTTAAACATACGGATCTCCTTTTAAGACAAAGGTATGGTTCATTGTATTCGGGTGGGCGGGGGAATATTAATATATCTGTGAGGTCAGAGAGAAAAGAGGTAGTGAGCTCGTCACTAGTTATTGGAGAGAGGTTTGCTTCTTATGATTATATATAAAGAAACCTTGCGGAGACCGGAATCTCCGCAAGGCATTTGGGTTTATTTGGTGGGACAAGGAACCTGTCCCTGTGTCCCTCTTAATCTATATTACTTAACAGCTACACCGTTAGCATCTGTTAATAATGATTGAGATTCTTTTACTTCTACTACCGGGGCTTGAGCAGGAGCAGCCTCTAAAGTGAACTTCACTTGAGTGTTGCTTCCAGCTACAGTAGATAGAGCACCCGCTGCTACTTCTGCGTCATTAACTGTGATATCAAAAACATCATTTGCATCAGTAGACGACGCAGGAACTGTTACTGCTTCACTGAATGTTACATACACATCTTGACCGATCACTTGCTTGCCCGTGATTGTTGCAGCCGTGTTGTCATTTACAGTTACTGTAAAGTTAGCTGCATTCATTGTGTTGCCTGCTTTATCTGCTACGTTAGAAACAGATAGAAGGGCTGGCGTTCCAGTAGATTGATCTCCAATATTGATAGAACCTTCTGGAAGAACGATTCTTACTGTATTTTTTGCAGCGCTTGTAAAGTAAATTTCCGTACCTGCCGGCAACGCTTTTCCATCTACCTTGTAGTTAGATAAATTTAAGGCAGAAGCAGTTACCTCTTCTAAGCTGCCAGCAGAACCGTTTTTAAAGCTAACTTCAAATGTATTTTTTGCACCAGATACATTTGTTACAGCCGCTACTGGCTTTGTTGTATCAGTTGCAGATGTTTCACCGACTGTGAATGTTTGAGTAATAGCGGAAGTAGCATTTCCATTTGCATCTTTAAAGAAACCGGCTGGAATTGTTACTGTATATGTTCCAGCTGCCACTGCAACATCACCAGTTTGAATGTCTACAAGGTATTCTTTGGCGTTGCTGCTATTTACGTCAGACTCCGCATCAACTACGTTAAATTTAACGCCTTCTGCATTTTTAACAACAATGTTCGCGTCATTTCCAGCAACAGTTAAGTTTTCATCGAAAGTAAAGCCAAACTGTTTATTGCCAGTCGTTACAGCTGCTTTCTCAAGTGCAGGTGCCGCTGTATCTTTAACAAATGTGATGCTTGTAATGAATTCTTCACTTTTGTTTCCAGCTAAATCTGTCATAGCGTCAGCAGCAATTAATAGGCTGAATGTTTCGCTAGTAGAGTCACCAGTGAAAATGCCATCGCCAGCAGTTGCACCGTTCAAATCAGCTGTAAGAGTATACGTTTTTCCAGTTGTGTCTGCCGTATCTTTCACTAATTGAACATCAGTGATAACCGCACCTTTTTGAAGTTTAGCAGCTACTGTATCTGCGCTGATTGCTTCGCTTAGTGTCACCTTCGCTGTGTTTTGTCCTGTCATTTGAACGTTTGTTACATGCGGTTTGCCAGTATCAGCAGCCGGCGCAATCACTGTACCGTTAAATAAGAACATTTCATTTTCAGCAGCTGCTGTATCTTTCGCACCCGCTACATATAAATCCGCTGTCGCTGCAGCTGATAAAGTATAGTCAATCTCTACTTTTGACGCATCTGCTGAGCTGATAGCCACTTTATCTGCAGCAATTGGAGTGCCATTTACACGTACAACTGTTGGCGCAGTGCCGATTGCTTCAGAGAATTGAAGAACAATCTTGCCATTTTCATAAGATGTTGAAATAACACCTGGGTGATCTGTATCTGTGAAGCTGAATACTTTGCTGAACTTTTCAGTTACAATGTAATTGCCTTCTTCATCTTTATCTTCTGTAGCGACAGGATTGACCACTAATACTTGATCTTCTCCTTCAACACCGCCATCAAAAGTAAGTGTCACAGACTTTTTATCTTCAGAAAGTACCGCTGAACTAGCTTCAGTGCTTCCTAACTGATAGTTTGCTGTGTCAGTTGCATCGTTATCCACATCAGCGTCTTCAGCTAATAGGTTTTTGTTAAATTGAACAACCATTTGCTTTGAGTTTAATGCACTTACTTCAGTTACTTCTGGAGCCTCTTCCTCAACGCTCTCCACGCCTTCAACTGTACGCACTAAGAAAGAAGCGTATTGTGCACGGCTTACGTTTGATTTCGGGTTGAATTCAGTTACTACTGTAATGCCAAGTCCAGAAAGTGTTTCGATGTAGCCGCGAGCCCACTCGTCTGCTTTTTCTAAATCTTGAACTTGTGACTCGTCTGCTTCGAACTCATCAAGGTTGAAAGCTTCTACTAATACTTTTGCCATTGCTTGACGAGTAATTTGGTTGTTAGGAAGAAGGTTGCCGTTTGATCCCTCAAACACACCAAACTTTTTAACGATCAATGAAGCTTCGTAAAGCTCTTGGTCCGCATAAGTAGATGGTACGTCATTGAATGCTTTTACATCAGATGTATCCACATCGCCGTTTTCACTTACAAGGTAACGAGCAAGTGTTTTCACAACTTGTCCTCTAGTGATGTTGGCATTCGGGCTAAATACGCCGTTGTTTCCTTTGATCAAGCCGCGATCTGCTGCTTTGTAGATGTTTTCTTTATGAGAACCGAAGTCTTTTTCGTCTTCGAATGTTACTGTTTCTGCTGCGCTAGCTGGAGATACAGCTGTAGCAACTACCGCTGCTGTTACAGAAGTAGCAAGAAATTTTCTTAAATTAGTGTTAGACATTATTTTCTCCTCCTATATGTAGGGGTAATTTATTTAGGTAGTGACAACGGTGAGAATATGTAACTAGCACTCTCGAACCTTTGTCTGGAGTAATCTTACCATGTATAACTATTATGTTAAAAGAGGATAAAATTGGTATAATATCTATATTAAAACATTAAAATGTCTATTTAACCATTATTATTTACCTATAAAAATTACTTTTTTAGTATTTCAAGTTATTAATTACTATAAAAAATTCTTTAATATGGAATTTGTAACTAGTTACTGGAATTAATGGATTGTTACAAATAAAACAATTTAATTGCATATATATCAACGTTTCTTACACTTTTCAATACTTAGATTTTTATACTTTTTATGGAATCATAGAGGTATTTTAGATACTCCTCTATTTTTTCACCAGTCTTTCACATTTAACTAAAAATAATTCTTTTTACCTATACCTTTCACTTCTTCTCATAAGTTTCATGAATTTAATCGAATTTACCCTATTAATTAGTAGATTTAATTACTGTAGAATTAGTAATTTAGAATGAAATATAGTTAATTCATTTAATATATTTAGAAAATATACACAAATATATTTTATTATTTACCATTTTTTTAACCACTCTTTAAAAAACAAGGGAAAAATTTCTATAATCATCAATTGTTTTTGGTTAATATGGCTTTCGTCCTCATGTCTGATAGAGCGATCAAAATATATTCAAGTTTGCACAGTTATCGGTCAAACGCTTGTAATAATAAAGAATATTTCAAACAATACAAAAAAAGGAGCAGTTCTCTAATGAGTAAACTGTTCCTTATCTGATGTCAGACAATGCATGATGTCCTTAAAAAGCAGATCTGCCTGCTTCTTATATTCTTTGAAATACGGAATAGATTCTTCTCGTTCATACAGATAAATCTCATACACATAATAAAAATTTAAAAGCTTGACGGTCATTTCATTGGTCATATATCCATTCTCATTTAAACAACTGACTAACTCATAAAATCCCACATATGTCTTTCTTTGCAGCTTATGATTTGTATAGATTCGATACATACATCTTATGAGTTCTCTCATTTGCAGAGTTATCTCATTCACTTGACTCCCCCATTTTTTTCTCCAGCGTTAAAAGAGCTGAAAAATTTCTCCCAATTCGAAAACTTAAAGAAAACAGTCGTCATATCCCCACATGACTCGTTCTTCCTATCATCCCTTAGTGCTATTTTCCTCTAAATATCCACTTAATACAAGGGAATAATTAGAATTTTTAAAATTAATTGGTTTCAATTTTAATACTACACAAAAAAACAAGCGGTGGAATCGTCCCTTCATCCTTCCGCTTGTTTAATTCGTTCTTATTCTTTTATCTTCCGTCTAAAATTCTGCCTTCTACAGACGGAATGGCACCAGGGTTAGCTTTCAAATAGTCACTGAAGATTTCCCAGTCAACAAATCCCGGCTCGCTGACACGACCGCTATCATAGGCGTTCTTAAACATTGTATAGCCATCGCCGCCTTTAGCTGTAAAGGTATTAGTAGCCACAGCATAGGTTTTATTCAGATCCAGCTCTGTAAACGTCTCACCATCTTCTTTTACTTCGACAGTTACTACACGTTCCCCAGCTGACTGAGTCGCATCATAGGCGAATTTCAATCCTGCAACTTGCAGGAAGGCACCGGACTGCTCAGGAGCTTGGCTCACACTGTGTTCAAGAGCTGCTTTAATTTCGGCTCCGGTTAAATCCATGATCGCAAGTGAATTACCGAATGGCATCACAGTCAGCACTTCATCCATTGTTACTTCGCCTTCATCGATTGACGCGCGGATTCCGCCGCCATTTTGCAAGGCAATGACCGTATCACTGTCGATCGTTTTCGCTTTGGCAAGCATACCATCCGTAATTAAATTTCCTAGATTCGTTTCCTTCGTACGGACATTTGCACGTTCTCCGTCTAGAACGACATCCGTTTGTCCAACCACTGTTTGTTTCACTTCATCGATTTTTGGCTTGTATTTGTCATTTAAGATCTTAGCGGCCTCTGCATCTTCTTTCAGCTTATAAGTGCCATCTTCATTCTTGGCATCAATGTCGATCAATTGTCCAGCATGACCTACCACTTTTCCATCTTTATCAAACTCGACATCAAGTGTACCTAAATATTTATTATATTCATTGGCTTGCACGATAATCGTTGGCTCTTCTCCAGTTGTCTCAACAAATGGTTCCGCTAATTGATCATGAGAATGACCGCCGACGATGACATCAATTCCTTCTACTTTTTGGGCTAGAGTTACATCATTATCACCGCCGCCATCTTTAAATCCGATATGTGTGAGGGCAATGATTTTGTCTACACCTTGCTTTTCGAACTCAGCTACTGCTTTTTGAGATTCAGCTAAATAGTCTTCAAATACGACGTCTTCACCTGGTGAAGAAATAATCTTTGTCTCCGCAGTTGTTAACCCGAAAATGCCGATTTTCTCGCCATCCACTTCTTTAATGATGCCGTCATATAACTTGCCGTCTTCTGGAGCAGCAGAGATTTCTGGACTTATCAAATCCTTTAAGTAAGCATCCTGTGATCCATCGACATTGGCACTGACTAATGGGAATTTCGCGTTCTTTATAAAGGCCGCAAGCGTTTCTGTCCCCATGTCAAATTCATGATTCCCAAGCGTCATCGCATCATATTTTACTAGATTCATAAACTCTAAATCAGCTTGACCCTTAAATTCGTTGAAGTAGAGAGTGCCTGAGAATACATCGCCAGCGTCAAGCAGCAAAGCATTCGGCTTTTCTGCGCGCGCTTCTTTGATTGCTGTAACTTTTCTAGCCGCATTATCAATATGTGCATGGGTATCGTTTGTATGCAAAACAGACAATTCAAAAGACTCTTCTATGTCCGGCTTTTGTTTGGCTTTTTCACTGCGGACAATGAAGGAAATGATCTGGCCGCGTGTTACTTTTTTGTTCGGAGAAAAAGTAGTGGGAGTCGTACCTGTTGTTATGCCCATCTCCATTAATGGTTTCAAGAATTCTGCATACCAGGCATCTTTATCTACGTCCGTGAAACGAACATCGGTTAGCTCACCTTTTTCAAAAGAGAAAGCGTGGGTGATCATTTTCGCAATTTGTGCCCGGCTTAGTGGAGCATCCGGATTAAACTGACCGTTGTTTCCTGACACGATGCCAGCCTGAGTTAATGCAGCGATATAACTATAGGCCCAATGATCTTTCGTTACGTCTTTAAAACCAGGATCAGGGACATTTTTGGTATCAAGTCCCAAAGCCAACACCATTATTTTGGCTGCTTGAGCACGTGTGACTTCTTGATTTGGGCGAAATTCATCGCCATATCCTTTAATTACGCCTCTCTCATGCAAGGACTTTAACCCTTCATAATAATGGGCATCTTCTTTTACATCTTTAAATACAGGTTTATTAGGATTTTTGACCTCAGGCTTCTTTGCTTCAGCAGGTAAACTAGCGATTGATCCAGTTGCCATAGCTGCAACCACAGCCGTCACAAACAATTTCTTCGAATAATTGGACATGAAATCCCTCCTAATTTTGTCGAAATTATGAAAATAATCTCATCTCTTTTATCCTACCATTTTTTTATTTTAGAAAAATGGTAGAATTGTTTTATTTTTGAATAAATTTAATGAAAAGTTTGTAAACAGGAAGGGTTTTCTCTTTCAAAGTAGATCTTTTAAAAGTCTTTGGGAGATGTAGAGCATATATTTTATCTCAATCGAGAGCAGCATAATCTACGAACTTTGAATTATTTCTACCGAAAATACGATATATCTACTAAAATTATCATTTTATCTACGAATTAAATTTTCGACAAAACCTATCATTTCCAACTCAAAAAAAGGCGCCTGACCTTGTCTGGTCACGCACCTTTACAATCAATCCTTCATCTGAGCAAATGTCACGCCGCTCGCCTTTTTATCCAGCATTTCAGCAATCACATCTGACAGATAGGCACCGGCTTCTACCGGAGGGACTCCGCCATCGTGAATGTTAGAAATGACCGTCCGATCCGCTTCTACAGAATCCTCTGTTGGCTTGTAAATTAAGTAAGCACTGACGCTTTTGGACGTCGCTAATCCAGGACGTTCACCGATCAGTGAAATAACAAGATCACAGTCAACGAGGGAAGCGACATGATCCTGCACCCACACCCGGCTCCGTTTAATAAATACTGGCTTGCCCATCGAGATATTTTTCATTTTCAACCCTTGTTCAAGAGACGGCAATAGATTTGGGATATTCTCTTCAATACCCGTTGTACTTAGGCCGTCGGACACAATGATCTGCACCTGTCTGCCTTTGTCTCCGTTCTCTTTCAGCCACTTGGCCGACTCGTCACAAAGGACGCGGCCTGCATCCAGGTTCATTAAATATTCATCTAAGGATGCGGCTTTTGTTTTCAACACCGGAAGACCTAGCTTCTCTAAGAAGGCATCCGACACTCCTTTTTTGACAGCGTCTTGCGCAGCAGCGTGGTCTAGACGGAAATCTAAATAGCTCTTCGTTTTCATCCGCGTCCCCGCTCGTCCAATGCCAATACGTGCCGGTGTGATTTGCTGAGCCTTGGCGACCGTTTCATGATCCACAGGCTCATCTACGCCAACAACTTTGTCTCTCGTATAAACGAGCTCTTCTCCGCTTAAAGGCTCTGAGGCAGAAGTCTTTGGTGCCATCCCTTTTTGCTTCAGCGCTTGTTCGACGACTTCTCTGACAATTTGTTCAATATCCAAAGCGATCCCTCCTTCCTATTAATCAAAAATAGATAAGTCTCCTGCTCGAGAGGTTAACTTTCCGTTTTCCATAATGCCCATCTTTTCAAGCCATGCTTCGAATTCACGCAGCGGTCTGAATCCAAGCATTTCCCGCAAGCTGGCATCGTCATGAAAACTTGTATCTTGATAGCTAAGCATGACATCGTCCCCGCCTGGTACGCCCATATAGAAGTTCGCTCCAGCAAGAGCTGTCAGCATACCCGCAATCTCCTGGTCATTTTGATCGGAGTGCATATGGTTGGTGTAAGTTGGAGCGATTCCCATTGGCAAGCCATTTAATTTCCCCATGAATAGATCTTCTAAGTCCGCACGGATCATTTGGCGCCCATCAAATAAAGTTTCTGGACCTATGAAACCGGATACATTATTCACCATAAACGGATTCCACTTGCGCGCATAGCCGTATGTACGGGATTCAAGTGTTTGCATATCCACGCCATGATCGGCATCAAGCGACACTTCTGATCCTTGTCCGGTTTCGAAATACATCACATTGGGTCCAGCAGACGTCCCCATTTTCATCATGTAGTAAGAAGCTTCATCTAATAATTCTTTACTGACTCCGAAATCACGGTTCGCTTTCTCTGTACCTGCCAAACTTTGAAACATAAGAGCAACCGGTGCACCCTTTTTTAGAGCCTGCAGCTGGGTAGTAATATGCGCAAGCACACAATTTTGTGTCGGGATTTCCCATTTTTGCATGAACTCGTGGGAGATCGTTAACAGACGAGTCACTGATTCGACGGAATCATTATTTGGGTTAATGCCGATTACTGCATCGCCAGATCCGTAAGAAAGCCCTTCTTTTAAGGAAGCCATAATTCCTTCCGGCTGATCTGTCGGGTGGTTCGGCTGGCATCTGAACGCAAGTCTCCCCGGCTCGCCAATCGTTGTATTACAGTGTGCCTGGTAACGGATTTTTTGAGAAGCCATCACTAAATCGATGCTCGACATTAACTTCGCCACACCAGCAATCATTTCACTCGTTAACCCGCGGCTAATTCTCTTTAAAGCCGATGAAGAAGTGCTATGAGCTAGTATATATTCTCTTAAATAGCCGACCGTCCAATGAGAAATTTCCTTATAGATCGGTTCATTGATCTGATCATAAATTACTCGAGTGACTTCATCTTTTTCATAAGGAATGACCGGATTTTCATAAATATCCTTCAGTGTCAGTTCGCTCAAAATCCATTTAGCTGCTACTCGCTCGAGGGAAGATTCCGCTGCCACCTTTGACATGCGGTCCCCTGACTTCTCTTCACTTGCTTTTGCCAGCACCTCAGTAATTGAGGAGAATTGAAAATGCTGGTCTTTAATACGTCCGCTTAATTTCATGATATTCACTCCTTTACATTAGTCTTTTCGACCCATTTATCCCATAAAAAGGTATAAAAATGGCTCATACATTCTCACTGTCCTTAAAAGGACAACGAATCTATGAGCCTTATAGAATTATTTATCTAATATTGCCATCACTTGCTTAACAGAATCAACGGATCGATCCAGTGCCGTTTTTTCATCAGCAGTTAACGGCAATTCGATAATACTTTCAATACCGTCTCCGCCCAATATGGTTGGCACACCTAAATATAAATCCTGATAACCGTACTCCCCTTCAAGGTAAGCAATGGATGGCAAAATTCTTTTTTTATCCCGAATGATTGCTTCCGCCATTTCGACAAGTGACGCAGCCGGTGCATAATACGCACTGCCGTTTCCTAGAAGACCCACAATCTCGCCTCCGCCTTTTCTTGTCCGGTTTACAATGGCTTCAAGGCGTTCTTTCGGAATAATCTTCTCCAAAGGAATTCCGCCAGCGTATGAATAGCGTACGAGCGGAACCATGTCATCCCCATGACCGCCTAATACAAAGCCAGAAATATCTTCGACCGACACATTTAATTCTTCAGCAACAAATGTGTTAAATCTGGCCGTATCCAGCACGCCTGATTGGCCAATGACGCGATTTTTAGGGAAGTTGGTTGTTTTATAGCAAACATAGGTCATCGCATCGACTGGATTGCTTAACACTAAGATATAGCTGTCAGGGGCATGTTCTGCGACTTTTTTAGAGATGGCTTCCATGATCTTTCCATTCGTCGCGACAAGATCATCTCGGCTCATTCCCGGCTTTCTTGCCATACCAGCAGTAATGATGACCATATCTGCCGCTTGAATATCATTGTAGTCAGATGTCCCTTTAATGCGAGCATTAAAGCGCTGAACCGGTCCCGTTTCCAGCAAGTCGAGCGCCTTACCCTTAGTCGGGTTGTCTTGCTCAGGCACATCAATGAGGACAATATCGCCTAAATCTTTTTGGGCAAGCATTAAGGCAGTCGTCGCACCTGTAAAGCCGGCACCAATCACGGCGATTTTAGGTCGTTTAAATGCCATATGACTTCATCCTTTCAACTGCTGTTCTTGTTTAGCTTTGATCTTTTGTATTTACATCTTCCGCCGGCGGGTTGTCCGCCTTCTTACGGCTCGAACGATTCGCGGACGCTTGAGGTTTTGCCGCTGGCAGTTCTTTTTTCACCTCGGGCTCTGCTGGTTTTTTAGGGCGTTCCATTAACGAGTACGTATCACTGTCTACTCGCGGAATAACATGGGCAGAAACTAGCTCACCGACGCGCTTTGCTGCTTCTTTCCCTGCATCTACAGCTGCTTGTACGGCTCCCACATCTCCTTCTACCAATACAGTGACAAGTGCACCGTCAATCTTTTCCTGGTTGACTAATTCCACGTTAGCCGCTTTCAGCATCGCATCTGCTGCTTCAATTGATCCGATCAGCCCTCGTGTTTCTATCATTCCAATTGCTCTTGCTCTGGCCACCTTATTCACCTCTTTCTATTTCAGTTGAATCAACAATTCCTATAATGACGGCATCGATCGGAAGAGGGGTATCTGGTGTAATAAAGCGGGCGGAACCCCCTTCAGTGATGATGACTTGGTCACCCATACCCGCTCCTATACGATCGGCTGCAATAATAGGAGAATGAATAGGCGTTCCATTTGGATGAATGGGCTGGACGAATAAAAGCTTCAGCCCTGTCAGTCCATCTTCTTTTCTAGTTGCCCATACGTTCCCAATGACTGTACCTAATTTCATTCCATCACCACCCTACGCTTCGATTACCTCAATTTTCTTACCAAGATCCCTAGCCGTGTCTTTCGCTAAAGGAGTCACAATTGTTTTTCTATGAATCCGAATAATCGGTTCAGACGAATTCTTTATGTCATGCTGCGACAGCAGCTTTCCTTCAAACACCGCGGCTTGCTTCAATGGCTGCGCTGGTTCAGACGAGTTCATTGGAACAGGAGAGGAGGAGGTCGCAGATGAGGAGCAACCAACCGGCTTCCCATCTACGATCAATTCTCCGATCTGTCCCTTTTGAATAAAGGCGGCATTTCCTTCATCCGTATCGATATGCATTTCTAAACGATAAGAAGGAGATACCCTCACTAGCACACGTCCAAATGTCATGGGGCGCTCTGTGTCTGCAGCTACTTGAACTATCTGTCCGTCTTGTACATTAAAGTGTTCCGCATCACTAGGAGCCATATGGATATGCGCCTGAGCGATAATTAATCCTTCCGGCAAATAAATGCTTCCTTTTGGACCGATAATCGTGATTGGAGCAGAACCTTTTATGTCACCGGATTGCCTGATCGGCGGCTTTACACCAAGTTTAAATGCATCCGTTTGGCTGATTTCGACTTGAGTCAGCTTTCTCGAAGGACCAAGGATTCGAACTCTCTCAATCGTCCCTTTTGGACCAGCTAAAGTGACCGTTTCCTCTGCCGCAAACTGATTAGGCTGCGATAAATCACTTCTTTTTGTCAGCTTGTAGGAAGGGCCGAACAAGGCTGCCACATGCTGTTCAGATAAGTGAACGTGGCGGGCCGAGACGGCAATGGGAATTCCTTTAGGCTTAGGCGCTGGATCTTTTTGCTCTAATTGCTGAATCACCTGTTCAACAATGGATTGTATCCACTGCGGATCCATTCATGCCCACCTCGCTTTCTGCTAATCAAACGATTACTCCATGATTTCTGGCATTTTTGGAAGAATTGATTCCAATTCGTTGTGAGGGCGTGGGATTACGTGTACAGATTGCAATTCACCTACGCGCTGTGCTGCTGCTGCTCCTGCGTCCGTTGCTGCTTTAACCGCTCCTACATCTCCACGAACTAATACAGTCACAATTCCGCCGCCAACATGTACTTTACCTACTAAATGAACGCTTGCTGCCTTAACCATTGCGTCTGCTGCCTCAATTGATGCTACTAATCCTTTTGTTTCGATCATTCCTAATGCAGTGTTTTCTCTCGCCATTGTAAATTCCTCCTAATAGTTGTTGTTTTTTATTTGTTATATTGTTCAATAATTTTACTAACAAGCTCTGATACTTCTTTGACATCAATTTGGTCGGTTTTTCCCATAGAAGACAAGACACCTTTGACAATTTTGCTCGTTTCATCCTCTTTACTTTGTGAATAAGACGATGCAGCTGGCGGTGCTTGTATAGATCCTTTTTTAGGAATCGTGACGTCTTTAATTCCATAAGCCATGCGTTTAATATTTAATAAGTGCTTGGCTGTAATATTATCCGACGTGATATTGCCGCCGAATGTTCCGCAACCAAGTGTCATGGACGGGGCTAATCCGGTGGTTCCTCCAACGGCGCCGACAGAGGATAAAGTGTTCACTAAAATCCGTGATACCGGCATCTCAAGGGCAAATTCTCTTGCGACTTGATCATCTTCCGTATGAATGGAAAGACTGTGGCCGCGGCCACCTAAATCAAGCAGTTTTCCACAAAGCTCTTTCGCATGATCTTGGCTCTCCGCTTTGTATAAAGCAAACACAGGCGATAGCTTTTCCAGTGAAAATGGAATATCTCTTCCTACCTCTGTCTCTTCACCAACAAATAATCGGACGGAATCATCGATATCAATTCCCGCAAGCTTCGCGATCACCGCTGGGCTTCGACCGACGATTTTCGGATTCACTTTTCCCGGAACCGGTGAAATGACTTTTTCCATGCGCGCTTTTTCTTCTGCATTTAGAATATACGCACCATTCTTTTTCAATTCGCGAACGGCCATTGTATAGACGTTTTTATCGACGACCATCGCTTGTTCGGTAGCACAAATCGTACCGTAATCAAATGATTTACTGTCGACAATCATCGAAATGGATTTCTCAATCTTCGCTGTTTTTTCGATATAGCAAGGAACATTCCCGGGTCCTACACCATAGGCTGGCTTACCAGAGCTATAGGCTGCTTTCACTAGCCCACCGCCGCCTGTCGCTAAAATCAGGTGAACATCTTTATATTTCATCAATGCCTGTGTTGCTTCCATTGAAGCATGACTGAGCCATCCAACTAAACCTTCTGGCGCTCCTGCTTCAACCGCTGCCTTCTCACATACCTTTAACGCTTCAATCGTACATTTCACCGCGTAGGGATGGGGGCTGACGACAATGGCATTTCTAGTTTTTAATGCGATTAATGTTTTAAAAAAAGCGGTTGATGTTGGATTCGTCGTTGGAATGATCGCTGCTACCACACCAAATGGCGCGGCAATTTCCAATACTTTTTTCTCTTTATTCTCGCCGACAATCCCGACTGTTTTTTCATCTTTAATCCATTCATAGACGTCTCTGGAGCCGACTTCGTTTTTTATTTTCTTATGCTCAACGACACCCATGCCTGTTTCTTCAACAGCCATCACCGCAAGCTCATAAGACTTGGCATAAGCCGCATCCGCGACCGCTTTCACAATCTTATCGACTTGCTCCTGTGAATAGGACATGTATTTCGCTTGAGCTTCCTTGGCTTTCGCTACTGCATCGCGCATTTCTTGAATGGCGAGTAAATCACGATCTAGCACAGTGGACATATCATCACACTCCTTGAGGTCAAATTATCTTCTGCTTTAATAGCGCAATGGGTTTTTCGTGAGTTCTACAATCGTCTCACGAAAGGCATCCGCTGCCGCCTGACAGGCCGACTGACTTCCTGTCAGAAGTCCGCCGCCAAAGTTCGTTTCCGATGGCGGTTCGTACAGGACGCAAATATCAACGTCTGCCGCTTTTAATGCGGCATCTAATCCATAGATGGCTTCAAGCGGAGGAGCGATTAAATAAGCTAAAGAATCACCTTCATTAATGCCAGCAAGGTTTGAAAGGTAGCTTCCTGTTCTCGACACAACGTGCGCATATAACACGTGACTGTGATCTTCATTTAGCGCTTCAAAATAAGCTTCTGATTCAATCGTCGTCTGAACCGCTTCGAGTCCGCTTCTTACTTGTTCCGGCGTTGGACCAGCCAGAACGCCGATAAACTCACCGGATAACGGACCTGATGCATGCCCCGCACCCGCATAAAATGATTTCGCATACACCACATCTACATCTGCATATTTCGTGGCTTCATCAAGAGCTGTATAGCCTACATCATCAATCGTCAGCGTGAAAAATCCAAGACTGCGCTGATCGCTGGTCAAATTAAACTTTTCCGCCAGCCCCTGATCTACATTGGGGATGACTCGCATGGCCAATAACTCCGCCTTCACACGAGGTAATTGCATGACTCGGATCCACTCCTTATGTTTCTTTTTTCACGAGAGACACACCGCTCGCTTGATAGGACAATATTTTCTGAATCAATGTGCCAAGGTAAGCACCTGCTTCTACCGGCGGAATGCCTCCTTTGTGAATATTGGAGACCACCATACGATCCGCTTCGATCACACCTTTTCTCGGTTTATAGCAAAGGTACGCACTTAGTGATTCAGCGCTGACGAGACCTGGCCTTTCGCCAATCAGCATGATGACAACTTCCGGCTCAAGCACATCGCCGATTTCATCCATTAAAGCTACTCTTCCTTTGTCTACGTAAAAAGTGGTGCCTGTTTCAATGCCAAGATTATTTAGAGATTGCTGCAATGATAGATAGACATCTTCTATATTCGTTTCAATCGCTTTTGCACTAAGTCCATTAGAGATGACAATTTGAACCGTTGGAGAGCTTTTGCATGATTGCTTAATCTTTTCTTTCGCTTCGTCTGACAGCTTGCGGCCCAAATCTGGCCGGCGAATATACTCTTCCTTATCCTTCACTCTCGTTTGGACGGAAAACACGCCTAATCGGTCTAACACATCAGAAGGCACTTCCCCATAAACCGCGTCGACAGCAGCCGCATGGTCAAAACGGAATTGCAGCCATGTGTCGGTTTTCGGCCGGCTGCCTGCTCGTCCAACTGCAATTCTAGAAGGGGTTTTCTTCCGCAGTTCTGAAAGCTTTTCTTCGTCCCCTTGATCACTCAATGTCTCGAGTTTTTGTTTGCGAGGCGCAGGTGCTATTCGCTGATCTGCAGAAGCCTTGCCTTTTTTTACAGCCAGCGGTTTAAATGTCACACGGCTGCTATCCTGCGTCTCCACTGATTCGATAAGCGGGCGATCTTTCGGTTTCTTATGCCACAAGTCGACCGTTGGAGCGCTTTGTGACTTTTCTTCACTCAGCCTTTCTATGACTAGCTTCGTAATCGAAGCAATTAATTCTTCCTTCAACATTCTCGCCTCCTACTTTGTAAAAATAGTGGGATCTCCCGCTCGCTTCGTCAATCGGCCGTCTTCATAAATGCCGACCCGTTCAAGCCATGCGGCAAATTGTGGAGAAGGCGTCTTGCCAAGAGTTTGGCGAAGGGTTGCGATATCGTGATAGCTCATGGATTGGTAATTAAGCATACAATCGTCACCCATTGGGGTAGCGATAATGAAGTTGACTCCTGCTGCTGTCAGCAAAACACCTAAATCTTCAATATCATTTTGATCCGCTTTAATATGATTCGTATAACAAATATCTACGCCCATTGGCAGACCATGCATTTTACCCATAAAATGATCTTCAAGCCCGGCTCTGATCACCTGCTTGCTGTTGTATAAATACTCTGGTCCGATAAAGCCGACAACGGTATTCACGATGTAAGGGTTATAGTGTCTCGCAAACCCATAATTTCTCGATTCGAGCGTCATTTGATCGATGCCGTAGTGTGCTTCTGCCGACAGCTCCGACCCTTGCCCTGTTTCAAAGTAGAGACGTTCTGGGCCTGAGCTTGTTCCGAATTTCTTCGCCATATCTGCTGCTTCTTGTAAAAGAGAAGCCGTGATGCCAAAGGAACGATTCGCTTTTTCGGTTCCTGCGATACTTTGGAAAATCATATCAGCAGGTGCGCCTCTTTCAATCGCTTTCATTTGCGTCGTCACATGTGCGAGTACACAGTTCTGTGTTGGCACTTCCCATTCTTGAATAAATTCATGAGTTGCTTCAAGAAGCCGCTTCACACTTTCAACTGAATCATCAACCGGATTAATCCCGATCAATGCATCACCAATGCCGTAGGACAAACCATCTTTCAGCGAAGCCAGCATGCCGTCCACATTGTCAGTCGGATGATTCGGCTGCAGTCGTGAAGCAAGGGTTCCTCGATGACCAATCGTAATATTGCATGTCGTTAAAATTTCGATTTTATTCGCTGCGTGCACGAGATCCAAGTTAGACATCAGCTTGGCAACAGCCGCGATCATTTCACTGGTTAACCCGTTGCTGATCCGCTTCAGTTCCCTGTCACCTGTTCGATTATCTAAGATATATTCACGGAGTTCTGCAACCGACCAGTTCTTGATCTCTTTAAAAATGGGTTCATTAATATCATTTTCAATGATGGCAGACACTTCGTCTCCTTCTGCATCGATTAGCGGATGGTTGCGAATGTCCGCGAGCGTAACCTCACTCAATACTGCTTTGGCTGCGATTCGCTCTTGTACGGTTTCCGCTGCGACTCCAGCCAGCCGGTCTCCTGATTTTTCTTCGTTTGCTTTTGCGAAGAGGTCCTTTAAATCGTTAAACTGATACGTCTTTCCTCCAAAAGTTGATTTAAGATTCAACGCCGCTTGCCTCCTTCCTTACGAATGGAACGTTAATGTTTTAATCACTACAGGCACAACGCCTGACTGCAGAGTCTGGCCAATATCCATATAATCGCCATGCTCTACATCGACTTGATCCACACATAAAATACTTTGATTCGGTTCCTGTGCTTGTAATGTCTGCCCAAGCACTTTCGCATGATCACTTTGCAGCACGATAATTAGTGGCTGCTCTGGCTTCGGTTTTACATATCTGCTTTCTAGTAATTCTTTCGCTACGGCCTGGACATCTTTAAAGCTTAGATATGGCAAGTCCGTAAAATAAAGGACAAAGTTTTGACCTTCCCGGCCAGGATCATACATAGCAATCGCTTGCTTCATGCTGCTTTGCAGCTTCTCTATCCCAATGTCGATTTGATTCTCAAATGATACTTCAAATACGGGCAGATTCTTTTGCGGAAGCTGGCTGCTTTCCACTTGAATCGTTGCTCCGCTAATATTCGTTGTCTGCGTGCCGGCCCCAAGAACCGTCGCACGTACCGTTTCTTCCGGTATGATCCACTCCCACTCTTGAAGAGACACTTCCTGCTGGAGAGCGTCCGCCAGCTGCATGCCGATATCATCATAGACGGCTTTCGAGTAATCTGGATCTTCATGTTTGTACATGCATTCTGATATGCCGCCCGATATCATGATGGTGTCAATGCTGTCCTTCCACTCGGGGTGATGCCCAAGAATAAGCACATCATCCTGAGATGTGGTGGACTTCGATAACACCCTGGCCATCATCTGAGCCATCCAGATAGTCACTTTTTCCACCGTCGGATGGTCTTTGCTGTCACCAATTTCGAGCGTCCAGCCTTCTTGCTTTAGAAGCTTTTGAATCGGCGGGGAGATGCTTTTCACCCGCTGCCCTTCAAACTCAATCAGCCTGCCGCCGATATGAAGTGTACATGTACCTGCCAGTTTGTCTGCATAGTACACGGCTATGTTCGCTGTGCCTCCGCCGATATCAATATTCGCAACCGATTTCCCCGTTTTCTTGGCATATTCATAAGCCCCAGAGCCTTTTGCGGCAATGATTCCCTCTAGATCAGGACCAGCCGTGGCCACGAGAAACTCCCCAGCTGCATCAGATAAATGGTGAACCATCTCTTCCGCATTCTGTTTCGTTGCTGTCTCCCCGGTGATAATGACGGCGCCTGTTTGAATCTGCTGAGAATGAACGCCCGCTTTCTCGTATTCTTCTAACACGAGCTGCTCCACCTTTTCAATGTCAATCACGGTTGGCGATCGGAGCGGAGTTCTGAATATTGGACTTCTATATAGAATTTCTTTATCAATGATTTCAATTCTTGGCACATGCGTACCGCCAGCCATATTCATTAAAGAAAAGCGGCTGATAACAAGCTTCGTTGTGCTCGTACCGATATCAATTCCAGCACTCATTAATGTCTCGATTCGAGAAGCTGAACTCTTCACGCAATTTGCACCACCCTTTAGAAAACAAAAAACGCCCCTGCGATTTCTATATTCATAGAATTCGTCAGAGGCGCCATTGCCTGATTACTATTCTGTTTTGCTGATTTAATATTCTAAATATATATAAAATACAGCTATTTGTAAAGGCTTACAAGTAAATTAATTCACTTTCATCTAAACTGCGAATATACTCTTCCATCTCATGCAAATTACGGCATTTTACTAGTTCACGCAGAACTTGCAGCCCTTTTCCTGTAATGGATGATGTGACAACAATCGGCCCTTTATGAATCGCTTGTCTCAGCTTTCGCACCGCTTCTTCTATATTCGCATCAGGTGCATCCGCTTTTGTCACCACGCCTACCGGGAGCTTGGATATCCCCGAACTGAATCCTGGCGGAAAAATCATTTTATCTCCTGTCGCATCTTGAATATAAAAGACATGGGTCACTTCTAAAGCGGTCGCCATAATATTTTTATAGAAAAACGGATTTTCCGTATATTCACCTGGTGTATCCACAATCCAATCGCGATACACCAGTGACTGCGTTTTAACCGCTTCTTTTTCATTTTCCAATAAGGCGTTTGTCAGTGTCGACTTGCCCGC
Source organism: Bacillus ectoiniformans (assembly GCF_016908875.1). Taxonomy (GTDB): domain Bacteria; phylum Bacillota; class Bacilli; order Bacillales; family Domibacillaceae; genus Bacillus_BX; species Bacillus_BX ectoiniformans. Next base: position 36,114 of record NZ_JAFBES010000007.1, on the reverse strand, counting down.
ACCAATGGAACCAATCAGCATCGCTCGATTCATCTAATCCACTCTCCTCTCTATGACTTTGTAATCCGAGAAGGCGTGTAGCCAAGCTGATCAGACAAGAAGCGATTGATTTCCTCCATCGCCATATCCACTTCCGACACACTGCCAACAACCACCAAGCTGCCAGTAAACCGGTCTAAAAATCCGATGGTCACATTGGCCGCTTTCGTTGCTAAATCTGCGGCAATAATGACTGTTTCACTTGGGGTCAACGTTAAGATCCCTAGCGCCCCAGCTTGCTGAATCCCTAACTTATCAAACATATCTGCATCTGGATTGGCAATCAGATGGCTGAGCGTCACTTGCTTACCCGGTACAAATTCTTGAATAAATCGCTTTTTCTCTTCGCTCACAACTGATTCCTCCTAAGCTTGGCTTTTAACCACGATTTCTTCATTTACTTCTTCTTGTTGTTCTTCATCTAAATATTCACCTGGCTTAATCACGCCGTTTGCCCGGTCTTCCTCTTCTAAGCGAAGCGCAGTCGGAACAGATAGCCAATAAGCTAGCGCAATGGCAATAACCCCGGCAGAAAACTTACCAATAATCACCGGCAGAATCAAATTCGGCTGGAAGTTAGCCGTAAATGATAAGTGATCTCCCAGCAAGAAAGCCGCACAGACAGCGAATGAAATATTAATGACTTTATCTTTAGGCGGCATATAGCGCACTAATTGGAACATCGCTAAAATGTTGGCAATCGTCGCAAGCAGTCCTGCACTTCCTGTAGGACTTAGTCCTAGCTTTCTTCCGCCTGCTTCAAGCGGCTTCGAAGCATATTTACGAAGCAAGTACACCATTGGAAACGCTCCTGCAAGCATGACACCAATGTAGCCCGCTGTTTCTAATGCACGGAATTGGTCTTTCTCATCCGCCATAATCGGATCGAAGCCCCATGCACCGAAAAGACTTGAAAAGGCACCAGTAAAAATTTCAACAATAGAAAAGACGAGTACTAGTTTAATAGCTGCATCCATGATTCGTCCAAATAACATAAACCCGCTAATCATCATTTTTGGGAAGAATTTCAAACCGGCGGCAATGACAACAACAAAACCTAACAGCGGCAGTAAATTCAACATGATTTTCCCATAGGATAAGACGAATTCATACGTTGAATCACTTGTTGTATCAATGACTTCACGTACTTCTGTATTAAATAACAGGGTAAGCACACTGGCAATAAAGGCACCGATTGGAATTGTTAATACACCAGACATAACTCCAAGCGCCATATACTTATGATCTCTTCGATCCAGCATCGCAAGTCCTACCGGAATAGAGAACACGATCGTTGCTCCCGCCATGTAACCAACAATCATCGCCATAATCCAGCCTTCATACGATTCTTTCAACACATTAGCCAGCTGATAGCCGCCCATGTCTGTTGCTAGAATTGCAGTCGCCGCAATCGCAGGATCGGCTCCTAAAAAATTGAATAAAGGCCCAACAACAGTATCAATAAACCAAGATAAGTAAGGAATGGACGCCATAATCCCGGCAGCTGGAATAAAGATATACCCAATGGCATGAAGACCACTCATAAATTCTTTCCCAAGACCATCTTCCGGATTTTTAATTGCTGCAAATGCTCCTAACACGGCACAAATCATAATAATATACACCACAATATTTCCTATAGATGCCATTTCATTCTCCCCTTTTTCATTAAATTTCAAATAAAAAACAGACCCCTCCCGTCAGCTGAAAAGCTAATCGTTAAGCGCCTGTGCTTATTTCCTATTCACTTGTAAAAGATTTAAAGAGTTTGATACTTTAAAATGATTTTCTCAGCCACTTGCTCCATTGCAAGCTGATGTTTCATGCTGACTTTTCTAATCCTTTGGTAGGCTTTTTCTTCAGAAATATTAAAGTGATTCATTAAAAGCCCTTTTGCTTTTTCTACAAGCTTTCGTTTTTCCACTTTTTCATGAGCGGAATCCACTGCCTGTTTCATATCTTTCATTTTCTCTGCCTGATGCAGGGCCACTTCAATAGCTGGGATCATATTGGCTTCCGATACCGGTTTAACCAAGTACCCCACCACATTAGACTGTTTGGAACGTTCCACAAACTCCTTTTGGCTGTAGGCGGTAACAAGGACAATAGGGATATCCAGCTTACCCGAAATGATCTCACTTGCCTTTAAGCCATTCAGCTTCGGCATTTTAATATCCATAATAATTAAATCCGGCTTAATAGATAAGGCCAGTTCTACGGCTTTCTCTCCATCTCCGGCTTCTCCCACAACTTCATATCCGTTATCTTTTAATATAGACGAAATGTCTAAACGGATGATTGATTCATCTTCAACTAACAAAATCCTTTTGCTCATATGTTCACACCACTCCTTGGTCAATGGGAAATGTGATGATATTTTTTGTTCCAAGCTGTGATGACTGAATATCATACTCTCCTGCTAAATCGTGTTCAATTAGCATTTTGACAATATCTAGTCCAAGCGAATGATTCATTTCCTTTTTTATTCCTACGCCATTATCAGTAACTGATAATAAAATGTCATCCTGTCTCTTTTCAAATCCCACCGTAATTTCTCCGGATGGCCGGTTAATAAATGCATGCTTAATCGAGTTTTGAATGAGTTCATTGACGACTAAAGCAATAGATACTGCTTTTTTAGAATCGAGAAGAATGGTGTCACCTATATAATTCATCTGTATGGATACATCTGAATGCTCGCTGTGCTGAAGCAGCATATTGCCTACTTTCTTAGACAAACTGACAATATCTACTTCATCATCATCACCTTGTTCATTTGCTAAAATAATTTCATACACAGAAGCAATACTGAGTACACGGTTTAAGCTGTCGGTTAAATGACCTCTGCTCTCTTCGGCCACTCCATTTCTGATTTGAAGACGAAGTAAGCTGGCCACTGTTTGCAAATTGTTTTTTACGCGGTGATGAATTTCACGAATCGCCACCGATTTGACGACTAGTTCTCTTTCTTTCATACGTAAATCAGTAATGTCACGAAGTAAAATCAGCATGCCTGTAATTTCATCATCCTGATAAATATTGACTTTTTTCACTTCTAGAAAGTGTGAAGGTATTTTCATTTCTTGAATGACTAAATCTTGGTTCAATTCCATGATCGGAGCGATAAACGGCAAGACATCAGTAACCATCTTCCCCTCAGGTTCTAAGATATGATATACCTCAGACACAAAGCTTCTGGCGGAAGAATTGACATACACCACTTGATGAGAAGCATCGATTAGGATAAAATACTCTCTCATAATGTCTGACACAGATGGCCTGTCTTGTGATAAACCAAAGAACAATTCCCAAAGCATTTCAGGTGCTGATGAAAGCGGTCTCATTTTCTCTGAAGCCTTCATCTCTGGCATATCTTCTTCTTTTATCAGCATTCCGATGACTTGCCCTTCATCGTTTTTAATAGGAGCCACACTTTGCTTAACGAGTTTTCCCCGCTGTGTAACTGCACGATTAAAGAGAATATTCTTGCCTGTCCGGTATGAAAAAAAGACACTGGGTTCGAATACTTCATAAACGATGGTACCTACATAAGGATCATGATAAAGTGTCTTACCTGACGTAGGAGCAGCTTCTGCTACAACAATTGCGTTATTTGTCCCTTTTACCTGGCAATCAATAAATACATTGGCCTCCGATAAGTCCGCGATCAATTCCAGCTGTGCGGCGACTTGCTCAATCTTTTCGATGTCTGTTTCTGTTAAAGAAGTATGTTGACGGCATAATAGTCCAGCCAACTGGCAATTTATCATCTGTTGCACAACCTCACCACGACCTATTGTACTAATTTTCTAATAATTTAAACACATTATATTTTAAATATAAACATGTGTCAATAAACATTATTATAGAAAAATAGGTCATTATTTTAATGAAAAACCTTTATAAATCAAGCTTTAAATAGAAGAAATTTCTACCGGGCGCATGATTATGTAAAATAAATTTTGCACATAAAACAATAGGATCTAATACCTATTATTGGGATTTACTAACAAAGCCAACATAATTATTTTGTGCCAAAATGCTTTTAAAAATGCTCACTTTTTTAATATGGCAAATTCATTGTGTAAGAGCTGTTATGTTATAATGAAGGTTCGTTCAGTAACCAGAATTCACATTTACAGAAAGGAAGAAATGATGAAAAACATTCCTGCACTGATACACTTTGAACAAGCTTCTAAAGAAAACATGCCTCACTATTATGACTTTGCTCTGCCCATTCACACCATCAAAAATTTGCTAAAAAACGAAACAGACAGCCCTTTTTATATGTACTTTATGAAAGAAAATATAGAAGAAATTTGGGAGACCGTAGAACAATTAGCGGTGCAGCAGCCTGAACTAACAAGGATCTTAGCTAATGTTTTTGACTGCATGGAAACAGGCACCATCAGCTATTCACAAATCACCGGAGAGAATAAATTTGTAGTTAAGCCCTCAGTAAATAATTCTGTCTATTATTTCCCTGAGTATGAGGTCGCTCTCGCTAAGCTTCCTATTTATCAAAGCCATGAAGATTACGAAGAAGACTTTATCTTCGCCCAAAACGACGAAGGACTGCTTCAATTTATTGACTTTATTTATGCCCAGCAAAAGGAATTCATGAAAGGGTTTATTAATATTTTCACGGACACGGATGATGGGGTAGAAAGAGTTCAGGAGAAAATCACGCACCAAGTCACACGCGAAGATGTGCTTTTGGAAGAAGAGATGAAAACAGAAATATTCCGCTCCATCGACGAGTTCTTTCTGCATAGCGGAAGCTTCTTTAAAAAATACGATATTCCTTACAAACGAGGGATCCTGCTATACGGTTCACCGGGAAATGGGAAAACGACGCTCGTTAAGTCTATAGCAGGCAGTACAGCTGCTCCCGTTGTCTACTGGCAAATTACCGAATATACAACAAGCTATTCTATCAAAGAAGTATTTACAACTGTGACCAAATTAGCGCCGATGATCTTAGTCATTGAAGATATCGATTCCATGCCAGAAGAATCTCGTTCTGTCTTTTTAAATACACTGGACGGCGCCGCTTCTAAAGAAGGCATCTTCTTAATCGGCACGACCAACTATCCGGAAAAAATCGATCCTGCACTAATTAACCGAGCTGGACGCTTTGACCGCGCCTATGAAATTAAACTTCCAACTACCGAGACAAGAATGAACTATTTGAGAAAAAGAAACGTGACTCAATTTATGTCAGAGGAAGACCTTAACCAATTAGCGAAAGAAACGGATGGTCTGTCCATCGCTCAATTGAATGAACTGTATATGTCGATCGCTCTGCAGTGGCATTATGAAGAAAAAGTTCAGATTGAGAAAATCATTAAGGATCTGCAAACAAATAACCAAAAGACTTGGCGGCAAGACTGGGGAACAGAGCATAAGCCTTCCATGGGATTTAACAGCTGACAATTAGCAGGGTTATTTCATAAGTGTAAAGAACTGATTGGTGAGTGTATTGAAGCTCGGCGTGAATGTAAACAAAACTCCTGTATGTAACGAAATCCTAATTTGTGAAAAGAAATTTTTCTGAGTGTAAAGAACCGATGAGTGAAGGTATAGAAACTCACCATGAATGAGAAGACTTTCGCTTCTTAAAGAAAAAACAAAGAGGGTGCCCTCAAAAGCCGAAGCTTTTGGAACACCCTCTTTTCATTTATGCGCGTACAGTTAACAGACGCGGCGCCGCTTTCCACAAAAACATCATCACGATCGAGCATAGAGCAAACGCACCGAGCATTGTGATACCATTCACGAACAAAGAATACAGCGCAGCCGGTGTGCCTTCAGGTGCATATTCTCCAAAATAGATCCAACCGGCAAGAAAATGCCAAACGTAGCGAGCGGCACTCCCGATGAAGACAGCTGCCAATATGACCGGCGCTTTCTTTTCAGCCTTTGCCAGTTTCCCAGCGAATACTCCTGCCATCCCTATAAAAGCAAAAGCCACAAAGTATTCAATAAAAGCTTGCACCGGTGTCAGGATATACGCGTCTCCAAGTATAACCTGCAAGAGCCCCCACAGGAATCCTGACGCCATCCCTGCTTTCACTCCCCAGCGCAGTGCGACATAAAAAATCGGCACCATCGCAAATGAAATCGAAATCACCGGCGATAGTTTAATGGACGGCAGCAAATCCAGCAAAAAGGCCAAAGAGGCAAAGATCGCCGCTTCCATCAAGGCTTGTAATGGCAGTTTATTTCTCATATATAAGTCCTCCTTCTATTCGTCATTAACAGACGAAACGACAAGGAGGCATATCTGTCCCTTAGTATCTTTCTTCTATTCATTTCTTTCCACATCCCTGCGTTAGCATTATCTAACAGGTTCAAAGGGTCTGAACGTTCGCACGTTCACTCTCAGCTAGAAGCTCCCCTCGTGGTTCCGCTGTTATGTCCCCTCTATTATAAAGGAAGCAGGAAAATGCCGCAATTCGTAATTTTCAACTATTCCCGCTGGATATTTTCCGCATTCATTAAGCCGCCTACCAACAGCACGACTGCAGTTAAATAAAACCAGAGCATTAAGATAATGATCCCGGCCAGTTGACCGTATATGCGTGTATAACTAACGACTCCTGTATATTCACTAAAAAGAATAGAAACACCCTGCCAGCAAACTGTAGCAAACATTGCACCTGGCAGCACAGATAGAATACGCGACCTTTTATGGGGAAGGATTTGATAAAAAAGAATGAAGAATCCTAATAAAAACAAGGTGCCAAGCATCCATTTCGCAATTGGCCAATCTGATAATACAGGAGCGGCAATCTCCCAAAATGATCTTACATCCGAAGAAAACACTTCAGCCAAAAAACGCTCCACTAACGGGATAATCAGCGATAAGGGAACAAGAAACATGAAGATCATGGTAACAAGCAAGTCACGGAGCAATCCTTTAAAAAAAGGCAGCGACCGTTTAATTCCATAGGCGTCATTCAGCGAACGAACGAGGGATTGAATCGCCATTGAAGACAGCCAAAACGCCGAAATTAAACTGACAGACAATACTTGCCCTTTACCTTTTTCCAACACTTCCTGCACATTTTCATGTATCAATGAATACGTCTCTGCCGGTGCATACGGTTCAATAAATACGAGCACATCCTCTTCATGGAGAGGAAAATAACTGATTAAAGACAGCACGAATATAAAAAATGGCATAATTGACAATAACAAATAATAGGCGGTCTGAGCAGCCTGATCATAAAAACGCTCCGCAAAAAAGCGGCCCAGCACTTTTTTGATAATGGTTAAGACTCTCATAGACACCTCCTATTTCTTTGATGGATAAATGAAGTTTAATTTTACCATTATGAATACCATTCTTTCCAAACTGCCGCTTTCAAACACAAAAAAGGAGAATCCATTTGATTAGATTCTCCTTTCGCTATTTATTGAGTAACTGTGACTTGAATAGCTACTTCATGTCCTGTTTCGTCCACTGAACCCTTGACTTCGTAAACACCTGGTTGTGACGTATCAACTTTATCCCAAGACACTGGCAATTCAACTTCATAGCCATCATTGTAGCGGAAAGTAACGGTTTCAGGAAGCACGGGTGCCTCACCTTGGTTAACCGTCACACTATCTACTCCGATCACTTCAAACTCTTCCGCCCACTCTACTCCTTCAATTGTACGAACGAGGAATGAAGCATATTGCGCGCGGCTGACATTGGCTTTTGGCTTAAAGGCAGAAACCGTTGTAATTTCAAGCTCAGCAAGCTTTTCGATATACTCTCTTGCCCACTCATCCGCTTGTTCTAAATCTGTAATGACTACTTGGCTGTCTTCATTGATGTACTCATAAAGTCCGAATGCTTCAACGAGCACCTTCGCCATGGCTTGTCGTGAAATTTGGTTATTAGGCAGTAAGCTGTTATTGACTCCATTAAACACTTCAAATTCTTTTACCACAAGAGAAGCCTTGTATAATTCTTGGTCCGGATGCGCACTAGTAACATCTTTAAATGGAGCGGTAGCAGATGTATCAATTTCGCCATACGTTTCTTCAATATAGCGAGCTAATGTTTTCACCACTTGGCCGCGAGTAATATTATTGTTAGGGTTAAAGTAGCCATTGACTCCTTTAACTAACCCTCGCTCCGCCGCAATATAAATATTTTCCGAATGACTTCCGAAAAGGTTTTCATCCTTAAACGTAATTGATGCAGCAGATGCAGGCAATGCCGCAGTAGCTACTACCGCCGCTGTGACAGAAGCCGCTAAAAATTTTGAGAAATGTTTGTTCATTGTATTCTTCCTCTCTAGTTTCTTTTAGGAAAATATTATTAAAGGGCTAGTTATTAGCCAATTTTATTCATTTTCTGACATTATATTATCATATAAATCTATTTTTCTAATACAAGAAAATAGTGGTAAATATAGAAATGATTCCAATGGACTAGTTGTATTATATACGTGGATTAGTAGCTTTCAAGACTTAGTCTTTCGGTGGACGGTTGTTCGCTCTTGCGGCTAGTTTTTTCGCTTTCGAGATACTCTTTTTCGCTCCCGCAATCGTTTTTTTCGCTTTCGCTACGTTTCTTCGCCTCCAGCACACGGTTATTGTTTTTCAGGACACTTTTTTCCACTCACGCGGCTGTATTATTTGCTTTCAAAAACTTTAAACATGTAAGCCAAGCTTGTCATGCAAAAAAGCTCAGAGCCTTATCGCTCTGAGCTAACATATTAATTCCGTTTTTTTCTTTTTCTTCTTATTAAGTAAACCGGCACATAAAGCACCAATGCCAGCGCTGCTCCGATGAAGTCGAGAAAGACGTCATTGACGAGTGGAGTCCGGCCGCCGGTCAGTAATTGATGGAATTCATCAAAGGCCGCATAGAGACCTGTTCCTATTAAAGCGATTCCTATAGCTAACGTGATTCGCCTCGGGCGCCAATAGACAACTACTCGAAATAAAGCGACTGCCAGACAGCCGAACAGGAACACATGGGCAAACTTGCGGATAAAAAATTCTATAAAATAGTAATATCCTTTTGTTTCAACTGAAATCAGCTTGCCCCAATAGGATACTTCCACTTGTGATAATACACCAGCAAGCGGTTCCCCAGGTAACAGCTTTTGCAAAAGCGGAACGAGTGACTGCTCCTCATAGGTTTGTGAAGAGAACATAAAAATCACTCCCGCTACACCTAAAAGCAACAATAAACTAAACAAATGCTTCAACATATAAACTCCTTTAAACCCAATATCCCTTTCATCTTCATTTCATTATTGTAGTACCTGTCCGTTCACCATACAATGAAAAGCCCTCGACAAAATTAAACAAGGTGCCAGACCCCCGGCGCTGTGACGCATTAACGCGCCGGGGGTCTGGCACCTTCTTATTCTCTCTCATTCTCTCTGCCTTTAAAATGCCATTGATTTCTGCCGGATTCTTTGGAGTGGTATAAAGCTTTATCTGCGAGCCTCACTAGGTCGTTCACTGACAAATAGGGAGTGGGCATGAGAGTTGTTACACCAGCACTGATCGTCACATACGGTTTGACTTTCGAATGAATATGCGGGATGGCCAATTTCACTATATTCGTCCGAATCGCTTCTGCTACAAGACACGCGCCTTCCTCAGCAGTATTCGGTAGTATGACCGCAAACTCTTCTCCTCCATACCTTGCAGCTATATCACCAGGCCGCTTTAATGTGGACTGAATTTCCTTCGCAATTTGCTTTAAACACTGATCTCCACCTTGGTGGCCGTACGTATCGTTATAGATTTTAAAATGATCAATATCAAGCATAATTAACGAAACCGGCTGCGATGTACGTGCGGAACGGCTCCATTCTTCTTTCAATCGCAGGTCAAACGTGCGGCGGTTTGGAATTTCTGTCAGTCCATCGATCATAGATAAGTTACTTAAAATCTCATTGGCTTTCTTTAATTGTTGTTCCGCTTCTTTTCGAACGGTCATATCGTACATGACTCCAGCTACACCTTCAACTTCTCCTTCTGAATTAAAGCGAAGGGAGGCTGTGACTTCTATCCATTTCACTTCGCCTGATTCTGTTACAATTTGAAACTCTTCCCGGCATTCATCTTTCTTATGAGAAACAAGCTGGTGAAACGTTTGCTTAGCCTTTGCTTGACTTTCTTTTGCTAAATAATCGAACACGCTGCAACCTAAACTTTCCTCCACCTTATAACCTGTCAGATCACTCCAGTAATAGTTCATAAACATAAATTTTCCCGTTAAATCTAATTGGAAAATCACTTCCTTCGTCTGGTTGATGACGGCTAAATATCGTTCACGGCTTTGACGAAGCTCTTCCTGCATCCGTCTTTGTTCTGTAACGTTACGAATAATAAATTGGGTAGCCGCTTCTCCTTCATAAATAATTTGCGCAACAGAGACCTCTGCTTCAATTACAGTATCATCCACTCTGCAAAGCTTAACATCCAGTTTATAATTCTGATATTGCGCTCTTGTCTCCTTGAATTTTTCCACCGATTCGGGATGGATAAATTCTTGAATATAACGCCCAACGATATCTGCTGACGTCTCTGCTCCTAGCATTTGTATAGTCTGCTCATTAATAAAGATCACTCGGTCATTTTTATGAACACCGATCGCTTCTGGCGCAGACTCTACTAAAACTTTATAGCGGTTTTCGCTTTCTTCTATTTTATTCGTGTACTGCTCAATGGTGGTCGCCATTTGGTTGTACGAATGGCATAATTCCTGAAATTCCGAAGCAGATCCTTCAATAATGGCGTCTTCCACGCGGTAATTAAATTGTCCATCTGCCATCCGTTTCGTGCCATTTAATAAATGAGCGAGAGGCAAATATATTTCTCGGAACATTAACATCAAGATGCCGTAAAAAATCAATAATGCGACAATCAATGCACCAACTACAGCTGACACCATTCTCCAGAAAGGAAGCAGGACTTCTTCTTTTTTTATTTCGCCAATAATGTACCAATCTTTTTGAATAATTTTATGATAGGAACCAAGAACTGTTTCACTTTGGTAATTCGTATAGGCTCGTCTATAGATGGGGTCTTCCTTTTTAATGATTCGATCATATATATGAGTGGTTAAATGGGGCGGGTTTCGATAGAATTCTTCTGGTGTGGCTGCTTCGTAATGAGTGGGTCTAGTAAGCATGGTTCCATCTTTATTAATGAGATAGGTCTCGCCTGTCTTTCCGAAACTAAGCCCATTCACTAATCCATTAATCGTTTCAAGCGTAATAGCGCCGAATAGGACACCATAAAACTTGCCTTGGAGATCATAGGCCGGTACAGATAAGATAAATAGGGGGGCATTGGTGGCACGCGCAACAAATATATCTGTGATCATGCTCTCACCTTGTTTCGCGGCTTTAAAATAATCGCGATCCGATAAGTCAATTCCCGGAAGCCTCTTTGTGTCAATTTCTGTCACACCTTGATCGTTCATAAAAACAATCGCATCAAACTCACTTTGGCTATTCGCAAAGGTCTGCATCGCATCTTCTAGCTGGTTGTAATCCTTTAGCCTCACCGCTGGAAGGGCAGCTAAATACTCCACAGCCTCCATCCGTTTCTCAAGCCAATTATCTATAAAATACTGCTGGGTTTTCATCGTTTCTGAGAGCTGCTGAACCACTTCTTCGCGGCGCCCGTAATCGGAGACAATAATTAATGCCGTGATAATGACCGCCCCTGTAGCTAAAAACAGGGAAACCATCCAAAAGGATAATTGCCTTTTCAATGTCGTTAATCTTAGGAGACGTCGCCACTTAGTAGGATTCATACACTCTCCCCCTTCTAATTAAAAATGATCTATATAGTTCTATTAACCTACAATTTAGTGAAAATTGCAACAATTTCCGACAATATTCGTATATTGCTCAGACGGTGATGGATGATGAACGGGTTTGTTGTTTAGTTTAAAAGAGAAACAGTCTATTGACTAGCCGGAAAGGTTCTATCAGCGAGTCCTGAACTTCTAGTGACTATTCGCCATCTATCAACAATTTACCTTTTCAACTCAACAAATTATTCTTTGTACACATCACTAACATTATCATTAAAAAAACACCCACCCCTTAAGAGTTTTAACTATTAAGGCATGGGTGCAATTATTTTATTCAAGAAAATCTATATAAGGAGCGGCTTGTTTCGGGTAGACGGTCTCGATACTGTAGACCTTCCAATTCGTTTTTTGAGACAGTTTTCCTGCTATAGTCATCCCAGGCTGCATGAGAGACCGAACTTCTTTTTTTATTGTTGTTTTATATTTACGGCCAGCTTCACCTATTTTCACTAGATTCATATAAGTTGAAGTCACTGATTGCACTCGGAAATAGCCTTTCTCAGTAACAGCCGGAATCTCTCCTGATTCAAACACCCGGCGAAACTCGCCCATACTTGGACCAAAGTCGTACCTTCGCTCACGATACGGAGTGTATGTTTCAAGAATGGTAATCGCCCCTAAAATATCTGGTTCCATTTCTTTCACAAGCTGCTTCACCACCGGTCCATGCTTCGTTCCATATGTGCGGTCAAGCCACGCCGCAAAGCTTTTCACTGCCGTGAAGAAGCCCTTTGCCTGATTATGCGTCGCATCTGAATTAAATTCTAAATAGTAATAAGAAATCAGGGCTGCCCATTGATCAGCCGTTAAGTGTTGCGGCTGACCAATCTCTTCTTCTACGAAAAAGAAAGAAAGCACCTCGACGCCAAGACGGTATTTATAAAACGTATTCGGGGATCTCCCCGCCCCTTTTTCTTGGAAAAATGTTAATAAATCGCGAGCATAAGGGCTTTGCCTTTCATGAGCAGGGAGACCCAATTCTTCCCACATCAGAATCTCATCCTGCGACCAATGAATGTCCTCAGTGAGCTGAATCAGCCTGGACTCTCTTTGCTCACGAAGGGTCGTAAACGGTGAAAGCGGCAAGTTTAACGCCTTTCTTAATTGATTAAAATCGGCTGTCCACTTTTGTGGTGTTTCCCGTTTAGTTGCATGGAAGCTCGCATATTCATGTGATTGCACCCAGCGCTCAAGTTCGAAATATTTCTTTAAAGCAGCCATCTCTGCCGGTGATTTTCCTTTAAACTGGGGAAGCGGCAGATCGAGTTCTTTCAATAGAAGCATTTTATGAGCAAATTGGGTAAAAACCGGTGGAACCCCCTCATCCATTGCGATGCTGTAGGAGCTCGCTTGAACTTTGACCGGCAGCATTTTACGCTCTTCCTCCGTTTTCACATGATGTGCTTGCGGAATATTGCTTAATAAATGTTCAAAGTCGGCTATTGCCTTAGAGTGAAACGATTGAAATGTCAGCTGACTTTCCTCTATCTCAATGATCCCATCCACTTCATCCAAATACACGGAACCCTTAGCCAAATTATCTTCATATCGATAGCGTTGTGACACAAGACCGCCTTTGCCGCTGTGGCCATCCCACTCATTCATTTCCAAACGGCCTGTGCGGTGAACTTCACTCATGACTGCATCGACATCATCCATAGAATAATAGAGCGTAGAACTTACTACTTCATGTGCTTCTCCCTCTTTCAACACCCGCTTCCTTAATAGTTCGCCAGTCAGTTCTGGAAAGAGATCAATTGCTGCACTTTCATAAGACTCACCAGTTTCCTGTAGATGACTCTTCAGGTGATCTTCAGCCCTGTGCAAATGGTCTGGTCCTACGATCGCGGTTACACCGTTCATATAATAGCTGCCATCCAATTCCTCTAATAAGCAAAATGTGCCGGCCCAAGGCTGATATTCAAACAATGTTTCACAGTAAGGCATATGGAAACGGTCATTCGTAAACAGATCCTCTACCACCACACCATTTTGATCATAATCCACATGCTGAATCAAGCGCGGCACGAGTGATTCCCACGTTTGTGCCATTCTTCTTAGCGCCGGTTCGTCTCTTTGGCCCCAATTTTTGTTAAACCACTCAATCCCTCGCAAACCATTAAACGCAGGATGCCGGTAAAAAAACATCAGCCAGTGATGCGCATAACCATCTGGGATGTCACGGACGCCTGTCCGTTTCTTAAAATTGTTCATGAGCGACTGATACTCCTGAAAAGAATAATAACCAATCACTTTCTCAGCTAATCGTTCACTCAGCTTTTGCTTCATCTGAAAAAAATGATCGCGCTTCACTTGCCCAAGTTCCACTACCTTTTCCTTTTTCAAACAGCACTGCTTATATTTCTTGCCACTGCCACATGGGCATGGTTCATTCCGTCCGATTGCCACGCTTTATTCCTCCGATTCTCTTTTTTAAAATTGTATCATGTATAAAAGAAATCAGTAAGCATACAAAATGCCTGCCCACTGCTGCAGTCATAATTTACTGCAACAGTGAAGCAGGCACTTGTAAAAAGCACTTTAACTCTTTATATAGATTTCTTTTCCTTCTTGGTCAATATGTTCAATTAACTTTTGGTTTGAAATTGTATGATAGTCGAGAATATCAAAGAAATACGGCAATGGATATTCCTCATTTAAAAGTTCCGTTAAACCATACAGTACTTCTGGTGTGATTCGAGTCCCTATAATCGCCAGATCCACATCTGAGCCTTTCTTATAATTTCCCATTGCTCGGCTGCCAAAAATAACGGCACGCTCAATTTCATCAAAAGAGCCTAATGCCTGTTTGATATATCGAATGTCTCGCTCTAATAAACCAAACATTATTATAACTCCTCTTTTAATTTGTTGTACAAATGTTTTAACAGAGGCAGGTAATGTCGCTTAATTTCTTTTACTAGCTTTTCTGCAAGTTCATCATCATAGGTATGTGAAGTTAAATTTCGTTTAGACAATGCTTCTAACCACCCGTGTCCATCTACGATCAGTTCAATTTGAAAAGCTTGCTTAATACTTTCTCTCGGAGTTTTAATCACGTACCCTTGGGCTTCCAGATAATCTTTTAAAACTTTCCAGCTTAATTCAATCGTCATTTCAAAAAATTGAATAATACCCGCTCTCTCTAGTTCATTTTTCACTTCTAATTCAGCGTACTTTTCCAGCAGCATATAAGATTTTTCAAAATTTTCAAATCGTTGCTTCCAGCGTATTTCTTTCATTTCATCCATAAACACTACCCGCTCCTTGGATTTCTTTTCAGTCATTATACCACCTCAGCTATATAGCCTCCAAAGGATGAAAAATTTTTTAAGAACGTTTAAACTTAATTAGATCTGCTGTAAGTTCCCCTTTAATAAATGAACTAGATAAAGCAATGAAAAAAGGAGAGAGCAATGATCGTTAAAAACCAGCGTAAACAAAGAAAAAAGAAACAGAAGAAAGAAGACTTTGGCACGTGCAGCTTTTACTGCAAGCCTTGCCAATATGAATTTGAAGTGGAATGGGAGACGATTTGGGAGCTGCAAGAACTTACACATGGATTTGTCGGCTTTCACACAGAGGATTCATTTATTTCATGCCCAAAATGTCATGAATTGGTGGAGGACTAATTGTAAAGTCAAAAAAGGTGCCAGACCCCCGGTGCGTTAATGCGTCAACGCACAGGGGGTCTGGCACCTTTCACTCCAGCTTTCTCACTAAATAATCACGGTCGGCTGCTCCTAGCTGATCGAAGTCAATTTGTTTAATCACATTTGTTCTAGTATTAGTAATGATGGACTTTCTTGATTCAGGCGCCCGCTCCTTCGCATAGTCCAGTGAATCCAGCAAAGCGAGAATAACTGAAATGTCTTCTTTCCCATAATACCGTAGCTGATAGTAGGTTTTATAAATGACTTCTTTAAATGCGGGAATCTTCCAGCGAATGCGTGCTCTATTTTCATGGTCGAGGCACACCCACCCATCATCCGGCAGGTAACTGATATCACCAATTAATCTGCCTAAATGACGAATACAGTCATTCGCCGTGTTCGGATCATTAATGCCTGGAGAGATTGCTCTCAATGCGACTTCAACTATCTTTTGCAGGGCAAAGACTGGATCTTGATGAACATCTCTCTCTTTGCCAATGAGAAAACAGGAACAAAAGTCGATTTCTTTTGCTGACAATAGACGTTCATTCTCTGCATAAACAGTTAAAAACGGCGTCATTTCGTGAACATAACAGCCGATCGTTTCATTGACTTCAATATAGAGCTCGTGTTTAGCAGCTAACGTTAACAGACTCTGTAAATCCACCGATTGAATATACCCATACGATTGCGCCAGCACTCGAAAGGAAGAATCAGGCACCTGCCAATCTTCTTTATGGAAAGGTACAGTTTGTTGTTCATTCAATTGCTTTCTATAATGCTCAATTACTTCATCAGCATCCTCCGCCAGCCGATTGACTAAATTACTAACCTGAATATTCGTCGCGACATGATGGATGAAAATCGCGAAGAAGAACAGACAAACAATGGCCACAATCACCCCAACTACTCCGGCAATGACAGACTGCCCCTCAAGGGAATTTCTCATGAATAACAGTGATAACGTTGGATAAATAAACCCACCGATAAAGATTCCAAGCACGCGCAGTGTCATGCGGTCATTCATAAAATTCTTAATTGTTCTTGGAGAAAATTGAGACGCATACGTTGTCAAGACGATCATAATAGTAGAAAAAGTAAAGGTGGTCATCGTTAGCAACGATGCAGCCAATCCACTTAAAATCGTTTGAGCGAGTTCAATCTCCGTCACAAATATGGACGGCAGCACCCGATCCAGCTTTAACGTCCAGAAGAAGTCGACGAGTGCGACCACTGTAGCTAAAAGCGTTGCCAACAAACTGTATATGGCCGGAGTGAGCCAAATTTTTTCTCTCATTTGCACCATCCATTGCTTAAACATCCGCAAACCTCGCTCTTTTTTAAAAAGCATACCATATTTCTTGATAAGCAAACTACTCAGAGTGGGTCTAACGGCGGGTTTTGGCCTTCTATCGGCGGTTTCCGGAGTTCCATCGGCGCTTTGCCATTTATCAGCCAATTTCCGCCATCTACCAGCTCACTTCTCTAATAGAAAATCTCCATCATAGAAAAAAACACCACTCATCATGAATGGTGTCCGTCTACTATAATGTTGCGTTTTTCCTATTCCCCGCCGCCAGTATGTTCAACCATGAAGTTGAACCACATATTATAAAACGGCCGTTTGAAATGTTTACCGTCGCCTTCATAGATTCCTTCTAGTTCGAATGTGACTAATTGATTGATATTTACATAGTTCACTTTCTCTTCAGCCGCCATCTTTTCAAGTGCCGCATTGCATTGATTAATAAACGCATTGTTTGTATGCGGTGTCCTTTTTTCCACCGCTGGTTCCACTGGAAGAACCGATTGCACATAGATTCTAGCATTAGGATAACGGGCTTTCGTCATCCTCACAAGAGTCCGGTATTGGCCAGTGAACCAATCGATCGGCATCCGATCATCCATGTCATTCACCCCGTACAGTAAATAAATATTTCGAGGATTTTTGACTTTTATCTTCGGAATCTCACGCGCCGCTTCATTAATATTAATTCCCATTTTGGCGTTGACGTTTGGCATATTCAATATTTCATAATGAGAAACCGCTTCAGTAATTGAGTCTCCCATAAATACATCTTGGGCAAAATACTCTTTAAAGTTATATCTAGGCGTCATACTTTCTTTCAGTGCCGCTTTTTGCGCAGCCAGTCTAGCTTCTTCTTTCTTTCGTTCTTGCTCTGCTTCGATGAAATCCATATCTATATAATCAACTAGACTTTGAACCGAGGCATCCTCGGTAAATGTGTTAACGTTATAAAGAAACAACATCTCGTTCAACTGATTTTTTTGCATCAGTTCCGTTAAGTTATCCCCATAAAACCGAAGATCGACAACGAAAATCTCACTGTAATGATTGGTTAAAAAAGGAATCAGCGTATTCGCGTAAGAATCCTTAATTATTAATAGCTTTTTCTTCGGCACGCCGTCTGTACTGATTTTGACAAGCGGATGATTTCCATTTAGAAACACCGTATATTTGTCTTTTTTCTTTAAATTTTCCGGGAAATAAAGCGAGTGGTGCGTCTGGACTTTGCCTTCTGCATCCGTATATTCCATCCTGCTTTCCTTCGGTTGTTTCGGGTGATACAGATGAATGCTGTCTGGACTTATATTCTTAATTCCACTTTTCGAATACAGCGATCCATAAAAATCTGCCGCAGCGCTTTCTGCCATAAAATCTCGTTCTGCAAGCGGCTCCTCTCCCGTTTGTTTCATAAATTTTCGATAGGCATAATAAGCGCCAATTGTTCGCCAATGATGATCCGTCTTATAAAAAAGCTCTTCATTTTTATGAGATAAAAGTGTATCTGACACGTCGACAACTTTAATTTTTTCATCTAATGCTTGTGTCACACGATTAATGAGTTCCATTTGGCTATCCACAGGGGCATAAGGAGGCAAATGATCCTTGTACACTTCTGTTGCAGTCGGAACAAGCATAAAATATTTATTTACTTCCGGCGTCAGCTTTTGAAAAGAATTGTATGCCTTAATTTTGTCCTGCAAACTTTCTTCATCAGGATGCTGATAACCTTGCAGCAAATAACCGTCTCCGCCGAGGTAAACGCCATTATATTCTTGCTTGCCAATTCTTTCTTCCAGACCGGTCTTGACTCCCATCCAGAAATCTTTCATGGAGAACTGATCTGATAAATACTTCTCGTAATCCTCCGTGTACGTTCCAGAAAAAAGTCCAGCAAATGTGAACTCTGGCTTTTGCGCCAGCACCCGATTTTCCGAATCAGAAAAAGCCCGGTCAGGCGTCGACACATTTAATAAAACGACCCCTAAAATAAATAAAAGCATGCATAAGCTTACCATATATCGTTGAAACCATTTTAATCTACTCAATTGAACACCTCATTCAAGCTAGAATCTAAAATACAAAAACGGATTGTAGCTTAAGGTAACGAGAAATGCGACACATAAGAACAGCAGCACCGTAAAGACCACAGGAGTCGCGAATCCGCTCGTGAATTTAGCCTTCTCTTGAAACTTCCACGCGATATTTCTAAGAAAGGGCGTCGAACACACAATTAAAGCAATAAATAAAAGAGCATTTGTATATAAATAGTAGATGGCGTGAGAATCGACGAACGGATTTCCGGCTAAACCGAACATAAGAGCAATATAGTTCAGCCCATCCGACAGCACATCGTATTCAAAAAACACCCAGCCAATAATGACAATCAGCATCGTATACATTCTCCCAGCAAACGCCGGCAGTTTTTCAAACCATTTTAATAGAAAGATCTTTTCAATGGTCACGAACAAGCCGAAATACAACCCCCACACAACGAAATTCCAGCTGGCCCCGTGCCAAAACCCGGTCAAAAACCAAACAACGAATAAGTTTCGGTATTGATTCAGCGCCCCGCGGCGGTTTCCACCAAGCGGAATATATACATACTCCCTAAACCACGTACCTAAAGAAATATGCCACCTTCTCCAAAATTCTGTGACACTTCTTGAGATATATGGATAATTAAAGTTCAGCATAAAGTTAAATCCGAACATTTTCCCAAGCCCTCTAGCCATATCAGAATAGCCGCTGAAATCAAAGTAGATCTGGAATGTAAACGCTAAAATACCAATCCAAGCGGTTAATACAGACACCTCATCCATCGGAGTTGACTTCACACTTGTCCACACTAGCCCAATATTATTGGCTAGAAGCACTTTTTTAGAAAGACCGATAATGAAAAGCATAACCCCTTCCCCGAACAGGACGACACTTTCTTTCCGGTTGTTAATCTCTTTAGAAACATCAATATATTTGATGATCGGTCCCGCAACCAATTGAGGAAACATCGTCACGTAGGTTCCATAAGAAATATAATTCTTTTGCGCTTTCACGTTGCCGCGATACACGTCCACTACATACGAAATCGACTGAAATGTGTAAAAGGAGATCCCAATGGGAAGCGGAAGTTCTTTGGCCATAACGTTGAGGTCGAACAGTGCGCTGATGTTGGCCACGGCAAAACCAAAATATTTAAAAAAGCCAAGGATCAAGAGGTCAACCGTAATCGACATGATCAAGATGAAGCGGGCTGTCTTTTTATTGTCCCGATTCTTTTCAATGAGACGGCCATTTATGTAATCGAACACAGAAATAAACAGCATCAGAACAATATACACCGGCTCGCCCCATGCGTAAAAAACCAAGCTTCCTATAAATATCACAAAGTTTTTCAGAAACCTTGGTGATAAATAATATACAGTTAATATCGTTGGTAAAAACACAAAAATAAACAGCAGGCTGCTGAAAACCACTTCTTTCCCACCTTATCTATAGAAAATCACAAAAAAATTCGGCTTCGCTGACAAGCCGAATAACGCTTATTGTTTAAAAGATTGCTGAAATGCCTGTACGATTGAATCGGCATCCTTAGATATCGTTAGTAGAATATACGTACCTTGGACATTCATTTGATAATTCTCAATTAAATAATATTCTTCTGGCAGATAGTCTTTGAAGCTGACTGCTTTTTGATCGACCCTTTTGATCAGCTTTTCTTTAACGATCTCCACTTGTGCAGGGTCTTTTACTTTAATGACAACTGTTTCGTCTGCACGAATGTTGGAAGGTGCCCGATACAATGTAAATTCGTCAACCTCTTCTCTCGTGACCCCGTAAAATTGTTTTAATTTAAGGAAATTTCCTGTTTTTAAGTCTGATAGATCCGCAGACTGCGTAATATGTTTATCAATCTGCTCCATTGGTACATCTAACGAGGCAGTGCTGACAATTAATCCGCAACCTGATAATATACCCATTAAATAAACAACTAAAACTACTTTCAATAGATTTTTTATTGATATTTTCATAAAAAAATCCGCCTTTTTATGTAATAAAACCTAGTCCATTATACTACAAAAAGTTGCAAATTTCTTTATGTTTTTCAAATAAAAGGATAAGATTCATAGATCACCTTTCCCTTTTTCTATCTTCGCGTTCTAGAATTAACATTTAGATTTTTTCAAGCCTTCTCCTATTTGTATAGCTGTAACCGTCCGCTTCACTGCCCGACTTAAAAGCTCAGCTCCATTCTCCATCGCTTCGTCTAATGAAATTACCGAATCAACCATCGGAACAAGCAAGGACACGCCATGCGACGGAATGCTCATCTCTTCGAATTCTACTTTCCCAGCAAACACAATGGCTGGGACGCAGTGCTTCTTTGCTAGCTGACAGATGCCTATCGGAGCTTTCCCAAATAAAGATTGAGTGTCAAACTTGCCTTCTCCCGTCAAAATGAGATCAGCCTGCTGGACTTTTTCTTCGATATTAGCTAATTGGATAATCAATTCTGCTCCAGAAATGAATGTACCGTTAAGAAATGTACGCAGCGCAAAGCCTAGTCCTCCAGCGGCTCCTGTGCCTGGCTCATTACCTGTACTCATGCCCATAGCAGCTTCTGCCACACGTTGATATTGCTGCATCGCTTCGTCAAATGTATGTAGTTCGTCCGGTTTGATCCCTTTTTGCGGACCAAATATATGAACTGCTCCCTCACGACCTGTCAAAGGATTCGTCACATCAGAAGCGATCACGACTTCTGTTTCGGCGAGGCGCGGGTCTAAGACAGTGCGATCAATCGCTTTAATTTTGTGTAAGCTGCCTCCAGTGCCGCGGAGTTCCTTATTCTGCTCGTCCAGAAAACGAATGCCGAGAGCTTCCAAGCAGCCGGTGCCGCCATCCACCGTTGCGCTGCCGCCGAGGCCAATAATGATTTTACGAGCGCCGCGATCTAAAGCAGCTTGTACCAGCTGACCGGTACCGAATGTGGAGGCTTCATATGGATTTAGTTCATCCGCTCTTAAGTGCGGCAGTCCGGATGCCGCAGCCATTTCAATGATCGCGAGTTTCTCCTCTTCGACCCACCCGTAAAAAGCATCGATCCTGCGGCCGAGAGGATCTTGAGCTCGAACGGTGATTTTTTCTCCGCCCACACTAGCTAAAAGCGCATCCGTCAGCCCTTCGCCGCCATCCGCGATCGGAATGCACTCAATTTTATTGATTCCCGCCTCGCGCAACGCCCGTTCTGCCGCCTCGTTCGCCCTTTGGCTCGACATCGATCCTTTAAATGAATCAAATGCTGCTATGACTCGCATGCTAGTTCCCCATTTCAATTAAGATAGGTTCATTTTCTACTGAAAACTGCTGAAAATCAACTATTCTTAGAGAAAGTGAGCCAACGATCAGCTTGGTTGTTTTGTGTTTTTTGTGCTATCGGCGGCTTTGGCTATTCTAACGGCGGCTTCGGCCATTCTATCAGCGCTTTGCCTTTTTTTCCATAAACCTAGCATCCGGCACCAACAAAAAACTGCCCGACCTCAAATAGAGACCAGGCAGCGTCACTCACGCTCGCAAATTTTTCAACACATTCACTGTAAATACGAGAATGCCAATAACAGTTAACGTAGCACCGGCTGCTACCTCCGCCGTCCACGCTTCATTTTTTGTGGTGAGTAACATCGTTAAGCAGACCATCATAACCGGCAGTCCGATATTATGAAGCCAGAAGTGAACGCCAGCCAATTTTCCAAAAGTAAGAGACGGAAACAAATGATATAAGATACCAGCAAGCGTTAAGGCGGTCCATCCAAGCAAGTTGATGTGAACGTGCACGCCGGTCAGTTCATAGGAATGAACCACCGACATATAATAGCCAAGCAATGTGCCAATGGCAAAATACACGCTCGAAATTTTAATTAATTTAATCGCCATGAGATCCCTCGCTTTCATAAAAATGATCCTTCTATAAAAGCGTATGTTCCGAAAGTCTATTCATGCTCATAAAAAAATCTGCGAAAGCTATCCGCAGATTTTCTTCCTATTTAATTAATTCAGCAATCTCTTGTTCAAAATCACGGGGTTCTTCGGACGGCTCATAGCGACGCAAAACCGTTCCGCTTGGATCAACAAGAAACTTCGTGAAATTCCATTTAATCTCGTCTCCAGTCAGCCACTCCGGATTCTTTTGGCTGATCATCATTTTTAAAAACTTTTCACTGCCATTGCTTTCATCGAATCCCCGGAACGGCATTTCTTCTTTTAAATATTGAAACAAAGGGTGAGCGTCTTTTCCATTGACTTCTACTTTAGCAAAAATGGGAAACGTGACACCATAATTCAATTTGCAAAATTCTTCTGCACCTTGGCTGTCTCCTGGTTCCTGCGCTCCAAATTGATTGCATGGAAAACCGATCATTTCAAAATTTTGATCTTTCAATTGAAGATAGAGCTTTTGCAAATCTTCAAACTGCGGGGTGTATGCACACTTACTGGCAGTGTTCACAATCAGCAGAGTCTTGCCTTTATATTGAGATAACGAGATTTTTTCTCCGTTTGCTCTTACCGCTTCAAATTCATAGATGGACATAACTGATTCTCCATTCTCTTTTTAATAATCATTCTAATTAACTATTTCTATAGTCTCATAAAGGTAGAATAAAAGACAGGAAGAACTCTTTAATTTGAGAATTATTATTTTCTTGTTGCTCGCCTATCTTTTAAGTCGATACAGTCAAATCAACAGCAGTCTGAAAAAATCGGAAAAAACATTAACAATTTTCGCTTATTTATCAACCCCTCGACAAGATCTTTAACCTGCTTTTCAATATATAGAGCATAATTTTTACGTCAGCCCACAATCATGTTTCACCCAAACATTTTCATGTCGAGGATTCTCTATTACAGACGTTTTCTTTTTTTCATACCGACAATAAAAGCTAATGTTATTTAGCTGCAATCATAGTAGAATAGGTTCATCACATAGAAAAAGGGGATAAAGAAATGAGAAGTTGGAAGTGGTTTTTGGCCTTAATCGTATTATTAAGCGGTTCCCAGCTTTACCTTCCTGAAGTAAGTGCAAATGATGATCCGGTAATTACAAAGAAAGAAATTACCAAAATGTTTGAAGGGGATTACTCGAAAGGCGAGCTTTTAATCAAATTCAAAACCACTCCTACTGCCAAACAGAAAGAAGAACTGTATCTGAAATACGGATTAACAGAGCGTTCGATTCAACAGGATGGACAATTAGTATTGGTTTCTTATCCTAATGAAAAACAAAAAGTCGAACTCATTCAAAATCTATTAAGCAATGAAAATATCAGCTATGCTGAACCAAATTATCAATCAACTGCTCAATATATTCCGGTAGATACTTTCTATAAAAAACAATGGTATTTACCAAAAATTAATACTCCTAAGGCATGGAACACAACACGCGGATCTACACAGATTACAGTGGCCGTGATTGATGGAGGCATGGACATTTATCATAGTGATTTAAAAGGGAAGATTTATAAGCCTTATAATGCAGTGACAGGCGGCACGGCTATTACTAGTGACCCTCATGGAACTCATGTTGGCGGAATCATTGCTGCTACGATGAATAAATCTGGAGTAGCGGGTATTGCCCCGAATGTAAAAGTCATGCCAATCGATGCTTTTGTCGGCGAAGGTGCAGATATGTATGATGTAGTACGCGGAATTTACTATGCGGTGGATAACGGTGCAGATATTATTAATATGAGTCTTGGAGGAGACTCTTACAGTTATTCAGCAGCCGATGCGATTCGATATGCAGAAAGCCGTGGTGTTTTAGTAATTGCCGCTGCTGGAAATGAAGATACAAGCAGCTATACTTACCCTGCTGCTTATGACGGGGTTATTGGTGTAAGTGCCACAGATCAGCGAGATGTTATTACCGATTTTTCAAATTATGGTGATTACATCTCGATCTCTGCACCAGGCTCAAATATTTACTCAACACTGCCACGCAGTAACTATGGCAGTATGGATGGTACATCAATGGCCGCACCTGTCGTCAGCGGCGTCGCAGCTTTAATGATGACGAAGAATCCGTTATTAACTGCAGATCAAATCAAATATTCACTTCTGGGATCCGCTGTAGATCTTGGAGACAGAGGCTGGGATTATTTTTACGGGTATGGCCGTGTTGATGCGAACCGAGCACTGAATTGGACATCGGAACCGATTGTGGCTATGTCTATGAATGCATCTAACTTCCATATGACTGGAACTAACAAGCTAATTGCATCTTGCCGAGTGAATGGGTCAATGAAGGGGTCTGTTTATGTGGTTGATTCAAAAGGCAAAGTAGCAGCTTCACTTGTCCGTGATCAATTGCCAAGCGCTGGCCGATTTACCGCTCAATGGAACGGCTTGCTGCTAGATAATAAAACATACGCACCGTCTGGCAAATATACGGTCGTCTTCCGTATGAGTGACGGCAAGCAAGTTGTTTCGAAGACAATGCCAGTGAACGTCGTTAATAAAGTAACTACAGCTGTTAAATAAACAAGAGCCCAAACCTGAAAAGCGGTTTGGGCTCTTGTTTTAGTTATTGATTAAGTCTATCAGCGGTGGCTGGTATTCTATCGGCACTTTTGAATAATCACCAGTCGCATTCTTCGATTCTATCGGCGGTTGCTTTTATTACTGGCAAATGCCCCTCTCTAAACATCTCTAATCGAAAGCAACTGTTATCGCTTGTAACTTATCTATTGTCCGTCCAACATCGACGAGGCCATGTTGATTCATTTCTAAATAATCAGTCATCACAGCAATTGTCATAGTATCACCGTTGCCTAGCTTAGCTGGTCTTTGTAAAGGCAAGCCTTTTTCTTTAGCCGTACTTAGTACACGATTGAGCCAATCCTTGCGCATCGCTCGCCGATCCTGACCTGGCATCACATTCAATTTTACACATAACCGCTGTTCTTCTAATTGAAAATGATAGGGATGATTGGTGTTGCCTCCCCACCAAAAGCCCCAAAAACCCCCGGAACGATTATTGACATAGTCCCAATTCCCATTGATTTCACGCTGAAGCTCTTGGTAAAATCCCTGCCACGCAAACGCATCCCATTTCTCGACACGCTGTGTTAGATATGCATCCACTTTGTTTTGCAAATTTTGCAGATGCTGATAATAGTCTAAAAGAATCGAGTTTTTCACACCGGACTTTACGCCGTTTTCTAATAGGGCCAGCATTTCCCTGCGTGTCAATGGAAAGTACCCTGCAATATCACAAGACCGGTAATGACTTTGATCTGCAATCTTATAATATATCGGCAGCTGAACTAATTTAGAATTCCACTCCGTCACAGCCTTTCGATACCGCATTAACTGATCGGAGTGATCTTTGGTATATGTTTTGTCTTCTATTAAAATCGCAAACTTTTCATTTATAACCGTTAATATATCTAATGATTTGAATTGGCGTGTAATGGTGATTGATTTAATGTCGGGCATCGTTTGGTTATGCGCAGTAAAAATAGCACGAATAAATGCCTGAGCAGTATCATGCAGTGGCAGATCAACGGAACGAAATGCAGGTTCAGCCCAAGACATTAGCCAGCACAAAAAAGCATCCTGTGACAGTTCACTAGTCGCAAACCGAAATAGATTAGGCGGCTCACGAAAAGCATCTTCGTAATTACGCGCTTCTTGAAGCAAAGCTTGAATATTATGGTTGCCCGTGTATTCTTCCCAATAACCCCGAGCAAGCAGCGAATGCACATTCATGAGCGGAAACAACACCTGATCCTTCAACTCATAGATACGCCCCTGCTCACCTGGATATAGCAAAAGCAACCGATCAGGCCCTTGCTCTGCTATCACTCGCGGCCATCCTTCTTCCTGATCAGCGCGCTCATAATACCCGCATTTCCGTTCGCAGACATATGCAGAAAAAGCATCCACTGTCATGGAGCTATCCTCATGTTCAATAATATTCTCCCAAGCATCTTCTATCAGTTCTCCACCGCATTCCGGACAAACTTGATTCATCATTTTCTTCACTCTCCCTTGCTGCTATAAACGTTTCAGCGTGATGAAAAAAGCTGACAAATCTCTGCCAGCTTCCTCTTTTATTACAAAGCAAACATTGCTCGGCGGATAAAGGCTGCAAATTGAGCGCGTGATGTGTAGGCGGTTGGTCTAAAATGAGTATCTACATTTGTTACATCATTCGCCACTAATGTGGAGATGTAAAGCTTTGACCATCTGTCATTTTGAACATCCTTAAATGGTTTTGTTTCATTTCCAGTTAAATGGAATGATCCAACGATTACTTTTGCCATTTGCTCCCGTGTAATAGGATTGTTGGCTTTAAAATATCCATTGGAACCAGAGAATATTTTTTCATCGACAACCGTAGCAATGATATCATAGCCATATTGCCCTTTTTTCACATCAGCCAGTTTCGGATCTGGCCGGTTTTGTGTGTTTAGATTTAACGCTCTGACAAGGAGTGTCGCTGCTTGCAGACGTGTTAAGTTTTGATCCGGCTTAAATATTTGCCCTTGATAGCCGTTAATAATGCCAGCAGCCGATAAGTTCATAATATCCGCTTTGGCCCAATGACTGTTCGGCACATCCTTAAAGGCTGGAGTAATGATCGTTGCTTTTTGTCCTGCTTTCGCCACTCGTAAAATCACTTCTTGCCCCGCCGCTGCAAAGTTAGGATCTTCTTTTGAACCTAAAAGAAACTTTGTCTGCAGGCGATAATCCCCCGCAGCTAAATTTTTTGGTAATGAAAATTGCATTTTTTCTGGATAGCTGACTCCGCCTGGCACCAATCCTAGTACCGTTTTTTCATAAGTTTTTAATACTGTTCCGTTAGGGGACAAAATGTTCGTGCGCATGATTCCCCGGGAAATCACGTTCCCATTATTCTTCGCCTGCATTGTAGCATAGACAACGTAATCGCTTGCCCGCGGATAAGCAGATACACCGCTTAGAGTCATATCCGTCTTGCGATCAAGCTTATGCGAAACCGCTGTGGGCTGAGAGGTCCACTTGACCATTTCATCCATCATGACTTTCAAATCTTCGCCGCCAGAATAATACTGATAAGCGCTTGGCCCATCGCCATAGTCCCAGCTGACAGATGAATCGTTTTGGACACTGATAAAGTTAAACGGCTGGAACCCAAGCCAAATCGCTTTCCCTTTTCCAAATTCAGTGGCGTACGCTCCTGCAGTTTTGGATGTCACATCTTTCGGGCTCGATGAATAGCCGTAGTTGCCATACGTTAAGATCGGAGTCACTTTACTAGAAGGATACGTGCCGTTGACTTCAATCCACTCCCCTAGATTTGGACGATCATTTTTCAATTGAATCATTGATTTTCCCGTCCGTTTCAGCGTGTTTTGAACAATCGGATGCGTACCTGATGACCGAATCGTGTACTGCCTTAACTCCACGTCATTAATAAACGGCATTTGCATCGCTTCACTCAAGTTATCCCATTCATAAATCCATGTGCCTGTTTTATAGATGAGAGGTGATAAATCCAGATCCGTAGACTTGTAAGGGTAGCTGGCGCTATCATTTCGAGCCGTTCCAAATGCAAAAATCGCTCCCCCACCGTCTTTGATATAGGTTTTGACTGCTTCCCTCTGCTGCCAATTCATCATTACCGTAAAAGGAAACACAATCGTATCGAACTTTTTTAAATACGTTGCATTTTGCAGCTGTGCATCGTTGACATATTCCACTTGGTAACCTAGCTGCTTGTACATCAGCTCAGCCTTTAAGCGTTTGTTTTTGGTAGAAGAGTAGGCATTCTTCGCGGCAATTGTCTTCCCATTCCACGTACCAGCCGGCCTTGTAATGCTTGCATAATCCTCACTCAACTTAGACACTACAATGCCGACAAGCGGCTTTTCGGCTGACTGCGTTGCAGCCTGTGCCTGCTGGATATTTGTAACCAGCGAAAAAATGAGAATCAAACTGAAAATAACAGATACATGCATACAATTTTTCCTAGTTAATATATTCATAACCTCTCCCCCTATGATCCATATCTTTTTATTTTACCATTTTACTATATTTAACAGAAAAGAGAGATTATTTTCGGACATATCTCGTGTTATTTTTTCTCAACGCCTTTTGGTAGCTTCTCAGCAACTTTTTAATTCGATCGGCAAGTTCAAAGTTTTCTCCGCTTCTTCTAAGACACAAAAAAAGCCCCATTCCGTAGAATGAGACGAAAGAATGTTACGGCTGATGCTCGCCAAAAAATTGATAGGTGTCTCTTGGATACTGATCCCACTCTCCAATGAGCTGAAAAGAGTCCGAACCAGAAAGAATGCCGTACTTTCTTACAATGGTTCCTCCATTCAAAAGAATACCCTGCTGGTGGCTGCTATCTGGATTGCCGACTACATCAATGACTTGCCCATTCTTTTTGAGAACAAGTGCTGTTGTAGTGATTCCGTCTCCAGTTAAATAAAATTCTTTATTGATATAGGACGCGCCAGTTATATTAAAAAAGTCATAAAAAGTAGAGCTAATCAAGTGATACGTGGCGCCTTTTTCTAAATTTAAAATCGAAAGAGTAGCTATCTCTTTTCTGCCTGAAGCCGAGAACCATCGATGTATTTCTAATTCATACCCCTCTGCATAACCAGTTGTTCCATCTATTGGATGATAAATTTCAACCGCCATTCGATCTTCGCTGCCATGCAGAACCTCAGAAATAAATGGTGCCATTCTCTGCTGATCTATTCTAGTAAGTTCTAAATAGACCGCTTTATGATCTTCTCCTACAATCCAATAATTCTTGCTGCCCGGGTCATAAATCGTAAATTTATTCCCATAGAGCGGATCTGCGCGAACAGACCCCTCCTGCCCTGGTGACTGTTTAAATACAGTAAACGACAGCTGGTTAGGCATATATTTAGATAGATCATAAGACAGCTGCCACACACCCCATTTAGTCGTGATTTTTTCTGAATGAACCAATTGAACGCTTCGAACAGGTACTTGCATAGCGGCTGTTCCGCCTTTTCGATCACTAGCAGTAATTGTCACTGTAGCAAGCCCTATTTCACTGCCTGATGAAATGTTCAGCTTATTGTTTTGAATGCTTGCTTGAACAACACGAGTGTCGCTTGATTCAACTGTGTAGGTTAATGGATCCCCGTCCGCATCACTAAATGCATAGTCGAATGGTAGTTGATCGACCGATTTTCCGGTTGCTACGACTTGCTCTGGAATCATGACTCGTAAGACAGGCGCTTCATTATTGCTATTCTCACCTTATACCGTCCGGCTTTCGGTTGAGCCTTCACCGTGCGGGCGACTTTCATCGCACACGGCGAGCCGTCAGTTATTACTCTTTTGCTTATTTCCCCAGCCTGTTTGCGGTGCCTGACCTAACCAGCCAGACACCGAGGGAAAACAGGTATCCCTTTAGTTAAAAAAATCACCTTTATTCGTTCCGTTTATAGTTAATGAAACAGAAGCCGATTTCCCAACAATTTTAAATTGAGACTCGCTGACCTTAACTGCCGTGGCATTTACATTCTGACTGCTGAGTTGGTGATTGATCCTTCCAATTAAACCATCCATATTACTGTAATTCCAATCTAGGGTGATCTCCGCTGTATTCACCCCGTCACTGACCGTAAATGACTTATTAGCGCTGCGATTTTCATCTGCTCCATAAGCCGTGTTTTGATTAAAGAAATAGCTCCAATCCTGACCGCCGACTGTGACCATATTGCTTGCACCCGTTTTAAATGTGGAGATTGTTAGGGTGTCTCCATAACCGAAGGCTGACATCGTACGTTCATACAAACTAATATTACGATCGTTATAATACTGTTGAATTTCACTTTCGATGGCGGATCCGACAGCCTGGGCTGGTGTGGTTACGTATTGATTTAATGGAATATTCCACCACAGATGAACATTTACAGTGATTTTTCCGTCACTGACTGTAAACCTTTTCTCATTGCCTGAAAAATTCGATGAATTAACCACTTTACTAGTCAGCCTTGCCTGACCCGCATAGATCGTTGAATAATCAAAGTTGCCAATAGATTTGCTGGTGATAGATGGAAGCTGCAGCGTTTTTACATCAAGCTTTGATACGGTTTGCTGCAGATTTCCATATTGATCTTCAATGGCAACGTATATATCATAATTCGTGTTGTCATTTAACCCTGCAATTGAAGCAACCGATTCTACATTTGCAGTGACCGCTTGATTTCCTTTTATAGAAAATGTCCTGCCAGATCCATCTTGCCCTGCTTTTAATTGATCTGCAGTAGGTGCTTCTGAGCCATCCGCTATGACTGCATAATAACCTTTTCCAGTCTCATTCGTTTTCAAGGCTATCTTCAAAGTCGTAGCATCCACATTCAGCGCTTTCGGGTAACCCGTTGCATAATTCGGTGGAGATGTATCTCTGCTCGTCACGTTAAACGTAGCTGAAGCTGTTTCACCATCTGTGTCCGTTGCTGTAATGGTGACTGAATTTGTTCCAACATTTGTTGGGGTAAATCTCCATACATCCCCCAGAATTTGGCCTTGAGTTGATGTGAAAACCAATTCCTCTCCACCTGGATGGGAAAAGAATTCTTTTAGATTAATGGAAACTTCCGTGTTAATTTCAACATTTGATCGATCCTCAATAGGTTTTACTACAACCGGCGCATAATTGCTATTCTCTCCTTATGCCATTTGGCTTTCGGCAGAGTCTTCACCGCGCGGGCGATTTTCATCGCACACGGCGAGCTGTCAGCCTCTTTATTCACGATTAGTAAAAGGGCTGCTGGATCGTCATATATATCTGACTTTTTTACTGCATTTTTTGCTTTACGTTCGACTGTATTTTGGGGAAATAAGTCGTGATAATAAGAGTTTACTACTGACTGGGTTCCTTCGCTTCCATCTGTTTTCTCCTCCCGCTATGTTGCCATAACGGTGCAATCGGCAGATGATCCACACTACTACGAACCCGCCGCCATCCTACCGGTGTCATTGGCGCTAACCCGCCTCTTCCGGTAAGACTTCAAACGTTCCGTCACTTCCATCCCTTGTTTTGATGACCTTAGGCTTCCACTATTCAGGCGTGAGAACGATTGGTTTAACAGCCTCAATTCTTCCAATCGCCAACTGTATGATTTCAGATACAGGGATGAATACTGAACTCCTAGCGATTCTCAGCATTCACTACCTCAGCCTGCCTGCATGGATTCGTCTGCCTAGCCATAGCCACCTTTTAAAGAACCCCGCCTCTTACTAAGAGTACGACTTCACCTGACTTCACCCCTTTGGCATGTTAGCGCCTCATTGGATGCAGGAGGATTAGGCTCATTGATAAATAGGCTGTTATCAATGAATAGGAATTTCACCTATCAATTGGAATGTGACAGTTAGAAAAGATGAGAGATCTTTCCCACTTATTTCACTAGATATCTAGCTTATAAAGTAACGTTTCGTTTATTTTTGTTTAGGAGTGTCAATTGCCGTGACTACCTGCCTCGCCTTATTCAAGGAAGGATCGATATTCCAACCTTCAGCTGCTGTTATTTCATCTGCAACAGTACCTCTAATGCCAAAACCTTGTAACCCTTCTATGCTTGTAACATCTGATGCTGTTAGCTTAATGATTAACTTATCTTGATCTTTATCGTAAAAATATTCACCGGGCTGATCTAATTCTGCCGCTGTATTTACTATATTGTAATTACCGGTTAGCGGATGCGTTGCAGGACTAGATTCTTTATCATGATAAGTGAGTTGGGCGATATCAAAAGTTGAGCCATCTTCAATTTCGGCTAGATCAGAGATTGTAATCGTCTTCTCGGCATAGGCTGCACTTGTAAATGAAGCGTTATTTATTTGGTCTTTTTCCTTATTGACTACCACAGTAATGACTAGCTGATCCGCTGCATTTCCGGCTGCGTCTTTTGCGGTATAAGTGATTGTGTACGTGCCTGGAACTGTCGTGTCAATCTCAGTCAACTCTGTTCCGGCAGCATCATGTATGACTGATTTTACTTCTACATTTTTGTCTTTATTATCAGTCGCTGTCACGGTCGGCACGGTAAAACTTTCGTCATATTCTACTGTCAGATTCTTTTGGCCAGAATACTGGAGAATTGGTTTTTCTGTATCTGGTTCTTCTACTACCACGGTAATGATAATCGGCGTTGCTTCATTCCCGGATGCGTCTTTTGCGGTATAGGTGATCGTGTATGTGCCTGGTGTTTTAGTGTCTATTTGTTCGATGGCTTCATCTTTGTCATTCTTAATAACTTCTTTTACAGTGACAGATGGATCTTTGTTGTCAGTCGCACTCACATCTGGAACCGTAAAACTACTGTCATATTCTATCGTCAGGTTTACTTCGCCATTATATTGGAGGACTGGACTCTCTGTATCTGGTGCTTCTTCAACCACCACCGTAATGACTAATGGACTCGCCTTATTACCAGCTAAGTCTTCCGCTGAATATGTGATCTTGTACGTACCTGCCACAGTAGTGTCAATTTCATCTATTTCTTTATTTTCTTGATTTGTAATAACGATGGTGGCTTTCAGGTTTTGATCTTTATTGTCTAATACATCCACAATCGGCAGCTTAAAATTTCCACCATTTTTTACTGTAAAGTTAGCAAGGCCGTCATTAAAAAATACTGGCGCTTCTGTATCTGGTGCTTCTTTTACAACGACAGTAATCACAATTGGAGTGGCTTCATTCCCAGCAGCGTCTTTTGCGGTGTAGGTGATTGTGTATGTGCCAGAAACTGAAGTGTTGATTTCATTCAATTTCTCTCCGGCTGCATTCTTAATGGCTTTTTTCACTTCGACGGCAGGATCTTTATTGTCAGTCGCAGAAATTTGCGGAATGCTAAAGGTCTCCCCATAATCCACCGTAAAATTATTTTCACCTGTATATGTGAGAACTGGCGCTTGAGTATCTCTAGGAGAGCCTCCACCACCTCCTCCCCCTCCGCCGCCGCTTGCAGGTGGTGGAGGCACATCAGGATTTTTGACACCGCCCACCTGATCAATATTTCCTTTTACCTTGTCATAATTGCTGATGACATCCGATGGCTTCATACCTGGGGGGAAAATTAAGTTTACGATTATTGATTGATTTCCTAGAGTAAACTTAGATACTAAATCAACCACTTCTAATAATCCTACTTTTCCACTTATCTGCCATGTAACGACTGAACCACCAGAGGCTTTGACTGTATCAATGTTTCCTGTTCCTAGCATCGTAATATTTTGATTGTTATGGATGATCAGTTCTTTTACATGACATTCGAAAACTACCTGATCCACACCAGACCCAATGATAGCTTGGAGAATCCTTGCTGCACTTTCTGCTTTCAAAGTCACCTTATCGGAAAGATCAACGCTGCGAATAACTGTAGCCCCTGTCAGTTCAATACTCATATCTGGTTTATTTATATTTACAGAATGAAAAGAGGAATTATGAAATACGAGCTTGAGCCGCCTTGGAGATGTATTCAGCGTTTGATACTGTTCAACGAACCGCTTATATGATAAAGGCTGATAAAGTGTCGTTTGTTTTTCTGCTGTCTTCACTTCATCGGCTACAGTTGTTTTTCCTTCGACTTTTAACCCATCCGTGTAGAAAGAGTTTTTGATTCCCTCCCCGAGTTTCAAATCTCCTTGAATGATCGCATTTTTGATTGAAAGATAATCGCCATTTATGATTATATCTGTGTCAATGGTTGCTCCCTTTCCATCAAATACGACTTCTGCTCCTGCCTCGCCATTAGTTATTAACTCAATGGATTGAACTTTCTCGACCATCTCATCTTTTACTAAAAAATGTATACTTGCACCTTTTAATGCCTCTTGATTCCTTGGATTCAGCCAGGCCTTTAATTCATCTGAAATTACATAAGACCCTTTATCAGTGACCACTTCATTTTCTTTTATTTGTATAATTTTTGCTTTCACCTGCACAGGGTTTAGAGCTGCTTCACTTCTAAAAATAAAGGAAGCCATCTGCCCGCGATTGACCGTCTGATTGGGAGAATAAGTCGTTGGTGATGTCCCCGTAGTTACCTGTTTTTCAATAAGTGCGGTGACGTATTTTGCATACCAATCTTCTTTCTTTACATCCGTAAACGGCAGCTCACTTGGGGTTTTTTCTTTAAAACCAAAAGCAAGTGAGATTACTTTCGCCATCTGTGCCCGGCTTAACTGGGCGTTCGGCTTAAAATGATCACCGTATCCCTCCATGATTCCAGCATGTTTAACAGCTGCGATGAAAGGATATTCCCAGCTCTTATTAGTTACATCCTTAAACCCTGGATCCTTAACATTTGTCTCTAGCTTGAGTGCTAAGGCGATGATTTTCGCGGCTTGAGCACGTGTCAGTTTTTCATGTGGGCGAAAGGTACCGTCTTCATAGCCTTTAATAATCTTCCTTGCGTGTAAACTTTTTACCGCTTCGTAATAATGATCAGTCGGCTTTATATCTAAGAATTCATTGGATGCCTCTGCCTTCACTCCATGAGGAACCATCGGGAAAATCGCACTCGCCGCCATCGAAGCTGAAACAGCAGAATACAAAAGATGATTTTTTGGGCTTTTCTTTTTCACTACTGCCCCTCCTATTCAATTTTCACCCTTCATCAACTCTTTCACATTGATGATCTCGTATTTGCTTGTTATTGGGTCACCTCCATACACCTTTATCCAATTATACTATTTATTAGTATTATAATATTATTATTTCCCTTTTTTAAAAAGTCAATTATTTTTTATGCAGGTGCTATTAAAAAGCCTATTCATACTTTCATGAAAAGTAGCCTGTCATGTTCATCAAAAGTTCACATGACAGGCTCTATTATTTGATATGATGAAAGTAAGGTACAGGTATGAAAGGATGTTTAGCATGAAACGTTTAAAATATGTGATTCCCATCATGATTCTAGTGTTTATTCTCGCGACGAATAAGCTCGAGAAAGACTACTCTGTCATTGACAGCCAAACGAGAATGCTCATTTCAGCTGGTGCAGCGATTGTTTCGGGAGTCATTTCCTACTTCCTTTTAGGAAACGACGATCCAGAAGATACAATAGACCCGCCGCTAAAAAATAAGTAATTTGAAATCGAGTAGGAGGGGGTGACTAACCCCCGACCTCTCATACCACCGTACGTACCGATCGGTATACGGCGGTTCATTTAAGTATGACGTAAATCATTGTATCGATCTAATAAGCTTTTCAGCTTTTGCTTTCGCC
>NZ_JAFBES010000006.1 GCF_016908875.1 Bacillus ectoiniformans | reverse complement strand
ATGCTTAGTATAAAATTGAACCGCCGTATACGGATCCGTACGTACGGTGGTGTGAGAGGTCGGATAATCAATTAATGATTATCCTCCTACTCGATCTGTCACTCATTTTCTGCTTCATCTTTATTCACACAAGCTGGTTTTCCCGGTCTTGAAGAGTCACTCGCACCATACATCAAGCCATTCACTTGATCGAACAAAATCGCTTGTACGTTTCCGATTTCAAGCGGAATTTTATCAAAATCATAATTCATCTTCTCCATTTTTTGTTTCGCAGATGATGGGATGCCTTCTTCCCACCAGATCAGCGGCCCTGTCCCATTGTAGACGCGAGGAGCTTCGATGGCTTCTTTTAAATCCATCTGGTAATCAATGACATTGATCAGCGTCTGCATCACTGAAGCAACGATGGTTGGTCCGCCAGGGGAGCCAAGTGCCAAAAACGGTTTCCCGTCTTTAAAGACAAATGTTGGCGTTTTAGCGCTGACAGCATATTTATTCGGTTCCACTCCATTGACGCCGGCAGGATCCGGATCAAAATCTGTCATATCATTGTTTAATAAAAAGCCGTAGCCTGGAACCATAATACCTGAACCAAATGTATGCTCAAGCGAAGAAGTGCATGCGGCTATGTTTCCATGACGGTCAGCTGCTATAAAATGAGTCGTTTCTGAGCCTTTATCATCTTTTTGAGGCTTTAAGCCGCTAGGGGACTTATCATTGTCATATTCCCATGGATTTCCTGGTAAAATATCCTCGCTCCGATACTCAAAGTTATAGATTTTGAGCCGTTCTTTAATATAATCAGGGTGCAGCATCCCGTCAACCGGCACATCATAAAAATCAGGATCCGCTAAATAAGCCAGTTTATCAGATGTCATGATTCTTAATGTTTCAGTAAGGATATAATATCTTTCCCAAGAATCGGCCTCATATTGGCTGAGATCTAATTGCTCAAGCAGCTGCAGCATATAGAGCAGGGCAAGGCCTCCGCCGTTAGGAGGACTAGGTACAACTACATCAAAGCCTTTGTAATTCGCCTGTAAAGGTTCCTGCACTTTCGCTTCGTAATTGGCAAGATCCTCCAATGTTAAACAGCCATCAAGTTTATGGGTGATGTCGACAATTGCGTGAGCGATCTCCCCGCAGTAAAAGTCATCTGCGCCTTTTTCCTGCAGGCGCTTCAAGGTTTTCGTCAGTTCTTTATTCACTACTTTTTCACCTTCAGTCAAAGGCACGCCGTTTGGAAAGAAGAATTTTTTAGCTTCATCACTCAACCTGTTGCCGAAGCGATCCAATCCGCTTTTCCATGTTTTATTAACCACTACACCTTCTTCGGATAGGCGAATAGCAGGTTCCATTAACTCAGACCATGATTTACTTCCATACAGTTCTAAGGCTTTATCAAAAGCTTTTAAAATGCCGGGTATGGCTACAGCAGTTCCCGGGGTGGAGCGTTCAAGAAAAGGAATCACGTCTTCGTGCTCGTCTACAAATACGTTTTTCTTTGATTTATGAGGTGCTTTTGAATGGCCTTGGATCACCTTTGTTTCTTTCTTTTCGGCATCATAATAAATAATAAAGCCGCTTGAAGCAAGACCGGTGTTAAACGGCTCTGACACAGCTAGTCCAAACTGAACAGCCGCCAGTGCATCCATTGCGTTTCCGCCTTTTTTAAGAATGTCTGCTCCGATCTTGGATGATTCTTCAGTGGCGCTTACGACCATGCCGTAATCTCCCCAAGCACGCTGACGTTCTCCTTCTTTTTTCTGTTTTTTTAAAATCTCATGAATGTCCATTTGCTCCACCTCTGGTTTATTTTGTTTTATCTCTAGTTATGATAGTCTTTCAATGGTTTTGACAAGCAATGCTGTCCGGTCAATCAATGAATTAAGATCAGAATACTCATCGGTCTCACTGTGAGAGAATTCCCCGATAGGACCCATTCCGTCCACAGTCGGAATGCCTTCAGCTGAAGTGAACGCGGCATCAGATCCGCCTCCAGTCGATTCCTCGTGAATCTCTAAGCCCAGTTCTTTTCCGGCGTTTTGAATCATTTCTAACAGTCTGTCTGTATCTTTCGTCTTTTCCATCGCCGGACGCCCGATTGAACCGGTAAGCTCCGTACGGGTTCCGGTCACATGATCTTCCCGCGCGATGGCGTTAATATCTTTTGTTACTTTTTCCGCCTGTTCTTCATCAGCTACGCGCACATCAATTTCAGCAGTAGCACTTGGGGCCACAGTATTAACGGATGTACCGCCTTTAATCAAACCGACATTCACGGTCAATCCTTGGTCATAATCATTTAATTGCTGAAGCTTAATCACTTTGTGTGACAGCTCTTCAATGGCGCTTCGGCCAATTTCTGGCTCAACCCCTGAATGAGCACTTCTCCCTTGGACTTCCATTGTAAAATGGCCGACTCCTTTACGCTCGGTCACTACGCCGTCATTTGGGCGGCCGCATTCGACTACGAGACTGAAATCCTTTCCTTCTGCAGCTTCTTTAATTAATGCTTTAGAAGATCTAGATCCTATTTCTTCGTCACTGTTAAATATAATATGAACGTTTTCAAGAGCGGGGGAACTGCTCTCCTTTAAAGCTTTCATCGCATATAAAAGCTGTACGTGGCTGGCCTTTTCATCGTTCACTCCTGGGCCGTATGCTTTATCATCAATAATTGAAAACGGCCGGCGTTCAGGTTCGCCTTTAGGAAACACTGTGTCCATGTGAGCGATGATTAAAATTTTCGGCTCGCTTTCTCTGCTTGCCTTAATTTCTAAATGATTTCCCACTTCTGTCTCACGATGAACCTTCACATACATTCCCAGGCTTTCAAACTTTTCTTTTAATATAGCACCGACATTGTCCACGCCTTCTTTATCATAGGAATTACTGTCTGTGTTCACGATCTTCTCAAATAAATCAATCATTTCACCTTTGTTTTGCTCGAGGTAAGTTTTAATATCCATAACATGAAACCTCCTGCTATATAGTCAATGATCTATTTCAATCTAATACCCCTATTGATAAAAACCTTAAACTTCACTTTTGTTGTTACTATTGACCAATAATGGAGGAGTATTCTTTTTTGATGGCATTTGTTTATGGTAAGATGAGAGTGACTTCCAAAAATAGAGATAAGGGAGAATGAGAAGATGTTGATTTCAACGAAAGAAGTACAGGTTCGCTATGCTGAAACGGATGCCATGCAAGTGGTCTATCATGGACAATATGCGGTATGGTTTGAACTCGGGCGAACTCAATTAATTGAAGATTTAGGATTTAATTATGCAGAAATGGAGAAGGAAGGGTTTGTGTCGCCAGTTCTAGACATTCACCTATCCTATAAGAAGCCTTTTCGCTATGGGGACACGGCATGGATTCATACATGGATCGATCGCTACAATGGTGTCAGAACTACATATGGGTATGAAATAAAAAATGCACAAGGGGAAGTCTGTGTAACAGGTGAAAGTACACATACTATCGTAACTAAAGATACGTTTCGCCCAATCTCCATGAAACGTATGTTTCCTGATTGGCATGAAGAATATGAAAAACAAAAAAGAACATAAATAAAATCTTAAGTCAGGTGATTCATATGGCTTTTGGCATTAAGAAAAGCGAATTAATGGAGTGGAAAAGAAAAATAGATCAAGGAGAGATCGCTTTTTTAACTCATTACTGGCTTGACGAGCGCTTTAAAGAGTGTAAAACGGTAACGAAAGTAGGCTGCAGTGACGTAGACAAGCTCATTAAATGGGGAGAAAAATACGGGCTGCAAAAAGAGTGGATTGACTATCGGCAAAAGGGGTATTCTCATTTTGATTTACTGGGGGAAAGGCAAAGGCTGATTCTAGAGGAAGAAGGGTTATTGGATCATCTATCAAGATTTAAGCTGTAAGGAGAAAAAGAATGCCTTCTCTTTCTCCTTCACATTAAGACTTTACGTATTGATAAACAGGGCCATCAGACGTGCGGTCATAATTTACATGCAGATCGTGTCCGTCAAAGTACCATAAATCTTTTTCTTCCACAAAAAAAACGGCCTCATGATAGATGGCCTTTGCCCCTACATCGATGGGCTCCTCTTTTGTTACTCCAAGTGAAAAGCCTTCATGCAGTGAACTCGATCCGCCATATCTTACATAAAAGCGGATATATTCACCCGCCTTGACTTCCATATCTGATAAGAACCAATTTAATGCATCGTCCTCGATAATAATCTTCATGTGATCCCTCCGCTGTTTTTTGATTAGTGTATCACTCCTTTGGAATAAAATAAAAGAAAAAGATTGCATAAAGAGTTTGTTTACATAATTCAATTATAGTAACTTGATAAACTGTCAAGCAAGGATAAAAGACCTAATTTTATAGCAGCAGATAGACAGCAACAAGAGAATAAATAATAATTAAGCTGGGAGGGGAATCGATGGAAAAGTCAGAAAAAATAGTGGCAGCTTCAATTGAAGAAGCGATAAAAATAGGGTTATCCAACCTGGGTATTTCGAGGGAAGCAGCTGAGATTACAATTTTACAGCAACCCTCCCAAGGTCTATTAGGCATTAATCGAAAAAAAGCGATTGTAGAAGTAAAGAAAAAGCAAGAGGACAGCAGCATAAACAACGGCAGCAAGGAAAATGATGAACCCCGTGCAGCAATAAGCATTCAGGACGGTTCATTCCATTTTATATCGAACGGAGAAGAACAGCCGGCTATTGAACCTCATCCTCATTTAGAACTGTTTATAAATGGAGAATTAGCGGAGGAGCGGGCTTACCTTAAAATAAATGACCAAGTAGAAATTAAAGGGAAAGAAGAGTTGACGCCATTTGAATGGAAGCTTGAACTAAGGGAAAATAACATGCTCGCTGTTGCAGTGATTGACCCTGGTGTCCATACCCGTTACACAGTGTGTGATCATACACCTTCACAAATGATCGTTTTAGAAGCTCAGGAAGAAAAGAAGCTGTCGAATGATCTGACAGTAGAAATCATCAGAAATGAACTGAATCGATTGGGGATCAATTATGGCATTGAGGAGGAGAAAGTGGAGGAAGCTTGTGAGGTGCTTCAATCTGCTGAAGTGATCGTCGCAAAGGGGCTATTTCCAATAGAAGGGCAGAATGGAAGTTTAAATTTTCACGTGAATTATAAATCAGGATTAACTCCGCCTAAAGTGGATGAACAAGGCACAGCAGATTTTCGTGAAGTGAGAGTCATACCGCAAGTCATCAAAGGGGAGTTATTGGCAACAGTCAATATGCCCCAGCCCGGAATAGATGGAAAAACGGTCAGAGGCGAAACATTACTTGCCAAGCCTGTAAAAGAAGCGATTATTCGGCTTGGAAAAGGCACTTTGCTTGAAGATGGGCAATTGTTTGCGACAGATAACGGCAGACTCCATGTAGAAACTCGCGGGTTAACTTATAAAGTTGAAGTGTTAAATAGGCTGTGTCATGACGGGGATGTTGATATTACAAGCGGACATATCCGTTTTCAAGGAGACGTTGAAGTTCAGGGACATGTTCACGAAACGATGAAAGTTGAAGCAGAAGGCGATATTGAAGTCAGCGGCCAAGTAACCGGAGGCTCATTGTTTGCTAATCGGTCAACTGTGATTCAAAAGAACGTGTTTTCATCGATTGTAACATCCGGCAGTTCTCAAACAGTGAATGAATCGCTGCTGAAAATGCTTGGGGATGTGCAAGAAGAATTGTCTCTTTATTGCGCATCCATCGAGCAATTAGTTGAACGGATGGAACAATCCAATCATGCGAATAAGCAGGAAGATGAAGATAAGGCTATAAAGCTTCTGTTAGAAAGAAACTTCCAAAGCTTGCCGTCTGCTATAAAAGGGTTTGTAAGAGAAGCTTCCCAGAGAAAATATGCGCTGCAAAAAGAATGGGTGGAACTGGCTAATTCGCTTTATCGGGTATTTTTAACGAAAGGGAGTCAGCATTTAACTGTAAGTGAAGTGATGCAGCTAAATAAAAAGGTTAAAGGTCTGCATGAATTCTATTCAACGCCTCCGAGTGAACATACATTTATAACCGTGCCTTATGCGATCAACAGTCAAATTTCGAGCAGCGGAGATATTATTGTCACTGGCAACGGAGTTTATAATTCTAAATTAAAAGCCAGCTGCTCCATTAAGATTGCCGGGTATGTGAAGGGCGGGGAAATAGAGGCAGATACATTAGTTCAAGCCAAATCAGCTGGTTCTGAAGCGGGAGTTAAAACAGTTATTAAAGTATCAGAAACGGGAAGAATTGTGATAGGCACAGCCTATATTGATACAATCATACAAGTGGGCAAAAGAAGACATACGTTTTATAAGACCACAACTCTTGTAAATGCCCATTTAAATGAAGATGGGGAATTGGAACTTCATTGAATATATAGATATGGTAAAAAGCCAGGCTGCTCATTTATCGTTTAATAGAGTATAAGAGATATACTTAAAAACGATTGGGAAGCCTGGCTTCATTTTTTATCTAAGATGACGTATTCGCTACATCCAAGTAATCTTTGGTTCTGTTTGGTCTTTAATTCTGCCCATATTGGCCCGGTGTCTGTAGATCACAAAGAATGCTAAGACGCTTACCACGATGATTAATGGCATTTCTCCAAATAGAATAGAGTAGGTCCATGCGGTAATAGCTACAATGATGGAAGATAACGAGACATACTTTGAAAAATATAACGAGACAAAAAAAGTAACAACTAAAAGCAGAAATAAAAGCGGTTCAAATGCCAGAAGCACGCCGCCAGAAGTAGCCACGGCTTTACCGCCTCTAAAGCCGGCAAACACTGGAAACATATGTCCAATAACGGCAATGGTACCTGCCAATAGCGGGTGGAAATCTGCGCCAAGCCAAATAGGAAGCAGCGTGGCAATGGTTCCCTTTAATATATCTGCAAGTGTGACGACTAATCCAGCTTTGACTCCAAGCGTCCGGAAGGAGTTCGTCGCCCCAAGGTTGCCGCTCCCGTGTTCGCGAATATCAATCCCGAAAAAAGACTTCCCGATAATCAGTCCTGACGGGATTGAACCAAGAAGATAGGCAAGTAAAATAATTAATCCAATAATCATATAATTACTCCTTTTATAAACCAAGTATCATGTATGTATGCAAAAAATATAAAGATTAAATAGAAGTTCCACTTTATTTTAACACGGGAAGCAGATTTTGAGGGGAAACTTTTCAATTGCCCGATTGAAAAAAGTGGCGTACCCTTATAAATAGAAATATATTCAATATTTTAATATAAATGAGAAAACAGGTGGAAAGATGAAAATGTTTTTGAGTGCTTGGCAATGGATGGGATTTATCTTGGCAAGTTCCCTTGTTGCCCCTATTGCAATAGCCAATCTTTTTGGATTCTCTCCGGCGGAAACTTCAGATTTTGTTCAGCGAACGATGTTTGTGCTCGGAATTTCAGGATTGCTGCAGGCGTTAATCGGACATCGATTGCCAATTAATGAGGGGCCTGCAGGACTATGGTGGGGTGTTTTCGCCATTTACGCTGGTTTTGCCGGAACTATTTATTCTTCTAGCACTGAAGCCTTACAAAGCCTTCAAGGCGGAATGCTGGTATCAGGTGTGATATTTATTATTTTAGCAG
This sequence comes from Bacillus ectoiniformans, assembly GCF_016908875.1. Lineage (GTDB taxonomy): Bacteria > Bacillota > Bacilli > Bacillales > Domibacillaceae > Bacillus_BX > Bacillus_BX ectoiniformans. The sequence continues at coordinate 226,526 of NZ_JAFBES010000006.1, read as the reverse complement.
GGTTCGGTTTGCTGCAGAAACTAGCAGGGCTGTTTACCCCAACGATTACGTTTGTTTATTTGCTGCTCTTGATCCTGCAGCTGAGCGGATCATTTATGAGAGGCATGCTCGGTTTGCCGAATGACACGGGAACAGTGATCCTCCCAGTTATGGGCGGAAGTTTAGTGACTCTGCTAGCGGCTTATTACTTTTCCATGCACCGTCTGGGCTGGGTCCGTCAATATTCAGTCATTATTTCACTTCTATTCGGATGGCTCCTTTTTATCATGATCGGTCAAACGCCAGCCATTCCTTCAAGTGGGGGGATATGGTTTCAGCTGCCGGCTCTTTTTGTGTTTGGACCGCCGATCTTTGATCTTGGAACCGTGGTGACAGCTGCCTTTATCACACTGTTATTAACGGCTAATATGATTGCTTCGATCCGAGTGATGGAGGAAGTGGTGAAGCTGGTAACCGGTAGCGAAAAAAACAGCAGTTATCGTGCGGCAGGAGTGGTAACGGGCGTCAATCAAATGTTGGCAGGAAGTCTTTCTGCCATAGGTTCGGTTCCTATTTCAGGTTCTGCAGGTTTTGTGGCGCAGACGAAAATAGCCTCCATTGCCCCATTTATAGGAGGATCTGTGTTAGTCATCGTCCTAAGTGTTTGTCCGCCGGCAATGAATATTTTAGCCTCGCTCCCTGCTCCAGTAGGATATGCGGTAACGTTTGTTATTTTTTCACGGATGGTAGGGTTAGCTTTTTCTGAATTGGATAAGGAAAAGAATATTGAACGGTCTCGTTTAGTGGCGGGAGTTTCTCTGCTTGCAGGAGTGGGAGTCATGTTTGTCCCTGCAGAGGCTTATCGTGACCTGCCTGTTGTGATGACATCTTTATTTAACAACGGATTAATTTTTGGTACGCTAATCGCGATCTTGGTTGAGCAATTTTCACTACATTTCGGTCGCAATAAGCAGGAATATTAAAACTGTTAAAGGAAAACAAAGACTAAGCATAGAACTATATGAGTATATATTTGGACAGGAGGAACTGTAATGATGCAAAACCCATCTAGAGAGGAAAGAGGACAAATTTTGAAGAAAGCGAAACGCATCGCTGTGGTGGGGTTAAGTGATAATCCGAACCGTACTAGTTATATGGTATCAGAGGCTATGCAAAACGCAGGTTATACGATTATTCCTGTAAACCCTTCGGTTGATGAAGTTCTCGGTGAAAAGGCTGTATCTTCACTGAAAGAAATTGATCAGCCAGTGGACATAGTCAATGTGTTCCGCCGTTCAGAGTATCTTCCTGAGATTGCAAGGGAATTCGCTGAAATAGATTGCGATGTTTTTTGGGCGCAGCAAGGGGTTGCGCATAAGGAAGCCTATGATTATTTAAAAGGCCTTGGCAAAACGGTGATTATGGACAGCTGCATTAAAGTGGAGCACGCGTTAACCAAATAGGCGTATCCATGATCAATGAAGTGCCTGGTTCCGATCCTGACGTTAGTATAAACTGTCGTTAGGAATTGGGAGCCCGGCTCTTTTGCTGTGAAAGCAGACTGTCTGAATTGGCTATCACCCCGTCTATCAGCATACATAGAAGACACTTGGCAGAGAACGGCAATGTAAAATATCATTTGCCTTTAAGAAAAATGATATTTACAATAGGGCAGTAGATAAGTGGAGAACGGATAGAAGCCGGCTCTTTTTTAAGAAATTATTCTGACTTAAGAATGCTTGTCGTTTTTATGATATAATAATATAAGAACGTTTGTTTGTGTGCTTTTCCCCAAGGAAAGGCTAGAAAGGGGAATGACTGTGTCAAAATCGAAACCAACATTTGAATATAATGATGATGCGATCCAAGTACTCGAAGGACTTGAGGCGGTAAGAAAAAGACCGGGAATGTACATTGGTTCCACTGACGCGAGAGGGCTTCATCATCTCGTATATGAAATAGTTGATAACTCTGTGGATGAGGCGTTAGCCGGCCATGGAAATGAAATTAATGTAACCATTCATAAAGACCAATCTGTCAGTGTCCAGGATTTTGGGCGCGGTATGCCAACAGGAATGCATAAGACTGGCCGCTCTACGCCGGAAGTCATCCTAACAGTGCTTCACGCAGGCGGAAAGTTTGGACAAGGCGGATATAAAACAAGCGGCGGGCTGCACGGTGTAGGGGCTTCAGTAGTTAATGCCCTGTCAGAATGGCTGGTAGTTACCATTCACCGTGACGGATACATATATGAACAGCGCTTTGAAAGTGGCGGGAAACCCGCTACCGCTTTAGAAAAAATAGGCAAGACGAAGAATACAGGCACGACGATTCATTTTAAACCGGATAAAACCATTTTCAGCACAGTAAATTATAATATCGATACGCTCGGTGAACGACTTAGAGAATCCGCTTTTCTGCTTAAAGGAATGAAAATCACCTTAACAGATGAGGCCAGCGATTCAAAAACAGTCTTTCATTATGAAAATGGCATACAGGAATTTGTCAAATATTTAAACGAAGAAAAAGATGTGCTTCATCAAGTGGCTTATTTTTCTGGTGAGCAGAACGGCATGGAAGTAGAATTTTCTTTTCAATTCAATGATGGATTTTCTGAAAATGTTCTATCCTTTGTCAATAACGTGCGGACAAAAGATGGCGGAACGCATGAAGCAGGTGCCCGGACAGCGATGACGAGAACATTTAATGAATATGCCCGGAAAGTAAACCTTCTAAAAGAGAAAGAGAAAAATCTGGAGGGTACGGATATTCGAGAAGGTCTGTCTGCGATTGTATCTGTCAGGATTCCAGAAGAATTACTGCAGTTTGAAGGTCAGACAAAAGGAAAACTCGGGACAAGTGAAGCCCGATCAGCCGTAGATGCTGTGGTTTCAGAACAATTATCGTACTTTTTAGGAGAAAATCCCGATATTAGCGCCCTGCTGATTAAAAAGGCGATCAAAGCGGCTCAAGCGAGAGAAGCTGCCAGGAAAGCAAGAGAAGACGCTCGCAATGGCAAAAAACGAAAAAAATCTGAAGCTGTTTTATCCGGCAAACTAACCCCAGCTCAGTCTCGCAACCCAGAAAGAAATGAGCTGTATTTAGTCGAGGGAGATTCAGCCGGCGGCTCAGCCAAACAAGGCAGGGACCGGCGCTTCCAGGCAGTCCTGCCATTGCGCGGGAAAGTCATTAATACGGAAAAAGCGAAGCTTGCAGATATATTTAAAAACGAAGAAATTAATACAATCATTCATGCGATCGGAGCAGGTGTAGGTCCTGAATTCGCTGTCGATGACACGAATTATGACAAAATCATCATTATGACTGACGCCGACACAGATGGTGCTCATATCCAAGTGCTATTATTGACGTTCTTTTACCGTTACATGAAGCCTTTGATTGAAGCCGGCAAAGTTTATATTGCTCTTCCGCCGCTTTATAAAGTGAGCAAAGGCACGGGCAAAAAAGAAGTGGTCGAATATGCTTGGACGGACGATGAACTGGATCAGACAACGAAAAAAGTCGGAAAAGGCTATATGCTTCAGCGCTATAAAGGTCTTGGTGAAATGAACGCCGACCAGCTCTGGGAAACAACCATGAATCCTGAAACCCGCACGTTAATACGCGTAAGAATTGACGATGCCGCCCGCGCAGAACGACGCGTCACCACATTGATGGGAGACAAAGTGGAACCGCGCCGCAAATGGATTGAGTCGAACGTAGCTTTCGGACTGGAAGAAGGAGAGAACATTTTAGAGAATGAAAATCTTTCAGTTAGGGAGGAGGAATAAATAGATGCAACAGAAGGAAATATTTCAAGATTTACCGCTAGAAGATGTACTTGGCGACCGTTTTGGCCGGTACAGTAAATACATTATCCAGGAAAGGGCTCTTCCTGATGCGCGTGATGGATTAAAGCCGGTTCAGCGCAGAATTCTATATGCGATGTACACAGAAGGCAATACGGTAGAAAAAGGGTTTAGAAAATCAGCTAAAACAGTCGGGAATGTAATTGGTAACTTTCATCCGCATGGCGATACGTCAGTGTATGATGCGATGGTGCGTTTAAGCCAGGAGTGGAAAGTGCGAAAGCTGCTCGTTGAAATGCATGGAAATAACGGATCAATTGACGGAGACCCCCCGGCTGCTATGCGTTACACGGAAGCGAGGCTTTCTGCTATATCCGGTGAATTATTAAAGGATATTGAAAAGAGAACGGTCGACTTCATCCCGAATTTTGATGATACAACTGAGGAGCCGACTGTGCTTCCAGCAAGATATCCAAGTTTATTAGTAAACGGATCAACTGGAATCTCAGCAGGGTATGCGACAGAAATTCCGCCCCATCAAATTGGAGAAGTCATTGATGCGGCAATTATGCGAATGGATCAGCCAGATTGTACGGTCGAAGACTTGATGACCGTTTTAAAAGGGCCAGATTTTCCTACTGGGGGTATTATTCAAGGGGTCGATGGCATTAAAAAAGCGTACGAGACCGGAAAAGGGAAAATAGTGATTCGCGGAAAAGCGGAGATTGAAGAGATCAGAGGCGGACGCAAACAAATTGTCATTACCGAGATCCCTTATGAAGTAAACAAAGCCAATTTAGTAAAGAAAATGGACGAGTTTCGTATCGACCGAAAAGTGGAAGGCATTGCCGAGGTGCGTGACGAAACGGATCGGACAGGGCTTCGAGTCGTCATTGAATTAAAAAAAGACGGTGACGCTCAAGGGATTTTGAACTATTTATATAAAGCGAGCGACCTTCAAGTCAGCTATAACTTCAACATGGTCGCTATACACAATCGACATCCGAAGCTAATGAGTCTTTTTGATTTATTAGATGCGTATATCTCTCATCAAAAAGAAGTTGTTACTAAACGCTCGGAATTCGATTTAGCAAAAGCTAAATCCAGAGAGCATATTGTAGAAGGTCTAATGAAGGCTTTATCCATTTTAGACGAAGTCATTGCGGTCATTCGCGCTTCTAAAGATAAACGAGACGCCAAAAACAATTTAATAGACCGCTTTCAATTTACTGAACCGCAGGCAGAAGCTATTGTCAGCTTGCAATTATACCGTTTGACGAATACCGATATTACTGCCCTGCAGCAAGAAGCAGAAGAGCTAGCGAAGCTGATAGACGAATTGACAGCGATATTAGCCAGTGAAAGGAAGCTTCTTGGTGTCATTAAAAAGGAATTAAGAGACATTAAGAAGAAATATAACGATGAACGAAGAACCATTATTGAAGATGAAATTGAAGAGATTAAAGTCAATCTTGAAGTTATGATTCCTAGTGAAGACGTTATGGTTACGGTAACGGAAGACGGCTATATTAAACGTACAAGTCTCAGATCTTATTCTGCTTCTGGGGGACGCGACTTGGCGATCAAAGAGACAGATAGATTAGTATTTAAAGAAGAGATCAATACGACTGATGTTCTTCTTGTCTTCACGAATAAAGGCAATTATATGTACATGCCTGTTCATGAACTTCCGGATGTTCGCTGGAAAGATCTTGGACATCATTTAGCGAGCTTTGTGTCAATGGATAAAAATGAAACAGTACTCTCGGCTTATTCGATTAAAGATTTTCAGCAGCCGGCCTTTTTGTTATTTATAACGAAAAATGGCATGGTGAAGCGAACGGAACTGGCTCAGTATAAAGTTCAGCGCTATTCGCGTGCACTGGTCGCGATTAACTTAAAAGGGGACGATGAAGTAGTTGATGTTCACCTGACAAGCGGCCATGGTCAAATCATGCTTGCTACGAAGTTTGGCTATAATCTATGGTTTGCAGAAGAAGAGGCGAGCATAGTGGGGCCGCGGGCGGCAGGCGTAAAAGGAATCAATTTAAAAGACGGTGACACCGTAGTGAACGGAAAAGTATGGAATGAAGGCGAGCAAAAAGAGGTGTGGATCGCTACTCAGCGAGGAGCAGCGAAGAAAATGAAACTGTCTGAGTTTGAACCGTCTTCAAGAGCGAACCGAGGAGTGCTTATGCTGAGGGAGCTGAAATCTAATCCTCACCGCATAGCTGGCATGCAGTTAGTCAGTAAAAGTGACACAGTTGTCCTTTCTACTTTAAAAGGCCATTTAGAAACGATTGATACAGGAAAAATGAAGACGAGCGACCGATATTCTAATGGCTCGTTTGTCATCGATGAGAAAGATAAGGGGCAAGTAGAGTCCGTTTATTTGTCAATCCAAACAGAAGAATAAAAAAGCAAGCAGCCGGCCTGATTTTTAGGCCGGTTTTTTGATTAGTGAGCGTCTGCTTAGGGTAAAGTAAATTGTTTACAGATAATCAGGAATAATTTACCTTACTTAAAAAGGAGTGAAGGCGGTGCTAGAAACTTTAGATGCGGTCATTGTCGAAATAAGCAATTATTTATACACCTACTTGATGATCGCTTTGCTTGTCGGATTAGGTCTGCTATTTTCATTTACATCCAAGTTTGTACAGTTTCGCTACATGAAAGAAATGTTTCGGATCATTTTTGAAAAATCCACTGTGTCTGCTGATGGAAAAAGAGGTATTTCATCATTTCAAGCATTTACCATCAGTGCGGCTTCGAGAATCGGAACGGGGAACCTTGCAGGTGTAGCCACGGCAATTGCAGCAGGAGGTCCAGGGGCTGTATTTTGGATGTGGGTGATCGCATTAATCGGGGCAGCTTCCAGTTTTGTTGAAAGCACGCTCGCGCAAATTTACAAAGTAAAAGACCGCGATGGTTTTCGCGGCGGTCCGGCTTACTATATGGAAAAAGGGTTAAACAAGCGCTGGATGGGGATCATTTTTGCTGTTACAATTACCTTTTGTTTCGGATTAGTATTTAATGCTGTTCAGTCCAATACGATTTCTTTGGCTATGAATGAAGGGTTTGGTGTTTCAAAAATTGCTGTTGGGGCCGTGCTTGCTATATTAACAGCCATCATTATATTTGGCGGCTTAAAAAGAATCGCGCATGTGACTCAAATACTTGTACCGGTAATGGCGGTTATTTATCTAGTATTAGCTATTTTTATTTTACTGTTCAATATCACTGAAATACCTGCAATGTTTATGTTAATTGTGAAAGCGGCTTTTGGCATTGAACAAGCGGCAGGAGGAGCACTTGGCGCGGCTGTATTGAACGGCATTAAGCGGGGGTTATTTTCAAATGAAGCCGGCATGGGATCTGCTCCGAATGCAGCTGCAACGGCGGCTGTCAGTCACCCTGTTAAACAAGGTCTGATTCAGACACTGGGTGTCTTTGTTGATACGATACTGATTTGTTCGGCAACCGCATTTATTATTTTATTGTCTGGGGAATATTTGCGCGCAGATGCCACCTCTATTAATCTCACACAATCGGCTTTAGCTGTTCATATAGGGGATTGGGCTACCATCTTTGTTGCCGTAGCTATTTTCCTCTTTGCTTTTAGCTCTGTCATTGGAAATTATTATTACGGAGAAACCAATATAGAGTTTATTAAAGAGTCGCCCGCTGCCTTGTTCATTTATCGGCTTGCGGTGATTGGGATGGTGTTCTTTGGTTCGGTAGCGAAAATCAGTCTAGTGTGGAATTTAGCTGATTTGTTTATGGCCATCATGGCATTTATTAACCTAATTGCGATTACGATGCTTTATAAAATCGCCTTGGCTGCACTGAGGGATTATCGAATGCAGCGAAAAGCAGGAAAAGATCCCGTCTTCTATGCTGATTCAATCGAGGGGGTTGGAGAAACGGAATGCTGGGGAAGACGACAAGAGACTGAAAGATAATTTTAGCCTGTGCACATCCGGCGTGCACAGGTTTTTTGCTGTGTCATCTGATTCAGGAGAATAGTATGGAAATGAATAGGATTTAATCGTCTAGTTTATTGAAACGGCTAAAAAAGTAGGAATTTTAAGTCTCCGTGCTCTGTTCTATTCATCACCAATTTAGTAAACTTCTGTCTCAAAGGGAAATAAATTCTTACTCATACATAAAAAATCATTGAAAAGTATTTCAATTGTCGAAATATTTTGTTGAATACATGCAGGTAATTTTTATAAAATAAAGAAAAAATAGTTATAGATATGAAATCAGGGAAATGACTGTTGGTGCGAAAGGAGGCGATTTTTTTGACTCATACATTTTTATACACCACGCGATTCGCATTTAAAGAAATGGAGTGGCTGTTAGAAAATACAACTGATATCTTTATGGCGATTGACAGGCAAGGACTGATTCAGTACGTCAACCCTTCATGGGAAAAAATCATGGGCTTTGCAAAAAAAGAAGTGGCCGGCAAACAATTGATGGATTTGATCCATCCGAATCAGCTTATAGAATTAAAAATGGATTTCCATTCAGTACACGGAAATGAGTCATTCATTCCGCTAAAATATCAATTTCGTACAAAGAATGGTTCATACAAGTGGCTGTTGTGGCACACGGTTAAATTGTCTGACGAAGGACTATATTATGCGCTTGCTACTGATATAAGCGGGAACCATCCACATACATTAGAGAGCCTCCAAAACGACCATTCTTTTGAAAAAAATGGTGATCGGGAATCTGATGCATTCCAGGGATGCACATCAGCAATCACCTCAGGTTTTAAAGAAAATGATGATGAGAGTGATCAAAAGAAGTCTTTAAACGGAGCGGTTGAGAATGTTTTAGAAAGTATGATCGATGGTTTTTTCTTATTAGACGAGAATTGGACGTTCATGTATGTCAATCAGGTCACTGAACAGCTATGGCGGGTGAACCGGAGCCATTTACAAGGCCAAAACATCTGGACAGTGTTCCCTGAAATGAAAGGGACAGTATATGAGTATTTTTTTAAGAAGTCGATGAGGAATAAAACGGCTCACCGGTTTAAGGTGTATTCAAAGTCATTAAAGAAGCACTTTGAAATATGCACATCATTTTCTCCTACTGGGCTCGCCGTTCATATCCGCGACATTCATGAACAACAGGTCAATTTTGAAAGGCTCGTTGAAAGCGAGAAGCAAATTCGCGAAATCACAGAAAATATCAGGGAAGTTTTTTGTGTGCATAACAAGGATATGGAACTTCTATATGTAAGTGCAGCCGTAGAACAAATATGGGGCATTCCGCTAAAAGATATCTATAAAAACCCTCATATTATTATTGATTTAGTTCATCCGGAAGATCAAGAGATGCTAAAGGGGTATTTGCAGGATTTAATAAAAGCTCCAGCAGAGTTTGAATACCGGATCGTCCGAGCCAATCAAGAAATTCGCTGGCTTAAATGCCGGCATACTGTGGTATGTAATGATAAAGGCGAGCCGATTAAAATTATTAGTATTTCAGAAGATATTACCGAGCTAAAACAAAAGGATATCTTAATTCGAAAAGGGGATAAGCTTGGGGTTGTTGGTCAATTGGCAGCAGGCATTGCCCACGAAATCAGAAATCCGCTGACTACAATTAAAGGCTTTGTTCAATTATGGAGCCAAGATCAAGGAAATAAATACAGCGATATCATTTTATCAGAATTGCAAAGAATTGAATTTATCATGAATGAATTTCTTATGCTCGCTAAACCGCATCAGCAGCTGAAAATGGAGAAGCTAAATTTAAATACCGTGCTTGAAGAAGTCATTACATTTATGGAGCCGGAAGCGCTATTGAAAAAAGTAGAAATAAAAAGGCAGCTGTCCGGACATCTGCCATCTTCGTTCGGTGAAGCCAAACAAATCAAACAAGTCATTGTGAACTTAATAAAAAACGCCATAGATGCTATGCCAAATGGAGGGAATATCACGATTCGCACGAGCAAATACTCGGATCAGTATGTGAAACTGGAAGTAATTGATGAGGGAGTTGGCGTACCAAAAGATCGAATCGCGCGGCTGGGTGAACCTTTTTATTCTAATAAAGAAAAAGGAACTGGGCTGGGCTTAATGGTCAGCTTTAAAATTATTGAAAATCATAAAGGAACCATTTCGTTTGAAAGCGAAGAAAATAAAGGGACGAAAGTAAATATTTTAATGCCTGTTTTTAATGAACAGCAGTAAATAAAAGACGATCAAAAAAGTATGATTTACCTTTTTGATCGTCCTTTTGGTTTTTGAACCTGAAAAAGCTTACTCTTTAATATAGATTCGTTCACCGGTTAGTTCATTATAAAAAACTCTTGTTTTTTCTCCAGATATAGGGTCGATTGATACTTCATCTGTTTTTACGAAGCCGGCTGGTATCTCGCTTTCTGATGACTTATAACGTTTGTCAGTAAAACGAGAGATTAATATGAGAACCGCAAGCAATATAACCTGACCCGCGAAATAGAGAATGACCCACTTCCACATTTATTCCTTCTCCACAACAACAGCTGTCCCAAAGGCGACGATTTCACTCATATTGCTGCCGGCTTCACCGGAGTCAAAGCGGGCCATAATAATAGCGTTGGCTCCCATTTGATTGGCGTTTTTTACCATTCTGTCCATCGCTTCTTTCCTAGAGTCTTCAAGCATCTTTGTATATTGTTTGATTTCACCGCCCATAATTCCTTTGAATTGAGCCATTATATCTGCCCCAATTCCTCTGCTTCGCACGATTAAGCCAAAGCAAGTGCCTTTTACTTCTGTTACTTTATATCCTGGAATATTTTCAGTGGTGACAACTAGCATACGAAATCCCCTTCTTTCTTCTATCTTATAAATATCATACGATAGAATGATAATGAAATGTTAAGTTTATTGAATAGACGAAGAAATAATTATTAACATCAGTTCAGAGTAAGCTGGACAAATAAGGCTTTTATTCTTTGAAGCATTATGGTGTTTAATTCCACCTTCTAAGGGAAAAGTATCTTGTGTGAACGATAACTAATTGAGAACCAATAGAAGGGGTAGATTAAATGAGCAAAAGAATTCTTATGGTCGTAACGAATGTGAAACAAATTGATCAAGATCACCCGACTGGACTTTGGCTATCAGAATATGCAGAGCCTTATGCTGCATTTAAAAAGGCTGGTTTTCAGGTGGAAGTGGCTAGTCCTTTAGGCGGGAAAATTCCTCTCGATCCTAACAGTATGACAGATGAGCGTCCATCTGAATGGAATGAGGCGATGCAGTATCTTGATAAAACAGAGAAATTGAGTGCAGTTGTCTTTGAAGGTTACGATGGAATATTCCTGCCGGGCGGACATGGACCGATGTTTGACTTGGCAGATGATAAAGACCTTCAAAATATTCTCGCCTACTATGAAAAAGAAAATAAAGCAATTGGAGCCGTATGCCACGGACCAGCTGCATTCGCAAATGCGTTCCTGCCGGATGGAAATCCGCTTGTGAAAGGGAAGAAACTGACTGGATTTACGAATAAAGAAGAAGATGAAACTGGCTTAGCTCCACTTCTGCCATTTCTGCTGCAAACCAAGCTTTCTGAGTTAGGTGCGGGATTTGTGGAAGCAGCTCCTTATTCTGATCATGTAGTGACAGACGGACATTTAGTTACAGGGCAAAATCCGCAATCGAGTGAAAGCACAGCCCAAGCGTTTATTAAAGTCGTGAATAAATAATTGACCGAAGAAAAAGCCAGGAGCGAAGTTGCTCCTGGTTTTATTGTGAAAAAAATCATGTCAATCCTATATAAGCATCAGGGAGGTTATGATAAAATATAATAAATAGAAAATTGTGATTTATTTGATTTTACGTAGTTTTTCTTATTGATTTTAGCGGATGGAGGGATAAAGCAGTGAATATATTATCAGGGATGATCCAAGCAGCCATCTTCTCTGTTCCATTATTCTTGCTCTTATTATTGCTCGGCCTGTTCCAATCAGAAAAGAGAAGAAACTTGCGCTTCGCCCAAATTGAAGAGCGGTTAAACCTAAAGAAAGAGAAAGATGTGGACTAGCTAAATATTTATCATTTCAAAGTGAGGAAAAAGGGGATATCAATGTATGAAACAGATCACGGCAGGGGAATGGGTTCAAGTTGTGGAGAACTTAAAACGGTTAATTTCAATACGCACCATTCCAATTGGAATGAAGCTTTTTCAAACGAAAGAAGAAATGGAATCGATCGAGCGAATCAAGAGACCAGATAGGATCTTTACTGCGGATCAAATAGTCGCCCAAGCAGCAAGGTTAGGGTGGACTGTAGGAGTGACGGCAGAAGACTTAGCTGGCCCTCAATGCAGTACGGTTTTGGGTCTCCATCCGAGAGATGAACGATGGCTCTCTGGTGAAGAAATGGCTGGAGTGTGGTTTGAAACAAAAAAGGATTCTAAAAAACACCAGGAATCCATGCACTGTGTGCCATATGGAATGTTTGAAGCGATGGCTGTTTCTCCGCTTATTTCGGGGAGGTTAAACCCGCCGGATATCTGTCTCATTTATGGGACGCCGGGACAGATGATGATGCTTTTAAATGGACTTCAGTGGAAGGGCTACGAAAAGCTAGAATGGGGATTTGTTGGAGAGTCTTCTTGTTCTGATTCGTGGGGAAGAGCGCTGAAAACGGGTAAGCCAAGCTTATCTATTCCATGCTTTGCTGAACGGCGGTATGGGGGAGTGCTGGATGACGAGCTATTGCTGGCGATTCAGCCTGCCGATCTTTTAAAAGCGATTGAAGGGATGAATAGTCTAAGCAAGAACGGACTGCGTTATCCTGTACCAGCCTATGGCATTCAGCAAGATGTGCGAGAAGGCCTTGGTGTGAGCTATAAGTAATGTAGTGATTATTGCTTAAATAGCAAATTCAATATGACAAATGGCGACAAAAGGACAGGGAGTTTGCTATAGTAAGTAGAGATTTAAACTACTTGAGGTGACCTGTCTATGTTGAAGGAATTTAAAAAGTTTGCCATGCGTGGAAACGTAATGGATTTAGCGGTAGGGGTAATCATTGGCGCCGCTTTTGGCAAAATCGTATCTTCTCTCGTGGATGATATGATTATGCCGCTGATTGGGCTGCTGCTTGGAGGCATTGATTTAACGAAAATGTCGATTAAAGTAAACGAAGCAGTGATCCATTATGGCAAGTTCATTCAAACAATTGTTGACTTTTTAATCATATCGTTTTCTGTTTTTCTGATTGTTAAGCTATTTAATAATGTGTATTCCAAGGAAAAAGAAGAAAAAGAAGCCCCTCCTGTTCTCTCTAAAGAGGAAGAATTGCTGACAGAAATCAGGGATTTACTGAAAAAATAAGCCAATGTATGAAGCTGTCTATTAAAATTAGACAGCTTTTTTGCATTTTTATGCTTCCTCATATTGCATTAGCAAAAGAAATACTTTAGCATTAAAACTAAAGACTCACAACCAAAAATTAGCAGTCTTACGAAGATATAGAAACATTCACTTCGGCATGAAAGAAGGGATGAAGATGAGGGGCAATGATCCGTTTTTAGAAGAACAGCCACACTTGCTGCTTCAAGATTTAGAAAGCCTGAGAAACCAATTTGTCAGCGGAGAAAGCGAGCTGTATGACAATTTCGATAAAAAATTAAAGTTATTTGTACGTAATTATGAACAATTTTTTCACGCTCTGAATGAATCAACCATTATCGGCGTGACAGATGCAGCTGGTAAAATTCTTTATGTAAATCGCCGTTTTTGCGAAATATCTCAATTTTCACGGGATGAAATGATCGGCAAAACGCACCGAATCATCAAGTCAGACTACCATGGCCCGGATTTCTTTAAACAAATGTGGAACCAAATAACGGCCGGTGAAGTCTGGCGGGGGCAAATTAAAAATCGAGCGAAAGACGGAACAAATTATTGGGTGCAGACGACTATTGTTCCTATCAAAAATAAAGAAGGCAAGATCGTCTTGCAAATTGCCCTTCGAACAGATATTACGGAAGGGAAGCTGCTTGAAGAAGAATTTCGCAAACGGATGGCACTGGATTATCAAAATAAATTAAAAATGATTAACAACATTATCTTTAAATTGCAAAAAACCTCTTCCGGTAAATATGTGTATACCTCAGTAGAAGGCCAATTATTCGACAGGATCGATATTGAGATCAATGAAATGGAAGGGTTTACACCATTTGAAGTATTTTCAGAAGAAAAAGCGAAGTTTCTAACCCAGCAATATGACCGCTGCTTTAAAGGGGAGCAAGTCAGCTATAAGTATGAGCTGAGCGGAAGGTGGTTTTACACTACTATTACCCCCATTATTGAGAAGGGGTATGTAGTAGAGGCCATTGCTACGATCAGTGATATCACTGAGATGGAAGCTGCTCAAAAACGGATTGAATATTTGGCTTATTATGATGAGCTGACTGGTTTGCCCAACAGGCGGAAACTCATTGAGGATCTACAGGGAGTTCAGACAGATGAATCGGCTCAATTCGCCTTTTTTTATACGAATATTAATAACTTTAAGCAAGTAAATGACACACTTGGCTTTACCATTGGGGATGAATTGATTAAAGATATCGGTGATCGTTTCCAAAGCTTCATTAAGGGGGTTGGAAAGGTGTACCGAATAGGGGGAGATGAGTTTGTTGTTCTCGCGGACGCCGAGTACTCCATTGATCGTTTAGAAGGACTATCCAGAGGTCTTTCTAACCTGATGACCACTCCGTTTCGGATTAAAGATCATGTTCTGTCAGTTACATGCCGTCAGGGAATCACCCATTACCCAATGCTTAGCAACGATGTTGAAAAAATGCTTCAGCATTCACATATTGCTCTGCAGAGGTGTAAAAATTTAGAAAAAGAATGTTTCGTTATTTATAATGAGCAGTTAAGTCAGGAGTATAAAGACAAAGTCGAGCTTGAGCAAGAGCTTAGAAAAGCCATTGAAAACAATGAATTTGTTCTCTATTATCAGCCCAAGGTAGACCTTAAAGAGCATACCCTCATTGGAATGGAGGCGCTGATCAGATGGGATTCTCCGAAATACGGGTTTGTCAGTCCTGCTGTTTTTATCCCGCTGGCTGAAGAGACTGGATTAATTGGCGCTCTAGGAGATTGGGTGCTTCGAACTGCCTGTAAACAAAATCAAGCTTGGATTGAACAAGGAAATCAGCCGTTAACCGTCGCAGTAAATGTATCCGCATTAGAACTCCAGCGTCCGGATTATGTAGAGGGCGTCAAACATATATTAGCGGAAACCGGTATGAAGCCTGAGTATTTGGAGCTTGAAATTACAGAAAACAGTGTGTTATCACAAGCCAATTCTGAGGTGATGGTTCAATTAAACGAACTGGGAATATACTTATCTATTGACGATTTTGGCACAGGGTATTCTTCCCTCAGCTATTTAAAGTCGTTTCCGATCCATACCCTTAAAATAGATAAAAGTTTTATATTTGATCTGCTAGAAAATGAAAGTGATGCCGAAATAGTGAAAGCGATCATCCAGATAGCCAATACGTTTAAACTGAAAGTGATTGCAGAAGGTGTTGAAGATCAAAGAACGATGGAATTTCTATTTAACAACAAATGCGATCAGGCACAAGGCTACTTGATTAGCCCGCCGATCCCAGCGAGCCAAATGGAAAAGTTCTTTAAAGGGCCTCTTCAGCTGCTGCATAAGTAATATCTGCGCGAATGTAAAAAGAGCCTTTTGCAACAGGAAAAAATAGAAAAAGTTCGTTATAATAAGGGGAGTAAACAGTAAGGAGCCGGCGCATGAAAGCTCTTAAAAGTATCTGGTTCATCCTATCGTTGATTCCGGTGCCATTTTTATTTTTATATATTGAATATCAAATCAAAGCAACGGAAAATAACGACTCTCTTTTATTATTAGAAGGCTTGATCATTAGTGTTATAGCTGTAGGTGCTCTAGCCGTTAAAAGCAGGATTCGCGCAGTGATCGGGTTAAATATTGTTAGCACCCTGTGCTCACTTTTGCTGGCAGGTTTATTTCTTCCAGACAACTGGTGGTTTGCGCCATTCGGCCGAAATTTTGCCGTTATTTTTGTCTCGTTCTGCTATATAATGGGACAGTTAGTCGTACGTGGGGCGGCAAAGGCTTTACTAAAAAGATCAACTAAATAATTAACAGGTAAGACAAGTCTTAGGGCTTGTCTTTTTGCGTTTCAATCAATGTGTGAAAAATGACAAAAATTAATATTTCGAGAATCGAAGCATTGTTGGTGTGTTTCGTCCTATTTTATGCTACACTGATTGTAACGTGCGACTAACCGGTCATTATGAGAACTTGTATGACTAATGCGTGGTAATAATAGAAAGAAGGATGAGTATGGTAAAAAAAGCAAAAGAATTTCCGTTGCTTATTTTGATGATAAATATGTTTGTAGCGATGACGGGGATCGGATTAATCATTCCAATCATGCCAACCATCGTTCAAGAGTTTGGGGCGGGGGGAAAAACATTTGGTTTTATGATTGCTACCTTTGCGCTGGCGCAATTTATTTTTTCGCCTTTTGCCGGAGATTTATCTGACCGTGTGGGCAGAAAGAAAACCATTGTTACAGGTTTAATCATATTTGCTCTTTCTCAAGTGATTTTTGGCATTTCTCAACAGCTATGGCTTTTATATATTTCGCGGCTGCTCGGTGGAATGGGAGCGGCTTTTATGATTCCTTCGATGATGGCATATGTAGCAGATATTACGACGATGGACAATCGCGCCAAAGGCATGGGACGACTTGGAGCAGCGATGTCGCTTGGGTTTGTTATTGGACCTGGAATAGGAGGTTTCTTAGCGGAATTCGGTTTGAGAGTTCCATTTTTTGTGGCTGGTGCGGTAGCTGGATCTTCTGCCGTCATCTCGATGATCTTCTTGCCTGAAACTCGCGATCTGGATTCGTTATCGAAACAATCACCAGCAGGAGAAAAAAGAGATCGATTATTGAAGCAGCTGATTCAATCGGTCACTAAACCTTACTTTGTCTTGCTGATTATGATGTTTACATTGTCTTTCGGTTTAGCAAACTTCCAATCAACGATCAGTTTATTTTCTGATATTAAATTCGGTTTTCGGCCAATTGATATTTCCTTATTAATGGTAACGGGCGGGCTTATTGGGGTCATTGTCCAGGCGTTTCTTTTAGAGCGGGTCTTGCGGAGATTTGGGGAAATTCCGGTCATGAATACGATGCTGGTTGTGGCAGCCGTATCCATGCTTGGCTTATTAATGGCCCAAGGGTTTTGGTCCATTCTGTTTATCTCTAGCTTTTTCTTTACAGCTGCTTCACTCCTTCGTCCGGCGATCAATACGCTTGTTTCAAAAATGGCCGGAGAGGAACAAGGCTTTGCAGCAGGCATGAACAATGCTTATATGAGTATTGGAAATATGGTAGGGCCGGCCATTGCCGGCACATTGTTTGATATTAACATGGGCATACCATATGTGTTCGGGGCAGCTATTATTTTCAGCACCCTTCTAATTAGCATTAGCTGGGCGAAAAAACGGAAGGCAAAGGGCGGCAAATATAGCCGAATGGGGTATAAGGTTCAATCCTGTGATTATTAAAATGACAGATTAAAAAGGATTCGCACTTGCGGATCCTTTTTTACTTTCTGAAAATAATGACAAGAAGCAAAAGACCTGGTCGAAAGGTATAGTTATTTTTAATACAATTGTAATGTGATTAACATAGATTCGACATGATTCCTTGTTAGTATAAGGTAATACATAAAAAGAATGGTTAGAAAGTGGAGGAAATAATAAATGAAAAAGGTAATTATGGCAGTCGCTTTATCTGGAACACTATTAAGTACTCCGATTGCGAGTCACGCAGCATTAGGAGATCAAACATTAAAAAGCGGAATGACACATACGGATGTCCAAGAACTTCAAGGAGTTTTGCAGACTAAGGGTCTTTACCCAAAAGGTAAAACGGATAAACAGTTTGGACCAATGACAAAAAGTGCAGTCATTAAATTTCAAAAAGCCAATGGATTAGCTGCAGATGGAATTGTTGGTAAATATACATACAAAAAATTAGGTGCGGCTCAAGTAGTTAAGTCAGCAACAGCGACTAAAAGCAATGCATCCGGTTTAATTTCGAAAGCGAAAAGCTATCAAGGCGTTCCTTATAAATGGGGCGGTACAACACCAAGCGGTTTTGATTGCAGCGGTTTCTTAAACTATGTGTTTAATCAAAGTTCACAAGTTCAGCTTCCTAGAACGGTTGAAGGCATTTATGCCAAAGGTTCTAAAGTTGCTGCACCCAAAACAGGCGATCTAGTTTTCTTCGAAACGTATAAGCCTGGTGCTTCTCATGCGGGTATTTATTTAGGCAATAACCAATTCATTCATGCTTCTTCATCTAAAGGAGTAACGATCAGCTCCGTAAAAGATTCTTATTGGTCTAAGCGCTACTTAGGTGCAAAATCATATTAATACTAGAAAAAACAAGACAGGTTCTGATTGATATCAGGCCTGTCTTGTTTTATTTTATCCGTCAGCCAATTTAAATTGGCTTTTATCATGAATCACTTTTTTGCCATCTGTATATTCTTTAATAAAAATGGTCGCGAATGACGCTTCATGCTTTCCCTTATAGGTGAGGCTGTATATTTTGTATTGACCGTGTGCATTAATTAATTCTTTTTCTCCTTGCGGGATCGCTTTTTGAATCTCTAAGTATTTATCATAATCCATCCCAATATCAATCCTGTTATATTCTTTTAACGTCATATATGTTTTTCTATCATTATTTCCCTTATTTTCTTCGGCAAAAGCAATATATACTACGCTTAAAATAGCTGTCAAGAGAGCAAATATTGCCCATACCTTCCAGTTAAATATCCTCAATTTTGTGTTCGCCTCCTTATGATATACATTAAAATCCTAACACGCCCAGAGTAAGACAGCCATCTGAAAGTAATGGCAGTATACCCAATGTTAGAGTGAGATGCCATCAATTTCAGGCATAGGCAAAGAGTAATGAAAAGTTAGTTTTTCTAAAAATAATGTTTTATTAGAAATAATTAGGGTATTTGGTAGGAAAGAACTAAGTGTCGTTTGAAAATATCTCATATTCAGTGATCGGTGTAAAAAGAATGGTGATTTCGACAAATTTCTGCCGAATCTAAAGAATGAATGGTAAAAAGTGATACTTTCGACCTTGCTTTAACTATTATCCTTTGTTCCTTGTGGGGGGATTTTTTTTACGTTACTGTGAAATTACTCATGTCTGGCGGTTCACGCCAGAAGAACATACATAATGAATGATTACTATTTTAGGAGGAGAAGCATTTGAAAGAGTGGAAGTTAACCAACAAACCATGGCAGGTTTTGGCTGTCAGCACGCTGTTGCTGCTAACAGGCTGCGGGTCTGATGAGGAAAAACAAATCAATGAACAAAAGGCAGAGTCTAGCGAGACCCAAGAAAGCGAAAACGAAGGCAATGGCCAAAAAGCCAATGATCCATCCGATGTAGCTACAAGCATGGAGGAAATTCTTAAAGAGAAACCTGGTGAATATGCTGGGAATAAGTACAATAAAGCGGTGGTTCATCGGGCGCTCGATGAAAAAAATGTGCAGGAACAAGACAGTTTTCAGATTTATGATTCGCTTTTGAAGCTGATGGCTGAGGGGAATAATTATGAGAAGCATTATGAGTTTTTCGAAGGTTTCGATCCAAGTATTCAAACAGCTGTATCTGAGATGCCAGGCGGGATGAAATTAGGTGAAGATGGAGAAGTGGGCATCAATGCCAATGTCGCCATTTTGCTTGATGCAAGCGGCAGTATGGCGCAAAAAATAGGCGGAAAAACAAAAATGGAACTGGCGAAAGAAAAGGTGGATGAGTTTGTCGCGACACTTCCTGAAGAAGCCAATGTCATGCTTCGCGTGTATGGCCATAAAGGAAGCAACAGTGACAGTGATAAAGAACTTTCATGTAAAAGCACAGAGGTGGTATATGACCTTAAGCCCTATGAAGAAGCGGACTTTAAAGCATCTTTAGGAAAGTTTCAGCCAACAGGATGGACACCGCTAGCTCATGCGATTTCAGAAACTAAGAATGAGTTTAACCAAGCAGGCAATGACGGACAAAATATTATGTATGTAGTGAGTGACGGAATTGAAACATGTGATGGAGACCCTGTAGCAGCTGCTAAAAGCCTTCATGATTCCAATATCAAAGCAGTTGTCAATATTATCGGATTTGATGTTGATTCAAATGGACAATCGCAATTAAGATCGATCGCAGAAGCGGGAGGCGGCCAGTTTGAAACAGTGGACTCTGCGGATGACTTTGAACGAGTATGGAAAAATGAAAGAAGCCGTCTTTGGAGTGAATGGTTTAACTGGGGAAATAAAAACTGGAGTAAAGTGTTTAATGAACAAAATGAAAAATCCAATAAATTATTTAATCAAAAAACCGATTTCTCCAATATGATCTATGATGAAAAAACAAGATTAAACGAAGCGGCATCCTATTTTCAGGATCAAGACCAAATTGATTATGATACCCGTCAAGAGGTCAGCAGCCTAATTGATCAGCGTTATAACATTCTTGATGATTATTTAGATGAAACGTATGGAGGGTTAAAAGAAACTGTTGAAACAGAAGGCGATACGCTAAAAGAAGCGATCAAAGCAAAAGAAGAAGAGATGAAGAAAAAGTATAAAGATTAATTAGCTAAACAGGTACTTCTTTCATAAAGAAAGTACCTGTTTTTTGTGTCATTTAGGAGCCCACACTGTGTTCGTAGCTTTGCTGTTCTGTTCGTGATTGTCTGCTTCTTTGTTTAAATACAACCCAAATCAGCAAACTTAATGACAGAGCGATCATTTCTAAAGATAGGATGTAAAATGGGTAGGGTCCTAAAATATTTAACAGACTGGCACTCTCAGGTTTATGACTTAAAAACATATAATTTCCACCTGTTGTTTTATTGACCAGAAGGATGATAGGCATGAGCAATTGCAGGAAAATCATAAATTTAGCCACGGAATAAATAGTCGGCCGATATCCTTGAGTCCAAGTAAAATATAATGGCGTCCAAAAAATAATGACGTGAGTAAAGAAGAAATGAAAATAACGGAAATGCGGGAAGTCAAAGTGCAGAAATGGTGTAAATAGTGCTTGCGAAGCGCCAAGCAGTCCCGTAAAAAGAACAATTTCGTAATAGATCTTTTTCCTGGTTAGTAAAAGTGCGGCGGTTAAAAACAAGCTGATGCTGCATAACTCCAGAGGCAAGGCGTGGCTTAAGCGCCAATCATCGTTGACCCGCATCCAAATATGGTAGATGCCTTCTGCCGATAGGATGGATAAAGCAAACAGCCGTTCTAGCGTTTTTGCCCATGAAGCTGAGAAAGAATGCCGAAAATAGTATGTCGCAATGACTGCAGCAATAAGCAAAACGATCACAGCTAAATGACTGGCTGCAAACATAGTAAATTGGTAGTTGTCATAACTTCCGCTAAACCAGCCCATGCTCATTCTCCTTTTTTCAAATCATTCTCTTACTAATATATATCAAGAAACACAATAATTATCTCATTTTTCTCATCTATTGAACTAGAAAATAAATTATATATTATTCTAAAATTCAGATTTCTGCAATCTAAATACGTCCTAGTGTATATTGCTCCCTTTTATATGGTAAATTAGAATGGAAGAAAGGGTTGAATTGACTTGGATAAAGACAAAGAACACCAAACAACTACAGACTCAAAGTATATACAGCAGCATTTGGCGAATGAACGCACGTATCTCGCCTGGGTGAGAACAGCCATTGCGATTATCGGCGTTGGTTTTTTGATCACCAATTTGCATTTTACAATGCGTACATCATTTGGCAAAGCTGGGGACTGGCTTGCGAATACGATAGGGATGATCTCTGTTATTACGGGGATTGCAGCCATTCTTTTATCCACTTTCAGTTATTTGCGCAAACGAGATGACATCAATAATCAGTGCTTTCGCTCACCGGCTCGACTCGTATGGGGACTCTCTATTTTGTTAATTCTTATTATTTTAGTGTTTGCTGTATACGTATTTTCAATCACTATTTAACGTGCAGAGGTGTCTAATATGGCATACTTTATGAATGGGCATGTAAAATAACTAATATGGAATATAAGTGACAAGGGGAGATGGGGTAAATTGACTAAGCTGATAATATTTGATTTTGACGGCACATTAGCCAATTCATTAGAGGTCTTTTTAAAGGGGTACAACGAGCTGGCTTTAGAGCATGGATATAAGAAAGTTGAAGCGTGTGATATTGATGCGTTAAGCAAGATGTCTATTCCAGATAGATGCAGGTATTTGGGGTTTCCTATGAGAAATATTCCTCTTGTTGCCACTAAGCTTTACCGGCATGTCAGACAATCTAAAGAAAGCCTTCAATTTTTTCCTGGGATCAAGGAAATGCTGACTGAATTAAAATCAAGAGGCTATGAGCTGGCCATTATTTCTTCAAACGCAACTGATATTATTGAATCTGCGCTTGAATCTAATCAAATGAATTATTTTGATGAAATCCTTTGTTCTAAACATATTTTTACGAAGGATAAAATGATTAAAAAACTATTGAAGAAAACAAAAACAAAAACATCAGAAGCAATCTATGTCGGCGATGAAGAACGGGATATTATTGCTTGCAAAAAAGCGGGTGTGAGAGTCATTTGGGCAGAATGGGGATATGATGATGAAGAAGTTGCGTTAAAAGCACTCCCCGACTTCACAGCTAGCTCCCCTGATGGAATACTGACCGTGCTCGCTTAACGTGATCACAATTGTGAAAACTCCTTGGCAGAAGCCAGGGGGTTTTTCGTTATAAAAGTAAGCAGTATAACCTAGAGGGTATTTATGAGGAAAAAAGGATGGTTATAAAAAACTAGAAAATATGTAAAAAACCTTTATTTCTTTCATTGCGATTACTACTAATTCCTCGTTTTTTCCAAATGTGTGAGCGTTTATTGACGATTGGAAAATGAAACCATTACAATTATAGTAATTTGAATGATCAGGAGGGTTATTATATGTCAGGAATTATTCGTTTAACTCCAGAAGAATTACGTTCTACTGCAGGTCAATATAATCAAGAGAGTGCGAATGTAAATGATTTAGTGGGTCGATTAGATACAATGAGCAATCATTTGCGTGAAGTGTGGGAAGGGGCCTCAAGTGAAGCATTTGCCCAGCAATATCAAGAATTGCGTCCATCTTTCGTAAAAATGGCTGTCCTGTTAAATGAAGTATCGCAGCAGTTAAGCAGCTCTGCAAACACGCTTGAAGAAACTGATCACCAAATTGCCAGCCAAATTCGCGGGTAAATACAGTAATTTTGAAAAAGAAAGAAGCGCTGTAATCTAACAAAGATTTTGGCGCTTTTTTTCATGTGAAGGTGAAGAGAGAATGTATATTCAACTAACAATTGACTTAAGAAATTATCAGAAAGAAAAGCTGGACCTTCGTCTTTCAAATTATCTGCCTATTAAAAAGGTGGCAGAAATCGCATGGGAAGTAAAGAAAATTGAGGAAAGTCCAAGAACAGGCTGCTGGGTAAGAGTTGTAAATAAAGATAAAGTATTCTCAGGCAACAGAACGCTAGCAGAGTGCGGTATCACGTCAGGTGACAGATTGGAAATACTATAAAGGAGTCTGACTCATGAAAGAAAATCACCCGTCTTATTTAGAAAATAGAATAGAAGGGAACATCAGGCGTCCTCATACGGGAGGCTATGATTTTATTTTTCAAAAAGCCCGCTTAAAATTGGAGCAGGCATTAGAAATTAATATGATTGTAGAAGCAGATCCACAGTTGAATAAAAAGATTGAATCGAATGAAGACGAAATCATTCTCAACGTACAACCTCCGTCTTATTTCTCTCAGTTTCAAGCTATTCACTCCAAACCGGATATAGCAAAATGGATTTTTATGGATCAATTGATAAAAAAAGTGCAAAGACATTCTTATCACCGTTTAATACCGGTTGTGTGTCCTGAAAATATTATGTTTGATTCGAGTTTCACGCCTTACTTTCTTCACTATGGAGTCATAGACAGCCTTCCTCCATACGAAAGAGAAGAGAACGATTTATTTAGTGAAGTGAAAGCTACACTCGCGGCTATTATAGACGATAAGCACAAGTTTAATGACTATTTGCGTTTTCAAGGAACAATTAAACTGTCTGCTGCAGCTGCCGATCTATTAGCGGCGGAGAATTGGCATGAGCTGACAGGAGTGGTCAGTGGATATATACAGAAGTTAGAAGAACAAGAGAAATCGTTAATACATATCCCGCAAAAAAAATGGAAGATTCAACGGTCTCTGTTTTATGGTGCAACGGTGATACTCATTCCTGTTTTTATTTACACGCTGTATTCAATGTTTATTTTAGCGCCTAAACAAGAAGCCTTTGTTGAAAGCGGGGAACATTTTCTTAATAAGAAATATAGCCAAGTGATCGAAACGCTCGATGAATATGAAGCAGAATCCATGCCGTATATCGTTCAATATGAATTAGCTTCCTCTTACCTTGTCAATGAATCATTGATGGAGAACCAAAAGAAAAATGTTCTAAAGACAATGACTCTGCAAACAGATCCCGCTTACTTTCTATATTGGATATATATTGGCAGAGGGATGAATCAGGAAGCGATTGATCAAGCCCGTGATCT
This sequence comes from Bacillus ectoiniformans, assembly GCF_016908875.1. GTDB lineage: Bacteria > Bacillota > Bacilli > Bacillales > Domibacillaceae > Bacillus_BX > Bacillus_BX ectoiniformans. Next base: position 202,023 of record NZ_JAFBES010000006.1, on the reverse strand, counting down.
TGAAGACAGAGAATTGACTATGTACGGCTTGATAAAACTGAAAGAAGAAATCAAAGCCAATGAAAGCTTGTCCAGTGAAGAAAAACAGAAAGAAATTGAAGTGATTGAGCAAGAGTTAAATGAGTATGTAAAGGAAAAAGAAGAGGAAGAAAAAATGCTAAAAGAACAGCAGGAGAAAGAACAGAAAGAGAAGCAGCAGATAAGTGAACCACAAGCCGAGCCCGCTCCTCCTGCAGCCCAGCCAGCACAAACACCGGCACCGGCCCAGCCTAAGGAGAAAAGCTTATGAGCAGGCTTTGGATATATGATCAGCAAACATTTGAGCATATTTGTTTACGAGATAAAGAGCGTCTGACTATTGGGAGAGACAGCAAGAAGCATATTACTCTTTCTCATCTGACTGCTGCAGGAATCGAAGTGGAACTTTTACAGTCAGCCGCCCAGGGGTCATGGGACATCTATGTAGGAGAAGAAAAAGCAGGAGAGATTCATCCTGATGAAGGCTTTACGATTGAGCGGGGTGCCTATCAGCTTCATTTGTTTTTAGAAGCAGAAACTTTCCCAGTGTCTTATTACTATTGTGGAAATCAACAGAATATCTCGCTCGTTAAAGAACAGGGTCGTTATGTCATAAGTAAGAAGGAAGAGCCCGATTCAGCAAGTGTTTGCCGATTGGTATTTATTAACAATGAGTGGAGTGTCATTCCGAAACAAAAGACGGCTGTCTATGTCAATGGCCTCTCGATTTCAGGCGTAACTGCTTTAAAGACAGGTGACTACGTGCAGCTGCCATTTTTAGAACTGCAAATAGCTGAAGCAGATGTTCTGGCGGTTTACTCGCCAGATCAGATTCATACAGATTTACCGGAGATGACTCTGCCTTCTTCAGACACGAAAATGAAGTACCCTGACTTTCGCAGAATCCCTCGCATGATGTATGAACTGCCAAAGAATAAGGTCACATTTTCTTTTCCTACTCAAGAACATGACAATCAGTCTAGAGGGTTATGGCTAATGATCTTACCGCCGCTCATGATGCTCCTCGTCATGGGAATCATTGCGATCATTCAGCCGAGGGGATTGTTTTTATTAATTTCTGTAGTGATGTTTGCAACTACACTTGTCACCTCAACCGTGCAATACTTTAAAGACAAAAAGCAAAGAAAAGAAAGTAAAGAAAAACGTCATCGAATTTACACGAACTATTTAGAGCAAAAAAGGCATGAATTACAAGACTTATCTGAAGAGCAATCTCGCATACTTTATTATCATTACCCTTCATTTGAAAAGATGAAAGAGATGACTGAAAAAGTAGACGGGCGAATTTGGGAAAAAACATTTGATAGCCCAGATTTTTTATCGGTCCGAATTGGGAGATCAGATATCCCCGCAAGTTATGAAATCATGTCCGGCACTCAAGATTTAGCGAATCGGGAAATGGATCAGCTGCTCGAAGAATCACAAGAAATCGCTGACTATTATTCTCTCGTTAGAAACGTGCCGCTTTCTGCCGATCTATCAGATGGTTCGATCGGATTAATAGGAAAAGAGAAAGTCGTAAAAAGTGAAATTCGTCAATGGATTGGCCAGCTGGCTTTTTTTCAAAGTTATCATGACGTCCGCTTTGTGGCGATCTTCCACGAGGAGGAGTACCAAGAATGGGAATGGGTGAAATGGCTGCCTCACTTTCAGCTGCCTCATTCGTATGCGAAGGGACTTGTTTATAATGAAGAGACAAGAGATCAGCTCCTTTCCTCCATCTATGAGGTATTAAGAGAAAGAGATCTAGATGAAGAGAAAGATAAAAAGAAATTTGCACCGCATTACGTATTTTTTGTCACGAACCGCCAGCTGATTTCTGAGCATGCGATTTTGGAATATCTTGAAGGCGGTAAGTTGGGACTAGGTATAACTTCTATATTTACGGCTGAAACGAAAGAAAGCTTGTTTGAACACATTCATACGCTGATTCGCTATGTCAATGAACAAGAGGGAGAAATACTAATTGAACAAGGCAAAGCGGTTCGTCAGCCGTTTAGGCTAGACCCTTATCAAGTGGAGGGAAATGAACGTTTCGCGCGTCTGCTTCATTCACTCAACCATCAAAAAGGAATGGATAACTCGATTCCGAATAAAATATCATTTTTAGAAATGATGAAAGTGAAACAGGCAGAAGAGCTCCCGATCATTGACAACTGGAACACCAACCAATCTTCTAAAACATTGGCTGTTCCCATTGGGTTGAAAAATAAAAAAGATGCGGTGATGTTAAACCTGCATGAGAAAGCACATGGTCCACATGGATTGGTAGCTGGAACGACTGGATCGGGAAAAAGTGAATTGCTGCAGACGTTCATCTTGTCGCTTGCCGTTCATTTTCATCCCCATGAAGCAGCTTTCTTGTTAATCGACTATAAAGGCGGGGGAATGGCTCAGCCGTTTAAACGGATGCCGCATTTATTAGGAACGATTACAAATATTGAAGGCAGCCGTAACTTTAGTAAAAGAGCGCTTGCATCTTTAAACAGTGAATTGAAAAGACGCCAGCGGCTATTCGACCGATATGCCGTTAATCATATCAATGATTATACGAATCTTTACAAAGCGGGAGAAACGGAAGAGCCCCTGCCGCATTTATTTATTATTTCTGATGAATTTGCCGAGTTAAAAAGTGAAGAGCCTGAATTTATCAGAGAGCTTGTCAGTGCCGCGCGAATTGGCCGAAGTCTCGGTGTCCACCTCATTCTAGCTACCCAAAAGCCTGGCGGAATTATAGATGATCAAATCTGGAGTAATGCGCGTTTTCGTCTCGCGTTAAAAGTGCAGGATGCGAGCGACAGTAAAGAGATCTTAAAAAATGGAGATGCGGCAAATATTACAGAAACGGGCCGTGGAATTTTACAGGTCGGAAACAATGAGGTGTATGAACTGTTTCAATCGGCTTGGAGCGGTGCGCCTTATTTAGAAGACTCGATTGAATCGGAAAGTGAAATATCTCTCGTAACAGATCTAGGGTTAATTCCGCTTTCAACCATAGCGGCAGATCATGTGCAAAATAAGGAATTACAAATGACAGAGATGGAAGCGGTTGTCTCTGAAATTGTTAAATCGCAAAAAATTCTAGATGTTCAGTCGCTATCAAGTCCGTGGCTGCCTCCGCTGCCTGAGCGCATAGGAGGCACAGCTAAATTAATACGAAGTGAAGACCGTTTTGCTATCGGCTTAAAAGATGAACCGGAACAGCAAAGTCAGACTCCTTATTCCTATCAATGGCTTGAGGACGGCAATATAGGCATTTTCGGTTCCTCAGGCTATGGAAAATCGATGACAGTCATGTCTTTATTGTTACATTTCGCTGCTCATCATACGCCGGAACAACTGCACTATTATATTTTTGATTTCGGAAACAGCGCACTCCTTCCGCTTAGACAGCTGCCTCATACGGGAGACTATTTCCGCTATGACGACATCCGTAAAATAGAAAAGTTTATGCGAAGAATGAGACAGGAGATCGAACGCCGCAAAGAACTGTTTCTTGAAGCAGAAGTCTCAAGCATCAAGCTATACAATCAAGTAAGTGCGGAAAAGCTTCCAGTTATTTTCATCACTGTTGATAATTTTGATGCCGTGAAAGAGGAAATGCAGGAGATTGATTTACAAATGACGCAGTTCGCCCGCGATGGGCAATCCCTAGGTATATTCATGATTTTTACGGCTACTAGAATTCAGTCGGTACGCCAGCCGTTAATGAATAACTTAAAAACAAAAGTGGTTCACTATTTAATGGATTCAACAGAGACCTATACACTGATTGGCAAACCGCCTTATGAGATCGAACCAATTCCAGGCCGGGCGCTTATAAAAAAGGAGAAGGCCTATTTAACCCAAATCTATCTGCCTGCTGAAGGGAAAGACGACTTAGACATCAATCAGCAAATCAAAATGGAGATTAAAGAGCGGCAAGAACTATATAAAAATATGAAGTTGCCGGAATCTGTTCCTATGCTTCCATCTAATTTATCATTAGAAAGCTTCCATCATTCGTATATGACAACGAAAAAAACGGGGCAGCTGCCAATTGGACTGGAAGAAGAATTTGTTACTCCTGTCTTTATTGATCTAACTTCGGGATCTCATTGCTTGGTGATCGGACAATCAAGAAAAGGCAAAACAAATGCTTTAAAAGTCATGATGGAGTCGTTATTGAATCAAGAAACGGCGGGTATTGCTGTCTCTGATGGAATTGATCGGGGGTTATCAGCCTACGCGAGAAAAGATGGAGTATCGTACTTAGAAACGAAAGAACATTTGATTTCTTGGATGGATGAAGCAGAAAGATTGTTATCAGAAAGAGAGCAGCTGTATGTGCAGTCAATTCGCGAGCAAAACCGAGACCCATTATCGTTTAATCCGATGGTTCTGGTCATTGACAGTTTATCAAGATATCAGCAAGCGAGCGACAGTATCCTGCTCGATCGAACCGCTCGCTTAATGAAGCAATATAGTCATTTAGGGTTTCGGATCATTGTAGCAGCTAATGCGAGTGAACTCATGAAAGGCTTTGATGCCCTGACAAATGAAGTGAAACAAGTTCGCCAGGCGCTGATTTTAATGAAAAAGTCAGAACAAAGCTTATTTACGCTTCCTTTTACAAGAAAAGAAGGAGAAGTTCAACCCGGATTTGGTTATTTGGTTGTAAATGGCCAAGAGCATAAAATTCAAATTCCTTTATGCTGATAAGAGAGGAAGGAACATAATGAACTCTAGAAAAAATACATGGAAGCTTCCGCTCATCATCGCAGTCATACTATTGCTTCCAGTCATATTTTTTACTTTAATCGGTGAAAACCCAATGAAAAAAATTAAAAATGAAACGGGTCAAATCGCTGTAGTCAATGAAGACGTCGGCTCTGCCTACAACAAGAAGAAAATTGAGTTTGGCAAAGAAATGCTTTCAAGAGCCGGTGAAGATTCTGATTATAAATGGACCGTTGTGAACCGCAGCACAGCTGAAAACGGAATGGCGGACAAACAATATGATGCTGTACTGTTCATTCCATCGGATTTTTCATCAAATATTTTGACCTTTAAGAAAGACACACCTGTGAAAGCCGATGTGTCGTATAAAGTGCAAGGTAATCTAGATGCCAAAAACAAAGAAAAAGTTCAAAAAGAAATGGAACGGGCAAAAAACAAAATGAACAGACAGATTTCCACATTATATTGGGGCTTTGTTTCCCAAGAAGTGGCGGATGTTCGTGAAAAGTTTGATCAAGTATTGGAAAAAGAGATCGCTTTTCAAAAATCAATGTACAAATTTTATACACCAAACTCGAAGGATCTAGCGGGCGAAATAGCCGATCAGCAAAAGATGCTTGCCGAGCTTCGCGATACGGCTAAATCTGCAGAAGGAATCTCTGAAGATCGAGCGGCAGATCAGAAAAAAGCAGCCGAACAAATGGCGCTGTTCATTGAAAATGTTAAGCAATATAAAGACTATCAAGAGAAGCAAAGTGAAATGCTGCTTCGCATAAATGCTGAAAACAGCCAGCTGCTTGAAGAAGGCGTGGCTAGCTATGAAGCTGCAGTGTCTCAAGGTGTACAATCCGTAGTTTGGAGAGAAACGGAGGCGCCCGCTACCTTTACGATGAATCCAAAAGCGTTCATTCATCAAGTCTCTGCCATTCAAACAAAAGTGGATGATAGCCGGACGACGATTTCTAACCTTGTAAATTTGCTAGAAGAATCTACCGTGGCTGATCAATATGACCGCATTTTACTTGCGCAGAAGAACATGCTGATGCAATACAAACAAATGTCAGAAAGAGCTTCATTAAGTGACCTTGAAGGCAAGCTTCTTCCTTTGAGACAGAAGCTTCAGAATGGTGCAGGCGCTGAGGTTCCAAGTGATAACAATGAGAACCCACCTCCATCTGATGACATTCCTGACTGGGAACAGCCTGAAGAGGGGGAGCTTACTTTAGAGGCTCTAAAAAGTCACTCTGCTAATCTGAAAGAAAAGCTGGCCGCCCTTCAAACGGAAGAACAGCTGGCGTCCTTTCAGGAAGTTTCATCTGTCATTTGCCAGCTAGACGCGGAAATAGAAAAGATACAATCGATTCTTGATGCGCAAGATTCTGCGTACAGCAAGTGGCAGCAGGCAGCCAGTGCATATGCCAATAAAGTGCAGCAAAGTCAGCCGGCTCCATCTGAAACGGACTCAGAGTCTCTTGACAAGGCCGCTGCATTAATTGCTTCTGAAGAACAAAAGATTTTGCAATCAGACGCCCTATCTTCTGAGAGTCAAAGAGAGCTCGGTGCTTTATTTGAACGGCCAATAGTCAGCCGGAGCCTATCCGACCTATTAAAATACTACGGGACTTTATCAGCCTATCGTGAGGTTCTGTCCCACTCACAAAAAAATCAAGAGAAGTTAATTGCTGATTTACTTTCAGAAAATGGAGAAATGAAATCAGTCGGGGAAGCTCTTAGTGTCATCAAGAATGAAGCCGGTGAGCTTGAAACCATCGAACAGGATTTGACAGCTTCTTCCGGACAAATGGATGAATTAGAAGCAGAATTTCATACACTGGCAGATTCTGTTCAAGAAGACTTGAAAGCGTATGAAGATCAAGTAAAAGAAGAGCAGAATATGATCATGCAGCAAGTTCAGCTGATTGAAGAAGATACGGCTAAAGTGTCTGCTGCTCTTTTGGAGAAAGCAGCACCCCAACCAGAGATTGAATCAGCTCCTGCATTAGAAACAGATGATGGCGGATTAGTTTTGTCCGTTCAGCGGGACACTCTGTTGGAAGTCCAAAAAATATCAGGGCTTGTCGGTTCCTTATCTGAAAGACATGCCAATGTCACCAATTACACGGATGATCTGCAGAAGAAAGTCAACTCTGTTCAAACAAAGGCAGATGAACTTAATAATAATTGGGCTAAAAATGTAGAAGCGACAGGTCTAGTTAAAAAAGATGTGTACAGTATTCTTGGCAACACATTTGTTGACGGACAGAATAACGGCTATGTGTATGATCATCTGGCAAGCCCCGTGAAAGTAAGCGGCTCTACGCCAGCTGAGGAAACTCTTGAAATACCGCCAGTGATTATGCTTGTAATTATTGTAATCAGCGGGTTGCTTTTGGGGTACTTCTTTTATCATTACAGACATCTACCATTATCCATACATTTGCCGTTAGTCATCGTGTTGAATGTCTTAGTCGGAATAATTGTAAGTATGTATGGTTTAACCATTTACTCATTGAGCGATCAAGAAGCGATTAAGTGGTCTGTTTATACAGTGCTGCTGATCTTTACCGTCGCAGGGTTAGTGAGGCTGGGCTATAAGTTCGGACCTTTTACAGGTTGGATAATGGGGCTAATGCTTATTCTGTTCTTTATTATTCCGCTTATTGAATTAACATCGCCGAACTTTTCCATGTATCATCCGGTCACGGAAGGATATATGTCGATTCAATATGGAGATGAAGCTGCATTTTACCCAGCAGTTATCGTTCTTCTCTCCTTGTCTATCGCTGCTTTTGGTCTTTCCTACTGGAAACAAGATGAAAAATCAATCAGCCAGGAGACCGTACATGAAGCTTAAATGGTTTCTGTCAGTATATTGTTTGTTCTTTTTTATCTTTGGAGCAAGTCCGGTTTATTCTGAAGAAAATACGCCCGTTCAGCCGAATGTATATGAAGATAACGAAATTGATATTGACACTAATCATTTTCATGAAGAAGAAAGACTCAAACAAAAAAGCACACTGACTGAAGAACAAAAAGCTCTTACTTTCGAGAGAAAACCCAATGACAAATTTAAAGCTGTTGAGAACGATTTGTTTTCTGAACAGCAAGACGCGAATTTGATCGCTTCTAAAACAGAACGTCTCAAGCTTTTTTCAAAACAGCAAGCGGCTAAATCAGACCTATCATCTCAGCCAGAGGAAGAAGAATCCGAAACGCATTCCTTTTGGCTGATCGGCCTGCTTCTCTTAGCCGCTGCCGTTCTTGGCAGCTATTTATTTTTCTATTTAATACCTAAGATTCAGCAGGCGATTCATTCTGAAGGAATCGGTACTCGGAGGGCGGGAACTGAAAAAAGTAAAAAAAATTAAGGCGGGTATCGTTTTATCCACGCACTTAGATCATGTGGTAGAGCAATAATAATCTTTAATTGGCGTAATGGGTTGCCCATTGCGCCTTTTATTGATGATCCATTCCTTTTTCCTAAGAAAAAGAAATGGGACCTTTACATAAATGTTTTTCTGCTGTCCATATTATAACTATGGAGGGGCATAAGATGAAATATATCTGGATTTTAGCTTTGTTTATACTTTTTGGTCTGCAGAAGGACGCCAGTGCGGAATTAATCATTCATCATGAGGGACAATGGATCTCCCATATCACTCGGGAGAAAGTGGAAAGTAAAATTCCTGGTCTGCCAATTATGGATATCCAAGAATATAAAAAATGGCTGGATGACATTGATCAAAAAACGTATCTAGCCCCAGTAAATGCAGTCATCGATGAGGATAATCAAATTGTGCCCGGAAGAACGGGAATGAAGCTGGACCGACAAGCACTTACAGACTCTTTTTATCATTATTATTATGGTAAAGGGACAGCGGAAGTCGAACTGCCGATGAACATCATTCATCCAAAAGTAGACAGTGCATTACTCTCTAAAATCAGAATGAAACGGATCGGTCATTATGAAACGTTTTATAATAGCAGCAACCGGCCTCGGACACATAATCTTGCTTTAGCGGTCAATGCCATTAATAATAAGGTGATCTTTCCGGGAGAAAGTTTTTCATTTAACGAAGTGCTTGGAGAAAGAACAAAGGAAAAAGGATATATGTCTGCACCCATTATTGTAAAAGGTGAATTTTCTGAAGGGATCGGCGGCGGAATCTGCCAAGTATCTTCAACGCTGTACAATGCAGTGGACCGAGCAGGGGTAACCATTATTAAAAGATATACCCATAGCCGGAATGTATCCTATGTGCCACCTGGCCGCGATGCTACCGTCAGCTGGGATGGACCTGATTTTATATTTTCCAACAAATTAAATGAGCCGATATTAATTAAAGCCAAACTCCACAATGGCCAAGCAATTGTGGAAGTTTTTTCATCAAACACGGTGCAATTTCAGCCGAGGCATGTGCCATCCGTGCCAATAAAATAAAACAAGAAAAATCAGGAAGAGCACCCTGATTTTTTTGTCGTAAAATAATAGAATTTTCAGTCAATTTATATCGTTTTTTATCACTTTTTGTTATAATAATAGCAGGCTTCTAAAATGCTGAAAGGGTGATAAGAGATGGTTCAGCCAAAGTATATGATGAAGATTGACCAAGTCACTCAGTTATCAGAAGAAGAACGAGATGTCTTAAAGCCCATTACGGAAAAGTATGTGTTTCGTGTAAATGATTACTATTTAAACTTAATTGATTGGAACGACCCCGAAGATCCTCTAAGAAAATTAGTCATTCCGAACACCGGTGAATTAAGTGAATACGGCCGCTGGGATGCATCTGATGAAGATACCAACTATGTCGTCCCGGGCTGCCAGCACAAATATGACACGACGGCTTTACTAATTGTTTCGGAAGTATGCGGGGCGTATTGCCGTTATTGTTTCCGCAAGCGATTGTTCCGAAATGATGTCAAAGAAGCGATGAGTGATGTCACCCCTGGTTTAGATTACATTCGTCATACACCGGAAATAAACAATGTCTTATTGACCGGAGGCGATCCGCTCATATTAGCCACAAAAAAGCTCCGCATGATCCTAGAAGAGCTCCGATCCATTTATCATGTGAAGATCATTAGAATCGGCTCTAAAATACCCGTTTTCAATCCAATGCGCATCTATGAGGACGAAGACCTTCTTCAATTAATCCGCGAGTTTTCCACTGCCGAACAGCGTATATATATTATGGCTCATATTAACCACCCGAAAGAAATCACAAAAGAAGCAAGAAAAGCTTTTCAAGCACTCCATGATGCAGGTGCGATTGTCGTGAACCAAACCCCTGTCCTAAAAGGCATCAACGATGATCCAGATGTATTGGGTGATCTATTAGACAAACTTTCATGGGCAGGCGTCACTCCTTATTATTTTTTTGTGAACAGGCCAGTCGCAGGAAATAGTGAATTTGTCTTAACTTTAAAAGAAGTGTACGACATAGTAGAAGCTGCCAAGGCAAGAACATCAGGGCTAGGCAAGCGAGTGCGGCTATCAATGAGCCATACAGCAGGCAAGGTGGAAATTTTGGCGATAGAAAACGGCAAAGCCTATTTGAAATTTCATCAGTCAAGAGATGGAGATTACGGCAAATTTATGGTCCTTGATTGTCCAGATCATGCCTCATGGTTCGATGACTTGCCTGAAAATGAACAATACTGGAAAAAACCTAAAAAGAAAACTGATCAGGTTATATCCGTAAATGCGATGCCTGATATGCCTCAAAAGAAAAAAAGAATGGTGCATGGCTAATTATTTTCAGCAATTCTGCCTAAGCATAGCAGGATTGCTTTTTTGTATAAAAATTATACGGTGGCATGGTGAAATTTCTATTTTTTGATAAAAGTTAGAACATTCTGCACTGTTGCGATTGAAAAATTATACGGTTGCGTTCATATTTATTATAGTGGGTGTTTTTGAATGAAGAATTAACATTAAAAATAATCATAGAAAGAATGACACGGGGTATGGAGGATATAGGGGATGGAATTATTTTTATATAAGCAATCCTTTGAACATTCAGGGATCGCTCAAGCTTTATATGACAGTTCATTTAAAATGATCGACATGAATCATGAGTTTTTAAATTTTTTTGAAGTGACACAAGGGGAAAGAGCGAATCAATATTTGGCGGTGTCTGAACTGAATGAACAAGAAAGACAAGCCATTCAAGAGGGGTTAATCAAAAGTGTAAAAAAGAAGATCAATTTTCTAACAATTGAAGGGTCGCTAAAATTCGGACTATTAACTGTTTGCCGCCTAGAAGACGAAAAAGGAAAAGTATTCTTTCTATCTCAAATTCAAGACTTAACAGAAAACATATTGCTGGAAAAAGAATTACGAAAACAGAATAAATTTTTTCATTTTTTAATGAAATATTCTAACGACGTATTAACGATTCATTCCCCGGATGGTATATGTACATATTCTTCTCCTTTAATGGATGAAATGCTTGGTTTTTCAGTAGGAGAATTTATTGAAAAGGATTTGTTTGAATTTATCCACCCGGATGATCTCGATGAGGTGAGTGATGCGTATATCAAAGTAAGAGAAACTTCCGAGACAATCAAGGCGCTGTTTCGGCATCGGACCGCAGGCGGAGAGTACAAGTGGATTGAAAGTATTAGCAGAGCAGCGCGTGACCCAATTACTAATGAAGTACTGGAGGTTATCTCGAACTGCAGAGATGTAACCGAGCGGCAAGTAATGGAATTCGAAATCAAAAAAACAAACCAAAAAAACGAACGAATTCTAAATAGCATCAGAGATGGTTTCTTGCTCTTAGACCAGGAATACAAAATCGTTTATATGAATAAAGTGGCCTTAGAAAGAACCTTTTCCATTTCAGACGGGGTCAAGTATAAGCGCAATTTCTTTGAATTATTTCCAGACTTGCGTCATACCCCCATTTACGACTCGTTGAAGCAGGCAGTTTCCAGCCAGCAGCCGATAGAGTGTGAGTTTTATTGGGAAAAAAGACGAGACTGGTATAATATGACGTTAACGCCTACTTCTGATGGAATCTTTATCCACTCTAGTATTGTCACCAATTACAAAGAGGCTTTGCATCATTTAGCCGAAAGTGAACAGCGGTACCGCAGGCTCGTTGAACACTCACCAGAAGCTGTTATTGTTCATAATTATAAAGAAATATTATATGTGAATGAACGTGCGCTAGCTTTATTTGAAGCAAAAAGCGAAGAACAGTTCTTAAAGTCCAGTGTAAAACAATTAGTAGGAAAGAAAGAATATATTGAAGTAATTAAAAGCATGAATCGAATAAAAGATGATCAAACCGGCATTGTTCATTCATCTGGAAAGATTCATACCTTCTTAAATAATGTTCGGGAAGTGGAATCTGCTTCGATGAAAATATTGTTTGATGGCAAATGGGCGATTCATTCACTTGTGCGGGATGTCACCGAAAAAAAATATATGGAGCAGCTGCTGCACAAATCCGAAAAGCTTGCGGTTGTTGGGGAGCTTGCGGCTGCCTTTGCTCATGAGGTGCGAAATCCGCTGACGTCTATTAAAGGGTTTTTGCAGCTTGCCCACTCTTTGAAAACCTATAATGAAGAGTATATGGAAATTGTGCTGACTGAACTGCATAGAGTAGAGACGATTATCTATGAATTTTTGTCATTAGCTAAACCGCATCAAGAAACGAAATTTGTGAAAACAGATATTAAACAACTTATTAAACAGATTGTTTATTTGCTTGAATCACAGGCGCTGATTAATAATCAGCTGCTTTCTTGCTCTTTTACTGAAGAGCCGGTCATGGTGGAGTGTGAACCGAACCTAATAAAGCAAGTGCTCATAAATGTCATTAAAAATGCCCTTGAATCCTTAGGGGGCAAAGGAACAGTGGATATTGAAGTGAAGACGGATCGGAAAACAGCTAAAATCAGTGTGAAAGATACGGGATGCGGCATTCCGCTAGAAAAAATACATCGACTGGGTGAACCGTTCTACTCGACGAAAGAAAAAGGAACGGGACTCGGATTGATGACAAGCATGAAAATCATTGAAAATCATAATGGGCTGTTAAAGATTACTAGCGAAATAAATCAAGGCACAACGGTTCAAATTATTTTGCCAAAGGAAAGAACAGGAGCCGACAAGCAACAATATGAATTCGTGTGATATATAAAGTTGATAAGGAGTCGATCGCACCATGAATAATATGTGGAAAACCATTGAGGACAACCTTTCAGAAATGATTGAACTTCGCAGGCACTTCCATCAGTACCCAGAGTTATCATTTGAAGAAGTAGAAACACCAAGGATGATTGCCCGCTACTTACAGAACCTTGGAATTGAAACGCGTACAGAAGTTGGAGGCAGAGGAGTTGTGGGTGTAATAAAGGGAGATCAGCCAGGCAAAACGGTGGCGTTAAGGGCCGATTTTGATGCCCTTCCCCTGCAAGATGAAAAAGAGGTAGATTATAAATCTAAAATCGACGGCAAAATGCATGCTTGCGGCCATGATGCTCACACAGCGATTTTATTAACGGTCGCGAAAGCACTGCAAGAACATAAAAGCCAACTATCTGGAAACGTAGTACTGATTCATCAATTTGCGGAGGAACTGGTTCCGGGCGGTGCGAAGGCTATGATTGAAGATGGATGTTTAGATGGTGTAGATGCCATATTTGGCACCCACTTATGGACGCCGATTCCTGTCGGAAAGGCAACCTTTCATTCACAGGCTATTATGGCGGCGGCTGACCGGTTTGAGATTGATATCGTCGGAAAAGGCGGCCACGGTGCTGCACCTCAAGATACGATTGACCCGATCGTTCTTGGTGTCAATTATGTGCAAATGCTTCAGCAAATTGTCAGCCGGACGATTAATCCGCAAGAGGCGGCTGTTATTACGGTCGGCACCTTCCACTCGGGGGACGCTTTTAACATTATCCCATCTAAGACGTCCATTGCTGGAACAGTCCGAACCTTTAATAAAGACGTGCAAGCAGGCATCCAAAAGAAAATGAAGCAGCTCTTACATTCATTATGTGAAAACGCAGGAGCGGAGTATGATTTTCGTTATGTGACAGGTTATCCGCCTGTAGTCAATCATAAAGAGGAAACAAAGTTAGCCGAGAAATGTGCGGAAGAGATCCTTGGGGAAGACCAATGTTTTAGAACAGAGCCACTTATGGTTGGAGAAGACTTTGCCTATTATCTTCAAAAAGTTCCAGGCACATTTTTCTTAACCGGTGCAGGCAATCCAGAAAAAGCAGCTGATTATCCTCATCACCATCCAAATTTTGATATCGATGAATCATCCATGCTGCATGCGGCAAAAATCTTAGCTTCCTGCGCCTGGAATTATTTAGATTCCAATAAATAGCTTCAGCACTTCTCTTTTCATAGCGGATAAAATTCTGTATAGTTAGCTAGGGACATATATTTTATATAAAGGAAGAGTTTTATGATAATTAAAAATGATGAAGAACTTCAAGCATTTAAAAAGATTGGGAAGATCGTGGCGGACATTCGGGATCAAATGCGCGCCTTCACTAAACCGGGTGTGACGACTAAAGAGATAGATAACCTTGGCGGAGAGCTGTTTGAAAAGCACGGCGCTATTTCCGGACCAAAGGGAGAATATGATTTTCCTGGCTTCACATGCATCAGTGTGAATAACGAAGTAGCCCATGGAATACCAGGTGACCGGGTCATTCAAGAGGGAGATCTAGTCAATATCGATGTTTCCGGATCCTATGATGGATATTTTGCTGATACAGGGATCTCATTTGTTGTAGGAGAAGGGGATCCGGTCCTGACAAAGCTATGTGAAGCGGTGGAAATGGCTTTTGAACGCGGGCTGGCCAAAGCGAAAGCGGGATCTAAGCAGAATCAAATCGGCAAGGCTGTCATGAACGAAGCGAAAAAGCATGGATTTACAGTCATTAAAAACTTAACAGGACATGGAATTGGACGCTCTCTTCATGAAGCGCCTGACCATATTCTTAATTATTTTGACCCGTGGGATAACGCTCTGTTAAAAGAGGGCATGGTAATTGCCTTCGAACCGTTTGTTTCCACAAAAGCAGAAATGATCACTGAGAGCGGAGATGGGTGGACATTTATTACACCGGATGGCAGCTTAGTGGCTCAAATCGAACATACTATTGTTATCACTAAAGGGGAACCGCTGATTTTGACTAAGTAATGGCGGAAGAATCGCATCTGCAACAATTGGATGCGGTTTTTTTATTGTGTATATTATAAAAATAGAGTATGCTATTTTCATTGAATATTTTGTCGTAAAAGGAGATTTCCTCATTGCTAGATTATAAAATTTATGAACATAAAAGCACAGATGAATATGTCGTCCTTATCCATGGAATGGGTGGAAATGCGAGTATTTTCTATAATAATTTAAAAGCTTTAAAGAAACATTTTAACGTATTAGCTATTCACCTTCGCGGTCACGGAAAGTCTCCAAGCGTGGATCAACAATCAGATTTTACAATCGACACGGCTGCTAAAGAAGTCCTCCAGGTGCTCGATCATTTGCTTATTAAAAAAGCTCATTTTATCGGTATTTCCCTTGGTACGATCGTCATTCACTCTATTTTTAAAATGGCCCCTAAAAGAGTATGTTCTGCTGTATTAGCTGGTGCGATCACTCACTTTAATCATTTTTCTAAACTGCTAGTGAAAATTGGCAAATTGATTAAATCCTTTACTCCGTTTATGTGGATTTACAGATTATGCGCGCATATTATCATGCCAGGCAAAATGAATATCCGTTCCCGTTCGCTTTTCATTAGCCAAGCGGTGAAAATGAAACGGGCAGATTTTATTGCATGGTTTAATTTAGTGGATACGGTGGAGAAAGTCTATAAACAAGTACCTGAAAAGTCTAAAGGAGTGCCTAAATTATATATTTCTGGCTCAGATGATCACTTATTTATTAAACAGCTGCAAAAGGATATTGAAAATGACGAATATGCTTCCTTCCGGCTGATAGAAGATTGCGGCCATGTATGCAATGTGGAAAAAAGCAAAGAATTTAATGAAGTGTCACTAGAGTTTCTAATCAACCACAGCGATGCCGTTAAAAAAGCACAATAAAAAGCGAATGCCTGCGCATTCGTTTTTTTATTGTGCCTAAAAATCATCCGTCTTTGCTAATTTGAATATTTGGAAAAGTCTTCTTCTCAAATGAGATCGTTCCGATTAGGTCAATCACTCTTGTCGCGATCCATTGGCAAGCAATGGCATAGGCGATTGTGCGGACATCGACAATGATTCCCGTCAGAAGCAAAATCGATGTATTAATATAAAATAACGTCCGGCCTGGTTTAACACCCCGTAATTTTGAAATGATCAA
This sequence comes from Bacillus ectoiniformans, assembly GCF_016908875.1. Taxonomy (GTDB): domain Bacteria; phylum Bacillota; class Bacilli; order Bacillales; family Domibacillaceae; genus Bacillus_BX; species Bacillus_BX ectoiniformans. Next base: position 185,914 of record NZ_JAFBES010000006.1, on the reverse strand, counting down.
AGCCAGAATATCCATTCCTCCAGACGAGGCACCGAGACGAAACAGGATGCCAAGCCCTATTCCGAATATCAAAGCACCTGCCGATAAATCAATAAAGATATTGCTTATAGGCTCAGTGACTACAGGCGAGAGGAAATGGATTGTTACGGAAGTAATAGAGACACAGTACAGGGTGCCGATCGCGCTTGACTTCCCGAGCCATTTAAACGCAAGCACAATCATGCCGGCATTTAACGCCCATAATGTGGCTGCATAGGGCACTTGAATCAAATAATTTAAGATAATGCTGATTCCCGCTGCTCCGCCAGAAGAAATAAAATGCGGAAACAAAAATAGAGACATAGCTGTTCCTTGAATTACAGCTCCAATGGCTAATCCGAGCATTTTTATTCCTAAAGACAAACCCATTCCCCCGCTTCTTTTCTCAATACGTATTAAACTAACATAAAAATCAGATAATAAAAAGTCTTTGCAGAGAATTTATTAATAAATACACAATGATTATGCAAGCATCTAGTGATCCGCCTTCAGCAGAATTTATTTATGATTTTGGCATACTTTTCCTTTGAATAGGAAACATATATGTATGGATAAAGTGAAGGAGGCAGCAAGATGGATCATATCAATAGAAAACCATTATGGAAGGACGGCCAACGAATTCCGTCATTTCCTGCGTTGAATAACGACTTATTTACTGAGACTGTCATTGTCGGCGGAGGAATTACCGGCATAGTGACCGCCTATTTACTGACGAAAGCCGGCAGGAAAGTGGTGCTTTTAGAGGCGTCTGAATTGGTGAATGGAACAACTGGACATACAACAGCCAAACTGACAGCCCAGCATCGTTTAAAATATGACCAGCTGATGCAAACACTCAATGAAGAACAGGCGAAATTGTATTATGAGGCTAATATAGAGGCGATCGAATGGGCTCGTTCACTTGCGAAAAACGAACAAATCTCCTGTGACTGGGAAGACACGGATGCTTATGTATTTACAAATGAAGAGACAGAAGCAGAAAAGGTCAGGAAGGAAGCAGAAGCTTATGAGCGATTAGGTATTGCAGGAGGAGAAGCAGAATCCATGCCTTGGGATATCCCCTTTAAACAGGCGGTTGTGATGGAAAACCAGGCACAATTTCATCCTGTTGCTTTTTTAAGCTACCTAGTCAATTTTATAAAAGATCATGGCGGTGAAATATTCGAACATACAACCGCTATAGATGTAGAAAAAGGGGATAAAGTAACGGTCATCACAGATCAAGGGCTGAAAGTTACAGGAAACTCCATCGTCATCGCCAGCCATTTTCCGTTTTTTGATGAAGAGTTTTATTTTGCCCGCATGCATGCAGAGCGTTCCTATATTATCGCTATTAAACCTAAACGCGAGATTCCCGCCGGTATGTATATCAACGCGGAACAGCCGACGCGTTCGATTCGAAGTGCGGCCTTTAAAGGAGAGAAGATCCTGTTAATAGGCGGTGAGAACCACCCAACAGGTAAAGGTCAGCCGACAGAAGAACATTACCAAGCGCTGATTGACTATGCTGAACAAGAATTTGGTGTAGAAGAAGTGCTGTTCACCTGGTCCGCCCAGGATCTAATCACTCTCGATCAAATTCCATACATTGGGCGTATAAAGGACGATGAAAATATATTCGTGGCTACGGGCTACCAAAAGTGGGGCATGTCACTTAGCATAGCCGCTTCATTGCTGCTATCGGATCTCATGTTAAATAAACAGAACCGGTATGAAGAGCTCTTCTCGCCAGACCGCTTTAAAGCGCAGCCAGGTGTAGCGAACTTTGTGAAACAGACAAGCAATGTAGCCGCTTTGTTTGTCAAAGGCAAGCTGGATTATTTCTTTAAGAATAATGAAGAGCTTCCCATTAATCAAGGCGTAGTCATTAATTGGGAAGGCAAACGTGCAGGAGCATTTAAAGAAGAAAACGGCTCCGTGCATTTAGTGGATACGACCTGTACGCATATGGGATGTGAATGTGAGTGGAATGGCGCCGAACGGACATGGGACTGTCCTTGTCACGGTTCAAGGTTCAGTGTGTCGGGAGAAGTTGTTGAAGGACCTGCAAAAAAACCTTTAAAACGGTTAGGCGAGAATCATACGAACTAACAAAAAGGCCTCAGTCACTGCCGGACTGAGGCCTTTCCCTTAAATAATGCCAATGGCATCTAAAAACACAACTACAATCACTAATGGGACGATATACTTGAGAAGCAGCAGCCACAAGGCAAACCAGCTTTTTACATTGCCTGCCCCTTTAGATAATTCTTCAATCAGCCGCTGTTTATCCATTCTCATTGGAATGAAGACAGCAATTAAAAATGCGCCAATCGGCATGAGAATATTGCTTACTAAAAAGTCAGCCGAATCAAAAATGTTTTTTCCGAATAAAGTGACTTCACCTAGTACGCCAAAAGATAGAGCAGAAGGAATACCCACGATGAATATTAAGAGACCCGAGATCCAAGAGAGCTTCACTCGTTTACTGCTGTCTCCTTTGGCCAGGGATGCGACGATAATTTCAAGCATTGAAAATGCTGAGGTAAGTGTCGCAAACAGGAATAAGGCTAAAAATAAGATTAAAAAGATGATGCCAAAAGGCAATTGCTGAAAGATCGACGGTAGTACGATAAATAGAAGCCCCGGGCCTGCTTCAGGCTCGAGTCCCAATGAGAATACTGCAGGGAAAATCGCCAGACCAGCTAATAAAGAAATAATGACATTTAAGCTGACAATCGACACGGCCGATTTAGGCAAGTTTTGTTTTTTATCTAAATAGGAACTATACGTCACCATTACAGATACACCGACACTTAATGAAAAGAAAGACTGTCCAAGAGCGAATAATACGCCTTCTGACGATAATTTGGTAAAATCAGGCTGTAGAAAGAATTGAACACCTTCCATTGCCCCTTCTAATGTTAAGGATCGAATGATGATGATAATAAAGATTAAGAATAAGGCCGGCATTAAATATTTATTTGCTGCTTCAATACCATTTTGAATTCCGCGTGCAACAACCATAATCGTAATGAATAAAAAAGCGAATTGGAAACCAACGGCTGATAAAGGAGAAGTAATTGTTTCTCCAAACAAAGCAGCGAAATCCGATGTTCCGTTTAGTTTTCCAGTCAGAGCTAAAAATAAGTAATGTAAGATCCAGCCGCCAACAACACTGTAAAAAGACAGTAAAATAAAACAGGTAATCACCCCGATGTAGCCAGTTACAGGCCAAAAGCTTTTAGGGGCAATATCCTGATAAGCTCTAATGGCTTCTTTTTGGGTACTGCGGCCAATGACAAATTCTCCAAGTAACAACGGTAAACCTACTAATGCGGTAAACAGTAGAAAGAGAAGGAAAAAAGCGCCGCCGCCGCTTGTACCGGCTACGTAAGGAAGCTTCCAAATCGCGCCGATTCCAATAGCCGACCCTGCTGAGGCTAAGATAAAGCCTATCTTTGATGTCCATTGTTCTGTTTGATTCATATAACAATACTCCCATTCTCTTTTTTTATTTTTCCATCATATAATAGATTAATTGAATAGAAAAGTAATTTCAGAATTTTTTTGACAGATAAAATAACCACATTTTCCGGCTATTCTACATAAATGGATCAATTTGTTCATTCAAGTGAACGCAAATTAGTAGGAAAAAAGCAGAGGAGAAAGTAAAATGCAAATAGTGATGATCAACATTTAAGGGAGGCCAAATAATGGTTCAGACAAAAGAGGAAGCAGCAGCACTCATTAATCGTCAGAAAGAGTTTTTTCATACAGGGAAGACGAAAGAGATCTCTTTTCGGAAGAAACAGCTGCTAAAGCTCAAACAAGTAATAGTAGAAAATGAACAAGAAATTTTGGATGCATTATATAAAGATCTGCGTAAAAGTGAATTTGAAGCCTATGCGACAGAAGTGGGATTCACACTTGATAGTATAAAAAATATGCTGAAAAATATGGATCAATGGGCGAAACCGGTTAAAGTGAAAACACCGGTTCACCAAATGCCGTCTAAAAGCTGGATTGCACCTGAACCGTACGGATCTGTGCTCATTGTCGGGCCGTTTAATTATCCTTTTCAGCTAGTGATCGAACCATTAATAGGCGCGATGGCCGCTGGGAATTGTGCGATTATTAAACCTTCTGAAAACACCCCGCATACCTCAGCACTGATCAAACGGATGCTTAATGAAACGTTTGATCCAGAATATATACTTGCAGTAGAAGGGGAGAAGGAAACTACGTCGGCTTTCATTCACTCCCCTTTCGATTATATATTTTTTACCGGCAGTGTGCCGATTGGTAAAGTGGTCATGAAGGCAGCTGCAGAAAACCTTGTACCTGTCACATTGGAGCTCGGCGGCAAAAGCCCGGCGATTATTGACCGAACGGCTGATTTAGACCTTGCTGCCAAGCGAATTGTCTGGGGGAAACTCGTGAATGCGGGACAAACTTGTGTAGCGCCCGACTATCTGCTGGTTCACCAAAATGTGAAAGATGTATTTGTTGAAAAATTAAAGCAAACCATTTTTGATTTTTACGGATCGGATCCTAAGGAGAGTCCTGATTTTGGCCGTATAGTCAATGAGAGACAATTTAACCGCCTAAGAGATATTATCAGGAAAGATCATGAAAAAGTCATTTTTGGCGGTGAGACAGACAAGGAAGACTTATATGTATCGCCAACCCTTTTAGAGGCTGATTGGTCCGACTCTTCGATGGAGGATGAAATATTCGGCCCCATTCTGCCGATTATTTCTTATCAGGAACTGCATGAAGTAATCAGGAAAGTGAATGAACGCCCTAAGCCTCTTGCCTTGTATGTATTCACCGAGTCTAAAGCGATTGAAGAAAAAGTGCTCCAATCCATTTCTTTTGGCGGGGGCTGTGTCAATGATACAGTTTCGCACGTGGGCAGTCCATATTTGCCGTTCGGTGGGGTAGGACCGTCTGGAATGAACGCTTATCATGGCAAATTCAGCTTTGATACGTTTTCCCATCATAAAAGCATTTTGAAAAAGAGTACTCGTTTTTCGGTTGATTTAATTTTCCCGCCGTATGGAGACAAAGTGAACGTAATTCGTAAATTCTTAAAATAAGAAACAGAAAAGCCTTTCTTCTTGGAAAGGTTTTTTTCTGCTAATAGTTTTAAAGAAGAGAAAAGGATAATAAAGTAACCATGTCGAATTAAAAATAATCAGAATGTTATGAAAAGGGGTGTCTCCATGAATTTAGACATCGAGGGGAAAGAGCTATTTTATGAGTTATGCCACAGGTTAGCCAGTTTGAAGCTTTATGCAGGCAAACGAGGGAAAGAAAGTATTCCATTTAGCTTTCCTGCCGTCATTAAAGGTGCGTTTCCGGGGGCGAACGGACAATTTGCGGCGGTTCAGTATCTAGGTGGAGAATCAGCGCTGAAACACAATGAAGCAAGAGGAGTCGTTCTTCGCTTTTATTTAACTCGGCTGCAATCGGTCGGAGTCGATCAAGTGATTATCGACCAGCCATTGTACAGAACGAGATTAAAGGGGCCTGTAAGAAGTCCTTATTATGAATATATTTTCACCGATCCGCTTGCAACAGTTCAGCCTTTAATTGATGAATTGTTTAGTAAGTTAGAGGTCATTATGAGGGAGCAAATCGGGCCGTTATTTGACGAACTTCCTGTCCATTCCATTCCTGTTCGTGAATGGAAGCAAAAATATTTTAATGAGCTGACAACAGAAGAGTTATATCATATCTTGCAGGCTCGGGTCGAAGTATTTGTCATTGAACAAGGGTGCATTCACCAGGAGATTGATCAATTTGATATAGAAGCCATGCATATTTTCCTTGAAGAAAGAGGCGAGGTTCTTGCTTATATGCGCCTGCTGCCGAGAAAAACGGAGCATGACGAAGCCTCCATTGGGAAAATGCTTGTAAGAAAGAAATATCGCGGACGCGGGTATGCAAAGGAAATGATGAGGCAGGCAGTAGACTTTTTGCAATTTGATTGGAATGAACAGGTAATCAAGCTGCAGACAAGGGATCACCAAAAGGATTTCTATCAATCTTTTGGATTTAAGGAAATCGCGTCTAGCCAGTTAGACGAGAGTCTATTGCATATTAATATGCAATTAGAGCATAGATGAGCGCCAATCAAAACAGGGAGGTAAAGTAGATTGCCAATCAGTGTGAATCAATTGAAAGTTCCTGATGAACATATTATGAATCAAGATGAAGTAGTTGATATCACAGCACAATTTTTAAGAAGAAAAGGGTGGAAATTACAGGAAACCATGTCCGTGTCAGATCCTGACCTTGTAGCAGAAAAAGATGGCTGGCACATTGTGGTTAAAGCGAAAGGATCGCAAAGCAGAAGGCAAAAAAAATCAACGGTGTTTGATAACAGCCAGTTGAGAACGCATGCGGCAGATCAAATTGAAAAGATGATGAGGTTTCAGCAAACAGCCATAGCCCCAACATTATTTATCATGGCTAACCCGGATATATACCGAATTAAGTCAATGATGAGCCAAATTTCTCTAAGTTTAGATAAACTGGAACTGATTCGGTTATGGGCAACGCCTGAGGGAGAAGTTGAACTGGATATACCAGAAAACTTATATACGATTGCTAAAAGATTAGATCTATAAACCAAAAAAAGCTGCCTATGCAGCTTTTTTTATTCTTCCTTCTTAGATAAGCAGCGATCACATTCAATCAAGTAAGATTCTGCTTGCTCATCGATATGATCACCGCATTCAGCACACATCTTTTTAGGCAAGTTTTTGAAAAACTCTAATGGACTCATCATGTTGCATCCCTCCTCTTATAATACAGTTTATTTATTCTTTCTCTGTTATGATACAGTTTATGCTTGAAGTGAGATTATGTTAAGGGCTGTTTATCTAAAAGTTTTAACTATTTTTCGGATTAAAAAAGAAAAATGTTCATTTTGTGAGCATGAGAATAAATGGGTATAGTTAGGAGGATTCTGATTAAAAAATTTGAATATTCCTTGCTATTTCACGCTCAAAATGATATAGTTTAGACAGTTGTTTACGTTCTTTTCAAAGAGAGCAACTTTGTTTAAAAGTGGTTTCGTCTTGAAATAGTAACAAACAGCAAGAATGAATGTGCGCATTAGCGCGAGGAGGAAATGACATGTTACAAGGTAAAGTAAAATGGTTTAACGCAGAAAAAGGTTTCGGTTTCATCGAAGTTGAAGGACAAGACGATGTATTCGTACATTTCTCCGCTATTCAAGGCGAAGGCTACAAATCATTAGAAGAAGGTCAAAACGTATCTTTCGAAGTTGTTGAAGGACCACGCGGACCTCAAGCTGCTAACGTAGAAAAACTTTAATTTTAAATAGCCAAAAGGTGGTGCTAACAGCACCGCCTTTTTTATGTTCCAGCTGATTTTTCAAGCGGTTGCTTACGATCTTTTTAAATTAAAGCTAAACATGTGAAAAATAATAAAAAAATTCTGTATTTTTAAAAGATTTTTTAATATAATGAAAATAATCTTATTTATCAGATAATTTAAAAAATAGGAGGTGTGGCTCATACAGGCAGTTTCTTCGGCAGGAGAGACAACTGTAATGAAAAATGGAAAGTACGGATGAGGGGTATGTAATGATGCAAAAAGAAGCAGTAAAAAAGTTTGTTCATGATCTTTGCAATTTATATGTGCCTTTTTTTGATGTGGAACGAAATGAAACGATTGGCCGAACACCGCTTGCCTTTTCAGCTGTGTATAAACGCAGAGATGAGCGTTATATGTTCACTAAAAAAGTGAAAGTGTGGGGTGTCGAAAACCAGCAAATTATTTTTGCTGCAGCCCCCGATCAGCCGATCAGCATGTCTTTCGTTCATCAAATGATCGAGGATATGCAAGTCTCGATGAAAGAGTTTTTGCCGGAGCATCAAGAGCATATGTCAACGGTGTTTACAGCAATCATCATTACGGATCAGCCAGTTGATAAAGAGACGATTCAATGGGTATCCAAATTCAGGAAGGTCAAATTTTTAAAATATGGCATGCATGGCTGGGCAGAAATGTATCTATCTATCCTTGAAGTACCGAAACGAAACATCCACATTCATAAAAAAGGCAAACCATTTATCGAACCAGTACAAACATTTATTGAAGGGGGCGCTACCTAGCCTTTTTTAACAAAAATGAAAACTAGCTGCAATTATAAAAAACTGAAAAATCAAAAAAATATGATGGCACAATAATTTATTGAGAAAAGAGGTGAATTCCTGCGAACCGTCTAAAAAAGTGACAGGATTTCAAATATGCGGCATCTGTTTACAGATAGGTGCGCGCTATAAGTGAAAAATATCCGTTGCTATCGGCGCAGGAAAGTCAATGAGCTTATTAACATTATTAGCTATAGCCGGTATTATATTTATCATTGCTTATTTTACGTATGGAAAATTTTTAGATAGGAAGCTCGGGGTAGACCCTAACCGGCCGACGCCAGCCGTTACGATGGCTGATGGCGTGGATTATGTATCTGCTAAAAAGCCGGTTTTACTAGGGCATCATTTCGCGACAATCGCAGGGGGAGGTCCGATTGTTGGTCCGATCACAGCGGTGGTATTCGGATGGATTCCGGCTGTCATTTGGATCATCATCGGGAGCATCTTTATTGGAGGCGTACATGACTATGCTTCGCTTCAAGCTTCGATTCGCCACCGTGCACAATCTGTAGGAACAATTATCAAAGAATATATGGGCAAACGCGGACAAACGTTATTTTTAGCCTTTTCAATTGCGACACTTATGCTTATAGTAGGCGTGTTTGTCATCTTGGTAAGGGATACATTTGTCGCAGTTCCAGAAGCCGCTACTGCTTCTGTTCTATTTATCGGCATTGCGATGGTGTTTGGATTCTTAGTCAACCAGCTTCGAATGAATTTTGTACTTGCCAGTGTGATTGGCGTTGCTGCCATGGTCTTTAGTATTTGGATGGGTATTCAATTTCCTCTTCAGCTGAGCGGCGGGGCGTGGGTAGCAATTCTATTATTATATGCCTACCTGGCATCGGTTATGCCTGTCTGGATGCTTTTGCAGCCTCGGGATTATTTAAATTCATTTTTACTTTACGGCATGATTGCCGGAGCAGCTTTAGGTATCATATTAGCTAATCCTGTCATTAAAATGGCTGGTTATACTGGATTTCACAATGAAACGCTAGGATTTATGTTCCCTATACTTTTTATTACGATCGCTTGCGGTGCCGTATCAGGGTTCCATTCTCTTGTATCGTCCGGAACAACAGCAAAGCAGTTAGACAATGAAAAGAATGGCCGCTTTATCACATACGGAGGCATGCTGTTAGAAGGCTTCCTGGCCATTATCGCGATCGGTGCGGTTGCTTATTTATCACAAGCTGAATTTGCGGCACGTATGACTGAACTGGGCGGACCGATTGGCACATTCTCTGCGGGTGTTGGATTCTTTATGTCTCACTGGGGGATTCCGGAGGTAACTGCTGTTACTTTCACAGCACTCACAGCTTCTGCATTTTTAATGACCACTTTAGATTCAGCAACTAGACTAGGGAAGTATGCGGTTCAAGAATTTGCAGAGAACCGTTCAGAGGTATTTTCTAATAATCATGTTGCTACTGTCACTATAGTGACCGGTGCTGGCGCGCTAGCTTTATCAGGTACATGGAGCTCAGTTTGGCCGCTGTTCGGTTCAGCCAATCAAATGCTTGGCGCAATCGCCTTGCTCGCGGTAAGTGTATGGTTGATTAAAACAGGAGTCAAAGCCTGGTTTACCATTGTTCCGATGGTCTTCATGTTCATAGTCACGTTATCGGCATTGCTTGTGCTTATGCAGAAGAACTTTGCAGGAGGCAATTACTTCTTGGCAGGTGCTTCTTTTATTCTTTTCGTTCTATGCATTGTATTAGTAATAGAAGCATGGCGTTCACTGACAACTGCAAAAGAGGATTCATCTATTAAAGCATAAACCATACAAAAGCCGGGGAATATCCAATCCCCGGCTTTTGTATTACTTCATTAATTTAAGGTTTTCCTTTTTCATTTCTTTTAAGTCATGCTGCGTTTTTTGAAGTTTATCGTCTAACTCCAGCACCTTTTCTTCTAGCTGGTTCAAACGCAACAGTAATTTATTCATTTCTTTATTCTCCATATTCATCCTCCTTAGAGAACGACTGCATCTACATTTTTATGCTCACCCTCTTAACATTTATTCACTTTTTTCACATGCCTTAAACATGTTTCGAGCCTATCCACAGTTGTCAAAGAGTGACTGAACGCATATGGTTTAAATAAACGGTAAATAGGAGTGGGATGATGGAAACACTATATGATGCAGTGATTATTGGGGCGGGATTAGCGGGGATTTCAGCAGCAGAAGAACTGATAGAGGCTAAAAAGCGTGTATTACTCATTGATAAAGGCAGAAGTGTAGGCGGCAGGCTCGCGACAAGAAGAATCGGCAGCGGGAAAGCGGACCATGGCGCGCAGTTTTTTACTGTCCGTTCAGAAAGACTGCAGGAAAAAGTGGATGAGTGGCTTGAAAAGGGCTGGGTCAAGAAATGGTTCGGAGAAGACCATCCGAGATACATGGCTATTGAAGGCATGAATCATTTAGCTAAACAGCTATCTAAAGGAATGGATATAAAGTTAAATACGCAAGTGACCGCTCTTGAGTCGATAGAAGAGGGATGGCTGATACAGCCTATAGGCATTAAAGCAAAGGCGGTCATCTTAACAGCGCCGGCTCCGCAAAGTGCAGATCTTTTAAAAAATAGCGAGCTTGAAAATTTACAGGGCTTTAAACGTTTAGACGATATAAAGTTCCATACTTGCCTTGTCTTACTGGCAGAAATGAAACATTCTCCGAAGTGGAATGAAACAGGTTTTCTGAAAGAGAATCTTGCAGGCGGTGTAGATCGAATGGTCAATCACATGACGAAAGGGATGTCGGATAAACCGATCCTAACGGTATACATGACGGCGGAATGGTCGAATCAGCACTTTAACGAGGATGATGAAGAAATAGTTGAACAAATAATTAAGAAGACGGAATCTTCAATAGACAGAGCTGATATTCAATCCGTTCAGCTGAAAAGGTGGAAGTACTCAGAAGCGAAACATTTGTATAGACAGCCATTTTTAACAATTGGAGACGATGACAGCTTATTCGTCTCAGGTGATGCGTTTTTATTTCCTGACGACCAAGGCGGTTCTCGAGTTGAAAGTGCTTTTTTATCGGGGAAAGCCGCAGGAGAAAAGATTAAACAAAGCCAAAAGGCTGAATAAAGCGCTTTATATTTTTACAATTAAAAATGATCAAATAACAGACAAAAAACTTTAATAAATATCGTTAAATTTAAGCGGCTAAAAACCAAAAAAACGGGTAGAGTAATAGGGAGCAGACTAAATAAAATTTAACTGCAAAGTAAAAAATATAGCAGCAGGAGGTGTACCCATGGAGCTGTTTTTACTTGCGATCGCAGCCGCAGCCCTATCCGTTTATTTGATTAGAAAACATTATTCTGGATATTCAATAGATCATGGATTCTTAGTCGTCAATACTGGATTCAGCGAGACGAGAATTCCTATGTCCGATATTGTCGAAGTCGTAGAGATGGACCAAATCGTGAGACAATCAACTTTGAAACAGACAGCCGAGAAAATCGTTGGAAAACAGAAGCATATCGCAGTTTTTACAAGGTCAAACGTATCGTACCTTTTCGTCATGAAAAATACGAAGAGATTGATCAAAAGTTTAAAAGAACAAAATCCCCGTGTTCATATAAAAGCAAGAGCTAAAACAAAAACAAAAGCGAAAGCGATATAATTCTATTTTTGAAAACGAGGCCCTCCTCGTTTTTTTTATGTGTATTGTTAGTTATAACTGCTTCCTCAACTCCTTCTCCTTTCCTGATAAAAGTCTGAATTATAAAATTTATCGCTTGTCATTCCCTTCCATATACATGATATAATAGCGGAAAAGGAGGAATATACATATGATTAACGAATTAATGCCGCCTAAAAGAATTTTAATGGGACCAGGACCAAGTGACGTTCATCCTCATGTGTTAAAATCCATGGCAACTCCATTAGTAGGACATTTAGATCCTCACTTTCTAAAAATAATGGACGAAACGATGGATTTGCTTCGCCAAGTCTATCAAACTGAAAATAAAGCGACAATGGCCATGTCCGGCACCGGCAGCGCGGGGATGGAGACGGTTTTTGTTAATTTATTAGAGCCGGGAGACAAGGTGATCGTAGGAGTTAATGGATTATTCGGCCAAAGAATGGTTGATGTCGCTGAACGCTGCGGGGCAGAAGTCATTGAAGTAACAGCTCCTTGGGGCAGTATTATCAAACCTGAAGACATTGAACAGACCTTAAAAGAAAATACGGATATTAAGCTTGTAGCATTGGTTCATGCGGAGACGTCGACAGGCGTACGGCAGCCGCTAGAAGACATTAGCCGCATCGTTCATGAGCATGATGCTCTATTGGTCTGTGATATGGTCACAAGCCTTGGAGGCTGTCCGACAGAGATTGATAAAATGGGAGTCGATGCAGCATACAGCGGCACACAAAAATGTTTAAGTGCTCCCCCAGGGCTTGCGCCGGTTACACTGGGAAGCCGGGCGATGGAAGTAATGTCTCGCCGTAAACAAAAGGTGCAAAGCTGGTATCTGGATCTTTCCATGATCCAAGCTTACTGGAGTGAAGACAGCGAACGCTTTTACCACCACACAGCACCGATTTCTATGCTCTATGCTTTAAGAGAGTCTTTGCGCCTGATTGTCAATGAAGGTCTTGAGAATGTGTATGCTCGCCATAAATCATATGGTGATGCTTTGCATGCGGGATTGGAAGCAATGGGTCTAAAACTGTTAGTTGAAGAACAGTATCGCTTATCTCAGCTTACATCAGTTGTCCTTCCTGAAGGGGTTGACGATGGAAAAGTGCGCAGCCAATTATTGAAAAAGTATAACTTAGAGATTGGCGGAGGTTTAGGAGATCTGAAAGGGAAAATTTGGCGTATCGGTTTGATGGGCTATAACGCTCGCCAGGAAAATGTGACGTATATGCTGGCAGCTCTAGAAGATGTTCTTAGAGAAGAAGGGTTTGCATTTGAAGAAGGCGCTGCCATGAAAGCAGCAAGTCAACTGATCAATGTATAATTAGAATTTACAAGTCCCTTACATTATCGAGTGGTTTAACCGAAAGTATCGACCGATAATGGAGGGGCTTTGTATTTTAATCATCTTTTTGTTTACAAAATCGATTGAAGCTGATACCTTAGTAAAAGTCAAAGTTCTATCATAAAAAAAGGGGTCTTAAGCATGGCGATCGTAACGGATAACGAATCATTTGAATTGGATTGTACAGTGACAGATCAAGAGTATCTGTGGAAGAAGAACTGCATTAAGGCCGAGAATAATTATTTAGTCAGTAAAGGCCTAATCACGAATGTACGCATACCAATCAAACATATTGATACAGTTGTTTATTCTATGAATCCTAAAAAACCTGCTATAGTGCCAGTGTTAAAGATTATTGGCCAAGGCACGGTGCTCGCTGAGATGGATATTCCAGCTATATATATAGAATCTGTTCAAGACTGGCTCTTGCAAGTCATTGAACAAAAGTAATTTAAACCCGCTGATTAGCGGGTTTTCATATATTACTTCTGGAACGATTTTCTACATAATTACAGAGAAATGGGTTAGTAAGAGGTGAAGTTAATTTGAATGCAAAATCTCCATATGTACTGTTAATATTGGCAACAATTATTTGGGGCGGGAATTTTGTTGTTGGACGAGCGGTGGCCTCTGATATTCCTCCAGTCACTTTATCCTTATTAAGGTGGTGCACAGCCTTTGTGTTTTTTTACCCCTTTGTCCGAAAAAGGCTGAAAGCGGATTGGCCGCTAGTAAAAAAACATTGGAAGATTGTATTTGTGATGGCCGCAACGGGTGTTGCAGGCTTTAACACACTTGTATACATTGCCTTGCATTATACGACTTCTATCAATGCGTCGCTTGTCAATTCATCTACCCCAATCATTATTTTTATGCTCTCATTTCTATTTTTAAAAGAAGAGCTTCATCAAAATCAGCTGATCGGCGCGATTATTTCTATTTGTGGAGTATTCTTCATTTTAACGCAAGGATCATGGACGATATTAACTTCACTTGCCTTTAATGCAGGCGATTTAATGGTCGTGGCCGCTGTGGTTTTATGGAGTGTTTATTCAATTCTAGTAAAGAATTATTCTAAGCAGCTGCCAGGCTATAGTGTATTATGGGCAGCCATGCTGATTGGAATTTGCTTTTTGCTTCCTTTGTCTTTAGGGGAATTGTTTGTTTATGGCGAAGACATTCACTGGTCTATTTCATCTATTGGCGCAATCGGCTATGTCGGCATTTTTGCCTCTGTCGTTGCTTTTACTTCTTGGAATAAAGCGGTAGCCGAAATTGGCCCGAATAAGGCAGGAATTTTCCTTAATTTTATTCCTTTGTTTGCTTCTATTTTTGCCATGATTTTTGTCGGAGAGCATTTGGCTTGGTACCAGGCAGCGGGTGGTATATTTGTTGTTTTAGGAGTTTATCTATCGACCAAATCTCCCCAAGCAGCAAGCGCTTCTTTAGAAATTTCTGAAAAATCTTAAAAGAGCATTTCTTTGTCTCCATTCTATGTCTTGTTAGCTGGACTATGGGGGAGACGAGGTAAATGCTCTTTTTTTGTGTGTAATAAGAACGCTTGTTTGTTATAATGGTAAAAGTTGATAAGAAAGGAAGGATGACAATGAAGGGATCGTCCCATTTAACGATCGGAGCAGCTGCAGGGCTTGGGGCTGCTGTTTATTTACATACCGATCCATTTTCAACTGTATCGTTAGTGGGGCTCGGAGCGCTTTCTGGCTTAGCGCCAGACTTAGATGTTAACGGTAAGCTCTCCAATCGAATTACAGTATCTAAAAAGTGGCTGATTACCTTTTTTTCAGCAGCAGGCATTTTATTAAGTATTTACAGCTATTTAGAAAAGAGCGGATTTATGCAGTCTGCTGGAATTGCCATTGGACTTTGTTTACTATTGCTGCCGCGTTTATTTATCAAACAAAGAACGATGCTTTTCTTAACAGGTGTGTTTCTCTTTTATATCGGCTGGCAGACGAATGTGGTATGGGTCATGCTTCTGAGTGTATTTATAGCGGTTTCATCCTTTTTATCACACAGAACGTTAACCCATTCGATCATCGGAGTGGCCTGTTTTGGTTTCATTGGATGGCACTTTGAACAATCCGTTCACTTAGAAGGAAGCTTTATTACGGCGGTTGCTGGATATGCCAGTCACTTAGTTGCCGACATGAAAGTGTGGCCTGTCAATAAAAGAGGGGTTAAATGGTTCTTGCCTTTCTTTCAAAAAGAATTTTAAAATCGCTGTTTCATAAGAACACTTATGAAACAGCTTATTTTTTAAATACAATATGTGCAAAATTCAAGATATAATTTTTTTAATTGCAGTTAAAATAGGGTCAAAAAGAAAGATTAATTAGTAAAAATGAAGGGAATGGAAAACATAACATTAGATTGCGACTGGAAGGATGACTTATATGTGGAAGGATTTTTTATCAAGTATCGGAATTGGCAGTGTGAAAGTAGACACGATTATACCTAAGTCTGAAGTGAAACCGGGAGAATTAATTGAAGGGGAGGTAGTGATCAACGGAGGCCAGGCTGAAGAGCCGATCAGCAAGGTGACACTGCAGCTTTTGCTTCGATATGAAGAAGTGCGGGAAGACAGCGACTTCTCTTATCATGACAAAGAAATTAAAGAGGTTGTACTTGATGTTCATCGAAATATCGAGGTGGACGAAGAAAAGAGACTTCCTTTTCAAATGGAGCTACCGAAAGACCACCCTCTTACAGATGAGGAGAACCAAACGTTTCTGCGGACGATCGTCGATATAAAGCAATCCGTAGACCCTACAGATGAAGATGAAATTGTTGTGAGATAAATAAGGGCAGCTGAATAAGGCTGCTCTATTTGTTTGTCAGCGATCTTTACGAAAAGACAAATTATTTGTTGTTATACGAAAATAATAGTAAATTAATAAGTGGAAAATAGAGGAGGTTTTTTTGATGGCAGCGCATTTACAAGATCAAACGAAATTATCTAACGGAGTTGGCATGCCTTGGCTTGGACTTGGAGTTTGGCAAGCAAAAGATGGAGAAGAGGTCGTCAACTCTGTCAAATGGGCGCTTCAATCAGGCTATCGCAGCATTGACACAGCGGCGGTTTACGACAATGAAGAAGGTGTCGGACAAGGAATAAAAGAATCTGGAGTATCTCGTGAAGAGATCTTTTTAACTTCAAAAGTGTGGAATAGCGATCAAGGATATGAATCGACATTGCAGGCATTTGAAACAAGCCTGAAAAAATTAGATACTGATTACCTGGATTTATATTTAATCCATTGGGCGGTCAAAGATAAATATAAAGAAACGTGGAGAGCGCTAGAAACGCTTTATAAAGAAGGCAAAGTGCGGGCAATTGGCGTATGCAATTTCCAAACTCATCATTTAGATGATCTGATGGCAGACTGTGAAATCAAGCCAATGGTCAACCAAGTGGAATTACATCCGAAATTATCACAAAAAGAGCTGAGAGAGTATTGCAGAGAGAACAATATCCAAATAGAAGCATGGTCTCCGCTTGGCCAAGGGAAGCTGCTGCAGCTGCCTTTATTAAATGAAATGGCTGATAAATATGGCAAAACAGCAGCACAAGTGATCTTACGCTGGGATCTGCAAAATGGAATTGTGACGATACCGAAGTCTGTTCATCAAGACAGAATTGTACAAAATGCAGATGTGTTTGATTTTTCTTTGACTGATGAAGAAATGGCTGCAATTGAAGGATTGAATGAAGACGATCGCATCGGTCCAGATCCTGATCATTTTGATTTCTAAAATAAAGTCTGGCTTGATAGAAAAGAAGGATTGCATTCGTAGATTTCTTTTACTATAATGAGTGAGACACAATATTTAGTGTGTTATGACAATTAAACATCTATATTTAGTAAACCGGTTAAAAGGTGCTATGGAAGCTTAAAAGGGAATTTGGTGAAAATCCAAAACTGTTCCCGCAACTGTAAATGCTGACAACCTGGGCATATCCACTGTCTTAATGACGGGAAGGGTCCAAGGGAGGGTGAAGCATAAGTCAGGAGACCTGCCTTTTTTCATGCGTTTAATCTTCTTCGGGAGTTGGGAAGATAGCGTGAGGGAAACAATTGATTAATAATAACCTTGATTATGCAGAAATATAGATTCTGTAAAGTAGGTTATTTTAAATGATAATTGATCTTCTTCGCCATCTTTCCGCTTTCATACGGATCGATGGCTTTTTTTGTGTTCAAACCGAAATGAATCATGAATGAGCAGATCTAGTAAACTGTTATTTTAAAAAAAGAAAGTAATAAGGGGGATTCAAATTGTTGAACACTATCCATCAACTGGCTGAAACAGCTATTCAGCAATTAAAACGAGAGGATTTAAACATAAGCACACAAATGTGGAAAGAGAAAGTAGAGCGCATTCTAGCCTCAAAACAAGATTGGACCGAAGAAGAGCTCCATCAGCTGTTCCTTCAATCAGCTGTAGAACAAATATCGGCTGAAGAACCGGACTGGACGTATGTAGCCGCTCAATTGTATTTAAATTCTTTATATGACAAGGCTTCAGCTGTAAGAAATCAAGCAAATGGATATGGCCATTTCTTTAACTTGATTCAGCTCTTGACAGAAGCAGGAATCTATAGCAGCAAATTATTGGAATCATACTCACCTGAAGAAATTTCATTGCTTGAATCAGAGATGTGTCCTGAAAGGGATCAGTTGTTTACCTATATCGGAATCATTACGTTAAACGAACGGTATTTAGCTAAAACTTATGAGAAGCAGACAGTTGAATTGCCACAGGAACGCTGGATGATTATTGCGATGACATTAATGATGGACGAGCCGTCTTCTAAACGCATGGAATATGTGAAAGAGGCATATTGGGCATTGTCTAATCTGTATATGACGGTGGCGACTCCGACACTTGCGAATGCAGGAAAATCCTATGGCCAGTTATCCAGCTGCTTCATTGATACAGTAGAAGACAGCTTGCGAGGGATATTTGACGCGAATACAGACGCCGCGAATTTGAGCAAAAATGGCGGGGGAATCGGCATGTATCTTGGGAAAATCCGCAGCCAGGGAAGCAGTATTAAAGGGTTTAAAGGCAAAAGTTCGGGTGTCATTCCGTGGATGAAACAATTGAATAATACAGCTGTTTCTGTCGATCAGCTCGGTCAGCGGCAAGGTGCCATTGCGGTATATCTGGACGTGTGGCATAAAGATATCTTTTCGTTTTTAGAAACAAGACTGAACAATGGGGATGAAAGAAGGCGCACGCATGATTTATTTACAGGCGTATCAGTGCCCGATTTATTCATGGAAGCCGTTGAAGCTAGGGAAGACTGGCATTTGTTTGATCCTCATGAAGTAAGAGAGACAATGGGCTTTTCCTTAGAGGATTTCTTTGATGAAAAAAGGGGAGAAGGGACGTTTAGAGAAAACTATCAAGCCTGCGTCAATCACCCTTCTTTAAGCAGAAGAAGGGTGCCGGCGATCGATATTATGAAAGCCATAATGATCTCACAGCTTGAAACGGGAACCCCTTATATGTTTTACAGAGATACAGTGAATCGGCAAAATCCCAACCATCATAAAGGAATTATTTATGCAAGCAATCTATGTACGGAAATTGCCCAGAATATGAGTGCAACTTCTGTGCAGGAAGAAATTATTAATGACGGACAAATCATCACAACGAAAATTCCTGGTGATTATGTCGTGTGCAACTTGTCATCTATTTCATTGGCTAGAGCGGTAAGTGACGGGGTTTTGGAAAGGCTGATCCCCATTCAAGTCCGGATGCTTGATAATGTCATAGAAAAAAATGACATTCCAGTGAAACAAGCAGAGGTGACAAATAAGAAATACCGCGGGATTGGTTTAGGCACGTTCGGGTGGCAGCACTTGCTGGCGTTAAAGAAAATCGGCTGGGAGACGGAAGAAGCGGTGCAATACTGTGATGAATTATACGAACAAATCGCCTATTTAACGATCCAGTCCAGCATGGAACTTGCGAAAGAAAAAGGTGCCTACCCTGTATTTACAGGCTCAGCATGGGAAACAGGAGAATATTTTAACGAAAGGCAATATGATTCGGATCAATGGCAGCAGCTAAAGGCTGAGGTGAAAAGAAACGGGATGAGAAATGGCTACCTAATGGCAGTTGCGCCAAACTCGTCGACCTCACTGATCGCAGGGTCTACCGCGAGCATTGATCCGATCTTCCGCAAAGAGTACATGGAGGAAAAACGAGATTACAAGATTCCTGTGACAGCTCCGGATTTAAATTCAGCTACTCATTGGTACTATAAGCAGGTATTTTTGATTGACCAGCATTGGAGCATTCAGCAAAACAGCAAGCGTCAGCGCCATATTGATCAGTCGATTTCTTTTAACTTGTATGTGAAAAATGATATAAAAGCCAAGGATTTATTAGCTTTGCATATGGATGCTTGGATCTCAGGGCTTAAAACCACGTATTACGTCAGATCCACTTCAGGATCAGAAATTGATGATTGTGAAAGCTGTCATTCATAAGAAGGAGTGAAAAAGATGGAATTAATGAAAAGAAAGCTAGTGGATATTACAGCACCGAACCGGTCGACGGGAATTGTGAATGGGGAAAGTTCAAACATTTTAAACTGGGATGATGTCAGGTTTAAATGGGCGTATCCCACTTATAAGAGGATGCTCGGAAATTTTTGGACCCCATTTGAAATCAATATGTCAAAGGACCGCCAGCAATTTACGGAATTGAATTCTTTAGAGAAGGAATCCTTTTTAAAGATTATTGGACTGCTGGCGCTTTTAGACAGCATTCAAACGGATTATGCTTCGAGAGCGGCCGACTACTTAACTGACTCTAGCCTGCAGGCGCTGATGATTATTCTTGCTCAGCAGGAGGTGATTCATAATCATTCCTATAGTTATGTGCTGTCTAGTGTCACCGATAAAGCTGTTCAAGATGAGGTGTTCAATTACTGGAGGCATGATCCCATTTTACAGAAGAGAAATGCCTTTGTGACAGAAGGGTATACTTCTTTTGCAAAAGAATCAACTGTTCAAAACTTCCTGCAATCGATCATTTACGACGTGATTTTAGAAGGATTGTTCTTCTATTCGGGCTTTGCTTTCTTCTATCATCTCGCAAGAAACCAAAAGATGGTGGCGACAAGTACGATGATTAATTACATCAATCGAGATGAACAAATTCATGTAGGGATTTTTGAAAAAATATTTAAAGAAGTTTTAGCCGAAAATCCCGAGTATGATACAGAAGAATTAAAGTCGTTTGGGACAGAGGCATTTCGAGAAGCGGCTGAACTTGAAATGGAGTGGGGAGAGTCTATTATTGGGAATAAAATTGAAGGGTTGCATATGAATGAGTTGAGTGACTATATTCGATTTATGGCGAATAAACGCGCGGAGCAGATGGGATTTAAAGCACCATATGAAGGCTTTCGCACAAACCCGATGCGCTGGATTATTGCTTATCAAGAAGTGGACCTTGGCAAGACAGACTTCTTTGAACAAAAGTCTCGGGCGTATACAAAAACGAGCGAAGCCAATGGGTTTGATGATTTGTGAAGCACAAATTGACTCTTTTTAGAAAAAATTGAATAATAAAGTATCCTCTTGACAGGCAGAGTGAACCGTATATGATAAATAGGTATAAACTTAAACGGCAAACTGCCGCTAGTTGCAGCAAGAGGATTGCACTATAGAGGAGTGTGGAAGATGTCGAGTGAGAGAAAATATAAAGAGAAATTAGTAAGCGCAGAAGTTGCGGCTGCCAAAATTGAAGCAGGGGATGATATTATTGTCCCTTTGATTCCAGGAGAACCGCCGGCATTATTGGAAGCGCTTGAAAATAGAAATGACTTGCAGGATAACCGCTTATATCAAATGCTGACAGCAAGGCCGTTTATTAAAAAAGATCCATCTCAGCTTAAAGTGGTTTCCATGTTTTTAGCGAAAGGCGATCGTCAAGCATTTCATGATGGGGAAGTAGATCTGCTTCCGAACCACTTTTCAGACTTGGCTACACTGCTTCCTGAAATAACGAAGCAGCGGGTGATTATGGCTACCGTTTCACCGATGGATGAGAATGGATTCTTCTCTTTAGGAACGAATTGCGATTATACGTCTGGATTGATCAAATCAGCTAAAACCGTACTGCTCGAAGTCAATCAGCATATGCCGAGGACATTCGGAATGAATCAAATTCATATTTCAGAAGTGGATGCGCTAATTGAAAATCACCAGCCCTTACTAGAGGCGCCTACACCGGTTATAACAGAAAAAGATCAAAAAATCGGCCAGTATATCGCGGATCTGATTAAAGACGGAGACAGTCTCCAAATTGGATTCGGCTCCATCCCGAACGCAGTAATGAACTCGTTAGGAAATCACAGAGACTTAAACATTTTTACAGAAATGATTCCGGATAAATTAGTTGATCTTTATAAAAGCGGAGCGGTTTCTAATCTTGGACGCTCAGATTACCCTGGCAAAACGACAGCCACTTTCGCATTCGGCACACAAAGGTTGTATGATTTTCTCCACCAGAATGAAGATGTGTTTATGCTGCCAGTGAGCCAGACGAATGATATATGCCGAATTTCTCAAATTAAGCAAATGGTAACGATTAATGCCACAGTGGAAGTGGATTTCCTCGGTCAGTGCAACTCTGAAAAAGTAGGTCCTCTCTATTGGTCTTCTTCAGGCGGACAAGCGGAATTTGGCATTTCTGCAAGAATGTCAGAAGGAGGACGGGGGATCATCTGTCTTCACTCGACAGCTAAACAAGATCAAATCTCTAAGATTGTTCCGGTTTTAGCGCAAGGTGCGCCGGTCACTACGTCTAAAAATGATGTGGACTATGTGGTCACGGAAAATGGGGTGGCTAAACTTCGCGGAAAAACAATCCGTGAGCGTACAAAAGCTTTAATTGAAATTGCCCATCCAAAGTTTCGTGAAGAACTTGCGCATGAAGCGAAGAAAATAGGCTATATGTAAAGAATGAAAATAATCGGATCGTACTGCAAAACTTCATCTTAACTAACAAACCCAGGAATGTTTCGTAAATTATTTGGAACATTTCTGGGTTTTTATTTAACTTAAGGGAAGTATAAGATGAATCCCGTTGATAGGAAAGGTGCGAGACTCCTGGGGTATTACCGCACGTATCGCAGAAAGCGAAGCATCCTGCTGTGAAAATCAGCTGTAAGTTTTTAAAATGTACAGAGCCGTCAGACTTCATCTATCTATCGCCAAAAAAATCTGAAAATTCCCATGAATCTTGGGCAGAAGTATTGACAGAATATTTCTTCTGTTATATATTATTAACAAGAAACAATAATTGTTATATAACAGGGAGGGAAACAAAATGGGAATGTATCGAGAAGCTTATGAATATTATACGGAAACTTGTGAAAGTCTTGGCATCGAATCAATCAACTTTTATCACTTTATTAATCATTTAACAGAAGAACAGCTAGAAGAATACTATAAAAAAGCCAATTAAATAAAAGGACGTGATCATTACGGATTTACAAGCAGAAGTCAATCAGTAACCCCGCCAAGTCAGCATACAGCAGATGGCGGGGTATTTATATGATTATTCTTCTTCTGGTAAAGCAGCGTACACACTTTTGCAATATTCTTCTACTGCAGTAATTTCATCTTCTTCAAGTTCAAAATCCAACACTTCATCTGTGGCTCGATCGTGTAGAAAATAGTTAATAATTTTCTCTTCTCCATTTTCCACTAAATAGAGCACACGGATATAAAATCCAGATTCCGTATATAACTCGTCCTCTTCATCCACTTCCGCGTAAAGGCGCAGCTCAAAGCGATCCCCAGTCAAAAGCTCAAATGGATCTTCAATTACTTCAATCGTATGGCGGTTAATATTCATTTTTTTTAATCCATCCTTTAAAATAATAGTGTGTTTCAATGCTCTATGCTTTAATGAACGTTCCTATTTTAACATACCCATCTTCAAAGTGATAAGAACTGATTTCAATGTCTGAAAAACGCATGTAGCGATACCAAAAACAAAAAAATGAAACCTTTTACTGATACTTATCGTATATAAACAATAGGCAAATGTCCTGCCTATGAAAAAAATCTATTTTTTTTGGAGGAACGAAATTTAATGGTAAAAAAATTTTTAGCCGCATTTTTAACACTTGCATTGGTGCTTACGCCTGCTGGAGGATTGCTTCTTCAAGATCAGCATGAAACGGCAAGTGCCAAGAAGTATAAGTCAGGAACGAAAAGTTTCAACAGCAACAACTCGTCAACTAATCAAAACAACAACTCACAAATCAATTCCGGTGACAAAAAATCGACTTCGAAAGACACCGTTAAAAATAATTCAGCTGCCAGCAAAAAAGGCGGTCTAATGAAAGGGATTTTATTTGGGGGACTAGCTGGACTGCTCCTAGGCAGTTTATTAGGAAACTTGGGAGCCCTTGGAGCGATTCTTGGTTTTATGATTAATGCTCTGGCCGTTATTGCTCTGATCGTTGTGATTCGAAAGGTGTTTACATTGCTGAAAAAACGCAAAGAAGATGAGGAAGCCAATCCATGGAGAAGCTAACAGCATCTGAACAGGATTTAGTCAATGCCATTTGTCTCTATACAGCTGATCAAAAGAAAATATCACCGGAAGAAGTAGAGGTTGAACTCATATATGATGATGAGGAAAGAGATCCTTTTTCGGCTGAAGTGATGATCCATGGACGAAAGATAGAATATAATACGAGAAATATCATTGAAGCCGTGCGTTTTTGGCTGCAGTCAGAAATGAATCGAGATCCTTATTCCGGAATCGAACTCATTCTTGATGACGAAGAAGGCATCATCGCTTCTATTAATTAATGAGAGCATTCCCTTTAACGAGGGAATGTTTTTATTTATATGAGGTATTTTTATCGCCAAAAGAGTTAAAAATGTGGATAAATAGCTGGTAAATTAAGGTGCGAATAATTTACCTAAAGTGATTTAGTAGCAAAGGAGAAGGAAATGAAAATCTTAAAAATATTCATCTTTTTACTGATCTCTGCTGCTGTCGGAGTCTCTGGCTGGCTGTATTATCCCACATATCAAATTGAGAAAATGAAAAATAAGTCTCTCCCTGTCTCGACCGAGCAGTCATTTTCGTATATTGATTATTTTACTAGCTTAAACAAAAGTCAGCTGAATCATTTGGCGATCGGTGATTCCATTATTTCAGGAATGGGTTCAGAAGATAATGAAAGTTTTGTCTACCAATTCTCAAACGAACTGGAGCGGCAGACAGATAAGCAGGTTTTTGTTTACAACGAAGGAATCCTCGGGGTGACAAGCACTGAATTAAACCGGCTGGTGCAAAGAGGGGAATTCGATACGCAAATTGAACAAGCGGATTTAATTACAATCAATGTCGGGGGAAATGACGTGCTTGAGGCGGTTAAAGACACAGAGCCTAAAGAAGTGATTAATATCTATGAAAACATGCAAACGACATTTGTGGAGAATTTAACAAATACCACATCGAGAATTCGAGAATTGAATCCAAATGCAACCATCGTGTTATTGGAACTATATAATCCATTGAAACAAAAAAATGAGCTATATACACTTGCTAACCAGCTGCTGCCTAAGTGGAATGTGAACATTTATGAAGTCGCTGAAAAACTGGATATGGCCATTGTGGTAGAGACGACCAAAGTGATTAACAGTGAGCATTTGCAGTATCTATCGTCAGATGGCGTACATCCCAACGCGATGGGATATGAAGCTATTTCGAAACAAATTTTAAATCAGCTGAAGAAAAAACCATATGCAAGATCAGCTTAACGCAGGATTAGCTGAACAGCCGGCCATTAATTGACCGGCTGTTTTTTTATATATGAACTGCTAAATAATGAGGATTTAAAGGGTGAGGCACATTTAATCAGTAAAAAATATTATTTTATAAATATTCTAACTTTTTATTTGGTAATATAGAAAGAAAGGGGGAATCGGTTTGCATTGGAAAAAATATTTCTTGCTTTTGCCGCTGGCGTTCTTTGCTATTATTGCTATTATGATCTATGTTCCGCAAGTTCCATTTTTATGGCTGGTGCCCATTGTGATTTTCTGGGTAGGGTACTATGGATGGGTGTTTGCTGATGAGAAGAAGAAAGGAAAGGCTGAAAAAATAGAGAAATAAACCGTTAGGTGAAAGTCGAAGCACTGATTTTTAATAATGAAGAAAACAGAGAATAAAAATAACAAAAAAACAGACTCTGCAATAGAGTCTGTTTTATATATGTCGGTTAATATTATGCTTTTTGAACGTTAGTAGCTTGAAGTCCGCGTTGACCTTGCTCAACTTCGAAAGTTACTTCTTGGCCTTCGTCAAGAGACTTGAAGCCTTCGCTTTGGATAGCTGAGAAATGTACGAATACATCGTCTCCACCTTCGCGCTCGATGAATCCAAAACCTTTTTCTGCATTAAACCATTTTACTTTACCTTGTTCCATTTGTGTTTCCTCCTCGTGTGCTTTGCACACATTGTATTACTATCCTTGCTCAATTCTTGCCGAACAAAAATAATCTTTCTTTAATATATCAGACATGGTGACGGATTGCAAGGAAAGAACAAAATTAATTATTCATCTCAGTTCCATTCAGTAATGACTCGTTGGCATCTACTGTAACTTCAGCGGCCGATTCATTCAGAAAATCACCATCATGTACGAGACGCAGTCCGTGATCCTCCCATATATGTTCCGGCACTTTCTCGATGGCATCATTCCAGCTAAATGTTTCATAAGTGCCTTTTTCATCTGCTAAATACTTTTGAATGGCGTTTCTTAATGCTGATTCATGGTCAGATGCCACTGATACAAAGAAGTTTGTCCAAGAAGTGTCAGCTTCTGAATCTTTTTGAATAAGTACGATTACTTCTCCCATAATAATTCCTCCTCCATTTGCTTCATGTGTATCTTATTACCCTTATTTCAAAGGAAAAGTCCTGTATAGTCACATGAGAAATTTAGCGTTAAACATTGCATTTTCTTGTTTAATTTCCCTGAAAAAAGTGAATTAACGTACTAAGCTAGAAAAGGTGGAGTATTTATCTTCAGTATATTAATTATGCTTCGAAAGTATAAAAACCGCCCCTTTTTTTCAAAATAATGTGGAGGTGAGTCATTTGAATAGTGGATTAATTATTTCATTATCAAGTATCGGAATCGCTCAGGCTTTAAAGATTCCTTTACACTATAGAAATGCAGGAGAATGGAAGCCAGATTTATTGTTGGCAACGGGAGGAATGCCGAGCTCCCACTCGGCAGGGGTATCCTCTTTAGCTACGTATGTAGCTATGAAGAGGGGCGTCTCGACCATTGACTTTGCTCTTTCAGTGGTCTTTGGCTTGATTGTCATGTATGATGCCCAAGGAATTCGCAGGCAAACGGGAGAACTCACATTAAAAGTAAACGATTTAGATGAATTAATTGATAAGATTCATGAAGATGATCCCATTCAATTTGAAGAAAAATCTCCTGATCCTCTCAAAGAAGTTCTCGGCCATAAACCGGCTGAAGTACTCGGAGGCGCTATACTTGGAACATTATTAGGAGCAGCAGGGTATTATTTATCCAAGCGGTAGCCTTTTATTGCAGCTATCTTCATGGTTTATTTTCGTCTCATGCCGGGCATTCTGCGGTGAAAACGCTGGTCATACTTTAGCGTAAACTAAAAACCCAAGGATCACTGCGCGTTTGTGCAATGATCCTTGGGTTTTTATATAAAGTTCTTTTATTTCATCACTCATATCTCTTATTGCTAATCTTCTCTATTAAAGCATGCAGATCATCCGGCTTATGAAATTCCACAGGTGAAGCGCCTTTTTCAAACAGAATAGATTCAGCTTCGACCACCGCTACATATCGTCCATTCACTTTTGCTAAGTGAATGTTTTCCCCGAAATCAGCAAGCAGCCCTTTAATCTGTGTTTCTCCAAGCTTCATTTTAAAATCCGCATCTGGTGTATGCTCCACAATATGAGCAGCGGCTTCCATGACTTGATGAGTTTCAAGCCGTTCCTGAAGTTCTCGTTTATCACTGGCTGCCCACTGTTCAATCTCTGTCTCAAATTCTTCGATCTCTAAACTTTCTGCTTCATACGCCTCGCTGACATGTTCTCTTACCATATCCATGACTTGTGTTTTCACAACTTCCGGCATTGACGGCTCGTACCCGACATACTTTAAGAAATCTTCGAAATAGCGGGCGTGGGAAGCCTGGTGAATTTTTAATTCAGAGTCTTCGACCATTCCTTCTTCAGGCATATGAGGGTATTGAATCGATTTCATGTTTTTCGTTGTAATGGCCATTTCTACATGGCGAATGAGCGAGTTGTCATCTGAAAGAGAAGCAACTTTCGGTTCGAAATCACACTTCAGCAAAAAGACAAATGAATCATCAAAGTATTTTCTTGGCTGAGCTTTCGCCACAATAAACACGCCGCCCCGAACAGCACTCGTTTCGGAATAAAGGGAGGCGAATTGTTCACTTGCCTCCTGAAACTCCAGCACAGTATACGCCTGCCGAGCTTTCGCGAACAAGTTATAGTTTGGGTTAGATGTTAAATCGTGCCCGGGTTCAGCTGTGAAATAGCCGATCTTTGTTGGGACTTGCTCGGCCCGTGGATGGCGGTCTGCTTTCCTTTTCGCGATCTTGGCAAACTCTCCATCCAGGAAATCTTTTAGCGGACTTTCTTCGTATTCTTCCTCTTTCATGGTTTGATAATGTTTGGCGCGCTTATAGGCTTCTTCGCCTTTGCCATCCACATGAATCACAAAAAATGAAAGATAATGTATTTTAAAATCCATTCCATCACCTTCTATATAAGAGCAGCTTTAAAGACTGTCTAAAATAATCTGTTTTAATTTCTTGATGCCTGTTTCAAAGTCCTCCATCGAAGCATAGCCGTATGATAATCGAATCGCTTGCACCGCTTCATTCGTATAGATGCTTCCGGGATTAAGGAGAATTCCTGCATGATAAGCTTTGGCGTGAATATCTTTTACTCTTCGATTCGCTTTTAATCTGAGCCATATTAAAAAACCTCCTGAAGGAATATCCCATTCTGCGAGATCCCCTAAATGAGTTTGAAGCATGCTAATTGCCGCCGTTCGTCTCTTTTTAAGCTGCTGCCTAACAAAAGATAAATGTTCCTCGTAAAGTCCGCTTGCCATCCATTCTGCAGCCACCCGCTGCGATAACGAGCTTGATCCGTAATCTGTTTGCCTCTTTATTTCTGCTAGCCGCTCGATGACTGGTTCTGCTCCTGCAATCCATCCAATTCTAAGTCCGGGACTCAATGTTTTAGATAAGCTTCCAACATATAAGACATCTCCATTTTCGTCTAAAGAGGCAAGAGGCGGAGGAGGGGGAGCATCTATCCACAATTCCCTGTAAATATCGTCTTCAATGATAGGGAGTCTCATACTCGCACACAAATCAAGCAATTCTTTTCGCCGTTTTTCAGTCATCAGCACGCCAGTTGGGTTATGAAAACTAGGGATTGTATAAACAATAGCAGGAACAGAAGGATCAATATGTTTAGGGATGCTTGACGGGATCAGCCCATCTTCATCCATCGGCAAGCCTTTGAGCGTCATCCCAGCAGATTGAAATACGTGCATGGAAAATAGGTAAGAGGGCTTTTCCAAGAGAAGAGAAGAGCCTCTGGTCAATAAGCCTGCCGAAATAAGCTGGATGCCTTGCAAAGCGCCAGAAACAATCAGAATTGATTCAGCGGACACTTCTTTTCCTTGCCGTTTCATATACGCGCTAATCGCTTCTCTTAGAGGCAAGTACCCTTTAGGTTCTTCATAGCCGAAGGCGCCTAAGCTGCCAGCGAGCCTCATCATAACTTGCTGCATATTATCAACAGGAAAGATATCTTCAGCGAGTTCGCCCTTGCTTAATTGAATGAAGTCTTCCGCTGTGTCCGGTTCGAATGCTTCTGCTTCGTCTGATTGGTTCAGTTTAAGCAAGGAAGGTTTGGGCTTTTCGTTTGTTTCCGGCTGCGGCATGGCAGCAAGCAACGTCCATGTATTATTAATAACAATCGTTCCTTTACCCATGACTCCTTTTAAAAGCCCATCCTCCTTCAGCTGCTCAAGGGCTGCGACGACTGTGCTCCGATTCACGCCTAATTCTTCGGCAAGCTTCCTTTGGCTCGCAATCTTATGTCCAATCGGCCATTCTCCCTCTGAAATTTTATTTTTTATGTAATGGATCACTTTTTCGCTTTTCGATTGATGATGTTCTTTTGGCATTTAATAATCACCCTGCACTTCATGCTTAGTAGTAATTTCTATTCCGGTCGGCGTTTGCCTAAATGGTCTTTCTATTATAAACGATAACGAAGATGAGATCATTTAAAATACGAAATCTTTCATTTAAAGAAGGCAGCGGATGATAGTTGCTAAATAAAGGAAGGTTTTTAACGTTGAAGGAGAGGATGCGGAAGCAGTAAAAATAATATCAAGTAATCTGCATAAATAAAAGGAAATAAATAGTATCTATTGTTATTTTTATAGTAAAATAGAATGAACTGAAAAAGATTATAAGGAGAGAGGAGACCATGATAGAAAAAAACTCCATACGTTCAGGCAATATATTTATGGTAAAGATCTTATGGGTGCTATTATTTACGGTCTCTATCATCAATGGGTATATATGGGGAGGACCTGACACCCTATTCATATTTTTTCTTTCCTTTCCGCTCATTTTGATTATTACCATGCTGATCATTTTGAAGAAGTCAGAATCGTTTACCATGTATGCGATTACGCTTTTCTCCTTGATGGCTATTTCCTTGATTAATTTCTTTTCGCCTGAATTTGTGAATTTATTCGCTCTTCCAATGCCGGTCGTTTTTAGTTTAGTCTATCGCGAGTGGAAAAATACATTATTGGCGCTGTCAGGCAGTGCGATGATCTTTTCGTTCTTCTTTATCAAACAGGGAGAGCTTTATTTTACTGCCTATGAATCAGCTGATCTGCTATTTTTCATGATTTACAGCTTAATCTTTGCAGTGATCGTGCTAACTGAAATGAAGACTAATAATAGAATAAGCCGCAGCTTAAGGCGAGAATTAAAAAAGAGCCAGCAATTGCAAAAGGATTTAAAAAACAGCGAATTAAAATACCGTTCCATGGTCAAGCAGTCTACGGAAGGGATCTGTGCCTTTCATCCCGAAACAAAACAATTCCTTGAAGCGAGCGAAAGGTTCTGCCAGATCTTCGGATACAGTGAAGAAGAAATGAGAAGGATTTCTTTGTATGATTTAGCCACAGATGCTGATTCAATTATTGATCAAAAAGTCTTAGAAATCATGGACAGCTCTGAATACTACATTAGAAACAGCCAGTATATTCACAAAAGCGGAGCTGTCATTGATGTCAAAGTCAGAGCGACTAAGATTATATTGAATAAGGAAACAGCGATCCTTGCTGCGTTTACCGATGTCACTGATTCAAATAGGAGAAAAAGAGAATTAAGGCGTGCAAAAAGTGTCGTGGATCATATGCGCGATGGTGTGCTTGTCACGGATCTTAATGGAAATATTGAATATGTTAACCCGATGTTTGAACAGATTACAGGATACCGCGAGCAAGAGGTGTTGGGACGCTCAGTTGAATTGTTAAGGTCGGATCAGCATGAACCTGAGTTTCATAAAAGGTTATGGGATCATATCCAAAGCAATCAGGTATGGGAAGGCGAAATATGCAACCGTCGCAAAGACGGAAGGCTGTTTATTCAAAAAACACAAATCTGCACCGTTTATAATGAAGAAAATCAGCCAGTGCAATATACCTCTGTATTTCGAGATATCACAGAACAAAAACAGCTCGAAGAAAAACTTGAAGAGAATGAAATGAAATACAGAACTCTTTTTAACCATAATCAAGGGATCAGTTTTTCATTTGATAAACAAGGTTTAATTACGGATGTCAATGAACGAACAGGAATAATAGTGGGGTATAGACCAGATCAGCTCATTGGTTTACAGTATACTACGTTTATTCAAAAAAGTGATTTAGTGAAAATGAAAGAGCTATCTAGCGAATTGAAAAAAGGAGAGGCGGTTTCATTTGAAGTTGGCTTTATCCATCAGTCGGGAGCCATCGTTGAATTAAGCGTGATGACTGCTCCTATTATGGCTAATGGAAGTTTCGCAGGAGCGGTTGGAGTGGCTCAAGATATTACTGAACAAAAACAGGCTGAAAAAGAATTGATGGCGAGCGAAGAGAGATATCGTAAATTAATTGAGCTTTATCCAGAAGTCGTTTTCGTGCATAACCGGAAGCATATTGTTTTTGTTAATGAACGTGCAGCAGAATTTATTGGAGTGATGAATACAGAAGAAATTCTCGGGAAATCTGCTTTTGATTATATTCATGAAAAAGATAAAATCAAAGCGGCTCATCAGCTTTTAAGAAATTTCGAAGGATCTCAAGGAACCATTAGCACGAACCAATACCGATTTATAAAGAATGATGGCAGCGTCATTTTAACAGAAGTGAACACGTCGATTATTGACTATAACGGGGAGGTAGCTGTCCTTGGTGTAATCAGGGATATCACCCTGCAAAAAAAGGCGGAGGAACAGCTGAAACAAGCGAATAAAATGCTGCACAACATATCCATGTCTGATGGTTTAACGGGTATTAATAACCGGCGCTCATATGATCTTAAGCTCGCAGAATCATGGAATCAAGCACTAGTTAATCAGACACCAATCAGTTTAATCTTATTTGATATTGATCACTTTAAACAGTTCAATGACAGTTACGGGCATCATCAGGGAGATCAATGCTTAAAAAAGATTGCGCAAGTCTTATCCGCATTAGTCAAGTCACCGGCACACACAGCCGCTAGGTATGGAGGAGAAGAATTCGCCTGGATCCTGCCTGGGGCAACTGAGGCAGAGGCCTATCAGGCTGCGGAAGAATTAAGAATGAACATTCAGCATTTAAACATTCCGCATAAAGGTTCTTCAGTTAATCAGTTCGTGACGGTAAGTATCGGGGTGGCTACATGCGTTCCTGACTCAAATGATACAGGCGAAGATCTATTTGAACGGGCAGACAGAGCGCTGTATGCATCGAAAACGTCGGGTAAAAACCAAGTGAATTGCTGTTCGAAAATCCGTTCATAAGAAAAAATACCCTGGAGCTTGGATCGTCCGGGGTATTTTTTCTTATGACTGCCAGTGTTTGGCAATAAACTGGTCACGGCCTGATTGATTGCGGTCTGCCATATAGGCATCAGGATTCTTTTTGTAGAAATCTTGATGTTTTTCTTCTGCTGGGTAAAAGGCTGAAGCTGGCAATATTTTCGTCACAATCGGCTTGTTGAATTTCCCGCTCTCTGCCAGCCGCTGTTTAGATTCTTCTGCGAGCTTTTTTTGTTCTGGGCTGTGATAGAAGATGGCTGTTTTATAAGAACTGCCACGATCCTGAAACTGGCCTTCATCATCAGTAGGATCAATTTGCTGCCAATATATTTCTAATAATTCTTTATAGGAAAAAAGCTCGGGCACATAAGTTATTTCAACAGCTTCTAAATGGCCGGAATGACCTGATTTAACCATTTCATAGGTGGGATTTTCCACATGGCCGCCCGTATATCCTGACATTACTTTTTCAATGCCTTCCCATTGATCGAAGGGTTTGACCATACACCAGAAACATCCGCCAGCAAATGTTGCTTTTTCTGTATTTTGTTTCATTATATACACACCTCTTTCGTTTGATATTTACCAAGTATGTACAGCAATTGCTTTTCTTCAAAAAGTTTTTATCTAATCTTACCATCCTTTTGGATAATTAGAAAAGGAATATTATTTTCTGAAAAAAACTTTCTTATATGATCATAAAAATTTGTCTATTATGAAAAATTTAGTTTATTATTATAAATAAGAACAGATAGTAATTTACGAGGAGCATGGGAAAATAATGATTAAGAAATGGATTCTTGTGGCCGCGGTTTTAATCGCAGCTATCTATACGATCCCATATACCTTGCCAATTGTTTTTGCCTTGCTCACAGCTATTATGCTAGAAAATGCTGTGAAATGGTTTATGGTAAGGTTTAAATGGGTTCGGTTTAGAGCAGTATTAGTTACATTTTTGCTCTATTTATTATTTATTGCCTTATTGATCTGGTTTTTTGTCAATTTAGTCATCAATCAGATTGTCACATTAGCTGAGAAAGGACCTTCATTTGCCAACGACTTTTATGAATCTTTTCTGAAGCATTTCGTGAAAACATTCGAACAGTATTTTAAAACTTTGCCGCCAGATGTTGTCAAATCTTTTGAGCAAACCTTAGAAAACACATTGCAATCTGTAACGAATATGTTTCAGTCCCTTTTAGAAGGACTGTTCGGCTTAGCAACATCTATTCCTGTGTTCCTGATTGAGTTTCTCGTATACTCTATTGCTGTATTTTTATTCAGTCTCGAACTTTCAAGGCTGAAATATAAGGCGGAACGGCACTTAAAAGAGTCAACGAAAGAAAAGCTGTATTTAATAACCGGTCAATTAAACAAAGCTGGAGTTGGATTTATCAAGGCGCAAATTTTCTTAAG
This sequence comes from Bacillus ectoiniformans, assembly GCF_016908875.1. Taxonomy (GTDB): domain Bacteria; phylum Bacillota; class Bacilli; order Bacillales; family Domibacillaceae; genus Bacillus_BX; species Bacillus_BX ectoiniformans. The sequence goes on along the minus strand of NZ_JAFBES010000006.1, from coordinate 152,055 downwards.
CATCGTCACTTTCTTAATGGCTTTTGTCGGGTTATTAATTCTTAATGTGCCTTATGCCGTCCTATTATCTATTGTTATCGTATTTGTTGATATTCTGCCGATCTTAGGAACAGGCTCCATTTTAGTTCCTTGGGCGGTTGTGAGTTTCTTTCAAGGGAATCAATTTCTCGGATTTGGACTGATCGTCTTATTCATTATTATTACCGTCGTGCGCCGAATCTTGGAGCCTAAAGTATTCTCAACGAATATGGGAATCTCGCCGCTTGCGGCATTGGTCAGCTTATTTATAGGGTTTAAGCTATTAGGCTTTATCGGTTTTTTCCTAGGACCAGCAGTGGTTATTGTGTACGATACGTTAAGAGAAGCCGGTATTATAAAAAGCAAATGGAAGATCTAATCTTTCAATTAAAGAAAACAACGCCTCTAAAATTTAGACACAGTTTAAATTTTAGAGGCGTTTTTCTTATTTCTTTTTAAATACTTGACACAAGTGGCGGTCTGCTTTATTTTTTGTGTAAGGGAAACTTTTATAGCAAGCAGAAAGTTTTCAACTATTCTAACTCATTGCATATATTAACATTACAATCAGTCTTAAAAATTTTTAGACTAAAAGTTGGTCTTAGGAAACTTATTGGCTGCAGGTTAAAAAGGAGGATGTTTCGATGAAAAGAATGATTACAATTTTTTTAGCAGTTATTTTAGCAACTGGATTGGCAGGATGTACATCATCAGAAGATAACAAGAAAAAGGAGGAACAGCTTGTTGTTGCCACGACGATCGCTCAAATCGCCGATATTGTGAAAAATGTGGGGGGAGAGCATGTAAAGGTGGAAGCCTTAATGGGGCCGGGCACCGATCCGCATCTTTACCAGGCAGCTCAAGGAGATATTAAAAAATTAACGGAAGCAGATGTGATTTTTTATAACGGGCTGCACCTTGAAGGTAAAATGAATGAAATTTTTAAAAAGGTCAATGAACAAAAACCAACGTATGCAGTCGCTGAAAGTATTCCAAAAGAGAAATTGAAGAAAAGCGGTGACAAGCTTCATGACCCACACGTCTGGTTTGATATTAGTTTATGGATTTATGCGGTTGAAAAGGTCGAAGAGGGCTTGGCAACAGCTGACCCTGCTCATAAAGAAGAATTTAAAGCAAACAGCCAGCAATATATTGAAAGACTCAAGAAGCTAGATGAATACGGTAAAAAGCAAATGGCTCAGATTCCAAAAGAGAGTCGGGTACTTGTGACGGCACATGATGCGTTTGGCTATTTCGGAGACGCTTATGGATTAGAAGTAATGGGTCTGCAAGGGTTAAGCACCGATTCAGAATATGGAGTGAAAGATGTTCAGTCATTAGTGAAAACTCTCGCCGATCGTAATATTAAAGCGATCTTTATTGAAAGCAGCATTTCTGACCGTTCCATCAACGCTGTCGTTCAGGGGTCAGAGAATCGAGGACATGAAGTGAAAGTGGGCGGAGAACTGTATTCAGATGCAATGGGTGAAGAAGGCACAGAGACTGGCACATATGAAGGAATGTTTAAACACAATATTGATACCATCGTGAACGCTTTAAAATAAACAATGGGAGGGCGCTTTATGAAACCGTTAGAAGTAAATAATTTAACTGTTGCCTATCAGAAGAAGCCTGTTTTGCAAGATATAAGCTTTACTGTTCCAGAAGGAAAGCTAATGGGAATTATCGGACCGAATGGAGCAGGCAAGTCAACGCTGATTAAAGCCATTCTAGGCTTGATTCCAACTGCTTCTGGTGACGTGAGTATTTATGGAAAGTCCTATAAAGCACAAAGGAAGCTCATCGGTTATGTTCCGCAGCGAGGTTCGGTTGACTGGGATTTCCCTACGAATGCGCTTGATGTTGTGTTAATGGGAAGGTATGGACATATCGGGTGGTTAAAGCGTCCGAAAAAAGAAGATATTCAGTACGCGATGGATTGTTTGGAGAAGGTCGGCATGAAAGATTATGCCGACCGGCAAATCAGCCAGCTTTCAGGCGGTCAGCAGCAGCGGGTATTCTTAGCGCGGGCACTTGCTCAGGATGCCACAGTGTACTTTATGGATGAACCATTCGTTGGAGTGGATGCGGCAACAGAAAAAGCGATTATTTCTTTGCTGAATGAATTGAAAAGGCAGGGGAAGACGGTGCTAGTCGTCCATCATGACCTTCAGACTGTAAAAGAATATTTCGACTGGGTGCTGCTGCTAAACTTAAGAATTGTAGCTTCGGGCCCGGCGGAAGACGTGTTCAACATAGAAAATCTGCAAAAAACCTACGGCGGCCGTCTTGCCTTTCTAGAGAATAAAGCGACAGCTGCCGACATCGGGAGGTGAGTGCAATGGATGCGACGATACAGTGGGTATTAACAGGTTCTCTCTTGCTCGGACTTGCGAGCGGTGTGCTTGGAAGCTTTGCACTTCTTAGAAAACAAAGTTTGATAGGGGATGCGATGGCTCATGCCACCTTGCCGGGGATCTGTCTAGCCTTTTTAGTAACGGGTGAAAAATCGCTGCCGCTATTTTTAATTAGCGCCGCTGTTTCAGGATTGTTGGCTACCTATTGTATTCAAGCCATTACGAAACACTCTCGAATTAAAGAAGACACATCCATAGGGTTAGTGCTTTCTGTCTTCTTTGGGTTTGGTATTGTGCTGCTGACAAAGGTGTCGCAAAGTTCATCCGGAAACAAAAGCGGGCTGAATGATTTTATTTTCGGGCAAGCAGCTTCCATGGTCGGTGAGGACGTCAAACTGATTATGATCGCGGCCATCGTTTTATTGACGATTACTTTCTTGCTGTTTAAAGAATTGAAGCTATTGACCTTTGATCCAGCATTCGCTCAAGGTCTTGGCTTGCCATCTAAAACACTGAATCTATTACTTATGACCATGATTACATTCGCAGTAGTCATTGGCATTCAAATGGTTGGTGTCGTATTAATGGCAGCCATGCTGATTACGCCGGCCATTTCTGCTAGGTATTGGACGGAGCGACTCGATCACATGGTGGTTATTTCTGGAATGATAGGTGCCATTTCAGGTGCCGCCGGTTCCATGGCCAGCACGTATGCGAACGGCTTGCCAACCGGGCCGCTGATTGTCTTGGCAGCAACGGGAATGTTTATTATTTCCCTTTTGTTTGCACCTAAACGGGGCTTGCTTATGAAGGCATGGCGTCATTACCAGCTGCGCGATGTGACAGCACGTGAGCAGCTATTTGTTACACTATATAATCTTTCAGAAGATCACTATAAAGATGATTCAGGTAAGTTTTTTTCCATTCAAGAAATTTCCGCTAGACGTTCCATCTCACCGAAGCACTTAGCAGCTGTTTTGGGAAAGATGAAGCAAGAAGGGATGGTGCATTCATCCGGAAATAACGAGTGGAAATTGACAAATAAAGGGCTTAAGGAAGCTCACAGAATCGTTTATAATCATCGGCTCATGGAAGTATTTTTAATGAATGAAACAAAATTCAGCGGCCACGGCATCAGTTATAATCAGCGTGCTGACATAGAAGATTGGCCTGAAAGTGTCAAACAGGAACTCAAAAGTCTGCTTGAAGAACAAGGGAGAACGCCATTTCTTTTATCTCGTCCGGAACTTGCCTGGACGAAGCAGACTGAAACAGCTGGGGGGACGAATCGATGAGTTATGAGGCATGGATTATTCTAACGGGTTCCTTAGTGGGTCTAACCTGCGGAATCACCGGCTGTTTTTTAATCTTAAGAAAAATGACGATGCTCGCTGATGCGATCAGTCATACAGTTTTGTTAGGCATTGTCGGCGCTTTTTTAATCAGCCATAGCCTAGATGGAATCTTTATGCTGGTTGGAGCGGCAGCTGTCGGTCTTTTAACCGCTTTTCTCGTTCAGCTGCTTGATACAGGCGGGGTGCAGTCTGATGCTTCTATAGGGGTCGTGTTTACCTCGTTGTTTGCCATTGGTGTATTGCTCATTTCATTATTTGCTGGAAATATCCATTTGGATGTCGATCATGCGTTAATGGGTGAAATCACGTTTGTACCATGGGATACTGTGCCGCTGTTTGGTGTAGAAGGCGTGCCAAAAGCGGTTTGGATGCTTGGATTCGTTCTATGTATGAACCTATTAATTATCATCTTGTTTTATAAAGAGCTGAAAATTAGTTCTTTCGATCCTGCAATGGCAGCTGCGATCGGCTTGCCTGTGCTGTTTATCCATTATCTGTTAATGGGGATGGTTTCTCTGTCAACTGTCGCTTCGTTTGACAGTGTGGGGGCGATATTAGTTGTAGCGATGTTAATTGTACCGGGAGCGACCGCTTATTTATTAACAGAAAAATTAAGTGTCATGTTAGTTTTAAGTGGAGTGGTTGGAGTGATGTCTGCCATTATTGGCTATTACGCAGCAGTTTGGTTTAATGTATCGATTGCGGGCTCGATGTCAACAGCAGCGGGTGTCATCTTTACACTCGTCTTCTTCTTATCGCCGACACATGGCCTTATTGCTAAAAAAATGGTGAGAAGAAAATATTCAGCAGAAAATTAGAAAACAAGCCGGCAAATATGCTGGCTTGTTTTCTTAAGCAAAAGCTTTCTGTTTCATAAAGTCAGTGTTTGGATAATAAGCGTTCTTAACTAAAATATTTGGTCCTAAGCATTGCACATTCGAACAGTGGCAGTTTAGCTCAGAAGCGAGTTTGGATTGATTCCACGTTTCATAGGCATTCTGCAGCGTGTTTGTTTGAATATTGCCGAGGCCTGGTGCGTCTCCAAAGTCTGTAACGATGATATCTCCGCTGAAAATATTGACGTTCAGACGGGAGCGTCCGTCAGGATCATTCCGAACGGTTACATTTTTCTCGGCAGACAGCTTTTTTAATAAGCCGATATCTTCCTGAGAAGGGCTGCAAGAATAAAAAGGCAGCGTGCCAAACAGCATCCAGGTATCTTGGTCTCTTTTATCAAGCAACTGATGTATGCTTTCTCTCATTTCGGAGAGAGTCAATGATTCTAGTGCATTAGCGAAATCGCTTGGGTACATAGGGTGAATTTCATGTCGAAAACACTTCATTTCTTCTACCACTTGCCGGTGGATAGATTCTAAATAAGGAAGCGTGCGTTTATTCAGCATCGTTTCAGCGGACACAAGTACGCCCATTTCTGATAATGCCTTACTGTTGGCAATCATCTTATCAAAATAAGCTTCACGCTGAGAAAGTGACGGTTTTCGTTCCATATTGGCAAATCCAACCTCGGTAAACTCTTCTAATGTGCCCCAGTTATGAGAAATATGGAGAACATCCAGATAAGGAGCAATCTCTTCATATCGCGCGAGGTCGAGCGTTAAATTAGAATTGATTTGCGTATAGATTCCTCTTTCATGTGCATATTTCAAGAGAGGAAGTACATAATTTTTCACAGATCGTTTAGACAGCATCGGCTCTCCGCCCGTGATGCTTAAAGCACGCAGATGCGGAATTTCTTCCAAACGCTGCTGGATTAAAGAAAAAGGCAAAGCCTCTGGGTCTCTAGTCTGTAACGTGTAGCCGACTGCACAGTGCTCGCATCGCATATTGCAAAGAGTTGTCGTAGTAAATTCAACATTAGATAAAAGCATGCGGCCATGCTCATTAACATCCATATACGCTTCCCATGGATCGAACGCAGGATGAATCATTTTTTTCAAATAAAGCACCTCATTTCATCTGACAATTTATTATTATATCGTTTCTATAGGCTGAAATATATAAAAAATGCAGAAAGCTGCAATCTTCATTTTCAACCGCCGTTTGATTCGTTTATAATAAGGCTATTGAGCATAAAAAAAGGAGCAGCAAATGAAAATTATAATTACAGGATCGACAGGTTTTGTCGGAAAAAAATTAATGTTAGCCTTGCTTGAAAATGGCCATGAAATATATCCGCTTGTACGAAGCGAAGAGAAAATCAGCCATTTTATTAATGAATTGTCCGAAAAAGAACAGCGGAATGTACATCCGTTAATAGGTAATATAGAGAAGCCCCAATTAGGCATATCAAAAGAAATGAGAAGCGCTCTTTTCGGTCAAATAGATATTATCTATCATGCAGCCGCGTATTTATCTTTTAAAGAGGAAGACCGCGAGCAAACCTTTGAGGCGAATGTAGAAGGAACCAAGCGTGTGCTGGAGTTTGCTAAAGAACTGAATGTGAAAAAGTTCTTTCATGTAAGTACAGCTTATACATTAGGACTCGAGACGTTTGCTTATGAAGAACTGCATTCCTGCAGCCGTTCATTCGTTAACTATTATGAAGAAAGTAAATGCCACGCCGAACATATCGTCTTTGCAGAAAGGGAGAATCTTGATATCAGCATCTTCCGCCCGGCAATTATTGTTGGCGATTCTGAAACGGGAGAAGCAGAAACGGTATTTGCTTTATATGGCTTATTAAAAGCCGTCGGACTAATTAAAAAAATGGCCGACAGAGGCAGACTAAACGGAATCAGCCAAGTGAAGCTGCTTGGAGGGATGGAAAGCCATACAAATTTCGTTCCTGTCAATTACGTGGTCGATGTGCTGGCAGCGGCGCCTCGCTATGCAGAAAAAGACAGAATCTATCATATTACTAACAGCAACCCGCCTAATAATGGAGAGATATTTAAATTGATTAAAGAGACAAGCGGCCTGAATGAACTTGCGCTCGTGCCGATTGATTACAGCGGTGAATTAACGAAAATAGAACAAACATTAAACGAACCAATGAAAGTATTCCATTCTTACTTGTCCCGCTCGATAGATTTTGATGACCGTCATACTCAAGCGTTTCTTGAAAAAGCCGGTATTCCACCTTTAAAGCTAGGAGAAAATGAGTTTAAACGGATGATGGAAGTATTTTTTGAAGGTAAATAAATCTCAAGATGACGCTGACTTAGCGTCATCTTTTTAAATGTCAGAAGAAGGAGTTTTTAGGCAATTAGACCTTTCCCGCATCCGTCATAAAACCCAAATTTAATGCAGTTTGTGCTTATTAATAGAAAATAATTCCGATTATGTTACAATGTAGGCAGAAATATCAGAAACAGGAGGGAAATGATTATGAAGAAAATGACAATGATGATGGGTGCTGCCTTGCTTGCAGGAGGAGTGCTTGCAGGCTGTTCAGACACTGAGCCAGAAACGAAAGAAGAAAAGCCAGCAGAAGAAACGGTAAACGAAAATGAAACAACTGAAGAAGCACAGACGGAAGAGACCATGAATGAAGCGGAAGCTGATTTAGAACAAGCGACTGAAGAAGTGAAAGAAGAGTCAAAACAGGCAGCTGAGGAGACAAAAGAAAATGCTGAAGCCTTAGGCACAGAAGTGAAAGAAGAAATCAATCAGGAACAGGGTGAAGAAGCAACGGGTATTTTCAATGGTGTTGCCGATCCGCATACTGTTGAAATTGAAGTTGACGGTCAGCCTGCAGCTTTTCAAGTAGATCCTGAAAGTGAGATCATGAAGAAGTTTAATGAAATGCAGGGCGGAGAAGAGATAACGTTCGTGTATCAAACGGAAGGCGAGTCTAAGACAATTGTAGAATTGAAAGAATAAAAAGCTGCTTAGGCGGCTTTTTTTCTTTTCACTTTTTAGTAGCCCTCTCTCTTCAGAGAATAATAGAAAATTTCTTAGTAATAATTATTTAGTAGATTAGCCTTCTTAAAATGGGGAATATAGTAATTAATTAATGACAAGGAATAGCCGTTTAAAGACTTATGTTCTATGGGCGGTGCTATTATTATTGGAGGGACGAATAATGAACACTTCAGGCATGTTAAGAGGATATTTATCAAAAGTGATGGATCCTGAGAGTTATTTTTACCATGTGGTCACCTGTATGGAAAAGCAGCTTACCGATTGGGAATATGATCCGATTTTATTGTTTGATTGGCAAGAAGATTCGCGAATGATCCATATGAGTTTTATCATAAACGGAGAACTTTACTGGCTGGAACTTGAAAAAGAGCTTTCTAAACAGCTGCAATTAAAAAGTCCCTATTCCATTGATCGATATTTATGGGAGATATTAAAAAAACAAGGGTTAAAGCTGAAAGAAAGCAATTATATTTTGAATGCTTTCTTATAATGGGCAGCATGACAAAAACTTATAAACCAGAGATCCGATATTACGTGAATAGGGTCTCTGGTTTATTTTGTTTATTCCGATGTTAACTGCGGATTTGACCAGTACCTCTAACAAGGGATTTAACAGTGGTAATGGCCTTTAATCCCATTGGGCCTCTCGCATGAAGTTTTTGTGTGCTGATGCCAATTTCCGCACCATAGCCGAACTGTTCGCCATCCGTAAAGCGCGTTGATGCATTATGGTATAAGACGGCCGCATCAATGCTCCGGAAAAATAAATCTACATGTTCGTCCGTTTCGGACACAATCGCTTCAGAATGTTTTGTACCGTAACGATTGATATGACGGATCGCTTCCTTTTCGTCTTGCACTAATTTAACCGCTAAAATTGGAGCTAAGAATTCAGATGCCCAATCTTCTTCTGTTGCTAGGTTTATATGGTCATATTGAGAGGACAAATGGTCATCGCCTCGTAATTCAACTCCTGCAGCTGTTAATTTCGCCATCAATTCTTCCTTATGCGGCCAGTTAGAATGGATTAATACCGTTTCTGCTGCATTGCAGACCGATGGACGCTGAGTTTTAGCATTCAGTACAATATTGATCGCCATGTCTTTATCAGCTGATTCGTCTATAAAAATGTGGCAATTGCCTACGCCTGTTTCGAGAACAGGAACCGTTGACTGTTCAATTACTGTCTGAATTAAACCCGCACCTCCGCGGGGAATCAGCACGTCTAAATAATCATTTAATTTAAACATTTGAGCAGCAGTTTCCCGGCTGGTATCTTCTAAAAGCTGCAGGGAATCAGTTGGAACCGGGGAAGAATCAAGCGCTGCTTTCATAATCTTTACTAATGCCAGGTTAGAGTGAGCAGCAGATGAACTGCCTCTTAAAAGGACGGCATTTCCCGCTTTCAGACAGAGGGATGCCGCATCTACTGTCACATTCGGACGAGCTTCATACACCATGCCGATGACACCGAGAGGAACACGGATCGTTTCAGCTTTAAGCCCATTATACAATTCCCATTCTTCCGTTACTTCACCAACAGGGTCTTTCAGTTCAATCAGCTGGCGCACACCTTCTGCCATTTGTTTAATTCTATCCTTTGTTAACTGCAGGCGGTCAAGCAATGATGGGCTGAAGCCAGCGTCTGTTCCGGCTTTCATATCTTTTGAGTTTTCCTCAATAAGATAATCCGTATTTACTTCTAATGCATCGGCAATCATCGCTAATGCTTCGTTTTTCTCCGTTTCTGATAATAGTGCCATTTCAAATGAAGCCTGCTTTAATAAAGCTGCTTTCGTTAATAACTCACTCATGCTCCCACTCCTAATTATTTCATTTTATATTTGATTCCATTTAGACCTTGTTCAGCTCTTTAGTGTCACCCAATGATCGCGGTGAATCACTTCGCTCCGCTCGTTAAACGAATACGCCTTGGCTTCAGCACTCGGAAGCCCCTTCACTTTAGTCAGATCAAGAGATGAATAATAGACTTGCCCTTTGCCTAGAATTTCTCCATCTAAGTTGGTCACTTCGACAACTTCCATCGCATTGAACAAGCCATCGATCTCGGTTACCCCCGCAGGAAGCAGACTTTTTCCGCCTGACAGAAGGGCTTGTTCTGCCCCTCGGTCAACGACAATTTTGCCAGCGGACTTGGCGTGGTGGGCCAGCCATTGCTTTTTCATTTGCATTCTTGATTGGAAGGGAGCACCGATATACGTTCCGCTTCCTTTACCTTCTAAGATGTCTAGCAGTTTATTTTCCCCGCTGCCCATGCCGACAAAGACAGGGACGCCAAGAGATAACGCTTTTTCTGCAGCTAAGAGTTTGGATTTCATTCCGCCCGTACCAATAGATGTGCCGCTGTCGCCGGCATAAGAAATCATTTTTTCGGTCACTTCTGGTATGAAATTAAAGCGTTTAGCTGATGGATTCGTTTTAGGATTGCTGTCATATAAGCCATCTATATCTGTAAGGATCATTAAAGCATCCGCTTGTAAAAATCCGCTGACTAATGCGGACAGCATATCATTATCTCCATATGTCAGTTCTTCAATGGAGATAGAGTCATTTTCATTAATAATCGGGATCGCTCCAGCGCGCAGCAGTTCACACATAGCTGTATGGAAATTATGAAAGCGGCTGCGGCTGAAAAAATCTTCTTTCGTCAAGAGCATTTGAGCGGCGACATGGCCGAATGGGGCAAAAAGGGATAAATATTTTTGGATAAGCAGACTTTGTCCTACGGCGGCTGCGGCTTGTTTCGCTGCCATTATTTTCGGTCTCGACGGGTAGCCAAGTGACCTGAACCCTGCAGACACGGCGCCAGAAGATACAACAATGACTTCATGGCCGGCGGCTTTCGCTTTAGCGATGGCTTGAACATGATCTAGAACTTTTTCTTCAACAATATTTCCTTGTTCATCCGTCAGCGAACTGCTGCCGATTTTTACTACGATACGATTTTTTTTCACGAAAGATCATCCCTTTAATTAAAATCAAAAAAAAGCATAACTCTGCGCCCTGTAAAAGGACGGAGAGTCATGCTTTCCGCGGTACCACCTTTTTTGGCGTCTATTCTCTAAAATAGCGCCCGCTTTACACCCGTAACGAGGGGGACGGCCTATGTTGGCATAGGCTATATGTACAGGGCAGGTTCAATGGTTTTCCGTGAGGAATCTTCCAGCCGATGAATTCCCTCTCTGACACGTTTCACGAATTTACTAATCCCTGAATAATTAAATTATTTATAATTATTCACAATTATCTATGAAAATGGAAGTTTGTCAAGTAGGAAAAAGTAACTTCTGCTCATGAAGCAAATATTCCATCGTCCATTTATTTTTCCGATTGATGTTCTTTCAGCAATTCGAGGAAATGTTTTAAAATTTTGGCCGTCAGCCCCCAAATGATTTTATCTTCGTAAAAATAAAAATACTCATCCATTTTTCGCGTTTGCCAATTATAGTCTTGTCCGCCAATGATCAAATCAAATGGAAAACCTTCATCTGGTTCCACTTTAAAATTGATTTGGTGTATTTCGGGTTTGGCTGCCAGCAAATAATCCAAAGGAACGGTGAAAATTTCTGCTACCTCATCGGGATTCAGCTGTAATTCTTTCTTGGAGGATATGATTCCGGTAAAAGGGTAAATAATCGTGCCAAAAGGAGAAAGCATAAAATCTAAAGGAATAATATTTTTCACATCGTTCGGCTGAATACCCAATTCCTCAGCCGTTTCCCTGATCGCTGTATGCAGCTCGTCCTTATCATCCGGATCAAACTTGCCGCCAGGAAAACAAATTTCACCTGGCTGTCTTCTCATATGAAAGGATCTAACTTCAAATAATACATGAAGTTCCCCGTTGATTTCTATTAAGGGCAGAAGAACGGAAAACTTGGCGAAATTTTCACTGCCTAATATTCTGGGCGTCCGCCCGCTGAATTTGTTCAAAAATTGCCCGATTTTCATATAAGCCCTCCTGAAAGTATATTCTTTATATTTAATTATAGTGCAGGGCACAATAAAGAAGAAAGTGAGAGGACTGTTTGTTTATTATTTTGAGATTAACAAGGAGAATTAGTGGTAAATGAGTAAGAAGTCGGAAGGAGGACTTTTCAGCTAAGTCTATTGGTTTGCACAAGATTGATAATTACAAATAGAGGAGATGATGTAAATTGACAATGGATCAAGTGGTCGATGTAGTGATCGTCGGGGGAGGGCCAGGCGGATCAAGTGCCGCTCTTGTTCTAGGAAGGTCGCGCAGAAATGTAGTCATGATTGATGATGAGAATCCAAGAAATAAACTCACAAAAAAATCCCACGGGTTTTTAACAATGGATGGAAAGAAACCAGAGGAGTTTCGTAAAGCTGCGAGAGAAGAGCTTACTCAATATAAAAATATTCAAATATATAACGATTTAGTTATTCATTCAAAGAAAGATGAGGGATTATTTGTCACAACCACTAAACAAGGCTTAGTCGTTACCAGCAGAAAGCTGATCTTTGCAACAGGAATGATAGACAGCTTGCCTGATATACCGGGCTTACATGAAGCCTATGGCGCATCTGTTTTTCATTGCCCTTATTGCGACGGGTGGGAAAGGCAAAATCAGCCTTTAGCCATATTAGGGAACGGGGAGAATCTATTTGATTATGTCCAGGAAATATACCATTGGAGCAAGGCCCTCGTTGTACTTACCAACGGCCCCTCGCTGCTTTCCTCAGAAGAACATATTGAATTGCTGGAGCGAGGAATTGAAGTAGTTGAAACGGAGATTGCGCGACTAGAGTGTACAGATGGACTTCTGAAGAAAATCTGGTTGAAAAACGGTGAATCAATTGAAAGAAAAGGCTTGTTTATCATGGATACTGGCGCTCATCAATCTTCAAGAATCCCTGAGAAATTGGGAGTTGCGCTGAAAGATACTGGAGCTTATGAGACATCGGGACATGGTGAGACTGCGATCGAAGGGCTGTCAATTATTGGCGATGCGAAGAATAAATTTACAGGCTTAGTTGGAGCGGCAAGCCAAGGGTATGAAATTGCAGTGGTCATCAACAATGAACTGATTAAAGAAGATTGGGCCAGTGAAAAAAAGCGAGAGTAAATGTCAGTTTTCAAATAGTGAAAGTTTGCCGCTAACTCGCACAAGTGGCTGAAAGGCTACTATTATAGGCTGGCAGATTTAATACATAGAAAAAGAATGGATAGAGGAATCCGTCGTTTTTTGTTTAATTATTAGGGTAGTTAGTCAGAATAGATTGTTTATGTATACTTGTATTTTTCAACCAAAAGGAGAGCTGGCCGTGGCAGATAGAATACAAATCAACATTAACGGGAATTATGTCAGTGCCAATGAGTCCCAAACTGTTTTACAAGCGCTTTCGAACCATTCCATTGAAGTTCCGCAAGTCTGTTATCATCCGAGTTTAGGTCCTATTGAAACTTGTGATACATGTATTGTCATGGTAAATGGTGAGTTTGTCCGATCTTGTTCAACGAAATTGAAAGAAGGCGACGTGGTTGATACCGTTCATAAAGATGTGAAGGAAGCTCAAATTATCGGGATGGACCGGATCTTAAAAAATCACGAGCTGTACTGTACGGTTTGTGATTACAATAATGGGACGTGTGAAGTACATAATACAGTGAAAGAAATGAAAATTAACCATCAAAGCATGCCATTTGAAGAAAAACCCTATGAAGTGGATGATTCAAACCCGTTTTATCGCTATGATCCTGATCAATGCATTCTTTGTGGACGCTGTGTCGAAGCTTGTCAGGATGTTCAAGTGACGGAAACACTGAGCATAGACTGGTCGTTAAAAAAGCCTCGCGTTATTTGGGATAAAAACTCTAAAATCAATGAATCCTCTTGTGTCTCCTGTGGACACTGTTCTACAGTGTGTCCCTGCAATGCCATGATGGAAAAGGGAATGGAAGGCGAAGCGGGCTTCTTGACAGGCATCAATAAAAAGACGCTTCGGCCTATGATTGAAATTACGAAGGGTGTCGAAACAGGCTATGGTTCCATTCTCGCCATCTCTGACATGGAATCAGCGATGCGAGATGAGAGAATTAAGAAAACGAAGACGGTTTGTACGTATTGCGGCGTTGGGTGCAGCTTTGACGTGTGGACGAAAGACCGCAAAATCCTGAAAGTGGAACCGCAGATCGAAGCGCCTGCTAATGGAATTTCTACATGTGTGAAAGGAAAATTCGGCTGGGATTTCGTCAATAGTGAAGAGCGTATCACTAAACCGCTGATTCGTGATGGAGATGCTTTTCGTGAAGCGGAATGGGAAGAAGCACTTCAGCTAATCGCGTCAAAATTTACTGAAGCTAAAAACCAATATGGTCCGGATTCTATGGCGTTTATCAGTTCTTCCAAGTGTACTAATGAGGAATCATATGTCATGCAGAAGCTGGCGCGTTCTGTCATTGGAACCAATAACATTGATAATTGCTCCCGCTATTGTCAAACTCCTGCAACCATGGGACTGTTTCGGACAGTGGGACATGGTGGAGATTCAGGTTCAATTACAGATATTGAAAAAGCAGAGCTTGTCCTTATCGTTGGCTCAAATACAGCTGAATCTCATCCAGTCCTCGCGACACGTGTGAAGCGGTCGCACAAGCTAAAAGGGCAAAAGCTGATAGTTGCCGATCTTAGAAAACATGAAATGGCGGAACGTGCAGATCTTTTCATTCAGCCAAAATCGGGCACAGACCTGGTATGGCTATCTGCTATAACGAAATACATTGTCGATCAAGGCTGGGCAGATCAATCATTTCTAAAAAACCGCGTAAATGGGCTGCAGGAGTATGTCGTTAGCCTTGAAAAGTACACGATGGATTTTGCTGCCGATGTGACTGGTATTGAGAAGGAAACGCTAATTTACATGGCTGAACAAATCGCAAAAGTTAATACAGTTTCGGTCCTTTGGGCAATGGGAGTAACCCAGCATTTAGGGGGGAGCGACACGAGTACGGCTATTTCAAATTTGTTATTGATTACAGGAAATTACGGAAAGCCAGGTGCAGGGAGCTATCCGCTTCGAGGGCATAATAATGTTCAAGGAGCGAGTGATTTCGGCAGCATGCCAGACCGTTTTCCTGGTTATGAAAAAGTGGCAGATCCTGATGTGCGAGCGAAGTATGAAAAAAAATGGGGCACCACGATTCCAGCTGAACCAGGATTAAATAATCATGAAATGATCGCGGCTATTCATGACGGCAATCTAAGGATGATGTATTTAAAAGGTGAAGACATGGGGATGATTGACTCCAATCTTAATTATGTTCATGAAGCATTTGAAAAGCTTGAATTTTTTGTGGTTCAAGACCTCTTTCTATCTAAAACAGCAGAGTTTGCCGATGTCGTGCTTCCAGCCTGTCCAAGTCTTGAAAAAGAGGGGACGTTTACGAATACCGAGCGCCGAATTCAAAGGCTTTATCAAGTCCTTAATCCTCTCGGGGACTCTAAACCAGACTGGTGGATCATTCAGGAAATCGCCAATCGATTAGGCGCTGGCTGGAACTTCAATCATCCAAGGGAAATCATGGAAGAAGCCGCTTCTTTATCACCTTTATATGCGGGTGTGACATATGAACGCCTAGAAGGATATAAGAGTCTCCAATGGCCGGTGGCACCAGACGGAACAGATTCACCTTTATTATTCTTAGAAGCTTTTCCATTCCCTGATGGTAAAGCACGCCTTTTCCCAGTCGAATGGACAAAGCCGCTCGAATATGATGAGGAATATGATATTCATGTGAATAACGGCCGCTTGCTGGAGCATTTTCACGAAGGCAATATGACGTATAAATCGAAAGGGATTACCTCTAAAACACCAAATACCTTTTTAGAGGTATCACCGGCACTTGCTAAGGAAAGAGGATTAGAAGACGGCACGCTCGTACGGTTAATTTCTCCTTATGGACAAATTAAAGTAGAGTGTCTGATCACCGACCGGGTTCGTGGAAAAGAAGTCTACCTTCCGATGAATGATTCAGGTGAAAGCGCCATTAATTACTTAACAAGCAGTTATGCAGATAAAGATACGGACACCCCTGCGTATAAAGAAACGAAAGCCAAACTTGAGATTCTTCGTCCAAAGGGTAAGAGTCCATTGCCAAGAATCAATCACCGGAACGGAAATCCACAGCCGCAGATTGGCGTGCAGGTTCATGAAAAGTGGAAGCGTCCAGATTATATCTTCCCTGGTGATTTGGTGAAGATCAAGAAGGAGTCGAGAAACCGTGGCTAAAGCAACGAAAGTCATTCATCGGATTCAGCCAAGCGAAGAAGAGCTCAGAAAAAGTGAACTTGAATCGATTGAAACGATGCTGCTCTCAAATAAAGAGGCGATACAGGAAGCCTTTAAAATTCTGCACCATTTACAAGACCGCGGCATCCTGCAAATGGGAACTGCCCTGTTATCACAGGGAGATAAGGTGTTAGATATTCTTGTGAAAACAGCTGATACCCCTGAAACAGCAAACACGCTGAAAAATTTGTTGTTAATGTTAGGAACGCTTGGTACATTGAATGTCCAGCAGCTAGAGCCGATTATATTAAAAGTGAATACCGGGATTGCCAGAGTAGCTGAACTATCTGAAAAAGACGAGAAGAGCGGTTACTTGCATCTTCTCAAATCCTTGAATGATCCTGATGTGAAACGAGCCATGGCTGTTGGAATCGCCTTCTTAAAAGGTGTAGGGGAGAACCAAGAACCATTGGAGCGGACAACGAAAACCCCTGAAGAGCATGAACATGAGAAAAACGAGCAGCTTGAAGACGGTTCCGCTGAAAGGACGGTTGGCCACGAGTCGACAAGTATTCCTACTAAAGAAAATAACGAAAATCAGAAAGAAAACAAGAAGACTGGTAAGGGCTGGTTTGTTGCGGCAGCTGGCTTATCTCTGCTGTCGATTGCTTTAAAGAAAAAAATTACTTAATGATTGATGATGACTCAAGCTTTTACATACTGAAGCTTGAGTTCTTCTTTTGATGTTCAGTAAAGGAGAATGACGATGGAACGCCCAATCATACATAGCCGAAAAATCCTTCGAATAAAGAACGGAAAGCCAGAATGGTGCACAGATAAAGTCGCTACAGAGCAAGCGATTACGATTAAGTTAAATGGTGAAGAATTCGTGACGATGGTATGCACGCCCCAATACATAGAGGATATGGCTGTAGGATATCTTGCCTCTGAAGGGATCATTCGAACATATAGGGATATTCAGCACATGCGTGTAGATGGGAAGCAGGGGTTTGTACATATTGAATCTTCTCACATTAACCCTTTATATAAGGGTCTGCAAAACAAACGCTACCTTACTTCTTGCTGCGGCGGCAGCAGGCAGGGCTTCGTTTTTGCAAGTGACGCGATGTCAGCTAAACGAATGACAGAGCGTAATGTAAGGTTGTCTCCTGAAGACTGCACCCGCTTGATGAATGAAATGCAGAATGGGGCAGATACATTTAAACAAACAGGCGGTGTACATAATGCGGCTTTATGTGATGTAAATGGAATCGTACTTAGCCGAATGGACATTGGACGGCATAACGCACTAGATAAAATATATGGGTACTGCTTAATGCATAATATTTCTGTCCGTGACAAAGTAATTGTTTTCAGCGGTCGATTATCTTCAGAAATCCTGCTTAAAGTGGCAAAGATCGGCTGTGAGATCGTTCTTTCAAAATCCGCTCCGACAGAAAGAGCACTGACACTGGCAGAGGAACTTGAAATCACGACCGTTGGTTTTATTCGCAAGGGAAATATGAATGTTTATACGTTTCCGGAGCGTATCGTTATCGATTGAGAAGTGGAAAAGTGAAAAAAGCGTTTCTTAGGCTGAAACTGTGAAAAAACCGGTTAAAGAAAAGATTATAGAACTTATGACCAAAACCTAAAAATATAAAGGGGTTTTATGTCAGATAATAATGGATTGATGCCTGCTAATTCTAGCATTGCTTTATAAAAATCATTTTCAAAAAGTGGGGATGTCTATGAATATTAATCAAAACACTCATTTTTATGTCTTGTCTTTAGGCACCATAGTATTTTTATTTACTCTAATTTCTGAGTTTTCTTATAATTTAGGGATAATTTCTAATTATTCTATTACAATGCTTTTTTTCTTTTTGACTATATTTTTAGCTGTATTAATAGTTTTCTCAGTAAGTTATGTAAAACGTTTTAATGATAAAAAAGGTAAAGCGTTATTGTTTATACTAATACTTTCAGGAATAATATTTCTTTTTTTTCTTATCGTTAACTTGCTTGTTATGGTATAGAAATCAAATAAAAGGCTGGAACATTTATTTATGTTCCAGTCTTTTATTGTATTTTCAAAGCACCACTGTCTTTTTGCTTAATCATGGGAAATTAGTATGGATTAATCATAAGAATTTTCAGTCTTTCCAATAAATTTCACGGGACGTTTTTCATGATTTTGGAAAGATAGTTGACTTTGATAATCATTTTCATTTAACGTAGAACTTGTAAATAGTAATGAAAATCATTATCAATTAAAATATAGGAGTGATAGACATGCAAGCAACTATTCAATCCAAGAATGAATCACTATTAAATACTCAAATGAAAAGAGAATCAAATGCCAGATCGTATCCAAGAAGGCTGCCGCTTGCTATTCAAAGAGCAGAAGGAATTTACATAACGGATATGGACGGCAAAGAATACATAGATTGCTTAGCTGGAGCAGGCACGCTTGCTTTAGGTCACAATCACCCAGTTGTCCGCCAAGCGATTACAGAGGTGCTGGATTCTTATATTCCCCTGCATACACTTGATATCACGACACCAGTGAAAGAAGCTTTCGTAGATGAATTATTTTCTTCGCTGCCGAAAGCTTTTGCTGAAAAAGCGAAAGTCCAATTTTGCGGGCCAACGGGCGGAGATGCAATTGAAGCCGCATTAAAGCTAGTAAAAACGGCGACAGGCAACCGCGCTGTTTTGTCTTTCCAAGGAGGCTATCACGGATCGACCCATGGCACATTAAGCATCAGCGGAACAAAGGCTCCGAAAAAGAATATTCATGCGCTAGTGCCTGATGCTCATTTCATGCCGTATCCATATGAATATCGCTGCCCATTTGGTGTTGGAAAAGACGGCCATCGCATCAGCAGCACCTATATTGAAAATCTGTTAGATGATCCGGAAAGCGGAATTGTCGATCCAGCCGCTGTCATCGTGGAAGTCGTACAAGGCGAAGGTGGTTCGGTTCCAGCCCCAACCCAGTGGCT
This sequence comes from Bacillus ectoiniformans, assembly GCF_016908875.1. Classification (GTDB taxonomy): domain Bacteria; phylum Bacillota; class Bacilli; order Bacillales; family Domibacillaceae; genus Bacillus_BX; species Bacillus_BX ectoiniformans. The sequence goes on along the minus strand of NZ_JAFBES010000006.1, from coordinate 133,158 downwards.
GAAAGAGATTCGCCGGATTACAAGAGAAAGAGACATTCCTTTGATCATTGATGAAGTTCAGACGGGTATCGGGCGTACAGGGAAAATGTTTGCGTTTGAACACGCAGAAATTGAACCGGATGTGTTAGTTCTTTCAAAAGCTGTTGGAGGAAGCCTGCCGCTGTCAGTTGTTCTTTACAACGAAAAACTGGATCAATGGGAACCGGGCGCACATATCGGCACCTTTAGAGGCAATCAAATGGCGATGGCCGCAGGAACAGCGACATTAAAATATGTGAAAGAACACAACTTGGCAGATCATGCAGCTGAACTTGGACAATATTTCATGGAGAAGCTGACGGAATTAAAGGGTCACTGTTCTTCAATTGGAGATGTCAGAGGCCGGGGTTTAATGATCGGAGTAGAAGTGATTAATCCTGCTAAACAGCCGAATTCATTAGGCAGCTACCCAGCTTATGCAGAACTAGCGTCAGAAATTCAAGCGCAATGTTTCTCACGGGGATTAATCCTGGAAGTAGGTGGCCGTTTTGGCTCAGTTATTCGTCTCTTGCCGCCGTTAATTATGACGCAGGAACAAGTGGATGAAGTCTTGGACCGGTTGAACGAAGCTATAATAGAGGCAGAAGTGAAATTTGGTGTAAGAGGAGAAAAATAGATGACAAAAGAATTTTCTGAATGGTTTCTCCATTCGAATAATAATGAAAGCAAGTTTCAAGAGCTAATGACAAAGTCCATCCAGTTAATAAATGAGGAAGCAAAAGCATTGCAAAAGCCATATTCAGGATGGACGAGAGAGCAGTTAGAAAAAGGGATTAATGAAATCATCCAAATACCAAAGGAAGCAACTGATGCCAACACGGTATTTGAAGAAGTGCAAGAGCGGATCGTGAGAAATTCTTTATGGGTTTCTCACCCTGCTGCCATGGCTCATCTGCATTGCCCGCCGCTTATCCCTTCAATGGCTGCAGAAGTCATGATCAATGCATTGAATCAATCCATGGATTCCTGGGATCAAAGCCCCGCGGCAACCTATGTAGAAAAGCGAATGATTGAGCTTTTTTCTGACTTAATAGGCTATACAGACACAGGGGAGGGGGTGTTTACGAGTGGAGGCACCCAGTCGAATTATATGGGCATGCTTTTAGCCCGTAATAAAGTCTGTCAAACCCGTTTTCAAGTCAATGTACAGACGGAAGGACTGCCTAGTGAAGCTAAAAAACTTCGGATTCTCTGTTCGGAAGCGGCTCATTTTACGGTTCAGCAGTCAGCGGCTCAGCTCGGATTAGGCATGAATACAGTCGTTCAAGTTGAAATGAATGATCGGCATGAACTTTGCGTAAAGGATGCCAAGAAGAAAATATGCGCGCTGAAAAGTGAAGGTCTGATTCCTTTTATGGTGGTCGCGACAGCCGGCACGACGGACTTCGGAAGCATCGACAGCTTAAAAGAGATCGGAGAACTGTCAGAAGCGGAAGAATTATGGTTCCACGTAGACGCTGCCTATGGAGGGGCGCTGCTCTTGTCTCATCAATACCGTTCATTGATTGACTCGATTGATCAAGCAGATTCGATTACGATCGATTTTCATAAACTCTATTACCAAACGGTCAGCTGCGGAGCATTCTTCGTAAAAGACAGAGAGAACTTTAAGCAGATCGCTTACTATGCCGATTACTTGAACCCTGAAGAAGAAGAGCCGGACGTGATCAATTTAGTAGAAAAATCGGTTCAGACGACGAAACGGTTTGATGCATTGAAATTATTCATGACTTTAAAGCTGATGGGAACAGACACATTTGGGCGCATGGTGGATTCTACGATTCAATTAGCTCAAGATACGGCTCAAATGATTCAGGACGACCCGGACTTTGAACTGTTAAATCACCCGCAGTTAAACGCGATTGTCTTTCGCTATCTGCCTAGAAGCCTAGAATGTGAGGCCGATATCAGCCGAATCAACCAGCAGATTCAGCAAAGGCTTTATCAGGAAGGAACGTTAATCGCAGCGAAGACGAAATATAAGGGGCGCGCCTATATGAAATTCACGATGTTAAACCCTTTAAATCATCTGGAAGCGATGAAGGTTCATTTAAATCAAATCAAAGAAAAAGGAAAAGAGATAGAGAGGGAAGGACAATGAATATTTCTGCGATCGCCAATCATTTGACGCTGCAAAACTTAATGAATTGTTATGTGAAAGAAACGGGAAAAGGCGAGTGGAAGTCTGTTGATGAAGTATCTGTATCCATACCTGATAAATGCATTAAACAAGTATTGATACTTTCTTTTCCAAAGCAATCCACTACGGTATATGTACCGGTTCGTTATCAATCTGTTACTGACCGCCATTTATTTACAGAAGACATGCTTTATCAAATTGCAGGCGGGGAGTGGCTGCCGCTTGATTTTATGACAATGGTTACCCTGATTCAGAAAGATTTATCTGAAGATCCAAGGCAAATCATTGGCATGGATGAATTATTGTTAAGAACGGTTTTAAGCTTTCAAAATATGAAATCGATCATCGCCAATCGAAGCAACAGTTTAGAAGAGTGCTATCAAACAGAAAAAACGTTTCTTCAATCCGAACAGTCGCTGTTAATTGGACATCAAGTTCATCCAACACCTAAAAGCCGTCAGGGAATTGATGAAGATGAAGAGTATATGTTTGCTCCTGAACAAAAAGGCTCCTTCAGTCTGCATTATTTTCAAGCAAGTAATGAATTAGTCGATGAAGATTCCGCCCTTAATGTGTCGGCGTCTAAATTGGTTAAAAATGAATTACTGAACGATCCTTCTGTCTCTAATTCATTTAAAGAATCGTATTGTCAAGATGACAGCCGTTCGTTAATCCCGGTGCACCCGCTTCAAGCACGGAAGCTTTTAGGCAGAGAAGATGTGTGCCAGCTGATCCAGTTAGGGAAATTAGCTTATTTAGGTCCAGTGGGCCGGGTCTACTATCCAACTTCATCTGTACGGACGGTGTACCACCCAGAGAGTCCATTTATGTTTAAATTCTCGATTCCAGTCAAGATTACGAACTCTCTCCGCATTAATAAACGGAAAGAGCTGGACCGCGGGGTGGAAGTGACACGGCTTTTGCAAAGCGGTATAGCTGAACAGATGTCGGCTGACTGTCCGGAATTTAAGATTATCGAGGATCCTGCCTATATAAATTTGAAGCTTGAAGGAGAAGAGTCTGGGTTTGAAGTCGTCATACGCGAAAATCCTTTCCAAGGAAAAAAAGCGGAAAGAACAACGCTGCTTGCCGCTTTATGCCAGGATCATATCACAGGGGAAGCTTCTCACTTAGCGAATATTATCGGGTTCATTGCACAGAAAGAGAGCATATCTATCTCAGAGGCCAGTGAAAAGTGGTTTAAAAAGTACTTAACTATTTCTTTGCGTCCTTTATATCACTTATATAATGTGTACGGTATTGCCTTAGAAGCTCACCAGCAAAATTCTGTTGTTCAGTTAAATGAACAAGGCTATCCAGAAACGTTTTATTACAGGGATAACCAAGGTTATTATTTCATGGCCTCTAAAGCGGAAACGCTAAAACAGATGGTGCCTGATTTAAATGACAAAAGTGATACGGTCTGTTCCGATGAGATCGCAGAAGAGCGTTTCCGTTATTATGTGATATTCAATCATTTATTCGGTCTCGTCAATACCTTTGGGGTCAACTTCCTTGCTGATGAAGAGCCATTATTACAGATGATGAGAGAAGAGCTCTTACAGCTGCAAACTCAATTAGGCGACCATACGAACCTTTTGGATTCGCTGCTTTACGACAGTCAGCTGCCTTGCAAAGCAAACCTGCTGACAAGGGTGAAAGATATGGATGAACTCGTTGGGAGTCTAGCTGAGCAATCAGTGTATGTGAAGGTGAAAAATCCTCTCCTAGTGAATGTGGGTGAAAGCGTTGAAGTGTAAAACAGAGGTTAATCGATATGAATATGCAGATCCAATTATAAACAAGACCATTTCTTTTCGGCCTGTTTCCTTCGAAAAAGACGTGAACACGCTCCACTCTTGGATGCATAAAGAACATGTCATTCCATTTTGGCAGTTGAATATTTCAATCGAGATGTACAGGCTGCATCTTCAGAAATTTTTGAAAGATAATCACCAGACCCTTTGGATCGGCGAGATTGACGGTGTGCCGATGAGCTATTGGGAATCGTATTGGGTGAAGGATGATATCATCGGTCGTTACTATGACTACGGGGAACATGATCAAGGCATTCATTTATTGATTGGTCCCGACAATTATTTAGGAAAAGGCTACATCTATCCTTTATTGCTGACGATGCTTTTTAAACAATTTCAGGTGAAAGAAACAGACAGAATCGTCGCTGAGCCTGATTGCGGAAATGAAAAAATGATCCACGTGTTTAAAAAGTGCGGATTTAAAGCTGTAAAAGAAGTGACATTGCCGGATAAAACAGGCTTGTTAATGATATGTGAACGAAAGACGTTTGAAAGCAGGTGGACAGATTGGCAAAACAACCAATTTTAGATGTAATAGGCGTGGGTATTGGACCGTTTAATTTGGGAATGGCAGCACTCCTTGAGAAAACGGACTGCCGTTCGCTATTTTTCGAGAAAAAACCGACATTTGAATGGCATCCAGGCATGCTTTTAGAAGGCACGACACTGCAGGTTCCGTTTATGGCGGATGTGGTCACCATGGCCGATCCGACCAGCCCATATAGTTTCCTGAATTATTTACATGAACAACAGCGGCTGTATCAATTTTACTTTTTTGAAAAATTTCAGATTCCGCGATCCGAATACAATCATTATTGTCAGTGGACAGCAAGTAAGCTTGAAGAACTCAGGTTTGGCTGTGAAGTGGAGAATATTGAATTAGGTGAGGACGGAGTTTATCAGGTCACTGTATTCAATCACGAAGAAAATGAACGAAAGATGCATCAAGCTCGCCATGTAGTGATGGGAACAGGCACAAGACCTTCTGTACCTAAGAGCTTGCGAGCATCACTAGAAGAAAAAGTATTTCACTCCTCGCAGTACAAGCAAAAAAGTGAATCGGTCCTTAATGAAAAATCGATCACAGTAGTGGGCTCTGGCCAAAGCGCGGCTGAAATTTTCTATGACTTATTGCAAAAGCAACCGGATTATGAGTATCAGCTAGCGTGGTACACACGCTCAAAAGGCTTTTACCCAATGGAATATTCGAAGCTAGGCCTTGAACATTTTTCTCCGGACTACACGAAGTATTTTTACGGGTTAGATGCTCATAAGAAGCAGCAAGTGTTAAAGAATCAAGCCTTGTTATATAAAGGAATCAGTGCCGGAACAATCGCAGATATCTATGATTTATTATATGAACGAACCGCTTGCGGAAGGTCTGCAAATGTTCAATTACAAGCGCTGACAGAAGTAACAAGCATCGAAAAACAAACAGACGGCTACTCTTTATCTCTATACCAGGTGGAAGAGGAAAAAGCAGTTCAAACTGAGACCGGCGCAGTCATTCTTGCCACTGGGTATGAATCCTTTGAGCCAGACTGTATTGAGGGTCTTAATACTTTACTGGAACGCGATGACAATGGTCAGCTCGTCATAGAAGAAGATTACCGAGTCAGGCTAACGACAGCGAGCGAGAATCATGTATTCATACAGAATGGGGAACTTCATACGCATGGCGTAGGTGCGCCTGACTTAGGGCTTGGCGCCTTCAGAAATGCAACCATTATTAATCAAATAGCCGGCAAAGAAGTGTATAAAACATACGACAATCAAGTATTCCAAACATTTGGCATAAACAACGACACGAGAAAGGATGAAGCGGATCATGGAAAGTTTATCTCTAAAGAGCTTGCAAGAATCTAATTGGAACAAAGCGGATCAAAGTCTAACGGTGAAAATGCTTCAGGAATTTATGTATGAGGACATTATCCAGCCTGTATTAATAGAAGAACAAGAGGGCGTAAGCTTCTATGAGTGGAAAAACAACAGCGGCACCATTTATCGTTTCCAAGCGAAAGCACGGATGTTTGATAGTTATTATGTGATCCCTGAGAGCTTAGAAGTTTTAAATGACGAAGCAAATTTGCCTCATTCTATTTCTATGCTGTTAAGCATTCAAATGGAAGGGAAGATGACAGGTACAACGGCCGGCCATTTAATTAAAGAATATTTACATACGATGGTGGCAGATACACACATCGACGAGGCATCCAAGCGTTCGGAAGATTTGATTAAACTGGACTATGCAGAGTTAGAAGGAGAAATGACGGGCCATCCGTGGATTACCTATAATAAAGGAAGAATTGGATTCAGTTATGATGATTACCTGCAGTATGCTCCTGAGCAGCAGCAAGAGATTCAATTATCCTGGATTGCGGTTCATAAAGAGGTTGCCACTTTCCATTCTATCGAAGGATTGAATTATGAAGCGGTACTGGGTCAAGAACTGGAAGCGGAAACGAAAGAACTATTTATCAATAAGCTGAGAGAATCAGGTGTCGATCCTGAACAGTATTATTTCATGCCGATTCATGAATGGCAGTGGAAAGAAATGATTGTCACATTATTTGCGACAGAAATAGCTAAACAAAAGCTGATTCCGCTAGGCAAAGGGAAGGATCACTATTTGCCGCAGCAATCCGTCCGAACTTTTGTGAACCGCTCGAATAAAGAAAAATTTCATGTGAAATTGCCTATGAGCATCTTAAATACGCTGGTGTACCGCGGGCTTCCAAGTGAAAGAACAGTGATTGCTCCGGACATTACACGATTTATTAAAAATATTGCGGCCAATGATTCATTTCTTAAAGATGAATGCCGAATTGGGCTCTTAGGCGAAAATGCTACCATGAATGTCGATCATCCGGCCTTTCAGAAATTAAAAGGTGCTCCTTATCAATATTTAGAAACGCTTGGCGTTGTGTGGCGAGAAAGTATTTATAAGGAATTAAACACGGATGAACGGGCGATTACATTAGCTGCGCTGCTTCATGTGGATCATGAAGAAACGCCTTTCGTATCGGAATTGATTAAAAAGTCAGGCGTAACGGCAGAACAGTGGATGGAGAAACTCACAAAGGCAATATTGCCGCCGTTGCTTCATTTTCTTTATCAATACGGTACCGTCTTCTCGCCGCATGGCCAAAACGCTGTGCTGGTATTAAAAGACGATCAGCCGGAACGGTTAATCATGAAAGACTTTGTCGATGATGTGAATATCAGTGATCAGCCGCTGCCTGAACTGACTGCTTTATCTGACGAATTAAAAGCAGTGCTGAGAAGTGAAGCGCCGGAAGGTTTGACGCAATTTATATTAACGGGATTATTTATTTGCCACTTCCGTTATTTAAGCAATATTTTAGAAGAGAAGGAACAGCTGCCAGAAGACCGGTTCTGGGAGATTGTGCGTGAAGAGATTCTAGCCTACCAAAAAAGGTTCCCGCAATTAGAAGAGCGGTTTAACACATTTGATTTATTAAAACCGTCGATTACAAAATTAACGCTCAACCGAAACCGGATGTTTGATTACGGGTATGGGGATGACGATGACCGCCCGCATGCCAGTGAATTCGGCACAGTGACGAATGCCCTTTATAAGCCTATTCATGTTCCTAATTTATGAATAAAGGCACCGATTAACAGAATGTCCTAAAATTCTGCTGATATTTTGTTTTCTTATACTAAATAGGAGGCCAGGATTATTCCGAATATATGGAATGATCCTGGCTTTTTTTAGTGGTATATTAGCATAATCAAAATGTGGAAGTTTGAGGTTTCTTACGTAGTAGCAACATGCAGATGCTTTAAGAAGCGAGAGAGAAAAAGGGCTTATTAAACTGACATTTTTTACAGTTTTAGAGCGCGGGATTATACCAGCAAGTGGGATCGCCTGAATGTGGAGCATTAAAGATATTTTATGCCTAAGACTAGGAAATGCACAAAATACTATTGAAGATCACAGCTGTATGGGGGTTCTGCGATAGTTTATTCTATAAAATTTCACTTCTATCTCTTTTTTCTCATTTTAAAACTGCTAAAATTAAAGTAATTCACTTTAAGAACAATTCAGCTTAATGCTGCCGTTTAAAAAAATAGAAAAGGCAATGGTTCTTAAACCATTGCCTCATATAAATATTAAATTATTTTACATCAATAAAGTATTCTTTCTTTCTATACACCATGGCTTCCATGGTAGCGATCAGTTCATTGTCGCTGTAAACATTAATTTTATACCAAGCAAGACGGTGATTTTTCTTTTCTTCAGCCGCGGTAGCTTTTAATGTTTGACCAAGTTTTCCAGAGGACATAAAACTAACATTTGTAGTAATGCCGACTGCTATTTTCCCGTATGAATTGCTGGCTGCTTCAAAAGCATAGTCTGCTAGAGAAAAAATGACGGCCCCATGAACTGTTCCATGAGAGTTAAGCATATGCTTGGCAGGGGTTAGAACAGCTGATGCTGTACCTGGTCCAAGTTCAGTCAGGCTCATACCAAGATGTTTAGCATAAGGCGATTGTTCTAAAGATTCTTTAATGTCGCTGTGATACATTTCATGCACCGCTTCATCGTTTAAATGAGTAAGCATTAGAGCCTCCTAGTATTAGTGATCTTTTGCTGAACTTATTCCGAATCCAGTATTCGATTTAAATAAAACTTCGGCATAGCTTTTTTCGTCGGCTTTTTGTTTTGATAAAACAGTACCTAAGTAAGCACCTAAGAAGCCAAGAGGTACCGTGAATATCGTAGGGTTCATCATTCCGAACAGTGCTTCGCCTGTAAAGATCCCCATGCCTGGAGTCGGATTCCAAACGTTTGGACTTAATAATACTAAGACTACTGAACTGATCAAGCCGAACAGCATGCCAGTTATTGCTCCAGCCGCAGTAAAGCGCTTCCAATAGATTGTGCAAAGGATTACCGGTAAATTTGCGCTTGCAGCGATGCCTAGAGCAAGTACAGATAGGAATGCGACATTTAATGATTGGGCAAAAATCGCTAGGATGATAGAAATTATGGCAACGCTTACAGAAGCGATACGTGCGACAAGTACCTGCTGCTTTTCTGTCACATTGCCGTTTTTGATAATTTCTCCATAAATGTCATGTGCAAATGCAGAAGCGGATGTTAACACAAGTCCAGATACCACGGCTAAAATTGTAGCAAATGCAATAGCTGAAACGAATGCAAATAAGAATTCGCCTCCGACAGTTAATGCAAGCAATGGAGCAGCCATGTTACCCGCTGAGTTAGCTTCAATGATTCGATCAAATCCTACGAAAGAAGCAGCACCAAATCCTAAAAAGATTGTCATGATGAAAAAGGCGCCAATAAACCAGGTAGAATAAACGACAGATTTTCTTGCCGTAGCAGCGTCTTTAACTGTAAAAAATCTGACAAGCAAGTGAGGTAACCCTGCCGCGCCTAAAACTAGTGACATATTGAAAGAAATCATATCCAATCCGTCAGTGTATTTATTACCCGGATTTAAAAATTTGTCCCCAAGAGGCGTGGCTGATTGTACCTGCTGGAACATTTGAGAAATATTGAAATTGAACTTAGAGAAGACGATAAAGGTAAGTACCGCAGATCCGCCAAGCAGTAAAACGGCTTTGGTAATTTGCACCCAGCTTGTCGCTGTCATTCCGCCGAATATTACATAAATAGTCATCAGTATACCCACAATAACAACAGAAAGGGCATAATCGATGCCTAAAAGAAGTTTAATTAATCCGCCAGCTCCTACAAGCTGCGCAATCATGTAAAATATTGAGATTACTAACGTGTTGGCAGCAGCAACTCCGCGAACCTTTTTAGATTTAAAGCGGGCAGTGATCATATCTGCCAGTGTATATTTTCCAAGATTTCGAAGAGGTTCGGAAACTAAGTAAAGCAGAACTAAAAAAGCTACTAAATTTCCAATACTCATATAGAAACCATCAAACCCAATTAAAGCAATGGCACCTGTAATTCCTAAAAAAGATGCTGCCGACATAAAGTCACCTGCAACAGCTAAACCATTTTGCCAGGCAGTTAAACCTCCGCCTGCCGTATAAAAGTCACTGGCATTTTTCGTTCTCTTCGATGATAAATAAGTGATGATTAGCGTCATAGCAATAATGGTTAAAAACAGAGTAAGAGAAAGTACGCTCATTGACCAAGCTCCTTTCTATAGGTTTCTAACACTTTACTTGCTAAAATGTCATACTTTTCTGACTTTTTGATGTAGACAATTCCTCCGACCCATACGACCACAAACTGCATTAACGCATAGACCCAAGCCCAAGTAAGACCGAAAAATGCTTCTCCTTTTAGCAGATCCGTGTACGCTGCCAGAATGGGCAACAAAAAGTAAAAGGACAAGAAAAAAATTGTGACTGGCAATATAAACGCCCTTTTCTGCTTCACTACTGTTTGAAACTCTTTTGTCTGAACTAATTGTTGGTAAGGTACTTCTGCTGGTTTTAGTTCGACCTTCGACAGTGCCTGTTGTTCCATACATATCCCCCTTTAATTAAAATGTAAAACGAAATTTCTACGGAAGTATTTTTTTTGATATACTCCACTTTAAATAAATTATCATAATATCCAAGTAGTGTAAACGCTTTATTTTAAAGTAAAAAGGATTAAAAAATGACATAAGATAGAAAGAAAACGGTTACAAATAGAAAAAAGTACTTAAAATAATAACACTATTTATAAAATTTTCAGAATTTTATATTGACAAGGAAAATAGATCGTATTAATCTAAAATCATATTACGATATTAATTTTAATCGTTTGATAATTGTTATATTAAATTTAGGATGCTTGTTTAATTTAAAGAGGGGGCTTTATCCATGTACAATCCGGAAATTGAAACAGCTACACGAGCAGAAGTAGAAAGCTTACAACTATCTCGACTAAAGCAAACTGTAAAAAATGTCTACGAAAATGTTTCTTTTTATAAAGAGAAATTTGATGAACTGGGGGTAAAACCTGAAGATGTCCAGAATTTAGAGGACATTACTAAGTTGCCGTTTACAAAGAAACAAAATTTAAGAGAACAATACCCTTTTGGATTGTTTGCTGTTCCAATGGAGGAAGTGGCTCGAATTCATGGATCATCAGGAACGAGCGGAAAGCCTACAATTGTTGGATATACAAAGAATGATCTAAAAAACTGGTCAACGATAGTTGCACGAGCTATTGTCGCAGCTGGAGGCAAAAAATCAGACATTTTTCATAACGCTTATGGATATGGTTTATTTACTGGAGGACTTGGCCTGCATTCCGGGGCGGAAGAGCTTGGAGTGGCGACTGTTCCAATTTCAGGAGGAAATACTGAGAGACAAATTACCATAATCAATGATTTTAAGCCTCGGGGTATATGCGGAACACCCTCATATATTTTGAATATTGCTGAAAAAATGGAAGAGATGGGCATAGACCCGGCTAGTAATGGCCTGGAATATGGAATATTCGGAGCTGAACCCTGGTCAGAAGAAATGCGTGCGACTCTTGAGAAGAAATTAAAATTAAAAGCGGTGGATATTTACGGATTAAGTGAAATCATGGGGCCTGGCGTTTCTATTGAATGCTATGAAGCACAGGATGGTCTGCATATTGCAGAGGATCATTTTTTAGTTGAAGTTATTGATCCAGAAACACTCCAACCTGTGGAAGACGGACAAGATGGTGAATTGGTGTTTACGAGTCTAACTAAGGAAGCGCTTCCAATCATTAGATATCGCACAGGTGATATTGCTTCTATCACCCGGGATAAATGTAAATGCGGACGAACAAGTATAAGGATGTCTAGAGTGAAAGGGCGTACAGATGATATGATCATCGTTCGAGGTGTCAATGTTTTCCCTTCTGAAATTGAAAGGGTGTTGCTTCAAGTAGAGGGACTTGTTCCACACTATCAAATTCACCTGATAAAAAAAGGCACCATGGATAGCGTAGAGCTTCACGTTGAAATTGAACCTAGTGTATATGAAGAAATTGATCATGATTTAAATCATCCCAACCTGCAAAAATTAAATAAACTCATCCAGCATCATATGAAATGTACTTGCTTGGTTACGATGGATATTGTGTTTAATGTTCCAAAATCTATTCCTCGTTCAGAAGGAAAAGCGATTAGAATTGTGGACAAAAGAAATGTTGCAACAGTGATTGCCTAGAAATTGACAGGAGTGAGAACATGAACGGCCAAACAGAAGAGAAAATGTTTGATGTAACGGTTATTGGGGGAGGCCCAGTCGGGTTGTTTACCGCTTTTTATGGCGGCATGCGGCAGATGTCAGTAAAAATTATTGAAAGTCTGCCACAACTGGGCGGACAATTATCTGCGCTTTATCCAGAGAAATATATTTATGATGTGGCGGGATTTCCAAAGGTTAGAGCCCAGGAATTGGTAGACAATTTAAAACGTCAAATGGAAGCGTTTCCTATTGACGTTTGTTTAGAACAGTCAGTTCAAACTATTGAAAAACAGTCAGATGGAATTTTTAAACTGACAACTGATACAGAACAGCATCTTTCTCGAACTATTATAATTACGGCTGGGAATGGTGCATTCCAGCCGAGGAATTTACAGCTGGATTCAGAAGATAAGTTCCAAGGCTCAAACCTTCATTACTTTATTGATGACTTAAACTCTTTTAAAGACAAACAAGTTGTCGTATTTGGTGGAGGAGATTCAGCTGTAGATTGGGCTTTAATGATGGAGCCAATCGCTAAAAAGGTAACGATTGTTCACAGACGGGATAAATTCCGTGCGCACGAGCATAGTGTAGAGAAGATGATCCATTCATCTATTGAAATTTTAACTCCTTTTGTGCCAACGGAATTGTTGGGAGACAGCCAGATTGAGCATGTATCGCTTGAACATGTAAAGAGTGGAGAAAAGATAGTGCTTCCTGTTGATGCTGTAGTTGTTAATTATGGATTTGTTTCATCTCTTGGCCCTGTTAAAAACTGGGGACTAGATATTGAGAAAAATTCAATTGTCGTAAACTCTAGAATGGAAACTAATATTGAAGGTATATACGCTGCGGGAGATATCTGCACGTACGATGGAAAAGTAAAATTAATCGCCAGTGGATTTGGGGAAGCTCCAACAGCGATCAGTAATGCCAAAGTATATATTGATCCATCATCAAAAGTACAGCCGCTTCATAGCACCACTGTTATGGCTGATAAGAAAGAAAAAGAGCCTGCGCTAAAATAGAAATTAAATAAAAAGAAGGAGGATATAAGTATGGCTAAGTATACGATTGTTGATCAAGAAACCTGCATTGCTTGCGGGGCATGCGGAGCATCGGCTCCAGAAATATTTGATTATAACGATGAAGGTATTGCGTATGTCCTTTTGGATGATAATCAAGGAACAGCGGAGGTTCCTGAAGAATTGCAGGACGATTTAGAAGATGCTCAGGACGGCTGTCCGACTGAATCGATTAAAGTTATGACGGAGCCGTCCAATCTGACTGCTGTTTAATCAAACTCTAATCTCATAATATAAAATAACAATTCTGTTTTTTTATTGCTTTATATATAACAATAAAATATAATAACGTTAATATAACGTTATAAAATAAAAATGTAATTTAGGAGGTTCGTAATGACTAATCTTGCATACGAAGCAACTGAACAAGAGTTGATGGATCAATTTATTCAGCGGATAGAGGCAGGAGATAAAATTGAAGCGGATGACTGGATGCCTGAAGAATACCGCACAGCGCTAATTAAACTCATTTCCATGCATGGCATAAGCGAAATAATGGGAGCTTTTCCAGAGAAAGAATGGGTCCCGAAAGCGCCTTCTCTTCATCGTAAATTAGGCATCATGGCAAAAGTACAAGATGAAATGGGCCACGGTCAATTGCTTCTGCGAGTAGCAGAAGATCTTTTAAAACCTTATGGAAAAAATCGCGGCGATCTAATGACAGATCTTTTTAATGGAGATTTAAAGTTTCATAACGTTTTCCACATGGAAACAAAAACGTGGGCAGATGCAGGGCTTATTGGATGGCTTGTGGATGGAGCAGCAATCATTACACAAACAAATATGTTAGCAGCATCCTACGGACCGTATGCCAGAGCACTGCAGAGAATCTGTGCAGAAGAGGTATTTCATGCACAGCATGGTGAAGCAATTATTATGGCGCTTGCAGAAGGAACAGATGAACAAAAACAAATGGTTCAGGACGCTTTAAATCGCTGGTGGCCGGCACTGCTTATGTTCTTCGGCCCTCCAAGCAGCGCTACAACCGGATCAAGCAAGCAGGATGTCACTATCAAATATAAGATTCGTTTAAGTACGAATGAAGAGTTGAGACAGCATTACTTTACAAAATACATTCCCCGAATCTTATCGTTAGGGTTAACGATTCCAGATCCGACCATCCACTTTGATGAAAGTCAAAAGTTATGGATCTACCGTCAGCCAAACTGGGATGACTTTAAGCAAATCATAAAGAATAAGGGTCCTCGTTCACAGGAACGGTTGAATCTGCGCAGAACATCCTATCAAAACAATGCATGGGTGCGTGAGGCGCTCAGCACGAAAGCTGAATAGAGAAAGGGAGGAAGAATCATGGATCAGGAAAAAACATTTTACCAGGAGTTTGAAGTTTTTAGTAAACGTACGCCAACTTCCGCTTTTCAGCATCAATTTAGTCTTTTGGCGCCAAATGAGGATATGGCGCTGGTTATGGCACAGGAAAACTTTATGCGCAGAGAACCCGTTGCGGATATTTGGGTCGTAAATCGGCTGCATGTTCGCGGCTTGGATCAAGAAGAGAAAAAGATTTTAAGTCGTCTTGATAACAAAGATTACCGTACTACTAAAGGCTACGGATATTTAAAGAAAAAGTGGCGCCACTACGAGCAGCAAATGTTAGATGAAAAAGAAATACTGTCATGGGCAGGAGGAGGCAAAGAAAAATGAGTGAAAACTTAACGAACTATACACCTCAATACATGGAGGCTGTTACTAATCTTTTATTCCAACTCGCAGATGACGATTTCTTATACTCGTATCGCGGTTCTGAATGGCTTGGTCTTGCGCCGCATATTGAAGAAGACGTTGCCTCATCCTCAATATGCCAAGACAGCATGGGTCATGCGACTATGTTTTATGAACTGTTAGAAGAGATCGGCGCGGGAAAAGCGGATGACCTTGCTCATTTGCGGCCGTCAAATGAAAGAAAAAACACTATATTAGTAGAACGTACGAACGGAGAGGGCTATTACCTGGATACTCCTCAATATGATTGGGCTTATGCGGTTGTTAGAAACTATTTCTATACCCAAGCAAAAAAAATAAAAATAGATTCATTAAAAAATAGTTCCTATCAACCTTTAGCGGACGCGTCCATTAAAGTGAGCATGGAATTACATTATCACCTGCTGCACTGGAAGACTTGGTTTGTACAGCTATTAAGCTCAACTGAAGAAGCCAAAGTAAAAATGCTCGCAGCTATCGAACAGACAATGAATGACTTTGGCGATGTTTTCTCTTACGGTACAGAGAAAGAAAAATTCGCAGAGTTTGCATTAATCGAAGAAGAACGTGTTCTTGCCGATAGATGGACTGAACAAATAGGTGCCGTGCTTGAATCTGTACAGCTTTCAAAGTTGACAGTGCCAACAGATCCGGAATTAAACGGCCGGAATGGAACTCATACGAAAGCACTATCAGAAGCGATTTCTACCCTTTCTGAAGTCTATCGGACAGATCTTGCTGCAAGCTGGTAAATCCCCTTACAGAGAGGAGTGATCGATATGCAAACAGTATCTTCACTTAAGAAACAAGTGCTTCATGCGCTTGAGCAGGTTAAGGATCCAGAAATTGATACAGTCAGTATTATTGATCTTGGAATGGTAGAAAAAGTATCTGCAAATGACGGTGAAGTAGACATCAATATATTACCGACATTTCTAGGATGCCCGGCACTGGGAATTATAAAAAATAACATTGAAAAAACCATTCAAGCCATTCCCGAAGTGAAGCATGTATCTGTTCAATTTATTCATCATCCACCTTGGACGTCTGAACGTATAACAGAAAAGGGTCGTTCCGGATTGAAGGCGTTCGGTATAGCTCCTCCTCCTAGGTTTTTAGAGGCTGACGGATCTTGGCATGTGGACTGTCCATACTGCACTTCAACGTATGTCACAATGGAAAATATTTTTGGGCCAACAGCCTGCCGAAGTATTTTGTACTGCAAGAGCTGTAAAAACCCTTTTGAAGCAATGAAACCAATCTCAACTTTACTATGAAATGAGGAGAAATAAACATGGCGAAATTAATTGCTCTTTATAAGCATCCTGAAGACAAGGCAGCTTTTGACGACCACTACTTTAATACACATGCACCGATTACTGCAAAGATTCCGGGTCTTCGTGAAATGAAAGTAACTAAATTCACGGCTTCCCCAATGGGCGGCGAGACGCCTTACTACTTGATGTGTGAAATGATTTATGACAGCGCGGAAGATTTAAAGAAAGGTCTTCGCTCTGACGAAGGGAAAGCGTCTGGAAAAGACTTAATGAGCTTTGCAGGAAATCTTGTTACATTATTGATCGGCGAAGATGCATAATGGAGACGTTTGAGTTCATTGACACTTCTTTGAGTGAAGGAGTAGCACTCATTGAGCTTAGCAGGCCAAATCAGTATAATTCGCTAAATCGAAAAATGGTTCGTGAAATTGTTGAAGCCATGGAGTCGTTTGATCGAAACGAACAAGTTCGTGTGATCTTGCTGACGGGCAAAGGGCGCGCATTTTCATCCGGAGCGGACATTGATGAAATGGCTTCGGATGATGCAGTCCGCTTGGAACTTTTAAACCAGTTTGCGGACTGGGATCGTCTTGCTTTTATAAAAAAACCAATCATCGGAGCGGTAAAAGGATTTGTTTTCGGCGGGGGGTTTGAGCTCGCTCTGTGCTGCGACATGCTTATTGCTTCAGAAGGTACAGAATTTTCTTTTCCTGAAGTTAATCTAGGGGTCATGCCTGGCGCCGGAGGAACACAGCGCCTGACAAAAATTGTAGGACGAACGAAAGCGCTTGAATGGCTTTGGACAGGAAAACGCATTCCAGCTGAATTAGCACTCGACAGCGGTTTAATTAATCGGATTGTTTCATCTGAGCTGTTAATGGAAGAATCAATGAAAATGGCTGTTCAAATTGCAAGCCAGCCTCCGCTCTCCGTACGTTTGATTAAAGATTCAGTTCATAAAGCAGTTGATTACTCGTTATATGAAGGAATGCAGTATGAACGTAAGAATTTCTACTTATTATTTGCTTCAGAAGATCAAAAAGAAGGCATGAGCGCGTTTGTTGAAAAGCGCAAGCCTCAATTTAAAGGGAGATAAGCAATGTTTGAGACTATTCAATATTCCGTCGACAATGGTATCGCCCGCATCACGCTTGAGCGTCCAGATTCATTAAATGCGTTTATTGCCAGGATGAACAAGGACATTCAAAATGCTGTGAAAAAAGCAGAGGCTTCACCTGATGTTCGTTGTATCGTAATTACTGGAGCTGGCCGGGCATTCTGCTCAGGACAGGATCTATCAGAAGTAAACGAAGAGATGGATCACGGTCAGGTGCTTAGGGATCATTACGGACCGATGGTAAAGCAAATTCAACAATGTGAGAAGCCTGTAATTGCTGCGGTAAACGGTGTGGCAGCAGGCGCTGGCTTCAGTCTTGCACTAGCGTGTGATTTCAGAATCATGTCAGAGCGAGCCAGCTTTATGAACGCATTTATCCATGTAGGGTTAATACCGGATTCAGGGAATCTGTACTTTTTAAAAAGAATTGTAGGAGAAGCAAAAGCGATTGAACTGTCAGTACTTGGTGAAAGAATTACGGCAGAACAATCATTAAATATGGGGCTCGCAACGAAAGTTATACCGGCCGCTGACTGGGAATCAGCAGTGGACCAATTCGCTTCTCATATTGCCAATCTTCCGACAAAAGCCATTGGGTTAATCAAACGCTTGCTAACAGCAGCAGATTCGCTGACCTTTACTGAATATCTGGAGCGTGAAGCACAAGGACAGAGAATTGCTGGGTTAACGACTGACCATCGAGAAGGAATTAGTGCCTTTTTAGACAAAAGAAAACCGACTTTTTCAGGAAAATAAAAGGAGTGAATAAAAATGTCAGCACAACAAACTACACTTGAAACAACTTCATTAAAGCGTGATTATTACCACCTTATTATCAACGGCGAGAAAGTGGAAAGTTCTAATAATAATGTATTTGAAACGGTTAACCCGGCCACTGGCCAAATCATTGCAAGAGTAGCTAAGGCCTCACAAGAAGATGCAGAAAGAGCAGTGACCGCGGCACGCGAAGCATTTGATCATGGGAAATGGCGTAAGTATCCAATCAACCGCCGTGCTCAAACAATGAATAAGATTGCTTCAATAATGCGTTCACGTTTTAATGAAATTGTCGAACTGGAAATTTTGGATACAGGTAAATCACTTCATGCAGCACAAGGTCAAGTAACACAAGCTATTGAAGATTTTGAATTCTATGCGGGCGCGATCGTTGGGCATCGCGGATCCGTAAATAACGTACCAGGGCAATTTCACAATTACACTGAAAAAGAGGCGGTTGGCGTTTGCGCTCAAATTATTCCGTGGAATTATCCATTGATGATGGCAGCTTGGAAAATCGCTCCAGCTATTGCTGTAGGCTGTTCAGTAGTTGTAAAACCGGCAAGTTTAACACCTCTGACAGCTATTATACTTGGCGAAATTTGCCTGGAAGCTGGTGTACCGGCAGGAGTTGTTAATATTATCCCTGGCTCAGGATCTGAAGTTGGCAATTACTTAGTCGAGCATCCAAAAGTAGATAAAGTCGCCTTTACGGGGTCCACTCCAATTGGAAAAGACATTATGGGTAAAGCTTCTCAAACGCTGAAACGTGTGACATTGGAGCTTGGAGGAAAATCTCCAAATCTAGTTTTTGAAGATGCGGATGTCGACGCAGCCGTTGATGGTTCTTTATTTGGAATCTTTTATAACACAGGCCAGTCATGCGAAGCGCGCTCTCGTCTTTATGTCCACGAAGATATCTATGATGAGTTTGTTGAAAAATTCGTTGAGAAAACGAAAAAACTTCAGCTCGGCGATCCATTTGATAAGTCGACGCATGTTGGTTCAATTATCGATCAAGGTCAGCTTGATGTAATAGATGGTTACGTAAAGTCAGCTATTGAAGACGGTGCAGACATTCTGACTGGCGGCAAGCCTGCACAAATTGAAGGATTTGAAGGCGGATTCTGGTATGAGCCGACTGTTATTGCTAACGTAAATCATGATATGACAGTGGTAAAAGAAGAAATCTTCGGTCCAGTTGTTGTTATCATGAAATTTAAAGATGAAAAAGAAGCCATTCGCCTGGCAAATGACACAGAATTTGGTCTAGGTTCAGCTGTTTGGTCTAAAGATGGCGCAAGAGCAACCCGTGTTGCTAACCTAATCCAAGCAGGTATCGTTATGGTCAACTGTCCATTCTCTGCATTCCCTGGAACTCCATTTGGCGGATATAAGCAATCTGGTTTTGGCCGGGAACTATGCATCGAAACACTTGATTTATACACGGAAACAAAAAGTATTTTGTCCTACTATGGCAGCCGTCCATTGAATCCTTTTGGTCTTTAATAAATAAACTTTCGTACGAATGAGCCAATGTCTCATTCGTACTTCTTTATAAGAGGGGGAAAGAATATGAATAATATTACTGTTGTAGGTTCAGGGGTAATGGGTCGAGGAATAGCGTATGTAAGTGCAGTGGGCGGATTCTCTGTTACGTTGGTGGATGTAAATCAATCGGCACTAAAAAATGCGGAAGCTGAACTGAATACAATTTTTGAAAAAAGCCTTTCTAGAGGAAAACTTTCTAATGAGGAAGCTCAGCAGGCGAAGTCAAACCTGCAGTTCTCAAGTGATCTGTCGTCTGCGGTATCTGCTGCTGACCTGGTTATTGAAGCAGTACCGGAAAAAGAATCAATTAAACAACAGGTATTTGAAGTGCTAGAACAGTATGCACCGGCAGATTGCCTGTTTGCAACCAACACATCAACCATGAGTCCAACAGAGATCGCTTCCTATGCTAAGCGCCCGGATAAAACAATTGCGATGCATTTCTTTAATCCAGTACATAAAATGCCGCTTGTTGAAATTATCCGAGGCTTGGAAACTAGTAATGAAACTGCGGAAGCCGTTCGTAAAGCAGCAGAACGAATGGGAAAAGAAACGGTTGTGATTAATGAATTTCCAGGGTTCGTAACAAGCAGAATTAGCGCGCTCGTCGGCAATGAGGCGTTCTACATGCTTCAAGAGGGGCTAGGAACTCCAGAAGAAATTGACAAGGCAATCAAGCTTGGGCTTAACTACCCGATGGGACCTTTTGAGTTAGTTGACCTGGTAGGGCTGGACGCCCGATTAAACAACTTAAACTATTTGCATGAAAAGCTCGGTGAAAAATACCGCCCTGCTCCATTGCTTGAACAGTATGTAAAAGCTGGACGGCTCGGACGTAAATCAGGCAGAGGCGTATATGACTATACAAAAGATAAAGAGCTGGTGAAAAAATGAGAGAAGTTGTGATCGTCGATGCTGTCAGAACACCTATCGGAAAATATAAAGGGGCCTTAAAAAGCGTTCGGCCGGATGATCTTGGCGCGGTTGTGATAAAAGCGTTAGTCGAACGAAATCCAAAGCTGCCGCCTGAACAAATTGAAGATGTAGTTTTAGGCAATGCCAATCAAGCAGGGGAAGATAATCGGGATGTGGCAAGAATGTCCGCGCTTTTAGCGGGACTTCCTGTTGAAGTGGGTGGCACAACGATTAATCGATTGTGCGGTTCTGGCCTGGATGCTGTCATTTATGCTGCTCGGTCTATAGCAGTTGGTGAAGGTGATGTTTATATTGCAGGTGGAACTGAAAGTATGACAAGAGCTCCTTATGTCATGGCTAAACCCGAAAGTGATTTTCCTCGTGGGGCAATGGAACTTCAAGATACCACGATTGGCTGGCGTTTCACCAATAAAAAGCTGAAAGAAATGTATGGAGCGGATACTATGCCGCAAACAGCAGAAAACGTAGCTGTACGTTGTTCTGTTTCACGTGAAGATCAGGATCAATTTTCTCTAGAAAGCCAGCAGAAGGCTAAAATTGCAATGGACTCCAATCGTTTTGCGGAAGAAATCGTTCCAGTCCGTTTTCGCGACCGGAAAGGAAATGAAGTGGTCTTTGATCAGGATGAACATCCCCGTCCGGATTCAACGATAGAAAAGCTTGCAAAACTTAAACCGATTTTTGAAGGAGGCACAGTTACAGCGGGGAATGCCTCTGGTGTAAATGATGGGGCATCGGCTCTTCTAATGATGAGTGCAGACAAAGCGAAGGAGCTCGGACTGAAACCTTTAGCGCGATATGTAACCAGTGCTGTAGCTGGACTTGAGCCTGCTGTGATGGGGCTTGGCCCAATATATGCGACTAGAAAAGCCTTGGAACGAGCCAATTTGTCTATACAGGATCTCGGCTTGATCGAACTTAATGAAGCATTCGCCTCTCAGTCTCTTGAATGTATCCGTCAACTAGAGCTGGACCAGGATAAAGTAAATGTAAACGGTGGAGCTATTGCATTTGGGCATCCGCTTGGGGCGAGCGGAGCCAGAATTTTGACAACCCTGCTTTATGAAATGAAAAAGCAGAATGTACAATACGGGTTAGCAACTATGTGTGTAGGTGTCGGACAGGGAATTGCAGCTATTATTGAAAATATAGAAGAATAAAAATAAGCCCTTATGTAGCAGTAAGGGCTATTTCAAATAAATGGAGGCGGAAATAATGTCAAATGTTTTATATACTGTAGAAAACCATGTAGGTTATGTAACTGTGAATCGCCCGGATGTTTTAAATTGCTTTAACTATGAAACTCTTTCTGAGCTGCAGCATACTGTGGATGCTATACATAATAACCATGATGTTCGGGTGGTCATTTTTACTGGATCAGGAGATAAGGCTTTTAGTGCGGGCGCCGATTTAAAAGAGCGAAAAACGCTTAATGAAGCTCAAGTAAGACGGAATGTAAAAGCGATTCGCGACGTTTTCAACAGCATTGCCGCGCTTCCACAGCCAACAATTGCTGCAGTGAATGGATACGCTTTAGGAGGCGGGTTTGAATGGCTGCTATCTTGTGACTTTGCCATTGCCGCAGAGGGAGTGTCACTGGGGTTGACTGAAACAAGCTGGGCCATTATACCGGGCGCCGGGGGGACTCAGCGACTTCCGAGACTAATAGGTGAGATGAGAGCTAAGGAGTTAATCTTAACATCTAAAAAAATATCTGCAGAAGAAGCTGTGGAACTTGGCATCATATTAAAAGCTGTGCCGCGCGGTGAACTTCATGAAGCTTGTAATCAACTTGCCGCAGCTATGATGAAAAATGGTCCTGTCGCTTTAAAACAGGCTAAGTATGCGATTACTCAAGGCATGAATACAGATTTGCAGACTGGGCTTGCTATTGAATCAAAAGCATACGAATTAACCATCCCTACACAAGACCGAATTGAAGCGCTTAATGCATTTAGTGAACGGAGAGAACCGCAGTTTTCAGGTAAGTAAAGTTGCGTTTCTATTATAAATAGATATAATATGAATAATAGGAACCGTGTAAAAAACGTAAGGGAAAACAGTTGGGAAGAGTGAATAATTTATGGGCGCAAACACACAATCGATGATTTTTACTATCTATGGTGATTATATACGGCATTATGGAAACAAAATATGGGTGGGGAGCCTTATTCGCTTAATGAAAGAGTTTGGGCATAACGAACAGGGTGTACGCGTAGCTGTTTCTCGAATGGTTAAACAAGGCTGGATTCAGTCAGAAAAACAGGGAAATAAAAGCTTTTATTTTCTTACAGGCCGCGGAGTAAACCGGATTGAAGAGGCGGCAAAGAGGATTTTTAAGCTGAATCCGCATGAATGGGACGGAAAGTGGCGGATTTTAATGTATACAATCCCGGAAGAAAAACGCAGCGTCCGTGATGAATTGAGAAAGGAACTTTTATGGAGCGGATTTGGAAGCTTCTCCAATTCGTGTTGGATTTCACCCAATAACCTAGAAAAAGAAGTCCAATCTCTTATTAATAAGTATGAAATAAGCGAGTATGTGGATTTTTTCGTTTCTGACTACAAAGGACCGAAAGAAAATGAATCTCTCGTAGAAAAAAGCTGGCCGCTTGAAGAAATTGAGAAAAAATATGAAGAATTTATTAATACTTACAGCAAGCAGTTTGTCATTCACCAAAGCATTATCAGCAGGGGCGAAATGTCAGATGCCCAATGTTTTGTGGAAAGAACAAAGCTTGTGCATGAATATCGAAAGTTTCTATTTATTGACCCGGGTCTGCCTAGAGAACTGCTGCCGCCGATGTGGGATGGAAATCATGCTGCGTCGCTATTTAGCCAGTATTACAAAATTTTGGCGGAGCCGGCAAGCCGTTTTTTTGAAAGTGTATTTGAAGCGGATAACGACCTTAGAAGAAAAGACGATTCTTATGACGCGACAGATCATCCGTTGATTCTGTAATCAAAAAAGCCGTTTCTTGGTTGTTAATAAACAACCAAGAAACGGCTTTTTCATTTAAGGCTGATGAATAGGATTTTTCTCTTGATCTTCTAATATAACTTTAAATTCTTTCCCTTTTTGTACATAAGAGTCTATAGATAATTGAATTAACTCTAAATCCTTGCTGCCCAGTTCTCGAATTACTTTTCCAGGAGAGCCGACAACGAGAGAGCGAGGGGGTATTTTTTTTCCTTGAGGTATAAGTGTATTTGCCCCAATAATACACTCTTCTCCAATTTCCGCGTGATCTAAAATAGTGGATCCCATACCGATGATGGATCTTTTCCCAACTTTGCAGCCGTGTAAAATTACATTATGACCAACCGTTACTTCATCTTCAATGATTACAGGGGATCCTTCAAATAAATGAACGGTCGTGTTATCTTGTATACTGCATCTCTTTCCAATTGTAATAGAGTCTTCATCTCCCCTTAATACAGCATTAAACCAGATCGTGGATTCTTCTCCTACTGCCACATCGCCTATTATGTGTGTTCCGGGAGCAACGAACACAGTTTTGTCTATTGCTGGGGACTTGCCATTATAAGAAATAATCATCTTTTTCTCTCCTTTTTAAAAAATCAGAATTGTTTTTCTGTTTAATATAGTATAACATAAAATTAATAGGGGGTAGAAAAAGTGAAATACTTATGTGATCTTCTTTCAATAAAATATCCAATTATTCAAGGGGGCATGGGAAATATAAGTAATGCCCAACTGACAGCAGCTGTGTCAAATGCCGGGGGACTGGGCACAATCGGCTGCGGAACCATGAGGCCAGAACAAGTGGAAGAAATTATTGTGGAAACAAAAGAAAAGACTTCTCATAGCTTTGCGCTGAATATACCTATTAATGTCAGTTCATACACCAAAGACTTAATTCAGCTTGTATTAAAGCATGATATCCCTGTAGTTTCCTTATCAGCAGGCAATCCCGCTCCGTATATTAAAGTTTTACATGAACACGGCATAAAAGTAATTGTGGTGGTTGCTTCTGTTAAGCATGCGCAAAAAGCAGAAGAAGCGGGTGCTGACGTACTGGTTGCAGAAGGATTTGAAGCCGCTGGAATAAACTCTAATTTGGAATTAACAACCTTTACTTTAATTCCTCAAATCAGCCGTAACGTAAAAGTGCCGGTAGTAGCTGCGGGAGGAATTGGTGACGGCCGGGGACTTGCTGCTGCATTAGCATTAGGAGCATCTGGCGTACAGTTAGGAACTCGCTTAATTGCCACTCAAGAAGCACCGTTTCACTCTGCCTATAAACAGAGATTAATTAATGCAACGGATAATGAAACAACTATTTTAGGACGTTCAGTTGGTCAAGTAAGACGAGTATTAAAAAGTTCTTATGCTAGCGAGGTCATTGAATCAGAACGCAACGGAATAGATCTTGAGAAATATCAGGAGATGACATCTGAGAAGTACCATTTAAAAGGCGCAATTCAAGGAGACGAAGACAATGGTTTTATGAACAGCGGACAAGTTGCCGGCCTCATTGAGACAATTCCGCCTGTAAAAGATTTGTTTGACAGCATGATGAATGAGGCGGCTGCTCAACTGGAACAGCAGCTAAATCAGTTTGTTATGCCGAGCGGAACTTAGTAAACTTAGTACTCAGATCAATTCTCGAAAATTATTAGGATAGAATCATTATTTGGAAAAAAGCTTTGCTAAAATTCAAATTCCAGCAAAGCTTTTTTGTCTTGTCGCTAAATTAACAATTATTTTCTTCTGATTACATATTTAACGTTCCTCTAATATTTTCACCAGTGCATTTTTCTCTTTATTAATTTCATCGGATGTCCGGACTCTGGCTTGTCTGATTACGGTTAGGGACGGGCACCAACCTTGCAGGGGCTGCTGACAGTCCCTGACAGGAAGGTTCATTTTCGGTTGATGGTTAATGCGAGGACACTGCCAATAATCACTAAAGTGATGGATTGGCCTCAAGCACTCTTTCGGTATCGAACTCTCTATGTAACTTTTCGATTATTTTTCAATCCCTTCCTCGCTGCTGTGCTAATAAAATTGAATATTTCTTTCAATTTGACGTTTAATCTTTTCATTAATCTCTGGTTTCGTTGCTTTTAGTAGTAGATGGAAAATTTATTTTTTAAAACCTCGTATAGTCATTCATTTTCTATTCATACCTTTACTTCTATTGACATGTGGTTAAAACAAACATTAAAAAATACTAGGCTCTTTTGAACATAGAAGAATATATTTACATTTCTGTCTGGTTAAAACCAATCATTCCGGCAACAATAAAAAAATATTGCGACTTGCGCGAAGAAAGGAAGATAAGAATGGATGAATTACTGATTGCCCGCATGCCAATGAATTCGGCAAAGTGGCTAATGCCCTTTATAAACCCATTTATGTTCCTAATTGAAAAAGCACCGTTTAACGGGAGGCTACTGAAATTTGTTTTTCATAAATAAAAAACCAGGACCATTCCATATTCGGAATAGAATCATCCTGGTTGTTTATTGGCTTATAAGCCTAATTAAATGGAAAGGAAGGTATGAAGGTTCCTGTTTTCTCTGGCAGTTTAAGGCCTTTTCATTTTTGGAAATTTAGAATTTGAAGGATGGATTCGTAACATGTATCTCTATAATACCTATGCAAGCCAGCATCGTCTCTCATTAACCATTGAATTAAACTGCCATCAATCATACACCGAATACTAATAACAGTTTGTTCGATATTTTCTACCTTAAATTCACCTTCATCCACGCCTTGTTTGACTATATTCCTGCCGATTGACCAGCAATTTTCGTAAAACTGCTGATTAATTTCCTTATACCGATGATTATTTTTCGTCTGGGCTAAAAAATCTAAGTACACACGGTAGAATTTTTTATTCTCTTCAGGATTAATGAAGACTTGGTTTATATACGCTTCAAGCTTTTCAATGGCTGTTTTCTTTTCATCAATGGATTTCACTTCTTTTTCATATATTCTCGTCGTGATCCAATCAAATAAGTGAGCAAATACATCTGCTTTATTTTTAAAATAATAGTTTGTTACTCCTTTGCTTACCTCTGCATAATCGGCAATATCCTGTAATGTTACAGATTCATACCCTTTTTCAGAGGCAGCTTGAAAGGCGGCTTTTAAAATTTGTTTACGTCTTTGTTCCGCTTTATTACTCATCATCAATCCTCCATTTGCAGCTTAAATGTATTATACCAAAGGCTACCTGTATTTTATACCGACTGGACAAAATAAATTGACCAGTCAGTATAAAATTGTTATAGTCAGTTAAAAGAACAAGTAAAGTAATCTATTCAGAAGGGAACGAGATGAGATGTCAAACAAATTCAACGCTCTTGTTGTGAATAAAACAGAGGAAGATTTCACAGTAAATATTGAACCGTTATCCTTTGAAGACTTGCCAGATGGAGATGTGACGATACGTGTTCATTATTCAAGCGTCAATTATAAAGATGGTTTAGCAAGTATTCCAAATGGAAAGATCGTTCAGTCATACCCATTCGTTCCAGGAATTGACCTGGCAGGAATAGTTACCTCGTCGAAGGATTCGCGATATAAAGAAGGGGATCAAGTGATTGTGACCAGCTATGAGTTAGGTGTTTCCCATTATGGAGGGTACAGTGAATATGCCAGAGTTCCTGGAGATTGGGTTGTCCCTTTACCAGATCAATTGACATTAAAGGAAGCAATGATCTTTGGGACAGCAGGGTTTACAGCAGCTCTTTCTATCCATCAGCTAGAGAAAAACGGACTAACACCAGAAGATGGAACCATTTTAGTAACAGGGGCAACTGGCGGAGTAGGGAGTATGGCAGTGTCAATGCTTGCTAAACGAAACTATGATGTGACAGCAAGTACAGGTAAAGAGTCTGAATATGATTACTTAAAGAAATTAGGAGCAAAACAGGTGATCTCGCGTGAAGAAGTTACACCGGAGAAACTTCGTCCTATTGGAAAACAGAGATGGGCAGGGGCTGTGGATCCTGTCGGAGGTAAAACGCTGGCTTCTATTTTAAGCAGTACGAAATATGGAGGATCTGTTGCGGTGAGCGGGCTAACAGGTGGAGTAGAAGTGCCAACCACTGTTTTCCCCTTTATTCTGAGAGGTGTAAATCTGTTAGGAATTGATTCGGTCTATTGTCCAAAAGATATAAGAGAAACTTTATGGAAACGCATGGCAACGGATTTAAAGCCAGAAGGTTTAGAGGAAATAGGAAATGAAGTATCTCTTAAAGACCTGCCCCAAACGCTATCTGACATATTAGCAGGGAAAGTAAGAGGAAGAACGGTTGTCAATTTGCAAAGCGATCAGTGAAGTCTTCTGTACAAAAAGCAAGTAAGCTAATATATGCAACTAAAAAATATCATAGAAGTGAACATCATTTTAGAAGAGGACAGATGTCCGGTCAATCAGAAAAATCTTACTATAATAAAATCTAAAGATAATACAGGTAAATGAAGCAGACAGCTATCTGAACGAAATGAATCAGATAGCTGTCTTTTAATTGTTCAAAAATAGCTTAAGGCCTAAAAGCAGATTTTTTAAAGCGACAACTAGGCAAATAAAAGATAAAATTTACATTTCTTCCCGGTTAAAACCAATCTTTCAGGCAACAATAAAAAAATATTGTGACCTGCGGGGAGAAAGGAAGATGAAAATGGATGATTTACTGATTGCCCGCTCGATGTTTGGAACAACCATGGGGTTCCATATTATTTTTGCCACGATCGGCGTCGGGCTGCCGTTAATGATATTGGCTGCGGAATTACTCTATCAAAAAACGAAAGATATCCAATATGAAGTCATGGCGAAAAGATGGACGAAAGCTTTTGCTGTCTTGCTTGGTGTCGGTATTCCAACAGGCACAATTGCTGGTGTTCAGCTTTCTTTGTTATGGCCTGGATTTATGGAAGTCATCGGCACGGTCATGGCGTTGCCGTTTCAAATTGAAATTTATGCTTTCTTTATCGAAGCATTATTTATGTCCATCTACGTATATGCAGCGAACCGAATTGCTCCTTGGATGAGAATTGTGAGTCTCTCTTTAGTTGCTTTAGGGGCGCTTGCATCTGCTGTATTAATTACAAACGTGCATGCCTTTGAAGGAACCCCGGCTGGATTTAGATTTGAGGATGGGAAGATTGTAGATGTCGATCCGTGGGCGGCCTTTTTTAATCCAAGTTTTTTCGTGACGGCCGGCCATGTTGCCTTATCGGCTTATACAACGGGAGCTTTCGTCATTGCTTCTGTAGCGGCTTTTAAAATGCTGAAAAATAAATACGGCAGCCAAGTCTATCTTTTTCATAAAAAAGCGTTATTGTTCAGTCTCGTGATCGGCGGTATTTTTTCTTTCCTGACAGCTATAAATGGGCATGAATCCGCACAAATGCTTCATGAATATCAGCCGGAGAAACTGGCCGCGGCTGAAGGGTTGTTTGAAACACAGTCCCACGCACCGCTGGCAATCGGCGGGTTTACCGATAGAGAAAGTGAAACGGTCAAATGGGGGATTGAAATTCCCTGGGCGTTAAGCTTCTTAGCTGGTGACAGCTTTGATACGGTTGTGATTGGGCTGAATGATTTTCCGGAAGAAGAATGGCCACCATTGTTTGTACATACGCTGTTCAATGGAATGGTTGCGATCGGCAGTTTGTTAATCCTTCTGTCATTTGGAGGGATCATTTGGCACAGGTTTTTGAAAAAAGAAAGATTTCCGAAATGGCTGCTTTGGTCTTTCGTTTCAACAGGTCCTTTAGCAGTGCTAGCGATTGAATTCGGCTGGGTCTTTGCTTGTACAGGAAGACAGCCCTGGACCATTTATCGAATGCTTTCCACTGAAGATTCAGTTACCACCGCCAATAATCTCGGCATTTTGTTCATCTCATTTGTGCTTATTTATTTAATATTAAGTGTCGCTGTTGTATCCGTGCTTCTATATTACTTTAAGCGCCACGCGGTCGCAGATGATTTACGTAAAAGAGAGGAGGCGCACGCATGACAGATGCATTACTGGCCATCACGGTTTTATGGGGGTTTGTGTTTATCTATTCAGTCATGGCGACGATGGATTTTGGTGCGGGATTTTGGTCGATGATCTATATAAACCGGGAAAAAACAATGGCAACGAATATTGCCAATCGCTATTTATCGCCGACATGGGAAGTGACCAATACGTTCATTGTCGCGCTTGTTGTAGCCATCTATAGTATGTTTCCTGGGGCTGCTTATACATTAGGAACGATTCTTTTAGTGCCAGGAAGTATCATTCTATTGCTGTTAGCCTTGCGAAGTGCATTTCTGGTGTTTTCTCATATTGCGATTGAATATAAAAAGCCGCTTACGTATGTGTCAGGTATAACGGGGATTTTAATTCCAGGGCTGTTAATCAGTGTTCTTCCGATTACACATGGTACGTTTGTAAACTTTGAAAATGGCCAGCAGGAATTGAATCTGATGAAATTGTTATCAAGTCCAAATGAATATGCGTTTATTGGATTTGCGATCAGCAGCACATTGTTTTTGTCCTCGCTTTTGTTATCGGATTATTCAAAAGCAGCGGGGGAGAAAGAAGCCTACCTCATTTATCGAAGAGATGCTATCATTATAGGTCCGATTTCTCTCCTAATGGCATTTTTCATCATGCTGACATTAAAGAATGAGGCAAGGTGGATTTATGATAAAATGATGCTGGACTGGCCGTTATTAGCAGTTTCAGCTGGTTTCTTTCTGATTGGAGGAGTGGCATTATTCTTGCCTTCCTTGATTAAAAAAGAAATAAAAGGAATGCCAAGGGTTGCCGTCGTTGCTGTGACCATTCAATACCTTATAGCAAGTTATGTCTACGGCAAAGCTCATTTGCCTTATATGGTCTATCCTGATGTAACAATCGAATCTGGCTTTACAGATCCCGCATCATTCAGAGCCGTTTTTATCACCTATATCGCAGGGTTTGCGATACTCTTTCCCGGGTTTTTCTACTTTTGGCGCTTATTTATGAAGGATAAGCGATATGTGAAAAATATGGAATAACATCATGTGAAAATTTCAAAAGAAAATTAAGAACTCGAAAAAATATAAAGCGTTCGAGAGCAGTTTGTTTATCTGTTCGTTATATCTATGGTAGGTTAAGGTTAAATACAAAGAAATTTAAATAAATTCAAGGAGTGTTTGAATGCTTAAGAAAATCCTTAAACAGTTAAAACATCTTTCAAGCGGCAGCAGTGAGCGGAGACATAAACATTACCGCAAAAGCAGCAGTAGCAGCAGCCGCCGGAAGTATCAGTCTTCTCCATTTAGCGGAAGTAAGAGATATAAACGAAGAGGCCGAAGCAGCAGCTGATCAGTCTTTCTGCGCTTTAATAGCCGCTTCCACGTCTTTAGCCATTTCGTATGTGTCAGGGTATCTATCACGGATTCCTAATAATCTTTTTAATAAGTAAGCTGTTTCTTCTTCTAAAGAGAGCTCTTCCGTCCATGGGAGAGCTCTTTTCCCTTTAAAGGAATACGGAGAGTAAAGCAGAAACAGAAGCAATTCTCCTAAATCGTAGAAATCCTGCTGCTGCAAGCCGGAAACAGCGGAGGGATCATGTTTAGATTGAAGAGAGTTTATTTTTTTGGACAACCCGAAATCAATTAAAAAAGGCTGATAATCTTTGATTAAAATATTCGAAGTCCGCAAATCTTGATGGTATATATTTTTCTCATGCAAATAAGCAACTAAATGAATGAGCTGAGACAAAACCAGCAGAGACTCTTTTTCAGTAAATGTTTTCTTATTCAGGAAAAGTTCTTCTTCCAAATTGTCTCCTTCGATATAGCTCATTGCATAAAAGTGCGAATCATTCTCTGAAAAAACATCGTAGATCACCGGCATTTGTGGATGATTTAATGTCTTAATAATCGTAACCTCATGTTCAAATTGCACGCGCTCTTTTTTGCTGCGCCGCTTGCTCGGACGAAGCTGTTTCACTGCCCGAGGCTCTTTCGTTTGCAGATCCTCACACAGATAAATCAAGCCGTAGCTTCCAGCCCCCATGAATTGCAAAACTTTGTAACGCCTATTTAAAATGGTTCCATTTTTAACAGGTCGATCTGCAAAAAACTGATATATCTTTCGAATTGCACGAAATATAGAAATAGTACTCACCTTTTCTTTTTTATCTGTACTCATTTTTATTTAACCATAAAAGAATAGAAGTCATTATACAAATAATAAGGACAATCTCTCATTTGTTTATTTTAATTACACTATATGCAAAATTCAAATTTATTACTTAAACAAGCATTCAAGGACAATCCAGCGCTCGCAAATTGAACCATCCATGGTCTTTAACAACTAATCCGAAAGTATGTTTCATGAAAAAATTAATGTATCCAAGCTTTTCAAGGCATAATAAAGGGAAAAGAGTATGTGCATTAATGCAGATGAAGAAAAGAGGGACATATGATGATTCAATTTGAAAACGTGTCAAAGAAGTATCCAGATGGAACCTATGCCACTCATTCTTTAAATTTTACAATCCAAGAAGGCGAATTCTTCGTTCTTATTGGGCCGAGCGGCTGTGGAAAGACTACTACATTAAAGCTGATTAATCGTTTAATTGATTTAACTGATGGAACGATTTTTTTTAATGAGAAGAAAATCAGCGAATATGACATTCATGAATTGAGATGGAATATAGGCTATGTCCTGCAGCAGATTGCTCTATTTCCGCATATGACGATTGAGGAGAACATTGCGGTTGTGCCCGAACTGAAAAAATGGAGCCGTGACAAAATCAGAAGCCGTGTAGACGAACTTCTTGAAATGGTCGGACTCGATCCTGATACATACAGAGACAGAAAACCAAGCGAGCTTTCTGGCGGTCAGCAGCAGAGAGTCGGAGTAGTCAGAGCGCTGGCTGCCGACCCGCAAATCATTTTAATGGATGAACCGTTCAGCGCCCTTGATCCGATCAGCCGGGAAAAGATACAAAATGACTTGATTGATTTACAAAAAAGAATTAAGAAGACCATTGTTTTTGTGACACATGATATGCAGGAAGCATTAAAGCTCGGTGACCGGATTTGCCTGATGAATGAAGGGGAAATTGTTCAAATTGACACTCCGGAAGTGATGATCGAGAAGCCTGTTAACCAATTTGCAGAAGAATTTATCGGAAATGGTGCCACGCAGATGATTGGCATGGCCAAAGTGGAGAAAATTGCCCAAAAACATGTAGAGGGAATTGAAAATATCTCAGGGATGACAGCCATTTCAGCAGAAACACCGATTATAGACGTATTAAGTCTTCTAGCTAACGAGGAAATGATTGCAGTTGAAAAAAACGGCGCAGCAATAGGAGTGGTTACAAGGGAAGCGGCTCTGCAATTTATATCTGAAAACATGAGTGAGAGGAGGGTATAAAATGAATACGTTTATCACTGTTTTTCAAGAGCGGAGAGGAGAATTAATCAGTGCCTTAATTGAGCATATTCAGTTATCTTTTATCGCCCTGTTATTTGCGGTCATAATCTCTATCCCGCTTGGCATTTATTTAACACGAAAGGAAAGAGCGGCGGAAAGCATCATTGGAGTTGCAGCGGTTCTGCAAACGATCCCTTCTTTGGCTCTGTTAGGGTTAATGATCCCGCTCTTTGGAATAGGGAGAGTGCCGGCTATTATTGCATTAGTCATTTATGCATTGTTGCCGATCTTGCGCAATACATACACAGGCATAAAAGAAGTAGATCATTCATTAATCGAAGCGGCAAGAGCGATGGGAATGAACAGCAGGAAAAGGCTGATGAAAGTTGAACTGCCGCTCGCCATGCCAGTCATTATGGCAGGCATTCGAACAGCCATGGTATTGATTGTCGGAACGGCTACATTGGCCGCATTAATCGGGGCCGGCGGTTTAGGTGATATCATCCTCCTTGGGATTGACCGAAATAATGCTTCATTAATTGTTTTAGGAGCTATTCCTGCAGCTGTTTTAGCCATTTTGTTTGACGTGATTCTTCGGATAGCTGAGAGAACTTCATTTAAAAAGTCGTTAACGGCTTTAGGGGTTGCCGGTACCATTGCATTGCTGGTTATAATTGTTCCGCTCGTCATGGGCAGCAGTCAAAAGGATATCGTGATAGCCGGAAAACTCGGATCTGAACCTGAAATATTAATGAATATGTATAAGCTGTTAATTGAGCAGGATACGGATTTGAATGTGGAATTAAAACCGGGATTAGGGAAAACCTCTTTTGTTTTCAATGCGTTAAAATCAGGTGAGATCGACATTTATCCTGAATTTACAGGAACGGCAATTGCTGAATTTTTAAAAGAACCGCCTGTCAGCACGGATCGTGACGAGGTTTACAAGCAGGCGAAAGACGGAATGAAAGACAAGTTTAAGATGGAACTATTAAAGCCAATGGACTTTAATAATACGTACACTTTAGCCGTACCTAAAGAAATGGCGGACCAATATGATTTGCAATCTATTTCAGATCTAAAGAAGGCCCAGCGCAACATGAAGGCAGGCTTTACATTAGAGTTTGCGGACAGGGAGGACGGCTACAAAGGCATTCAGAAAGTGTATGGCATTCAAATTCCTTCGGTTCGCACGATGGAACCTACGCTTCGGTATAACGCAATCAAAAAAGGGGATATCAACTTAGTAGATGCCTACTCGACTGACAGTGAATTAAGACAATTCAACCTTGTTGTGCTAGAAGATGATAAAGAAATGTTCCCTCCTTATCAAGGAGCGCCGCTTTTGCGTGAGGAAACCCTGAAAGAACACCCTGAATTGAAGAAATCTCTCAATAAATTATCAGGCAAAATTACTGATGATCAGATGCGGGAAATGAACTATCAAGTAAACGTCGAAGGCAAAAAACCAGCGGAAGTAGCAAAACAATTTTTGATAAAAGAAGGATTAATTAAGTAATTATTTAAAAAGCAGCTTCTGATACAAGTGAGTAGTTCACTTAATGTGGTGAATACCTAAAATAACAGACTAAATCACATTTGAATTCACAGGTTAAATCGCAAAACAAATAACTTGCAAAAAAGCTCAGAGTTTATGATATGTCTCTGAGCTTGTCTTTTGTATGAGGCTTATTCCATTTAAGTTTAAATAACTAGTTCTTTTCCTTACCTATTAATTGGTGTTCTACTTTAATTATGTGTTGCAAATTCCTATTAACATAGTATTAAAGAAAACGCAGGAGTAGCTGCAAAACTTAAAGATAAAAATCAATTTATATTTCTTCTGCCATTTTTAAAATAGCATTTATTATAATATTAGGTTGATCATACATTACTGAGTGACTACTATTATTTACTAATATGAATTCACTATTAGTGGATAAGTCTGTTAATTTCTTTTGTGAATCCATCCAATTATTTTCAAGGTTTCTAGCCTCTTGTTCTGAAAATCCTAATTCTTTTGCCTGTAATTCCACTTCACTAGGTGTAATAATTGATAAAGGTTTATCACCTAAAGATTGGGTATCTTCAAGTAATTTCTCAGAAACTTTTATTTGCTTAATTTCTTCATCTAATACTTTAAAAAACGGTGGGTCCCAATGAACATTGACATACTTTTCTGGGGAAAGGTATTCTGGCATTGCGTCTGGATATATATTTTCACCAAAAAGTCGTACTATTCCAATTTGGGATAGAAACTGATTCATTTTTTGGTCCTGTGTCTCGAAAAACCTTTCATTATATGTCTTAGCTTGTTCTAAAAAATATTCATTTCTAGAATCAACAAGAACCATTCCGGAAATCTTATCAGGATACTTATCTGCAAAAAGGCGAGAGTAAATTCCGCCTACAGAATGCCCCACCAGGATGACAGGAGTATCGATATTAGAAGATTCGAGTATATTATTTAAATCATTAATTGTCATATCAATATCAAACCCGCTAGTTGGGGGGTCACTCCAACCATATCCTGCTCGGTCATAAGTAATGACAAGGGTATGCTTTGATAATTCTTCCTGTATGTTTGACCAATCATAAGACCAATTCCCAGTTCCTGTCTCAATAAGAACGGGTGGAAGACTTGTTTTATTACCTTTTATGTTTATATGAATTTCTCTGCTCCCTACATCAATCATTTCTCCATCTGGAGGGTAATTACTTTTAACATTTTTGTAACTCGTGTATTCAAAAAGAAATCCTAAGACCAATGTAAGCAGAATGATAATAATCAAGGTTATTCCAACAAGCTTCAATTTTATAAACGGTTTAATAGCATTATTGTGTTTAACTTCCAAATTCCCAAATCCCCTCTTTTTATCCTAATCCTATTAACTGGAATAAAAAAACAATTACATCTCTCTATTGATTTTAACATAAATTACCTATTTATTTTTCTCTTTTTAATACTTCAAACAAAAAATAGTCAAGGACAATAAATATTCAGCCTGTTAATTAGCATACTATTTAATTCTTTGATTTGATGATGAAAAAGAGAAAACTTTTTATATGGATTAAAACCCTAGCTTGTCTTACTATTTGCCGTGCATAAACCGGTAGATAACCCCACGAAAATAATGGTGATGGTCGAGAGAAGGAGCGTATCGGCCGAAAGCAGAATGCCGCCGGCTAAAATAACGATGAAATCGATTAGGAAAATAATCAAGCCAACATTTATACGATACATTTTCGCTAGAAACTGCGCTAATAAATCGGTACCGCCCGTGCTTGTCTCAAAGCGAAGCATGATTCCAATTCCAAGGCCGATGAAGATCCCCCCTAATATGGAGCTTACGAGCGGGGAAGGGTGAACAGCAGATGTAAACCAGGCCGTCAAAGGATGCAGAATATCAATCATAAACGAAGAAACGAGCATGCCATGAAGGCTGTTATAGAAATACGACTTTGAATAGAACCAGGCCAGCAGAAAAATTGGCAGACTCACAATAATAATGGTCAAACCCACTTTTACACCGAGAAGATAATAAAGAATGAGGCTGATGCCAATAATACCGCCATCCAAAAGATCAAACGGTACGAGGAATAAATTAATACCAATAGATAATAGACAGCTGCCGAAAAGAATGGCTAACATTTTCTCAATAAAAAACATATACACGATTCATCTCCCAATTGGTGGACATGTATCATGTATATGTTTTAATCATGTATGTTTATGAACTTACTTTAAATCGTTTTAGGGGAAATATCCCAGCTTTGTTTACCGTCATCTTCAATGATTCCAAGGGCGACATCACTAATATCTGGATCATTGGCTAATACGTCCCTTACTTTAAACTTCACATCATCCGCATCAGCAAGAGTCATGCCTTTTTGCAATTCAAGAAGGGCTTCTACATGGTAGTAACGACCTTCCTGAGTAATTCGCATTTTATTAATATCTTTTACTTTATCATCATCAAGGATCAAGACAGCGACTTTCTCCTCAATATCCCTCGGTGCTGCAACTCCAATTAAGCCAACCATGTTATCATAACCAACTCGGAAAGCGACTCCAACCATTAAGAGACCAATTAAGATAGTTGCGACCCCATCAAGTGCATCAAAATTGGTAAAAGTCGTGACGATGACTGCGATAAGCGCTAAAAGAGCGCCGGTAACAGCGACCAAATCTTCGTAGAACACGAGTCTCGTTGGCGGAGCGGCTCGTCCGACATTTTGAAATGACGACGTTACAACGGCCATTCCAGTAGCTCCACTTCTTGATTCATGAGCAATTTCTTTCATGGCTTTGACCAAGATCCATCCGTCGATTAATATGTTCAGAAGTAAAACAAGCAAATTGAGCAAAAAGCCGCCCGATTCTGCAGGATGCTGCAATAAATGCCATCCTTCAAGAATCGTTTCATACGCCATAATCGTAACGACAATTACGGCAATCATACAAAAAATATTGATTACTCGGCCAAATCCTAATGGAAACTTTGCGGTCGGTCTCTTTTCTGAAAGAACACTGCCAACAAACACAAAGCCTTGATTGACGGCATCGGCTAATGAGTGCATAGCCGATGCAAACATGGCTCCGCTGCCGCTGAATGATGCTGCGACGGCTTTGGCTATCGCAAGAATCGTGTTCCCTGTAGCGGCAATGGCGGAGGATTTATTTCCTTTTTTCACTAAACTCATAAAACTTTCTTTCTGCTGTTCCATAAATAAGCCTCCTGCCTCTGTAAAAAAATGATTCCATTTTAAAAGTAGTACCCAAAATTGGACAAAAATACACCTTCACTCCAAGAACCCTAAAAAGTTTAATAATTGTGATGAATCGGCAATAGAAGGAAATAATGAAAAAGGGATAGGAATAAAAAAATAAGAAAAAGAAAATTTTTATGTTGTTAAAAGATTCGAAAAAATTGTAAAATAGAAATCATACATATTATAGCAATGACAATGTTTACTGTGTCATTCACAACAAGGAGACGTTAGCAATGAATGCTCAAACGATAACATTTAAAGAAAGCACACAAAAAAAACAAAAGCCTAAGTCCGATCAGCTGGGATTTGGTCAAGTGTTTACTGATCATATGTTTATTATGGATTATACAGAGGGACAAGGCTGGCACGACCCGAGAATCGTTCCTTACCAGCCTATTAGCCTAGACCCAGCCTCTATGGTCTTTCACTATGGCCAAACCGTATTCGAAGGATTGAAAGCCTATTTAACGGAAGATGATCAAGTGCTATTATTCCGTCCTGAAAAAAACATGGAGAGATTAAATCGTTCCAATGACCGCTTGTGCATTCCGCATATTGACGGTGAATTTGCCATTGAAGCATTGAAAGAGCTAATTAAAAAGGATCGAGAATGGATTCCAAACGCAGAAGGAACATCCTTATATATCCGCCCATTCATTATTGCGACTGAGCCATTTCTTGGCGTGGCTCCTGCGAAGCACTATCAGTTCATTATTATTATGTCACCAGTAGGCTCTTACTATAAGGAAGGAATTCGTCCAGTAAAGATCCTTGTAGAGAACCAATTCGTCCGTGCGGTATCAGGCGGAACAGGTACGGCTAAAACAGGCGGAAACTATGCAGCGAGCCTGAAAGCCCAGCAGCTTGCCGGTGAGAAAGAGTACTCACAAGTGCTTTGGCTTGATGGAGTGGAAAGAAAGTATATTGAAGAAGTAGGCAGCATGAACGTATTCTTCAAGATTAACGGGGAGATTGTCACGCCTGCCTTAAACGGAAGTATTTTAGAAGGGGTTACCCGCAACTCCGTAATCGAGCTTCTTAAACATTGGGGTCTTAAGGTAACAGAGCGTAGAATTTCTATGCAGGAAGTGAAAGAAGCTCATCAAAAAGGTCAGTTAGAAGAAGCATTTGGAACAGGTACGGCAGCCGTTATTTCTCCAATCGGTGAATTCCTTTGGGAAGAAGATCAAATGAAAATCAATAATGGCGAGACAGGCGACGTATCAAAAAGATTATACGATACGTTAACAGGCATTCAAAAAGGAACGGAACCTGATCCGTTTAACTGGGTGACAAAAGTTAATTAATCGATGTAAGAGGAAGGGAGCCCCTTCCTCTTTTATTCATTCCTGCAGATCTTGCAGGAAGAACCAGACTGTTTAACGAAATGTTTTATAAAGAGAAGAATTTAGTTCCAGTAAAGGGAGGATTCTATGAAACAGCCAGTTGATTTAGGGCATGATATTTCTATTATTGATGTATTTGATTTAGGAGGAGAAAACCGGACGGGAAGCTACGTGATTCATGCAGAGGAAATCACGATCGTTGAAACGAGCGCTAGTCCCTCCATACCTTATTTATTAGAAGGATTAAAGACACTTGGGATTGACCCGAGTGACGTAAAGAATATCATCGTCACTCATATCCATTTGGATCATGCAGGAGGAGCGGGTTTATTGCTTCAGGCCTGTCCAAACGCAAAAGTGGTCGTACATCCAAAAGGAAAACGTCATTTAGCTGATCCTTCACGCTTAATTCAAGGAGCAAAAGCGGTGTATGGAGAGCGTTTCGATGAACTGTTTGATCCGATTGTTCCGATTCCAGAAGAGAGTCTCGTGGTAAAGAGTGACGGAGAAACGCTTCAAATCGGAGAAAATCGAGTATTAACTTTTTTGGACACGCCGGGACATGCCAATCATCACTTCTCCATTTACGACCCGTACAGCAAAGGAATATTTACAGGAGATACCATTGGGGTAACCTATCCTGATCTGTTGAGTGAGGGCGTGGAAATCTATTTGCCATCGACTTCACCTAACCAGTTTAATCCAGAAGCGATGCTTGAAGCGGTGGATCGCATTGAAGAGTTAAAGGTGGAAAGAATTTATTTTGGCCATTACGGCATGTCGAAAAACCCAGCAGAAGTCTATAAACAAATTCGTTATTGGCTGCCAAAATATTTAGAGGCTGGGAAGCAAATACTTGCAGAAAATAGCCATTTGGGATTTGAAGAACAGTCAGAAGCCTTATTTAATCATATTTTCAGCATGGTAATGAAAGATATGAAAGAAAAAGTGTCAGAGAAGAATCATGCCTTTGAAATTGCGCAGTTAGATGCCGAAGTCAGTGCGATGGGAATTATTGATTATTTAATGAAAGTGGAAGTGAAATAGATTTATATGGAAAAGCTGGCTTTCAACCGCTATCAGTGAGTTGAAAAGTCAGCTTTTTTTGTGCGAGGTAACCTTATGGACGAATAGATACAGGGGTGCCAATGGGAATGGTTCTTGCCAATTCTTCTACATCTTTGTTAAACATCCGTACGCAGCCTTTAGAAACCGATTGACCGATGGACGATGGATTATCCGTTCCATGAATGCCATAGGACTTTTTTGATAAACTCATCCACATGGTGCCGAATGGGCCGCCGGGGTTAGGTGCTTTGTTAATAATAACGTATTCCCCGAGCGGCGTTTGAGTCAGCATTTTGCCAACGGCGATTGGATAGACTTTTCTTACCTGTCCGTTATAAAGCAAAGTCAGCGTCCTTTTCGACAAAGAAATGATGATCGAATAGGGAATCGTTTCGGCTGCTGGAATACCAGGGATATAAATTCGTTCGCCGACACGAATCCTATTGGGATTTATGTTTGGGTTGGCGCTGATCAGCACATTAAGCGGCACCCGAAAATCTTCAGAAATAGAATAAAGTGTTTCTCCCGCCTTTACTGCATGATACATAATTAACCTCCATTCGTTTATTAGTAAAAATTTATTCTCACTGGACTAACAGATAGAACCGATTTATTTATCTAAGTTATAAAAATTTCACATATGGGTTGACTATGAAATATTTATTTCATATCATGTGTATATTGAAATTTTTAATCCAAATCATAAGCGCAATTTTTTTCAGATGAAAGAAATATTTATTTCATAAATTGATCTCCTGTGGAATAAATATAATCAAAAAATGTTGGAGGGTTCATTTTGAAAACAGTAAGTGAGCAATTGCTATCAGAAAAAGTAAAGGGTTCAGCAGAACAATTTCAACGGGCAAAACAAGTCATTCCTGGTGGAGTAACAGCCAATATTAAATATATTGCTCCTCATCCGATCGTGATGAAAAAAGGGAATGGAAGTAAATTGTTTGATGTGGATGAAAATGAATATATTGATTATTTACTGTGTTATGGAGCATTGATCTTAGGGCATGGACATGAAAAAGTCTATCAAGCCACAGCGAAGCAAATGCAAGAAGCAGGCACGACAATATTCGGCACTCCCCATTCTCTTGAAATTGAAATGGCAGAAAAACTGATCGAACTCTACCCTGGTATAGAAATGGTGCGCTATGCGAACTCTGGCATGGAAGCAACACTGTTAGCGATTCGTACAGCCATGGCGTATACCGGTAAAACAAAAATAGCTAAATTTGAAGGGCATTATCACGGGGGCTATGATCAAGTGCTGCTTAGTGTCAATCCTGATGAGAGTCAAGCTGGCGAAGCAGCTGCACCAAAAGCTGTGCCTGAATCGAAAGGTGTTCCGGATTATTATGTTGAAAATACGGTCATCCTTCCATTTAATGATTTGATAGCAACGGAAAAAATACTGCGAAAACACGCACATGAGCTCTCCGCTGTGATCATGGAGCCGATTCAAGGGGGATTTATTCCAGCAGACGAGGAATTTATGAAAGGTCTTCGCCGCTTGACGGAAGAATTGGGCATTGTACTAATCTTTGACGAAGTAAAAACCGGCTTTCGTTTATCGCTTGGAGGGGCTCAACAAATATATGGCATTAAACCAGACCTGACAGCCTTAGGAAAAGTCCTTGGCGGAGGATTCCCAGTCGGAGCAGTTGGCGGCAAGAAGGAGATCATGATGGTATCCGCGCCTGATCGGGGCCGGGACATTTTAACGGCTGGGGCAGAAAATGAACAAAAAGAAGATCCGCTTTTTCACAGTGGAACATACAACGGACATCCGACGGTATTGGCTGCAGGATTAGCAACGATTCATGCTTTAGAGGAAGAAGGAGCGATGGAATCTTTAATGGCGCGTACCATGTCTTTAAGAACACAGCTCGAACGTGTGTATCAGAAATATGGAATCGCCATGCAGACCATTGGAATGGGAAGCATCTTTAATATTGTGCTGACGGATGAACCAATCAAAAATTACAGGGATATGAATAAAGCTGATACGCAGCTCAGAAAGGAAATCGACTATCAATTATTGGACTTAGGAATTTATACGAAACCATTAAATCGCTACTCGATGTCAACTGTTCACACTGAACAAGATATCACCAGAACGGTGGCTGCTCATGAAGAAGCTATCAGAAGGATTCAACAGCGGCCATGTCAAACCATATAAACAAAAAGGTGTAATGAGTAAATCGTTATGTTTCTGAGGTGCAGTGTAAATCATAACTATTGAAAAAACCAAATCACTTAGTGGTTTGGTTTTTCTACTGATCGACGGCCAACTTGTTCAAACGGTCTAGACGGGTAATGACGGTCTTATGTTCCGGTGGTATATTAGTATAAAAACGAACTAGGAGAAGCCTTATGAAGAAACTTAATGACGTCAGATTAGCGCACTTCAAGCACGCACATTTAAGTGTATTAAATAATTTTATGTTACCTGAAGAACAAATACAGTTCACTGCCTTACCAAATGATGTATTAGACGTATCAGAGGGTCAATATCGGATTGTCATATTAAGTAATGATGAACCTGTAGGCTTCTTTTTGCTTCATTCGACTGAACGAGTAAAGGAATACTCGAATAACCCCAAAGCCATGTTGTTAACGGCCTTATCTGTCAATCATGCTAAACAAGGAAAAGGTTACGCTAAACAAGGTATGCTTTTATTAAGTGATTTTGTTAAAACAGAATTTCCTGCCTGTGATGAAGTTGTTCTAGTGGTTAATCATAAAAATATTCCTGCGCAGCAACTCTACTTAAGTGCAGATTTTAAAGATACTGGTGAGAGAAAACAAGGCCCCATTGGCGAACAGTTAGTAATGAAAATGTCATTGTAATTCTGTCTCCTCTTTAATTATTGAATCTATAGTTCAACAAGAAGTATCCATTATTTAACGCTGCGGACCCTTGTTTTCACATTAATTATAACTAGGCTATAATAATAGTAAATTAAAAAACAACATTCGATTGACGTAATAGTCATATTCAAAGGGGGAGCTTATGTCAAACAATGTCTACCGGCTGATCGCAGGAAAAATGGGTGGAATGAGCAAATCTCAAGAAAAAATCGCCAAATTTATTCTTGAAAATCAGCATACAGCTCCATTTTTAACTGTAGAAAAATTATCTAAACAAGCTGAAGTCAGCCAGGCAACTGTGGTGCGATTTGCGACATTCCTTGGATACTCAGGTTATCCTGAGCTTCAGCAATATATGCAGAGCTCGGTTCAGCAGCAGCTGACGACTACCGAACGATTAAAGATCTCTAAAGAGATGTATGATGAAAAAGAAACCGGGGTTTACGCCATTTTTCAAGATGATATGGACAACCTTAAATCGACGATGGAAACATTAGATATGGAGGCGTTTCATCAAGCCGTTGATTGTCTATTAAAAGCAAGAAAAGTGTATATTATTGCGAACCGAAGTGCGTTATCTTTAGGGGTGTTTCTTCACTACTATCTTCAGATGATGTTAGATGAAGTTGAACTGATTTCTTCCATTGAAACAACCGCGGAGCGCCTATATAATCTCGGCGAGGAGGATGCTGTCATCGCGTTAAGTTTTGCCCGTTACACGAAAAGTACGATTGATATATTTGCCTATGCAAAGGAGCAGAAGGCAACAGCGATCGCGATAACGGACACATTATTGTCTCCTTTAATTCCTCATGCAGATATTACTTTGACGGCTTCGAGTCGAATGCCGACATTTATTGATTCTTTCGTGGCTCCTTTAAGTGTCATTAATGCCTTGATTACTTATTTGGGTAAAGAAAAAGAAGATAAT
This sequence comes from Bacillus ectoiniformans, assembly GCF_016908875.1. Classification (GTDB taxonomy): domain Bacteria; phylum Bacillota; class Bacilli; order Bacillales; family Domibacillaceae; genus Bacillus_BX; species Bacillus_BX ectoiniformans. Next base: position 89,101 of record NZ_JAFBES010000006.1, on the reverse strand, counting down.
TTAAAGGATAGGCTGGATTCTTTAGAAGATTTGTGGGATCGATTAGACACTTTTTACAAGTAAAAAGCGGCTGGAAGCTCCAACCGCTTTTGTTTTTACGGATTTGTTGACCACAGTCCAGCAGATTTGATAAAAATACGAGGGTGTAATTTCAGCTGGGCGACGATATACTCAGCTAAATCCTCTGGCTGCATGACTTTGTCAGGGTTTCCGTCTGTTAAATTTTCATTAAATGCGAGTTCAGTTGCGACTGTACTTGGCGTAAGAGCAGACACGCGAATATTATGCTTGCGGACTTCTAACGCTAAAGACTCTGTTAAACCTAATAGACCAAATTTTGAAGCGCTGTAGGCACTTGTCACAGGCGCGCCTTTTTGCCCCGCAGTAGAAGAAATATTAATGATGTCTCCGCCATTTTTCTCTATTAATTGCGGAAGGACGGCTCGTGTGACGTAATATGCACCCATTAAGTTTACGTCAATAATCTTCTTCCATTCTTTTGGATCAAGCTCTAAAAACTTGCCGAATTTGCCGATTCCTGCATTATTAATTAAAATGTCAGCCTCGCCTAATTTATTTTTTATGGTGTCAACGGCTTTATTTACTTCTTCCATATTCGATACGTCTGCACCAGCATAAGCAGCTTTTACGCCTAACGCTTCGATTTCTTTTGCTGCCGCTTGTAAATCTTCTTCTGTTCTAGCGATCAGCCCAATATTTACGCCTTCTTTTGCCAAAGCGATGGCTGTGGCTTTTCCAATCCCTTTACCAGCTCCTGTAATCAGGGCGACTTTTCCTGTCAATGATTCTGCCATAAGCAATGATTCCTCCTCGACTAAATGATTGTTAATCTTAATATAGCAAGGCTCTTAAGTCAAAACAGAAGGCTTCTTCACGTTAAAATGATCAATAACTGATTGAAAAGCTGCTTCATTATCCGTTTCAAAAAAAGAGGAAAACGGACAAATCATCTGGTCGAGGCGTTCCATGACAGCGAACATAGAATAGTGAAGAGGATCACTATGTTCAACTTCTTCCCAATATAGGGGAACGGCCGCCAGTGCTTCAGGGTTGCCGCGAAGCGAGTAGGGAGCAATGATCGTTTTTCCTGGGCGGTGCTGGACGTAATCAATATAAAGTTTTCCGCCGCGATTCTTCTTCAGACGTTCAATGGTATAATCATTTGGCCGTTTTGATGTTAAATAGTGGGCAATAAAATCGGTAAATTGATTCGTTTCCTCCCAAGAAAATCGATCGATCAGGAGCGGCACATACACTTGCAGGCCTTTGTTGCCAGAAAATTTTACAAAAGATGCTAACTTCAGTGAGTCCAAAATTTCTTTTAGTTCCATGGCACATTGCACGGCGAGCGGATATTCAGCTCGAGACGGTGGATCAAGGTCAAAGACGATTTCACTGACATATGCTGAATCGATGGTCTGAAAAGGTATATGAAATTCAATAGCTAATTGGTTTCCAAGCCAAAAATAAGTATCAAGAAAATTGCAGATGATGTATTCAATATCGTCTATTTTTTTCGTCTGAACAAAATCTGGTGCGTAATCTGGACAGTTCTTCTGGTAAAAGGCTTCACCTGATACACCATGAGGGTAGCGAATGACCGTTAAAGGCCGATCTTTTAAAAATGGCAAAATGCGCGGAGTAATCGCTTTTAAATAGGATAAATAATCGAGTTTGTGAATCGTTTCTCCCCACAATGGTTTATCTGAATGTGTGATCTCCACCGTTTGTGGAATTTGAAGAGACTGCAGCTGGAATTGATCATAAGTGCATTCCTTTGGCGTGACATCAAAGAGAAATTGGTGAAAATGAGGTTCTCGCAAACTTCCTCCAAAAACCTCTAAATAATGAAGTTCCACACAGATAGAAGGGGGCAAGAAATACTTTCCTTTTATTTTTTTCGACGCATTGGCAATAATTGTTTGACTCAGCAGGCGTTTTTCCTCCGGTGTTAGGCCAAAATGAAAAGAACCGAGTGGAATTGCCTGATCTAGTTTATATACTGCTACGTCATAGTACCCGTTTTGTTCATCATAGCTTGTAATAAAACAGCGCACTTTGCGCCAGTTTTTCAATTTAACCCAGTTTTCCGTTCTTTTTCGTTCATATGCAGATCGAAGCTTTTTACCAACGATGCCTTCGCTATTATGTTCATGCATCAACCTTAGAGCTTCTGCCATCTTCTCTTCAAAAGGTACCATCTGTATTTTCATGTCATGGCCAGGGGTAGGGGAGAGGGGGAGATCCATGATAGTAAAGAGTTTCGCAAGCAGCTGCTTCCTCTTTTTTAGCGATTCGTTTTCGCAATTTTGTTCTCTCCATTGAAGTATATCAAAGGCTAAAAAGTCGGCTGGCTGCTTTTGTGATCGATCTTCGATGCTGGTTTTCGATTTAAGCCGGCCTCTTTTTTGTATTGCGCTAAAGTTTGCTTTTTTTGCTGTTTTTAAAATAACAAGTTCGCCGTCCAGAATGATTGGCAAGTGAGGAGCGGCTATCAATTTATGCTGTTTACAAAAGCCATTGATTTCGGGGAATTGCGGCAGCAGATCATTTCCATTGCGGCTGATCAGCTCAATTCCTTCTTTCGTCCATTTAAGCAAGGCACGAAATCCATCATATTTAATTTCATATACCCAATCCTTTTGTTCGGGAAGTAAATCTTTTAAAGTTGGCAGCATCCATTTCATTTTTTTCACCCATCTTTTTAATTTTAGTGTTTGTTTGTACGGTTCAATATATGTTTCCAGATCGTGTTAACAAAGCTTTTCATTTGCCAGCCCGTATGAAAAATACAGATTACCGCAAACTAAAACAAAAAAGTGAGGCAAATGATATGCATACAATATGGAAAGGCAGCATTAGCTTCGGGTTAGTCAATATTCCGATTAAGCTTCATGCCGCAACCGAAGAGAAAGATGTATCGGCAAGATCTCTTCACAAAAAATGCCATACGCCGATCAAATATGAAAAAGTCTGTCCAGTTTGTGAAGTGGAATTAAAGCAAGAAGACATCGTCAAAGGGTATGAAGTAGCAAAGGGGAAATATGTGGTCATCGAAGAAGAAGAACTAGAACAGCTGAAAAAGATAAGCGAAGAAAAAATGGTCGAAATCGTTGATTTTATCAAAGTAGAAGAAATAGATCCGATTTATTTTAACCGAAGTTATTTCCTGTCACCGAATGAAGGGGGAACGAAAGCATATAGTTTGCTTAGAAAAGCTTTGACGGAATCCGGAAAAGCTGGTTTAGCAAAAATTGTTATTCGATCGAAAGAACAGTTAGCTGTAGTTCGAGTATATGAAAACACACTGCTCATGGAAACGATTCATTACCCGGATGAAGTACGCAAGGCCGCTGACGTACCGAATGTGCCAGAAGAAAGCCAAGTGTCAAAGAAAGAAATAGATACAGCGATTCTTTTAATTGATCAATTATCGACTCCATTTGAACCGGATCAGTACGAAGATGAATACCGCAAACGTTTACTGGAGTTGATTCAGTCTAAACGAACGGAAGAAACCGTCACGCCTAAAGCCAAAAAGGAAAAAACTAATGTTACCGATTTAATGGCGGCTTTGCAAGCATCTATTGACAGGACAAAGCCAGCGGAAGCTAAACCGGCTCCGCGTAAGAAAAGGGCGGCTACACGCAAGAAAAAAGCATAATCCGACAAAAACTGATTCCGAGCGAATCAGTTTTTTTGTGCGGTTATTAGGAGAAGTTTTTTTAAAATATTATTTAAATAATAAAGAGTTAATCACTTGATTAGAATTATAATTTCTATATATTATTCAATTATATTATTGTGAAGGAAGAGATTTTGATGGAGAAATAGTATAGTAGTTAACATGAATACAAAATAAGGGGCATAAAAATGAAGTTAATTTCTTGGAATGTGAATGGAATTAGAGCATGTGTGAAGAAAGGGTTTCTTGAGTATTTTCAAGAGACAGGGGCAGATATTTTTTGCCTGCAGGAGACGAAGCTTCAAGCGGGACAAATCGAATTGGAGCTAGAAGGCTACCATCAGTATTGGAATTATGCTGAGAGAAAAGGATACTCCGGTACGGCTGTTTTCACAAAAATCCCGCCGATCTCTGTGAAATATGGGATCGGTTTAAACGAAAAGCAGGAGGAAGGACGATCACTGACACTTGAATTTGACTCTTTTTATCTAGTGAATGTGTATACAATTAACTCCAAAAGGGATTTATCAAGATTACCTGAGCGGCTCATGTGGGAAGAAGAACTCAAACAGCATTTAATAGAATTGGACAAAATGAAGCCGGTGGTTTTATGCGGAGACTTGAACGTGGCACATCAAGAGGTAGATTTAAAGAATGCAAGATCTAACCACGGGAATTCAGGCTTTACGATAGAAGAACGCCAAAAAATGACGGACTTGCTGCAGGCCGGGTTTATTGACAGCTTTAGATATGTATATCCAGATCGAACAGATGCTTATAGCTGGTGGTCATATATGAGTAAAGTGCGCGAGAAAAACATTGGCTGGCGCATAGATTACTTTATTGTTTCAGAGAGGCTGAAAGATGTTATAAAAGATGCAGACATTCATCCTGAAGTGATGGGCAGCGATCATTGCCCGGTCTCGCTGGAATTAAATATGTGCATTTGACAAAAAAGAGGACAGACCTTCAGCGCTTTAAAGCGCCGGGGGTCTGTCCCCATTTTTATTTGAATGGGATTTTCTCCGCCAAATCAGAGAAATCTATAAATGGATTTCTGTTCCCCTGAATATGAGCAATGGCTCGGTTGCGGTGTTTTTCGTAAATGGTGACGGGAAATTCTTTGTGCCAGCGGATGAGCAATGGTACATCCAATTGCTTTAAAAATGATTTTCTAATCGCATCTGGGTAGCGCAGGAGAAAGTACAAGACGGCTCGCGCTGATATTCCTTTTCCATCTTCCGGTTCAAAGCGGCCGTTCACAGCGACTCCGCATCGATTGCGAATTTTCTCTTTAGGAGATTCAGGGTTATAAAACGAAAAATCTTCAAACGGAAAATTGGAACGAGCGGTATTGCAATTCGGTTCACAGACAAATAAATGATGCAGATCGCCTTTCATCGGTTCTCTCGCTCCAAACCATGATTGAGGAATGATATGCTCCGTATTGAATTTTAGCTCTGTGTCAATGTCACGCATTTTTTCGTCGAGCTGGTAGGTAGGCTTACGGGCTTTCTCGAGCAACTTTTGAAATTGCTGATGTTTTTTATGGATCGTATCGTAATCTTCTTTTAGCATAATTTTAGGATCTTTGTGTTCGCCAGAATAAATACTTTTCACCGAGCCGTCCGGCTGCATATCAACCCATGTGTATAAGTATTGATCTTTGCTGAAAAAGTAAGGGATTTGTCTGATGTGTTTCCGTTTGACCAATTCGTGGTGGGCATTAAAAAGCTGCTTGCCGTTACCAGTTAATTTGATGGAACGATAATATGATTTCTTTTCTTTTTGATCTTTGTGTTCATCGTAATAAAGCGTTTGATCGCTTTGAATCTTTCTTTTGTTTTCGCTTAAATGAACCAGTGCTTGATCCCAGTCTTTGTTAATAGATTCTTCCAATTCTTTTACACTATTTAAGTATCTTGTGTACGCCATGTTGTACCCTCATCTTCTATAGGATTAAAAATACAGCTTGCAGTTATGCATTCTGATAGGGCTTAATTAATCCATACAGCGTTTCCGTTACAGGCAGGTCGAGATCCACTTTTTGTGCCAGACGAAGGGCACCCCCTTGTAAGTGTTCCACTTCAAGAGTCAATCCCTTTCGGCGGTCTTGATGCATAGAAGACGTCGCATCTTCCGGCATGCTGTTGATCTGTGAAACGGCGATCTCAACGTCTTGTTCCGTCACTTCAATGTCATAAGCATTCGCTAGCGTCTTCATTTCTTGCAGCATTCTCGTCGCTGTCTTCATCGTTTCTTCGTTGCTTCTAAACACGCCAATGTTATAGTCTCCAGCTGTTGTCACACCGGAAACCGCAGAAATGAACATATATTTTCTCCACATATCATATAAAATATTGTCACTTTGGCGGACGTTCATATTGCTTCCTTCACAAAGCTCGAGAAACTCTTGGCATATTGAATCTTGCGAAGGGTGTAAGGAGCCGAATACTAAATCATGCTGCTCGCTTGTATGCACAACATGACCTTGATCATTTAACGTAGCGATGATAAATGACATGCCGCCAATAACATGTTCTTCGCCTAATTCTTGCTGCAGGACGCGAATATGCTCGATTCCGTTTAAAAGCGGCAGCACTTTCGCTCCATTTAGCGCTAATATCTTTAAATCATCAATCGCACCAGAGAGATGGTGGCCTTTCACGGCTAAGATAACTAGATCAATATTCTTTGCTTCTTCAGCGGATCGAATATAGGAGACTTGTGCTGCTTGATAGTCCCCTTTCACACTTTGAATATGAAGGCCATGCTGATCAAGAAGGCTGGCTCGCTTTTCGCGTACGAGGTACTGTACTGAATGTCCCGCTTCCTGAAAACGCAAACCGAAATAAGCTCCTAATGCACCTGCTCCATAGACTAATATGTTCATATAAACCCACTCCTTTTTCCTTTAATCATAGCATAAAATCTTATTTTTTCTGAACATTCTGATGAACCTGATAGAACACTTGCAATCAAGGAGGTAAACATATTGTTTTAAACGATAAAAGTAAAATAGTCCTGAAATAAAAAGATAGTCAAATAGTAAACCAGGAGGTAAAATGAAAAGACATTCTAACAAATTCGCTAAAGATTTACATTCATATTAAAATGAGGAAACTGTATTAAATGTTACCGCGGGAGGGAACGAAAAGCATCTTTAAATACCGCTGTTAGTAATGAAAAAAATAAAATGAAAATATATTATGAATTCAGAGGTTGATGAAAGTTGACAAGAGATGTAAAAGTAATATCTAGTAAAGAACCGACTATTTTTGACCACCTAGGCAATAAAATTATTACTGAAGATCGAGTCATTAACATTATTGCCAGATTAGAAGAGCCGCTGATCGTCATTTTAGGGAATGTGCTAAGCGATGAAGAATGTGATGAATTAATTAGACAGTCAAAACTTAGAATGCAGCGTTCAAAGATCGGGAATACCCGTAAAGAAGATGAACTGAGAACAAGCAGCAGTATGTTCTTTGAAGAAGGAGAAAATGATGTCGTGGCGAGAATTGAAAAAAGACTCTCACAAATCATGAATATTCCTGTTGAACATGGGGAAGGCCTTCAGGTATTGAATTATCAAATGGGTCAAGAATATAAAGCTCATTTTGATTTTTTCTCCTCAAAAGTGAAAAATCCGCGAATCAGTACGCTGGTGATGTACTTAAATGATGTGGAAGATGGCGGAGAGACCTATTTTCCTAAATTGAACCTTTCTGTATCACCGCAAAAAGGGATGGCTGTGTATTTTGAATATTTCTACAGTGACCAAGAGATCAACGATTTAACGTTACACGGGGGAGCACCTGTTGTCATCGGAGATAAATGGGCCGCGACGCAATGGATGAGAAGACAAAAATTTCAATGAGATATTTTGTCTCACTCAGGAATATAGTATATAACTTCTTAAAAATAGACTTCATACATGTGTTAAAAACCTTGACTGGCCTGCTAGTCAAGGTTTTTTATAATAGCTTATTTAAACAGGTCGGCTTTCTTCGCGTTTTTTTATCACTCCAAAAGAGGTTTTCTCAAATGCATACCAAACTATGTGAAACAGCATATGGCAAAGGATAGCTGCTGCGAGCCCGTCCTGCCAAAGTAGCCAGCCGCAAAATAAGCCAACAATGATATTCATGCCCATGCTATAAATAACTAAAGTTTTTGTAATCTTTACTTTCATTTGGAACATACCCGGCAGATGAGCTAAAGCGAAAAGGATAGCCGCAAGCAAATTGCCAATCCATATTGAAATCAGTTCATTTGCAGTTAATGTGTACAGGAGCCACACGAAAAAACTCATGCTGCCGTAGCGGAACATCACCTCTTCGACAACGCCTCCATAAAAAATCCGAGCGAGAATTCCAACTTGATCTCTTGACTGTTCAATTCTTTTAATTGAATGAAGATCGGTTTTTTTCATCACATATCCATAATAATATCCCGCGTTTAGTAAAGCACAAAGAATGGAAAGAACAATGCTGCTTACTTGAATGCTCGTAAACAGCGGCTGGCTGAGCCCGCTTTTCTCGTAAAAGAAGTAGCCTAACAGTGATAATGGAATGACGATGATGAGATGGTTAAGCATCCGCAGCCATATGGGGGGCATCTTTTCAGCTGAAAACAAGTCTTGATAAATTTTTTCTTCACTTTTAGCCATAAGTGAGATTCCAATAACAGCTAAAGCTGAAATGAATAAAAGTTCTGTCACATTCATGATTTTTCCTCCTCAATTCCTTCTATATTTCCATGATACTTCATCACGTAAGGTGAGGTTCAAGCCGTTTTTCTTCTTATTAAATAGAAGGTTGAGCGTAGACAGAATAAAACCGATTCCGCTACACTTGAGTAAATGAATAAGCGGAAAAGGAAGGAGGCGAATGAAAATGAAGCTGACTCAGTCTTCATTAATAGAAGCTCTAGAACAAGTAAAGGCAGAAATTCACAAGGCTGGTGATGAAAATGGCGTACAAGAATGTGAAAAAATGCTTGAGAAGATGAAGCATCTTGAATATGTGATGGCGTTTTGCGGCCACTTTTCAGCCGGAAAATCGACGATGATCAATGAGTTGATGGGGACAGACCTTTTGCCTTCTAATCCCATACCAACGAGTGCCAATGTCGTGAAAATTACTTCCGGAGAACCCTATGTGAAAGTTGGATTTACCCAAAAAGAAGAAAAAATTTTTAGTTACCCATATAACCTGGCCGACGTTCAAGATTATTGCACGGATGGCGACCTAGTTGAATATGTCGAGATCAGCCATGACACGAAAAATCTGCCGCCGCATATCGCGATACTGGATACGCCTGGAATTGATTCCACGGATGATGCGCATCGAGTAGCGGCAGAATCCAGGTTATATCTAGCAGACCTCGTCATATACATGATGGATTATAATCATGTGCAGTCCGAAGTGAACTATCAATTTATTCAAGAGTTATCCAACAAAAAGAAAAAAACGTTTCTTATAATCAATCAAATTGATAAGCATTTGTCATCTGAAGGGTCATTTGAACAATATAAAGAACAGATTGTCCAATCCTTTCAAGAGCATGAGATGAACGATAGGCAGATTTTTTTCACATCAATGAAAGAGATCAATTACCCATACAATCAGCTGGCGGAGTTTAAAGAAACCTTGGCTAAAGAGATCAGCAAAAGAAAGTCAGTGGTAGTAACAAATATTCAGAAAGAATCACTTCAGTTAATCAAGCGTCATATGAATTGGAAGCGAGAGGAGCAAAAACAAGAAGTAGATTTGCTGCAATCGGTTCTCAATGAAGGGCAAGACGCCATGGAGCTGCTAAGAAAATATCAGGAATTACAATTGGAACAGGAAACATTGAACGAACGGGCGGTACAGTTTGAACCCGCCTTTCATGAAAAGTTGAAAACCGTCTTGACCAATGCCAATTTAATTCCGTATCACACGCGTGAATATGCCAGAGAATTTCTGGATTCCAGACAATTTGGCTTTAGGGCAGGCGGCCTTTTTTCACGAAAAAAGACAAAGCAAGAAATGGAGCAGCGTCTCGATCGTTTTCATGAGTCTCTTTGTTCAAATATTGATATTTCCCTGCATATCCATGTCAAGAAGCTGTTTGAGGATTATTATCAAGAACATGATTTATACAATGATCACCTCAGAGAAAATATTCAGCGTTTTAAGGTTGAACTGACTCCAGATTTTTTAATTAAAAAAATCAATCGGGGTGCTATATTAAACAATGAATCCGCTAGAATTTATTGTTCGCTATTAATTGATGCCATACATCAGCTATATACGAGACAAGCCCTAGCAGAAATCCAAGAAGCGCAAACACTTTTAAACCAGCAGCTAAAACAACGGGAGAAACAGTTGGGCGAACAGCTGCAGTCTTACGAAAGAAAACTTCAGGTGGCAAAGAGACTTGCGGCGATTCTAGAAGGAAATGAGAAGACTGAGCGCAAGTTATATTCATTTCTGGACTTTGATGCAAGCGGTCATGAAGAACATACAGAGGAAATTCACCATGCGTTTGTAACATCTGCGGAATCGAGGTTTACAGAAAAATCAAAGGGCATTCACATCGGCCGCATCGCACATAGATGGAATAAAACATTCCAAACCAAAGCAAACATATTTGATGAATCAGTAAAAGACCATCTTCGCTCTGCTTCAGCGATTTTGTCGCGCTTTACAGATCTAAAATCAGCCGCAGTCGGCATAGAACGGAAACTGGAAAAAGTAAATAACCGCCGATTTACCATTGCGCTGTTCGGTGCTTTCAGCGCGGGTAAGTCTTCTTTTGCCAACGCATTAATGGGAAAAAGAGTTCTTCCGGTGTCTCCTAATCCAACGACAGCTACTATAAATGAAATATTGCCTCCTGACTCACAACATTTACACGGGACGGTCCGCCTGTTTTTTAAAAAAGAGCAGGAGCTGATCCAAGACATTAATCAAGTGTTAGATGCGGCAGGTCTATCTGCAGGTACTCTTGAAGAGTTGGAAAAATTGGTGAGGCATCATGATCATTTGGTGGAATTGAGGGATCAATCAGAAGATATAGATGAAAAGAATAAAGAGAAAGAAGAGCTGCCGCCGCCTCTTGAATTGGTGACAAAACAGGGTATGCAATTTCTGCGTTCTGTTTTAGCTGGCCGAAGCCATAGCGAAAGTCGTTTAGGATCCATTCAACAGACGGATAGCTCTCAATTTGAGCGATATGTACAATCTGAAGAAAAAGCCTGTTATATTGAAAAAGTGCAGCTATATTACGACTGCCCGCTGACTAGAAAAGGAATCATCTTAGTCGATACGCCTGGTGCAGATTCCATCAACTCAAGGCATACCGAAGTAGCATTTGAATATACAACAAAAGCTGACGCGGTTTTATTTGTCACCTACTATAACCATGCATTTTCCAAAGCAGACCGAGAGTTTTTAATTCAGCTGGGACGGGTGAAGGATTATTTCGATAAGGATAAAATGTTCTTTCTCGTCAACGCATGTGATTTAGCGTCTGCAGAACAGGAAATAGAAGATGTTCTGACTCATGTAGAAAAAAATTTATTAACTTGCGGTATTCGCGACGCGCAAATCTTCCCTGTGTCGAGCCACATTGCATTATTAGCGCAAACATCACTGAATAGGGATGAGCAGGAAAGATATAAAAAGTTAACGAATACAAATGCTGCATTAAGTCAGGAAGAAGGATTAGCTTTCTCAGGAATAAAAGCATTCAATGATTCATTTTTTACTTTTATTTTTAAAGAGCTTCCGGCCGTCGTCATTCAATCCGCCATCACAGAGGTTCTAATGGCGAAAAAAACAATGGCCAGATGGATTGAATTACAAAAGAAGAGTGCAGAAGAGAAAAAGAAGCTATTGCTTGAACTTGAACTAGCTAGGGTGAAATCTGATCACCTCATTCAAACGCTCGAATTTTCAGCTGAAAAAGAGCGCTTAAATCAGGAAATGACTGAACTACTGTATTTCGTAAAGCAGCGGGTATTCTTTAGATTAAGGGATGAATTCAACCAAATTTTTACCCCCTCTGTTTTAAAAAGTGCCGATCAAAAAACAGTGTCGATCATCTTGCAGCGATGCTTGAATGAATTGATCCGGTTTGTGTCACTAGATGTGGCACAGGAATTAAGAGCTACGGCGTTCAGGCTTGAAGTTTATATGAGAAAAATGGAGACACTCATTTACGAACAGATAGACACCCAGCTAAAGCACTTATCACCTGATATTTCATTAAAAGCAGAAGAGCGTGATCAAATGGAACGGCCATCATTCCAAGAAGGTCTGCCTCTTTGTGAGACGATAGACTGGAAAGCCTATTTGCCTGACATTTCATCAGGGTCTGCTTTTTTCATTGAAGGAATGAACCTAACCTTGCGAGACAAACTTGATCATCAATTAAGACGTCCTGTGGAGCAATATATTCATGAAAATGATCCTGTGCTGAGACATTTCTGTGATGAATCATTTAAAGAAATCATTTCTTTTGCGAAGCGTGATATAAGTAAGCAGATCGAATCTCACTTTTCGGGTCAAATGAATGTATTGAAACAAGGAAACATATCCAATAGAGTAGAATCAAGTTATCAAGAAATAAAAGACACGCTCACATATATCAGCAGCAAGTAAGAGCAAGTATTTGTGTGTATAAAGGTATCGTTTAAAGGAGTTTTGTATGAGCAAATTAGCAGAGTCACATCGAAAGACGATTCAACTGGTTAAACAAAAAATCATGGACGATCTATCGGCCTATCTTGGCAGGAAAGAGAAGTGTGTTTCATTTGATCAATACCTGATTGATAGACGCCAATATCTTGATCAAATCTGGCTGACGGTTTGGTTAAACAAAGTGTCCAACGATCTTCCTCATAAAGAGAAGAAAACTCTTTTAAAGGACAGAAGGATCATTTCAGGCAATACAGACAGGAAAGTGGTGAATAAACTCTTTCGCAGTGAAATGAAAAGGTATGAGCGGTTTGATGTTTGGGCATGGCTCAAAGAGAAATATGGAGGCAAACACACGGACTGGACATTGCTATACGATGAAGCAAGAGCTCAGTATTTAGAGCAGGAAAAAGAAAGACATCTCGAATTAAAAAAGGGAACGATCCTTCAAAGTTTGGAACAAGAAGCTATACATTTTCTTGAGAAGGAACAGGAAGCCTTATTCTTAAAAATACGATATAATGCCGCTTTACAATTACAAAGTGACCTGACATATAATAAAAGGTTCCATGCGGTGGAAAGAGAAGCACTTGAGGAAGAACTGGACGAGGCAGGTTCTTTTGAGCCATCAAACTATAAGGAAGCCGCAGACTTTTTTGAAGAGTTAACCGGCCGTATTCATCAGGTAGGCTACGGCTTTGGTCTGCAAGCTGAATTTGAGTATGAAACCTACTACGATCAATATGAGCAGCTCGTTTTTAATGAGTTGGTGAACGAGGTTGTTTCACAGGAGCATATGGATGGTCTTTTCAATTCCTATATGAATGAATATAAAGAACTCTTTGATGAGGAAATGGATGCAGATCGATTCCAAGAGTTAATCCTGCCGTATATAGATGAATTAGCAGAAGAAATCTTTGATGAAATAGCGGAAGACTATGTAACAGATCTTTTAAATACGGCAGACATTCCATTTGAAGTTTCTGTTCATAAAGAACTTTATGAGAGGACCTCCCTAGAACGAGTGCAAAGAAAAGCTAGAGAGGTCGAAAAAGCAGAACGCCAGAGAATAGAGGAAGCTCTCTTGATCGAGGATATATTCGGGCAAGAGTATAGTCTGTCTCCTCATAGAAGCGCTCGATACGTTCTTCATATTGGAGAAACAAACACAGGAAAGACGCATCAGGCGCTTCAGCGAATGAAACAAGCGGAGAGCGGGCTTTACTTGGCGCCGCTTCGGCTGTTGGCACTTGAAGTATATGATAAATTAAATGCGGATGGTGTGCCTTGTTCGCTAAAAACGGGAGAAGAAGAAAAACTCCATTCAGAAGCAAAGCACATTTCATGTACGGTTGAAATGTTTCACGAGAAGGATTTCTATGAAGTGGTCGTGATTGATGAAGCACAAATGATAGCAGATAAGGATCGAGGATTTTCCTGGTATAAAGCGATAACGAAAGCGAATGCCCGTGAAGTGCACATTATCGGAAGCCGCAACATTAAACAAATGCTTTTAGATCTTGTGGGTGATGCTGAGTACGAAATTCATGATTACACTAGAGAGGTTCCTCTGCAAGTAGAACCGAATCGATTTACCCTCTCTCATGTGACGAAAGGTGATGCCTTGGTTTGTTTTTCTAGAAAAGAAGTGTTAGAAACGGCTTCGAAACTTAGGAAGAGCCGCCATTCTGTGAGCATGATCTACGGAAGCATGCCGCCTGAGACGAGAAAAAAGCAAATTCAGCAGTTTAATTCAGGTGAAACGAAAGTCATGGTGTCAACAGACGCCATTGGAATGGGGCTGAATCTGCCGATACGCCGCATTGTTTTTCTAAAAAATGAAAAATTTGATGGGACGAGAAGAAGAAGGCTGACTTCGCAGGAAGTAAAACAGATTGCAGGCAGGGCAGGACGAAAAGGAATCTACCCAAAGGGGCGGGTCGCTTTTTCGGCAGACGTTCGAACGATGGAATTTTTGCTGCAAAAAGAAGATGAACCATTAACGATCTTTACGGTAGCGCCGACTGCGTCTATTTTTGAGCGCTTTTTAAAATATTATCGCAGTCTTGGTCTGTTTTTTGAGCTCTGGGAACAATTCGAAAGCCCTAAAGGTACAATGAAAGCCTCACTGCATCAGGAGCGGGAATTATACGAATTAATTCAAGGGACAGACATTGAAGCGCGCCTGTCTGTCATTGATCTGTACAGCTTTCTTCATTTGCCTTTTTCAACGAAGGAAAGCAGTCTGAAAACACAGTGGTATAAGACAATGAAAGCCATCGTGCATGACAACGATTTGCCTGAGCCGCGAATTAAAACGGGGAACTTAGAAGATCTGGAATTATCCTATAAAGCAATCGGGCTGCATGTTCTGTTTTTGTATAAACTGAATCGGCCAACTGAAGCCATCTATTGGGAACGATTTAGGGAAGAGATCAGCAATGGGGTGCATGAACATCTGCAGATTGATGTCAAACCAGCTGGCAGGACATGCAGAAGATGCCGAGCAAGCTTGCCACAAGATTTTCATTTTTCCATTTGTGACGCCTGTCATAGAGAGCAGAAAAGAAGCAAATACGGAACTAAACGCTCGAATAAAAAAAGAAATTAAACACAAAAAAGAACAGGGGCTGCCTGTTCTTTTTTGTGTTTTCGGGAATTATCTGAAGAACGCTTTATCTATATTGTATTTCGCTTCAAGTTTATTAATAATATAGGTTTCGTAAATTTCCCGATCTGTTGGCTGCTCAACGAAACAAACAGCAATTTTTTCCACTTCGTCTCGATGATTTTTGATTGGTGAGACGTTATCTTCAAAGCTTTTCTTAATTCTTTGGCGTAATTTACGCGCTTTACCTACATACAAAAGTTCACCTTCAGGATTATAAAACATGAAGATGCCGCCTTTATCCCGAGGGATCCGATTGTAATCAGTAAAGCCATACACCCGACTTAGAGGTGCCTCGCTTGTGTCGCCTGCGATCTTTTTTCTTGTTAAGACCAAATCTGGCGCAGGTATTTCAATGTTAATCATTTAAAATCACTTCCTATTCTAGAGTAAATCTTAACACACGATAAAAGTGAAATCCACTCAAGTTTATTTAAACTGGTCAATAGCTTCTCTTTTATTTTTGCCTTCCTTCATATAATTAAACCAATTGACTATTTGAAGGAGTCAATGAGAATGGGTTCAGTAATTGCACATGATTTGTATATAGATGATATCTTTGGGAAATCTAAAAATTATAGGGGGTGAAGATTATGAGGCAGTATAATAAACCGAAGCAAATCAATCGGCAAGAAAAGAGCGATATGCCCATAGAACCAACTTCAGCCAAACTAGAGAAAAATGTTGAAAGTATAAGGAATATATTTTTTTACAGTGATGATATTTGTGAACGTATATTTACTTTTAATGGAAATAAAGGAATACTGATGTTCGTTAATTCCATTGCCGATCAAGATTTAATTCAATTAAATGTGTTAAAGCCGCTTTTTGAGATAAAATCTGGAGATATTGAAAATACAGTAAATATCTCGCTTATACACAAATCAAACGATTTAAATTATTGTGCTCAAACAATGGTTGAAGGACATTGTTTGCTGATGATGGAAGATGAAACAGATATATATCTATTAAATGTGGCCAACCATGATATAAAAGACATTCAAGAACCGGACAATGAACAGATAGTTCGGGGATCTCACCAAGGATTTTCAGAAAATATTATTGTTAATATTCATCTCATAAGAGAGCGAATAAAAACTCCTGCTCTCAGGGTTAAACTTTCATCTATTGGAGAAACATCTAATTCAAAATTTGCTCTTTTGTATATTGAAAACTTATCAGATCCCCAGTTGATCAATGAGATTGAAAGACGGATTAGTTATTTAAAAATCGACAGCATTCAATCGCCGGGTCACTTTGAGGAGTTTTTAGAAGACTATCCTTTTTCTCCGTTTCCTCAATTTTTGAATACCGAAAGACCTGATCGTACAGCCGCTCATTTAATGGAAGGCAGAGTCGCACTTATTATGGAAGGAAGTTCCACAGCATTAATTTTTCCAGTTACCTTTTTTTCTTTTTTTCAATCATCAGAAGATTATAACCAGCGGACGTTTATTGGTTCTTTCTTCAGGATGATTCGATTGCTTTCTTTTATCATCGCTCTTGGGCTGCCGGCTTTTTACGTCGCTATCATTTCATTTAACTATGAAGTCATACCAGCTGAGATTATTTTTTCGATCAAAAGTTCGCTGGAGTTTGTTCCCTTTCCTCCTGTGATTGAAGCGATGCTAATGCAGGTAACACTTGAACTGTTAAGAGAAGCAGCAGTCAGGCTGCCTACCCCGATTGCGCAGACTATTGGCGTAGTAGGGGGATTAGTAATTGGAACGGCGATTGTCGAAGCGCACCTTGTCTCTAATACAATGATTATTGTTGTAGCGATTACCGCGATCTCTTCTTTTGTTATTCCTTCTAATGAGATGAGCAATACGATAAGGGTGCTTGGATTTCCGATCATGGTCATGGCAGCAATATTTGGGTTTTTAGGAATTGTCATTTCTGTGTTAATTCTATTTATTCATTTAGTGAAACTAAAACCATTTGGCTGTCCGTATTTCTTCCCTCTGGCACCGCTTGATTTTAAAGGTTTAAAAGACTCCATTTTAAGGTTTCCGATATGGGCAATGAATGTTCGGCCGAAGGATGCCAATCCGGTTTATCGATGGAAAGAATCTTATTCCAGAGGGTGGAAGAAAAATGCAGATAAATAATAAAATAACCACCTTTCAATTGTATTTTTTTATTATTCAAACCCAAATCGGAGTAGGAATTCTAGGTCTGCCTTACCTGGTTCACTCAGAAGCAAAAGGAAATGCTTGGATTTCAGTTTTCTTAGCTAGTGTTGTCGTTCAGGGCTTAATCATTTTGTTTTGGTTTCTATTAAAACGCTTTCCGCAAAAAACGATTTATCAGTTCTCTCAAACCTTGGCAGGGCGTCCTATTGGAGTATTGATAAACCTTTCATATGTACTGTATGGGATTCTAGTGACTGCTCTCATATTAATGATTGCGACTAGCGTAATAGAAGTATGGGTGCTTCCCAATACTCCCAGGTGGATCATCATTGTTTTAATCAGTGCAGTTTCATTATGTTTAGTAAGAGGAAGCTTGAATGATATCGCAAATTTTGATGTGCTGGTATCAGTTTTGGTTCTGCTTCTTATCGGAATTACCATCTACGCTTTATTCTCTTATCCCGTCGACATCCGATACTTGCTGCCACTGAATCAAACAAGTATCGGAATGATATTGAAAGGGACGAAAGAGGCTTATTTTTCCATGCTGGGCTTTGAGCTCTTACTTATCTTGTTTCCTTTTATACAGTCAAAAAAAAGCACCAGTATTTTAAAGACGGCCACGCTAGCTAACGTCACAGTCACAACGATTTATATTTTTTTGACAGTAGCCTGCCTGCTGGTTTTTAGTCCTGCAGAATTAAAGGTAGTGCCGCAGCCGGTGCTGTATTTAGTAAAAGCTCTTTATTTAAAGATCTTAGAGAGAGTTGATTTAGTATTTGTCTCTCTATGGGTTGTCAGCGTGATCACCTCTTATGTCAGTTATTTGTACTTAGCAGTGGAGGGGATCACTTCTACTTTCAAAAACATGAACCGGTCTTATGTGATTTTCGGATTTGCCTTTGTTAGCGTACTAACCGCTCTCATTCCTCAGAAGGAAAAAGATATGGAATGGTTTAATAAAGCAGCCACGACTGGCAGTCTGGTTCTCGTTATCATTATTCCTATCGTCTTGTTGCTTTTGTCAATAATTTTAAAAAAGAATGAAAGACGTGAAAGAATATGAGGTGTGCTCGAATACTCTTGCCATTAATCGTTATATTCACTGTTTTTACAGCTGGATGCTGGGATCAGCGGCTCTTGAAAGAATCTCGATTAGTTTATGGAAGCGGATTTGATTTGACTGAGGATGGAAAGATCTATACCTCTTCCGTTATTCGAGATTTTGTTAACGGTGTCCCTACAAATGCAGTCGTTCATGCCACCGGAGATACGATAAGAGATACAAGGATCCAAATGGACCGTAAAGTATCCGGAATTTTTCAACCCTCAAAAAACCGAGTGTTTTTACTTGGTGAAAAGGTGGCAAAGCAAGATATCTATTCCTTTTTAGACGTTTTTTATCGCGAGCCAAATAGCTCCTTATCGGCTAATTTAGGCGTGGTAAAAGGAAAGGCCAGTGATATTATAGACATGAAAGCAACAGAGAACACACTAATCGCTGAATATTTAAGTGAAATTATAGCCAGCGAAGTACAAGTAACGAGTATTCCTAATGTCAATATACAAACAGTATGCACACTTATGTTTGACGAAGGTAAAGACTTTTTCATCCCTGCATTTAAGAAGAAAGGGGAGGAAGTGGTACTAGATGGGACAGCGATGTTTCATAAACGGTCACTTACAGGTTACTTAACGGGTGAGGAAACGACCTTGCTCTTAATTATGCAAGGAGAAAAAGCGAAAACAGCAAGGTATGTTACAAAAATATCTAGCGGTCAAAAACCTAATAAGAACAATTATATTACTTATAGCTTTAAAAAAGCGAAATCTAACCTTAAAATCGTCTCTTCAAAACCAGGAAATGTTCAAGCAGAAGTGACGGTGAATACAAAAATCTCAATCGTTGAATATCCCCAGGATCATCTAATTGATCCTAAAGTAATTGTGAAATTGGAACGAAAAATCGAAGAGCAGCTGACAAAAAAAGCGGAGAAAACAATTACCAAAATCCAAAAAGCCAATAGTGATCTGCTTGGCATTGGCCGTGAACTGATTGCCTATCACAATGCTGACTGGAAGCAAATGAAATGGGATAAAGAATATCCAGATATAACGATAATACCCAAATTTAACGTAGAGATCGTTGGACATGGAATTATTAATTAAACATGGTGCAATCAAAAATCCCTGTATGCAAAGTACCACAGGGGTTTTTACGTTATGTAGCAAGGCCGCAGTTTACATTGTTAATTTATCTTTTCGGAATTGATAAGTTTTAGTCTGCTTTTGTTTATAACCCTCCTGATGTAGGGAATATTACTTTTAAACAACTAAGGAGGACTATTCATGACATTAGTTCCTGAACGTAACTTAAAAATTTCCTGTCATTCTGAATATGATAAGCTACATACCGTAATTGTCTGTGAACCTCAATATATGGCGATACGTGAAGTGATTAATAAAACACAAGAACACTTTTTGGATGAAAATATTGATAAAGAAAAAGCAGTTCAGCAGCACCTGCAGTTTAAAGAAGCGTTAAGGAAACATGGGGTGGATGTGATCACGCTGCCAGCTAAGCCCGAGCTTCCTGAGCAGGTTTTTACGAGAGACATTGGTTTTACCTTGGGAGACACTATTTTTGTAGCGGAAATGGCCAGCAACATTCGTCAGGGAGAAGAGGTTGTGCTTAAAAAATGGCTAGAGGAAAAGCAGATTCCTTATCATAATATCACGGATGATTTTATTGAAGGGGGAGATGTCATTATCGATCGCAGCACCATCTATGTAGGAGTGAGTGACCGAACCAATGAAGAGTCGATTAAGAAATTGCGTACTCTTCTCCCGGAGTTTGAAATTTTCCCTGTTCCGTTTGATGGATCCTATCTGCATCTAGATTGTGTGTTTAACATCTTATCTCCTGATGAAGCCCTGATTTTCCCTAAAGCGTTAAATCAAAAAGAAATCGAATGGCTGTCAAATCGATATCAGCTGATAGAAGTGACAGAAGAAGAACAATTCACGATGGGAACGAATGTATTGTCCATTGGTGATAAAAAGGTGATTAGTCTCCCAATGAATAAGAAAGTAAATGAAGAGATGAGATCGCGAGGCTATGAAGTGATCGAAGTAGATATATCAGAGATTATTAAATCAGGCGGCTCATTTAGGTGCTGTACACTTCCGATTTTGCGCGGCTAATAACAAAAAGGAGTGACATGAGGTGGCCTTTGATTACTCACTTGACTTTGACCAAATAGACTTTAGAAAAAATCCTGAAAAATATCGGGTAGGCCGGGGCGAACAAGGTGTGTTAATGGTGGAGCCTTATAAAGGAGAAATCCTTCCACACTGGCGATTTAAAACTCCGGATATTGCTAAGGAATCATCAGAAAAAATTTATCAGATGTATCTTGATTATAAAAAGAAAGATGATTTTGTCGGGATGGATATGGCACGGAAGTTTTTGCAGATGGGTTATACCCGCGCAAGACGCTACACGAATTATAAAGGCGGCCGCAAATACGACAAAGACGGCGATGTGAAGAAACGGATAATTGATAAGGAAAAAGCGAAATCCGCGGCTATATTTGAAGAAAAGTGGAAAATAGTGCGAGAGGACGAGGAATATCTAACATTGAAGAAAGAACATCAGAAAAAGTATGGATAATACGCTATAAGTAAAATCCGAAAGGCCTAAAGCTTTTCGGATTTACTATTGACTGTTATTTTTTTGTGAGTTTTTGTATTTCTTCACTGACTACAAAAGCAAGGTCATCATTTCCGTATAACGATAACACACCAAGAACAGTATCATTTGAGATGTCACCAGCTTCTTCTCTAGGAACAGTTAAGTCAAGAGCTTGCTGTAAAGCCGGGTTTGCCGTTTGATTAGGGTAGGCACGCAAATATACTGATTCAGGGTCAAGATCATGGTTGATGCACCACTGGGCAAATACAAGGATCATCATTTGTTCGTCTTTTTGGTAGTTGCTGATAATTGCTTCTTCCATTTCTTTTTTGTTCACAAACATTCTCCTCTATCAAGTTCTTTCAATAGTATAAATGGATAATGTATAGAGGTAAAATAATAAGTTATAAACAAAGCGAAGGAGGAGAGCTGTGCAGCCAATTAGGGATCATTTACAAGAAAACTTAGATGTATTGTTTGTTGGCTTTAATCCAAGTCTTATGTCAGGGGAGACAGGACACCATTTTGCTAACCCTACCAATCGATTTTGGAAAATTTTATTTCAAGCAGGACTGACCCCTTGTCAGCTGCAGCCACACGATGACTACAAATTATTAGAGTATGGATATGGCTTAACCAATATAGTTGAAAGACCGACCAAAGCGGCTCAAGACATAACAATGGAAGAATACGAGGTTGGAAGAGCGGAATTAAAAAGAAAAATAAAGCACTATCAGCCTAAAGTTGTCTGCTATGTCGGTAAAGGAGTATATCAGCAATACAGCAAAAGAAAACAAGTTGCATGGGGAGTTCAGCAGGAGCCGATCATACAGAATATACAGGATTTTGTTGCACCTTCTTCGAGCGGACTAGTTCGAATGCCAATGGAGGAGATAGTGAAAATATATTCCGAGTTAACCAATTTGATCAAAAAATAATCTTGAATCCATGCAAGTGGCCGGTCTCTCTCAAAGAGAAGCCGGCTTTTTTAATGGAGTAAAACATTGAATTTTTTGAAAATAATAAAAACAAACTAGATTAATTTAATATTTTATGCAATAATGAAATTATTAAATGAAAAGTTTTTTATTGATACAAACAATATTAATTTATATTTTTAGGAGGTATGCAATATGCAAAGACAAAAAGTATTGATTAATGGTGAAAGATTAAAAGACACGTTAGAAAAATTCGCGGATTTCGGCCGTACCGAAAAAAATGGAGTGACACGTCTAACATTATCTGAAGAGGATCGTTTAGCACGTGACTACTTCTGTGAATGCTGCAAAGAGCTTGGTATGTCAGTGAAGGTCGATGATATGGGAAGTATTTATGCGACTCTTGAAGGCGTTGATAATACGAAACCACCAGTGGTAATGGGTTCACATATTGATTCAGTGAAAAAAGGCGGCCGCTTTGATGGTATATTAGGGGTGTTAGCAGGATTAGAAATTGTGCGCACACTTGTCGAAAATAATATCAAACCGCAAATTCCAATTACAATTGTAAACGTTACCAATGAAGAAGGTGCACGTTTTGAACCATCTATGATGGCGTCAGGCGTACTTTCAGGTAAATTTAATAAAGAAGAAATGCTGAAAAAGAAAGATGTTGATGGAATTACATTTGAAGAAGCACTGAATGCGATTGGCTATGCAGGAGAAGAGGCAAACCGTTTAAAAGAAGCAACGGCATTCCTTGAACTTCATATCGAACAAGGTCCTATTCTTGAAAGAGAGCAATTGACGATAGGCGTAGTTGAATGTGTGTTGGGCATGGTTTGCTACGATATTGAAGTGTATGGGGAATCCGATCATGCAGGAACAACACCAATGAATATGAGAAGAGATGCATTGTTTGCTGCTAATAATTTAATTCAAGAAGCTCGTCAAAAATTGGCTGCGCTTGATGAGGATTTAGTGTATACAATGGGCCGGATGAATGTATGGCCTAATATCCATACGGTTATTCCTAATAAAGTGGTCTTTTCTTTAGAAGCAAGACATAAAAATCCTGAAACGATCAAGCAAGTAGAGCAAATCATTCAGGAATTAACAGAGTCTGCCGCAAACGAAGGCTGTGAAATTAAAGCGACAAAATTATGGAGCCGCGATACGGTATGGTTCGATGAAGAAGTGTGCAATGCAGTGGAAGAATCAACAAAGTCATTAGGATATTCGTATAAAAGAATGGTGAGCGGGGCAGGTCACGATGCTCAATTCTTACAAAGCTATATCCCATCTGCCATGGTATTCGTTCCAAGTATTAATGGCAAAAGCCATGACGAAGATGAATTAACGACATGGGAAGATTGTGAAAAGGGTGTCAACGTCGTATTAGAAACGGCTTTGGCTATTGCAAATAAATAATTTTAAGATGGGAAAGGTCACTTTTAAGTGGCCTTTTTTTAAACTGTTATTGGCTTTCGTGGATGGCTTATTAGCTTTCAGGATGGGTTATACTTTCAGAACATATTTCCCTGGTATTTACACTTATCCAGGGAAATATGCTAAAGGTAATTAATTCTTACATATCGTGACTGCTATGCTTTTTCTGTTTGGAATGGTTCTTGTTTTTCACTTTATGAGAACCGCTCATTGGTTTAGGCTGACCGGAGTTTTGCTCATTTTTATTTGCGTTTTTATCCATCTGAATACACCTCCTGATCATAAGATGAACAAAACGAAAGGGTTTCATGCCCTTCAATGTTTGGCAAATCATGATCGTTATCACATTTTTTTTTAAAAAAACTTCTTAAAACATGACACTTGTCATACTCCTTGCATGACGGGTGCTACTGCACAAAGAAAAACCCTTTCTTTATAATTAGAAATATCAAAAGAGGAAAGGGATATGCAGTATGACAAACCTAAAAACCTTAAAAAAAGAAATATCACCTTATGAGAAATCAAACACAAAAGATAGTATATGGCAGCTCGTTAATACAATTGTGCCGTTCATATTAGTCTGGATCTTCGCTTATCAAAGCTTGTCCATTTCCTATTTTTTAACACTTGCTTTTGCGGTCGTTGGGGCGGGATTAATGACAAGAATCTTTATTATTTTTCATGATTGCTGTCACTACTCTTTCTTTAAAAACCGGAAAGCCAATCAAATTGTTGGAACGATCACTGGCGTTCTCACATTTTTCCCTTTTTATCAATGGCAGCACAGTCATTCCGTCCATCATGCGACGAGCAGTAACTTAGATAAGCGCGGAACGGGAGATATTTGGCTTTTGACGGTAGAAGAATATCAAGCGGCTTCATTTTGGCAGCGTGTGGCTTATCGATTGTACCGCAGCCCGCTTGTTATGTTTGGGTTAGGTCCAATATATGTCTTTTTAATTACGAATCGTTTCAACACGAAAGAGGCTAGAATGAAGGAACGGATCAACACATATATCATTAATATCAGCATCGTTTCAATTATTGCCCTGCTTTGCTGGACACTAGGGTGGCAGTCGTTCTTACTTGTCCAGGGCCCGATTTTCTATATTGCCGGTATGGCTGGGATTTGGCTGTTTTATGTTCAGCATACGTTTGAAGATTCTTATTTTAAAGAAGATAAGGAATGGGAGTATGTGAAAGCGGCAGTAGAAGGCAGTTCTTTCTATAAGCTGCCTAAACCTTTGCAATGGCTGACAGGAAATATTGGTTTCCACCATGTACATCACCTGAGCCCGAGAGTGCCCAATTACAAACTTGAAGAAGCTCATTATAACTCGGTGCCGCTGCAAAATGTGCCAACGATTACGTTATCGACGAGTTTGCAATCGCTTCGCTTCCGTTTATGGGATGAAAAAAATGAACGGTTTGTCGGGTTTAAATATTTAAAAGAAGTGGCTCCAAATAAAAAGAATACAAATTACATCTCTGTTCAAGTGAATGAGAATAAATAAGTAAGCCTGCTTCAACATGCTTCTCCCTTTTTGGAACGTAATCAGAGAGTGAGAAGCATGTTTTTGTTATGATAAAATATATATTAAGTCAAACCATTTCATAGAGGGTTGAAATAATGCAAAAACGTTTAAGTTCGGGTACTAGTCCGTATATTTGGGCCGTGTTAAGTTTATTGCCTTTTTATTTTATTTTCCAGTCATCATCTACAAAAGAAATTATTATCGGAATTGCACTGACTATTTTCTTTTTTATCACCTTCCGATTTGCGTTTATCTCAAATAAGTGGCCTGTCTATTTGTGGACGTGTATTTTAATTGCCATTTCAATGACAATGACCATTCTGTTTCAATTTGTCTATTTTGCCTTTTATATTGCTTATTACAACGGCAATATTAAGAGCCGCGTGGCTTTTATTACGTTGTATGTCATTCATTTAGTGTCAACAACGATTGCGATAAACTACAATATTGTGCTGCAGAATGAAACATTTCTAAAGCAGCTTCCGTTTATTGTCATTGTGTATATCAGTGTCATCTTAATGCCGTTTAATTTATTTAACCGCAAGAAACAAGAGGTGCTTGAAGAAAAGCTGAAAGATGCGAATGACAGAATTTCTGAATTAGTGAAACAAGAAGAGCGTCAAAGGATTGCCCGTGATCTGCATGATACGCTGGGGCAAAAGCTTTCGATGATCGGTTTAAAAAGTGATTTAGCCAGCAAATTAATCTCCAAAGATCCTGAGCAGGCTCGAAGTGAATTAAAAGATGTTCAGCAAACAGCAAGAACCGCCTTAAACGAAGTAAGGAAAATGGTTTCTTCCATGCGGGGCATCCGGTTAAAAGATGAAATCGTTCTTGTGAAACAAATACTGAAAGCAGCCCAGATCGAACTGGTTAGTGATGAGGAATTTAAAACAGCCCATTTGTCTTTATTTCTTGAGAACATTTTGAGTATGTGTATGAAAGAAGCAGTGACGAATGTGGTGAAACATAGCCAAGCTACCTCCTGCCAGATCTCAATTGAACAATCTTCAAATGAAACAATATTGACGGTAAAAGATAATGGCGTCGGCTTTAAAGAAAATGATTTCGGTAAAGGCAGCGGTTTGTTAGGCATGAGAGAGAGACTGGAATTTGTCAATGGGACGCTTGAAATCTTAGAAGAAGAAGGAACAACCGTGGTAATGGTTGTGCCACATGATGTGAAGCATAAGGGGTAACGGGGAGGAACTTTAATGATTCGAATAGTAATTGCCGAAGATCAGCGTATGTTGCTCGGAGCCTTGGGTTCCTTGCTTAGCTTAGAAGATGATATGGAAGTGGTGGGGAAGGCAGCGAATGGCGAAGAAGCGATTAAGCTTGTCAAGCAACTGAAGCCGGACGTTTGTATCATGGACATCGAAATGCCAGGAAAAAGCGGTCTTGAAGCGGCAGAAGAATTAAAAGAGAACGGCTGTAAAGTCATCATTTTAACGACGTTTGCCCGCACCGGTTATTTTCAACGAGCATTAAAAGCGAAAGTAAGCGGATATTTGCTGAAAGACAGTCCCAGTGAAGAATTGGCAAGCTCGATCCGCAGCATTATGAAAGGCAGAAAAATATATGCGCCAGAACTAATGGATGATTTTTACAGCGAAGAGAATCCTTTAACCGAACGGGAAAAAGAAGTGCTGGAACTCGTAGCTGAAGGGAAAAACACGAAAGAGATTGCGGAACAGCTCCAAATAAAAAATGGCACCGTGCGCAACTATATTTCCACCATTTTTGAAAAGCTGGAAGTGAAGAATCGAATTGAAGCCATTTCTCAGTCAAAAGAAAAGGGCTGGTTTAAATAAACAGTGAGAAGGAGGGAGAAAGTTTCCGTCCTTTTTTTGTTGAACAGATAACAATATAGTGAACACTCAAACATAAAATTCTATAGCAGATATGAAGGTGAGTGACAAGCGAGGCGGGTGAGTTGACTGCGAAAAAAAACAGGTCAAATTTTGCTAATAGTATGCGCTATATTATTAGGAAAGGTAGTGATGGATACATTGTGGTTGAATCCTCTTCATCAAATAAAAACATTTCAAATATTTTATGGAAAACCTGATAAAGAAAAAATAACCGAACTTTCTAAGCTAGATGCCGCTATTATTGAAGCAACAGCATTTAAAGAAGATGACTTGAACGTTTTAAAAAGCAAAGGGGTAAAGCTATTTGGCTATGTGAGCCTCATGCAGCTGGAGAATTGGAATGCCGAATTAAAAGATAGGGTTCAAGAAACGGACTATGCAAAAGTGGATGGTGAAAAGATTTATATAAAAGAGTGGGATACCTATGTGATGGATATAAGAGAAGAACATTATCGGCAAGCCTTGTTATGGAAAGTGGAACATTATATAGCTGATCAGAAACTAGACGGTGTGTTCTTTGATACGGTGGATGATCTTGATTATTATTTTCGAGACCGGCCGGCTGTACTAGAAGAAATGCAAGCAGCCTATCGCACTCTGTTAAATGAAATACACAAGAGGCATCCGGATATGTTGATCATTCAAAACCAGCGATGGGGACGGATCCAAGTATGGACGGTAGTCGAAGATGAAAAAAGCCGGAAGTTCAGTGATAAACACCACTTTCCGGCTTTTGTACGTAAAGGAGACACTTATCAGAAATAGTCCATGGGTGCTGTTTAATGAAAGTCTGGATTTAAACTGCATAATCTCCGTTGTATTGGACGAGTGATACATCGCGCACCCCGTCTAGGTTCCCAAGCTGATTCATAAATGCAGTGTTGTCAATTTTCAATCGGATTTCAGCGGTTAGTTCAACGATTTCTTTGCGGACAATTTTTGATTTCAGTGTATAACTCAATTTTTGAAGTTCACGTTTCACGTCTTCATTCGCTTCGGCTGAATAGTGAATGACGAGCAAATACATCGTATCTGCATGTTTTTTCCGTGATAAGGCGACGATGACTCCAGCAATGATAACAACACCAAACAAAGTTAAAAAGTAGAGCCCGGCACCGCTAGATATTCCTGCAGAAATGGACCAGAACATAAACACAATATCTAGGGGATCTTTAATAGCGGTTCGGAAGCGAACGATACTGAGCGCGCCAACCATGCCAAGTGACAAAACAACATTTGTACTGATGGTCATGATGACGAGGCAAGTAATCATTGTCATAACTGGCAGCGTCGCATTGAAGCTCGGGCTGTATAAGACTCCTTTATACGTGTGTTTATACACACCGTATATAAGGGCACCCGCTAAGAACGCGGTTAACAATCCGAGGAGAACATCCACAGCAGATAAATTGCCAAACATAAAGTCATTTAAAAAGCTTTGTTTTAAAATATCATTAAAATTCACTGTGTTTTCCATTCAGATGACCTCCTTATACACCGTGGTAGCGAATCGATGCCATCCGGCAATGAACATATTTTGAAATCGCAGACCGGTTGTGGGCGTTGAGCTGAAGCAGCTGGCGAATGTAGTCAGGCAAATAATCATCATACTTTACTTCTAGGATCGTTTGCGGATAAGCAATAACTTCTTCTGATATATAATTTGGTTCAAACAGATCAGTTGTATTGGAAACAAAACTTAACTCTTTATCAAATGTTATTCGTACGTTCCCGATAGACCCGACATAGGCTTCGCGAATATAGTCAACAATCACACGCGGTCTCATATAATAACTGTTTAAATAATAGTAAAATTCACGGTAGACAGGGTCCTCTTTCTCTCTTAAAAACGCATAATCCCACTTGATGAGCCGCTCATATTCTTCGCGAGTAATTGGGGCAGAGGTTTTGAGGATATATTCCCCCTGCCTGCTTTTCTTTTCAAGTTTAATGACCTGATCCGAGTGGTTATAGGTACGGATGCGAAATTTCTTACGGCGGAAAATGCCATTGTTTTTTTGAAACAAATCATCATCATACACGTTGTCAAAATAAAGACTTCGTATTAAATAGCCTTGTTCGTCAATGGAGTGCCTATCTTGCGGTAAAATCATCCCGATTTTTCTTCTAAGGGTTAAATAATCATATTCATTAATAAAATATTTCAGCTCATGGCGAAATTTTTTCATTGAGTGGGCCCTCCTGGTATGATAATCTGCTGGACGCCCCAGTACATTTTACCGCTGTCATCCCGGAAGTAGTCAAAAGGAATCTGAGTATTTCCTTTACTATCGGTGATCCGTACACGCCAGTAATAACGGCCGGCAGGCAAGACAGCCATATGATGGGTAAAGCCTTTGGCATCATGTATGTTAGTTAGCGCAGTAGAGAAATCTGGAGTTTGACTGAGCTGAAAATGATAGGAAAGTTCATCTCTCTGCAGGTCATGGGAGGCTTCCCATGTAAACACATCCTGATTATTCTTTCGCTCATAATGCAGAAAGATTGGCATCGGATTTTCCAGTGAAGCAATGTATTGTTTTTTATAGCGTGTGGTCACTGTTTCAAGCTGGTTGTAGTAAAGGTCAAATTCTGATGCTTCAATGCTTAGAAATTTCAAGTCGGGATCTCTAGTAGCTAAGGTCTTAGCGGTTGGATAATACGAATCAATGAATGTGCGGGTTGTTTCTTCATTGATGACTTCGGACAATTCTTTTATCTTGGCAGTAAGTTTTTCAGCATTAGCAGGATCACGTAAATACCGTTTATGCAGGACAGTTCCCCAGTAACGCTGTATGCCCTGTTGCCAAAGAGGGAGAGGGTCCTTTCTTTCCGCGTCACGCCCCAATGCTTTATCAAAATCCCAAGGGAGGAAGTACCATTTTTCGGAGTTGAGAGGACTATACAAGTAATAATTAGTAGACATCGTGTCGTAGTTTCCGAACAATATATTCACGGCCAGCCAAGTCAGGTAATTATCTTCCTGAAAGTAAGTGTCAAATACTTGATCAAAAGGTTTAGACAGATCGTTTACATCGTCAAGCATTTGCAGCAATTCTTCATGATTTTCACTGCCATTGATGTTTAAAACCGATTCAAATAACTTTTTATCATATTGCGGGTCATCTTGGTGCCGCAGAATGTCAGGGTAGCGATAAAATTCAAAGTTCTCCACTTTGTACAAATGGCCATCAGGATTTAAACCTCTGGCAGCAAGCCCGCGCTCATTTAGCTGTTCAATATGCGTGTACATCCCATAATCTTCAAAAGAATCAGGAGCATTAGGATTTGTCAGGTCTTTCACATGAAGATGGACAAAGTTCGTACGCAGACTGATTAAATTTGGAATGCGGCGAAAATAATCAAACGCTAGTTTATTACGGACACGGGTTCGATCATCAGCGTGTTTGTTTAAGTTCAGCACATTTTGGCCATACCAAAGACCGCCATTATCACGGAGACGAATTTTATAGGATTTCTGAGCCTCAAGGCGGCTGGATCGGCCTCGAAGCTCAATCGTTGCGTTCGGTGTACTTTTTCCGCTGCGGATAAATCCGTTTTGAACGGGACCTTCTGCAGTACCCGTTTGAAATAAAACATCTAGCTTTGGCCCGTCATCTAAATTGCTGTACTGCTTATATGATTCATTTAATTCATAAAAAGTGTGATCATTTTCTGCGACTTGGTCTTGGCTGTACACCGTAATATATATATGTTCCACTTTCGTTCCTTCATGCCCCTCGTAGACGCGGCTATCTTCTACAAGCGCATCTGTCTTCGATTCTTCTTTCGTTAAAACATGGGGTGCGGCTTTCTTATCAAGCTCTTTTTCTGAAGTTATATTCCCTGCATATTTAATCGTTAATAGTGTGAATAAAAGAGCAGCAAGAGCCATGATCGTTTTCAAGTATGGGGGCCTTCTCATATTCATTCACTCCTATCAATCAAGGCTGCCGATTCGTTTCAAAAAGCGCTCAGTCCGGGTAATGGATTCTTTGTAAATAATCGGCTGAGAGCAAAATGTCGTATAATCGATATCATTTAAACGTGATACAAGAAGGCGGCTGCCCATTATGGCACCAGCAAGAGACGCAATAAACATTCCTGCACCATACAAGTTTAGAACATTCATAGCCGCGATCGTTAGCGTGAAACTTAATACCGCATAGGAAGCAGTAAGTAAAAAGGTTGATTTCCGCTCATCAAAGTATAGTAGTATGAGAAACATCGTAATCATTAAACTTAAAAACCAGCTGCCCAATACAACGATCATAAATATATCAATTTGGTCCTGTGTCAGTCCTAAAAATGGCAGGAAACGAACACCGATGAATAAAAAAGCAAAGGTGACCAAGAGCTGTACTTGAGCGAGAAATAAGATCTCCAGTTTTAAAACTCTGTACATTTCTTGACGGGCACTATCAATATCCTGTAGCGGAAAACCATTTAAAATACGGCCGTAGTATTTTTTGTAAGAAGTATAAAAGGTCGTTTCTAGCGTGACCATAAATAAAATTAATGCAGGAAGGACGCTTAAGTAGGCGTAAAAGACGGGTGTGTCATAATAAGGAGCCATTAGAAATGTCTCGCCAATGACGATACTTCTGTCGCCAAGCCACACAGCAATGTTATGGCCATATAACCCAATATAGTAAGACAGACCAATAAAGAATAAATAAGGGTGTTTTTCAAAGTAAGTCAAATAATGAAAATATTGTTTGTTATTAATTTGAAAGTAACTAAATATATCACGTGTTAACAAAATGGCTATTAGAAAAAACCCTACATTCAAGCCGAGAAAGACGGCACTGGCATTTTCGAAACCTAAAGGCCCTGTCAGTCCCCAGATCATAAAGGCAGATACGAGAATGCCCAAAAGGTAATTTTTAACAATCTTTTTAAAGTCTTTTAAGGCTGATACATACATGGACAAGATCCAGATGATACTTAATTCTGTGAAAAACAAATAAGTGATCAATTTATACAAAAGCGAAAGCGGGGAAGACCAATAAAATAAAATGGCTGCGATGAAACCAATAAACACCGCTAATGCGATTGCTCCATACATAGAAGACAAGACATTTTCTTCTTTTTCCATAAAGGTCTGATCGGCTACGTACCGAGAAACCACAAACACAAGTCCTCCAGTCAAAATTTGTGAGAAAATAAAAGCATACTGCACGGCCGCCATGAACACATTCATTTCAGAGGCCGGCAGTTCTAAATATAAAAGCCATTCCCTAGTTGCTGTAATGAGCAAAATGGTTAAAAACATCGGCCCTACAGCTGTGATCGCTGAGTATCCATAAGCTCGCAGCTGACTGAAGAAGTTTGATTGATTATAAAGTTCTTTCAGTTGAAACCCGATTCCCGCCATTCGATTGACTCCACCTTTCATAACAAGCATTATATCGGTCGATCATCAGTGGAAGGGTATAAAGGTTTTGGACACGATTGAATCCATTACTGCCAAAATGTTTCCTGACTTCTTCACTGCGGCAGAGGAACAGTATCTCTTCGGCTAATAGATGAAAGTGCATAACCGGAACGACGCATCCCGCACGACCGTAACCATCGCCGGTGCCTAAAATAAGTTCTGAACAACTGCCGACATCAGTAGCGACAAATGGAATTCCCATAGCGAATCCTTCAAGGATAACGAGCGGCTGACCTTCACTAATGCTTGATAAAACGAGAATATCTATAAACGTTAAATAATCCATAACGTTTACAGTGCCTGTAAAAACAATATTTTTTAGTCCAAGGCTATCTGCGTATTCTTTGCATTCTTCATAATATTGTTGATCTTCATCACATGGACCAATGATATAGAAATGCGCATCAGGAATGGTTTGTTCAACAATCGCAAAACTTTGCAGCATCGTTCTAATATCTTTGATGGGGACCACCCGAACGATGGCCCCTATGTGAAGGCCTTCTCGTTTTTTTCTAGCTTCAGGTTTAAACAGGTCCACGTCTATGCCATTTGGAATAATCGTCGTTTTTTCAGGAGGACAGCCAATGTCAATTTGAATATTGCGGCTTTGTGCGAATAAAGAGGTGACTTCATTAGCATATTGATAGGCGCAGTGGCTCAAATTGTAAAAATAATCAATCCAAATATCTTTGAAATAGCCTTTAATCCATTTTGCTTTAATGATCTCTTCTTCCCGTTCTCGCGTGTAAATGCCATGTTCCGTTAATAGATAGGGTTTATTGTATTGATAGTTGGCCAGTGCCCCAAGGACCCCGGCATAACCAGTTGAAACACTGTGATAAAGATCAGCTTCCGGCATTTCATTATCAATGCAAATGAATAGAGGCAGAACCATTGAACGCAGGGCCCAAAACATATCCGTAAACGGAACGTGAATAAATCGTTCCTCGCACACTAAACGGACGATATCAAAAAAATCTTTACTGGCCAGGAAATTTAAAATCGAATCAATCCGTCCGCTTAAAAATAAATCAAACAGGATGTTCCAATTCGTTTCATCACCGCTGATCAATGAAACAAACGCCATCTTTTCTTCAAATGAAATATCGTATCGTTTACCAGAAATAATTTCGTTTTGAACGTAATTCCCCAAGTGGATGTCTCGTATTTCTAAGAGATTTGATGTGCGTTTATAAAGAGGCATAGCACCTAGGTGATCTTTGGTTGATATGGAATAAACGATAAATTCATGTTCTGGCATTTGGGTAATGATCGATTGGATCCAGCTTGAAACACCGCCAGTTACATAGGGATAAGCACCTTCAGCAATCAGACAAATTTTCATAAGTTATCCTTCCAATCCAATTGAAAATGTAAGCTGGTCTGTTTCGACTAAGTAAAGGTCATGACCGATTTTTTTTACATGACAATGCTTAGTACTCTTCATTTTTTTATCAGTAGAGAAGAAAAAATAAGAAGGACTCGACACTTTATTCAAGTGGAAAGTGACACCTTGATCTGTTTTTTCTTCATATACAATGATATCCGAGGTGTGAATCGCAGAACGGGCAGCTTCAGAAAGAACTGTTCTCCGAAGCCACGGAACATCTTGGGCCAATTGAGCAGAAAATTGTTCAAGTTCCTTTAAAGAAACTTCAGCCTTTTTACCGCTCAAAAATTCCTGCGGCTGAAGGGATTGAGAAAAATAGCCTGAAGATAAAAGGGAATTATATACAAGCCAATTGGAATATTCATCTGTCGTAAAACCGGTAAACGTTTCGTTAAGGATTGCCGTAGGGAGTGGTTCAGTTTTTGGCCATTCTACTGAAAAAGAATACTGGATTGGTGCGAGCACCGCATGTAAGTCTGGGAAATAAGAACGAATCAACGCTAAGTGTGCAAGCGGATCTTGTTGATCAATGGGTATAAAGGATCGAATTTGATAACCGGGCAAAGCGTGGGTGGTCCGCTCCAATAGTTCTTGATACTGCCACCTAATATCTAATTTGTTCATATCACCTATCGGCAAATGGTTATATCCTTGAAGGCCCATTTCGCCACCCATTCTAAGCAGTTCGCGGCTATACAAAATCATATTTTCCTGTTCTTGTGACAACGAAAAATCTGTGTTTTTCTCATGAAATGCTGCTACATATGCGGCCGTATAATTCAAGTCATACTTCGCTTCAATCCGTTGCATTTCTGGCCAAAAAGTATATCGGTAATAATCGTTCATCGTGCTCTTTTCGTTCGGATGCCGCTGATCGGGGATAGGGAATGGAAAACCTTTCAGTATAGTAGGAGCAGCGTTTAATACAGGATAGATCAATTCTGGCGTCATCATTTGCAGCCCTTTAATCAAAATAGACTGGCCGTGTGGAAGAGCTAGCATAGATCCGTTAAATACAACAAATTGCCCTACACCATATTCTGTTTTCCAAAGCAACGGAATACCTGAGGGGGAAGATACCTGTAAATCAGCTTCGGGAGCTAATCGGACGTTTAATGAAGAATTAACAATCTGTTCGGTTGCAAATGTTCGATTTCCGGCAGATCTAAAGATTGGTTTCGTCAATTTTAACCCCTTTGTTTCAACAAAAGAACCAGTTTCTATCATGCCTATTCTTTGGTATAGAGTAGATAGGTTGTTTCCTGGAGAAGGGCGAGTAGCAAAGAAAACTGATCCGCCATTTTCTGCATAACGCAGTAGGGAGGAAGGATCAGTCAGGGCATCAAGATTTTCTGTAGCAATAATCATCCCATCATATTCTTTAGTAACAGAGTCTAGTTCTTTCAGAGGCAAGCGTTCAACTCGCTTTCCCATATGATTTAAAACAAAAGCAGTCTGATCTGCTAATTCCTTGGCGTCATCTCCGGTCAAGACCAAATAGGCAGGTTGCTTGTAGGCAGCAGCCAGCGGTTCTTTTGACCTGACTAACGGTTCTTTTTCCGTCAGGTTGTTGTAATGTCTATACTGAATAACAAAGTCAGAGCGCACCAGCACAAAAAATAGTCCTATAACAGCGACAAAGCTCATCATTATAAAAGTACTTCTTTCAAGATTAAACTTGCTGTTCATAAAGATCACCTTGAAGCCAAAAACGCAGCTGATCAAGCCTCTTTGGCGAGAGTGTGGTGTTAGATGTACGCAATAGTGTAATTGTATGTGAGAACTCTTCATGATTGCGCATTTGATAATGAACATGTAATGCGGAGAAATAGGATTCCTCAATGTCTGGGAATATCTTCAAAAACTGAATGGATGTATAGTAAGCTGTTTGATGTTCATTTAAAAGAAGAGCCATTTTAATTTTTTCTTCATAATATCGCGGTTTTGGAACCGCCGTCTGTTCAATCAATCGATCTAACACATGAAGAAAGATATACCTATATTTTTCTCGTGTTTTAGAATCTAGAAATTCGACGCGTATATACTTTCGGAGAGCTTCAGAATAAGATTCTAGTGCATCTACATCTGTTTCACTCTCCCTAATCTGCGCTTCGAGCTTGCGCATACTGCTGAGCAAATCTCCTTTTGTTTGCTGAATGGCTGCGGCTGCATAATGTGACGTTTCGGAGTCTTCACTTTTTAGTGCTTGTTCTAATGCTTCTGCATGCTGAAGGAACTCACTTTTTAAAAAATCAATTAGCATTTTTCGTTGAACTTTCGGGGAATTGAGCTTTAAAGCATCATCAAAAGGAATCACATTCACTTCTTTTTCTATGTCTGGAGACTGAAGTGAGGTATCTTCATATGTTTCCCGCCTAAGAAGCCAGTCGGGGAGCTCACCATCTTTATTCTTTCGTTTAGCCATAGCGTAGATAAAAAAGAGACTAATAAATGGACAGGAAAGCAAGATCATCGCTTGAGTGCCTCTACCTTTTTTCCTGAAAATCGCCATGAAAGCAATGTAAATAACTGAAAGAAGATAATAAACAATTAAGATATTAACCCACATGAGGAAGCTCCTTTTCATCCAGTACCGCAATAATAGATTTTACTCGAAGACGCTCAATCACCAATTTGGCATCCTCCTGCTGTACATTAGACAAGAGAATGGACAGGGCACCGTTCTCATCGTAACCGAAATAATCGTTTGTTCGAAGAGTATTCCCAATTGCTTGCAGCAGTTCTGTAGTTATATCTTCAGTAAGAACATGCAAACGAACGTAGGGGATGTGAAGTTCACGCATAGCTTTTCGTTTTTGTTCTAGCATTCTTAGGAAATAAAACGAGGTGAGCGCATTTGTATCTTTGATATAGCGTTTCGTATTAATTTCTTCTATATAATCATGTGCGCGTGACAAGGAAGCAGTGATCAGCCGGCTAACTACATCGATCAGGTTTTGATAGGATAAGGTCAGTTGTTCAAATTCGGCATCATAACAAGCAATAAGGGCTATCGTTTGCTGATTCTGTATGATCGGAGATACGAATATAGGTTCATTCGGCTGTAAGGAAGTATTATATTTTATCGACTGAGAGGCAATGCAGTTTTCTATCATTGAGCCTTCTTGAACTTTAAGAGAAGATGCAGGCTGAAACGATGCATCATTCGACTTTGCAGCTAGTCGCATATACCCATATGAATCGACAAGGTAAATAGAAAACCGCTTGGCTTTTAATGTCTGTTCAAGCACTTTAATGGCCCCGCTAAATAACGCTTCAGGTTCAAGACTGTCCAGTTCTCGAGTGGCAAAATAAATTTTTCCAATGCCATCCTCTGTCCGTAAAATCTGTTCCTGCAGCTGATTTTTCACTTGCAATGTATCGTCATACACCTTCGTAAGAAATGCATACTTCGATTGAGAAGAAACCAGCTCATCTTTTGTAAATTGCAGCTCTATTTTTCTGCGATCCACTACATAGCTTATAATTAAACCGACGAGCAAGTAGATTGTAAACGTGGCCAATAGCGAATTATCGATAAATAAAGACATCCAATCACGCCCTGAAAGGGTCATGTCATACATATGAACACTCAATGCTAAGATAGACGCCACAACCGATTGAGTTTTACCAAAAAGAAGAGCAGCAAGTAAAATATA
This sequence comes from Bacillus ectoiniformans, assembly GCF_016908875.1. GTDB lineage: Bacteria > Bacillota > Bacilli > Bacillales > Domibacillaceae > Bacillus_BX > Bacillus_BX ectoiniformans. The sequence continues at coordinate 51,926 of NZ_JAFBES010000006.1, read as the reverse complement.
AATGAGCCATACATCAACGGTGTCAACAATCGGTGTGAGAAAAGACGAGACAGCATAAAATAAAATAAATAGAACGGCATTTTCTAATAGGGAAAACAATGGGTGTTTCCATAAGGATTTAGAAACACTCTTGACCTCAGTATCCGAGGCGCTTTCCTGTGATTCTTCCTGTTCATAGTAATGAATGACTTTTTCCAATCCTTCATGCAGGCTAAATTTAGGTACCCAGTCTAACTTTGTTTTTATTTTTGTGTTGTCTAGTCGCGATCGGGTAATGTCACCATGTGGTTGATCTGCATATACGGTTTGGGAAACCGGACGAAATACGCGCAGTTCTGTGATCAGCTGATTCACACTAATTTCGGTATTTGACGACAAGTTATAAGTGCCGCTTAGATCACTTACTACAGATCTATAAATAGCATCCGCAATATCCCCAACATAAATAAAATCGCGTGTTTGATTTCCATCCCCATAAATGACAAGAGGGTTATCTTTTAATAGGCAAGCGGTAAATTTAGCAATGACTCCACTCTCTTTGCTTACATGCTGTTTAGGACCATAAACGTTTGAAAAGCGGAATATAAGCGATGAGAGACCATATAATTCTTCCCACTTACGGCAATACATTTCGCCGACCAATTTATTAAGTCCGTAAGGTGAAATCGGGTGAGCCGGTGTATCTTCTGCAATTGGCAGAGAGTTGGTGTCTCCGTAAATAGCCGCTGAAGAGCAGAACACAAACTTTTTCACACCATACTTTCGAGAAAGATTTAACATGTTAATTAAACCCAGTATATTGGTTTCAGAATCTAGAACAGGATTTTCAATCGATTGCTGCACATAGGTTTGAGCAGCACAATGAATGACAACATCAAATGAATGGGTTCGAAAGAATGCTTCACATGTATCATCTTCAATATTGCCAATGAAAGAACGATGGTTGAAGTAGATGTTCTCTTTCTTACCTGAAGACAGATTATCAATAATGTAGATCGAATGGTTTTCTTTAAAGAACCGTTCAGCGATAAAGGAGCCTATAAAGCCATATCCGCCAGTAACAAGAATTTTCATAGACCCACACCTTTTTCTGTTTTTTCTTGATATTATCCCTTAGTAACAAGTGTATTCTTAGACCTGCAACTAATTGCTTATTTTTTGTATTATATTCGGAAAATGATAGAGGTTAGGACTTTTTGAATAAAGTGAAATAAAAATAATGGAGATTAAATAGATAAGCAGCTAATTTGTCCTTTGATACCTAACTTCTGATATAGCGCTCGAAAGAATGGCCTGTGGGATATTTTGGTTGGAAATATAAACACAATTAAACAGCCTTTTGCTATTAATATTTGTAGAATATCTGATTATTAGCAATAAATATTAAAATTATCTGAATTTTCTACAATTTTTACACGAATCATTCATTATATGGTATATTTAATTTAATCTAATGAATAGCCGGGTTTATGCATAAGTCGATTTCTTCTTGCTATGAGAAAGGAGTACTAAGATGACAGCGAATTATTTAAAAGTCATGCTGGAAACTTTATGCTACTTCAACCAAGTTGAAATCTTGCACACCTATAAAAAAAACGGCGAGCCATATCTCACCATCCGTTGTGTAAAGAATACCTCAACCATACAAGTGGAGTTTATTCAAAGTCATATCATTCAACAGTACGATAGTATTAAAGAGGCAGAATCCGCGATTAAGAAAGTAATTAACTGAACATAATTTATGGAAATATAAATTTTAATATTGGATATAAGCGGTGATCTCTCTCTAGGGTCACCTTTTTTATTTTTTTCACGGGAAAAAATTGGCGTATCAGTTTAAAAAAATGTTTAGATCATTTAAGATAGGTTAGAGGATATATATGGATAAAAATATAATAAAATAAAATTATGGGAGGAATAGGGATGAATTATATTTGGAAAGCAGGGGTAGTCGCAAGTATGCTTGGGTTAGCTGCCTGCTCACAAAATGCTGAGGCACCTGCAGAAAAAGAAGAGGAAAATGTGGTAGTGGTTGAGGAGGAAGAGCAACAGGCAGAAGAACCGGATCAAGGAAATGAAGAAGTGAAAGAGAACGAGAACACTGAGTCAGAAAAGCCTTTACCTGAACTAGAACAAGAAAAAACGGTGAAAGTGATGGTAGAGGGCATGGAGGATGAAAGAAAAGCGTATCTCTATCAAAGCAAAGAACTTGGCTTTTCTACGTATGTGCCAGAAAATTTAACATTTGAAGATAAAGAAGATGAACTGTTAGCGTATGCGAAAAATACAGATGGAAGTAAGAATGAACAGGCTAAGTTACACATAGATCAGCTAGAAGATGCGAATGTTAAAGAAAAGCTAGAGTCAGAAGGCTTTACCTTGTCAGACGCAAGTGAAATGAAGTTTGAACAATCTCAAGAAGAATATTCACTTAAAAAAGAGGATATTGTTGGTTATGCTTCCGTTTTTGAAAAAAATGGCCAGAAGTATTTGTTTATGTACCAATATCCAATTGAATATGGAGACGGATTTGAACCAAGCGTAGATATTATTAAAGATGAAATGGTGTGGCATGAGTAAACAACAGAACAAAAAGAAGCTGAATTTGCTCAGCTTCTTTTTGTTGTTTCAATCACTATTTGGTTTGATCAACTTGTCTTAACTGCTCCTGCAGCTCGCTTAACTGTTTTTGTTCTGCTAATGTGGAGTTGGCGTAAGCGGAAGAAAGACTGTTTTTTGCAATATCAATATCTTTTTGTTCACGGCTGGCAGTTGCTTGATTAACAAAGTTTCTGGCTTCTTGAAAAAGTCTGTTACCCATTTTTAAAACCCTCCCAACGTCATATCGGGATTTTCTTCGGTGTTGCTGCTGGTAAACTTTCCAGCCTCAGCTTCAGAGTAAGTCATGTGGTAAGGAAATCGTTCGTCATGCTTAGCAACAGCATTTTTGCCTTGTTGAACAAAACGTTTCGACTTATTTCTTTTTCCCATCATAATCCCTCCGAAGTTTAGTGATAGACACAAACAGTTGTGTCTGTACTATTGTGGTTTTTGTGTTTGTTTTTATAAGGGTAATTATTGGGTCAGCATGTTTAAAATTTTTTGGGGTGGAGCTGTATAAGATTTGCTTTAAGTGGCCATTATAATTAGTGCAAGGACGAAAACTCCAAATGGGGTGAAGGCTTTGGACGTACATCGAACTGACCCAGTCTAGAATTTCTCAATGTCAAATCATTCATGCAAATGAGGTGTTTGTCGGAGAGCAGGTACAAGTCGTAGAAACCTAAAGAATGAAATCTCTAAATGGGGTGAAGGCTTTGGGCGTATATCGAATGAACCCAGTCTAGAATTTCTCAATGTCAATCATTTATCATGCAAATGAGGTGTTTGTCAAAGAGCAGGTACATGTCGTATCAACCTTTTGATTCTTGCATATGATCAAGGTGCGCCAATTGGCGTACCTTGATTTCTTTTTGGGTAATAAAAAACCCCCTAAACAAAGGATGATGTTTAGGGGTTTCCATAGTCATTTATTTTTCCACTAATTGATCAAGAGCTATACTGTACTCATTTTCAGGCTGATCAAGAGGATAGACTCTTGCAGTGGCTTCTTCATCATCAACATGCTGGATATAGACTGGAACACCGTTAAATAAAACATTCGCCATTATTGGTGATTCGGCTATTTCTTTCGCTCGCTGAACGTTCATACATTCCCTCCATTCTTTCATACAGGTTTATTATGAACGGGAATCTGCAGAACCATTCTATAGTAAGAAAATCACCTTAATACGCTTCCGCCTGAGATCTTCAGCGATTCACCAACAATATTTTCCGCGGCATCACTTAATAAAAAAATAATCGAGTTAGCCACTTCTGACGGGGCAATCCATTTTTTTGAAGGAATCAGATCTTTGGACTTTTGCAACTGATCTTCGTACGTAAAGCCATTTTCGTCAGCTTTTCTCTTGATGCTGTTTCGGGCCATTTCCGTATCAACATAGCCGGGACATACGGCGTTTACCCGAATGTTATAATCAATCGCTTCTAAAGCCATGGAATGGGTGAAACCCGTGATGGCGAATTTAGATGCGCTGTATGCACCATTACCTTTAGGTCCGCGGAGTCCTGAAAGGGAAGAAAGGTTAACGATCGAGCCTTTTCTTTGTTCCTGCATATGCTGGTATACAAGCTGTGTCAGGAAAACGGTTGAAAAGAAGTTGACTTCCATGATGCTGCGCAATTGGTCTTCTGAAAGCTGTTCGATCGTATTTCCTCCACCAATACCAGCTGAGTTAACCAGTCCCGTAATGGCTCCGATGCTTTGAATAGCTGAATCTACCAGACGTTTGCGGTCTTGTTCATTCGTTAGGTCAGCTGCTATTGCAAGAATTTTTGCTTCGGAATTGATCGTTTCACACTCATTTTTTAACTGTGTTAATTTTTCCTCATCGCGGCCGGTAATCGTCAGGCTTCCTCCAGCAGCAACTATTGACTTTGCCGTCTCCCAGCCGATCCCTCCAGTAGCACCGGTCAATAAAATGTGCTGATTCTCTAAAAGTTTGCTTTGAAAAACGCCCATCTTGATCCCTCCATTAAAAAAATGATTATTAACATGACATACCCTTAGGTTAGCTGAGATAACCATGATAAAAAAGAGAGCTCACTTTTGAATGAGCCCAATAAAGCTATATTTACAAAAAAATGTTAACCTGCTGGCTGTCTTTTCTTTTTCCGCATCGCTTTTGGTATATATACACAAGCAGGCTCACTTTCCATACCTCCCTGAATGTTTTAAGTACCGATTGGTTCATACTTTGATCATATAAAAAAATTCCCTCTATTTATGTGAAGTAAATCACATGAATAATTCAGGCATTTTTATAAAATGAAATTATCAAATCATGAAGTGGGTGAAAAAAATGAAACTATTGCTACCTAAACAGCATGGTGCATGGGCAATGCTCTTGGTTCCATTTTTACTGGGGGCGGCGGCAGGAGGATTTAGATTTGTTCATATTTCATTGTTTCTCGGATGGATGTTTCTTTATTTAGCGACCTATCCATTTTTGATGTACGTGAAAGGAAAGAAAAAGAAACTGCATATGAAATGGGCAGGGATCTATTTCTCTGTTGCACTTTGCTTTTTGGCTATTGTTCTTGTGTATGACTGGACGATGCTCATGTTTGGAGGAATGATGCTGCCATTGTTTGTTATTAATATGATCTTTGCGAAGAATAAAAAAGAACGCGCGTTTACTAACGACGTAACAGCCATCATCGCTTTTTGTATAGGCGGATTGGCAAGTTATTATTTAGGCAGCGGTACACTTGACCTCACCGCATTTTTTATCACTTTGCTTTCGTTTTTATTTTTTCTAGGCAGTACGTTTTTTGTAAAGACGATGATTCGCGAGAAGAAAAATCAAATGTTTCGGCTTTACTCATGGACATACCATCTACTCTTATTAATCGGTGTGGGAGTATATGCAGAACCCAGATTACTTGTACTTGCTTTTCTTCCGAGTGTAATAAGAGCATTCTTTCTTTACGGAAAAAATATCTCTATCATGAAAGTAGGAATACTTGAAATTGCCAACTCCGCATTTTTTATGGTGATCATATGGATGTCTATCTAACCACAAAAAAACTTCCCATTCATTATAGATGAAGGGAAGTTTTTTCGGTCGTTCAACAATTATTTAATGAGAGAATCAACTTTTTCAGCCAGCTGATCAAAGTGGCGATAGAGAGAAGATCCTTCTTCATAGATGCCCCCAGTTTCTGTTTCTTCATCCAGTTCTTCTATCGGCAGCTGAGCCAAAAGGCTTGTATGAAGGGCATCGGCTAAGTCTGCACCTCCGCCTTTGCCAAATAAATAATATTGTTTGTCACTGTCTCGAGGCTGGAAGAACGACATGTTTTCAACGACACCAAGCACTTCATGTTTCGCTTTTAAAGCCATAGTTCCGGCACGTTCTGCCACGTGTGTCGCGGTTTGATGTGGAGTGGTGACAATAATTTCTTTGCTTTCTGGGATAAAGTGGTGCATATCAAGCGCTACATCACCTGTGCCAGGCGGCATATCTAAAAGAATGTAATCTAATTCTCCCCACATGACATCTTTTGAGAAATGCTCGACCATTTTTCCAAGCATGGGACCTCTCCATACGACCGGTTCGTTATTTTTAATTAAAAATCCCATCGACATGACTTTCACACCATGAGATTCTACCGGAATAATCTTGCCGTTAAACGTTTTCGGCCTGTTTTCGAGATTCATTATTTTTGGCACGCTAAATCCATAAATATCAAGATCAATTAGGGCAACATTTTTCCCCATTCTTGAGAGGGCGATCGCTAAATTAACAGAAACAGTTGATTTGCCCACTCCGCCTTTTCCGCTAGTGATGGCAATGACGTTTCCAGATAACACATTTAACACCTCATTTGTCTATTTTTGAAAAAATTGTACGCATGTGACGTACCTCACAGTCGAGACGTCATACATTTTATACAATGATGTCAATTACTCGGCTAAGCCGTTATTAAAAAACTAACAAAGGATTATTTTTTTATATGTAATAAATGTCACAGGGGGGCTCTTTATGAAGACGCTTGAACGTTCTTTTTATTCGAAGACTAGCAAGTATGCGTTTTTTGTCATTTTAATTCTATTATTCTCGGTGTGGGTAGGAACGGAACAATTTCTTCATTTTGATATGGCCTTGCTGGGGTACTTAATTTCATCCCTGATTTTCGCTATTGGATTAACCATCCGGATGTGTGCTTGGCTTATTCGTCCGGCCACCCAGCAAGTCGTTAAGCGAAGTTTTACCAATTTAAAACAAAGTAAGCGGAAGAAAAGAAATATCAGCTCAATCATAAAAACAGCATTTGATAACATCATTTTGCAAAAATTTATTTTTAAACGCGGCATTTATCGAGGCGTGCAGCATTTCTTAATTGCTTGGGGCTGCATTGGTTCGTTCGCTATTACATTTGGTTTAACATTCGGCTGGATGCACTTCGAATTAGTTGACCCTGAAACCTATGTGATTGTGGTGATGGGAGTTGAGACCATCTCAATGGCTGCCCACGGGCTTTTTGCTGAAATGGTCTATAATGGCTTGAATATTACGGCTGTCATGGTGCTCATTGGCGTATCGATGGCTCTTGCCAGAAGAATTGTCAATCAAGATGTGAAAGTTACTCAGCGAACGGAATTCGATTTATTTCCTTTATACCTTTTACTAGCTGTCACAGGAACTGGTTTAATATTAACGGTCTCTTATGCGCTGTTAGATGGCTTTATGCATCATTATTTAACATTGGTCCATCAAGTGACAGTTGTTGTGCTCTTAGTGTATTTCCCATTTGGCAAGCTATTTCATTTCCCAATCAGACCGCTGGCCACAGCTGTGCCGCTGAATTATCAAGAAGAAGTCAATGTAGATACGCGTCCTTGTAAGCGTTGCGGAGATATGTATAGCTCAGATGATCAGATTACGGATGTCAAAGGAATTCTAGAAGTGCAAAGCTTTGATTTGCAGCTTGCGGATGGATCATTTTTATCAGATTACTGTCCTGCTTGCCGGAGACGAATCCGTGTCATGAAACAGATGAATATAGATGAAAACACGCCAAAAGAAGAAAATCCAATTACAACAATGAACGGAATCCATATGTCTGGCTTCAGTAAATCGAGAAAAGATGACTTTTATGATCTGCCAGAGCATGTACAAGAACAGCTGAAAGAGTACAAACAGAAAGGGAGAGACGAAAATGAGTGAGTTTGTCACAAAAGCAGGGGTTAAAAACCTTCATAAACCGGGCGAAAAGTTAATTACCACGCATTGCTGCTACTGCGGGATGCAGTGCGGAATGCATATACGAGTCAATGAAAAATCTGGTCATGTGGTTGGAGTTGAGCCAAGGTATGACTGGCCGGTAACAAGAGGGAAAATGTGTCCTAAAGGTGTGACTGCCTATCAAACGGTGGAGCATGAAGAAAGAATTTTAAAACCGCTGATTAAAAAGAATGGCCAGTTTGTTGAGTCTTCTTGGGAAGAAGCGCTTGATGTGATCGAAGCGAACTTCAAAAAGCTTCAAAATGAAAGCGGCAAAGATGCCCTGTCCGTTTTTGGCGGTGTATCCATGACGAACGAAAAATGCTATCTAGTTGGAAAATACGCTCGTGTGGCTCTAGGTACTCGTTTTATTGATTATAATGGCCGTTTTTGCATGAGCTCCGCTGCCGGCGGATTTTTAAAAACACTTGGTACTGACCGGGGATCAACACTTCCTTGGCCTGAACTCGAGCATACGGATTGCTTTTTCATCGCAGGCTCCAACACAGCGGAATGTCATCCGACGAGCATTCAATGGCTTTGGAAAGCGAAAGACAAAGGGGCAAAGCTTATTGTGGTTGATCCACGGGAAACGCCGACCGCCCGCGTCGCTGATGTGCATTTAGATTTAAAACCTGGCACCGATTCAGCGCTTGCCAATGGGATGCTTCATATCTTGATTAAAGAAGGCTATGTCGATGAAGAGTACGTCAACGAGCGCTGCAATAATTACGAAGAATTAAAGAAAAGCACAGAAAAGTTCACACCAGAATACACGTCAAAAATGACAGGTGTTTCGATCGAGAAAATTATTAAAGCCGCCCATATTTATGGGATGTCTCCTCGTTCCGTGGTTATGTTTGCCCGCGGAGTGGAGCAGCAAAGAAAAGGTGTAGACAATGTCACTTTATATACGTCAATGGCTTTGTTAAGAGGGCAAATTGGCAAGTTTGCTTCTGGAGTGGCTACATTCACCGGACAAGGAAACGGACAAGGCGGACGAGAGCATGGACAAAAAGCAGATTTACTTCCAGGCTACCGTAAATTAACGGACCCGGAAGCAGTCAAGTATATTTCAAATGTATGGGGAATTGACCCAAGTGAGATGCCCAAACCAGGAGTATCCGCTTATGAAATGTTCGATGAAATCATGAAGGGCAATATTCGCGGTATGCATGTCATCTGCAGTAATCCAGCGGTATCAGCACCGAATTTAGAACATATCTGGAAGGCATTTAAGAAATTAGATTTTCTTGTTGTCAGCGATTTCTTCCTTTCAGAGACGGCACAATTTGCAGATGTGGTGCTCCCAGCAACAACGTGGGCTGAGGATGAAGGAACAACAACGAATCTTGAAGGCCGCGTAATTCGAATCCGGAAAGTAAGGGAACCGCTTGGCGAGTCACAGCCGGATTGGGAAATTATTAATCGAATTGCGGAGCGTATGGGAAAAGGAAAGTACTTCCCATATAAAAGTGCAGGCGAGATTTTTGAAGAATTCCGTGTTGCTACAAAAGGTGGGAAAGCGGATTATTACGGCATCACTTATGACCGGATTGATAAGGAAGATGGAGTGTTCTGGCCTTGTCCATCGGAGGATCACCCAGGAACACCGACCATGTTTGTTGATTCATTCGGTACACCGGATGGAAAAGCGAACCTTCCAAGTGTGGAATGGCAAGAAGCTGGCGAGCCGCCAACGAATGACTTCCCGCACTTTTTAACTACTGGCCGGGTTGTCTATCACTATTTATCTGGCGTACAGACAAGAAGAGTGGATTTCTTAATGGAACAATGTCCGGAACCTTTTGCGGAAATGCATCCGGCGCTTGCAAGCAAGTATAATTTGCAGGATGGCGAGATGGTTAGACTGATCACGCCGAGATCTCATATGGATGTGAAAACACGTATTACTAAAGCGATTCGCAAAGACACCGTATTCGTCCCTTATCACTGGGGTAAAGAACTGGCTGTTAACCAATTGACCAATGCCTGTCTTGATCCGATTTCAAGAATGCCGGAATTTAAAGTTTGTTCATTAAAAATGGAAAAAATATAAAAATAAGAAAAGGAGAATGGCCATCATGAATAAAATCATGTATTTAGAATTTGAAAGATGTATTGGCTGCCGTGCGTGTCAAGCTGCTTGCCGGGAATGCGGGGATCATGATGCGAAGGAACGGAACTATGTAGAATATGTAGACTTTACTGAAAATCGCCAAACGTATCCGATGCTGTGCATGCAATGTAAAGACCCAGCCTGCGCGCGGGTCTGTCCAGCGAATGCCATCCAAATTACGGAAGAGGGTGTCGTGCTGTCTGCGATGGAAGAAAAATGTATCGGCTGCCGAAATTGTACATTTGGCTGTCCATTCGGTATTCCAAAGTTCGATTTTGAAGAAAACAAAATGTATAAATGCGATATGTGCTATGACCGTTCAAAGCATGATATTGCCCCAATGTGTGCGTCTGTTTGTCCGAGTGATGCGATTCGCTTCATCGACTTTGATGAAATGCAGCAGCTGCGCCGCAAACGTTCGCAAATGAATTTAGTAGAAGGCAAGAAACCTCAAGAAGGCAATAAGTGGGATTACGTGCCTGAATTCTTCGGTGTATACACAGATTAAATTTAGACAGGAAAGGGAGTAGCAAATATGTCCAATGATAAGAAGCTAAAACGCAATGAAAAAGATACAAAGGACGATATGATTCATTTAGTAGATAATTTAAACCGAGATGAGGATCTTAAATTTAATCGTCGTGCATTTTTAAAATCCGCTGTCGGAGCTTCCTTGACGATTGGTCTTGCTACGCTGCCTTTTTCAGTACTGGCTTTAAACTCTCGGGATGAAAAATCAAATCGGGTTGAGATTGCTAAGCTTAAAGATGTACCGAAAGACAGTTCAATTAACTTTAATTACCCGACAGATGATGAACCGGCTATTTTAGTTCATACCAAAAACGGAGAACTGAAGGCCTATAATAATAAATGTACGCATCTTCAATGCCCCGTTTTTTATGAGAAAGAAGAGTCGGTGCTATTATGTCCATGTCACAGGGGATTCTTTAGTGTCGATAATGGCCAGCCGTTAGCCGGACCTCCGCAAAGAGAGCTGCCAATGATCGAACTAGAAGTAGAAGCGGGTACCATATACGCGGTCGGAAGGAAGATTCGTCATGGGGAAGAATAAAGGGTATTGGATTACTATTATCATCACGTTAGCGATCAATGTGGTGATGCTCCAGTGGACGATTGAATCCTATTTTGGCAGGGAATTCAGCCATGTCTATACGTACACAGGAATTTCACTTGTTTCTTCTATTATATGTGCCGTCACTTTCTTCCTTTGGAGAAAGAAAGAGTATCAGTGAGTGGTTTTATTTATATAAAAAAATTAGGCTTGCAGAGGGATGATTTTCTTCTGCAAGCCTTTTTATATTGAAATCAAAGAACAGGTTGACATTATGTACGATTTAATTGTTTAATTAGAACAAATGTTCTTCAATTTAAATTGGGGGTGCAACAGATGAGGCCTTAATTAGAAAGAAGCATGGAAGTTCAAGTGTTTAAAGAATATTACTGGCTGAAACAAGAACTACAGTCCTTCTGCAGAGAAAATGGAATCAGTGCATCTGGTTCTAAAGAAGAAATATCAGACCGAATAGAAGCTTTTATTCTTACAGGAGAGATAAAAAAACCACTAAAACGCACGGGAAAAAGCAAAGTGTCTAAATTGCCGCGTGAATTAAGTTTAGATAAAGTGATTACCGAAAATCATCGATGCAGTCAAAATGTAAGAGAATTTTTCAAGACAGCAATAGGTTCCAACTTTCATTTTTCTACATACATTCAAAACTATTTTAAAAATAATGCGGGAAAAACATATCGCGATGCCATAGCAGCTTGGTACGAAGAGGAAGAACGCAAGAAAGATCCGGCATACGAGAAAGTCATCGCTCCTCAATTTGAATACAATCAGTTTATCCGGGACTTCTATGCGGACTCAAAAAACAAGGGAAAGAGTCGCGAGGAAGCTATTGCAGCCTGGAATGAAATTAAAAAGCTTCCAGGAAGCAATAAATATATATCTAAATGACAGCGTCTTTTTCGATCACTTATACCTAGAAATCACAAATACTAAAATCACTGTGTGCAAAATTCAAAATAGTAAATTAAAAATATAAGCCATTAAATTAAAGAAGTAAACACCTATACAATCACCATAAACAAGCAAAACAAAAAGGAATGCGGGTACATTCCTTTTTATCACTCACCATTCATTTGTAGGTTCGATCGTCAAATTCGATCCTTGAAAACTTCTTTCTCCAAATAAAGTAATGACCGTGCATTCAACAATATTTGAACTCTGTTCGTCTTTTGTGTAGCCGACAAACAGTCCAGATGCCAGTTCTTTATCATTCTTATCTAAGACGCGTACTTTTTTGCCTTCTAAAGTCGTCAATTTCGCTCCTTGCAAAAACTCATACCATTTCTGCCAGTTGGTCACGATATACGCACCTTCACCACTTTTTAAATACCCAAGCAAGCTATTGCTGTCATCAATTTTTGCATGTAACTGCTGTTTTAACTGAACTATTTTCTCATGTACCATTGTATACTCTTCTAAATTTAAACCAGGTGAAAATTGCAGAGTGAGAGAGTTAGGAGCAGGTTCGTAGACTGCTTCAATGAGCGTCTTGTTTTTTACATTATACTTAAACTGATTCATTTGGCCTTTAAAACCCAGCTTTTCAATAACTTGATGGACATCTTGTTCATTTTTAAACTGCAAGATGGCTGATAACACAGTGTATTCCTCCATTCATCATGTGAACTACATCACTACACTTTTTCTTCTTTTCTATTATCCTATAGAAGTAAAAATCATTTGGCTGTGATGTAAATTACTTTACTTAAAAATAAGCGATCCTTCATGTACACTAGAAATATATAAATAGTAGATTAATTGCATTTCCTTAGTGGTATGCAGAAAGGAAGAGACCTGATGGACGATCGTTATTCCCGTCAAAAGTTATTTTACCCAATTGGAAACACTGGACAAACACGCCTGTTAAATAAGCATGTATTGATCGTTGGAGCCGGAGCACTGGGAGCTTCCAATGCGGAATCACTCGTTCGTGCCGGGATTGGCAAACTAACCATTATTGACCGGGATTATGTGGAATGGAGCAATTTGCAGCGCCAGCAGCTTTATACGGAGCAGGATGCTAAGAACCGTATGCCTAAAGCGATCGCTGCCAAAGATCGGTTAACTCAAATGAACAGTGAGGTAGATATTCAAGCTTTCGTAATGGATGCCACCAGTGAATCGCTTTCACCTTTATTAAAAGGTGTAGACATTGCCATTGATGCCACTGACAATTTTGATATTCGGATGATTATGAATGACCTCATGCAAAAACATCAGATTCCTTGGATTTATGGCTCATGTGTTGGCAGTACAGGAATGAGCTATACGATAATTCCAGGCGAAACACCGTGCTTGCATTGTCTGCTGCATTCGGTACCTATGAACGGAGCGACATGTGATACATCAGGCATAATTTCTCCGGCTGTTCAAATGGTGACGGCTCATCAAACAGTTGAAGCGCTTAAACTATTAGTGGAAGATCATTCTGCATTACGAAAAGGTCTGCTTACATTTGATGTGTGGAATAACCAATCCTATACCATGAATGTCCAGCGCGCCAAAAAAGCCGATTGTCCTTCTTGCGGACACAACCCTATTCATCCTTATTTACAATATGACCAGCAAACAAAAGTCAGCGTGCTGTGCGGCAGAGATACGGTGCAAATCCGTCCTTCTAAACAAGCGCTTTCGTTAGATGATTTAGAAAAAAAGCTTTCTACATTTGGAGAAATGAAAAGAAATCCATATTTGCTTTCACTGACATATGAAACATATAGAATCGTATTTTTCCAGGACGGCCGGGCGTTTGTCCATGGAACGAATGACATTGATCAAGCCAAAAGCATTTACTATCGATTAGTGGGATAGGGGGAACGTACATGGTAGAGAAAAGAACGCCAGTAAAAGTTGAAAAAGCCATTGAGCAGGTTATGAAATATTCAAGGGCGGGAGAATCAGAGTGGGTCCGAATTGAGAATGCGCATGGGCGATTCCTGGGAGAGGATTTAATTGCCGATCACGATGTGCCATCATTTAACCGTTCACCATACGATGGGTTTGCTATTCGGGCAGAGGATTCTTATGAGGCAACTAGAGAGGAGTCTGTGACTCTTCAAGTAGTGGCAGAGATCGGAGCGGGCAGTATCTATGACCAGACAGTCCTTGAAAATCAGGCAGTCAGAATTATGACCGGTGCTCAAATACCAGATGGCTGCGATGCTGTCGTGATGCTTGAGCTAACAGAAACGATCGTTCGGGATGGAAAAACATTTGTTATCATCAAGCGGGCATTTAAGGCTGGAGACAACATTTCCTTTCAAGGGGAGGATACAAAAAAAGGAACGGTATTAGCTCCAAAAGGTACATATATTAATCCAGGTATTTCGGCACTTTTGGCTACATTCGGATACGAGCAGGTTCCCGTCAGTAAAAAACCCGTGGTCGGCGTGATTGCGACCGGAAGTGAGTTGTTAGAGGTAGGAGAAGACCTGCAGCCGGGAAAAATACGCAACAGCAACACCTATATGGTTTTATCGCAAATTGAACGTGCCGGCGGAGAGGCAGTGTACTTCGGTCAATTCAGTGATGAACTCGAGACCTGTTTTCAGCAAGTGAAAGAAGCGTATTCAAAAGTAGATTTTCTAATTACAACCGGCGGCGTGTCGGTGGGCGATTATGATTATCTACCGGCTATTTATGAAAAACTGAGCGCGAATGTACTCTTTAATAAAATCGGCATGCGGCCGGGAAGTGTTACGACAATTGCCGAATTAAACGGCAAGCTCTTATTTGGTCTTTCAGGCAACCCGTCCGCCTGCTATGTTGGGTTTGAATTATTTACAAGACCCCAAATCCGTACGTACCTGCATAATGCCAGACCGCATTTAAGAAGAGAAAAGGCTTATTTAGGAGCTGATTTTAAGAAGCCTAACCCATTTACGCGATTTGTCAGAGCAGCAATTTCTTTTGAAGACGGCAAGCTCACTGTGAGCCCATCTGGGTTAGACAAATCAGGAGTTGTTTCTTCCCTCGCAACAGCTGATGCATTGATTGTATTGCCAGGAGGGACCAGAGGCTACGAAAAAGGAATGACCGTGGATATTCTGCTGTTAGAAGATCAGCAAGGCCGAAGCGAAATATGACTAAGCGGAGGGAGAATTATTATGGATCGGTTTGAAGTCATTGAGCGACCTATTGAAACGGAAGAGGTCACCAAGAAGGTAGAGCGTAGAGAAGCCGGAGCCATCACGACATTCATCGGCACCGTGAGAGAATGGACGAAGGGAAGGAGAACCCTTTATTTGGAATACCAAGCCTATACACCGATGGCAGTTAAAATGCTTTCACAAATAGGAGAAGAAATACAAGAAAAGTGGCCGACTGCACAAGTGGCCATCACTCACCGCATCGGGCGGCTGGAGATCTCAGAGGCGGCAGTTGTGATTGCTGTATCCTCTCCACATCGAAAAGAAGCGTATGAAGCGAATGAATACGCGATTGAACGGATCAAGCAAATTGTTCCGATCTGGAAAAAAGAGCACTGGGAAGACGGGGAAACATGGATTGGCGATCAGCTTGGACAGACAGAGTACCCAGAAGGAAAACCAGAAGTAGAGGGTGGTAATCAATGATTAAGGTATTATTATTTGCGCATTTACAAGAAGAGATAGGGAAGTCCGAACTGGCAGTAGATAAAGATCATCTGACAGTGGAGCAGTTAAAACAGTTCGTCGAAAGTGAATATCATTTGTCTCGAATGGATCAAGTGATGACAGCGTTAAATGAAGAATACGCTCTCGAAACAGATATTGTGAATTCTGGGGATGTCGTTGCCTTTATTCCGCCTGTCAGCGGAGGCTAAGAAAGGGAGGATCTCATTGTTAAAGAAGCATAGGCAGCTTTCTCCAAAGAAAGTCAATTGTCAGGTGATTACTGTAAGTGACACCCGCACGAAAGAAACAGATAAAAGCGGTGCACTGATTATTGAATTACTAGAGCAGTCCGGTCATCAAGTAACTGTATATGAAATCGTCACAGATGATCAAGATCGAATCAAAGAGTCGATTCATAAAGGGTTAGGCAATCAAGACGTAGAAGCAATCCTTCTCAATGGAGGAACAGGGATGGCGAAGAGAGATGTAACCATTGAAACCGTACAATCCTTATTAGATAAAGAAATGGTTGGCTTCGGTGAGATTTTCCGTTATTTAAGCTACACCGAGGATATCGGTTCTGCCGCTATTCTTTCAAGAGCGATAGCGGGTGTCTCAAGCGATAAAGTCATCTTCTCAATGCCTGGTTCCTCCGGTGCAGTCAGGCTGGCAATGGACAAATTGATTATTCCTGAACTTGGCCATGTGGTCATGGAAGTGCAAAAGGATTTATAACGTGAAAAGGACGACTATTCTTAAGCCGTCCTTTTTAGCGTATAACCAATTAAAGCATTCTTTTAAAATCGCCATTCTTTCCGCCCGATTTTTCTAATAGATAGGTAGGGCCAATGACCATGCCTTTGTCGACGGCTTTACACATATCGTATACCGTCAAGGCAGTCATAGATGCAGCGGTCAGTGCTTCCATTTCGACGCCGGTGCTTCCTTTCGTTTTTACTGTGGCATAAATCATTAGATCAAATTCATGATTTTCGGATTCCTTCCATTCAAACGAAATATCTACACCGCTGATTGGAATGGGATGGCACATCGGAATCACCATAGACGTTTGCTTGGCTGCCATGATCCCAGCCACTTGAGCCACCGCTAACACGTCGCCTTTTTTCATTTCATCATTGATGATTTTTTGATAAATTTCTTCATTTACTCGAATGCTTGAACATGCTTTGGCAAGTCTAGCAGTCTCCTGTTTATCTGACACATCAACCATTTTTGCTCTGCCTTGATCATTAAAATGCGTAAATTCTGACAAGATGGCACCTCCAAGAAGAATATAATTCTATTATAATTGAAATGAACGTTATAAGCTGTGATGTGAATCAATTTCATTCATTTTTCATAGAAACCGGGAGAAACACAGGAAGGAGGCCTTTTTTTGACTAATAATATACCAATTATACAAGTAGTAGGCTATAAAAATAGCGGGAAAACGACCTTAGTTTGCCGTATGATCGAATCCGTTGCTGCAAAAGGCCTGCAGGTGTCGGCCTGCAAGCACCATGGTCATGGCGGTGAACCAGATGCTGTTACGACAACTGACAGTGCCAGACATAGCTCAGCAGGCGCCATTATGTCTGGTGTAGAAGGAGATGGTATGCTTCAATTAAACATTCGGCAAGATCATTGGAAGCTGGATAAAATATTAAGATTCTACCAGTTGATAGAGACAGATGTATTAATATTAGAAGGTTTTAAAAAAGCGCCATATCCAAAAGTAGTGCTTATCAATAGAGAATCCGATCTAAAGCTGCTTGATGAATTAGAAAACGTCATAGCGGTCATCTCTACGTTTGACATTCAATTCAAGAAAGATCACATTGTGTATTTTTTACGGGAGCAGGAGGAAGAATTTATTGAGTGGTTTTTAGAAAAAGGGGTCAGACCCCCACTGCGTTAAAGCTTTAACGCGACGGGGGTCTGACCCTTTTTTATTTTTCATTTGATAGATCACTGAACTGCCCGATGTAATACTTTACTTCGCCGGCATCGTTGCTGACTTGGCTGATGGTGAGCCACTCAGGATACACTTCTCCATTTTTGCGTTTGTTCCAGATTTCGCCTTGCCAGAAACCTTGTTCTTTCACTTTTGACCAGAGATCGGTGTAGAATGTATCACTATGTTTGCCGGATTGAAGCAAACTAGGTTTTTGACCAACGGCTTCATCTATTGTATAGCCCGTTACTTTCGTAAAGGCCGGATTTACTTTTTGAATCACGCCATCCGTATCCGTGACCATCATTCCTTGAGCGGTACTTTCAATAATTTTACTCTCAAGGCTTAGTTTCTCTTGGTAGTACATCCAAACAACGATAACAAAGCTGACAAGAGCAAACTCTGATAACGCCATAAAGCCGATCGCATAGTGACCTGTAATATTAAACACAGTCGTTAAAATTAATGGAGGGAAGAATCCGCCTAACCCGCCCATGGCCGATACGATTCCATTAACGATTCCCGCTTGTTTTGAAAAGTATAAAGGAACCAGCTTAAAGATTGTTCCATTTCCAATTCCTGCACAAAATGCAACGGTTAACACGCCGACCGTATAAAGCTCTAATGTTGGTGAGAATGACAGGACAACACCAGAGGCTGCTAAACCGACAAACACAAACATTAAGATGACAAATGGATTGAATTTATCCGCAAGCCAGCCGCCGATCGGACGGAAGAAGGTGGATAAAGCGATAAATCCTGCTGTGCGGAAACCTGCGTCCACAGGGGACAAGTCAAAGTGATTAACTAAAAAGTTTGGTAAATAAATCGTAAAAGCAACAAATGAACCAAATGTAATGAAATAAAATAAACTCAGAAACCAAAGCGTTTGATTGCGATAAATTTCTTTTATCTGTTTGACTATTGGCAGGTTGACCTTTGGTTCATGACGGTCACCAAAAAGGAAATTAAATGCTGCAAACGCAATCAATAGAATTAAATAAAGGCGTACTGTGTTTTCCCAGCCGATTGACTGAGCTATAACCGGTGCGGAAAAGGCAGTAATCGCTGTACCGATATTGCCGGCTCCGTAAATTCCATTGACAAATCCATGTTTCTCTTTCGGATAATATTTTGGCAGTGAAGTAACCCCAATTGAAAAAGTAGCTCCTCCTACCCC
The DNA here is from genome assembly GCF_016908875.1 of Bacillus ectoiniformans. Taxonomy (GTDB): domain Bacteria; phylum Bacillota; class Bacilli; order Bacillales; family Domibacillaceae; genus Bacillus_BX; species Bacillus_BX ectoiniformans. The sequence goes on along the minus strand of NZ_JAFBES010000006.1, from coordinate 33,138 downwards.
AATTAATAATCCGCCGATGACTAGGTCCATTAATGAATCCGCCTGGCTAATATAAAAGACCGGGAATAATAAAACTAGAAAACTTAGTGTAAATGTAAATCTAGCACCTAAGCGGTTCGTGTAATAGCCTAATGGCACCCGTAAAATGGAACCGAGAATAACCGGAATCGCTGTAACGAGTGCGACTTCCTGATCAGTCAGTCCAATATCTTTTTTTATGTTTGGCATGAGGGAAGAAATAAGTACCCACACCATGAAACCTGCGACTAAACTAAGTGTTTGAAGAGGAAGCTGAATTTTTGAGCTCTTCATTTGGTTGTGCCCCTTTCAAGGATCAGATTATGTTATAGATGAGTGTCGATACATAGATACTAGCAAAAGAGAAATGGGGCGGAAGTGAAGTACATCACAGGTGAATGAGAATGCCGGGAATGTCACTAAATGTCCACTAATAGATTGAATGAAATCCATTACTTTAGACTCAGATTTCTTCATTTAAAATTTCTTTCCGTTGTAATAAAGTTATAGAATTGCATATTTACTCTAGTAGCGTGATAAAGTAAAGTAGGGATGGTGGGTCTTATTTACTAAAGAAGTGAATTGAGGAGAGAAGTCAACATGATTAAAAGTATAAAAATAAAAATGCTTTTGATTTTTTCAGGGTTAATTTTGTTTTCTGGTTTGCTGATTGGATATGTTTCTAGCAAGGCTTCAGAAAACTTAGTGGTAGAAGCGGTAAGCAAACAAGCTGCCAGTATCACAAAGCACGCGGTAGAGGTTATAAAAGAAGAGGATTACAAACAGATTCTCACATCAGGTGAAACCAGCTATTACAAAGAATTACGAAGGGATTTAAATGAGATAAGAGAATCGAATGGCCTTACTTATTTGTATACCATGAAACGAGAAAAATCAGGAGAAGAATATAAATATTATTACATAGTGGACGGCATGCCATTGGATTCAAAGGATGCTTCCTCATTCGGTGATGAAGAAAAGGGTATTGAGGATTACCCTGCAATTGTACGCGCGTTTGAAACAGGACAAACAGAAATAGAAATGACCAATACGGAGGAGTATGGCGGCCTTGTTTCTGCCTTCACACCAATAAAAACAAAATCAGGTGAAATCATTGGAATTATTGGCTCAGATTTTGATGTAACAGATGTTTATCAGGATATAGAGTCCAACCGGACAAAGATGCTTCTTATCATTGCCGGTATATTAATCGGTAGTTTTGGCATTACAATTGCGGTAACGCTTTCTATTACCAAGCCGATCCAGCAATTGTCACAAAATGCAGAGTCAATAGGTAAAGGAGATTTATCTGTACTTGCGGTGTCCAATCGAAAAGATGAGATTGGCAGGCTCAATGAATCTTTTTCTAATATGGTGCAGGATTTAAGAGAAATGATTGAAATCATTAATCAAAATAGCTACGAATTACATCAAACCGCTACTATACTTATTTCGAGAGCGGATGAAACAAAGTCTGCAAGCCGAGAAATTGCGGTCACGATGGAACATGTTTCAGAAAACTCCGTATCACAGCATCAAGGCTTAGACGAAAGTGTAAAAGTGATAGAGGAAATGGCTAGAGGAGTCAATCACATTGCTGATTCATCAATAGCTGCTTCTGAATTAACGGGACATACTTCGGACCGTATCGAAAAAGGAAATCAGCGGCTTAAAAAAGTTACGAGTCAAATGGAGGCTATCAGCAGTTCGGTCAATCAGTCTAACGAAATGATTGGAACATTAAAAAGCCATTCAGATGAAATTTCTAGTATTGTGAGAATCATTAGTGATATTTCCGCACAAACCAATTTGCTAGCTTTAAATGCAGCCATTGAAGCCGCTCGAGCCGGAGAATCTGGAAAAGGCTTCGCTGTGGTTGCGGAAGAAGTTAGAAAACTTGCCGAGCAATCTGCCAAATCAACAGAAACCATCCAAGGGCTAATCGAAAAAATTAATAGAGATACAGCACAAACATCTACTTCTATGGAGGTTGTTTTAGAAGAAGTAAAGAAAGGGAAGGCAGATGTGTTCGAGGCGGAAGGTGTGTTTCAATCGATTTTAACTTCTATTGACGGAGTTGAAAATCAAATAAAAGAAGTGTCACTTACATCTGAGGAAATGTCCGCTTCTGCGGAAGAAATTGCTTCTGCCGCTTTAGAAACAACAAAAATTGCTGAAAAAACGGCAGACATTACCGTTGAGGCAGCAAACCTATCAAAGAAACAAGAAGAACTCATGATGGATATGGCCCACTCCATTCAGCGCCTCTTCGACATGTCGAATAAATTAAAGGAACTTACAGGAAAATTTCAGCTATAAATAAATGTTAAACTAAAACACTCCTCATGAAACGAAATGAGGAGTGTTTTATCACTTATTTATACATATCTCGGAAAAAGGATATTGTTTTCCAAGTGAATATGCTCAAACATATCGCTTTCTAACAATTCCAAGCGATCGTAAACTAATTTAAAAGTGTTGCAAGCATTAACAGGCAATTGATAGTCGTTAGTGAGCTTGCGTATTTCTTTCAAGATGTCACCTGCATGGTCATGCTCGTCCATTAATTCTTTGACAATGGGAGTTAATGCATTTCGTGCGGCATCTGACGGCGCAGTCTCATAAGCTAAAATAGCTGGGAAGGCTGTCTCTTCTTCTTTGGCAAAATGCTCAGCAATCTCAGCTTTTAACTCATTGAATAAATGTAATACATCTGTTAAATGAGGGTGGCGTTCTCCGTGAACGGCCGCTATTTTTTTTACGTAAGGAGTCAGCTGTTTGATTTCAGACTGGGCGTATTCGTGATGCTTATTTAAAATATGCTCAACTAAATCTTTTGAAGGAGCAATTCTCCAATCATTCATTTTAATAGCTTGCGAGTATTGCTGGTACAATTCTTCTAACTCATTTAGAATATCTGGTTCACATAACTGCTTTTCTTCTATGGCTTCTTTAAGCGGTCGATTACCTCCGCAGCAGAAGTCAATTTTATGTTTTTTAAACAGGTCACTTGCTTGAGGAAAAGTAGCTACTACTTCACCAACGATAGATGTTTGATTAAATTTTTGTGCCATTTGTCCTGCACCTCCTGAAAATAGATTACTAAATTTAAAAATCCCGCGTTATGATATATGTCACAGGTAAAAACTTTTTAAGGATTAAGGAAATGAGTTCATTTGACTGGAAATCAATTGATAAGAATATTCGATATTTCTTTGCAATGACTGGATCATCTTCATTTGCAGCACTTGATTCTCGGCTATTAAATGCTTCATTAACTCAATCGGAATCGTAAGCAGGGTAGTATCCGCTGCTGTTTCCATTTGAAGTTTCTGATTCCATATTTCAAAAAACGACTGAAATAATAGAGTTTCTCCTGATTGAGCAGACCCAATCAACATTCGCTCTTGATTTGTTTTTTCATAATATAAATGAATTTTTCCGGATAACACAAATATAAACTCTCTGTTTGAAATAACGGGTAATAGGTCTCTCTTATCGTGCAGGTACAAGGAATTAGCTGTTTTTCTTATTTGTTTTAAAGCTAGAGGGTCCAATTGACGAAAGAATGAGCTGCTTTTCAAAGAAAATAAGTATTCAGATGCCAGCAAACGATTCTCCTCCTAAAAAAGTATCTGTGATGATTGTATAAAATTTCTGAATGATTAGTTGTGATACTTCTCACATAGTGAATTTTTTAAAACCAAAATAAAAAAGCTGCCGAAGAGGCAGCTGAGGTTAAAGCATTAATCAATATGGCACTCGTCAATTTGGCAGGTATCACAGCCAATACTGCATTTTAAATAATCGATATCTAGGATCGTGATTTTACCCGATTCATCTGTTGCGATAATTTTATTTTTTCTTAATTCGCTGAGCATCCGATTTACGCTTTCTCTTGTAGCTGAACAGAATTTAGCGAGCTCTTGATTCGTTAAATGGATATCAATTAATATACCATCTTTTGTTTGCACGCCATAGCTATTTGAAAAACGTATGAGTGTGGAGAAGAGGGCGCCTTTTTTTCCGTGCAGCACGAGATCAATAATTTTTGACTGCACAGCACGAAGGTGAGAGCTGATCCATTTTATAAATTCATAGGTTAGCTGATTGTTTTTCATTAGTTCTTTTTCAAGCACTTCTTTATTTAAAACAAGCACTTCGCCTTCAGATAATACCATGGCGCTTAACATATACTTCGCATCCTCAGAAAAGAGAATTAACTCTCCCACAATGTCATCTTTCTTACAGATACGTAAATTTAATTCTTTTCCTTCCGCCGTTAATTTACTGATTTGCACGAGTCCGGATTTAACTAAATACAATTCAGAGGCGTCCATTCCTTCTTGGAAAAGAAACGCTCCTTTTTCAGTTTTTTTAGGTGTTCCGATGGTTAGCAATAGATTTCTAAGGTCTTCAGATATTAAATCAATATCACTTTTTCTCCTAGAATTAATCATTTAATTGATCACTCCCCGAGGTTAAAATGCGTTGGTTGTCTATTAAACATCAAAATATTTACACAAAACTTTCTTCATATTTGTGAAGGTCGAAAAACTTCTATATAGTTTAAAGTAATTATTACCTATTTTATCTATAGTTACTTGTCCTCTACCCAAAAGAAATCAAAATATTCATAATTTGGCAAAACAATTCCATTTAGTTGGTGTGATGTATTTCACAACCCCATTCAGATCCACTTGTTATGATAAACACAACTACAAAAGCAATGAAAAGGAGCGAGAGTGAATGAAACAGATCGTAGACAGCAGAACTCGACCCCTTCGTGATTTAAGAATCTCAGTGACAGACCGCTGCAATTTCCGCTGTAATTATTGCATGCCTAAAGAAATTTTTGGAGCGGACTATCCATTTTTAAATAGAAAAGAAATATTATCTTTTGAGGAGATCACCCGATTAGCTAGAATATTTTCATCATTTGGAGTAGAAAAGATCAGACTGACAGGCGGGGAACCGCTGTTAAGGAAGGATTTACCTCAATTAGTTGAACAGCTTGCTTTAATTTCCGGTATTAAATATATCACACTTACGACCAATGGAGTATATTTATCTAAATATGCCCAAAAATTAAAGAGTGCCGGAATTTGCCGGGTGAATGTCAGCTTGGATTCTCTAGATGATGAAGTGTTTAAAGGGATTAATAATATGGGAGTAGGTGTGGATTCCGTACTCAAGGGAATTTTTGCTGCCCAAAACGCAGGACTAGAAGTAAAAGTAAATATGGTCGTAAAAAAAGGGATGAATGACGACCAAATCATGCCAATGGTTCGCTTCTTTAAAGAAAAAGGAATCATGCTGCGCTTCATTGAATTCATGGATGTCGGTACAACCAATGGCTGGAACTTTAAAGATGTGATCACGAAAAAAGAGCTTCATGATATGATCTCAGAAGAGTTTGCTATTGAACCAGTTAATCCGCACTTCTTTGGTGAAGTGGCGAAACGATATCGTTATGTCGGAACAGATACGGAAGTAGGATTTATCTCTTCTGTGTCGGAAACCTTCTGCACTTCCTGCACGAGAGCGCGTCTCTCAACGGATGGGAAATTATTCACTTGCCTATTTGCGGATCAAGGCCATGATCTAAGAGAACTGCTTCGAAACGGAGCGGATGATGAAGACATTCAATCATTCATACAAAACGTTTGGGAACGCCGTGATGATCGTTATTCAGAAATTCGTACGGAAGAAAGCCAAAAAAATAGAAAGTTAGAAATGTCCTACATTGGCGGATAAATTTAAGGATGGGAGCAAGGTGAATGTGCGTAAATGATAGACAAGGTGTCACAGGCATTATTTTAGCGGGTGGAGAATCAAGAAGATTCGGCCGACCTAAGGCCTTTGCCAAGTACGACGGGAAATATTTCTATGAGCACGCTCTTCATGCACTTCGTCCTTATACACAAGAGGTCGTCCTGGTCAGTCATCCAACGATAGTGAATCAATTTCCAAAAGAATCTGACTATCAAGTCATTGAAGATCTCGATTCATATAAAGGAAAGGGACCATTGGCAGGAATATACTCTGTCATGAAACAGTTTCCTGCCGAGTGGTACTTTGTCCTGGCCTGTGATATGCCATTAATGAACTGGGAAACAGTAGGAGAAATTATTTCCTTAGGAGATAAAGACATTCAAGCGGTTGTTCCTAGTATTGACGATAAGATTCAGCCATTAAGTGCGCTATATCATCAATCTGTTCTAACTGATTTAGAACAGCAGTTAGAGCAGGGAAATTATCGTATGATGGGTTTGTTAGAACGGGTAATAGTAAAAATTGTCACAGAAGAAACACTGCCCTTTAGTGGACAGCCGTTTAAAAATATAAACAATCAAACATCTTATCAACAATTAGTTGTTCGAGATAACTAATTCAAACAGAAGCAGAAAGGCTTAGACGATGGAAACAACACAACTTATCATTTTATCGAGTTTAATTTGTATAGCAGCTATTTTATATTCTTCAGTCGGACATGGTGGAGCATCAGGTTATATTGCGATTATGGCTTTAATTGGACTGTCTCCTGCTTTAATTAAGCCGACAGGACTAGTCTTAAATATTCTTGTTTCATCTATTGCTGCCTATCGGTTTTACCGCAAAGGAAGCTTTAACTGGAACGTATTTATTCCTGTCACGCTTTTTGCGATGCCATTTTCTTTTTTAGGCGGGTTTCTCTCTTTATCTGGTTCCGTATATAAGATCATTGCTGGAATAATTCTTGTTTATGCGGCGTTCCGTTTCATGGTTGACCAAACTGCCATTGAAGCACCAAACAAAAAAATGCCGCTCTATAACGCCGCTTTTTTCGGAAGCGGAATTGGCTTTTTATCCGGGCTGATCGGCGTAGGCGGAGGTATTTTTTTAAGTCCGTTATTGCTGTGGAAGCGATGGGCATCAATGAAAGAGACAGCTGGAATATCAGCATTATTTATTCTTGTTAATTCTATCTCAGGTCTTCTTGGCCACATTTCAAACGTCAAACACCTGCCGGACTATCTTGGTTTCCTCGTTGTAGCAGCAGCGGTCGGCGGTCTCATCGGCTCTAAAATTGGAAGTGAAAAAGCCTCCATTCCAATGATTCGCAAGCTCTTGGCTGTCGTTATTTTCATAGCGGGTATGAAACTCATATTTTTATAATAAAACTGTCTGCTTAGTAAACTAGCAGACAGTTTTTTAATTATATTAATCTGCTAATCATTGGATTAATTGTCTAAAAATATAAACTATTATATGATTATAGATACAGGGTATTTCCTGATATTGGAGGACAGGGGTTGGGAGAATGAGAAAAAGAAATAGTTGGAAGAAGGTAGGACCCGTTATACTAACTGCTGCTATGGCGTCTAGCGTGATCATGCCAGGAGCCCAAGGGATAAAAGTACAAGCAGCCGAACCAGCAAACACAATTGCGCCAGAGAATGCCGAACAAATCGCAAGCAGCTTTATGACGGCGGCTATCAATAATGATTGGAAGGCAGCCTATCATTATTTTAATGAGGATTTTAAAAAATACGTCCCTGAAGAATTTTTACCGAATGTCTGGGCAGCTAAAACTGGGCCATTTGGCAAGTTAGGCAAACAACTTTCTATTAAAAAAGAAAACAACAGCTTACATACTCATATAGTGATGACGTATGAAGGAGAGAAGGGACCTGCTGAAGTTACTCTCCATTTAGATAAAAATGGACAGATTGATGATTTCTTTTTGCCTTTTTATTCTGCACCTCCAAGTCAATACAAAGAACCAGATTATGAAAATAAAGATCAATATAGTGAAAGACAGCTAACCATCGGTGAAGGAGAGTTCGCCTTGCCTGGAACACTTACGCTGCCAAAAGGGGAAGGACCATTTCCAGCAGTCGTGCTTGTTCATGGATCGGGACCAAACGATCAAGATGAATCACTTAACTCGACCAAGGCGTTTCGTGATATAGCGGTTGGATTAGCTAATGAGGGAATAGCTGTTCTTCGTTATGAAAAATTGACTCGTGAGCACCATATAAAAACGATGACCAATCCAAAGCTGAGTATTAAAGAGGAAACGGTGGATGATGCGTTAAGAGCAGTGCAGCTTTTAGAGTCAGTCCCTGAAGTCAGTGACCAAGTGTTTGTATTGGGGCACAGCCAGGGAGGATATGCACTCCCGCGTATATTAGAAGCGGATAAGGAAAAAGAGATTGATGGAGGAATCGTTGTTGCAGGACCAAGCGGTAAATTCCAGGATTTAATGCTTTGGCAGCAGCAGGCCGCCATTGACCGGGCGAAAAAACAAGGTTTGACGCCAGAACAGTTGAAACCATATGAAGATAATTACGCTTTTTGGAAACAGCAAATGGATATCATTAATAACCGCGACTATTCTTTAGATAATTTGCCAAAAGACTTTTTAGCCGGGTATCCTTACTGGTGGATCGAGCTGCGAGATTATTTGCCTCGGGAATTAGCTGCCAAACAAACTACACCGCTTTTCATTATGCAAGGAGAAAAGGACTTGCAAGTGCCGGCATCTGAAATAGCCGGATGGAAGACAGCATTAAATGAACGGAATAATGTGACGTATAAGACCTATTCGAATTTAACGCATTTGCTTGTGAATTATGAAGGAGAACCTGATCTCTCTGAGTATGCCATCCCAGCGAATGTTCCACAAGATTTTATTCAAGACATTGCTAAATGGGTACACGACGATAAAAAGACGGTCTCTTTTACTGATGTAAAAGAAGATTTCTGGGCGTATAAAGAAATCATGTTTTCAGCTGAAAAAGGATATTTAAACGGATATCCAGCAGGCACATTTGAGCCGAATCAATCGATTTCGAGAGCTCAGGCTGCGAAAATTTTAGCTAATGCCCTAGGCTTTAAAGCAGAAAACGTGACGGATCAAACGGTATTTACAGATGTCCCTTCAGATTCAGAGTTTCTGCCGTACATTCGCTTCTTAAAACAAAAAGGGATTCTGTCCGGCTATGAAAACGGCACATTTAAACCGAATGAAACATTGACCCGCGCTCAAATGGCGAAGATCTTATCTATTGCGTTTGAATTAAACGGGAAACCAAAACAGCCATTTAAAGATGTGAAATCAGAATTCTGGGCTGCTGATTATATTGATGCGTTAGCCGCCAATGGCATCACAACTGGAAAGACAGATGGTACATTCTCGCCAAATCAAACGGTCACACGCGGTCAAACGGCTGTGTTTTTATATCGGACTATGCAGTTAGGCAAGTAAACTAAATGAAGAATCAACCTTGCGGAATATCTTTTCGCAAGGTTTTTTGATGGAACAAAAAAACAAAAATCATTATGTGCAAAATTCAAATTAAAAATTTAAAAAAGCATTTAAATGAATCTTATCGCCCATTTTAAAATTAATCAAAGGTTGCCGCTGAAAGCCAGCGGAAAGCAAATGAAGCTATTAAAAACAGCAAATTTAAAGAAGAAATCATTCCATACGAAATTAAAACAAGAAAAGGCACGATGATCTTTGATACAGATGAACATCCCCGCCCTGAGTCAACTGTGGAAAAGTTGAGCCAGCTAAAGCCTGTTTTTAAAGAAGGCGGAACAGTGACGGCAGGAAATGCTTGCGGAAGAAACGACGGCGCTGCTGCTCTTTTGTTAGTGAGCGAATCAGTGGCTGCCAAACATTCATTACAACCCAAAGCCGCGGTGATTGACTGGGCAGCAGTTGGTGTGTCGCCGGAAATCATGGGGATTGGCCCGGTGCCAGCAATTAAAAAACTCCTCGAGCGCACAAATATGACGATCGGTGATATCGATTTATTTGAAGTAAATGAAGCCTTTGCCTCGCAAGCCCTTGCTGTTCAAAGAGAACTTGGAATCGATTCAGATAAATTAAATGTAAATGGAGGCGCAATTGCGCTTGGTCATCCGGTTGGATCGACAGGTGCCAGAATTGTCGTCACATTAATGCATGAACTCATTAAACAAAATAAAAGATATGGAATTGCTTCATTATGTGTCGGCGGCGGTCAGGGCATGGCTATTTTAATAGAAAACGAACAAGTGAGTGTGTAAGATGAGTCAGGAAAAAGCCTATTTAGACCACTCTACGTTTTTTGGAGACCTGGGCATGAAAAGAGAGCCGGACGAAGCTGGCAAAATTACAGCCTCCCTTCAAGTCAGTGCGCTTCACCTGGATTCGAACGGTTATTTAAACAACGGGATCATTTCAACTATTCTTGACGTCGTGCTCGGAACGGCTGTTTCAAGAGAAGCAGAGGCGTTTTGTTCCACTGTGACACTCCATACACAAATCTACAATCGGCCTGAAATCAAGACCATTAAGTGCCAGCATTCCTTTACTAAATTTGATGGAAAACACGCCAGTGCCTGCGGGGAAATCTATGATGAATCCGGCCAGCTGGTCGCTTCTGGCATGGGGTTGTTTAAAGTCATGAAAAATCATTAATGAACGGGGGATCTACATGCAATCATACGAAACTATTTTAGTTGAAACAGCTGGGAAACTAGCTTATATCATTATTAACCGTCCCGAACAGAGAAATTCACTCAGTAAAGAAACATTAAGCGAAATGAAATCAGCTCTTGAACAGCTGAAGCATGATGATATGATTCAATGTGTGGTGTTTACCGGACAAGGGGAAAAATCCTTTGCTGCCGGAGCCGATATTGGCCAGCTAAAGGATAAAGTGCCGCTCGATGTGTTTGCGATTGACGGCATGCAGGATGTGTACACCTATATCGAATCTTATGAAAAACCGACGATTGCCATGGTGAATGGATTCGCTCTTGGCGGCGGATGTGAACTGGCGCTCTCTTGTGATATTAGAATTGCTTCTGAACAGGCGAAGTTTGGACTGCCTGAACTAAATTTAGGAATCATTCCAAGCGCAGGGGGAACTCAGCGTCTCGCACGAATCGTCGGCAAAGGAAAGGCTGTCGAAATGATTTTAACAGGTAAAATTATCACAGCTGAAAAAGCAGAACGGATCGGGCTCCTCTCCGAATGCGTACCTGCGGATCAATTAAAACAAACGGTGGAAGAAACGGCTGAACAAATTTTAGCTAAAGGACCATTAGCTGTTAAACTAGCGAAAATCGCCATTCACACAGGGTTTGATACCGATATGAAAACAGGCCTTATGGTAGAAAAACTTGCGCAGGCTGTCCTTTTTTCCACTCAAGACAAACAGGAAGGCACAAGTGCATTTTTAGAAAAAAGACCGCCAAATTTTCAGTCACAATGATAAATGAATGAGCAGGAGTTGATCACATTGCTGTTAACAGTAGAAGAAATTAAACAAGAACTTGATGAGTGTCCATATCTTCATCACCTTGGCATCGAAATTATGACGTTTGAAGAAGGGAATGTCACTTTCCGATTGCCAGTAAGTCCTCATCTATTAAATACAAACGGAACCCTTCACGGAGGTGTCTACGCATCATTAATTGATTTTGTACAAAGCATGTACCTTCGTTCCGTGACAAAAACAAGATGCGTAACCACGAGCCTCACTGTCCATTTCACCAAGCCTATTAAAACAGGCTATGTGTACGCAGAAGCAGAGATTATATCAAAAGGCTACAAAATCGCTTTTGTCGATGGAGTATTAAAAGACGAAGAAGGAAACGTCATCTGTAAAGGGACGGGAACATTTAAATTGATTCATGCGTAATCGTACACATTATTTCACCGTATATAAAGGGGAGCTGAAAAAGTATGAAACGTGACGCAGTGATCGTATCGGCTGTACGGACAGCTATTGGCAAACAAGGGGGAAGTCTAGCTTCAGTTCCGGCACATGTATTTGGAGCGGAAGTGATCAAAGAAGCGATAAAAAGAGCAAAAGTAAATCCTGAGCAAATTGATGACGTCATTATGGGTAATGTATTAAGCGGCGGCGGAAATATCGCCAGGTTGACGGCCCTTCAGACCGGATTGTCGATTGGATTAACCGGTCTCACAGTAGACCGGCAATGCGGATCAGGGATCAACACAGTTATGCTCGCAGCACAAGCCATTCAATCAGGAACGGGAGCTATTTATATTGCCGGCGGAATAGAAAGTATGAGCAGGGCTCCTTATTTAATGGAACGGCCTGAAAGAGCGTATAGTCCTGCGTTGCCGAAATTTCGTAAATCACAGCTGTCTACAAAAGAAGTGGGCGACCCGCCAATGGGAATTACGGCAGAAAACTTAGCCAAGAAATACGAGATTACTAGAGAAGAACAGGACGAATTTGCCGCTGCCAGCCAGCAAAAAATGGCGGCTGCTATTGAGGAAGGACGATTTAAAGAACAAATTGTTCCGATCCCTATCCCATCTAAAAAAGGAGAATTCCTATTTGAAACCGATGAACATCCCCGTCCTGGCACCACAGCAGAACAGCTTACCAAATTAAAGCCCGCTTTTCTTGAAGATGGGTCGGTAACAGCCGGCAACAGTTCGGGATTAAATGATGCCGCATCTGCACTTGTCGTCATGTCTCGTGAAAAAGCAGAAGAACTAGGGGTCAAACCGATGGCAGTGATTCGGGCGCAATCCTTATCAGGTGTAGACCCGAACATCATGGGAATTGGTCCTGTTCCAGCCATACGAAACTTGATAGAGAAATCAGGTGTAACACTTGATCAGATGGATGTCATTGAGTTTAACGAAGCCTTTGCCGCACAAGTTCTCGCTTGCGACCGTGAGTTACATATGGACCATAATAAACTCAATATCAACGGCGGCGCGATTGCTCATGGCCACCCGCTCGGAGCAACCGGTGCGATATTAATCACAAAGGCCATTTATGAATTGCAGCGGTCCAATGGTCGCTTCGGGCTTATTGCCGCGTGTATTGGCGGTGGGCAGGGGATTGCATTGATGGTGGAAAGAGAGAATTGAATATAACTGGCGGTAAAAGTTGAAAATGAAGTTCTTTGTTGTGGCTGAATCTGATTCGGGGTTTGGTCTGACAGAGGGCTTTTTTAGTTTGTTAAAAGTGGGACTAATGGTAAAGAAAGACGGTATTAGAATTCCATGTGGAAAGGTAATTATTATATAACTGAGCCTTATATTCAAAGTAAGTAGTCGGCAAGAAACTCTAATTTAAGGAAGACGGACTTTGCTGCATATCCCTCTATGTATGATTTCATTGCCTAAAGATTTTAAGACTAGATAATATTATTATGTAAACTAAAGATAACTCTTAATTATGTTTAGTATTAAATTATCATAAATTAGGCATGAAAGGAAGGAGACATAGATAATTTCACTTTCTCTAATGAAGAGCAATCATTTTTACTTTAAATAAAAGTCTGGATGAGTGGAATATTTTAATTGTAAATCAAGACATTACAATCGCTATTTTAGATCAGCTACTTCATTAGGTGGAAGTCATCGAGCAGAAGTGTAAAAATTAAATGAGCAAAAATGTAAAAATCGATTTGACGTCTATAATCTGTTTAACTAATTCTTTAGGAATAACTTTTGTATCAGATTTACTTATTTCCATTATTAAGTTATTCCTCTTTTGTTCAATTGCACTCTTTTCAATAGCCACTTGCTGTAAGCGCTCTTGCAAAACCGTAACAGGAAAAAGATTATCATAACAAATTTGAGTTAGAACAAACAGTTAAGTGGGAAAACAATTTGTTACGATACCTAATTAGTATAATTAGCTGCCTTCTTCTATTTTTTAGTGGGCTATACAATATTATTACTCATGGTTTTACATTTCCATTTCCATTTCTAATTCTTTCAATGGGAGGTTGACCTTATAGGCAGTTTATTTTATAAAGTGAAGAAAAAAGAAGCTTAACAACCTTATGGACTGATCCTTCTTAGCTCTTTTTTGTTTATAACTTTGAAGAATTAAATGAAAAAATCTACAGATTTGCTCAAAACTCTAAAATATTGAACATGAAACTCATGTGCCATTAATTAAGGAAGTAACCTTACTCAATACTTATATTCATAATTGAAGTTCCAACAGGGATAATTAATTGTTATGTACACTTTATTAAATAATCGGATACGGGGCGTATGTACTATTATTGATTGAGAGTTATCAACTAAACTTAACGGTAAATTATGTTTTTCAAAAAGGATTACTAATAATTTTCTATTACACGCGTGTTGATTAACCAAAATCAGGAATAATCCTCCTGGTTGGCGAAAAATAATCATACAATAATAAAGCCACCGCCTCGCGCCATTCCAGCGACAGCGTGCCTAAAAGCAACATTCGTTGAAACCCGGTGAGCGACAAGGCTTTGACTGACTTGGAAGATATGACCTGATTGTAGAGCCATTTAATAAGTACAAAGGCAATTAAAGCCGCAAAAAGCTGATTAAACACAGCGTTTTGGTCGTGTCAAAAAGAATAGGTACATTCAGGTTTTGTTTAATCCAGCGAAAAAAAGATTCAATTTCCTAGCGTGCTTTATACATCCCGGCGATCTTTTCGGCGGGCACATGCTTTAAGCTTGTGACGACCCGGATTTCATGCCCTTCGCTATCTTTAAAAAAGACCACACGATGGCGTTTTTCTGAACGGGACTGCTGAGTTCCCAGCTTGCAGGTTATGTCTCTAGTCACGTTAGAATCCTTCTGTGGCAGGCGCTGAAGGGAACGAACACTTGATAATTCAACGTTTTCATTCATACGGATGACGAAATCCTGACCTTCAGAAGCGAAGTGATCCACCCGTTTAATTATGAAGTACGCTCGGTCCTCTACTAAAATAAATTGGAGATCGGCCAAAAGTTCTTCTCCCGGCCCGTCATGTTTCAGACCTGTAGTTTCGACGACATTTAATGGCATACCGGTCTCCGGCGTATAGCTGACGTGAACTTGATGCCTGAACGCTCACAGTGGTACACCGCCCAAGGAAGTCGGCTTTTACCCACCGTGACCGTGGTGGAATCAACCAGCAGTAAATTATTCGGTATCTTTAATGCACGCCGTATCGCCCGGTTGCATTTGCGAACAATCAGGTGAAACACTTCCTTCATGTGACGGTAATCCATCTGGCTGAGTTTTTTCGAAAGCGTGGAATAATCAACCTTTACTAAACCAGAAGAAACACCTACATCTGAGCAGTGGCGCAAGCTTTTCCACTCATTAGCTGCGGCTAAAACCAAGTATTGAATCAGAGTTTTGACCGTTAATTTACGAGCCGTGTCCGCACAATCGAACAGCCGAGTTAACGTTTTAATATCTTCATCTGAAATAAACTTTTGAACTAGCTGCGGGAACATGGTATTCTGATTCATAAGGAACGCCTATTCTCGTAAATGTCGGTGTGGTAACTTTCATTTTACAAGAAGGCGTTCCTTTTTGTCGTTTTTTGTTGGAATTATTTAGATAATCAACAGGTGTGTTTTTATTAAGAAGATTTGATGATAACCACCCAAAAGGTGGTTATTTTTATTGTGATAAGTAAATCAACAACAAGTATTATTTTTTTAAAAAAGAGAACGAAATGAACAATAAACTAATAATTTATTGACAACATATGTAAAATTGTTGTAAGTTAAGGTAGACAGAAAGTTTGAAAAGGAAAAGTGTGGTGATTCCTATATTCCGATACATATTGCCTATGAGCCTTAATACTGAAAGGTTAGACCCGCATTACTATGAAGTAAAAGAGAAATTAAATATGGAGATAGAGAAAGTCAATTCAGTTGAACTTTCGGAACTGTGTGAAGGGATATCTGATGGCACTCGTAATGCTAAGGATTTTTCTAATGAGGGGATACCATATATTAAAATTTCAAACATAGATAATAAAGAAATCCAATTGACAAATGTATTTTATTTAGCGAATTACTTAGGTGTTGAATCAAAAGCTATTATCAAAAAAGACGATATTCTTATTTCTAAGGTAGCTGCGATTCCGAAGGTGGCTATAGTTGATGAGGATGTCGAAGGTGCTATCATCAGTCCGGATTTACTGAGGTTAAGACCGAAAAACTTGAAAGCAAAAGACATAATTATTAATTTTTTAAATACTGAACTAGGTCAACTATCATTAAAACTAGCAGTAACTCCCTCGGTTATACCAAAAATATCTATTAAGGAAATAGGGAAATTGTTAATTCCGGTAGATGAGCAACTTGCTAGTGCATCTAAGTATCCAGATTCGGACCAAGTGAATTATAAGCAGCGGTTAGAAAGTTTTTATAATGTTGACGAAAGACGTTATTTAGAAGATTTCTCACCAAGTTTAATATGGGTATCTGAAGATTTGTCTCCAGATAGATTAGATTTTCTATACTACCAACAACGTCGAACAAGGTTACATAAGGATTTCATAGAAAGATCAAGAATTGAGGAATGGGTACAACTAAATGAGGTTGTTGAAATTGTTGATAGAACAATTAGTCCTTCTGGATTTAAAGATCAAACTATCTCGTATATCGGTATAAAAAATTTGAATCGTGAAAAATGGATAATTCATACAACTTATAAAGTTCCATATAATACGGTTAGGAGCCGAGCGCGCTATGAAGTAAAAGAAGGGGATATATTGTTAGGGGTTATTGGTACAAAGGTTGGCGAAAAGGATCAACCACTTGCAATCGTTCCAAACCATTTCACAAATTCCATAGCGTCCAATGTATTTGTAGTTTTAAGGACTTATTATTTACCAGAACGATATATACTTTGGTGCCTAACTCATCCATTTGTTCGTTTACAGTTGCGAATCAAGAGCAGAGGTGCGGTACAGCCATTTCTATCAATACATGATTTAAAACAAGTTCTTGTTCCAAGGTTACCAAATAATAAAATAAATGAAATTGAAAGTATCTTAGAGCGTTATCAAGGAGGTGACCATCTTGATATTTCATGAATACCTAACCACACCCAAAACAACAGAACAATTAGTGAACATTGCAAAAGAACACGGATTGAATTGGAATGAGGACCAAGTAAAATTATATAGCTTGCTTGATCCATCTATATATGAAACAGAATCAGGTCAATGGGCTGTTAAGACTGATGACCGTCGTAATACTATTTTAGAAGCAATTGAAAAAGCTCTAGAAAGACGGCCGATGACTAAGATAGACCCAAATATAATTGAACAGTTACCAAGTGATATGATTGTGCCACATAATGAGGTAATTGAAGTGGCTGTTAGTACGGGGCGTTATGAATCGCCAAGAGAAAATATTATCCGCGTGAAACGATAATAATGGAGGAACCAATAATGCAAAGATTAATTGAAGAATTAAAAGAACAACTGACGATAAAGGGATATAGTACATTTTCTGAACCAGATACACATGAAGAAGATGGCACAACGATTTTTTTAGCTTCTGGGGATGAAAAGATTGTTTATGTAAAGGTATTTGACAAAGGAGCGGATTTGTCCTTTGAAGTACAAGATGCTGCTTTAATAGAGGCCCAGTACCATGAAGATGCTCCAGATTTCATTTGGGCAACTAACGGTGAAGTTAATTATTATGCAGACTGTATTGAATCGGATCCACTTGCTGAGATTCCAGCTGTTATTGATGTTACTAGAAAAGAAAAACGTCAACTTTCAAAACAAGAGGAATGGTCTAGGAAAATGTACTCCACCCTGCAAAAACGTTTTGATGATTTGCATGAGCGCCTATATGGACCGGGTGGTGCTGATAATATCAGCAGTACAAACGAAGCCATCGATGAGTTAAGTAAACTGCTTTTTATGGAGACCTTCCGATTATATCATCCAGACTTTGTTTTAAGAGAAGGAAAAAATGCGGGTCTAAGAATTTTTGATATTTTAAAACACCAACACATAAAAGAGAACGGAAAAGAAGCTGTTAGACAAATCCGAGATGCTTTTAAGGAAATAAAAAATCATGAGGATTATGTTGCGGTAAATGATCTTGGTGAAGAATGTTTTATCTTTAGTGAAGATGAATACATTCGTTTGGAAAATCCAGCTAACTTTATTGCAGCTTTTAAAACATTTCAAGAATTAGATGATTTTGAAGATGAAAATGGAAACCGAATAAAAGCGACTTTAAAGAATGTGAGTGCAGATATATTAGGTCGTTTATTCGATGTACTAATGCGTGGTAAATATGACAATAAAATTGGTCAAGCTACATACTTAACACCAAGACAAGTAACTGAAGCAATGATTGAAATGGTTATGCATGATTTAACATCAAACCCAAAAGAAGCTTCAAAATTAATCACAGCTGATGAAAAAGGTATTCCTACATTTAGAATGGGCGATATAACTTGTGGCTCAGGTGGCTTTTTAATTAAGGGATATGAAGGTGTCAAAAAGTATATGCTTTCACAGTTTACTGGAACGATGAAGGATAAAATGGAAAAGCATTTTGAACTTATGAAAGAACATAGCTTTGTTGGAGCAGATAAGACACGAAACATGGTATTAAAAGCACGCTTAAATATGGCGATGCATGGATTACCAAAAGCACCGATATTCTGGGTGACAGATTCATTAATGACTGAATCATTAAAGCCTGAAAGTTTTGATTTAATCGTAACAAACCCACCGTTTGGGTCAGGATCAGTTGCGAGTAAAACAGATGAAGGAAAAGCAATTTTGGAACGATATAGTACAGGTATAGATGAAACAGGACGAACTAATAAAGATGGTCTTTGTTTAGGCTCAAAACCAAATGCTAAGGGAGTATGGAAGCAAGTTAATTCAACAGACCAAGCAGTATTGTTCATTGATCGTAACTTACAATTACTAAAGCCCGGTGGTCTGTTAATCATTGTTCTTCCAGATGGTATTTTAAGTAATTCAAGCTATAAGCATGTTCGTGAATATTTGATGGGTAGGAAAAATGAAGTAACAGGCGAATTTGAAGGTGGTAGGGCAGTTGTAAAGGCAGTTGTATCACTTCCAACAGTAACATTTCAGTTATCTGGTACAGGAGCAAAAACATCTTTCTTATATATCAAGAAAAAAGAACACGAAAATGAGAAGCAAGGACAAGTGTTTATGGCGGTAGCAGATGAAATTGGATTCGATGTTAAAAATAAAGTAGAAGTGCAATTAGGAAATGATCGTAATGATTTATTAAAGATTGTGGATGCTTACAAAAAAGGCTTTTAAAGGCCCACTCTGTATTCTTAAAATGAAAGGGGTTTTTATATGAAACAAAGTAGTACAGTGTCTAAAAAGCCTTCTATTGTTTGGGCAAATAATGCACTTCTTGATGAGGATAGGCTTGATAGTAAATTTTATGATGTTAAGTTTATTGAAAAACAGACGAAATTATTAGAATCTGGTATCCCGACAATAAAGCTAAAAAATCTCATGACTAATATGAATGCACCAATCGGCTGGCAAGGAATTCCTTCATCAGCTTATAGAGAGCGAAGGGAGGGTATCCCTTTAATAAGGATACAGAATATTAAAGATAATCAAGTTGATTTAGATACAGTTATTGATGTTGATCCGAATATATATTTTGAACAACCTGCAATTCAAGCTGAAAAAAATGACATTATTATTACTAGGGTTGGAACAATTGGGAGACTGTGTAAAGTACCTAGTAATGTAAATAAAGTAGCTATGGGACAAAATTTAACACGTGTTTCATTTAATACTGATGAATTAGATGTGGATTATATTCTTGCATATATGAGTACCGAATATTGCTTAGATCAGATGACTAGATTTGCGTATGGTGGAGTCCAACCATCATTAACAAATAAAAATATAAAGGACCTTTTAATTTTACTTCCTAAGTTCGGTATTCAGACGTACATAGGTAATAAAATACGTAATGCAGAACAGCTTCGTGAAGAAGCTAAGCAATTGAAGGAAGAAATAGCGCATATATTCTTGAAAAATTTGGAACTAGAAATGCAAAATGAAACTAATAGGGGTCAAAAATACTCTTGGATTGAAAGTAATCAAATTATTGACAGAATTGATGCAGGATATTTTTCGACAAAGTATTTAATGTTAGAAGAATTTGAGAAGAAATATGATTTTATATCTCTCTCAAATTTAGTTTTAGAATTGAAAACAGGTAAAACACCTTCAAATGATGAAGATGATAAAAATGGAACTGTTTTAATTGCAGTAAATAATGTTATATCTGACAACCTAGAACTTGATAATAATGTTAGAAAAGTTAAAATAAGTGACCAGTTATTATTTACTCGGGAAGATGATTTGTTAATTACAAGAGTAGGTACTGTTGGGGTATGTAGTATTGTTGAAAATTATCAGGAAGGATTGGCAGTAAGCGATAATGTCATTTCTGTTAAATTTAAGAAATTAGATATTCCAATTAGATACATAGCTGCTTATTTAAATTCTCCAACAGGAAAGTTGCAAATTGAACGTATTGTAAAAGGTGCGGTTCAACCTGTCATTAATTATTCTAGTATTAAAGAATTGAAAATTCCTAAGTTAGATTTTTCTAGTATGAATCAAATTGATCTATTAATAAGGAATTGGAAAGATAATCTATTAAAAGCTAATGAATTAATACAAGAAGCAAAACAAGATGTCCAATTCCTCATAGAAGGCAATTTTGATGAATCAAAAATAATTGAGACAGAGTGATTTTTGGTTGTTGAAGGGAGGGGTGCTTTTTGGATGTAAAGAAGAGTTATCAATGGCTGAAACAACTATACGATTATGGAGAATGTGAGCTGAATGATATATTTTCGTTTCTAAAACAACAAGGTTTACTTGAAATGATACAAAACAGATATGTAATTACTAACAACTGGATTACTTATGGTCAACTTTTTCAATCTGAAAAAGATTATCTATTCTCACTCTTCTGTTTTAAGACTAATTATCAAAAATATCTAGTAGAAGTTGCACTTTTAACAGCTTTAAAGATGAGTGAGACAAAGGATTTAAAGGGAATTGAAACATTTGTAAGTAATTTATCAAATCTTTCTGCCTATACGGTTTCTGTAATGGCAGAAATTAAAGGAAATAGTGGTTTTTCAAATGCATGTTTGGAAGTTCGATTAAAACCAAAAGAAGAACAGTTTCAAGATTTCAATCGGCTTATCTTTGATGGTCCACCGCATTATCAACGTGTAATGTTTTATTTAAAGCATGTTCAAGCATATAAGCAGGAAAACGTGATAGAAGATATTGACCTCGGCAAGAAGATAGATGATCAGTGGCAAAAAGGGAGAAAGATTTCAACTAATCTGTTCCTTTCTCCTTTGAAAGAAAGACCATTTTATACGCTAGTGCCTTTTATCCCGGAACGTAAGATTGACCATCCGCAATTTCAGCATATCTTTATATACCCTTGGAAGTTATTTGTATTTCTTTGTTGTATTGTACGGGAGAATTTTGAAGCACAAGGAGTACAGGCTATTCGCTTTCAGGTGGTCGGGGATGATGTTGATGTGTTATTAACAGCAAGTAATCATCAGCAATTTCGATATGGGAACTTTGATGAGTTTGCTAATGAATTTTGCAAAGTAAATCAGTATCAACTGTTTCCGAATGAATTGCGTAACTTACACACTATTTTTCAAAATCTTGTTGAACGTAGATTACTTACTGTTGTAGACGATGAGTATCGTTTACCAACAACAATAGAAGATGTCATTTATAATACCCGCTTATATATCCCTCTTATTGCTGAGAGTAAACAGTTACGTGCAAGGTTAGAGCAATGGGTCGATGAATTGAGGGAAAAACGATGAAACATATTCGCCTTTCAATTGAACGCTTTTGGATTGAACCGGGCAACTTTGAATTATGGTGTGAGCAATTATCGCGCATACCACAGAAAACAGAAGCAAAATCAATGAAAGAAATTGCCTCATTTTACTTAAATAAAGATGTAATTGAAAAAGATAAAAAGCTTGATCGTTCAAAAGAATTGTTTGGATTATTAGGATATGAATATTTTAAACGAACTGCTCAATTTGAAATTAAAGGTGTATTCTTCCTTGAACGAATTGATGGCCATTTACATCTAACTGAGGACGCAAAAAAAATTATAAGCTCTTATAAAAATGATGAAGGATGGGAAGTGTTGTTAGCAAGGCAGTTACTACGTTTCTCACCAAGAGTAAGGGTAGTTATTCATATGCTTTTAAATGGTGGATATTTTAATACTAACGGTGCATCGTTGGATTTTATTGGAAGGTGGCAACTGGGTGTGGATGGTGCATTATATCACCCTTTTGCATCTAATCCTGAAAAAAATGATATGAATCGTTTATTAGAACAATTTAAAGTAGAGGCATTAGGTAGTGAGTGGATGAAACTTCTTCTGGGGAAAGAAGTTGAGTTGGAAGAAGGCTGGTCTTTTATTGGTTCTGGAGGAAATGAACCTGCTATAACAAATCTAACAGCATTTATGCGCGCTCCAATGCAGTTGTTTGAATATCTAGATTGGTTCATTAGAGATGAAGGAGGAAAAGTAATTCTAAATAAAGAAAAAGTCTCTAATGACATAGATGACTTAGGTTCGATTTTTACTATTACTCCTACAGATTCAGTAGATGAAGTATTTACTTTAAAAGAAACCATCCACTTTCTCTCTGATGATCGCGGCTTTTTCCCGCTTGAACCAGTTTTAGAACAAGTTTTAATCAAACATTATCCTTCTTGGGATAAGAGTCTTTCTCGATTTGTTGATTATTATATTACAGATGGTATAAATAAGGGTTTATTTACTGTAGCTGCACATGAATCAGGCCAACCACGTCATGGTAGAGGTTATCTAGGAAAACGCGAGTATCAGTTAATAAAGCTTGATATTCACCGATAAGGAGTGTTCAATTCATGAAAAAATCAGTTTGGTTAAAAGATGGGGTTTCTACCTTTCCTGTATTACAGCCAATGGTTGGACAGCATGAGTTTTTTCAAGCATATCAGAATTTTTTAAGTGATATCAAAGATGCACCGATGTCTCGTATTTTTACACTGATTGCGAAATGGGGTATTGGGAAATCAAGGATTGCTTATGAACTCATAAGTGAAGTGCTTGGTATTGATAAAGGTTGGACGATTCGAAATAGTGATGGAGATTTAGAAGAAGTCAGGCTTTTAAAAGAAGATTTTGAAGATCGTATATTACCAATTTATATTCGCTATGAACAAATGAATGAAGATTATCTATATGGAGATAATTGGGTGGGGTATGGAGCATATATTGCTCTCTCGAAACTAGCCAATCAGAATGTAGAAACAACAATTCAGGGGAGTATTATTAACCATTTGCAAAGTAACCTAATTCCACTTGGTTTTTCACCCCAAAAATTAGGCGAGATTATTGAAAAAGGAAAACATTCTCCAGAACAATTATTAGGAGAAGATATTCCACTCCTAGATAAGCTTGTACAAAAAGGAATGAAGTATTTAAATCAATTTTCAATTGACCACCTACACATTATCGTTGATGAAGTGGAATCAGAATATGAATTGTTTAAAGATGAAATACATGAAAACAATGAAGAACGAAAAAAGAAACTAGATGGTGAAGCGATAAAAGTTATAACATCTGCCATTAAGCATGAAGATAGTCGTTCTCGGCATCCTAATGTTTCATTCTTGCTACTATGTTCTCCGGCAATTGGTGATCAAATTAAGTCACTAGAAGCATTAGATCGTCGTGGAGATAAGCTAGAGATGACACAAAATTCCTACGCAGATATCTCTGATTACATTGAATCCTTGCAAAAAGATGGGAAGGTTCGTCAATATCCTGAAGGTCTAGTTGAAGCGTCATACACTATTGCTGCGGGAAACTTTGGCTGGCTTAACGTCATTATGGCTCATTGTGATCAACATTTAGATAACTACCCTGACGCAGAGGCAGGGCAAATATTACTTGATCTTTCACAGTCTGTACCTCGTTTTAAAGACAGCTTAATTGATATATCACAACTTGATTATATTGATTCGAGTCCTGTACATCAACCATTGCTAAAAAAGGCATTGTTGCGTCAATTACCTGTCCTTAAAAAAGAGTATACCGAACAAGAGCAACAAGTATTATTATCAGCAAAAAATCTTCAGGGGATTCCTTTATTTAAAGAATTTATTGCTATTTCACTTGCAAAAAATGACCTTGGGTTTTATCTAGCTAGCAATAAATATCGCCCAGATGTTGACCATTTCTTTGTTAATGAGTCAACAGGTGAAAAGTTTAGCCTAGATGTTTTAATTCGTAGTTTAAAAACATTCTCTATAAATGCACCAGATAATTATTTAATCATCGGAAAAGAAAGAGAAACTTTTCTTGCACAAGTAAGAACACTTTATCCAAAAGATGAGGTTGTCGATGCTGCAGAGATTTTATTTAGTTATTTTGGACAAAAAGAAGATCAAGTTTTAAAAGAAACGTTTATTGGTCCGAATTTTGCTTTTCTTGAGCGTTTGAATCGTCGTTATGCTGTACAAACGGGTATTGCAAATTACTTGTTATTAGATGAAAAGGATCACGAATTACAGCAGTTGCTAAAAGAACGTGCAAAGGATTATGGAAAAGATATCGAGAGAACGGTTTTAGGATTTATTCGTTCATTAGAACAAGAATATCCATCGACTGAAACACTAAAAATTAAAGGACAAGTGTGTGGATTTCGGAGTCATGTTGAAAGAGATATATACTTAGGAGTTCATCCTAAAAAAGTTGTTGATGTCGTTTGGGCAAGTAGGTTGGAAAAGTTAAGTGACCTTGCAGAAAGTAATCTTCTTGATATTGGCGTGCATCCAATATTTATTTTATCGTCTACTGCTGATACAGAAATTGATATTAACAAATTCAAACGTGACTACCCACTTGCGGGTAGATGTGTGATATTTTTCCAAGTAACGAATTTACAGAAGAATGTACTAGAAGTTTTATCTGTCGACCGTGAAGTAATGGATATTCGACCAGTTGCTCATCAATTAGCGACTCCTTTTAAGGCAAAGATTAGAGCATTACGAGATGAAATTGCTAAAGTTTCAAGAGCTTGGTTTGAATATATTGATCAGCAAGGCTATGTATTAAGACCATTAATCTTTACAAAGGCTGAAGAAGATAACCTACCACTATTAGCAGAAGGGTACACTAGGATGTTAATTCATAGTGCAACCTCAACAGAACTTGGTATTACACAAGGAGTTAAATTTCCAGAGAGT
Organism: Bacillus ectoiniformans; assembly: GCF_016908875.1. GTDB lineage: Bacteria > Bacillota > Bacilli > Bacillales > Domibacillaceae > Bacillus_BX > Bacillus_BX ectoiniformans. The sequence continues at coordinate 8,014 of NZ_JAFBES010000006.1, read as the reverse complement.
GAAAAGTATAATAGATTTTTCCAAGTCTTAAAAGCAACAGAAGTTCGATCAAAGCTAGAAAAGGATGGATTTGAGGGTGCTAAATTATTTGTAAAGACCAATAATGATGATTATGAGGTTCAAGTGCCTGTAACATTTGCTGCATTGTTAACCTATATTGGAAATACTCGACGTGTCCTTAAAGATATTAAAAATACATTCTTTTTTAGTTCTGTCGATACAATCAAGCCAGTGAAAATTGTTGAACAATGGATTTACTTTTTACAAGATCTAAAAGTCATTGAAGTTCAAGGTGGTACTCACGCTCAAAATGTAATAAAAGCTACATTAGAATTTCAACGTGATAAAGTCCAGAAGTGGCGAGATGAAGAGTACGACAAGTTAGTTGACGAATTTAAACAAACCATTGATAAAAACAGACTGGGAATACTAAAAGCTGATAAACACCGTGGTAAATTAGACCTAATTGATGAAGTATTAAAAGAGATTAATCTTTCCTCATTACAGGTTGATACCGTGAACCCTCTTGATACTTGGAAAGAGCAATTAAAACTATTACAAACATTCGATACAGAATGCAAGTTTATTTATGATGAAGAACAATGGAACGCAATACCGTTTAATGAACGAATAATCAGCACTTTAAATATCCAAGACAATGAGATGCCTATTTGGAAAAAGCTTCGACTCGTTCAGTTGTTCCATGATTATATTTCGACCTTACAAAGAAATATCCTAATCAAATTAAAGGAAAAACTTGAATTTATAAAATCTAAGAGTACTTATAAGGATTATGTTTTACCAATTATCCAGTTTACCAATGCATTAGAACGCTATCAAACAGAAATTGAATATGCGAAGGATTATATAAAATCTTCAAAACGTGAAACGATGGTTGCTCAATCAGATAGCCTAGCACATCATTTATGGTTGGCTAATTACAAAGAGGCAATACATAGATTGAACACTATGATTAATGAAATTGGTTTGAAAAAAGAGGGACAAAATCAAGTTGAATGGAAAGATCGTAGTGGAATTTCTGGTCGCTATGACGAAATGTACGAAAATTTTAAACAAGTAGTAGATTATTTTGTTGAGAAACAGCCTATGGTACAGAAATGGTTATCTTATTTTGAGTCAGCACCTGTTGAGATAAAACAAAAAGTTCAGTCAGACCAACTTGAAACAAGTTATCATGAAATTCAGATGTTTCTTGAAGCTGGATTTGATGAGCAAATCGACGATTACCATCTTGTGCAGAAAGGTAATCCTATTCAATTAATTGAATATAGTGAGAGGTTATTACAAGAACACAAAACTAGCATTACATCTTTAATCTCCATGCTTAATCAAATTGAAACTTCAATGAGAAAAATTCGGGACGAATACTACGATCAAGAATTGGTTGATTCGGTTAACTTTATTTATCGCCTCCAACATAAATTACCTTATCAGCCGGAATTTGGTACGGCAATCCAAGAGAACAGCTATGAAAAAACATTAGAAACTGTAAAAAAGAAAATGGAACAATTAGATGAAGATGGCAGACAATTCTTCAATGATAAGAATGCTCAGTTTGTTCGTTTTGAATTCTTTAAAGATGTTGTTAAGAGTAAGGCTGATATAGACTGGAAAAGTTATCCGAGAGAAAAAGAGGAACTGGAAAATTTCGGCCTAATCAAAACAAAAGTGGTGTTGTCCTAATGAACATCCAAATCGTTAAGAAGTTTACAAACAGAACGGAATATAAAATGTTAAAGAACTGGATAAGTGTCGACGAACGAAATATTGATGAATTAACGTCTGGTATTTGCGTTATTCCCGCTATTATCATATTGAAATTGTCGGAAGTGGAGTTACAAGCATTAAATGAATGGTGGAGACACTGGGGAAACCAACTTATTGTTTCCCCTCCTTTTCATCAAATGGACGTTGTTTCTCTGCTTCAATTAAATGTTGATCTGTCTGTACAAGGAACAGAAGCCCAATCATTTAACAGCCTTCCTGTTATTGAATCAATTAAAACTAATACTAAATCAAAGTGGGAACTTGCTAACGGTGAGATAGTTGCTATTGATTATTTTGAACATTCGGGAAGTGGATGTGTCACTTTAACAACAGTTCCATTACTCGATTATCGTTTATTGTCCAAGCAAGATATATGTAAAAAGTTATTTTTGGAATTATTAATAGAAAATCAAAATAATGAATCCATCACTGTTCAAGATACATTTATACCTACCTCTGTTCATGAATACATAATGATACTAGCTTCTGCAAACGTATTAGAATCAACAAAAATATCAGGGCAGTTGGACAATTTCTTTAAGGAAAACCTATCACATAATAAAGCATTGGAATTGCTTCAACAGTTGATAGACCAGAAACTTATAGAGGATTCTGGTTCAATAACAGAAGATGGAGAAAAATATATCAACCTTAAAGGATATAAAGCGTTTGTTCGAGAGATAAAGAGATGGAGGCGTGACGATGGAGCATGGAGATAAGAAAAGAGATATATCCATCGCAAGTAGTTTAGTTGCAAAAGTACAATTAGGTTTACCAAGTACAGTTGCCAAACTGGGTTCTAAAATGCGTTTCATTGATCAAATAGCTCCAAAACTTCGCAATAGTGGTGTAATTCGAACGGTCACTAAGAAGGTTCCATTATCACTAAATGTCACGGGTATTGCTACTGCGAGTAAAACCATCCATGCTTTTGGTGGAATTCTTTATAGTGCAGGTGCGCTTCGCCAAGATCTTTCAATTCAAAACGGAGTAGTATATCAAACCTATCAAGATAGTTTAGTGGATATTGATGAAGCAGATGACGTTGATGTAACCCAAAAGTTAAAATTTGTTCATATAAATCAGATGTATGATTTGTTAGAAGAATTACTAAATGAAGTCAATAGACCTGAGCTTGTAATCGTAGATTCACCTTTAATACTAGAACGAAGCGATGCACCGTTAGAATCCTATGAAGAGCTTCACTTTGACTATATCTCTTGTAAAGAGAGAATTGAACAATTTTGGAAAGGCCATAAACATGAGATTTATCCTTTTAACTCTAGTGGTGTGAAAATAGTTTCAGTTAGCTCAAAACGTTTTGGTTCTGTTTTCTATGGATTAACTTCTGAACATACAGAAAAATATATGATTGATTCATTAGTTACACAAGAGCTTTTATCTCTTAGTACCTCTTTTGATAAGATAAAAAAAGTCGGTGTAAAGAAATTATTAAATGGAGTATTAACAAGAAGAACAAGAACAGCTGCCTATGAATTTGACCTTTTAACTTCAGATAATCGGTTAGAACCACAATTTGTTAGAGAGCTTGGAGTAATAAATTTTCATTTTCGTGCAGGTATGAGAACAATGCCTCTTTTGGTTGAAGCGATTGGGCATAAAGAAGACTGGAAAACTGAATCAGTCGATGAGCTAACCTCTGATTTGATTTCATTATATACAATTGATCAATTAAAAGCGTTACCTCTTCCACTTTGGTATGCAAGTCATGGATTAAAGGCTATTAAGACGGGGACAATCATTCAGTATTATAAGTCACAAGCACAAGAAATGATTAAAAATGAAAACGTAGAAAGTGTATGGACCGAGGAAGTTGATTTGTTTGGGGAGGATGACTTATGAGCCAAGATAAGTATATTGGTAAGTTAATTGGAAATACAGGTAATCCGAACGATTTAAAAATGATTCTTCATGATAGTTTTGTTGCAAGACGAGGGGAATTTGTTAAGATAGCTCACCAAGAACGAGAAGATGAAGAAGTGACGTATGTTCTAGGGCGCATTACATCCATATCTAGGAGTAATATTCTTTATAATAGCGAAATGGGAGATGGATTAAATTCCATTGAATTACTCCCCGGAACACAAATGACTGGGGAAACACTTTTTGGAGCAATCGATCTTATAGGATACAAAGAGGCTAGAACTGGCCAAATTCGTATTCCGAGAAGGCCTCTTGATCCCGGTAGTAAGGTTTTGGGAGTGGACTACGAGTTTCTTGCTAAATTCTATCAATTTGATGAGAACAAAAGCATTGCAATTGGAAATCTAATTGGTTATGAACGTGGAGAAAATATAGTACCAGTTTATATGGACGTTAATAAATTAGTAACGGAACATTTAGCAGTATTAGCGATGACTGGCTCAGGTAAGTCATATACAGTTGGACGTATTATTGAAAGATTAGTTGCTCAAATGAACGGAACAGTAGTAGTTTTTGACACACATGGTGAATACGGTAAGGCTTTTGAAAAAGGAACAGTTCATTTCAACAGTGATTTAGAACATATTGAGGATCCAAAAGAAAAGGATAATATCCTATTTATTCAAGAAAGACTAAAGAAGCTGCAAGTAGCTGGTGGTGGTATTAGGGTGTATACCCCACAAATGGAGGAATTTGATTATAAATATGCTGGTAAAAACAATCATCTTGCCTTACAGTTTGACCGCTTTGAAATGGATGATTTTGAAGAAATTTTACCTGGACTAACGGAACCTCAACAACGAGTACTAGATGTTGCTCTTCGTTACTGGAAATTTAAGTACCCACATCCACCAAGAGACATTAAAGATTTACGTGAACTTTTGTCTGGTGATTTGGAAGAACTTAAAAGTTGGGATGATCTTTCTGATGCCGAATCACGTGCTTTAAACGGTAGGAGTGCTGCTGTTGCATCTATGAAGTTAAAGCGAGTTATTAACGAAGCTAAAAGCTTCTACACTAGAGCAATTGGAGAACCCACCGATATATATAATTTAATTGGTGAAATGAATGAAAAAAATGGTCGATTAATTATAGTAGATTTACAAGGGATTTCGGATGATGCGAAACAAATTGTAACAGCTTTGGTATCTAGTGAAATTATGCGTGCTGCTGCAGATAAACAACGACCAATTCGTCCATGTTTCTTAGTTTATGAAGAAGGACATAACTATGCTCCAGCAGGTACTCCAACCATTTCAAAGAAAATAATAAAGAAAATTGCAGCTGAGGGAAGAAAATTTGGTGTTGGTTTTGCGATTGTTTCCCAACGGCCATCAAAGTTAGATGCTGATGTAACTTCACAGTGTAACACAATAATTACTATGCGTTTGAAAAACCCAGACGATCAACGTTTTATTACAAAAACTTCAGATATGCTTACAAAAGCTGATATTGACGAATTACCGGCACTATCTACAGGAGAAGCATTACTTACTGGTCGTTCAATTCCAGCACCATTATTGGTCAAAGTCGGTACGAAAGCTCTCGTTCATGGTGGCCAATCACCAGAGGTTGTTAAAGAATGGGGAGTCTTCAATGGATAAGGTAGAAATAAAAGAATGGATTATCCAAGAGTTTAAAAACGGTAAGATTCGTGATACTTGGTTTCCGATGCTTTCTGTATCAGGGGTGCGAGATTATTCAGAAACCGTTCATTCAATAGGGTTAAACTATATCACTGAAATAGGGAGACAGTTAGATGGATATACAGCTGTGTCTGAGTATCCTGTTTATCCTATCAATGAAAATTTTGGTCATAACATAACACGTGTAGTTCGACCTGATTCAATTTGGTATGACAAAGAAGACTTAAAGCCAGTATTAGTTTCTGAATTTGAAAGATTTGAAAATTCTAAAGCTAAAAATGATAAATTGAGGGAAAAGATTGAAAACCTATTAATTGCGTATCATCAGCTTGGCGGTAACCTTCCATTCATATTATTTGTATATTGGTCTCACAGTGGAGTTGTGTCAAAAGATATTGAAAAGTATATTTCTATTTTTGATGAAGGCTTCCGACTACCCAATGGTATTTATATTAATGGGATTAATTCATTTAAAAGTGATTATTTAGTTTTTCAAGCGGTTGCTAAAGGTAACAAAGAAAAATTAACGATCAATCAATGGATTCAGGTGAAATAGTATGGTACGTAAACGATATATTTTAGATTTAAGAAGGGATATGGAATTAGGGGACAAGTATGTTTTACAGGAGTATGTAAGTGAAGGGACTTTTGGTCAAGTTTGGAGAGCGGTTCGACGTGATGATAGTCAAACAGTAGCTCTGAAGATTCCTAAAAGTCAAGAAAAGGGAGATAAGGTATTAGCAGAGGGATTAAAGCTAAAGGGTCTCTCTCACCCTAACCTCATTCAAATATATGATATGAGCCGTGTTGACGGATATTTTATTATTGAAATGGAATATTTCGAAGGCCATCCCTTATCCCAAGAGTTAATAAACACTGGCATATCAACTCTTCGTACTTTCCAAACAGTGTATGAAATATTCGAGAGAATCTTAGATGGTTTAGAATTCATGCACGGTTTGAAGATAGCTCATGGAGATATTAAACCAGATAATATATTAATTAAGGATGAACAAGTTAAAATTACAGATTTTGGGACAAGTCGTTTAATTGAAGATATTTTTGTAAAGACAATTGATGGTGCAGGTACATATGCGTATATAGCTCCAGAGGTAGTTAATTCAAAGGAGAGACATTTAAATTCAGATATCTATTCACTTGGAGCTTTTCTCTATCAATTTCTAACAGGGCAAACACCTCATGATACTTTTCTAGATGTTATTCATAATAAGCCATTCCCACGTCCAAGAGAATTAAATAAATCTATACCTGAAAAAATGGAACAAGTAATCCTTAAAGCATTAGCACGTGATCCAGATGAACGTTATCAGACGGTCGTTGAACTAAGGAATGATTTTAAAAGAGCGGTAGAAAAACACCTGCTGCAAGAAACAACAGAAAAGCATGTGCCAAAATCTACTCTTGTTGAAAAAAGGGATGCTCTTGAATTAGCGATAACTAATTGTAAGTTAGGTAAATTCAAACTTGCAGAAAAGATTCTTCAAACAGAAATTGCAAATGATCGTATATATCCCGACTTACTTCTACAGCTATCATATGTATACTTTAAAACAGATCGTCGTTTTGAAGCTTTAAAAACAATTGAGGATATTAACGTAAGAGCCGTTGAGGAAACAAGAAGAGAAAATTTTACAACCTCGTTAAGAGAACTAAAAGCAAGAATCTTATTTGCAATCAAAAAATTCGAGGAAGCCCAGAAAATTTATCAACAATTAGTCCAACAGCAACCCGATTCTATAGATTATCGCTACCGCTTAGCCATATGCTTTGGACTGTGTAATCAAGAGGACAAAGCAATAGAAATACTAGAGGCTATAAACCAAGAAACACCGGGTGTTTGGGTAGTAGTAAAAAAATTAGGTCTAGCATATGAACAGAAAAGAGAATACGAAAAAGCTAGGGGATATTTTAAATATGCTCTTAAATTGAATCCTGATGATCGGGAAGTTATAGCAAAGCTAGAGAAATATGATTTTTACTTGTAGCTTTAACTAGAAATATTTATACACATTAGCGTTGCGTAAATTAAGTAAGCCCGAATTATAAAAAAAATAAGCGCACCTTTTGGTACGCACATCGAATAGCCATATACCCCTCGTTTTTTTGGGGAATACGGCTATTTTATTTTTCCGCATGTTTCTTGGATCTGTTTGGGTCAAGACAAATAATCACGCAAAATCTTTGGACGCTGATGGATATCAAGATTGGGTAGATCCGTCAATAGCTTCACAAGATACCGATAAAAATCTATGCTATTTACTTTGGCTGTTTCTGCGTGGCTTAGACAAATCCCATTCGCTTCTGCGCCAGCTTCGCTGACGGAAAAAAACCAGTTTTTTTCCGATAACATTTGGTCGGATCGCATTTTCAGCTGGATTATTATCGATTTCAATTCGGCCATCATCCAGGAAAAACCCAGAAGGATAATCTGATGCCTGTCATTTGTTATTACCAGATTCTTTAGCTAGAGTCTCTAACACAAAGGAAGCGAATTCTTCATAAAGCCCCCTTTGCCATTGCTGTTAATGCTACTCAAAAACGGCCAATTGTTGACGGTATTGTTTGTCCGGGGGTTGACGGATATAATGTCCTTAACAACCCTGAAGAAAGGAAAA
>NZ_JAFBES010000005.1 GCF_016908875.1 Bacillus ectoiniformans | reverse complement strand
TCAGACCGGAAGTTTGCCGCCCGCTTCCTTCAGATTCCGCGTCACCACGGACACCCTTGCGTTAAGCTAACCGCTACTTCTGCCTTCACAGTTCGGGACTCTCACCCTATAGATTACACCCATGCCGGGCACACTAGACAAAAAGGCCGGCAGATGCCGGCCTTTTCATTAGTCTACAGATACAGCGATCATTACGCCTGTAATCGTCGCAAGCAACAATCCCATGATCATCATTACCATGCTTTAGTCACTCCTTACATAGGTGAATATCTACTTACATTTACTGTATCATATTTCAATGCGGTTTCGTTCAATTCCTGAAAATATTTCACAGGGAATTCTTATTTTTCAATTCGCTGACAATGCTCATCACTGCATTTGCCGAATGAAGAGCTGCTTTTGGCAAGAACTGTTCAAAAGAGATGCCTGATTCTTTTCCCGCAATGTCTGACAGAGACCGGATCACAACAAAAGGCACGTTAAATTGATGGGCGACTTGAGCGATCGCTGCCGCTTCCATTTCCACCGCCTGCAAATCAGTGAACTTTCCTTGTATATGCTTCACACGCTCAGGATCACTCATAAACGAGTCGCCTGTCGCGATCAATCCAGATACCACTTGAACGCCCTCTTCAGCCTCAACGCTCTTAACAGCCGCTTGAACAAGTGTCTCATCCGCTTTAAAGGCAGCTGGCAGCTGAGGTACTTGTCCATATTCATAGCCAAAAGCCGTGACGTCTACATCATGGTGACGAACTTCAGTTGAAATAACCACGTCTCCTACATTCAATTCCGGATTCAAGCCGCCGGCTGAACCGGTGTTGATCACTGCATCCGGCTTAAAGTGATGAAGCAAGACCGATGTCGTCATCGCTGCATTGACCTTTCCAATGCCTGAACGAAGCAGCACCACTTCGGCTCCTTTCATCGTCCCAGTTGTGAACTCACTGTTAGCAATCACCTGTACCTGAGTATCCTCCATATGATCACGTAAAATCGTTATTTCTTCTTCCATTGCACCTATAATCGCTATTTTCATTATGTTTTCCTCCGTTCCTGATACTTAAACCTGTTTTATTCTAGCACTTTTTTGAAAAAAATTCTTGTATCTCTTCCCTTTTTTCATGTATACATAAAGACAGATAGTAAAAAGAAGGGAATGGATTAGCATGTCATTTCAGCTAGAACTGATAGAAGATAAAATTGAATTCTTTGAAGCATTGGATCTCGTTACTCTTGAGAAAAAAATTCAAGAAAAAATGGAACAAAACCGCGCACTCATGCTAGAAGTTCATTCTGTCTCCCACCAAGTGCAGTTTGACCCAAATGGACATAAGCACTATTCAGCCGTTGTGCATTTCAAGGTAAAAAAACTTTAAAACAAACCTCGATCACTCATAAAAAAATGGCCAAGGTAAGCGTCCTCCTCACATAGCTGTGAGGAGCTCCGCTTTCCATATGGCCATCCTTTAAACACCTATTACAGTTATTTCCCTTTATCGTTCTTAATAAGCTTATGTACCTTTGTTGGCTTCCATCCTTCGCCGTCAACCCAAGTAATGTACACGCGGTAAGCTTCTGCTTTATTGCTCTTCGGTGATACTGTGCCGATCGCTCCATCAGGGCCATCTCCGCTCACATACCAAACCGTCATTTCTTCTACAGGGATTCCTGTCGCATATGACAAGGCATCAAGCTTCTCCTGCCAATCTTGAGAATCACTGTCAAAAGAAGACGTGTGGCCTTCTGTTTGAGCCGTGCCGACGCCTGTCCAATTCGGATCAACAATTTCTTCTTCGACGTTCGGTTCATCACTTTCGTTTACAATAACCTCTTCTTGCTCTTTATCTTGTTCTTTCTCATCTTGATCTTCTTCTTGGTTATTATTATCTTCTTCCGGGACGTTGTCTTCCTCTTTATTCGCTGCGGATGAATTTGAATTCTCTGTCTCCGGGTTTGTTTTTGCCGGCTCTGTTACTTCGTCATTATTGCCGCCTGAAAAAATAGTAAATGCAACAACAATAATTAACAGGACAACCACGGCAATGGCTGTATTTAACACCCGATTTGTCTTTCTCCGTTTAGATTTTCTTTCTGAACGTGTATTGTTCGCCATGGAACTCTCTCCTCCTTGCTACATCAATCATCATTTTATCATGACTTTTCCTGAACTTGAAGCAATTAAGTAAAAAAGCGTTAAAAGGTCTCCCTTTCAACGCTTTTGTATTTAAAATCAGCCGATAGACGTGATTTTTACATTCATTTCTCCGCCAGGTGTATTTACAATGACTTTATCTCCCACTTGCTTGCCCATCAAGCTTTTGGCAATTGGGGAGTCATTTGAAATCTTACCTTCGAATGGATCTGCTTCTGCACTTCCTACGATTGTATAGCTTTCTTCTTCTCCATCAGGCAGTTCAACAAACGTTACTGTTTTACCTAATGTAACCACACCTGAATTCATTGAATCTTCTTCAATGATTTTCGCATTGCGGATCATCGTTTCGAGAGTGCCAATACGGCCTTCAACAAACGCCTGCTCTTCTTTCGCCGAATCATACTCAGAGTTCTCTGACAAATCTCCAAAGCTTCTGGCGATTTTAATTCTTTCAACTACCTCTTTACGTTTAACGGATTTTAATTGTTCTAGTTCTTGTTCAAGCTTCTCTTTACCCGCTTGAGTCATTGGATATACTTTTTCTACTGACAATCCCTTCCACTCCTTTTCATCTCTTGCTTTCAGCTTACGAAAGCATATAACATGAGCGCGCGTCCTTATAAAGGGCGCGCGTGTTTTAAAAATTTTATGCCTATTTTATAAAAAGATACTATAAAATGGCTTTTTGTTCAAGAATTGTTTGAATTTTGGTCACCATGAGGTCAATTGCTACATGGTTTTGCCCGCCTTCTGGAATAATAATATCCGCGTAGCGCTTGGTCGGTTCAATAAATTGATTGTGCATCGGGCGCACGACATTGATGTATTGATCGATAACTGATTCAATCGTCCGGCCTCGATCTTTAATATCTCTGATCATTCGGCGGATAATACGTAAATCGGCATCCGTATCAACAAATAGCTTAATATCCATTAAATCGCGAAGTCTCTCGTCTTCTAATACAAGAATGCCTTCTAGAATAATGACATCTTTTGGCTCCATGCGGATCGTCTCTGCAGACCGCGTGTGACGTGCATAATCATACACAGGCTTTTCCACCGGCTGATAGGTAAGCAGGCTTTCAATATGCTGAATTAATAAATCATTGTCAAAAGCAAGCGGATGATCATAATTTGTTTTTAACCGCTCCTCAAAAGGCAAATCACTTTGATCTTTATAATAATAATCCTGCTCAATCATCATAATGGAATGACCTTTAAAAAAGTCATAGATCGATTTCGTCACACTTGTTTTTCCAGAACCGGACCCCCCGGCCACTCCAATCACAACGGGTTTTTGCTTCATGAGCTTATTCAAGCTCCTTTCGCATCATATTGTCTGGGTAAACCGGCTGATCGACTTTGAATTTAACAATTTGCAGCGGATGACGTGCGGCATCCAGCTCATTGCCGTCTTCATCCCAGATCTTGTTCACCTTCTGCGTGAAATTAGAAATTTCCGGACCGAAGAATTCTACTTCTTCTCCAGGGCGGAAGTGATTGCGCTGCTGCAGTGTCACCATTTGGGTTTCTTCATCATAGCCAAGCACTAACCCTACAAAGTCATAGGTTGCTTTCTTGCCATGAACGCCAAACAATTGCTCTTCAGCACCCGGGGTTCCTTCAAAGAAAGCAGGAGCTGCAGGACGATTAGCACATTTCTCTAATTCCACAAGCCATTCTTTTTGAATTTGGAAGTTCTCTGGATCTGCACAGTAGGCATCGATAATTTTGCGATAGACACTGACTACTGTTGCCACGTAATGAATAGACTTCATTCGACCTTCAATTTTAAGGCTGTCAATGCCGAGTTCGATCATTCTCGGAATCGATTCTACAAGCTTCAAGTCTTTCGGGCTCATGGCAAATGGTGCATCTTGCTGTGAGAATAACTCTTCTTCTTTGCCTTCTTCAAGCGAATACAAGTCGTAATCCCAGCGGCAAGACTGGCAGCATCCTCCGCGGTTTGAGTCACGTGCAGTCATATGATTACTCAGCACACAGCGGCCGGAGTAAGCAATACACATGGCCCCGTGGATAAATGTTTCAATTTCAATGTCTACTTTTTCTTTCATTTCCCGAATTTCTTCGCCTGTCGTTTCACGGGCAAGCACCACTCGGTCTAGTCCTTCTTCTTTCCAGTATTGAACGGCGCGCCAGTTAGACAAGGACTGCTGCGTGCTTAAATGCACTTCCACTTTCGGAGCTACACGGCGACAAGTTTCAATAATTAACGGATCTGCTACAATGATCCCTGTTACACCCGCCTCTTGAAGGCCGCGCAAGTAATCTTCTAATCCGTCAATGTTTTCGTTGTGAGCATAGATGTTAGTTGTCACATAGATCTTCGCTCCGTATTTTTTGGCGAATTCAACGCCTTCCTTCATTTCCTCAAATGTGAAGTTCCCGGCATTTGAGCGCAAGCCATATTCCTGTCCGCCAATATACACAGCATCTGCACCGTAATGCACAGCAATTTTTAACTTTTCCAATGTGCCTGCCGGCGCCAAAAGTTCAGGTTTTTTAACAATCACCCGTTTGCCGTCTACTATTTCAGATATTTTTTCATTCATTGTCGCATTCATTAAAGGTACCTCCATTTAATAAACCGTTTCTTTAAAGAAGAAGCCTGTATCCAACGGACGGTTTGACGGTTGAATTTCTTCGATTTTTTCTAACAGTTCATCTTTTTCTTCTTCATATTGATCAGGATTATCCGTACAAAGATCAATGGCATGTCTATATAATTTCGTCGTCTCGAGCATATATTCAGGTGATTTTAACACGCCGTCAATTTTCAAGCTGTCAACCTCTGCTTCAATCAATTCCTGAAGCTCATCTATGATACAAATATCGTTCGGGCTCATGATGTGAGTGCCGTTTTCATCCTCATAAATCGGATACTTATTATGGCGTTCTTTGTCATGAAGGAACATATTTTTCGATTCTTTACGGTTTTCAATTTCCATCGCTTTGCCTTGATATTCGAAATAATGTCCTAAAAGCGGACGTTTAGACTGGAACATGCACGTCATTCCGTGGACCTGCACTTCAATAGCCACTTCCGCATTTTCTTTCATCTCAACAATAGCATCCATATTTAATTCTCTGGCTAATACAGCACGAACGGCTCCTCTTTTTCCCCAGTAGTTGCAAGTGAAATAGTTGGTAGCTGTCGTTTCCGTGTTCCAGTGCAATGGCATGTCAGGCGCATGTTCACGTACAGCCATTAATACAGCCGGATCACCGAAAATGATGGCATCTGCATTCGCTTCTTTTAAGAAAGCCACATATTCATCCAATTCATTGGCAATGTCATTATGAAAAATCGCGTTCACTGCAACATAGACTTTTTTACCTTTCGCATGCGCAAGCTCAATCGCTTCCTTCACTTGATCACGAGTAAACTCTCCGGCAAGCCTTAAGCCATATCGTTGTTCTCCGATCACAAATGCATCCGCACCCGCATCTGCCAGCTGCCCTAATGACTCCACACTATCCGGTGTAACTAATAATTCTGGTTTTTTCATTTTGATCCACCTCTTTTTGTACTGATGGCTAATCCGTCTCCTACCGGCAGAATTGCCGTGTGATACTCTTCATGATTCATCAGCCATTCATTGTAATGATGTATTTTCTTCGCTAAATTTCGGATTCTTTTCACTTCGATCTCTGTGTCGGCCACTAATCCTTTAAACAGCACATTGTCCGTGTAAATCGCACCCATATCGGACACAAACGGAGAGTATTTCTCAAAAAACTTCGTATACTGTCCTTTCGCCGCATCAATAAACAGCGCGTCAAAAGGGCCTAATTCGCCAGCTTGTCCGACTGTTTCGAGCGCATCTCCAAACACTAGGTGAATCTGATCGGAACATCCTGATTTTTCTATGAACTTGCACGCTTGCTCATAACGCTCTTGATCCCGTTCAATCGATACAATCTGAACACCAGGCAGCGCTTCTGCCATTCTTAAGGCGGAATAGCCAATGGCCGTTCCTATTTCTAAGATTTTTTTTGGCTGCTGCACACGCAGCATTTGAAGAAGTGCCTCCATCCCGACAATTTCCATGATGGGCACATGCGCTTCTTTCGCGAACGCCTCCATTTCAGTGAATAAAGGCGGCCTCTCATTGATTAATGATTCTATATATTGATGGAGCTTATCGTCCATTAGTATCCCCTTCTCTAAAAAACGCGTAACAAGAAAAAGAAGAAAGCTCAGTCAGCTTTCTCATTCAAATGATCTCGTATCTGCTTTTCTAAAAAACACTTGAATAATTCTAACATAATAAAGAGAGAAAAGCGACTTTTCTCTCTCTGTGGTTAATTTTGTTTTTCGTAATGGCTTGTGATATGTTCTTTCTTTAAACGGTTATGTTCAGCTAATGTTTTCGCATAATATACATCCCCTGCCGGTGAAGCAAGGAAATATAAATAATCGGTTTCTTCAGGGTTTAAGGCAGCTTCCATTGAAGTCACTCCGCTGTTTCCAATCGGTCCCGGCGTAAGTCCCTTCACTTGATACGTATTATATGGCGAATCGACTTTTAAATCCTCATATAGCACGCGGCCCTTGTGACCTCCGAGCGCGTATAACACCGTTGGATCCGTCTGAAGAGGCATACCCGCATCAAGACGGTTGTAGAACACGCTGGCGATCTTATGGCGATCCGCCTTGGCTGTCGCTTCTTCCTCAATAAGTGACGACATAGTTAACAGCTTATGGGCAGACATTTGTTTCGCCGCCATAGACGTGCGGTATTGAGCCAGCACATGATCTGTTTTCTTCAGCATATCTTCAACAATTTTCTCAACAGGTACTTTTTTGTCTCCATAATGATAAGTCGCGGGATATAGATATCCTTCTAGCGGATATTTTATATTGGCGGCAAAAACTTCATTAGTCAATAATTCCGGATATTTTTTGATCATTTGGTTAATAAATGCTTTGTCATTCATGACTTTTAACACGTCTTCTTTTTTATGATCCGAATGCTTTTCAATGATTTCCGCGATTTGGGTTAATTGATAGCCTTCAGGAATGGCGACCTTTACCGGAGCTTCTGTAAAGACTTTCCCTGTTTTTAAGCTCTTGATCAATTCATCCATCGTCATTGATGGAGAAAATTGGTATTCTCCCGCTTGAAAATCTTCTTCATTTTTAAATTTCGCATAGTATTTAAACACTTCTGCTTTTTTGACAATACCTTCTTCTTCCAGCATGACTGCAATTTCAGACAAGCTTGATCCTATGGGAACCGACACAGGCTTTAGAGTCTGGTCGCCTGGATCGACTGGCTTTAACGCAGACTGAATAAAGTAATATCCAGCAGCTGCGCCCCCTCCTACTAAAACGATAAAGCCGATAAAAAGAAGTAAAACAGCTCTTTTTATTCGTCTTTTTTTGGCCGGAGGCTGATTGTAAGACTGATTCGACATAGACTTTCCCCTTTCAACATAAAACGGGACATTTTTTATTTATATTATACTATAACCGCATGTACTGTCACTACTACTGTATGCAGGAAATGTTTGCTGTTTTCGCGCAAATAAAAAGGATCGAGCAAGCTCGATCCTCATTTTTTACTCTTCTTCTTCCTCGTCAAGGAAAGTGTTTAGCATTTCTTCGATCATGTCCCACTCTTCATCTGTTTCGATCGGGCTTAGTTCACCATCTGTATTGTCATCGTTAGAAACAAATGAAGATGCGTGAATTTCGATTTCTTCATTGTCATCTTCTTCTGCTCCTACTGGGAAGTAAAGAACGTAAGATTTATTAAATTCTTCCGAATCAAATGTGAATAATACCTCACATAATTGTTCATTTCCATTCTCATCAATAATAGTAATTTGCTTTTCGCCGTGTTCCATTATTTTCACCTCATTATTTTTGGCTGTCAAGATATCCTTGAAGGATCATCATTGCAGCCATTTTATCAATTACTTTCTTTCTTTTCTTGCGGCTGACATCCGCATCAATTAAGACTCTTTCAGCTGCCATTGTTGTCAGACGCTCATCCCATAATACCACAGGCAGGGAGAAATGGTTCTCAAGCATTTTCGCAAATGCTTGAGAAGCTTCTCCTCTTGGGCCGATCGTGTTATTCATATTCTTAGGAAGGCCGACGACAAACCGATCCACTTCATACTCTTTGCACAAAGCTTCGAGCCTGTCCAGCCCGTACATCTTTTTGTCTTCATCAATCTTAATCGTTTCAATCCCTTGGGCTGTCCAGCCTAATGCATCGCTGATTGCCACACCCACTGTTTTTGAGCCGACATCTAAGCCCATCACTCTCATAAAAAAGTTAGTCCTCTCGCTGTTGTTTCAGGTACGTTTTCACAAGCTCTTCGATGATTTCATCACGTTCAAGCTTGCGAATTAAATTTCGTGCATCATTATGGCGCGGTATATAAGCTGGATCGCCGGAAAGCAAATAGCCAACAATCTGATTAATCGGCTGATACCCTTTTTCTTGAAGAGCATCATATACTTTAAAAAGCACCTCTTCTACATCCTGTTCAAACGGTTCTTCCGGAAAGTTAAATCTCATCGTTTGATCAAAAGAGCTCATTATTAGCACCTCGCTTTAGGCTTAGAGTGAAAGCCGCTTTTGTACATTATATTCCCATTGTACATGAAAACTTATAGGAATCAAACGGATTTGATCCATTCTTCAACAAATTGCAGAGCCTCATCTGCTTTAGAAGGATCTTTCCCTCCCGCTTGTGCCATATCAGGACGGCCGCCGCCGCTTCCTCCGCAGCGAGTAGCCACTTCTTTCACAAGCTTGCCGGCATGATAGCCTTTCTCTACTAAATCCTTCGTCACCCCAGCGATAATATTTACTTTATCTTCTCCTGGCGCGACAAGGACAATGATGCCTGAATCTAATTTCTGCTTCAAGTCATCAGCCATAGAACGCAAGTTATTCATATCGGACGCCTGTACTTTAGCAGCTAAATATTTTACGCCGTCTGTTTCTTTCACATTGTCTAAAAGACTGCCTGCTTCTATATTAGACAATTTTTGTGCAAGTGATTCATTCTCACGCTGAAGTTCTTTCATTTCAGCTTGAAGCGTGTCAACCTTAACCAGAATATCTTTTGGGTTCGTTTTTAACTTGCCGGCTGCTTCTTTCAGTAAAGCGACCTGGCTGTTTAACATTTGATAAGCCGCTTCGCCAGTTACTGCTTCGATCCGGCGAGTTCCCGCACCAATTCCGCCTTCAGAGACAATTTTAAATAAGCCAATGACAGAAGTGTTCGGCACATGGCAGCCTCCGCATAGTTCCAGGCTGTAATCTCCAACTGAAACAACGCGCACGATGTCTCCGTATTTTTCTCCGAATAGTGCCATCGCTCCCATTGCTTTCGCTTCATCAAGAGATTTGTCAGCAATATCGACCTCTATGCTGTTCCAGATTTTTTCGTTTACTTTCGTTTCAATCTGCTCAAGCTCTTCCGGCTGCACTTGGCCAAAATGAGAGAAGTCGAATCGAAGACGATCCGGTCCAACTTGTGATCCCGCTTGGTTGACGTGCGTTCCAAGTACGTCTTTTAATGCTTGGTGCAGCAAGTGAGTAGCAGTATGGTTTTTGATGACCTTTCCTCTTGAAACAGGGTCAACCGCCGCTTTCACCTTTTGGCCAGTTTTTAATACGCCGGTTTGAATGACAGCGCGGTGAATATTTTGTCCATTAGGCGCTTTCTGCACATCTTCAACCGTTACTTGTACATCCCCGGCTGATAATTCACCTTTATCTGCTATTTGTCCGCCGCTCTCTGCATAGAATGGCGTTTGATCTAAAATAAATTGAATTTCTTGACCTGCAGTTGCTTCTTCAGCCAACTCGCCATTCAATACAATAACTTCGACTGTTGCTTCCGTTTCTAACTGATTGTAGCCAATAAATGTACTTTTCGTTTTAATATCTCCAAGCACACCGCCTTGGACTTGCATAGAACCTACTTCTTGGCGAGCGGAACGGGCACGTTCACGCTGGCTGGCCATTTCGCGCTCAAAGCCTTCATGATCGACTTTCATGCCTTCTTCTTCCGCGTACTCTTCCGTTAATTCGACCGGGAATCCATATGTGTCATACAGACGGAAAATGTCTTCTCCTGCAATGGAGTCAGAGCCTTTTGATTTCGCCTTTTCAATCACGCTAGATAGGATCGCCAGTCCTTCATTCAATGTTTCGTGGAAACGCTCTTCTTCATTTTTAATTACCTTTTGAATGAATTCCGTTTTTGCGCTGACTTCCGGATAGAAATCTTTCATAATTTCACCGACGACAGGTACTAATTCATACATAAATGGACGGTTGATGTTAATTTGCTTCGCATAACGAACCGCACGGCGCAGCAAGCGGCGTAGTACGTATCCGCGACCTTCATTCGAAGGCAGAGCCCCATCTCCAACAGCAAAAGCGACGGTACGAATATGGTCGGCAATGACTTTAAACGCTACATCTTTTTCGTCATTTTCACGATATTTCTGCCCTGATACCTGCTCCGTTGCCTGAATGATTGGAATAAACAAATCTGTATCAAAGTTAGTCGGAACTTCCTGAACGACAGAAGCCATTCGTTCAAGCCCCATGCCCGTATCAATATTCTTTTTCGGAAGCGGTGTGTAAGTGCCGTCCGGATTGTGGTTGAATTGGGAGAATACCAGGTTCCACACTTCTAAATAGCGGTCATTTTCGCCACCTGGATACAATTCCGGATCATTTGCGTCCGCTCCATATGCTTCACCGCGGTCATAGAAAATCTCGGTATTAGGTCCGCTTGGGCCTTCACCAATATCCCAGAAGTTTCCTTCTAAACGAATGATCCGCTCCTCTGGTACGCCGACCTCATTTAACCAGATGTCGAACGCTTCTTCATCTTCTGGATGGATCGTTACAGATAACTTTTCAGGATCAAATGCCATCCATTTTTCTGAAGTTAAGAATTCCCACGCCCAGTGGATCGCTTCTTTTTTGAAATATTCTCCGATCGAGAAGTTACCCAGCATTTCAAAAAACGTGTGATGCCGAGCTGTTTTACCCACATTTTCAATATCATTTGTACGAATCGATTTTTGTGCATTCGTAATTCTTGGATTCTCCGGGATTACGCGTCCATCGAAGTATTTCTTTAAAGTCGCTACACCGCTGTTAATCCACAATAAACTTGGATCATCATGCGGAACCAGTGGAGCGCTTGGCTCAATCCGGTGATCCTTCTCTTGGAAAAAGTCTAAAAACATTTGTCGAATTTGTGCACCCGTCAATGATTTCATAAGTAATTTCCTCCCTCATTTTATGTAAAATTTGTTTGCCAACCTGCTTGAAGACAACAAAAAAAGCCCCGATCCCCGGACAGGGACGAAGCTTTTCGCGGTACCACCCTGATTATGAACCTCAACATGCAGATCCATCTCTCTTACGCCTTAACGCGGCAGACGGCAGGTATTAACTGCTCTCCGGACTAGCTTTCTGTTATCCTTCATCTAGAATTTCTTTCAGCCAAGGAAATTCCTCTCTAAGTGTGCAGGGCACATAAGATGGTCTATAACATACTGGGTCCTTCGTCAATTTAAATTATGAAATGATTATACATCGAATTATAGAAATTTATGCTCCTTTTGTCAATGTGCGGCTTTAGGCTTCTGAGCTTTTGCTCGCTTTTCCGCGAAAAATGCCGCTTTGAAAAAAATAAGAATTGGTACAGCAAAAATAAGCCCAGGGATGCCGCCCGCTTCTCCTCCTAGCAGCAAAGCCCCTATAATGACCAATGGATGGAGATGAAGGCTTCTGCCCATGATCCAAGGCGACAATAAGTTTCCTTCCAAAAACTGCAGTGCAAACACGATGATAGCCGTGTAAATGGCCATTGTCGGGGACATGGTAAGGGCAATAAATACAGCAGGCACCGCCCCGATGATCGGACCAAAATAGGGAATGACATTTGTTGCGCCGATAATAACCCCCAGCAGGATCGGGTACCGGAGTCCAATCATATAAAACAATAAAGCGGCGATTCCTCCTGTCAACAGACAAACAATCAACTGTCCGCGGATATAGCAGCCAAGCGAATTATCCAGTTCTTTCACAAACCTGAGAACTTTCCTGCGCCAGCGAATCGGCGCGGCCTTCCACATCACTTTCTTCACCCGTCTAATATCCTTTAATAAATAGAAGGAAATAAACGGAACAACAGCGAGAACCAACAAAAAGTTGACAGCTTTCATGAGCAAGTTCATCATCGTTTCGAATAGGCCTGTCAGCCACACTTCAAACCCTCTGATTCTTTCGCGGAGCTCTTCCTGCAGCCCATCTGGCCAATTGACCGTTTGATCCTGCAACGCAGTCATTTGTTTCTCATATAAAGCAGAGAGCTCGGGGGCACTTGCAGATAAATCTCTCAGCTGGTGAATAAACAGCGGCGTTCCTTTATACACCGCGTACCCCGCAGCACCGAAAAACAGAAAATATATAAATAGAATGGCCCAAGTCCTTGTAAATCCCTGCTCTATAATCTTTTCCACGAGCGGATGCAGCAGGTAAGCGATAAACCCACCCAGCAGAAAGGGAAGCAGACTGACCAGCACAATACTGAACACCGGCATTAAGAGCGGACGCAATAAAAACAAGACATAAATAAATAAGAGCGTTACTAACGCGGCACTGGCTATATATAGCCACCTTAATTTCAAATTACTTTCCATCTCTCAGACATCCTTTTATGATCAAAGTGATATCTGTTAGTTTGCGGCTAAACCGAGGATTTCTATTCATTCATTTAAACGAATGAACAAAAAGACCGCGCGGAATATTCCTGCGGCCTTCTCTTTGCAGTTAGGTGCCCTACTGTTAATTTAGACTCCTATTTCTTAAAACATACGCTTCATACGCTTAACCATTCTCCGGCTTAACTTTGAGTTATTGTTATTGCGGTTGATCATGGCCATTACTGCCATGCCGGCACCCAGCCCGACCAATGAACTCATTGTTTTTGTCATGTCTAAACCCCTCCGCTCATGTTTTGTCAGCTCCAAGGGCGTCCGGACATATGCGCTTAGAATGGATGGAACGCCCTAACTGAGCCGTCTTTCGTCCTCAGCAAACAAATCGTCAAGCGAACTTAAAGATCCATCTTCCTCTACTTGATGAACCGAAATCACATCTTTTACTACTGAAAGCTCGATGCAGCAGTTCCAGCAATAAAATTGATTGGATCCTATTTTTCCTATTTGTTTGCTTTGACAGTTCGGACACTTAAACACTTTCCGTCACCTCTCACTTCACAATCTTGGTGATAATAAGAGTTGACAGAAGATTCATTTTTTATACATGCCCGGGAATGATTTCAATAACATCCCGACTTCTTTAGTGTTTTCTTAGTCTAGAAAATCATAAGGCGTAATGTTTTCCATTCCAATCATAGGATCGATGGACGAAAGCATTTCTTCAGTGGTTAGACTTTCTTCTGTTTCTATAGCAGTGGCTTCTTTCGTTTCGTTATTCAACGCAAGCTGCTGCTTCAGCTTTTCTGCAAGTGAGGTTTTCCTTGTTAAATCGTCTTTCCTTTCGACACCAAGCCGAAACGCATCCTCTTCCCCGCACAGAATGAGAAATTGCTTACTCCGGGTGATCGCTGTATACAGTAAATTTCTTCTCAGCATCCGGTAATAGCTTTTTACGACAGGCAATATCACAATCGGAAATTCGCTCCCCTGAGACTTATGAATCGAGCAGCAAAAGGCATGAGTGACCTGATTTAAGTCCTGTCTCGTATAGGTCACTTCATTTCCTTCATAGGAAACAATCAGCATATCCTGCTTTTCTGTATTTTCCTTTGCGTAAAAGATGGAAACAACTTCCCCGATGTCACCGTTGAACACATTCTGTTCCGGCTGATTCACCAGCTGCAGAACTTTGTCTCCAATTCGGTACTGCACATCGCCAAAAGCCAGCTGCTTTCTTGTTCCATCTGGATTAGGATTTAAGATCTCCTGAAGAATTTCATTTAACCGGTCAATTCCAGCAGGCCCTTTATACATCGGCGCAAGCACTTGGATATCTTTTGCCGTGAACCCTTTTTTAATCGCATTTTGAACGACTTTTTCCACCACTTCAGGAATTTGGTGAACCTTACATGGCAAAAACGACCGGTCTTTTTGCTGAGCGGTGAGGTTAGCCGGAAGCCTTCCGCTCTTCATGCTGTGGGCCAGATCAATAATAGAAGACCCCTCTTCCTGCCGGTATATATCCGTCAGACGCACCGTTGGAATGGTTTCTGCCGCAAGCAGATCCTTTAACACTTGACCAGGCCCGACAGACGGCAGCTGATCTTCATCTCCGACAACTACGACTTGGATGTTGTCCGGAAGAGCTTTAAACAGCTGATGGGCAAGCCACGTGTCGACCATTGACATTTCATCTATAATCAATAGTTTTCCTTCGACTTCTTTGCCTTCATCGCTTTCCATGCTTTCTTGGCTAAACCCGAGAAGCCGGTGGATGGTGACGGCAGGCAAACCTGTTGATTCTGACATCCGCTTCGCTGCCCGGCCGGTAGGTGCTGCCAGCTTGATAGGGAACGGCTCTTCTTTTTTATACGCATTCACATCCAAAGAGCAGCCATGCAGTTCGGCAAACAATTCTACAATTCCTTTGATCACCGTTGTCTTTCCTGTTCCGGGACCGCCTGTCAGAATCATCATTGGAGACATTAAAGCTTTCTGGATGCCTTCCTTTTGAGAAGGTGCGTATTGCACACCTGTCCGCTCTTCCAGTTCGCCAAGCGCAAGCAAGAATTCCGATTCCGGGAACTGATCTTCATATTCTGTCTGCGCCAATAAGCGTTCAATATTTTTAACAAGACCCTTTTCTGAATAATAAAGGGAAGGCAAAAACACTCGCTGATCTTCTCCGATTACTTTCTTCTCCTGCTCCAAAGCAATCAATTGATCGGCAATGCATTCAAAGTCAATTCGTTCCTTGCCGCCCTTCTCTAAGAGTTCTTTCACTTGCTTCAGTAAAAGTTCAGCTTCTAGGTAGCAGTGGCCTTCTTGCAAACATTGCTGTTCGACAGTGAAAAGTATACCTGCCTTTATCCGGTCCGGGTGCTGGCCGGAAAGTCCGACTTGAGCGCCAAGTTCATCCGCGCGGCCAAAACCAATTCCCTCGACATCTTCTACGAGTTTATAAGGATTCTTTTGGATGATTTCAATCGCCTGATCTTGGTAAGCTTGATAGA
This sequence comes from Bacillus ectoiniformans, assembly GCF_016908875.1. Taxonomy (GTDB): domain Bacteria; phylum Bacillota; class Bacilli; order Bacillales; family Domibacillaceae; genus Bacillus_BX; species Bacillus_BX ectoiniformans. Next base: position 228,900 of record NZ_JAFBES010000005.1, on the reverse strand, counting down.
TCTTCATCGATAGCTGGGGCCCAAAACCATATTGATTCAAAGCGACCATGACTTGTTCGAGCCCTTGATGTTCCATCAGCGTGTCATATAAGCTCTGTGCTTTCTCTTTCGGAAGCCTTGGCACTTCATCTAATAAAGACGGGTTTTCGATAATCTTTGCAATCGCTCGTTCACCAAGTGTCTCCACAATCGTTTCAGCTGTTTTTTTTCCGATTCCTTTAAAGAGATCACTTGATAGATAGGTGATGACTCCCTGTTTCGTTTGCGGAACTTCTTTTTGTGCATGTTTCGCATGAAATTGACGGCCAAATTTCGGATGATCCTTAAACTGTCCGTAAAATGTATAGACCTCTTGATCTTGAATTTGCGGGAAATAACCTGTGACGACAGCTTCCTTTTCAGGGTAATCATCATTCGTCTCGGTCACGCGAATTCGAAGAACCGTATACAGGTTGCTGTCATTGCGAAAAACAGTGACGAGATGCCGACCTTTTATATATTTTTCCCCATCAGCAAATAATTCCATTGTCCCCTGTTCCATGAAGCTCCCTCTCCTAACTAGCCTTCCGTTCTATTGTTCCTCGCGGCTTTTTTCCATCATTTTCTTTCCGTAGCCAGCCAGCATATGGTCAGGCTGAATCTCTAGGGCACGATTAAACATGTCAAGCGCGCGATCCGCATCCTCAAGATGCCCAGCATAAGCAACGCCCAAATTATACAATGCATCTGTATGCGCTGGATCTTCTTCAATTACTCTTTCAAGCTGTGAAATAGCCTCGTCATATGCTTCTGCTTTAGCTAAAGCTAAGCCAAACTGAAATCTGGCTTCGGTATCTTGTTCGTTTAATTCCGTTGCCCGCTGCAGGTAAGGCAGAGCAAATGTATACTGATCGAGCTGAATGAGCGTCATACCAAGCATAAAGAAAGCATCGCTCTCCTCTAAGCCTTTTTGTATCGCCTGCTCAAACTGCTTAACCGCCTCTTCTAGGTGATTTTGATTATAATAAGCCGTGCCTAGCGCATAATAAGCCGCTCCTGCCTCTGGATCCACTTCAATCGCTTTTTGATAAAACTTGATCGCTCTTTCATTCTCGCCCACAGATGATAATACATGGCCGAAATTAATATATGCGGTCGGGTCATTTGGAGCCGCTTCAATCTGTTCTGTAAACATCTTTAACGCTTCTTCAATTTTGCCTTCTTGCAATAACTCTATGCCTTTTAAGTTCTTGTCCATAACACACCTCTTAAGTTCATTTATATTGATAAAAAAAGTATAACATATGTAAGGAAAAAGAGCCGTGGCCATAAGCCGCCACGGCTCTCTGCAGTATCTAAATTGAATCCTTATCCGACGTACGTTAATCGTTGACCATCTTTAAATACTTCATCAATGGTACCGCCGCCAAGGCATTCTTCCCCGTCATAAAACACAACCGCTTGTCCTGGTGTAATCGCGCGAACCGGTTCACCAAAGACGACTTTCACTTTTCCGTCCTCTAATGGATACACTGTTACCGCTTGATCCTTTTGACGATAGCGGAATTTGGCCGTGCATTCAAAAGCATCCGTTCTTGGTGTGTTAGACACCCAGCTGATTTGATCGGCAGTCAATGATTCGGAGAAAAGCAGGTCATTGTGGAAGCCTTGTTCCACATATAAAACATTCTTTTCTAAGTCTTTTCCAACTACAAACCAAGGTTCCCCTGATCCGCCGATGCCAAGGCCATGGCGCTGACCGATCGTATAATACATCAGGCCGTCATGCTCGCCTTTCACTTCACCTGACATGGTTGTCATAAGTCCAGGCTGAGCCGGCAAATACCCGCTTAGGAATTCTTTAAAATTCCGTTCGCCGATAAAGCAAATACCTGTACTGTCTTTCTTCGTTGCAGTCGCAAGTCCAGCTTCCTTCGCTATTTCACGAACACGTTTTTTATCGATATTGCCAATCGGAAACATGACTTTCTCTAGTTGTTCCTGACCGAGCTGGTTCAAGAAGTAGGTTTGATCTTTATTATCATCAAGTCCGCGAAGCATTTTGACTTCTTCACCGCTTCGATCTACCTGTGCATAGTGACCCGTAGCCAAAAAATCGGCCCCGAGATTCATTGCATGCTCTAAAAAGGCTTTAAACTTGATTTCTTTATTGCACATCACGTCCGGATTCGGTGTCCGTCCCGCTTTGTATTCATCAAGGAAATAAGTAAACACCTTATCCCAATACTGTTTTTCAAAATTAACCGCATAATAAGGAATGCCGATTTGGTTGCAAACCCGGATCACATCTTCGTAGTCTTCCGTCGCTGTGCAGACACCGTTTTCGTCAGTATCGTCCCAGTTCTTCATGAAAATGCCGATCACATCGTACCCCTGCTCCTTAAGTAAAAGGGCAGCGACCGAAGAGTCCACACCGCCGGACATGCCGACCACCACACGGGTATCTTTTGGTGCTTTTTCCATACTGTTCACTCTCTTTCATTAAAAAAGGCGTCATTCCTTTTTTATTTGCCAGTTAAACGGGCTACAATGGCAGCCGTTTTTTCTCCTGCTGCATCTATTTGTTCTTTTGCATTCATTAATCCAAAGCTAAAGCGGATCGAATTGCGCAAACGATCGGATTCCTTGCCATGCATCGCAACCAGCACGTGAGAAGGCTCAATTGACCCTGCTGTACAAGCTGAGCCGCTAGAAGCAGCAATTCCTGCCAAATCTAAATTCACCAGCATCGCTTCGACATCTGTTTTTGGAAAACTTAAGTTTACCACATGGGGTAAACTGTCTTCAAGCGATCCGTTTAAACGAAACTGTATGTCATTTTGCTCAAGTGTCTGAATCAGCTGCTTTTTGAACGATTTATACCGCCCCCGCTTTTCATCCATGGTCTTCATAGCAATCTGAACAGCCCGCTCCAGTCCGGCAATCGATGGCACATTCTCCGTTCCAGCCCGGCGCTTTCTTTCCTGTTCACCGCCAAATTGGTTTGGTGAAAGCTTCACACCTTCTCTTGCATATAAAAAGCCAATTCCTTTCGGGCCGTTAATTTTATGCCCGGACACAGATAAAAGATCAATATTTAAATCATTGACATCAATTGGCACGATGCCATAGGCTTGTACTGCATCCGTGTGAAAAACTGCTTGATGGTCTTTTAAAAGTCTGCCAATTTCAGCGATCGGCTGAATAGCGCCTATCTCGTTATTACCGAACATCATCGTCACTAAAATGGTATCGTCTCTTAACGCCTGTTTCACATCATCTAAAGCGACGATTCCTTGCTCATTTACCGGCAGATAGGTTACGTCAAACCCTTGTTTCTCCAGCTGTTCACATGTATGAAGAACGGCATGATGTTCAATTTGAGATGTGATAATATGTGATCCTTTTTCTTTCATCGCTTGAACAGTGCCGAAGATGGCTAAATTATCTGCTTCGGTACCGCCGCTTGTAAAAATTATTTCATTAAATTTCGCCTGGATGCTCCGGGCAATCGTTGTTCTTGCACGGTCAACGACATGCCGGGCTTCTCTTCCGAACGAATGTATGCTCGACGGGTTGCCATAGACCTTAGACAGCTGTTCTGTCATCACTTCGATCACCTCTGGATGTACCGGTGATGTTGCCGCATGGTCTAAATAAATCCGCTCCATAGTTCCACTCCTTGATTATTAAAAAAATAAATCGCTTTTTTAGATATAAAACATATAAGCGTCAGAATCGCCGCTCTCCGTATGCTTCGCTAAATCATCAAGCGTTGTGTTCTCAAGCACATTTTTAATTGCATCACTAATGCGAATCCACAGTTCTCTTTTAGCCGGCTCTTCTTCTTCAATACCTTCTACTAGACTGATTGGGCCTTCTAGCACTCTGATAATATCGCCTGCTGTAATCGTTTCAGGCTCTTTTCCAAGCACATACCCCCCATACGCGCCGCGAATGCTGCGCACAAGACCGGAATTGCGAAGCGGAGCGATCAGCTGCTCTAAATAATGCTCTGACAAATTGTGCTCGGCAGCGATGACTCTTAAAGAAGTTGGCCCCTCTCCATGTCTTTTCGCTAACGCAATCATAATCGTTAATCCATATCTTCCTTTAGTTGAAATTCTCATATATTTACACCTCGGTTAGATTCATTTTTCCATTCATTGAATTTATTTATAATTATACCGGAAAACGTTTCGCATTGCGGCAGAGAAATCCCTACCACAGTCCCCATCAGAAAGCTGAATAAAATCGTGCCGAAATTAACGGGTCCGCCAATATACCAAGCGATGATCAGGACAATAAATTCCATTCCCCGCCTGATATTTGCTACCTTCCAGCCGGTTTTTTTCATCACAGCAAGCATAAAGCTGTCTCTCGGTCCTGCGCCAAGCTGTGCAGATAAATAAAAGGACATCCCATACGCCATGACCACAATGCCAATGACAAACATGATCAGTTTTCCGAAAGCGGTCTCCGGCGTTGTAATAATCGGCATAATTAAGTAGATGTCTACAAATACCCCGACTAAAAGCATATTTAAATACGCGCCGAATTGAGGCCATTCACGCAAGTAAACCGCTGCTGTTGCTAAGATTAAACATCCGACGAGCACTGTCCACGTTCCGACTGTTAATCCAAATTTATAATAAAGGCCCACATGCAGCGCATCCCATGGTGTCGCCCCAAGTTCTGCCCGGATGAGTAACACAATTCCGAGCGACATAAACAACAGGCCCACCGTAAAGATCACTAAACGAATCCCTATATTCCCTTTTTTCTTCATTTGCCAAAACCCCTGACCGCCTGCATATAAATATGTAATCCTATTACCCTTATCAACTTTTGCTATTATAGCATAGAACAGGAGTCAAAAAACATGACCAGCCGTATTTTGGCAGCAAGATGGAATTTTTGCATCTTGCCCCTTTCCCTATATAATAAGAGTAGATTGGAGGCATCGACATGAGTTTTGAACCTTTAGCCTATCGGATGAGACCCGCCAATATTGATGAAATTGTCGGACAAAAAGAAATTATCGGCAAACACACGAGTTTATATAAAATGATCAAAAACGGCTATGTGCCTTCCATGCTTTTATACGGGGAGCCTGGAATTGGTAAAACATCGATTGCCAACGCCATTGCAGGTACGACCAAGATCCCTTTTATCGCTTTAAACGCAACGACAGCCGGCAAAAAAGATGTAGAAGCTGTTGTGGATGAAACTCGCTTAACTGGACAAGTCATTTTGTTTTTAGACGAAATTCACCGTTTTAATAAAGCTCAGCAAGATTATCTCCTGCCTCACGTTGAACGCGGAGATATTATCTTAATCGGCGCAACAACTGAAAACCCTTATCACGATGTGAATCCCGCTATTCGGAGCCGGTGCGGACAAATTAAGCAGCTTCAGCGCTTGACGCCTGCTGACCTATTCGAACTTTTGCAAAGAGCGGTGAAAGACGAGAAAAAAGGGTTAGGGAAACTTTCCATTGAAATAACCGACAAGCAGCTTGAGACCATCGCTATAGGAGCGAACGGCGATGCTAGAAAGTCTCTCACTCTACTAGAGTCGATTGTAAAAGCTTCAAAAAATGAAGATGACCGTTATCAAATTGAAGATTCTATGATAGAAGATCTGATTGAACGAGCCGGTGTCTATGGCGATAAGAAAGGTTCTCACTTCTATAACCTTCTCTCAAGCCTGCAAAAAAGCATTAGAGGCAGTGACGTAAATGCCGCGCTTTATTATTTAGCCCACTTAATTGAAACCGGTGATTTAACGGCACTTAACCGGCGTTTGCTCGTCATTGCCTATGAAGATATCGGTTTAGCCAATACGTCGGTCGGAAACAATGTTTTATCTGCTGTAACAGCAAGCGAACGATTAGGATTACCGGAAGCCAGGATTCCTCTCTCAGTAGCTGTTGTAGAAATGTGCTTATCTTCTAAATCAAACTCAGCCTATTCAGCACTAAATCAAGCGATCGATGGTATTAAAAAAGGCAAAGTGGGTGAGATCCCGAAGCACTTAAGAGATGGTCATTATTCAGGAGCAAAAGCATTAGGCCACACCGGCTACAAATACCCGCATGATTACCCAATCGGCACGTTCGGCGGCTGGGTGAAACAAGATTACCTTCCAAAAGAGCTTTCGGGGACGGAGTACTATGTTCCAACAGAAGCTGGTGAAGAGAAACGTTTGGCAGGCATCTATAAAAAGCTGAAAGAATTTAAGGGAGAGTAATTTTGCTCTCCTTTTTTCTTATTGACACATTTTTCAAACTATTTTATATTATATATGAATACATGATCATATATATAAGGTGTGGTAAAAATGGAATACGATGTATTAATTATTGGCGGCGGGCAGGCCGGACTTGTCATGGGATATTATCTGTCACAAAGCCGTGTATCTTTTTTAATTGTAGATAAAGAGAAAGCCGTTGGGGAAACTTGGAGAAGCCGATATGACTCACTCATTCTGTTCACACCTCGAAGCTATAGCTCCTTGCCTGGCTTGAAGCTTCCAGGCCGCCAAAATGAATTTCCAACTAGAGATGACATGGTGCAGTATTTAGAAACCTATGCAACAACCTTTTCCCTCCCGATTCAGCATGAAACAGAAGTGTTGAGTCTGGTTAAAAAAGAGAAGCAATTCGAAGTGCAGACAAATAAAGGGACATTTCACGCGAAACAAGTCATTGTTGCCACCGGTCCATTCCAAAAGCCAAGCATCCCAGACATATCTAAACAAGCAGACAGTGCCATCATTCAGATGCATTCTTCACAATATAAACAGCCTGCGCAATTACAAGAAGGAGCCGTACTGGTCGTCGGTGGTGGCAATTCAGGCACACAAATTGCTGTTGAATTAGCAGAAAAGCATGACGTCTATTTATCAGTCGGACAAAAAATCCGCTTTCTGCCCATAACCATTGCTTCTAAAAGCATTTTTTGGCTGTTCGATCTGCTAGGACTTTTAAATGCAAGCCGCGAGTCATTCTTCGGCAAAAAGCTTCAGGCACAAGGTGATCCGATTTTCGGTTATGAGCTGAAGGAACAGCTGCAAAAAGGGACGATCAAGTTAAAACCAAGAACAAAAAACATTCAGAAGAATGAAGTGTTCTTTGAAGACAATCACTCAATAAAAGTCAGCAATATCATATGGGCAACCGGCTTTTTTTCAGACTATCAATGGATGGATATACCCGAACTATTCGATGAAAAAGGAAAACCGATTCATCAAAGAGGCATCACGCAGGTAGAAGGTTTGTACTTTTTAGGGCTCCCCTGGCAGCACCGGAGAGGTTCCTCTCTGCTTCTAGGTGTCGGAGAAGATGCCAAGTATTTATATCAGCATATTATGAAAAATTATTAAGGAGGCAGAATCATTATGGGACATGGACATAGCCATCATCATCACGGCCATGATCATTTTAAAGAAACAAGAGAAGGAAATAAAAGAGGGTTACTAATCGCTTTATTGATTACCGCAGGCATTATGCTGTTAGAATTCTTCGGAGGTCTATTGACCAATAGTTTAGCTTTATTATCAGATGCAGGTCATATGCTCAGCGATTCGAGTTCACTATTCTTAAGCTTGATTGCGATTTGGTTTGCATCTAAGTCCGCTTCCCCGACTAAATCATTTGGATTTTACCGTTTTGAAATCCTGGCCGCTTTATTCAATGGAGTCACTCTATTTATCATCGCTGGATTGATCATTTGGGAAGCATACGGACGCTTTTTCGACCCTCCTGCCGTTGCGAGCGGTTCAATGATCTTGATTGCATTCATAGGATTGGCTGCTAACTTAGTGAGTGCGTGGTTATTAATGAGAAAAGGCGATGTGAATGACAACGTCAATGTAAAAAGTGCGTATTTGCACATTCTAGGAGACGCTTTAGGCTCCGCCGGGGCAATCATCGCTGGAATCGTCATGATGATGACCTCCTGGTATGCAGCAGACCCTATCATTTCTGGCGTGGTCGCTCTCTTAATCTTAAAAAGCGCTTGGGCAGTTATTAAAGAGAGCCTGCACATCTTAATGGAAGGCTCACCCCATGCTGTTCACATACAAAAGGTCAAAGCAGCTTTGACCAGCATCGATGGAGTGAAAAATATACACGACTTGCATATATGGACCATTACATCTGGCTTTGATTCGTTAAGCTGCCACTTGTTAATTGAAGATGACAAAAGCAGCCAGCAAGTTCTGCAGGAAGCGATTAATCGAATCAAAGCAGAATTTCATATTGAACACACAACCATTCAAATTGAAAAATCTAAGCTTCAGCATAGTGAATGCCCAGCATGATTTAGATGATTGGACGAAAAAAAGAGTTTGCAGATTCATGTGCAAACTCTTTTTCTCTGTTTTAAGCGGCTACATCTTTTTTAGCAAACGTAAGAAATGCCAGCAAGTGAAACACGATAAAATAAACGGCTAGCACTGCCACAGAAAAGCCAATCGTCATTCCTTCTACCATGACTCGCCCTGTCTCAAACTGCAGCAGATTCGTATTGGCAAAGAGCGAATATTTTGCCCAATCGTACTTCATCGCTACCAGCATGGTTACATTCGGTCCGATAAAGAGCAGGAATAAGGAAAGGCCAATGGCCAGGGAACTGCTCTTGAATACAGTGGAGATCATGAAAGCCATTGTGGCAAGCAGCAGAACATCCACAGATTTAAATAAATAGACTTTTAATAGATACAGGAACTGGCTTTGCTCGACCACTTGACCGCCCTCAACTACCAGATGAATGTTTTCACCCGATCCTCCAAAAAGAATCGCCCCTGCTCCTGCCGATAGAATGAATAATGCACTCATCATGAACAGGCCAAACAGAAGCATAGCCATATATTTAGATAATAAAATTTTGGTCCGGGTCATCGGCCGGATCAACAGCAGCTTAATCGTTCCCCACGTGAATTCACTCGCAACCATCCCCGCTGCCACAATGATCACGAATAAGCCGATCAAGCTGATATTATCGCTGCTCGCTTCAATAAAACTCCAAATATTTTCTTTCGATTGAACAGGCAAGCCTTCCGCTAAGCGGTACTCGTTAATTTTCATCTGATCCTTGATATGGCTGCGGCTTGATTCAGATAGATCACCGCTCTTTAACTGTTCGGCATATCCGGCATTCTCCGCCGTTACTTCCTGTCTCCAGTTTCCTTGATCTTTCACTTTATTGTCTTCATGTTTCATGTAGGCCGCGAACACACCTGTCATCAGCACCAATAAGCCAATCATGACATACGTCCCCGGCCGTTTGAATATTTTCAGCCATTCGTTCTGTATTAGTTTCAACATTAGACCACCGCCCCCACTTTTTCAGTGATTTCCAAAAAGCGGTCTTCCAAAGTTTTCGTGACCCCTTTTACTTCATAAAGTTTAATCGATTCTTGCGTCAATAGCTGAATCATCTCTGGGACTTGCTCTCTTTCCATTTGTACAACTAAGGCTCGATCCACTATTTTAACCGCAAGTTCTGGCTTTGATACTTTGATGATTTTCGCTGCTGATTCCAGATCATCTACAGTAAACGAATACGTCTCTGATTGACTGTCCATCCATCCATGAACAGAATGCACGCCTACGAGTTTGCCTTTTTGGATAATGCTGATCCGGTCGCACATCATCTCCATTTCTGATAATAAATGACTGGATACAATTACCGCCATCTTTCGTTTAGCCGCAAGCTCCCGAATGTATTGACGGATCTCCCTAATTCCTGCAGGATCGAGGCCATTGGTCGGTTCATCCAATATCAATATTTTAGGGTCGTGCAGGAGTGACTGGGCAATCCCAAGCCGTTGGCGCATGCCTAGAGAATAGGTTTTGACTTTGTCATGAATTCTATCAGTCAATCCAACTAGTTCGACGGTTTCATCTATTTTCTCTTTCGTCACGCCGCCCTGCATACGGGCAAATTGCTGCAGGTTTTCATAGCCTGTTAGAAATTTGTACATTTCAGGATTCTCTACAATCGCTCCGATTTGCTGAATGGCTTTAGCGAAATCTTTTTCGATGCTATGACCGTTGATAAGAATGTCACCTTCAGACATTTTCATTAAACCAACGATCATGCGAATCGTGGTTGTTTTGCCCGCACCATTAGGCCCCAGAAACCCGAACACTTCCCCTTCATGAATGGAGAAGCTTAACGAGTCAATAATCTTTTTGCCTTTGATCACCTTCGATACATTTTTCAGTTCAACCAATGCGGTCATTTTTATCCCCCTTATAATTATTTTTCAACCACTGCAAAACGGAGATTCCATATTCTTCGCGCAAGGTTTCTACATTGCAGCTTGCCACGATCTTTCCAGCTTCTAGCATCAATGCTTCTTCCAAAATCGGTTCAATTTCTGTAATTTCATGGGTGGTAATAATCACTGTCTGTTCACCAAAATCGATATAGGATACCAGCCCTTTCACAATGGTGTCTCGCACCATCGGATCTAGGCCGATAAACGGTTCATCTAATAGCAGGACCTTGGCTTGACGGGAAAGCACGAGTAAAAGCTTCAATCTTCCCTGCTGCCCTTTCGATAGCTGAGAAATCTTTTGGGACGGATCTAAGTTTAAAAATTCAAGAAGTTCTTCCGCTTTTTGTTCAGAGAAATCAGGATACTGGGAAGCGAAGTACTGTATCATCTGTGCAATTTTAAAGCCAGGATACAGCATGCCTTCACTTGCTAAAAAGGCCACGTCTTTCGATGAATGCCTCCCTGCTTTTTCACCGTTAACGATCACTTCTCCGGAGGTCGGGAAAACGAGACCAGCCGCCATTTTCATCAGTGTCGATTTACCGCTGCCATTCGGCCCCAGAATCCCGTACACTTTCCCTTTTTCAAACGTCATCGTAACTTCGTCAAGCGCCGTCCGTTTTCCATAGTGTTTATCAACCTTTTGAAACCGAATCATACTTCGCTCCCCCTTCCTTTTAAGCATTGTTCCACCGCTTCTTTAATCTCGTCGTCATTAGCGCCAATCCCACGCATATTGGAAATGAACAGCTCAATCATCTCTCTTTGAATCTCGCGTCTAAGCTTTCTCTTCATGTCCGCCTGTTCCGTCATAAAGGTCCCCTGCCCCCTTTTTGTCTCCACTACTCCCATTCTTTCAAGCTCTGCGTATGTCCGTTGAATCGTATTCGGATTGACACCCGACTGAATCGCCATTTCCCTAACCGATGGAAGCTTCCCGCCTGGCTCAATTTCTCCGCGAACAAACTGGTGAATAATCCGGTCTGCGATTTGGCTGTATATTGGTTTGGATGTTTTAAATTCTTCTGTCATATGCTACACCTCTACTTTTCGATCAAGCATCCAGCTGGCTGCGAGAAACAAGAACGCTTGAAATACAATAGCTAAAAGCAGCGGCCACACTTGCAGCCCGCCATTTTCAATGGAAAAACTCAGGCCCGGTCCTCCGAAGCTTTGCGTACTTGCATCCCTTGCATCAACAATGTCAACCGTCCACGCAGCAAACCAATTTTGAAACAATGGCAGCTTAGTAAGCTGGCTCGCGATATAACTTACGGAAAAATAAATGGCGCCAATCAACAGCCAGCGAATCTTCTTTAATGCCGGCCGACCATTCAACGAATGATAAAATGCCCAGAAAAACAATCCCCACATCGTGAAATACAATGCCCCAATAAATATGGCGCCATTGAGAAAAAAACCTTCACTAAACGGCAGACGATTGCCGTTCATCAGCTCTTTCGGAAAAGAAATATTTGCAGAAATCAGCGCTAATACGTCCATTAATAAAAGCGAAACAAAAAATACTAGACAAGAAATGAGCAGCTTAGAAAGCAAAAGCTTCCAGCCATTCGCCGTTCCATGCAGCCAATATTGCCCTTTCTCTTCTGCCTTTAATAAAATCATTCCTGTAACCGGCAGCAAAATGGTGTGGAGGAAATACAGAAACAAGACAAACGGAAACATTACTTCCAGCACATCGTTATACATGATCAAGCTGATTCCGGCTGCATAAATAGCCAAAACCGCAGCGAGCCATCCCCACATATAGTTCTTTATTAATAAGTAATCTTTTATTAGCAGACCCTTAAACATCAAGCATCCCCTCCGCGTATTAGTGTACTATTTGAATAGTACACTAGGACATGAATACACGTCAAGGAGTTTTCCAAAATTTATCTTTCAGTGAGCGAGCAGTATATGGTCTGTAAAGATGAAGGTGAAGAAATGATCGGCGAAGGGTAATAAATGGCTGGTGACGGTTAATAAACGACATGTGAAGGCCAATAAACGGAGTGAAGGTCAATAAATGCTTGGTGTAGGTTAAAAAACCCCACGATAAGGTCATTAAACCTAAACTGAAAGATAATAACAGCACCAAAAGAGCGCAAACTTCAAGTGCATTCATCTAAAAACAAAAAAGCTTTCCTGAATCAACAGGAAAGCAAAGGTTAATATGATATTAGTCGTTTACTCGCTCTAGCTTAATGTCTTTTAATATTTCTCTCACGACATAACTGGCCATAATTAATCCGCACGTTGAAGGTACGAATGCGTTGGAAGATGGCGGCATTTTTGCTTTTCGGATCTGAGCTTCATCGTTTCCAACGACTTTTCTCACATCTTCACGAATGACAATCGGGCTTTCATCAGAGAAGACTACAGGAATGCCTTTGCGTATCCCTTCTTTACGAAGACGCGTGCGAACGACTTTGGCAATTGGGTCCGTATGCGTTTTAGAAATGTCTGTAATCTGAAAACGCGTAGGATCCATTTTATTCGCCGCACCCATACTAGAAATAATCGGGATATTTCGTGATAAACACTCTTTCATTAAATGAATCTTATATGAAATCGTATCAGACGCATCCACGACAAAATCTAACCCATAGCTAAAAAATTCTTCATACGTTTCTTCTGTATAGAACATCTTTAAAGCAATGACTTCACATTCCGGATTAATGTCGGCAATACGGGCTTTCATGACGTCAGCTTTCGGCTCGCCAACTGTTGATAATAGCGCAGGCAGCTGCCGGTTCACATTCGTAATATCGATGGTATCTTTATCAACAAGCAAAAGCCGTCCAACACCGGAACGCGCCAATGCTTCGGCAGAAAAAGAGCCAACTCCTCCGATTCCAAGCACAGCTACCGTGCTGTTTTTCAATAACTCTAACCCTTCTTTTCCAAACGCCAATTCATTGCGGGAAAATTGATGCAGCATGTATATTCACTCCATGTCTATTATTAATTAATTCCGATAGGATTTATCATACTTGAAAATCAGACACTCTTCAACATCGAAAAGCAAAATGGACTCGTTCAGGAGCTACGGGCAAATAGGCAAATAAATTAAATATCCGGAGCTGGTTACTGTCCAAGTTCCAAAGTTGCTGCCTATACGTCTGGCTGCAGTGAAAGAAAAAATTTCAGGACTCTTCCGAAACGAAAAAGGCACCCATGATTGCATCATGGTGACCCGTTCTTTTTTATCGACCGTGTGCAAACAAAGGCTGTCCTTTCTGGATGCCCTTTCAGAAGATTTAGAAGAATCCTATACGTTCAGTTGAGCTGGCTGCGCTAAAAAGCGTGGTCTATTCAGCTTGGTCTGAGTAATTACCACACGTGAAATCTTATCAATTATTTAAAAAATTATATATTTTCATCTGCAAGATATTGAATTTTATCTGTAGATAATACACGAACGCATGATTCTATATCCTCATGGTTCGGTTCGTTAGTAATCAACTCCCAAAATAACCCATCATATCCCACCCATATGTAAACAGAGGGATATTCAAAATTCAATAAGGGAAGCGCACTTCGATAACCATGGTTAGCTTCTAACCATGCTAAATGTTCTTCACTACTAAATAAATATAGGTTATTCCCAACCGCTTCTGCAAATGTTTGTTTTACAATTCTACAAAGTTCTATATCGTTATTGATTTTTAATTGATACAAACACATAAGAGGAACAGACTTCTGTTTATGTTTCGCATCATTGCTAGAAATAATTTTGTACGATATGTTATTCTCTGTTAACTCTCTCTCTAACCTCTTGCTAGATTCTATATATAAATAAACAGGAAAATTATCTCTTTTAATAATAAAGTCAAATATGCTTTCTTGGACTGCATCTAACGGGTGCCTCTCTTCACCAACTGGAAGAAGTGAATAAATTTTCACTTCGTCTTTAGAACAAAGATACTCCCTTTTCACTCCAGTTGAATAATCTTCAATCGACATTTTGTACATCGAATTTCCTCTTTTCCGGATCCAAAGCCCGTTCCATAACCTAGTCTCACACATATTTCCCCAAACATACAAAAACAGCCCCTGAATCATCAGAGGCTGCTGTTAATTTCGTTAGCAGACAAGTCCCAATTGTGCCGTCGTAAGGATCTATATGTTTTGAACCCGCTCTCCGCAGGTGGGTGCCCTGCATTAAACTTAGTAAGTCCTCTCGCAAGAGGCATGTACGCTGCTTAAAAACTCGGACTCCCGTAACATATATTGTTCGGTCAAAACAGATAGTGAATCAAACGAACACATCAGGACTCGCCTTCATTGAATTCATCTTAACATATACGTTTTTTGATTTCAACCGATAAGTTATCTAAAAATTCCAACTTTATTTTTTTGCTGTTGCGCGGATCGCTAAACTTAATTCCTCAAGCTGCGCTTCGCTGACTTCTCCAGGCGCATTTGTTAACAGGCAGCTTGCACTTGCTGTTTTAGGGAAGGCAATGGTGTCACGCAAGTTCGTGCGGCCAGTCAGCAGCATTACAATACGGTCTAGTCCTAGCGCAATTCCACCATGCGGCGGCGTGCCATATTCAAACGCTTCAAGCAAGAATCCGAATTGTTCCTTCGCTTGTTCAGGCGTAAAGCCAAGCAGTTCAAACATTTTCTCTTGAACTTCGCGCTCAAAAATACGGATGGATCCTCCGCCAAGCTCATAACCGTTCAATACGATGTCATAGGCTTGTGCATGTACTTTCGCCGGATCTTCATCGATCAATGACAATTCTTCCCGAACCGGCATCGTAAATGGATGGTGAGCCGCGTAATAGCGTTTTTCATTCTCATCATACTCAAGCAATGGCCAGTCAGTCACCCATAGGAAGTTGTACTTGTTTTCATCAATTAAGCCCAGTTCTTTTCCAAGGCGCAGACGAAGAGCACCTAGTGCATCAGCTACGACTGATTTTTTATCAGCAACGAATAATAATAGATCGCTTGTTTCCGCTTCTGCAGAAGCAATTAATTGAGCTTGTTCTTCTTCTGTAAAGAATTTGGCAATTGGTCCTTTCAATCCATCTTCTTCTACTTTCAGCCAAGCCAATCCTTTTGCTCCGTATACTGCAGTGAATTCAGTTAAGTGGTCAATATCTTTACGCGAATATGTTGTTCCTCCGCCTTTTACATTGATTAATTTCACTTGTCCGCCTGCTTCAACCGCTCCGGCAAACACTTTGAACCCAGAGTTTTGCACGATCTCAGATACATCTACAAGCTCCATGCCAAAACGTGTATCCGGTTTGTCTGAACCATAGCGGCTCATCGCTTCTTCATAAGACATTCTAGGGAAAGCTTCTGTGATGTCCACTGACTTCACATGCTTCATGACACGTTTCAGCATTTCTTCCGTCATGGACATAATGTCTTCCTGGCTCATGAAGCTCGCTTCGATGTCGATTTGTGTGAATTCCGGCTGGCGATCCGCACGAAGATCCTCATCACGGAAACAGCGGGCAATTTGATAGTAACGGTCAAAGCCTGAAACCATCAGCAGCTGCTTGAAAATTTGCGGAGATTGCGGCAACGCATAGAACTCTCCATCATGCACACGGCTTGGCACTAAATAGTCACGTGCTCCTTCTGGCGTGCTTTTCGTTAAGATTGGTGTTTCCACATCTAAAAATCCGTTTTCATCTAAATAGTCACGAATCGTCTTCGTAATGTCACTTCTCATTTTAAATGTTTCGTACATGACCGGACGGCGTAAATCTAAGTAACGGTATTTTAGACGGCTCTCTTCTGACACCTCTGTTTGGTCTTCTACCATAAATGGAGGATTTTTTGCTTCGCTTAAAATCGTTACTTCTGTCACGTGAACTTCGATTTTTCCAGTCGCGATATTTTCGTTCACTGTTCCCGGGTCACGCTCGATGACTGTTCCTTTAATGTCTAAAACATACTCATTACGGACTTTTTCTGCCACAGCTAATGCTTCTGTAGATTGTTCCGGGCTGAATACGATTTGAACGATGCCTGTCCGATCGCGGAAATCAATGAAAATTAATCCCCCAAGGTCTCTTCGGCGCTGCACCCATCCTTTTAACGTGACTTCTTCGCCTATTTGCTTTTCTGTGATCTGTCCACAGTAATATGATCTGCCAAACATTTATTTCGCCCCCATCTTTGTTTTTAATGTCTCTATGAATTGATCGAGCAGCACTTCTTCTTGTTCGCCGCTTTCCATATCCTTCACATTGATCTTGCCAGCGTTCAATTCGTCTTCTCCTAAAATAGCGACAAAACGAGCATTTAGACGGTCAGCGGATTTAAGCTGAGCCTTCATTTTTCGGTCCTGATAGTCTCTTTCTGCTCCAATACCCGCTTTTCTAAGCTGATGCAAAAGCTTGACCGTGTAATCTTTCGCCTCATCGCCAAGGGAAACGAGGTAACAGTCTAATTGCTGCTCAATCGGCAGCTGTACGCCTTCTGCTTCAATAGCCGAAAGAAGACGTTCAATACTGAAGGCAAAGCCAATGCCTGGCACGTCTGGCCCGCCCATTTGACTGACTAATCCGTTATAACGTCCGCCTCCGCATAATGTGGTGATGGCGCCGAACCCTTCTGCCTTGCTCATGACTTCAAATGCGGTGTGATTATAATAATCCAGTCCGCGGACAAGTGTAGGATCTACAGTAAATGGAATGTTTAAGTCCGTTAAATACTTCTGCACCTTTTCGAAATACGTGCGTGAGTAATCATTTAAGAAATCTAAAATCGAAGGCGCTGAACTCATTAGTTCATGCTCGCGGTCCTTTTTACAATCCAGAATGCGCAGTGGATTTTTCTTGAGCCTGCTTTGGCAATCCTGACAGAATTCACCGATTCTTGGTTCAAAGTGATTCACTAAAGCTTCGCGGTGAGCAGTACGGCTCTCTGCGTCACCCAGTGAATTGACCACTAGTTCAATCTGCTTTAAACCAGCCTCTTGGTAGATATCCATGACAAGCGCCAATACTTCTGCATCAATCGCTGGATCTTCACTGCCAATCGCTTCTACGCCAAACTGAACAAATTGGCGGAATCGGCCGGATTGCGGGCGCTCATAGCGGAACATTGGACCATTGTAAAAGAGCTTGACCGGCTGGTTCGGCTGGCCGAACATTTTATTCTCCACAAAGGAACGGACAACAGCTGCTGTTCCTTCAGGCCGAAGCGTCAGACTGCGTTCACCGCGGTCATTAAATGTATACATTTCTTTTTGTACGATATCTGTTGTATCGCCCACGCTTCGCTGAAATAATTCCGTGTGTTCAAAGATCGGTGTTCTAATTTCTTGATATTGATAGTTCTGACACACTTTTTTCGCAATCGCTTCAACATACTGCCACTTTTCAACGGTTCCTGGCAAAATATCCTGTGTGCCGCGCGGAATTTTCACTGACATATCGCATCCTCCTTATATCTTCATAAGTATGTAAACAGCTTAGGGACTCATTTTTTTGCACAAAAAAACTCTCATCCCTATAGACAAGGGACGAGAGCTGTTTATTCCCGTGGTACCACCCTAGTTAAAACTCAGATTGTGCCAAGTTTTCACTTTTCCAGTTAACGCCTGTTCACGTTCTCTCCTACTTAAATACTCTTTCAGAGAAAAACCTAAGGAGTGTTCGTTCATTAAGGCGATATGCAGAAATGCTTTCAGCCAAGGCATTTCCTCTCTTTACATACGGATCTTAACTACTTTTCTCCCTCATCGGTTGCATCTTAAGTTGTCGTTTGAAGAAAAACTAATGTTCATATTATAAGGAATTTTTACAAGTCATTCAAGTTTCTTTTTCGAACTTTTTTCACCCCTATCAATTTTCAGCCAAAATCTTCTAAGTTTTCCTCCTTTTTTCTCAATTTTTAAAAATCGAGGGAAAGAAACGTCAAACCAAGAATTTAATGCTAAAATAAGGCTGAAGTTACTTCCTGGGACAGAGTCTTCCAGGCACACTAATTAAATAGGCGGTGGGCTATGTACAAGAAAAGTATGTTTGCACTTATCATCTTTACTCTTATATTCAGTCTGATGCCTGCTGGGCTGCACGGGGCAAAGGCCGCCGGAGGAACCATTGAAATCTCCGTCAGCAATGCCAATGTTCGCAGTGAACCAAGCATGGACTCAAGTGTCGTCGGCAAAGCCAAACGAAATGAACGCTATACGATTCTTGATGAAAAATATGACTGGTACCAGATTCAATTACCTAATAACAAAAAAGGCTGGGTCGCAGGTTATCTTGTTAAAACCTCATCCTCTAACAGTCAAGTGGACAAGCGTGAGTCCAAGGCAGCAACTATTATTGCTGATCGGTTAAATGTCCGCAATCAGCCATCCCTCTCAGCAGACATTATGGGTAAGTTACATATTGGCGAGCAGGTAACGGCAACAGGAAATAAAGGCGACTGGGTACGAATTGATTTCCATGGCCATCACGGCTGGGTTCACGAACAGTTCATACGGCTCGGCAGCCAGAACGAGCAAGAGGTGAAAAACCAGGTCACTTCAAGGTCAGAACACGCCGTTCTATTATACAACGGCACGAATTTGCGTTCAGAACCTTCCATGGAATCATCTATTGTTGCACGTGGATCGCAAGGTGAAAGCTATCCGGTCGTAAGCCGGGAAGGGAAATGGCTGAAAGTCTCTCTGCCTGATGGGCGCGAAGCTTATTTAGCCAGCTGGATCGTCACTGTAAACGGGAAAGCAGAACAACAAAAGCCGGCTACAAACCAGTCAGCAACCGGTTTAAGGGGCAAAACTATCGTGCTTGACCCGGGACACGGCGGCATTGACCGCGGAACAACCGGTGCGAAAGGAACCTTCGAGAAATATTTAACATTGCAGACGACCCAATTGCTTTATCAAAAGCTCAAAAGATCAGGAGCAAATGTGATTTTAACTAGAAATGCAGATAGTTATTTATCTCTGCCATCAAGGGTAGCGGTTTCCTCTTTATACGAGGCAGACGCGTTTATCAGCATTCATTATGACAGTCATACTGAATCAAGCGCCAAAGGGTTTACTACCTACTATTACAATGGCAAACATAGAAAACTAGCTTCCAATGTTCATAACGAACTCGACCGCTCTCTTCCTATCTCAGATCGAGGCATTCGAACGGGTGATTACCATGTATTGCGAGAAAATAGTCAGCCCTCTATTTTGCTCGAATTGGGATACTTGAGCAACCCAAGGGAAGAAGCGACAGTGATTTCCACTCCTTATCAGGAGCTTGTGTCCAATGGAATTTATAATGGGTTAAACTCTTACTTTCAAGCACAATAAATAGAATACAAGAATAATAGTACAGCGCTTAGGCATTTCTATGAATGCTTAAGCGCTTTTATATATTCCAGATCACAAAAAAGAGCATTAAATCATGGAAGATCTAATGCTCAAATATGATTATTGTTCTAGAACTAGCGTCACTGGGCCATCGTTGATCAACGAGACATCCATCATGGCGCCAAATGTGCCTGTTTCCACTTGAACGCCTTTTTCACTCAACAGCTCATTGAAGCGGTTATAAACTTGCTCCGCCTGCTCCCCCTTCGCTGCAGCCATGAAATTCGGTCGGCGCCCTTTGCGGCAATCTCCGTATAATGTAAATTGAGAAACGGATAGGATCGATCCGCCCACATCTAATAGTGAGTGGTTCATCTTACCTGATTCATCTTCAAACACACGCAAGTGAACAATTTTTTCTGCTAAGTAGGCGGCTTCCGCTTCCCCGTCTTCATGTGTGACTCCGACCAATAGCATAAAACCTTGGCCAATTTCCCCGACGATCTCACTGTCTACTTTAACAGAAGCTTCTTTACATCTTTGCAAAACAACTTTCATATCGATTAAACACCCTTAATTTAAAATTCTTCGTACAGAATAAATATCAGGAATCTGTTTCACACGCTCGACTACTTTATGCAAGTGACTGATGTTGTGAATATAAATCGTCATATCGATTTTCGCAACTTTATTCCGGTCAGAACGTCCTGCGACCGCAGAAATATTCGTCTTTGTTTCACTGACCACTTGCAGAACTTCATTTAACAGTCCTTGGCGGTCGTAGCCGGAGATTTCAATTTCAACTGTATATTCTTTTTGCTTCGCCGCTCCGCTCTCCCATTCTACTGGAATTAAACGTGTAGACGAGTCTTCATTCGTCACGTTCGGACAGTCAGAGCGATGGACAGACACCCCTCGGCCTTTCGTAATGTAGCCGACAATGTCATCACCCGGAACCGGATTGCAGCATCTTGATAAACGAATCAGCAGATTGTCGATCCCTTTTACTTTGACACCTGAATTTTTCTTATTAATCGGTGTGGTCACCGTTTTTAATTCTTTAACAGATTCCACAGCCGCTTCCTGATCTCTCATTTTCCGCAGCTTCTCTGTTAATCTATTCACTACCTGCAAGGCGGTTATGCCGTTATAGCCCACCGCTGCATACATATCATCTTCATTGGAAAAGTTAAACTTTTCAGCGACACGGCTCACATTTTCAGATGTAAGCACTTCTTTCACTTCGAAGTCCATGTTGCGGATTTCTTTTTCAACTTGTTCGCGGCCTTTTTCCATATTTTCTTCCCGGTTTTGCTTCTTGAAAAATTGTTTAATCTTATTTTTTGCTTGGGAAGTCTGGGCCATCTTCATCCAGTCTTTGCTCGGTCCATAGGAATGCTTGGATGTTAAAATTTCAATAATATCCCCTGTTTTTAGTTCATAATCAAGGGTGACCATTTTTCCATTCACCTTGGCGCCGATGGTTTTATTGCCGATTTCCGAATGAATTCGGTAGGCAAAATCTATCGGAACTGAACCAGACGGCAGCTCGAAAACATCGCCTTTTGGAGTAAAAATAAATACCATATCCGAAAACAGATCAATTTTTAAGGACTCCATAAATTCTTCTGCATTCGCTGATTCATTCTGGAAGTCGAGGATTTCTCTAAACCACGACATTTTTTTCTCAAAAGAAGCCTTCTCGTCAATAGACCGGCCTTCTTTGTAGGCCCAGTGAGCCGCAACCCCAAATTCCGCAATGCGATGCATATCGTGAGTCCGGATTTGTACTTCTAACGGATCGCCTTTTGGGCCAATAACGGTCGTATGGAGCGATTGGTACATATTTGTTTTTGGCATCGCGATATAATCTTTAAATCGTCCGGGCATCGGCTTCCAGCATGTGTGGATGATTCCGAGCACAGCGTAGCAATCCTTAATGCTGTCGACAACGATCCGCACAGCAAGCAAATCATAAATCTCGTTAAATTGCTTATGCTGCAGCGCCATTTTACGGTAAATACTATAGATGTGCTTCGGACGTCCCGACAGTTCCGCATCAATCGATAATTCATCGAGGCGGGCCTTCACACCTCCAACCACTTCATCTAAATATTGCTCGCGCTCTTCGCGTTTCCTCTTCATTAAGTTAACAATCCGGTAATACTGCTGCGGATTTAAGTAACGCAAGGATGTATCTTCAAGCTCCCATTTAATCTTTGAAATACCAAGGCGGTGAGCTAAAGGAGCGAAAATTTCAAGTGTTTCATTGGAAATACGCCGCTGTTTTTCATGAGGTAGATGTTTAAGAGTGCGCATATTGTGAAGCCGATCCGCAAGCTTGATTAAAATGACACGGATGTCTTGGGCCATAGCAACAAACATTTTGCGGTGATTTTCCGCCTGCTGTTCTTCTTTTGACTTATATTTAATTTTCCCAAGCTTCGTTACTCCATCAACAAGCATGGTTACTTCTTTACCAAAAGCATCTGCCATATCATCAAGCGAAATATCGGTATCTTCCACCACATCATGTAAAAAACCTGCTGCGACGGTTGCCGGATCCATTTCTAAATCCGCAAGAATTCCCGCTACTTGAATCGGGTGAATAATGTACGGCTCTCCCGATTTACGATACTGCTCACTATGCGCTGCCTCCGCATAACGATAGGCTTTTCTGACAAACTCCACATGTTCCTCATTTAGGTATTGACTTGTCCGTTCAATCACTTGTTCGGCGGTTAATACTTGATCTTTCGCCATATGTTTACTCACCTTTATCATTTATAAGATTATTTAGTCCGCTTCTTTGTAAAAAAACTAATTGTTCTTATTATCGAAAAAAAACAGCTAGATGTAAAGCCATCTTGCGCATTTTATCGAGAATTTCAAAAAAAATGACGAAATTTGTCACACCAAAAAATTTCTTTCTATTTATAAAAAGATTAATTATTCATTCATTTGCTTGATTTATAAAAAAGAGAGCACTTAATAAAAGCGCTCACTTCTTAAAATTATTCATAAGACATTAACGAAACAACATCATATCCATCAAGCTTATCCATGCCATCCAAATATTTAAGCTCAATTAAAAAGGCAATTCCAGCAACGACTCCGCCTAATTGTTCAACAAGCTGAATAGTCGCCTCAATCGTGCCTCCCGTTGCTAATAGGTCATCGGTAATTAATACGCGCTGTCCTGGTTTTACTGCATCTTTATGAATGGTTAAGACATCTTTGCCGTATTCCAATCCATAATCCACTTTCACTGTTTCGCGAGGAAGTTTGCCTTCTTTACGCACAGGTGCAAAACCCACTCCTAATGAATAAGCCACAGGACAGCCGACAATAAATCCGCGTGCTTCCGGTCCAACAACTAAGTCGATTTCTTTTTCTTTCGCATACTCTACAATTTGATCCGTAGCGTAACGGAATGCATCACCATTATCCATTAGCGGCGTAATGTCTTTAAACTTAATTCCCGGCTTTGGCCAGTTTTCTACGATTTTAACATATTGCTTTAAATCCATGTGTTCTCTTCCTCCCGATTCTTCACAGGCAAATAGATATACTGACTCATCCAGTCTTTTAAATCCTGATAGGATGAATACAGCAGCTTATTTTCCAATTCGTATTGCATTTGTTTATTTTGATAGGATGGCGATTCACTTAAATCCCGCTTACCTGCAGCTGGATTTAAATGCAGAAATCCCTTATCCATTGTAACAAACTCCAGCTCAAAAAACACTTTCGACATAAAATCTACCGTTTCTCTTGACCAGCCCTTATACTTAGCGAGTTCATCACCATGTGTATTAAGGTCAAACACTTTTCGTTTATTCAAGAAAGCATAGAACCATTTAAAATGTTCTCTCGTCGGCATCGTGCTGAAGAAATGATTATCTTTCTG
Source organism: Bacillus ectoiniformans (assembly GCF_016908875.1). Lineage (GTDB taxonomy): Bacteria > Bacillota > Bacilli > Bacillales > Domibacillaceae > Bacillus_BX > Bacillus_BX ectoiniformans. The sequence continues at coordinate 205,429 of NZ_JAFBES010000005.1, read as the reverse complement.
ATGAAAATGCGCATATACTCGTTCTGGCTCACCGTTTTTCATCAGCTTCTCGATCAGTTCAGCTGATGATGGCATGTCGAGCAGCACGAGATTTTTTTGGTCAATTGAGAAGAGTTCCGCTTGTTCGCTGCTGTTTATCTGAACAACCTCCTGTTCATAATCCTGAAGCTTTAGATCATGAAGCGTTTCTTCTTTAAAAGTAATGAAAACCCGTTTGTCAGGGATCTCTTTCAGCCACTTCTGAATTTGGCGGTGTCCTCTCGCATCGAATAATTGCCAGTTATTCACCCGGACATCCTTCAGAAATATTTGCGGTTTGCTGATGTTATTCCATTCATTAATGGCCAGTTCACCGATCACAGACACTTTAGAAAAAGGAGCAATATGGTCGGCTAACGTTCCCATGCCAAAACCAATTCCATCAAGCGTAGCACCCTGTTGTTCAAGCATCAGTTTTAAATGCGTTTGATCTGAGCCGATTTTTTTCATAACCGATAGATTTGCCTCTTCTATCATGACTCGAGGCTTAGGGTTGCCCATTCCATATGGCGAGAGCTTCTGGAGCTGTTCAATCGCCTGAAGCGTCACATCCTCCACCGGTATAGCCGCGTCGAGTTCTGTAATTGGGATAAAATCATCTTCTGTCAGCTGTTCGCCCGCAAGCTGCGTCAGCCTTTCTCGCAGCAAGTCCACATTGGCTATTTCAAGCGTCATTCCAGCTGCCATCGGATGTCCTCCGAAATGAGGAAGAATATCCCGGCATGTAGATAAATTTTTAAACAAGTCAAACCCTTTAATACTTCTCGCCGACCCCTTCGCTTTTCCCGTCTCCGGGTCGAAGCTGAGCACTATAGCCGGACGATAATATTTATCTACCAGCCTTGAAGCGACAATTCCAATGACACCCGCATTCCAGCCTTCTTTTCCAATAACGATGACCGGATAATCTTCAGGCGGAAACTCGTTTTCTACCATTTCCATCGCTTCAAGAGTAATGTCATTCACAATGGTTTGACGCTCTTTATTTAATGAATCAATTTCCTTGGCCAGTTCTGCCGCTGTCTCTGCATCATCGGTCATTAACAATTCGACAGCAGGGTCAGCATCCGCCAGTCTGCCAGCAGCATTGAGACGAGGAGCAATCATAAACCCGATCGTCTCTTCATTGATCGCCGCCTTGTCTGTGCTTGTCAGTTTGCAAAGCGCGTTAATTCCAGGCCTTGATGTCTGCTTCAGCTTTTGAAGGCCAGCTTTCGCTAAACTGCGGTTCTCCCCCTTAAGCGGAACGAGGTCCGCAATCGTGCCAATCGCAGCTAAATCCAGCAAGTGTTCAGGAACATGTCCATATAGAGCATGGGCCACTTTAAACGCGACTCCGACTCCCGCTAAATAATGAAAAGGATAATGTCCGTCCGGGTGCTTCGGATGAATAATGGCTAGCGCTTCCGGAAGTTCAGGACCCGGCTCATGGTGATCGGTAATGATTAAATCCATCCCAAGCTCTTTCGCAAGTGCCGCTTCATTGACAGCTGAAATCCCGGTATCAACAGTAATAATTAATGAAAACCCGGTATCTTTTGCCCATCGGAATGCTTGTTCATTCGGGCCATATCCTTCTGTAAACCGGTTCGGAATATAAAATTCTGCATTTGCTCCCAAGTCTTTTAAGACGGTAAGCATCACAGACGTACTCGTGACACCATCTCCATCATAATCACCAAAGACTAAAATGGCTTCTTCATTCTTAATGGCTTCATGTATTCGTGAAACGGCTTGATCCATCCCAAGCATTAGGTAGGGATCATGAAATTCCTCGCCTTTTTCCATTAAAAAAGACCGTGCTGATTCTGCATCATTCAATCCACGGTTGATTAGTAAAGAGGCGAGCATTGGACTTACAGCCAGTTCTTCTGCTAGTTGATCTCGCATTTTTTCGTCGGTTTGACGAACAATCCAGCGGGTTTTTGATTTTAACATACGTTCACCCCTCAGAATTACTATTATAAAGTCTGATAGAATAATTGACAACATTCGCAGAGAAATTAACAAAAGGAGGCAAGAAAAAAGGGTGAAGCTTTTACTTCACCCTGATTCTAACAATATAAATCTTTTGCTTACTCTCCATCTGGAATCGTCCGATGCGCATCTTTCGCTGTCCCAGCTTCTGTTTGATTCCGCTGTTTTAATTCGTGCAATTCTTTTTTTAGATTTTCTATTTGGTGGATAAGCACTTTATTCTGTCTGCGTAAGCCTAGTGTTCTAAATAAGCTTAACAAGAAAGATAAAAGTGCGCCCATAAAAACAGAAAAAATAATGACAAGAACAAGCGGCCATTCTGATTGACCGAATAAATAATTGACAGTGACAGGTTCGACATTAATCACCGCAAAAATAGCAATGACAATAGCAAACAAAACACTTAGCAATAAGGTTGTTTGAGTTTTCATCTTCTCCCGCCCTTCTGATTAATCATCTTCCTCCGCCTTGAAAGGATTGATATGGACTAGCACATTCTGAACATTTGCCGCCTTCATCAGCTCTGCTTTCACCATTTTTCCGATCCGATGGCCCTCCTCAACAGTTATATGCGGATCGACAGAGATTTTTAAATCAATAATGACATAATGTCCGTGTTCTCTCGCATACAAGGTGCCGATTTTTTTTACACCAGGCACAGATAGGATGATATCGTGAAAGTGTGCCGCATCTTCTTCGTGAAGGACATGGTCAAGCGTATTGTGTATGGATTCTTTCCCGAGCTCCCAAGCCATCTTCAACACCAGCAAAGATACGAATAAACCGGCCACTGGATCTCCATAGATAAGCCAGTCCACATTCAGCTTCCCTCCAAGAATTGCCGCTCCAATCCCAATGAGCGCGGCAATGGAAGAAAAAACATCCGAACGATGCTCATAGGCATTCACTATTAAAGCATCGCTCTTTAACCTTTTTCCCAATCGGAACTTATATTGAAACATCGCTTCTTTTACAATAATTGAAAAGATGACCGCATACACCGCAATAACGTTCGGCGGCTCAATCTCATGGCCAAATGATTGAATGGACGAGATTCCAATTTCTACGCCGACCAGCGCAAGCAGCACCGCGACAATAATGGCCGCAACAGACTCTGCTTTTCCATGACCGTACGGATGATCCTCATCAGGAGGCTGCTTGGCTGCCCTAAGACCAATGAACACGGCCAATGAACCTGCCACATCCGAAGCAGAATGAGCCGCATCAGCAATCAATGCCCGGCTGTTCCCGGCAATTCCACAGACCCATTTAATAATCGCCAGGGCAATATTGCCGACAATCCCTACCATTGCGGCAAACTCTGCTTTTTTAAAACGTTCTTCCTGCTGCATCATGGCTCACTCCTAAATTTTTTCAGTAGTACCATTATAGACAATGCATGATAAAAATAAAATGAAACGGACCTTTAACGAATATTGAGGCGGATATTTTCATAAAGATAGTGTTTGGTTACATTCAGGTATTTCTTATCCCTCGTTCATTCTTTATATTCACTTAATCAGGTGTCTTTACACTCGCTCCTGTTTCTTTACATTCACTGCCGCTTTCTTTTCACTCAATCAAAAAAACCGGATCAAATTGCCCATGTCAACACGGGCATTTGATCCGGTTTAATTTAAAGTCTATCCTTCTTACACTTGCGGTTCGTCGCTCCACTCTTTTTTCTCTTTTCGAGTAAGTAAAGAGCCTTTTTTCTTCAGTTCTTTCTTCTTCCACACGAGCCATAGCTGTGCCGCGATGAAAACAGAAGAGTACGTTCCCGCAATTAACCCGACTAATAGGGCCACAGAGAAGTTGCGAATGGATTCACTGCCTAACAGCAGCAAGGCCACAACAGCAATGACAACCGTTAATACGGTATTAATCGAACGTGTAATCGTCTGGCGTAAGCTCTGGTTAACGACTTCATCCAGTTCTTCTGGCATTTTAATTTTGCGTTTCTTCGCCATGTTTTCACGGATACGGTCAAAGGTAACGATCGTATCATTAATGGAATAACCGACAATGGTCAATACCGCGGCGATAAAAGTGATATCTACTTCTAACCGCGTCAGGCTGAAGAACGCGATAATAAAGAAGGAATCGTGCAGCAAGGCCACAATGGCTGCAAGCGCCATATAGACTTCAAAGCGCAGCGTGACATAGAGGATAATCCCTATCGATGCAATCGCCAAAGCTTTCATTGCGTTTTTCGCCAGTTCTTTTCCGACAATCGGTGATACGGTGCTTACACTTGGCTCACTGCCATATTTCTTAGAAAAATGCGCTTTTAAATCGGCAATTTGATCTTTCGACAATGCTTCTTTAAAGCGGGCAACACCCATATCTTTATTGTCTCCTGACAGCACAATATCGTCTGTAGACAAGCCTACTTTCTCTAAATCTTTAGAAACCGCCTCTTCTGTCAGCGGCTGCTTGGACATCATTTCCACACGCGTACCGCTTGAGAAGTCAATGCCTAAGTTTAATCGGAAGACCGCTAATATGATCAATCCAGCCGTAATGGCAATGATCGATGCGGCAAAAAACTTGCGGTGAACCTTAACAAAATCAAATCCATCAAATTTCGTCGGCAAGTCCAGTGTGTCGTAGCCTTCTGAAATATCTTTAATCTCTTTCTTGTTCACTCCAAACAATCCTGGCTTGCCTTTCAGCCAGCCGCTTTGGACAAATAGCCCTAAGAATAGACGTGAACCCCAGATTGCTGTGATAAAACTCATGGTGATACTGATGATCAGCATCGTCGCAAATCCTTTAACTGAGCTTGTCCCGAAGAAGAACAAAACAGCTCCAGCAAGAATCGTCGTAACGTTGGCATCTAGAATCGTTAAAAATGAGTTTTTATTTCCTGCCTGGAAAGCGGCGCGAATGGTTCTGCCCACTTTAATTTCTTCTTTAATCCGTTCATACGTAATGATGTTGGCGTCCACTGCCATCCCAACCCCAAGAATAAGGGCGGCAATACCAGGAAGCGTCAGCACACCATTCATTAAATCAAAGATTAATAGAATCAAGTAAATGTAAATAGATAAGGTAATCGTTGCAATAAGACCAGGTAAACGGTAATAAAACAGCATAAACAAGAAGATAATCGCGATGCCGACAATTCCGGCAAAAATCGTTTTGTCTAATGCTTTTTCACCAAATGATGCACCCACGGATGTAGAGTAAATCTCATCCAATTTAACCGGCAATGCTCCTGCTTTAAGCAGTGACGCCAGGTTTTGTGCTTCTTCGATTTTAAAGTTTCCTTCAATGGTTACTTCATCCGTATTGAAGACTTCACTTACATTTGGTGCCGATAAGAATTTAGGATCTTTCTTTTGAATCTCTTTTTGGAAGGAATCTTTTCCCTCTTCAAAATCAAGCCAGATGACTAACTGGTTATTAGGTGCCATGCTGACAATCTTTTCAGTTACTTCTTTGAATTTCTGTTTATCTTTCAGCTTGATTGCTACATTCGGCTGACCTTGTTCGGTGAAAGACTGGGAAGCCCCTCCTTGAACGAGATCAGATCCGTCCATCATCAGTTTATCATTGACATCCCTGAATGAAAGATTAGCCTGTGTGGATAATAGCTCTCGTGCTTGGCTTTGATCTTCTACTCCAGCAAGCTGCACGCGTATGCGGTTGCCTTCTTCAATTTGAATGCTTGGCTCGCTTACACCCAATACGTTGATCCGTTTATCAAGCGCATCTGCAGTGTCTTTCACTGATTCTTCCGTGATCTTTTGCCCCGGTTTTGCTGGCTTTACTTCATATAAAACTTCGAACCCGCCTTGGAGATCGAGCCCAAGCTTTATATCTTTCACAATGTCCTTCGCCGTAAGCCCAATGCCGCTTGCAATTAATAATACAATCAGGAAAAAGGCTACGATCCGGCTGCGTTTTACCATTATGTAAGTTCCTCCTTATGGTCTAGCCGACCTGCTAAAAATGATAAATTCCTTCTTTTTTCAAAAAAAATTCTGGTAAAGGCCTACCAGAATTCCTTAACAAAACTATTATGAAGCAGAAAATTACACCTGTCAATTTTTCGGATAAAGCAATTCCTGCAGTTCTTCTTGATTCACTTCCTCCAGCCAATCAGGTGAACGAAACGCTTCTATGGTCGCATAATTCATAAAATCTCCAGGCTTCATTGAAACAATATCAGAAACCAAACTGTACATATGTACTCCTTCAACAGGCTTCTTCCATTTTTTCTTAAGCAAATAATCCCACAAAGACGCAATATCAATTGTTCCGTATTCCAATAAACGGAACTCTTCCACCTTGCTCGTTAAAGCCGGCAGCAGCTGATGAAAATACTGTTCGTAAGGGTGTTTTCCCGCCATCAATCCCCATCCCCTTTTTTATTGTATTTACTTTTAAATCAGCAGTCTTCTTACCTTCACCTGCAAAAGAAATGATTAACCTGTCATGCTTGCCCACATTTCTGGCATATATATCATTGTAAAGCAAATTATTACTTTTGAGAAGGCAGGGGGAAAGATGTCGAAGTTTTTAAAAGGCACAATGATATTAATGGCAGCCATATTTATTACAAAAATCCTCGGCTTTGTCAATCGGATGGTTGTAGCAAGGATCATAGGAGAAGAAGGCGTCGGCCTATTTATGATGGTTTTTCCAACGTTCATTTTAGTTGTCACGATCACGCAGTTCGGATTGCCTGTCGCCATTTCAAGGAGTATAGCGGCAGCCGATGCTTCTGGTGATACAGCGAAGATGAAAAGAATACTCGCCGTTTCTCTTGCCATTACCGGCGGCTTGTCACTTATCTTTACTCCCTGCCTGATATGGATGGCTCCTTATTTATCAAAAGTGTTATTTACCGATCCGCGCACATATTATCCATTAGTGGCGATTGCGCCCGTCATTCCGGTCATAGCGATTTCCTCTGTGTTAAGGGGGTATTTCCAAGGCAGGCAAAATATGAAGCCCGCCGCTGTCTCACAAATTATTGAACAGCTAGTCAGGATCTTTCTTATTTATATACTAGCCAAGAAATTTCTGCCTTACGGGGTAGAATATGCAGCAGCAGGAGCGATGGCTGCCACTGCCTTAGGAGAATTAGCCTCGCTTGTATATTTATTAATGATGTTTAAGATCAGTAAAACATTTCGCATCCGCCGGCGGTTTTTTACATCCATCCATTCCGGGAAGGAAACCTTTCGCGAATTAATGGAAGTCGCCCTGCCATCCACAGGGAGCCGAATGGTGGGTTCGCTGTCATGGTTTTTTGAACCCATTGTTGTGACACAGAGTCTGGCCATCGCAGGCATCACCGCCGCGGTTGCTACAAAGGAATACGGGATTTTAACCGGCTATGCTTTACCAGTTATGTTTTTGCCCTCCTTTGTCACTTTGGCCTTATCCACTTCTCTCGTTCCGGCGATCAGTGAGGCCTATACGAAAAAGCATTATCAAACATTAGAACATCGGGTGCAGGAAGCACTCCGCTTTTGCCTTGTGACAGGGGGACTGGCCGTACTGCTTCTTTATTTATATGCGGAACCTTTAATGTACTTTATGTATAACTCCGAAAATGGCGCCCGCTTTATCCAGCTGATGGCCCCGTTTTTCTTATTTTATTATTATCAGGGACCGCTTCAAGCTGTCCTGCAGGCGCTGAATTTAGCCAATGCGGCCATGATTAACAGTTTGATTGGAGCGGCAGTCAAGCTTGCGGTTATCTTTGCTTTCGCTTCGCAGCAGCAGTTTGGCATCTACGGGGCCGCACTCGGAATGGCTTGCGGAATCTTGCTCGTTACCCTGCTCCATCTAGCGGTCGTCTTTAAAACAATTTCAATGACGGTCGATATGCGCCAGTATGGAAAGTTCTTAGTTGTCTTGTTCTTAACTCTTATGGGCAGCCATTGGATCAATCAATCTTTCTTGTCCGGGCAGCATTCAGCTCAGTCATTAGTGGCAGGGCTAGGAATCACAGCCATCATTTATTCTGTTTTATCGATCCTGTTTGGTCTGATTACTAAATCTGATCTGACGAGGCTCCCTTTTGTGAAAGTAAAGTAAAGCATTCACTCTCAATGATTATTCTCGTCAATAAAGAAAGTGCCATTATGGAAGCTGCAAAAGGAAATAACGGAGAGATCTAAGTAGCCGCGCTCAGCTAAATTGCTCATCAGCCATTCTTCGGTTTGGCGGATTTTTTTCAAATGCTCATACTGAATGTCGCCATCAATAATGAGCGGCAGCGTAAACGAACCTTTTTCTTTCTTATCTTTCTTTAAGATCGACAGGCTCCCAGATGTTTCTAAAATGGCAAATTCTACATCATCTATATGCCGAATGTCTTTTTCTCGTAGCTGCAGGAGCAAATCATGAAAGTTATATCGCTGCCTTCTCATGGCCTGTTCATCAATTTGGCCATTATTAATAATAATTTCGGGGCGGCCGTCAATGATCTCACGAAACTTTTTACTTTTTAATGAAGCATAGGCAAATAGAATCTGAACCCCTACTAACAGAAGAATCGGAAACAAAGCTTGCATGAGCGAGGTCTCTGGCTGCTCTATGGCTACAACTGCCATTTCGCCGATCATAATGAATACAACTAAATCTAAAATACTTAACTCGCCGATCTCTCTTCGGCCCATCAGCCGGAATACTAATAAAATGACAATGTACAAAAACAGCGCACGAAATCCGATTGTCCAATAAACCATTTTTTCTCCTTTCATGGTTAAGGGATTTACATATAGTATGAGTCAGCATCTTAAAATCATGAAATAAAAACAATGGAAAATAAGGAGGATATTTTAATGAAGTCTTTCTCAAACAGCGTCATGTATGGAACAATGGCCGTATTTACTTTAGCCTTTATGTGCAGCTTGCTTTTTTCCCTTATCTTAAAATTCAGCTCTTTTAATGAATCTTCTCTCTCTATGGCCATTACTTTAGCTTCGTTTCTCTCTCTGTTTATTGGAGGGGCGATTGCCGGAAGCAAGTCTGGAAGAAAAGGCTGGATTACCGGAGGATTAACGGGGATTCTTTATAGCCTGATCCTTATACTGTACCAATTTCTCGGTTATGATTCTTTGTTTAAGTGGGAACAAATGGTTTATCACATTTGCTTCATCGTCACTGCGATGATGGGAGGCGTGCTTGGCGTGAATTTATCGAAAGGAACCAAGCAATAAATCCATCAAAAAAGGAACAGCCAGTTACCGGCTGTTCCTTTTTCGAATTAAAACGCTGACTTTTCCACTACTTCACGAACCGCTGAACGATCGTATGTAAGACGGCTGCCATCTCCGCATTTAATCACGACAGATCCTTCTTCGATCGCATCGATAAAGCCATGAAGACCGCCAATAGTTACGATCTTGTCGCCTTTTTGCAGATTATTTTGCATTTCCATTACAGCTTTCTGACGCTTTTGCTGCGGACGGATCAGCAGGAAATAAAATAAAGCAAACATCAATACTAACATCAAAATTGATTGCATTGTTTGTTTCACCCCTTTCTAAAGCAACCGGAATTAGAAGTTTTTCGCATCCGGACGATTGAAGCCGTACTTCTCAAAGAATTCTTCTCTAAAATCGCCTAAGCGGTCTTCTCGGATCGCTTCTCTTACTTGTTCCATTAATTTTATCAGAAAATGAAGGTTATGGTAAGTTGTAAGCCTAATTCCAAACGTCTCATTCGTGCGAATCAAGTGACGAATATAAGCACGGGAATAATTCCGGCAAGTATAGCAGTCACAATTTTCATCGAGCGGTCCAAAATCACGCGCAAACTTAGCATTCTTCACGACTAAGCGCCCTTCACTTGTCATCAGCGTTCCGTTTCTCGCAATACGAGTCGGAAGCACACAGTCAAACATATCGACGCCTCTCATCGCCCCGTCAATTAATGAATCTGGAGAACCAACACCCATTAAGTAACGAGGTTTATCAGAAGGTAAGTATGGAGTCGTGAAATCAAGTACACGGTTCATGACATCTTTCGGCTCACCGACAGACAGTCCGCCGATCGCATAGCCAGGAAAATCCATCGAGACTAGGTCGGCCGCACTTTGACGGCGAAGATCTTCATATTCCCCGCCTTGCACAATACCGAATAATCCTTGGTCTTCCGGACGCTTATGCGCTTGTAAGCATCTTTCCGCCCAGCGAGAAGTCCGTTCCACAGAACGCTTCATATAATCATATTCTGCAGGGTATGGCGGACATTCATCAAATGCCATCATAATATCAGACCCTAGATCGTTTTGAATCTCCATCGCTTTTTCAGGAGACAAGAACAGTTTATCTCCGTTCAAATGATTGCGGAAGTGCACGCCTTCTTCTTCAATTTTACGGAATTCACTTAAGCTGAATACTTGGAATCCGCCGGAATCGGTTAAAATCGCGCGGTCCCAGTTCATAAATTTATGAAGTCCGCCCGCTTCCTTAATAATATCGTTTCCTGGGCGCAGCCATAAATGATACGTGTTGCTTAGAATAATGTTCGCACCCATTTCTTTTACATCTTCAGGTGACATCGTTTTGACAGTAGCTAATGTTCCAACCGGCATAAATACTGGCGTTTCAAAGCTTCCATGTGGTGTGTGAACTCGTCCCAAACGAGCACCGGTTTGTTTACATGTTTTAATTAATTCATATTTAATAGCTGACAAAATCTGCAGCTCCTTCCTGTTCTCTTGCTGAATTTTACTGCAACGGTGTTAATAGATGAACATAGCGTCGCCAAAGCTGAAAAAGCGGTAGCGTTCATCTACAGCTTCCTTATATGCCTTCAGCACATTTTCTTGTCCGGCAAGTGCACTGATCAGCATAATCAATGTCGACTTCGGCAAATGGAAATTGGTGATCATCCCATCAATCGCTTGGAAAGTAAACCCCGGATAAATAAAGATATCGGTCCAGCCGCTCGCCGCTTCCATTTTCCCGCCATGATCTCGCGCAACTGTTTCAAGCGTGCGCGTGGAAGTGGTTCCGACACTAATGATGCGTCCGCCTTTTTCTTTCACTTCGTTAATTAAACGCGCGGTGCCTTCAGTCACTTGATAAAATTCAGCGTGCATATCATGTTCTTCAATGCTGTCAACTGAAACCGGACGGAATGTGCCGAGCCCTACATGCAAGGTAATGAAGGCAATATGCACACCCATTTCTCGTATTTCTTCAAGCAGCTCTTCCGTAAAGTGAAGGCCCGCTGTCGGAGCCGCAGCAGAACCGCGTTCTTTCGCGAACACCGTTTGATAACGGTCTTTTTCTTCGAGCTGTTCTTTAATATAAGGAGGCAGCGGCATTTCACCCAGTTCATCAAGCACTTCATAAAAGATGCCGTCATATGAAAACTCAAGAATCCGTCCACCGTGTTCTTTTTCACCGACACAAACCGCTTTCAGGCGGCCGTCCCCGAATTCAATCGTACTGCCGGTCTTAATTCTTTTCGCCGGTTTAACGAGCGTTTCCCATTGATCGGACGCTTCCTGTTTTAACAAGAGCACTTCAATTTTCGCGCCTGTATCAGCTTTCAAACCGTACAGTCTTGCCGGGAGCACGCGCGTATCGTTTAACACCAGACAATCGCCAGGCTTAAGATAATCTGTAATATTCTTGAACACGGAATGCGCAGTTTTGCCGCTTTCTTTATTTAATACCATTAGCCGGCTTGTCGCACGTTCTTCTAAAGGAGTCTGTGCAATCAGTTCTTCCGGCAGGTCGAAATCAAAATCTTCTACTTTCACTTTCTTCACCCTTACTTCACTATGTTATTTCCATTTGCCGATTAGATAAAAGATCAAAGATAACACGACGCTTAAAAGAATCGATGTCATAATCGGAAAATAAAACGAGGTATTGCCTTTTTTAATATAGATATCCCCGGGGAGCTTGCCAATTTTGATAAATTGCATGAGGAGTCCAACGACAAATATAATGACACCTACCATCATCAGCGTTTTGCCAATTCCGCTCATTCTGTCGGCACCTCCATCTGAAAATGCCGATAGACTAGATCACTGACAATGCGGCCTCTTGGCGTTCGCTGTAAAAACCCAATTTGCAAAAGATAAGGCTCATACACATCTTCAATCGTAACGGCCTCTTCCCCAATGCTTGCGGCAATCGTTTCAATGCCGACAGGACCTCCGCGGAATCGTTCAATGATCGCCTTCAGCAGTTTATGATCAATATGATCCAGTCCCATACGGTCGACCTGTAAAAGTTCCAATGCTTCATCAGCTATACCATGCGTGATAATACCGTCACCTCTAACTTGAGCGTAGTCTCGGACTCGCTTCAGCAGCCGGTTGGCAATTCGCGGTGTTCCCCTTGAGCGTCTGGCAATTTCTGCAGCGCCTTCAGGAGCAATTTCCGTTTGGAAAATATCCGCTGTTCGCATGACGACTTCCTTCAGCTGTTCCTCACTATAATACTCAAGCCGTGATAATACGCCGAAACGGTCGCGAAGAGGGGCGGATAATGAGCCTGCTCTAGTAGTCGCGCCAATGAGCGTAAAGGGCGGCAAGTCTAAACGGACGGACCTTGCACTTGGGCCTTTGCCGATCACGATATCGAGACAATAATCCTCCATGGCCGGATACAGCACTTCTTCAATCGAACGCGGCAGCCGGTGAATTTCGTCAATGAACAGAACATCCCCAGGTTCAAGCGCCGTCAGTACAGCTGCCAAGTCTCCTGGCCGTTCAATCGCGGGACCGGCTGTCGTTCTCAGCTGCACGCCCATTTCGTTGGCAATGACGGCGGCAAGAGTGGTTTTACCCAGACCCGGAGGACCGTATAACAGCACATGGTCGAGCGTTTCTTCACGCTGCCTGGCCGCTTCAATAAAAATTTCGAGATTATGTTTGACTTTATCCTGCCCAATATATTGCTTGAGCGTTTGCGGGCGCAGCGATTGCTCTTCGTAGACTTCTTCCATCTCTGCACTTCCAGATACAAGCCGGTCTTCCATCGCACGATCCCTCCCTTAACATCAGCCTTTCAACAACAGCTGCAGGCCTTTACGGATATATTGATCTGTTGTCATTTCTTCCTCTTTTAGCTTGTTCGTAATTTTTTTGATCTCCCTTGCCGAATAGCCAAGTGCTTCTAGTGCAAGCAAGGCTTCATCAAGCTCCGCAGTGACGGACGCTTTCTTTTCACTTTCCTCTGCATTAAATAGGTTCGGGAAATACTCAGGCACGACATCCTGCAGCTTGCCTTTTAAATCAAGAATCATTTGGCGTGCCGTCTTTTTCCCGACACCAGGAAACTTCGTAAGGAACCCTTCATCTTCCTGCTCAATCGCGGTGATCACCTGCTGGGGTTCCCCGCTCGCTAAAACAGCTAAAGCCCCCTTTGGTCCAATCCCTGACACAGAGATCAGCTTTTCAAACATCCGCTTTTCTTCAATGTAAGCGAACCCGTATAATGCCAGTATGTCTTCTCGCACATGCTGATACACATATATAGTAATGACCTGTTTTTCACTTTTTGAAAACACAAATGGATTAGGCGTCAGAATTTGATAGCCAATGCCGCCGTTTTCAATCACGACATACTCAGGACCTACAAATTCTACACTGCCTTTTATATACTCATACAAATGCTCTCTCTCCTTTAAACACTAACCTCCATTTTATCATACCATTCCTTCTGAGTGGGGAAAACAAATACAAATGCGCACTTTTTTCTGACTCATCAAACCAAATAAAAAAGGTCTTCACGGAAAACCGCAAAGACCTTTTGACTTTCATTCATCTTACTTCACAGGCTTCTTTAAGACGCCTACCATAACAGCGGTTACAATTGCACCGACAGCTACAGCAAGAAAGTATAGAAGTGGATTGCCGTTCACAATCGGGAAAACGAACAAACCGCCATGAGGAGCAGGAAGTCCAATTCCAAAGATCATCGTTAACGCGCCGGCTACCGCTGCCCCCGCTACAACAGAGGGAATCACGCGTCCCGGATCTGCTGCAGCAAATGGAATCGCTCCTTCTGTTATAAAAGAGGCTCCCATGACATAGCACGTCTTTCCCGCATCTCGTTCTTGCTGAGTAAATTTCTTCTTAAATAACGTAGTCGCAAGCGCCAACCCTAAAGGAGGCACCATTCCCCCAGCCATAATAGCAGCATGCGGTGCGAAATTTCCTGCATCAATCATAGCAATGCCGAATGTAAAGGCTGCTTTATTGATCGGACCGCCCATGTCGATCGCCATCATTCCGCCAAGGATCAGTCCAAGCAGCACCAAGTTTCCTTTGCCCATCTCTCCTAACACGCCCGTCAGCCATTCGTTTAAGGCTTTCACTGGATCCATGACGATGTAAATCATAATTAGTCCCGTTAATAAAATACCAAATAGCGGATAAAGCAGAACCGGTTTAATGCCATCGAGCGATTGTGGCAGCCCTTTGAACACCCGTTTCAATCCAAGCACCAAATATCCGGCTAAGAAACCGGCAATTAATCCGCCAAGAAAACCAGCACCGCCATTTGCCGCCATAAACCCGCCGACCATTCCCGGTGCAAAACCAGGACGATCCGCAATACTCATAGCAATAAAACCAGCAAGAACAGGAATCATTAAGGCGAAAGCATTTCCGCCGCCAATATCCATTAATACTTTCGCTAATGGATGATAGGAAGGATCATCCGGCTTATGCGCTTCGATGCCGAAAATGAAAGATAGAGCAATAAGAATTCCGCCGCCCACTACGAATGGAAGCATATTCGATACACCGCTCATTAAATGCTTATAAAACCCGCTTCGTTCTGCTGGAGCTGCTTTATCTTCTCCGCCAGCTGATCGGTCACTCTTATAAATGGGCGCGTCTTGTTTCATGGCCTGTTCGATTAATTTTTGAGGGTTTCGTATTCCTTGAGCCACCGGCACTTGAATCACATGCTTGCCGTTAAACCGCTCCATATCGACTTGTTTATCCGCAGCGACTATAATAGCGGTCGCATCAGCTATATCCTCTGCTGTCAGTCCATTTTTCACACCGCTCGAACCATTCGTTTCCACTTTAAGATTGACATCCATTTCTTTCGCTTTCGCTTTCAAAGCATCTGCCGCCATATACGTATGAGCAATGCCGGTTGGACAGGCGGTAACAGCAAGAATTTTCGCCTGATTACCTGCTGGCGCCGCCTCTTCCTCTTGCACCTCTTCACCTTCTTCTGCATCAAAAGCGGCGAGGATCTCTTCTTCGCTTTCTGCCTGATCCAATTTCGCGCGAAAATCAGGATTCATTAAAAAAGAGGATAGACTGGACAACGTTTCTAAATGGGTATTGTTCGCTCCTTCAGGGGCAGCGATCATAAAGAACAAATGACTTGGCTGACCATCAAGCGCTTCATAATCAATACCTGCTTTGGAACGGCCGAACGCTATAGCCGGCTCTTTTACGGCAGCTGTTTTGGCATGTGGAATCGCAATTCCTTCGCCGATTCCCGTTGTGCTCTGGGCTTCTCTCGCCAAGATCGCTTCTTTATATGCTTGCTCATCATCCAAGCGCCCGGCCTTGGCCAATTTGCTGACTAATTCATTAATAACCGATTCTTTGTCCGTTGACTGCAAATCAATAATCATCGTGTCTCTTTTCAACAAATCAGTAATTTTCAAGCTTATTCCCCCTGTTCTAAGATCGTCACTTGCACATCCTGAAGCAACTCTTCTACCTTTTCCTTCGTGCATAAATCATCTAAAAAAGCCGTGGCACTTCCTGCAGCTAGACTAAATAAAAAAGCTGTCTCTACCGGTGCGTTCTTGGCCAATTGACTGACAAAGCCCGCCACCATCGAATCTCCTGCCCCCACTGAGTTTTTTACTTTTCCTTTTGGAGGAACAGCATGCAGAACCGATTGAGCGTTCAAATATAAAGCGCCTTCACCTGCCATTGAAACGAGCACATGCTCAATCCCATCGGCAACCAGCCTTTTTCCAAGTTCAACCGCTTTCTCTACAGTCGTTACTTCGGTTTGAAACAGTTCTCCCAGTTCATGATGATTAGGCTTAATCACAAAAGGCTTGTAAGGCAATAATTCTTTCAGCGCCTCGCCGCTTGTGTCGAGCACTACTTTGCACCCTCTATCTTTCGCTGTTTTCATTAAAGAGGCATAGTAGTCTTTCGGAAGAGAAGGAGGAATGCTGCCTGCTAGAATTAATACATCATTCTCGTGTAACTGAGCCACTTTTTGCACCAGCTGTTCCGCTTCTCCCTCAGTAATGGCTGGACCCTCACTATTGATTTCCGTTTCTGCATCCGTTTTCATTTTTACATTGATTCGTGTCTCGTTTTGTATGGGTGAGAAATCGTGTGTAACACCTTCTTGATCCAGCGCCTCTTTGATAAAGCTTCCAGTAAAGCCGCCTGCAAAGCCAAGTGCCGTATTCTCAACGCCAAGCCGGTTTAAAACCCGCGAAACATTGATCCCCTTGCCTCCCGCATAAAAGTGCGTTTCTGAAGAACGGTTTAAGCTGCCAAGCTGGAAATCTTCTACTTTGACGATATAGTCAACAGAAGGGTTCAATGTACATGTATAAATCATGGATTCACTACCTTTATTGTTGTTTGATCTTGATAGACTGTAAGTAATTCCGAATCTACCTCGTCCGTCAATATTGTTCCTGACTTTAAGCTCGCAATATATGCGAACGTGCTTTGATTAAATTTAGAGCTGTCAGCCACAATAAATACTTCCTGAGACTGCGTAATCGCTTGTTTCTTTATAAATGCTTCTTCCGGATCTGGCGTTGTCAGCCCAGATTCATAATGAATGCCGTTGACCCCTATGAAGCATTTGTCGAAATTATATTGCTGGAGACCAAGCCATGCGCCCCGGCCAATGAACGCCTTCGTTTTTGGCTTAAGCATTCCGCCTGTCATATAAGTCTGAATCCCCCGTGATAATAATGATTCCACATTTGTTAATCCATTGGTGACAACGGTTACATCATTTGCTTTTATAAAAGGAATAATCTCTAATGTCGTGGTGCCTGCATCTAGATAAATGCAGTCGCCATCTTGGATCAGACTTGCCGCGTATTTGGCAATTCTTTTTTTCTCATTTAAAAACCGAGCCGATTTTTCCATCATACTTAGCTCATTTCGCTTTTGAGAAACAGAGGCAGCACCGCCATGCACTCGTTTTAATTTTTTTTCTAATTCAAGCTGGCTTAAATCCCGTCTGATCGTTGACTCAGACGAATTAGTCGCTTCAGCTATCTCTTGAATTTTGACAATTTCTTTTTCTTTCAACAGCTGCAAAATAATTAAATGTCTTTCCTCTGTGAGCATCGACTTCATCTCCTCAAGAAAGTAAAAATTTCTTACTATCATCATAATGGATAAAACCATCAATTTCAATCATTTTCTTTCATAAACAATCAAAAACAATCAATCTCAATCACTCAAACTGAAAGCTATTCTATGAAAAGAATAGACTTTTCTCTTTTCAACCCTTACCATTTATTAATGAAAGAATCGAACAAAAAAGGAATAGAGGATCAACGATGGATAAAAACAAATTTCGTTTTGGCATATTAATCAGCATTGTCGCCGTTTCAGGGTTCAGCCAGGGGATGCTGCTGCCTTTAATCGCAATTATTTTGGAAAAGGATGGCGTCTCCTCCTCTTTAAATGGATTAAATGCCACTGCCTTATATATAGGGATTTTATTAATTTCACCGTTTATGGAAGCTCCGCTTAGAAAACATGGCTACAAACCCGTGATTATCTTTGGGGGAGGGCTCGTGATCCTCTCTTTAGCTTTGTTTCCTTTATGGAAATCATTTTGGTTTTGGTTTGCATTAAGACTTTTGATTGGAATTGGCGATCACGCCCTGCATTTCGGCACCCAGACATGGATCACCACAGCGTCACCAGAACATCGGCGCGGGAGAAATATTTCACTTTACGGATTGTTTTTTGGGGTAGGTTTTGCAGCGGGACCGCTAATGGCTCCTTTAGTCAACATTCATGAAACACTGCCTTTCTTCGTCTCTTCTGTTTTGTGTCTCATCTGCTGGGGATTTTTATTCTTACTGAAAAACGATTTCCCTGAGCAATCGATTGAGATCCATTCGATGAAAGAAACAGCGAAACGGTTTCGCAGTGCCTGGAAATACGGTTGGATAGCTTTTCTCCCGCCGCTAGGCTACGGGTTTTTAGAATCATCTTTAAATGGCAGTTTTCCTGTTTACGGGCTAAGGATTGGGCTCGATGTTGTAAATGTTTCTTTATTGCTCACTTCATTTGCGGTCGGAGGAATTATTTCGCAGCTGCCACTTGGCATTCTGAGTGACAGATATGGGAGAAGGAAAATTCTTACGTCTATTTTATTGATTGGGGGCTTGTCGTTTGGTGCTGCAAGCTTCCTTGAAACATCGGTCTTGGCCCTAACCGTATGCTTATTTATCGCCGGCATGTCAGTCGGGTCCACCTTTTCTTTAGGGATCAGCTTTATGACGGATCTCTTGCCGAAGAACCTCCTGCCTACAGGCAATCTCCTGTGCGGAATTGCGTTTAGCATCGGAAGTTTAGCAGGTCCTTATTTCGGGGGATTATTTATTGAGTTTTTTACTGGTATCAGTTTCTTTTTTATCATCAGTGTTTTATTGCTTCTGTTATTTGCGGCCTTTCTGTCGTTTAGAGAACAGAAAGAAGCAAGTGACGAGCCTGTTTATGATTTTTCAAAGAATTAAGCCACTATTAGGGAAGTTGCTGATAAACTAGCGGAAGTCGCTGATAATTTTGTAAAGTTGCTGATAAACCAGCGGAAGTTGCTGATAAATTTTAAAAGTTGCCGATATGTGTGCGAAAGTTGCTGATATCCGATAAATGGAGATGTTTTCCCATCAAGAAAAAAGCTGTTCAGCGCTGAACAGCTTTTTCTCGTTTCATTTTTTCTCAAAAATCATATAGTGTTCATTCATGTCTACCAACTGCCAGTCTTTATATTTGGCCCAAAAGTCTTCCATCGCCCAAATGGTTTCATAACGGACTGTTTCTGCCTTTTCGCCGCTCGGATTCCATTCACGCAAAACAACTTTTGTGGAGTGAGGCTGATCTGTCAACTCTTCACCCACTGCCCGCTCATTCGAATCAAATGAACAGGCTGAAAGTCCAAATAGTAGCATGATCAGCATACAGGAGCGAATCACACATCTCATCCCCTTTTTATTCCCATCTTATCCAAAAGGAGATGAAGCTAATCTTTCATACTACAGCAGCAAGAAACCTCCAGCTGCTCCAGTCAGCACAATCACCCAAGGAGGAAGCTTCCAGAATACTAACATACTAAACAGAACTGCTCCAAACGCAAAGTCCTTCGGTGAGCCGATAGAACTCTCCCAAATCGGCGTGTAGAATGCAGCGATCAGAATACCGACAACCGCGGCGTTCACTCCCTGCAACGCTCCATTAAACGTTGGATTGCGACGCAGAGAGTCCCAAAACGGCAGCGTGCCCAAGATCAATAGAAAGGCCGGCAGGAAAATAGCGGCTGTCGCCAGCAATCCGCCTGTCCATCCGCCCATCACTGCTCCTAAATAAGCGGCAAATGTAAACAATGGTCCCGGTACAGCCTGCGTGGCTCCATATCCTGCCAAGAAATCTTCTTTCGTAATCCAGCCGGACGGGACAAATTCCTGTTCAAGCAGCGGAAGTACTACATGCCCGCCGCCGAAGACTAATGAACCCGACCGATAGAAACTGTCAAATAAAGCAATCCAATCATAAGCTGTCACTTCTCTTAAAATGGGAAGAGCAATGAGAAGGCCGAAGAACAGCGCCAAACAAATTCCCGCAAATCGTTTTGACAGCTGCACAGACAGCGCCGAGTCTTCAGTCTTTTTTTCTTGTTTAAAGTAAATAAATCCAAAGATAGCCGCAGCAAGAATTAATCCGACCTGAACCCAAGTGGACGGCCATATCAGCATCGCCACCAGCACGGCGAGGGCAATCGCCTTTTTCGTTAAATCTGGCGTCAGCTTTTGAGCCATGCCCATTATTGCATGAGCGACAACTGCCACTGCAACGATTTTCAATCCGTGTATCCAGCCAGCGTCTTTCACATCAATCCCCTGCAAAAGAATAGCAAATAGGATTAAAGCAATCACTGATGGCATGGTAAATCCAAGAAAGGAAACAATCCCTCCTATCCAGCCGGCACGCATGACACCAATGCCGATACCGACCTGAGAACTCGCTGGCCCCGGCAGAAACTGGCACAGCGCCACTAAATCAGCGTAGCTTTTTTCATCCATCCATTTTCTGCGGCGGATATATTCCTCGTGAAAGTATCCGAGATGAGCAATGGGACCTCCAAAAGAGCTTAATCCAAGTCTCGTTGACACCATAAATAATTCCATCAGCAGCTTTAGCCTGCTCATTGGTTGATTCATTCTTCCACTCCTTATTCCTTGATTTCGCGAAATAATTCATATGCTTTTTCCCTTGCTTCTTGCAGCACATGATTCCCTTTTTCAGTCGTTTGATAATATTTGCGGATCTTTCCGTCCACTTTTTTCTTCTCCATCAAAAGAAGGCCATCTTTCTCCATCTGATGAAAAATGGGATAGAGCGTTCCGGCACTCATAGAGTATCCGTGCTCCTTTAACTCCTCAAGCATCCATAATCCATACACGGGATGCTCCTTCGCATGGTGAAGAATATGTATTTGGATAAACCCTAAAAATAGCTTTCTGAGCACCTTATCTTCCATATCTTCCCTCCAATATCGAAAATCGTTATTGAAAACCGATAATGAAAAAATAACAAAAAAATCCCCTCTTTGTAAAGGGGGAATAGTCACATGGATCGCATTTCCATTTTAAACATTCACTCTGGACTCTGCCGAATCTGTTTTTTCTAAGATATGAACATCACGCTTTGCCATTTCCTCGATATATTCCTTGCCCGGCACAATTTGTTCCGGTGCAAACACCCCTTTCTTTTTGAGGGTACCATTTCCAATCATTTGTGCGACCACAGAGATCGTATTGGCTGTTGCTCTGGCCATGGCCGTTACGTTTGTCAGACGGTTTTTAAATGTGCACATCTCATATTCATATGTTTTTGTCTGGCCATTCTTTTGGCCTTCAACGATCACTCTCAATAACACCGCATCCTCTTTATCTTTCAAGTCAACAATAGGGGCCAACGCTTTCAGTAAAACGTCTCGCGGTTTGATCTTTTGTCCTTTTATTTCTACTTCATAATCATTGCGGGTTAAATTTAAATCAACAAGCAATTTAAACTTTTCGGCATGGCCTGGGTAACGAATGGTTTTATATTCAAGAGTGGTGAGGTGAGGGTAAGTTAGTGATAGAGTAGACGTTCCGCCAGCGGTATGAAAGGCTTCGAGTGGACCAAACTTTTCGAAATAGATGGGTTCAACTTCTGATAAAGATGGAATGGTTTGTTTAATGCCATTACGAATAATGAAGGAAGGATCCGTGTAATGATCGAACACACCTTCCATGGAGAAGACGTGATTATAGGCTAAAGGCGGCTCCGGACGCAGCGGAATTCCCCCAACATACAGCTTAAGCGATTCGATGCGATCAAGCTTGCTTGCCCCGTACCCTGATAAAATATTAATCATTCCCGGCGCAACACCGAGGTCAGGAATAATAGTGACACCAGCTTGCTTCGCTTGTTGATGCAGCGCAAGCACCTTGTCTGTCATATGACCAATATGGCCTCCAAGGTCCAGTGAACTGACACCAGCTTCAATCGCTGTTTTCGCGACGATTTCATTAAATGAATAAAAAAGAGCGTTAATGACAACATCGTGCTGCCTCATCAGATAGGCCAGCTGTTCTTTATTGGAGGCATCCAGAAAACAAGCTTTCAATTTCTTCGAGTCTAACTGCCGGCATACTTGCTCAGCTGCTGCCAAATTGACATCGGCCAGCGTGACTTGTTGAACGCCTTTGCTGCCCACTAAATCCCTAGCGGCTTCTTTTCCCATCAACCCTGCCCCGAGGACTGCAACCTTCATGACTCTTCCTCCCCCTTACGCGTCCTATTTTTGAAAGCATTTATATAACCCTTCCTGCTTTGGAACAGCTGGCGGATAAGCCTTGAAGAGTCCTCAATGCCTATCCGCCCTCCCTTACTCCATATCTATTTGAGCCCTTTGCAATTTCCCGCTAAAATCAATGTACACACTTTTCCATTCGGTAAAGACATCAAGCGCGGCAACACCTGAATCACGATGGCCATTTCCTGTTCCTTTCGACCCGCCAAATGGCAAGTGGATCTCAGCACCTGTCGTCCCGGCATTCACATACACGATGCCAGTGTCTAGATCTCTTTGGGCAGCAAATACTTTATTGACGTCTCTTGTATAAATGGAGCTTGATAATCCATAGACGACCCCGTTATTGACCTTGATCGCTTCTTCAAAACTTTTGACTGGGATAATGGAAGTCACAGGACCAAAGATTTCTTCTTGAGCAATTCTCATTCCAGGATCAACATTCGTAAAGAGAGTCGGCGCATAATAATGGCCTGATGCGAGTTCTTCTTCATTCTTTATCATTCCACCTGCAAGAAGCGTGGCTCCTTCTTTCTTTCCTATCTGAACATATTCGTGTATTCGCTCAAGGCTAGCTGCATTAATAACGGGCCCTACCTTCACTTTCGGATCTAACCCATTGCCAAGTGTCAGCTTCTTCATTTCCGCAAGCAGCTTTTCTTCCAATTCCTGTTTAACTTCTTCATGAACAATGACCCGGCTGCAAGCTGTGCACCTTTGTCCGCTCGTGCCAAATGCACTCCAAAGAATGCCTTCTACTGCTAAATCCAGATCGGCGTCATCCATGACAATCACGGCATTTTTCCCACCCATCTCGAGAGACACCCTTTTTAATAGCCTACCGCAGCTTTCAGCAATTCTCCTTCCGACTTCATTGGAGCCCGTAAAGGAGATGACCTGGATGTCTGGATGTTCGACCATAGCTGTTCCGACAGCAGATCCTTCACCTACTACTAAATTCATCACGCCTTTTGGAAGCCCGGCTTCTTCAAAAATCTTAACTAGCTCCATCGCCATCAGCGGTGTCTCAGTGGCTGGCTTCCAAATGACTGCATTCCCAGCGACGATTGCCGGAAACGACTTCCACGTCGCAATGGCGATCGGAAAATTCCACGGAGTGATGATCCCAACTATCCCGATAGGCGCGCGTATACTCATGGCAAACTTGTTTTTTAATTCAGACGGTGTCGTGTCTCCAAACAATCGTCTGCCCTCACCTGCCATATAAAAAGCCATGTCGATCCCTTCTTGTACTTCTCCCCGGGCTTCATCAATGACTTTTCCCATTTCAGACGTCAATATTTGAGCCAACTCTTCTTTTCTTTCCTTCATAATTGCCCCGACGCGATACAGCACTTCTGCCCGCTGCGGGGCCGGAACTAGCCGCCATTGTTCCTGCGCTCTTTTCGCGGCTTCAACAGCTAGGTCGACATCCTCCTTTTTAGAAAGCAATACATCCCCAAGGATCGTTCCGTCAGCAGGATTGATAATGGAAGTAAATTGTTCCGATTGGGAACTGACCCAGCTACCATCAATATAATTTACTACTTTCGCTCCACTCACTACTGCTTTAGCCATATTTTCCTCTCCTCCTGCACTGTTATTTTTTGCGTTCATCGACCATCCTCAAGGTATTTTCTGCCTCAACTCTTCAATTGTGTTAGAGACTGAAATGTCTTCCCTGTCCGTCATGATTTCAATAACGGTCGGACAATCGCTTCTTAAAGCAGATTGAAGCTCACAGATCAATTCCTTTTGACTCGTTACTCTCACACCGTTCGCTCCCATCGCTTTTGCAAGAGAAGCAAACGAAACAAGACCTAATTCCGTTCCGATCACTCTTTTTGGGTAGTGAATTTCCTGATGCATCCGGATCGTGCCATACATCTGATTATTAAACACTAGACTGATCACAGGCACCTGGTACCTAACGGCCGTTTCTAGTTCTTGAACGGTCATCATCATGCCGCCATCCCCAGATAAAGAGACAACAGCAAGGTCAGGGTAAGCAAATTTTGCTCCAATAGCCGCCGGCAAACCATAGCCCATCGCTCCAGAAGTCGGGCCGATATAGGTCTTCTTCTCTTTGAACTGATAATATGTGTGCAGCCACCCAGCGAAATTCCCTGCATCATTGGTCAGAATCGCATTTTCAGGCAGCACCTCTTGCAGCAGCATCATCACACACTCGTTCGTCAGCTTCT
The DNA here is from genome assembly GCF_016908875.1 of Bacillus ectoiniformans. GTDB lineage: Bacteria > Bacillota > Bacilli > Bacillales > Domibacillaceae > Bacillus_BX > Bacillus_BX ectoiniformans. The sequence goes on along the minus strand of NZ_JAFBES010000005.1, from coordinate 181,158 downwards.
CCTCGTGTTTTGCTGATAGCAAGGATGAAGTCCTTTCATAAACCTTGCGCCGTTTGGCCGTCCAGCTAATCCAGCGGGCATCACTTTCGATTGCCATACAGGCAAGAAGCGCTTGTTTCGCGTCAGCAATGATACCAACATCCGGGACGGCTGATTTTCCTAATACTGATGGTTCAATTTCTACATGAATCAATATTTGATCTTTCGTCGGCAAACTGTAATCTTGGGTTGTGACTTCTGAGAGCCTCGTGCCAATGGCCAAAATGACATCCGCTTCTTGTACAGTTTGAATGACTTCTTTGTTTGTGCCGAGACCTAGATGCCCCACATAGAGAGGATGATGGTTCGGAAACACGTCATGCCTTCTGAACGCCGCAATGACAGACAGTGAGTATTTTTCTGAAAACGCTTTCAATTCATGCTCTGCGTTAGCTGACTTCACGCCGCCTCCGGCAATAATTAACGGTCGTTTAGCTTTTTTGAGAATAGATTCAATTTGTTTCACTTCATCCCTAGATGGTGCAGGGGCAGGTTTTTGACTCCGAGGCGAAAACCTCATTTCCGCCGTCTGTTTCAGTACATCTTCAGGAAGAGAAATAACCACCGGGCCTGGCCTCCCTGTTCTGGCCATCCGAAAAGCGCGCTGCACCAGTTCCGGCACTCGTTCAGCATCTCTTATCTCCACGGTCCATTTCGCAATTGGTCCAAAAAACTGTTCAAGGTCGACTTCCTGGAATCCTTCACGTCCACGAAATTGACGATGAACCTGCCCTAAAAAAACAACCATAGGTGTGGAATCTTGATAAGCTGTATGAACGCCAATCGCTACATTGGCAGCCCCGACTCCCCTTGTAGCCAGCACGACACCTGGTATCGATGTTGCTTTAGCGAATCCTTCGGCCATAAAAGCCGCTCCGCCTTCATGCCTGGCTGAAACCAGCTGCATCGTCTCTTCTTCATAGATCGCATCCATGAGCGGCAGATAGCTTTCACCAGGAACACAAAATACTTTTGTCACTCCTTCTAGCTTCAAACATGAAACAATCGCAACCGCACTTGACATGATCTTCACAGCCGGCTGTTTTTTCAGCTGTTCCTCCATCAAGCTCCCCTCGCTTCGGCCAATTTTAGAGATTTTTTTAGACCTTTTATTTACGTAAAACAGACAGTCAAATTTCAGTTCATTCATAAAACATGTGTTAATTTAAGTATAATTTAGCCGATTAATATTTTCAATATTCTAAAAATAATTCCGTCTATTGCTTTACACCCCACACTATATCTTTATGTTCAAAAGCTGACATTTAGCATGATAATTGTTAATAAGTCTAATCATAATGAAAGAAGCCCGCATCCAATGCAGGCCTCATCCATTAACGGCTATATGTCGCTCCCGGCAAGTCAATCGGTCCTCCGTCACGAAGGTCGTTGTCTAGGCTCCTGAGCGTGCTGAACGTCCCCATATCTGTGGCAATCGTCACTTTACGTCCTTTGGTTAAAGGAGCTACCGCTTCTCTAACTTGACGAACGCTTTCTTTTTCATTAGCCGAATCTTTTAGCAGAACAGCGATGTTCACTTCATCACCATTAACAAATGTCCGGACATCCTTCACCTGGTTGACTCTGGCTGCACGTGATAAAATTTTTTCCACTAGCTTTCCGTTGTAATTAGTGTAATACGAACTTTTGACTTTGGCTGGATTTAACTTTAAATTACCATGATAATTATTGTCCGCTTTTTTGTGTTCATTATCGCGCTCAAAAAAGTTTCGGTCTTCTTTCGCTAGCGGAACGGATGGGTTCTTTGGCGTTCCATCTTTGCCCTGATGAAGATATTCATCTTTTTCCCGGCGGAGATTGACCTTTTCTGCTCCAAGCGAATGGTCATACCATTCAGTTACAGGACCATCCAAGTTGTCATTTTTATCTCCATGCCCAGCATTCGAATAAAAACCACCCGGTTCATATCCATTATTTTCTTGACCGTATCCCCCTTGGTTCATTGTTCCGCATCCTTGCAAGCATACCGCAAGAAATGGAAGGATACATATCGTTTTCATGGTTTTTCGCATTCTTGCACCCCCACCCCACCAAATTAGGCTGATTATTTGCCCAATCTTAGTGTGTGGGATGAAATAACTGTCTATTCTGCATCCGGTCCAAAAACTGCTGGCACTTTTCCTTTATTTCTCCAAATCTGTGGCTAACTTGATGAAAAACGCTTCTCTATAAGGGTATTGCTCCACAAGTAACGGATAAATTTGTTTCAGCAGATGCTGCTTTTCCTTCCCATCCGAAAGCAAGAAGCGCTTGCATTCACGATAAATATCCGTCGGAAACAATAAATGCTTTAGAAAATCATCATTAAACTGATAATCAGATAAAGCCGGGTGTCCCCAAATTTCGTCAAGCTCCCAGTCCACAAGCGGAAGCACTCGGTTGATCCATTGCATATAATCATACATAGCAGGAGCTTTTGCAGCCAGATCAAAGTCGATTAAATATAGCTTCTGATCTTTGCTTCTAAAGAAATTATGTGAAGCCACATCGCCATGAATAATGGCTGTAGTTGAATGCTCTTGTTCTATTGACAGCAACTTCTTCAAACTGTATTGCCCCATTTCTTCATAGCGAGCTAATAATTGTGCCGGGAAGAAGGATGATAAATTAGACAGAGAACGCTGAAAGTATTGAAAGCGATGCTGCCAGCGTGCCAGTTGTTTATATTCCGGAAATTGATCTTTTTCCTGCTGGGGAAATGCATGGGTTCGCTGATGAAAAAGATGCAGGAGATTTAGTGCTTCTTTTCGTTCTTCTAAAGTCAGGAAGCTAAAAGTATGCGGACTGGAATGAACAAACGGCATAAGGGCATAATAATCATTCCCATCTTTAATCGGAGAAGATGGATGAAAGGGCAAGACGTGTATAAAGCCGCTTTTGAGTAAAGCGGACACTAAATTGATTTGTTTCTTTACTTGCTGTTCCGATGAATATTTCTTTAAAAACCAGCGGCCTTCTTCAGTTTGCAGCATCCATTTTCCCTGTTTAATTTCAATAACAAACTTCACCGGCGTTCCTATTGCTTGCTGCAAAGAAAAGAGGAGACGATAAGAAAGCACGTCTCCTGGATTGAAATTATTCTTCATCTTCTCGCCAGCCAGGTCCTTGACAGCCTGGCATTTGTCCCATTTGATATGGATTCATCATTTGCTGCTGCATCATCTGTGCTGGCATCATGTGCGGCTGCATCATTTGTTGTGGCATCATCTGCTGTTGCATTGGCTGCTGCATCATTTGTTGCGGCATCATCTGCTGCTGGCCAGACCAGTCGCCAAAGCCTCCTTGCGGGAAATAACTCCCCATCACTTGGTCATCCTCTGGCGATTCCATCTCAAACCCCATTCCTGGCATTGGCTGCTGCATCATTTGACCTGGCATGCCGCCGAAACCAAAGCCCGCACCCGGCATAATTGGCGTAACCGGAACACATTGGTCTTGCTGCGGGAATCCTTGTGGCATCATCATCCCTTGTGGCATTCCTGCTTGCGGCATCATCGCACCTTGAACCATTTGATCATCGGACATCATATCCTGCCCATCCATCATTGGCATATTGTATTCAGGCGACTCCATCATCTGCGCTCCAGCCACTCCTGGCATTTGCTGCTGCATCATCTGATGTGGCATTCCCATTGGCATTTGCTGCTGCATCATTTGCTGTGGCATTCCCATCGGCATTGGCTGCTGCATCATCTGATGCGGCATTCCCATCGGCATTTGTTGCGGCATCATTTGCTGCGGCATTCCCATCGGCATTTGCCATGGCTGATGTGGCATTGGTGATCCGCACCCGCATGGATGATGAGGCATTGGCATTTTCGGACCGCATCCACATGGATGGTGATGCATTGGACTCATATACATATATGGATTCATTTCTTGAGTACATCCTCCTTGTTGTATAGGTACATACATAATTTTTGGCATAACCGGCTGTGCTTTTGGCGCTGGCGCCTTTGGCTGTGGCGGTGGTGGTGGCGGTGCCGCTGGACTTTCCATTTTCACCGGCTCTTCTTTTACTTTTTCTTTCTCTGTCAAACCCGGAAACAGATTAGCTGGCTTTTCAGGCATTTTAGGCTGCTCTTTTTTAGGCATTGGCTTCTCTTTAGCAATTGGTTTGACTTTCTCTTTTTCTTTAGGCGGAGATGGCTGCACCGTCTTTTGTACTTGATCCATGTTGAATTGAAAATATTGATTCATTTCAAACTCCGGGATCATTTGCGGTACAGGGGGCATCGTAAACGCCGGTGCCTGTGCTGGCGGCGGTGCTTCCATAGACGGTGACTCTTCTTCAATTACTGGAAATACAGAAGGCTTTTGATTTGTAAATGGGTGCTCATCTTTGGCAGCTGGCATCTCTTTCTTCTGCTCCTTGACGGGAATAGCATTTTTTACCGTTTCTTTTTTTGCCCCTCCAGCCTTCGTTGGAACCGTAATTTTCATTCCTGGCATGATAAGATCCGGATTGGACAGCTGCGCATTCATTTTCTTCAAATCTTCAAAGTTCACTCCGTATTTTTTAGCAATCGTCCAAAGGGTATCTCCTTTTTGAACAATATGGATCTTCATCTTCTCCCTCCTTAGGCATCAGTCTATACAGTGTATGTGTTTGATGCGGATTTGCTATTATACTTACAAAGAAATTTATGTTTTAAGAAAGTGAAATATGAATACCTAAGTGAATCCTTTGTCATGAAGCTAATAAAAACACATAAAAAACCGCCTCCAGCCATCATATATTTGATGACTAGAGACGGTTTAATGGCGGTGTATCGCTCACCTACTCTTTATTCGCTTTCAACAATATTATCGCATTAGCATCCGATCTAGAGCCAGAAGCGCTTCCTGTGACGTGTCAGGGTTTACTTGAATTTGGTTTACCTTGCTGCCGTCCACGATATTTTCAAGCGACCATAATAAATGAGGAAGATCGATTCGATTCATGGTGAGACAAGGACACATATTGGGATTCAATGAGATGATGTCCTTATCCTTATGGCGCTGAATCAGCCGGTTGACTAAATTCATCTCTGTTCCGATGGCCCAAGAACTGCCTGGTGCAGCTTGCTCGATTTGATCAATGATATATTTCGTTGATCCATTATCATCCGATAGAGCCACAACCTCCCGTCTGCATTCTGGATGAACAATAATCTTCATATCAGGATAAGTACGGCGCACGTCTTCAATGTTTTTCACGGTGAAATTCTCATGCACCGAACAGTGGCCCTTCCACAAAATTACCTTCACTCGGTCGATAGGGCCTTCGAATTCAAGTGTATGTTGAATCGGATCCCACACAGCCATGTCTTCTAAAGGAATACCTAAATCATGCGCTGTATTGCGGCCCAAGTGCTGGTCAGGCAAAAAGAGGATTCGTTCCTTCTGCGTGAAACTCCATTTGACCATGTTATGCGCATTGGAAGAAGTGACAGTTGCCCCGCCATTTCTGCCGACAAACGCCTTAATCGCGGCCGTCGAATTCACGTAGGTCAAAGGCAAAATCGTATCTCCAAACAAACGCTGCAACTCTTCCCAGGCTCTTTCAGTTTGATGAATATTTGCCATATCGGCCATTGAACAGCCTGCTCTCATGTCTGGCAGGATCACCATTTGATCCTCTGATGTTAAGATATCTGCGGTTTCCGCCATAAAATGTACCCCACAAAAGACAATATGCTTCGCCTTTTTATTCTGAGCGGACACTTGGGCAAGCTGAAGGGAGTCCCCAACCGCATCGGCAAACTGAATCACTTCATCTTTTTGATAGTGGTGTCCGGGAATAAACAATTCCTCCCCAAGCATATCTTTAATTTCGATCACTCGCCGTTCCATTTCTTCCTTTGACATATTCCGGTAGTGATCAGGAAGAGTAATGGCTGGCTGTTTAAGCACGTCCAAGATTGACATAGGTTGAATCCTCCTTGCTAAAAAAATCTGAACTAGCTTTTGCGCTAATATCTAATGATCGGACAGAATGAGTGAGCGCACCGAGCGAAATCCACTCAACCCCGCTTTTTGCATATTCTTCAAGATTATCAAGGTGAATGCCTCCAGATGCTTCTGTGGCAATATGGGCAGGCACTAGATGAATCCACTCTTTAATTTCTGCCGGTGTTCGGTTATCAAACATAATGATATCCGCTCCCGCTTCAATGGCTTCGATCAGCTGTTCTTTCGTTTCAATTTCTACTTCCACTTTCACTGTATGGCCTGAACGGGCTTTTGCTTGATCGACCGCTTGCTTAATCCCCCCTGCAAATGCAATATGATTATCCTTCAGCATAATCGCATCATACAGCCCGCGGCGATGATTATAGCCGCCGCCCATTCGCACCGCGTATTTTTCGAGCATTCGAAGTCCTGGCGTTGTTTTTCGTGTATCACAAATTTTCGCTTTCGTGCCAACTGTCTTAGCCTGCGCCTCTGCTGCTGCAGTGGCGATTCCGGACATCCTCTGAATGATATTTAAAATGACCCGCTCTCCCTGCAACAGTCCTCGCATCGTGCCAGAGACTTCTGCAATCACTTTGCCTCTTTCTACCTTCTCTCCGTCGGCCACCTTCATATGAACAGTTGACTTAGGATCAATGATGGCAAATCCCACTTCGATCACTTCTCTTCCGCAAAAAACTCCGGATTCTTTAACGATAAGAGTCATTGACCCTAATTCGTCTGAAGAGAATACGGCTTCACTGCTTACATCCCCATCTCCGATATCTTCCATAAAAAACTCCTTAAGCATGGACTCTAGCTTGATTCCATTCATAGAAACTCCTCCTGATCTGTGTCGCATGGATGGTTTGAATAATTTGCTTTCCGCTCCAGTTTCTATCTTCTTCCGAGTAATCTGAGCGAATATGAGCGCCCCGGCTTTCTGTCCGCAGCCATGCAGCCCGGCTGATTAAATAACTGTTTATCTGCATAAACAATCGCTCTGCTTCGTCAGCAGATAAATCATCGATTCCTTTTTGCATAAAGTCTTTCATATCTAAGGCTTCAAGCATCTGCAGATGATGTTTCAAAGCAGAACCTGTTCGGATCATGCCTGCAGCGGCCATCGTGCTCTGCTGCAGCACCTCTTTTGAAAGCAGGGATGAAGTCTTGCCATTGATTTGTTCTTCATATTTAAACAGCGGCTGGTCCTCTAAAGGAACAACAACCGGACTGTGATTAATAAAGTGTGCAGTGCGTTTCCCATACACTAACCCTTCAAGCAGCGAGTTGCTTGCTAAACGGTTCGCTCCATGAACACCTGTACACGCGGTTTCACCTATGGCATATAATCCTTTGACCTTTGTTCTTCCGTATGTATCCACGACGATGCCTCCCATTAAAAAGTGGCTGCCGGGTGCGACAGGAAGGAGCCCTTCTTCAATCGACAGACCATTTCGGCGGCACAGAGCAGTGATCGTTGGATATTTCTCCTTAAAACGGCGGATCTTTCGAATATCAATATACACTTCCTCGCCGCGGGCTCTTGCTTTATAAATTTCATAAGCGGTAATATGCCGGGGAGCTAAATCCTTTAATGGATGAACGCCTTCCATGAGGCGCTTGCCTGCTTCATTGACAAGCACACCCCCATCGCCGCGAACCGCTTCTGACACAAGGCCTTTTGTCTCTCCCTGACTGAATAGAAGCGTCGGGTGAAACTGCATGAATTCCATGTCCGCAACTTCTGCTCCCGCTCGAAAGGCCATAGCAATCCCGTCTCCAATGAGTGTCTGCTGATTAGATGTAAACGGATAGAGCGCCCCTGCGCCACCTGTTGCCATCACGATATGCTGCGCGAAATAGTTCTTACATGTTCCATCTTTTCCGATTGTCTTGACGCCGCAGCAAGCGGATCGGTCAGAAGACAAAATAATTTCTGCTGCCATTTCATGTTCAATAATTTCCACATTTTCAGGAAGCGACTTCAATAAATGTTCAACGGTATGTCGTCCTGTTGCGTCTCCCCCGGCATGCACAATACGTTTCGCCCCATGCGCACCTTCTAACCCAAGGGAAATTTCACCGTTAGCAGACTTATCAGCCGGAAAGCCTTCGCTTAGCAATTCTTTTACTGCAAGCGCGCCTTCTTCTACTAAACATTGAACCTCTTGAACGGAATGATGATAGCGGCCGGCCGAATAGGTATCGTTCGCATGGGCGGTGAAACTGTCCTCTTTATCTATCACTGCAGCGATCCCGCCTTGGGCATAGTAAGAATTACTTTCTCTGATCGATGTTTTTGTGAGAATCATCACATGGTACTGCAAACGTAAATGGCGAGCCATTTGCAAAGCGGCAACGCCACCCCCGATAATGATTACATTCGCTTGTCTAGTCACTTTTTTGCCCTCCTGTTTTAACAGGTGTCTTGACACATATATTTACACAACTTTACACTATTGACAAGTCTTTTTTACAAATCTCTTCGTTTAGGAGTCGAAACCGATGAAATATTTTGATTATGCAGCCACTGCTCCCATGTGTGAAGATGCCGCCCGGATCTATGTTGATATGAGCACTCGTATGTTCGGCAACAGTTCAAGTCTTCATGACTACGGCAGCCAGGCTGATTATTTATTGAATCAATGCAGAGAAAGCATGGCGGAGATGATTGGAGGATTAGCAGAAGGAATCTACTTTACCTCTGGAGGCACGGAAAGCAATATTTTATCCATCCTATCATTGGCTAGAAAAGCAAAAAACAAAGGAAAGCATATCATTACTTCTATGGCTGAACATTCGTCCGTTCATTCAGCAATGGCTATTCTTGAAAAAGAAGGCTTCGAGATTACAAGAATTGCTTTTAATCAATCAGGGCTCATTGACTTGAAGCAGCTGAAGTCTTCAATAAGAGAAGATACCATTTTAGTGACGATCCAATATGTCAATCAAGAAATTGGCACGATTCAGCCGGCAGCAGAACTCGGTGCGTTTCTTAAGGAAAAAGAGATTCTCTTTCATTCAGATTGTGTACAAGCGTTTGGCAAATTGGATCTGCGCCCGCTAGTTGCCGTTGCCGACAGCCTTTCCCTGTCCTCGCATAAAGTGCGCGGTCCTAAAGGTGTCGGAGCCGCTTATATCTCCCCCACCGTTTCATGGGAGCCTGTCTTTCCAGGATTATCTCATGAAAAAGGGTTTCGGGGAGGAACGGTGAATGTCCCTGGTATTCTCGCATTTACTGCCGCTGCTGAAAAGGCGACTCGATCCTATTCCCTCGACCACGAATGGAAGCTGCGCTCGGCATTTAAGGAACAGCTCCAGCGCTCAGCTTGTGTTTTTTTAGAGGCAGACACCCGTCACCAGCTTCCTTCGATCATTGGCATGAGACTTCCAGGTGTTGAAGGACAGTTCGTCATGCTTGAAGCGAATCAAGAAGGCATGGCCATTTCTACAGGAAGCGCTTGCCAGTCAGGAGTGGATAACGGGGCGAAAGCAACACTCGCTATGGGGCAAACGGAAACAGAAGCGAAACAATTTTTTCGGGTATCCTTCGGTGAAGAAACCACTGTAAGCGATGTGGCCGCATTAGCTGACGTACTAAACCGAATGCCTGTAATTATACAGCGTTAGAATGCATGAGCATCTTATGATAAAATAGAGAGAAATTAATGAGTGAAGATGCTGCTGGAGGGATAACAAACATGGCTCCTGGAAAGAAAATTTTAGGAGAAGAACGACGAACGCTGATTCTAGACTGGCTCAAAGAGAGTCCACAGCCTTTAACAGGAAGTGAATTAGCGAGGAAAACGAATGTGAGTCGGCAAGTGATCGTCAATGACGTAACGCTGCTTAAAGCAAGAAACGAGCCGATTATTGCGACAAGCCAAGGCTACGTTTATTTGCCGCCGCAAACGCCTGACACCTGGAAGGAACGCACTGTGGCTTGCACACATAATCCGGACCGGACGGAAGAAGAACTTAACTTACTGGTTGACCTCGGTGTTCTTGTCAAAGATGTAAAGATCGAACATCCGATTTATGGTGACTTAACCGCCTCAATCATGGTGTCTAACCGCCGGGAAGTCGCACAGTTTATTGAAAAAGCGAAAGAAACGAACGCCGCTTATCTGTCGCAGCTGACCAATGGTGTCCACTTGCACACGATTGCAGCTAAAACGGATCAAATGCTCGATGAAGCCGAGCAAGTCTTAGAAGACGCGGGATTCCTGCTTTCGGAAAATTAATTGTATACAAATAAAAACTCGCCGGCTGGCGAGTTTTTTTAGTGTTTAGGATTCGATGACATAAGATTCATAGCTTCCAAGAACCTGCACAGAGCAACCTAGCGCTTCCATTTCCGCAAAAGCACCTGGCAAGAGCACATCGTCCATCTTCTGTCCGATATCAATAATAAAGAAATAGTTTCCAAGACCCGTTTTCAACGGACGTGACTCTATTTTGCTTAAGCTGATATCCCGCCAGGAAAAAGCTGACAGCACTTGATGCAAAGCACCTGCACGGTCTGACGGCAGCGTAACAACAACCGTTGTTTTATCCGACTGTTTCTTAAGCGGAAGTGGCATTTCCTGATCCTTCCTAGCCAAGATAATGAATCGTGTGTGGTTAAAGCTATAGTCATGGATATTCGCTTTGACCATGGCTAAATCATACTGGGCAGCAGATAGAGAATTGGCGATCGCCGCATAGCGCTTCTCTGGATGCTCGCTGACAAATTTAGCGGCAGCGGCGGTGGAAGTCATCTGTTCGCATGGTACCCCTTGAAATTCCTTATGTAAAAATTTATGGCATTGAGCAATTGCATGAGGATGTGATAACACCTTCTCTGCCTGCTCCCATTTCTGTTCATGATCTTTATGTATGAGCAAATGCTGCTCGATCGGCGCAATCATTTCCCCAATAATCGTTAAATTCGCTTCATGGAACAGATAGTCAATCGTTAAATTCACTGTTCCTTCAAGAGCGTTTTCTAGCGGGACCACTGCCAGATCCACTTCTCCTTCAAGCACGGCATCCATACATGCCGGAATTGTTAGATAGGGGATTCTTTCGTCTTTTGGAAATGATCTTCTGACGGCTAAATCCGTAAATGTGGCCGCCGGTCCTAAAAAAGCGATTCTTTGCAACACAAGCTCCTCCTTTTGGTGAATAGTATAAATATTCAGTCTTAACTAATTATACAGAAAGAAAGCCGGCTCTTATGCTCCAGAGCCGAGTACTTCTACTGTATCCACAAATTCGAGCCGTTTCAGTTCAGCCAGCAGATGATCAAGATTTGTCTTCATATCCGTGACATTCAGTGAAAGGGTAACATTCGCTCTTCCCTGCAAAGGAATCGTTTGGTGAATGGTTAACACATTCCCATGATATTTAGCAACGACTCCCAGCAGTTCAGATAACGTTCCTGAGCGGTCTTCGAGGTGAAAGAACAGCGTAATGATTCTCTCTTTCACAATAGTGTGGAAAGGAAAGACCGTATCCCGGTACTTATAAAAAGCACTCCGGCTTAAATCGACTTTTTTCACTGCATCCCATACGGAATCCGCTTTACGGCGTTCAATAAGTTCTTTCGCATCAAGCGTTTTCTTCATCGCTTCCGGCAAAACATCTTCCCGTACGAGATAAAATTTTTGATCGAGTTCTTTTTTACTCAAGGTCCTTCCCCCACTTTGCTTCCCCTGTTTATTCTACAAATTCAAATTCGTAATCAAGCAATTTGACGATGTCGCCATCTGATGCACCGCGTTCTCTTAATGCATCGTCGACTCCCATCGAACGCAATTGACGGGCAAAACGGCGAATCGATTCTTCACGTGAGAAGTCTGTCATCTTAAACAGCTTTTCAACTTTTGCTCCAATAACGTTAAAGGAACCATCCGGATCACGAGTAATTTCAAATTCAGCCACTTTCTGCTCATGCTTATACACCACACGGTTCATGTCTTTTTGAGCTTCCACTTCTTCAAGCGGGAATTCAGGCGTCTCTTCAATCTTATCCGCAATCGCAAATAAAAGCTCTTTTAGCCCTTCACGAGTAATAGAAGAAATCGGGAAAATAACCTCGTCACCTTCTAGCTTTTCTTTGAAAGCTTTCAAGTTTTCTTCTGAATCCGGCATGTCCATTTTACTTGCCACAATAATCTGCGGACGCTCAGTTAAGCGCAAGTTGTATTCTTTCAGTTCATTATTGATCGTCACGTAATCTTCATATGGGTCACGGCCTTCCATGCCGGACATATCAACGACATGAACGATGACTCTTGTGCGTTCAATGTGTCGAAGGAATTGGTGGCCAAGTCCTACACCTTGGTGAGCGCCTTCAATTAACCCAGGAAGGTCCGCCATCGCAAAACTGCGGCCGTCTTCTGTCTCAACCACACCCAAGTTAGGGACAATCGTTGTAAAGTGATATTCGGCAATTTTCGGACGCGCAGCAGAAACGACTGATAAAAGCGTAGATTTCCCTACACTAGGAAAACCAACTAAACCGACATCTGCGAGCAGCTTTAATTCCATTATGACCGTACGCTCTTGTCCTGGCTCTCCGTTTTCTGAGATTTCAGGAGCCGGATTTGCTGGTGTGGCAAACCTTGAATTTCCTCGGCCGCCACGGCCGCCTTTGGCAATGATGGCTTTTTGGCCATGCTCAATTAAATCGGCAATGATTTCTCCTGTTTCCTCGTCTTTCACGACTGTGCCCGGCGGAACTTTAACCACCATGTCAGCAGAATTTCTGCCGTGCTGGTTTTTGCTCATTCCATGCTCGCCGCGCTCCGCTTTAAAATGACGCTTATATCGGAAATCCATCAGCGTTCTTAAACCCTCATCTACGATAAAGACTACATTAGCGCCTTTGCCGCCATCTCCACCGGCAGGACCACCGTTTGGAACGTATTTCTCACGACGGAACGCAACCATCCCATTACCGCCGTCTCCGCCCTTAACATATATCTTGACCTGATCTACAAACATAAAATCCTCCTGTTATCGCTTATGGCCCATTCAGGTTAACTGCCGAGAGAAGCAATGACTTCAAACTGCAATTCCCCGCTGGAAATCAAATGCATCTGACTCCTTTGAAATAAAGAGTCACGAAGCAGTTCTTCCACTTCCTGGCTAAGCGTTTTACTATCTGTTATTATTCCACTAAATTCAAAAAAGAAACGGAGTCCCTCTTCTGTTTTATCTACTAAAAGATAAAGATGATTATCCGCATACAGCTTTATATATTGTTCAAGTGTACGAAACAAAGCGGCGCACCAGCTGGTCAAAGCTTCATCACTGATATGAGCTTTCACCTCTTCGTTAAACACCTCATATTCCAAGTTAAAAGACCGGGCTTCCCAATTAAAGGTCAATAGCAATTCAGCAAACATCGGCAGCCTCAGGTTGCACAAATGGGACTCTTGATGCGCTTGAATAATAATATTCTCAATTGCCCTTTCCGCTTCCTCTATCTTACCAAGCGATATATATCCTTTAATTAACTGAATGTGATTCATCCAATCATGACGGGCGTGCCGCAGCGCTTGAACCACTGTCCAAGTATCATTTTTCATATCCATACGCACAGGAATCCCCTTACCTAACTTTTCGCTCAAAGAGGTCAAAAGCGTTTGTGCCTTCTAGCATTTCCTGCACTGCCTCCTCTCCCGAACAAACATGTGCTTCATCTATCATCCAGTACTTCTCACTTTATAAGCTAGTATAGCAGAAAACAGTAAAAATAGAGACTCTTTTCTTAGCTCAAGGGGTGAAAAGGCCGAGGCCAGACACCGATGTGGCTGGCCCCGGCTCGTGAATAATCAGCATCAGCTAGTCAAAGTGTGACAGACAATAATTCTTACGTCAATAAGAGGAAGTACGACTTATGTTTCGATGAAGTCAGCTAAAAACAATAAATAAAGCTCTAACCGATTGGTTAGAGCTTTATCGACAAAGCACAAGGCTTATTGAGCTGCTGGATACACGCTCACTTTTTTCTTGTCGCGGCCTAAACGCTCGAAACGAACGACGCCGTCAACTTTAGCGAATAGAGTGTCGTCTCCGCCACGTCCAACGTTTTCACCTGGATAGATCTTAGTACCGCGTTGACGGTAAAGGATAGATCCGCCAGTAACGAACTGACCGTCAGCACGCTTAGCGCCTAAACGTTTAGAGATCGAGTCACGACCATTCTTTGTAGAACCAACACCTTTTTTAGATGCGAAAAATTGAAGGTCTAATCTTAACATGAGTTTCACCTCCTGTTATTTGAAGGTTATTTTTATATATTTGCCATAATCACGTTCAATCGTTTGCAAGGAAACAATCATCCCTTCGAGCAGCAATTGGACCTGTTCCTCAGTAGCAGCCGGAAGATCATCCGGTACACTGCAGCGGAGGAAACCGCCGTCTTTGCCTTGATCAATGATCAATTTAGCGTCTGTTAAGGCGAAAATTGCATTGATTGCTCCGAATGAGACTGCTGATGCTCCGGCGCAAACAAGATCTTTTCCATGTTCAGCAAAGTCTGCATGACCATCCATCGTGAAAGATGCAATCTTTCCGGACGGCTGTTTCTTTACCTTGACACGAATCATCTAATCTTCAACACCTTATGCGTTGATTTTATCAACAACAACTTTCGTGTATGGTTGACGATGACCTTGTTTTTTACGGTAGTTCTTTTTCGCTTTGAATTTGAAAACCGTAATTTTCTTTTGACGGCCTTGTTTTTCAACTTTAGCTGTTACAGTAGCGCCTTCTACTAGAGGGCTTCCTACTTTCACATCTGAACCGCCAACGAATAAAACTTTATCAAAAGTGACAGAATCACCTGCTTCTGCATCCAATTTCTCGATGTAGATTGCTTGTCCTTCTTCAACTTTGATTTGTTTACCGCCAGTTTCAATAATCGCGTACATTCCCTGCACCTCCTTAATTACTCAGACTCGCCATCGAACAGGTGGTTTATAAATAAACGCTTATAACCTGCTATGTGCGGTTGTAGCACGGGTGCTACAATCAATAACATTAGAATCTTACCATAATAAAAAGGATCATGTCAAACACTTTTTAAAACGTTTGTCCCTTTGCTGCCAGTTCTTTCAGAGATCCGAACCGAATCATTTCTCCGACCGGAAACGGAGACTCCACGACAGAATAATAGATCTTTTTATTTAGCCATTCCTCTAAGTCATGATGCGACTGCTGGTTCTCACCGGCAAACACATCTCTCACTTCCTCCGTTACTTCCACAAGCACCGCCTCCGCCTCTTCCCTGCGGCGTTCCAGTAGCTGTCTTTCCAATCGAAAAGCGACCGTTTCCGTGCTTAGCACACGTCCCGTTCCCGCACATACGCCGCACGGCTCTGTCAGCGTTTCAGAAAGGGAGGGCTTTGTTTTCTTTCTTGTGATTTGCATGAGCCCAAGAGAAGTGAATTCTCGGATGAAGACAGATTTGAGGTCTTGTTTCACTTCTTTTTTCATTAGGTTTTCAACGGTGCGACGGTCTTTATCATGAAACATATCAATGAAGTCGACAATAATCATTCCGCTGATATCCCTCAGCCGAAGCTGTCTGGCAATCTCGACCGCCGCTTCTTTATTCGTTAGAAGCACCGTTTGAGACTGGCTGCTTTTCCCGGTGTATTTTCCTGTATTCACATCAATCACTGTCATCGCTTCCGTGCGTTCAATGACTAAAAAACCGCCGCTTGGAAGCCAGACGACCTGCTTCAGCGCCCGGTTGATTTCGTCCTCTAATCCAAGGCTTGTGAACAGATCTTCCTCTTTTGAATCATAGATGACCGGCCAATTGCTCTCACTGTAAAGGGAATCTGATTTCAGCTCCTGTATAAAGGCACTTTGATCACAGATTAGTTCACCTGACTTTAACGCGGTCATTTCCTTAAACACTTCTTCTTTGACAAGCGGCTTTTCTCTGAGCAATATGGGCGCTTTAACCGCTCTCGTTTCTTGAAGAAGGCGTGCATGCTCACCGCGCAGCTGATTCCACTCTTTCAGCAAATTGGCTTCATCTGATTCAAAAGCTTTCGTTCTAAGAATCAGTCCTTCTCCTGGCTCTTTATGCTGATCGATCCATGTCTTCAGTTTCGCTCTTTTTTCCTCATCAGCGACTTTCTTTGAGAGAGCTATGTAATTCCCTTCTGGCAAATAGACCACATGCTCTCCGCTCCACTCAATGACCGCTGAAAGCCTTGGCCCTTTTGATTCGGACTTATCTTTAATGACTTGGACAATGATCTTCTGGCCCTGATGAACAAGCTGGCTAATGGGCTTTCCCCCATGGTCTGGCAGCTGATCTCTATGTAAATAGCCATTTGGCAAGTGACCGATATTCACAAAGCAGGCGTTCATGCCTTTTTCCACTTTTGTCACGATTCCATAATAAATAAAGCCGACAAGAGATGTATGTGACGGCTGAAATAGATGGAACCGCTCTGCACGTCCATTTTGTACGACCGCCACACGCTTCTCTCTTCCATTCATGCTGATAATAATTTGATTCATTGCGAGACCTGCTTTCTCCATATTCGTATCTTCACTTTACTTGGAGATTGCTCGGTTCGTCAATCTAAAGGCAGCAGCAATTCATTCATCGTCGCAGACGTCCTTTTCTCAGAAAAGTACGCATGGAGGATTTCATTCTCATCAAGCCTTGTCTGGTCTTTGCCCTCATCTGAAATATAGACGATATGTTTGGAATTGCGCCAGAATCGTTCCAGAACTTGCAGAATCGGTTCATTTCCTGATACATACAGAGTCTTTAATTTCCCCGCCGTTCCTTTATTTCCATAGTGCCTCTCTAAAAGAAAACGGAGAAATGCATACCGCCGCTGCTTCCATTCCTGCCAAAGAGAGATGGCTAAATAGCCGAATAAAAGCCACGCTTGCAAGTGAAATGGAAAGAGAAGCACCACAGCCGCCTGCAGCAGAATAAGCACAGCCAAGGAAGAGATAATGGACCAATATTGGGCGGCAATAAATGATTTCTTCACCGAAAAATACAGCATCACCAATTTCCCGCCGTCCAGCGGATAAATAGGCAAAAGATTAAACAGAAAAATGGCGGCATTTAATTGGGTGATCTGACTGAAGAAGCTTTCAGAAATCACTCCGCCTTGGTATAAAAAAAAGGTGAGTGCGAACATCCAAATGTGCTGAGCTGGCCCCGCTAATATGACCATTAATTCTTCTTTCACAGGCCGATTCCCATGCTCATCTACTTCTGCCACTCCGCCAAAAGGGAGAAACATGACCCGCTTGATTCTCCACTTATAATAATGGGCCATCGCCACATGCCCAAGCTCATGTATAGCAATCATCGAGAACACAATCAGCCAGTCCATAAATCTCCCTGTCAGCGCACCCGCTCCGAGCATACACCAAGTCAAAGGATGCACATGTGTTTTCTCTGCCAGCTTCAGCACTTTATTCAAATGGGATCACCTGATTCGGGTCAACAAACTGCTCCCCTTGCTTAATGGCGAGATAAAATTCCCCTTCAGACTCTTCGTTCGCTTTTGCTTTCGCTAAAATACTTCCTGTTGTGACCTGATCATAGACTTTAATCGAAGACGAATCTAGATGGCCATACCAAGACTCGCTGTTATCGGCATGCTGCACGATGATGGTTTGTCCTAATCCTTCCTTTTGACCGTTAAAAATAACCGTTCCATCTTTAATCGCTTTGACAAACGGCTCAGGTCCTGTCGTTACCATAATTCCCTTGCCGTTAGTAGAGAAATCCTGCGTAACCCGCCCCGATGCCGGCAGCGCGTACTCAGGTTCAGCGAGTTCTTTTTCCTTTTTCGTCTCCCAGCTCTCCACCGCGAATGGCAGCGGCTGGCCTAGCTTTGA
This sequence comes from Bacillus ectoiniformans, assembly GCF_016908875.1. Classification (GTDB taxonomy): domain Bacteria; phylum Bacillota; class Bacilli; order Bacillales; family Domibacillaceae; genus Bacillus_BX; species Bacillus_BX ectoiniformans. The sequence continues at coordinate 163,278 of NZ_JAFBES010000005.1, read as the reverse complement.
TTCATACCACTCTGCCGCTTTGGAAAACTGAAATTCCTTCTCCATCGATCGCTTAAACCATTCACTCCCTTCTTTAAAAATGGGGGCGGGCTGCTGAAAAATGATGGCCATTGACAACACCAAGGCCGCAGCCGATAAACATTTAAAGAAAAACTTTTGACCATCAAAAAGCGGGTGAAGCACCTCTGGATCTTCTTTTACTAATAGATGATCTTTACTTTCTTCTTTCACGGACATTCACTCCTTCCTTCTTAATGAAACAAGCTTTTATGTAAATGATATGACTTGTCCGCTGAATTCAGAATCGGCAAACGCGCACACAACAGAAAAAAGGCCGGAAATTTTAAGTTAATAGCTTAAAATTTCCGGCCTTTTGAGATAAACCGTAAAATATAGAGAAATGAATATTCGCGAACGGCGCTTATTTGCCTTTCACGCCGAAGAATTTCTTGATTTTTGTTAGGAATCCTTCTTTTTGATCATCCAGCTGCTGCAGCGGTACGGATTCGCCTAGAATTCTTCTAGCGATATTCCGGTAGGCGATCGAAGCCCGATTTGATGGATCATGGGCGATTGGCTGTCCGTTATGGGAAGATTTAATAACGGCATCATCATCTGCCACAATTCCGATCAGTTCAATCGATAAGTGAGTAGCCACTTCATCGACATCTAGCATATCGCCTTGCTGCATCATATGGTTTCGGATCCGGTTAATAATGAGTTTCGGAGGCTCCATGCCTTCTTCTTTTTCAAGAAGACCAATCACACGGTCAGCATCGCGCACAGATGACTTCTCAGGCGTCGTCACGACAATTGCTTTGCTCGCGCCTGCTACCGCATTTTTGTATCCTTGCTCAATTCCAGCTGGGCAGTCAATTAACACATAATCAAAATCCTGCTTTAATTCCTCCACCAACGTTTTCATTTGTTCAGGGTTCACGGCTGACTTGTCCGTTGTTTGGGCTGCCGGCAATAAATACAGAAGCTCGTTAAAACGCTTGTCTTTGACAAGAGCTTGATGTATTTTGCAGCGTCCTTCCACAACATCAACTAGATCATAAATAATCCGGTTCTCAAGCCCCATCACGACGTCTAAGTTTCTGAGCCCGATATCCGTATCCACTAAACAAACTTTTTTCTCTTGCAGAGCAAGTGCTGTACCTAAATTAGCCGATGTCGTCGTTTTGCCGACCCCGCCTTTTCCAGATGTAATAACTATAGCCTCACCCACTATGGTGTCCCCCTTTAAACGTTGAAATATCCGGTCTCAGATGCCTTAGCACCTGCAGACGATCCACAACAATTTGATTAGAATCATCTATGTATGCGCACTCTGTTTCCACACTCTCTTCCTCTTCATAGCGGTCGGGAGCACGATTTAAATACTGACTGATTCTTAGCTGTGACGGCATCATTTTTGCCGCAACGACGACGGCTTCATTGTTGCCATAACAGCCGGCATGAGCAACTCCTTTTAATGCACCCATAATAAAGATGTTGCCGCCGGCCATAACAGTGCCGCCCGGGTTGACATCACCAATCAGCAATAGATCTCCTGGAACTTCCAGCACTTGTCCTGAACGGATTCTGCCTGAATGAGAAACAATCTCGTTTTCCTCTTTCCAGCGAACAGCCTCTTCCATCGTTAATACATTGGATTTGACGCTGTCCACTTCCAGATTCTTGCGCTTACGGATTAGATCCTTTATTTCTTCTGTATGCTCTTCTGATAAATAGCGGTTTCCCGCTTGAACAGTTACTTTAATCATAGACCCACTTTCCTGATCATTTACTGCATCCATTTTTTCCTTCAACTCTTCCAATAGCTCGTCGTAGGAACACTTATCATTCAAGTGTAATGTTAAACCGTCTTTCGTGCCTTTGATGACTACATTTTGTTTCGTTTTCATAGCATGCACTTCACCTCTATTGTCCGATAATTCGACAAGCACCCGTCGTTTTCCTCTTTTCTTAAGAGAGCTCTATTCATTAAATATCCGGCGCAGCTTTTCAAAACTGTTTTTAAGCGGAATGGAAAGAATCAGATAAAAGATCAAGTTTAAAATCAGCGTTGGCCACAGCCTTATATGAATAAATTCCGATAGCGTATATTGCGTCCGCTGCAAGAGAATATTCACCTCATACATAATGAATTCTAATAAGAAAAGATCAAACAAGATGATGAGTGCCACAATGAACAGATTATTTTGCAAAACTTTTACTAATTTCGATGTTACATAGACAATGAGCGGCAGAAAAAACATATAGACACCTAGAATGCCTGTATAGAAAAGATCAAACAGGAAACCAAATAGAAATCCATATTTAATCGCCGCATTGCGGTTAAAGAATATAGCCATCAGCATAAGCGCCATCGCAAACAAACGAGGGACTGGCACATACTTTCCATCAAACGCATTGTCGGGAAACCAAGTAAGAAAAAGACTGTCACTGTAAAAGCATGCAATCATCAAGAGAGGAAGAAGATAACGTTTCACATTCCTTCCCCCTCAAGCAATACTTGTTTCCGCTCTTCTTTCGCCGGCTTCACCGACACCATGTTGCGCTTCGAAATAATCACATGCTCTAAGTCGTAATATTTAGCAGCCGGCTCAATCAATGCGGTCTGTGTCAGGCCGAATTGATCCGGCACTAATTTCTTCACTTTCCCTATGATTAATCCTTTAGGGAATACGCCGCCAAGTCCTGAAGTCGTGACCGTTACTCCTTTTTCCACTTTCGCATTATAAGGAATTTTCGTCATCTTCAGCGTGCCTTTGTCTTTATCATATCCTTCAATTAAGCCATACACACTTTTCTTGCCTTGAATCACAGCGGACACCCGGTTTTTCGGATCGTGCGCACTTAAGAGCTGCACCGTTGACGTGAACTTCGACGTGCTTTTCACTTTTCCGATGAGCCCTTCACCCGTCACTACCGCCATATTCGGCTCAATGCCTGATGCCTGCCCCTGATCAATCGTAATCACATCGTACCACCGATCTGGATTGCGGGCGATCACCGTCGCATTTATCGGATCGTAATCTGCTAAACTCTTTTCTTTATCAACGACATTCCGAAGTTCCTGATTATCCTTCTCCAAGCGAGCTACGTCACTTTCCAGCTGGGCAAGCTGATCCAATTGAGCCTTCAGCTTCTCGTTCTCTTTGTATGTATTACGCAAGTTTTCCACGTCGGCAAAAAAACCAGACACGCCATTCGCAGGCTTAGAGACAATCGCTTGTCCAAGACCAACAATATCCTTTACAAATTGTTCAGGCCAGGAAATGTTTTCTCTGTCTCGCTGAGAAAAACCAATCAATGCCACAAGAACAATAATACTGCCAAGTAGAATGATGAGACGTTTATTCGTAAAAAATTGTGGCATGTACTCCACCTCTGTTTGTAAGCATTAGAATAATCGGGGCTGCCCTTCTATGCAGCTAGTTCGTATTTGATAGAGCAGAAGGAAAATCCCTTCTTACTATATCATATAAGATCCTAACTTAAGCATATTTAAAGGGCGGCCCCAATGTTTTTTTACTTGGATTTATTTTTAAATAAATGGATATGGTCAAGTGCCATGCCTGTACCAACTGCCACACAATCTAATGGATCTTCCGCGATCAGAACCGGCATATTCGTTTCTTTGCTGATCACTTTGTCTAAGTTGCGAAGCAAAGCGCCTCCGCCTGTTAAGACGATTCCGCGGTCCATAATGTCCGCAGCCAATTCCGGCGGTGTTTGTTCAAGCGTGCTTTTTACCGTATCAACAATCGAATAAACGGTATCTTTCAGTGCATCTGCAATTTCTTCGGCTGTGATTTCAATCGTTTTCGGCAAACCAGTCAATAAATCACGGCCTCTGATTTCCATGCTGTCAATGCCTTCAACATCTCCTGCAGACCCGACTTCCATTTTAATCGTTTCTGCTGTACGATCACCGATCAGAAGGTTATACTGCTTACGGATATAAGCGATGATCGCATCGTCCATCTCATCACCTGCTGTACGAAGTGACTGGCTTGTCACAATTCCGCCTAAAGAAATGATTGCGACTTCTGTCGTTCCGCCGCCGATATCAACCACCATGCTGCCCGTCGGCTCCCAAACAGGAAGATTCGCACCGATCGCTGCAGCAAATGGCTCTTCAATCGTATAGGCATCACGCGCACCTGCTTGGCGAGTGGCATCAATGACCGCACGTTCTTCAACCGCTGTGATTCCTGAAGGCACACATACCATAACATAAGGTTTGCTTGAAAGGAAACCGCGATTGCCTTTCGTTGCCTGCTTAATATAATAATTAATCATCGTCGCTGTTGTTTCATAATCAGCAATCACGCCGTCTTTCATCGGACGAGTCGCAACGACATTCCCCGGTGTACGTCCGATCATCTTCTTCGCGTCATTTCCGACAGCTACAATCTGCTTCGTATCCGTTTGCAGAGCCACAACGGAAGGTTCACGCACCATAATTCCTTTTCCTTTTGCATAGACAAGCGTATTTGCTGTGCCTAAGTCAATCCCAAGATCCCGACTTCCAATTCCAAACATACAAGTATCTCCCTTTCTTGATCCGTTACTTTTATAGTGATTAATTTGACATTATCATTCGTGTTTTCGACAAAAATAGCTGGCAAAAATCATAACTTATATTATAACTGAATGAAAATAAAAATCCTAGCATTATAAATACCCTTTTTCTTTTAAACTGACGTATTTTTTCTCCCCGATGATCAAGTGATCCAGGAGATCGATGCCAAGGATTTTTCCGCATTCAGCTAGCCGCTTTGTGACTTCTATATCCTCGCGGCTTGGCGCGGGGTCTCCGGAGGGGTGGTTATGGATACAGATCACAGAGGCGGCCGATCGGCGGAATGCTTCTTTAAACACTTCCCTCGGGTGTACGATTGAAGCATTCAAGCTGCCGATAAACAGCGTTTGTTTGTGGAGGACTTGATTTTTGGTGTTTAGATAGAGGGCAACGAAATGCTCCTGTGACAAAAAACGCATATCTTCCATCACATAATTCGCTCCGTCTTCAGGGGAGCGAATGACATAGCGCTCTTCGAATTTCAAATCACTGACCCGGCGGCCAAGTTCGAGCGCCGCCATAATTTGGATCGCTTTGGCTTCGCCAATCCCTTTAATGGCTGTGATTTCTTCAAGTGAGGCATCTTTCAACATTCGAAGGCCTTCAAATGCTTGGAGAACTCGATTCGCTACTTGCAGCACCGATTCATTCTTCGTTCCGCTGCGTAAAAGTATGGCTAATAATTCATGATTCGAAAGACTGCCCGCTCCACCTGTCCGCATTCGTTCTCGCGGACGGTCGGCAGGAGGAACATCCCGTATCATCATTATTTCTTCTGGCATAGTCAATCTCTCCTTTGAATCACTTTTCAGAAGGAGAAGATGTGGAACGCCCATTAAAGCCGAGCCGTTTTAAATGTCTGTACAATGAAGCAATCGGGAGGCCGACAACAGAGAAATAGTCGCCTTCAATGCTTTTAACATGAACGGCGCCAAGTCCTTGTATACCGTAAGCCCCCGCTTTATCAAACGGTTCACCGCTGTCTAAATAGGCTTCAATATCCTCATCTAGCAGCTCCCAAAACGTGACGTTCGTTTTTTCGTAAAAAGTAAATGTGTCATCATTGTGTATAATGGCCACGCCTGTATAAACGGCATGCGTGTGGCCGGATAGTTTCTTAAGCATATGCCGGGCTTCATCCCGGTCTTTCGGCTTACCGAGTACGACGCCATCTTGCACGACGACCGTATCCGCACCAATCACATACTTGTTGCTTACTTCTGCAGCTACGGCTCTAGCTTTTCTTTCAGCTAATTGTGTGACGATGTCTTCTGGAGATAATTCGTTGGAGATGGTTTCATCCACATGGCTCGTTTGAACCGTAAATGGAAGATGAATTTGTTGAAGAAGTTCTTTCCGGCGGGGAGATCCAGAAGCTAAAATAATGTCAGTCAAACTTAATCACCTTTCTTTCAAGAAAATGAGGGAGATACCTTCTTATCGTATCAAAGTTCTATATGGATCACAAATTTTTCCCGAGAAATAAGGCCTGGTTTCATCACGAGCAGGGGGTATCGTTCACGACTGTGGTTTCTTCACTTTCGTCATGCGTTTATTCGCTCTCGATTCGCGTTTTTTCACTTTCACCACGCATTTATTCGCCCTCACAAATCGTTATTTCGTCATCACCCTATTTATTCTTCACTATGTGATTATTCGCTCTCTCCCCATTTCCCCACAAAAAAGAAACCTTGTCCGATGAATCAAGGTTTCTTCATTTCAGCTTTTGGTAACTTGATAGAAAATCAAGCATTTTCTTTTGTGCCTCGACCCCTGCAGTTGGCTGTCCGCTTTGGATTTGCTCTAATGCAGCGGTTAATTGTTTATGAAGCCCGGTCATTTCCTTTCCTTCCGGCTGAATGATTTTCAATTCTTTCTCCGCCTTAGCAATCTTCTCAGTGTCAGCAGGCACACCGGCAGCTACCTTTGCGCTTTCTTCAGCTAAGACCGGCACAATCACAGCTAGTGCCCCAGCCTGATTGACTATTGATTCCGAAAAAGAACCAGTCGGCGCTTTCCATTCCACAGATTTCGCGTACACATCCGCTCCTTGTCCTTTATAAATTTCACTTAGCAACTTTGCTGATTCCACCGTTTGAGATACACCTAAAATTAAAATATATTGTCCGTTTTCTTCGATTAGCGCTGTAGGTACACCCATGTAGCCTGTCGCTTTTTCCACTGTTGTGGCGGATTCTTTCGTGGAAAATACCCCGCCTTGAATGATGGCTGTATTCAGAACTGGAAGAGAAGCGGGTGCGGCAGGTGTTTTAGCCGGTGTCTCTTCCGCAGCTGGAGGAGCAGCCGCAGGTTTCTGCTCTTCTTGAAGCGTGGCCTGCGGCTTTCCTTCATTCTTTTGAGTAACGACTTTCAGCATGCCATATCCGAGTATTAGTCCAATCAGCACCGCACTGATCACAATAAGCATGACTCGCCCGAGTGCCGAACTCTTCCCTTTCTTCTCCTGATACACTTCAGGCCGATACAACACTCTCGCATCTCCCTCAGTCCGGCTCGACTCATCAGGTAGCAGCCATTCAAACTCGTCCTCATCCCGCTGCGGTTCCGCTGCCGCTGACGCTTCTTCCCGCGCTTTTTTCCAGTCCTGGACGACAAGCGTCTCGTCCTCCTGTTTTTTCTTGCCGCCAAGCACCACAAACACGGCATTATTTTTCTTCTGCTTGTCCATTTACGCTCCACCCCCGATTGCCTTCATGCTAGCACAGCGCGCAAAAAAAAGAACAAGACTTTTGTCGTCTTGTCCGCAAAGATTTTCGGCAAATTTCTACTTGTCAGTGATGTTTTCTTCTTTCAATTCCGCAATCGGCACCGGCCCTTCGACCTTGCCGCTTTCCGTCTGATAAGAACATAGCTTTTTCGAGTTCCCTATTAAACAAATGGCTTGAATACGCTCGCCGCTAGCGATGGCGTAGGATTGCAGAGATGGTGTAATATCTGATTTAGTAAATGGGTCTTGGATCACTTCTATCAATCCCGCATCGTGCAACATCGAATAATCAATCTTTTCCGGCACTTCTTCCTCGTGGGCAACCCTGTCTTTCACATAATACCGAGCCGCACTTTTCAATGTTACTGCATTGGCGACAAACGCCTGCTCTTTCGACCGCTCAATAATTCCCCCGATTCCTATGACCGCAATCGCCGCGATAATCGCCAAGATCACAACGACAGCCAACAGCTCAACTAATGTATACCCCTTATCATTTAATCCCCCACGGATTCTCATTAGTTAATCCTCACGAACGGATCTTCTTTTTTCGCCGGCGGCGGTGTGTCTAGTTTCGGCGAATCTTCAAGCAGTTCAATTAAGTCAGGCATATAGTAAGCAGCAATCACAACATTGTAAGTGAGCGGCTCAGTCTTGCCTTCTAACTCACTTAATTCTTCCGGTCCCGTAAAAGTTAAATTCTCAATTTCAATAATCCGGATTTCATTCTCCATTTCCTCGAGAAACTTCTCCATTTCGAAATACCCAGGTGACTCCACGGTTAATTGAGCCGAGATTTTCTTGATCCCAGGCGGAAGCACTTCAGGAACAGGGGCTGGATCGACATCCACTTCTACATCTTCTTCCTCAGATTCCTCCTGATCTTCCTGCTCTTCATCACCGTCTGTTACACCTGCGGCACTGTCTTTCGTGGCACTAGTGTTCCGTTCTTCAAGATCTTCCTCCGCGGTATTCTCTTCAACTTCTGCTTCTCCTTCTGTAAAAGCAATCGTTTTAATGAGGCTGCTGGATAAAAGTTCAATCTTTTCAAAATCTAAGAGAAGCTTTTCGGTCATCGGCTTAACCGGCACTTGATGCTGCAAATTATTCGTCACTACACGCGTATCGGATGAAACGGGACCATTTTGCTTCTCAAGCGCTTTAATCAACTGTTGCTCGGCTTTCCATTGTTTTTGAGTGGTGTCCACTTCTAGTACAAGCGGGCGGTAGATGCCGAAATAATAATAGGCAGCACCCCCTGCAATCACAAGAATGAGCAAAAGGGTAAGCAGTGTCTTTTTTGTTTTTAATTGACTCACGGCTGCTCCTCCTCTTCTGCTTCTAGCGGATCTTCCGTCTTCACCACATTAGGAACAAAGATAATTTCATAGTCTGCGACATATCGCGGCAGCGCATTGTTTTTTTCAACGAGCGCTTTCGCATCTTCTTCCCCTTCTTCAACAGAAGTGTTCATCGCCGTCATCTTCGCTGATTCAATCCATTTAGATGATTTCAATTCGCTTAAATAATAGGCGGCATCCCGGCCGGTATCGAATTGGATGGAGAGAGTCATCGTAAAATTATCAGTATAAGATAGCGACTGAAAAAAACCGCGATCCGGCAATTTAGAGATTAAGTGTTTCAGAATCGGAACAGTCGGCACTTTTTTCTGATCGGCCCAGCGAATCGCTTGATTCAGCTGATCGACTTTTTCCGTGTCCGTATCTGGCTGATTAATATTGGCTTCCAATGTTTCCCGCAGCTGCACCGCTGTCTTTAGCTGTGATTTAGCAAGCTCTGCTTCATTTTGCTTCGTGTGATACATGAGAAATGCCCCAATAGCTGTTAATATAATCAGCAGCCCAATCAGAATGATAGAAAAGAGGGGAAATCGTTTTCTCTCTTTTTCAGGAAGCAAGTTAATATCTATTAGCAACGATTCACACCTCTTTCAATCCAAGCCCGACTGCTGTAAAAAATGATTCAGCTACCGGTTCTCCTGCTTTATCCATTACTTCCGCTTGCTCATCATTAAATGTCTCCAGTCCTAAATTCTGGCGAATGAAGGTGTGAACGTAAGACACATGAGAATGATCACCAACCACAAACGCCCTTGCAATTTGTACCTGACCTCGGTGAAGAGAGTTTTCATAGAAGTTAATAACGTTTTCTAGCTCTTTCATTGCGTCCAGTAAATAGTTGACTTCTTTATCAGCCATATCTTCACTGCCGATTGACACTTCCTCTTGCTGCTGTTCAAGCACAACCGGCTTAATAAACTTCGGCTGATGCTGATGAAAGATCGATATGGTTAATAAGTTTTGCTTTAAATCGATCAGGAGCTCATGGTCGTACGCATTGGTTACTTCTTGATGAAAAAACAGCCGGTACAAACTGAGCGGACCAATATCGGCAGCTACAGGCCTAAGCTTCGCGTCTTCAATCAGCTCTTTAAACTGGCGAACCTGCTCTTCAGGCGCGGCAATTAAAAGCACATCCTGCTTGCCTTCACTCTCACCAGTGATCACCGCATCAAAGACCGGCTCTTCAAACGGCAAATGAATCGTTGTGCCGATTTGGATAAAGAAATGCCCTTTGATCTCATCTTCTTCGAGGTCTTTTGACACCTTTTCATTCCGCATCGCAATATAATTGTCGGGTACGACAAAACGGACGGAGCGGCGTTTGATTCCCCAATCATCGACACAGTTCTGCAGAATGCGGAGCAGGCCTTCTGCGTCGATCAGTTCGCCATTCTTTATTAAACCGGCCGGCAGCTGCCGTTCCTCTGCCTTTTGCACAACGATCGGCGAAGTCTGCTTCATTTCGACCATTCGAATGGCATAGTCGGTAAATATTAAATTGACCGTTTTATCTATCTTGGCAAACAGCTGGATCTTCATGCCGAGTTCTCCTTTTATTCAAACTTTCTAATAGTTAGAAGAAAGCTAGATACCATGATAGCATCGCTTCTCCGTAAAATAACACCACAATCGCCGCGATCGCAATAAACGGGCCAAACGGCATCGGTTTTCCTCTTTTAACTATACCAAAAAACATCAGAAAAAGACCAATAACGGCACCAATCGCACAGGCGAAAAAAAACACGAGGAACACATTTTTCGTTCCCATCACAAATCCAATGACAGCAAACAGCTTTATATCGCCCCCGCCCATTCCGCCGTTCGTCACCAGCGCAATTAAGAGCAGAAGCAGGAACCCAGAAGCAGCCCCAAGGAGAGAGTCCCACCAAGGATCTAGCGGCATCAACATCCGTCCAATAACAAAGAAAACGGAGAAGAATAACAGAATTTTATCCGGTATCAGCATATAGGCAAGATCCGACACGGTAATGATGATCAGCATCGAAATGAACAACACCGCCATGCCAAACTCCAGCGTCCATCCGAAAAAAAGATACGCATATAAAAATAACAAAGCTGTCGAGAGCTCTGTTATCGGATAAAGAGGAGAAATGCCCGTCCGGCAGACGCGGCATTTCCCTCCTTGCATCAAATATGAAATTACCGGAATCAATTCCATCGCCGATAGCGTATGGCCGCAATTCGGACAAGCGCTCCGCGGCCTCACAATCGACTGCCCCATCGGCACCCGCATCCCGACTACGTTAAAGAACGAGCCGAATAGGAGGGCATAGAGAAACACAATAAACGTCAATACATACTAACCTCCTTAAGGGCTAGATACAGTAACTTCTTCAACTGCGTCTCTTTTTAATAGTTTTTGTGTTTTTCCGTCAATCTTCTTTTTGGAACCAATTAAAGTAACTGTATAATCGTAAGCATTTCCTGTTTTTGTAATAACTACCTTTGAATCATCTTTATCATAGGTATCGCCACCACCGTCTGGATCATCCATGTTATCAATCAATCCATCCGAAATCATGTCTTCTAGTTTTAGTGTTTTTCCTGCAGTTGGAATTGTTTCATTTGCATTTCCCGCAACCCATGTCTTGGCCGAACTAATCATCTGCTGCGCATTGGCCACATGTGCATCCTTCTTAGAATTATCAATCAAACCACCAATTGCCGGAATCGCAATCGCAGCAATAATCCCCAAAATTACAACAACTGCTAAAAGCTCGATCAAGGTCAAGCCTTTTTCGTTTTTAATTCTTTGCTTAACAAAGTTTATCAACTTGTTCTCCCCCTATTTATTTCATGATTTGGTATATTCTTATGTTAGTATTTTACAGCTAGTAAATCAACCAAAAGTTATAGACATTTCTTGAACATTAGGACTGTTGGACTGTATTGAATATTTCAAACATTGGCACAAGGATTGATGTTACGATTGTTCCAACGATGGCAGCAAGCAAGACAATCATTAACGGTTCAATTAATGATTTTAGCCGGTCAGTCGCCGATTCAACTTCACCTTCATAGAAATCAGCGACTTTCCCGAGCATCGCATCAAGGGAGCCCGTTTCTTCACCAATCGAAATCATGTGGTGGATCAGTGGCGGAAAGGCCCAGTGTTTCCGCATCGGTTCTGTCAGTGAACCTCCTCGCTCAAGTGATTCCTTCGACTGATGAATGACTCTCGCAATCACTTCGTTCTCCACGACATTTTCTACAATGTCCATCGCCTGTAAAATCGGTACCGAGTTGGAAAAGAGCGAGCTGAGCGTCCGGGTCATGCGAGCAAGCACCGCCTTTTGCATAAGCGACCCAAACAATGGCATTCGTAAAATAAAGTAATCCAAATATACTTTCGTTTCTTTTCGCTGGCGCACGGCCCAAATGGACGCGAAAAAAGCGAAAAATAACCCGATTATTACATACCAGTATTTCTGCATCCACTCACTCGACCCGATAACGAATTGAGTGATCGCCGGCAGTTCGCCTCCAAAGTCATCGAACATACTGACAAAGGTCGGCACGACAGAGACTAATAGAAAGATAACAACCCCGACAGCTATGAATCCGACAACTACGGGATAAGCGAGCGCAGAAATAACTTTCTGTCTCGTCCGATGCTGCCTTTCATAGTGCTCGGCCATATCATCTAGCGTTTCATCCAGACTTCCCGTCGCTTCTCCAGCCCGCAGCATATTAATAAACAGCGGTTCAAATACGTTCTTTTGTTTAGCCGCCGCATCAGACAGCGGTCGCCCAGCGCGAAGCTCAGATTCTATTGAAATAAGCGCTTTTTTTAATCCTTTACTTTCCGTTTGCTGCGACAGAATCACCGTGGCATCCACGACAGTCACCCCGGCTTGCAAAAGCGTCGCAAACTGGCGAAGAAAAATGACCATATGCTCAAGCTTGACTTGCTTGCCAATGACAATATCTTTCGTGAGCAAGGTTTCCGGCAATTGCTCAATCTCTGTTATGCGAATACCATTTTTCTGCAGCTTAATCAGCGCATCTTTTTTTGTTTCAGCGGTAATAACCCCGGCTTTCTTGCCTTTCCGGTCACGGCCCTTGTATTTAAACCGAGCCATTCTGCTGATCCCTTTCCGTTACATAAGGCAGGGCCACTTCTTTTAAGATGGCCCCCTGCTGTACCAGCTCTTTGATTTGATCGGTCATCAGCTGCATCCCCATCGCCTTGTTCGTCTGAATGACATTTACGATTTGATGGACTTTTTCCGAGCGGATTAAATTCGCGACAGCCGGGTTATTTACAAGGATTTCAATGGCTGCCCGGCGGCCTTTTTTATCAGCTGTGGGAAACAATCGCTGCGACACAACCGCCGATAAAACAGTGGCTAATTGAATTCGGACTTGCGGCTGCTGTTCAGCTGGAAACACATCAATGATCCGTTCAATGGTCGCCGGAGCGCTTGATGTATGAAGCGTCGCAAATACGAGATGCCCGGTTTCAGCAGCTGTTATCGCTGTTTGAATGGTCTCTAAATCTCGCATCTCCCCAACTAAAATAACATCCGGATCTTGCCGGAGCGAGGCCCGCAAGCCTTTGGCAAAGTTTCTTGTATCATAGCCGACTTCCCGCTGATTAATGACACATTTGCCGTGCTTATGCAAATATTCAATTGGGTCTTCAAGAGTAATGATATGCTTTCTCGTATTTCGATTTAAGTAATCAATCATGCTTGCAAGCGTCGTTGATTTCCCGCTGCCTGTTGGACCAGTAACAAGTACGAGACCTTGAGGCTTTTCAGAAATTGTCTGTAAGATAGGCGGAAGCCTTAATTCTTCAAGTGTTGGAATATGAGTCGGAATGACCCGAATCGCTAGTGAAATACAATTACGCTGATGGTAGGCATTGACACGAAAGCGTGAGACTCTCGGAATCCCATAAGAAAAATCCAGTTCTCCCTGTTCTTTAAAGGTCTCCCAAAGGTGAGTTGGAATAACCGCTTTTCCCATTTCCTCCGTATCCGCCGGCACAAGCGAGTCTTTGCCGTATCTTTTCAGTTCCCCATGGATTCTAAAGATGGGAGGAGATCCGACCGTGACATGAATATCAGAAGCGCCCAGTTCATGAGCAGACCGCAATAAAAATTCAATTTTTTCTTTCATCATATCTCTACTCCATTAAAGCAACGCGCAGTACTTCTTCTGTGGTGGTCAGACCTTGTTTAACTTTCAGCAGGCCGTCATCCAATAAGAAGATTGTTTTCTGCTTGCGCGCTGTTTCCTTCAATTTTGAAAATGGTTCTTCATTTACAATCATCCGCTTTAATTCTTCGGTCACCGTTAACACTTCATGAATCGCCACTCGCCCTTTGTACCCTGACATATTGCAGGAAGCACACCCGCGGCCGCGAACGACCTTTTCAATTCTCAGTCCCCGTTTGGCGAAAATATCCACTTCCCGTTTAGAAGCGGTTTCTTCGTATGCACAATCACGGCACACTCTGCGGACAAGGCGCTGAGCGATGATGCCAGTGACGGAAGAAGCGACAAGAAAGGTTTCTACTCCCATATCAATCAACCGGGTGATACTGCTAAGGGAATCATTTGTATGAAGCGTACTGAGCACTAAGTGACCAGTCAAAGATGCCCGAATCGCGACTTCAGCCGTCTCTTTATCTCGAATTTCCCCGACCATGATCACATTTGGATCTTGACGCAATATGGAACGGAGGCCGGCAGCAAACGTGAGACCGACATTTGAATTGACTTGAATCTGATTAATGCCTTCCAGCTGGTACTCAACCGGGTCTTCAACCGTAATAATGTTCACTTCTTCTTGGTTCAATTTATTTAATGCCGCATATAACGTAGACGATTTACCTGAACCGGTTGGGCCCGTGATAAGAACAATGCCATTCGGACGGACAATCATTTCTTCAAATCGCTTTAGATTGACTTTATTAAATCCAAGCTGATTCAAATCATTCAGTGAACTGCTTAAATCCAAGATCCGCATAACGATTTTCTCCCCATAAATCGTGGGCAGGGTAGATACACGCATATCAATCGGACGGAAGTCGATATTCATTTTGATCCGTCCATCCTGCGGAATCCGGTGTTCGGTAATATCCAAGTTCGCTAAAATTTTGATGCGGGCGGTCAGCATATTTTGCATATGCTTAGGCAGCTGGCGTTCCGTTTGCAGCTGGCCATCGACCCGAAATCGTACAACAATTTTTGTTTCTTGCGGATCAATATGCACATCACTCGCTTTTTCAGCCAGCGCATTGGACAACAGCTGATTGACGAGTTTGACAACTGGTGAGTCCTCTTCGACAATTTGCGGACTCGGCGTCTCGTCTTTCGCGTCCGGTGCCAGAAACTCTTCAAACGCATCTTCAATGTCATAATATTTATTCACCGCTCGGACGATATCATCCTTTGTGGCAATCGCCGTATCGATCTGAAAACCGGTAGATAGACGCAAGTCTTCAATCGTATAATAGTCCATCGGATCCGCCATAGCCACAAACAGGCGGCCATCTTCTTTTTTCAGAGGAATGATTAAGTTCTTTTTCGCCGTCTCTTTCGAAATCAGCGATAACAGCTTCGTATCAATCGGGTAACGATATAAACTCACATGTGGGATCCCCAGCTGAAATTCGAGCACTTCAATTAATTGCTGCTCGGTAATATAACCGCGCTGCAAAAGAGCATCCCCAAGCTTCTGTCCATCTGACTTTTCTTTTAAAGCCGTTTGCAGCTGTTCCTCTGTAATTAAGCCAGACTCGACTAATAAATCCCCTAATCGTTTTCGTTGTTTTCGCATACTCATCACCTTTATTTGGTTAATGCGTCTTTCGGATTATCCGGTTTGCCTTTTTCATTATCGGGTGATTCTTCTTCTCCTTTTGGAGGTTCTTCCTCTGAATCTTTAGGCGTTTCTTCACTTGGCGGATCTGGTTCTTCTTCCGGTTCAGCAACCGGTTCTTCAGGCGGTGGCGGCGGTTCTGCTCTAGAACTATGACGCTCCACCCGGTGCTCCGGCGGATAAAAATCTTCTGCAATTTTTTCTTCTTTTTTACCGTTTGTTTGTCGGAACATCTGAATCATCGTGCCTTTTGAGCCTGTCTTCAACACTGTTTTTTCCCCGAAAGGCAAATCAGGTGTAAATTGCAAAATGGTTTTCGGTGAAAATGTTTGTTTATTTTTTAACAAAGAATTATATTCACTGGCAAATGGAACTCCTTTGATCGCCCCGTACAGCTTATTATTCACGACCTTCATTTCCAATGTATAGTCGATATCATTGTCGTTCATGAAAACAAAATCGAGCTCTTTCACTTTACTGATTTTTGCTTCATAGCCCAGCTCAATAAATGACGGCAACTCAGTCCCTTGATTTTTCTCTAAAATCAGAAAATTGGTTTTCAGCACCAATCGATAAAATAAGGAGGACAGCATGTTTAATTCATCTTCTGTTAAGGTCGTGTCATTCGTGCTCTCCATCCATTGATTAAATGAGAAAGCCGTATGATTCTTCAGTGTGACAGAAGGAAAGTTTATAATAAATTCGTTGATATTAGGACTAACGCTTCCCAAGCTTACCAGCGCTTCAGAAACGATCGACTGCTTGTAATCCTCAGTCGCATACACAGTCAAATCAATGACTGATTCTCCCGTTTGCAAATACGCTCCTATATCTTGAAGGTCACTGGCAAGAGCTTCAAAATCAAATGCTTGGACATCGATTTTCGGAAATTCTAAAAGAATATCAGATTTTACCTTCTCAACAGGCACCTCTGTGAGCAAAGTATTTTCCTGCTCTGGAGCCGCTTCACTGACTGACTTTTTCTGCTGAAAAGAAATCAGCTTATGATCGAAAGCGCCTTTGTCTTCTACATATTGAACCGTTATTTTCTTCGTTTTCTGCCACTCTTCAATTTCATTATTCAGCGTCTTTAAGGCCTCAAGCTTCGTTTTTCCTGAGACATCTACAGGGCCAATTTTTGTTCCCTCATTAAAACCTACTGATAAATTAAATATTTTTTCATACGCATGGGCGCCGTAATATGAAAAACCTATTAAGTAAGCAGTAATCACAATTAAACTGAGCATGATTTTAATAAAGCTGAATGATTTCATATCATGACGCCCCTATCTACACTTATCCTTCTGAATGCATGCTTAATTCCACAAGTACTTCCGGGCCTGCTTCTCTCGCTGACTGAATATCTTGCTGACTAAGAACTGTTCCGCTTGGAATGATCACACCGCGGTTTCCGCCTTTAATATCCTTTTGAACCGTTTTCCCAAGCAGCAATTCTGCTTGCTGCTGTTCGATAGCTGCCAGTCCGTCCGCTTCCTTCACTTCCGCGGCTGTTTCAGTAATTTTAGTACGTGCGGCTGTTCCGATCTGATCACGAGCTTCTTCTTTAACAATGATAATATCCTTACCATAAGTCACGATATATTCAGATTTCACGGTTACGTGTTCGTTATTTGCCAATACTTCTAGTGCTGAAATCTTCCCTGTTTCTTCATCCACTACATACTCAACAGCCGTTCCTACTAACTGACCTTTACGAGTAATTAAGCGAACATCTTCAATTTTCGTTTTACGGTTTAATAAATCACTGGCAATTGGAATTTCATTTAAATCGATAATCGATCCTTCATCTTCAATCGTCAGTGCGTATTCACCGATCCCAATGACTTTTTTAAAAGGAATGGCTTTTCCTTCCGCTTCCCAGTCCTCATGTTCAATGGTGAAGAAGTCTACGCTTCCTTGTTCAGGGTTTAGGATAAGTGATTTAATCTTACCTAACTCCACCCCGTCCATAATACTAATAATCGGCAACCCTTTAATTTCTGCACTTTTTTTCATCGTTCGTTTCACCTGTCTCTATTGGATTTTGTCTTCTATAAATGATTTTGTTAATTGTAATTCCGATTGGATGAGCGGATAGCGCTCAAATCTTCCTTCAATCTCTTCCACCCATCCGAGTGCTTCTTTATACTTGGCCTGTTCGAGATAAAAAGTAAGCAGTAATTTTGCAAACATATAATGATCTCGATCATGAAGCGAAGCATTTAAATAGCCTCTCATTGATTGCTCCGCCTCTTTAAAAGGCAGTGACTCTTTCTTCCATTCTAATTCTTTCATTAGAATCGAAAGCCATTCATGAGCGAGCGGTTTCGTTTCTTCATTTACTTCTTCTATTTCTTCTTCGTTCAAGGTGCTTTCCTGCTCTTCCTCTGTTGCTTTAATATCCGGCCCTTCTTCGGTTTGTTCCGTAAGAGGCAAATGTTCCTCTTTATCAGCTTCGTCCTCAAAAAGCTCACTATCAAGTTCTGAGTCAATGACACTGCTTAAAGATTCACTCTCATCTATTTCAAGTATCGTATCGGTGTGACCGGCTAAATCTTCAGTGGAAGTATCTTCCTCATCCGTATTTTCTGGATCATCAAATAAATGGCTCTCTTCTAGTTGTGATACGATTTCTTGTTCCGATTCCAAATGCTCTGCTGCAGCGATCTCGAGCTCTGCTTCTTCTTGAGGATTACTTTCAAGTGAATCTTCATCCGTAGCATCTAAATCATCCAACGTTAATGGAACAAGTTCGCCTTCCGTCTCTTGAACTGGCTGAGTCTCATCCATCGCTTCATCTTGATCGTCTGTTTCTATACTAACGAAGGGAACAATGACGTCATCTTCTAGCGGTTCTTCATAGACTTCAGTTGAATCGGATTCAACAATCTCGTCCTGCTCTTCAATCGTAAGCAGTTCGAGGTATTCCACGTCGTCTTCTGGCGGCTCAAGTTCCGCCTCAACCAGCTCCTCATCTTGTTGAGGATCCTCCAGTTCCATGGATGAAAGAAAGTCATTTTCCTCTATTAAAGCTGGTGCTTCCGCCTGTTCATTTTGATCATGCGAAACATCCTCATGATTCACTTGCTCTTTATCCTCATCTTCTTCAAGCAATTCATCAAATAAACTAGCTAAATACATGTCTTCTTCATTATCAGTAGGCAGCTCTGTCTCTTTCACGTCCTCTTGAATCGGCAGTTCCCTATCATCTTCAAAAAAAGCAAGGTCATCTATTAAATCATCGGAGAGTTCTGCTTCCTCAGATTCTTCATCAGAAGATAAATGATTATACTCTTCCTCCTCTTCTAGCTCCTGCTTCTCATGTTCAAGCACCTCTAAATCAAGCACGCTAATCTCATTTTCTTCATCTAAAACAATTGGCTCCACATTCATTTCCTGAGCCTCCTCTTTATAAGATTCAGAGACATTTTGTTCTGGCTCTAAATCATCCAGGCTAGTATTTACTGAGGTAGACAAATCCTCAACAGAGTAAAGATCGTCTTCAGATTCATCCTGATGCTGCAAAGGAATTTCTTCTTCCTCCGCTTCACCCTCTTGACCCTCCTTAAATCGGCCAGCTGCGTACTTAAAGAATAAATAAGCGAATGACCCAGCGAGAATCAAGCTTAAAAGAATGTTCTGCCATAATGGGATATACGATTCAATTGCAAAGCTCAACCCAGCAATAACGAAGGCAAGCACAACCAATACCAACTTCCCTTTCACATTCATGCCCAGAGGCAGCCACGGCAATAAAGGAATTAAAAGTAAAAAAGCAATAAACATGGTAACTAAGCGGGTCATATGTAACGCCTCACAATTAGGGAAAGTTTTAATAAATATAGTTAAATAAAGTAATAGCAGGAAAAGCAAGCTATAAAATATTGTATAATAAAGTTATGTATTTTGAAAGAAGGGAAAGCGATGAACCTATTGAAATATGTACGTAATTCCGAAAAAGGTGTCACATTATTAGAACTTTTACTCGCCATGACGATTCTATCCATTGTCCTACTGACGTTCACTAGATTTTTTTACCAGGCAGGAACTTTTAATCATACGAATCAGAATAAAACGGTGGCGCTGAATGTAGCGAGAAATGCGATGATGTATATGGAGAAACAGCCTTTCATTAAAGTACGCACCGATATGGAGGAAGCCCTCCTAGATGAAAGCAAGAGAGCAGAATATTCTTATAAGTTAATGATCTGTAACGACAGCTATCAATATTTCTTGCCATCAGCCTCCAGCGGACCCAACTGTGAGCTTATAACTATTAATAGTGAAGACTACCAAGTAACTGTTTATCCTGAAAAGATGGAAGATCCTACGAAGAGAAAATATTATATTCCTGTAACAGTGGAGGTGAGGTGGGAAGCCGATGGAAATCCAAAAACGACGACACTGGCCGGCACTATTAAAAGCGAGGATTTACGATAATACAGGCGTAACATTGGTGGAACTTTTGATCACACTTGTCATCATGGCAATCATTTCTCCCATTGTGTACAACGTTTTTCTTGCTGGGCAGCAAACCTATAACCGGCAAGTATCAGAAGTCCAGTTTCGTGAAGATGCTGATTATATCACGACAATGGTGATGAATGAGTTTTTTGCGACACCGTTTGATTTCGTGGAAAAATGCGATACAGATTGTATACAAATTGTTGATTCAAAATCACTCAATGTTGAAAAAACAGGAGAAGGCGCATTCTACAAAATAGAAGAAAAAGATAAAGAGAGTGCTGATACTCAATTGATTCCCATACGTATAACCTCAGAAAATGAAAAAGGTATTATACAAATAAACGGAGAGACACTGGACACTGAATCGGATCTGACCGGTTCTTCTGTAGAGCGCAAATGTGAAATAACTCCACAGCCGGAAAACAGCGGCTGTGAATCGGGAGTGATCGTTTTGACTTTAAAAATGAGCAATTCAAAAACAAAACAAGAAATGACATTGAAAAGCGAGTTCGGATTTTAATGAAAAAAATAATGAATGAACAAGGAAATGCGCTCATTACAGTACTCCTTATCACGGTAGTCTTTACCACATTAGGCCTCGGGATTATCTCGGCAACAATCGGAGGCGCAAAAAGAACCGAAGTTCGCAAAGAAGACATTAATATTACGTATGAAGCGATTGAAGTGATTGATGACTTCACAGCTGAGTTATCTGAAAGAATTCAAGATAAGAACAGGAATTACCAAATTAGTGAATTGAATAAGAATATGATTGGCTTTAATTCCACTTTAGACTTATTAATGACTGATATCATCTCGACGGAAAAATACACAGATCGGCCAGGTGTAGAAAAAATAGAAGCAGAAATTGTCTCATCCCCTGCTATACAAGAAGATGAGACATTAACTCGGGTGGTAGATTTAAAAGTTACTACAAAAGCGGAAAACAGCAGCGCCAGTCGTACAGCAATAAAACGACTGATCGTCTCTCCTTTGCCAAGCTTTTTAAAGTATGCGCTCGGCTCAGAGGATGGTAAACTTTCACTCAATGGCTCTCCGAATATTGTCGGTAATGTATTTGCGAATAATTTAAAGTTGCAAAAAGAAGCAGAATACTATACCAAAACTGGTCAAAAGACAATTGACACGAATCACACTTCGATCATCGGTGACTTATACGCTGGTGAATATGAAGCCGGCAAGTTTAACGCTTCCGCCATGCTTGATTTGCTTAAACCCGAAAGATTTTACCACCAGCAAGTACCTGAGTGGAAAAACGACAGTCAATATCAGGAGATTTACTTCAATACTTCTTATGAACAGGAACGCACACAGTCTATGAATAAGAACGGTGTTGAAAATAGTCCACCTTATACCTCCTTATTTAATCGTAAAGATTTATCGGGAGTAGCTGGTATACCAGCTGTGCTACAGCCTCAAATTACCGAAGATAAAGATGGAAACCCGATCTATCCAGATCCCTATAAAGTGACGGATAGTCTAGTAAACGCAAGCTTTCCTAATAACCTTGAGTTAGAGGGAAACCTTCTCATTACTAATACCTCTCCAATGGTCATCGATACTTTAAGTGTTAAAGGAAATGTTATGATCGTAGCAAACGACTATCTGACGATTAATAATATTTATGCAAGCGGCAATATACAGATCATCAATAACCCTGATGGATACCTTACAATAGCTGAGAATATGATAACAGATAGAGAAATTTCAATGATGAATGAAACATCTGGAAAAATACAGATACAGGGCGTCACAGCAGCAGGAGAAGATATTACTATTTCAAATAAGAAGGAAAGTGAACTGCTAATTACCAATACATTAACAAGTACAGGATCTTTAGCAATTGAAAATAATGAAGGGACCGTTCATTTTGCTACTCCAGTGAAAGAACACGATTATGTGTATATTAGAAATTCAATACTATTAGCTAATAGCGGCACTCTGTCAGTCGATCATCACTTGTACGCGGAAGGAGCGTCTCCAAGTGTAACACCAGAAGGACAAACACTTTACATCGAATCAACCGCTGATGCAAGTTTGAATGGAAATATCTACTCAGGAAGCAAAAGTTTTGACTCTCATAACACCTCTCTCATTGTCCGAGACAGCGAAATGTCGTTCACAGGAGATCTCTTTTCAGAGGGTCCATTGAATATTCGAGGCGACCAGTCAGATAGCGGTAAAGAAGATGATAATTTAATTGCTGATGGTGTCATGTACGCTAAAGGAAAAACAACGGTCTCAAACTTGAACATTTTAGGCAAAGATGATGAGGACATAAACAAACAGCTGATTTTACTTTCAGGGGATGATTTAACAATTACTCGAATTAATGAATTTAGTAACTTTGAAGATCCTGAGGAAAAAACTGATAATTATTTACCTGATGAAAATAACTCTGAGCAAACCAATATTGTTCCGTTGAAAGCATTCTTTTATACAGATAAAAAGGCTGAATTGTATGGGGTTGGATCATTATTTTATATTAATGGAGGACTGTTTGCAAAAGGTGATATGACGGTAAATGGAATTCGAGGAACGGTTGAGAGTGAATCTAGTTTATTATCTAAACAAAACGACCAAAACAATCATCTCTCACGATTCATGATTAATTATAATGACGAGATCATGCTGCAGTATATTGATTCACTTCCAAAGGTTGAGTACCTTTCTATCTACAGCGGAGAATTAACAGTTGAATAAAGCAAAAGGATGGAGCGAAATGCTCCATCCTTTTTTGTTACCATTTGCTGTCATCAATGTCTCCGTTACTAGGATCGCTGCCTGAGCCCCCGTTGTTTGAAGTGTTTACTTCAAACACGGCAGAATCTTTCTTATCACTGCCTTCGATAATACGACCATTTTTGTCTTTTTGTTTGACAGTAACCGTGACGGTTGATGAACCTTTTTTATCTTTTTTATTTCTGATCTTCGTTTTCGAACTATTGACTTCAATGATATCCGGGCGGCTTGATTTGACATTAGCCACGAAGACATCTGTTGCATTCTCTGGTGTATAGCGGATTAAATCCTCTACACTTATCCACTCGTCTTGATCGGTGAAATCGTATCGGGATTCCTTAAACGCAACACCTTGGAGTTCTACAAAAGGATCTTTAAATACGATAGTGATCTCTTTTGTAATAGCGGGCTGTGTTTTTGAAACGAGCGTCATTGTGACTTCTCCTGCTTCAGTTGAAATCAATGACCATTTATCTTCATTACCTTTCTGATCGTCAACCAATTCATAGTTTACTGTCGCGCTATTTATGTCTAAGTCGTAGTCTTTCTTCTTAGTTGATGTCTCAGGGAGAAGTGAAACTTTAAATTCAGCTGTCTTCTCAGTATCAATTTCCCAACGGTCCTTATTGATTCCATCGACTCTGATCTGATTTCCGATTGGCTCGATGAAGAACTCTGTTAATGGTTCATGAACGGCTACTGGTGCCTCTGTCTTTATTTCAGGATTATCATTTGAAGTAACAAAGATTTTTGTTTCCCCTGGATTCAACCCCTCAAGTACCCAGCGATCACCATCACCATCAAGATCTTCCACTAAATAAGCGTCAGCCAAGTTTTGATTTTCATCTTCGAATACTAATTGGTAATCCCTCTGCGCTGTGCCTTTTGGCAACAAGTTAACAATAAACTCTGTCTCGGCCCCTGCATCTACTTTAAGCTCAGCAGGAGTCACTTGAATGCTTGTAATTGGTTCACCGACTGTAACAGGCACCTCTGTTTTAATCTCTGGTCTGTTTTTAGAAGTTACAATCATCGTTGTACTGCCAGCTTTCAACCCTTCTAAGCTCCATTCATCTGCATCCTTACCGTTATCATTTAATAGTTCAGCTTTTACTAAGGACGAATCTGCAAATGTCATTTCATATTTATCCTCTGTTGTATCTTTTGGCAGCAATTCAACCGTGAATTTCACGCTTTGACCTTTTACTACCGCAAGTGGAGCAGGATTGACAAGAATATTCGTGATTTTTTTTGCTATCGTCACATTTTTTTGATCTATGTTAGGCTGAGCAAAGCCTCCTTCTGCTTTAACTGACACATAGTTTTTACCTAATGTTTTTAAAGAAAGGAATCTTTGGTTGCCTATTGGATTAAACGGTACCCAGTCATCGCCGCTAGGGGCTTCTTTGAGACTGTAATAATATTGAACATTATTACCCGCAATAGGACGATTTAACGAAACATCCACTTCTTCATACACAGTCTCACCTGAAACTATAGATTTTTTCGATGTTTTCCCTGTTAGTACTGCTTGAGATGTGAAATATGCTTCAGCAGTATCGTCATCATAGAAAATAATTTGAACTCCTATATTTTGCGAACTGTTGACAGGGTCTTTAATGTAGATTAAGTCTTTGACTGGTTTCATTTTTCCTGGGAAAGATGCTTCAGCCAATTTCGTTCCCGCATAGTAATCTGATCCTGCATTTAAGTTTATTTTTTCAAGCTTTCCATTTTCAAGTCCGTCGTACGCACGGTCTGGATACTCCTTCAGCCTTACTTTCGCTATAATCGACTCACTGCCTGCAGAAATCTGCCCTTCATTCTTATTAGCAAAGCGGCTGTCTATATATTCTAAGTTGGCATCTGGCATTTTTGTATTAATTGCGTAATCGGCTTTCAGCTTTAATGAGAATCGCTGACGCTCGACAGTAAATCGGCCATTTGAGTATGGAATATTACTAATGGAGATCACGGCTTTCGAAACACCATTCTGAGTAGTAACAGTAACTCCACTTTGATTCGGCATAACGCTGATTCCTGGTGGAAGCGTCTGGATAATTTTGATATTATTTAAATTTCCAGAAGTTGTTACAGTCGAATCAATCCCGCTTGGAGTTAGTTCATAGTTTACACTAAATTGATTCGTTGTTTTTCCTGCTTCTTTAATAAGCCCATCGACAAAATATGGCATAGTGCCATTCATTCCGCCTTCAAAGTCCATTGTCCCTGACAAATTAAATGGAGCGTTTTTCTTTACAGTAACTGTAAATGGAGCATGGGGTTCTCCAGAAGGAATCCATTCACCCTGTGCATTTTTTTTGTATGCTCGAATGTCTGTGAAGGTGTATCTTCCTTCTTCAGAAAACTCTAAAGGCAGCTGCTTCATGATTTCATTCGGTGTTCCGCCGTTCACTTCATAGGTAATGGTTTCATTGAGGTAGGCAATGTTACCTGCTGTTCTAACACCAGCAGATTCCGAGACTGTTACCAAACCAGCTGGATTGTTTTTCCCTTCTAGTCTTTCAAATGCCACTTTAGAAAGATCCACTCGCACTTCAGTGTCAAGCTTCGGCGAGTCAATTTTTTCAGCAACTTTTGTCACAATTTGTGTCACATTATCTACAGTAGCTTTGGAGAAGGTTCCGCCAGTGGCAGATGCAAGCTGTTGTAAATAGGAATCGTTAAGTTGTGCCCGGTCATTACCAAAACCAATCGTATGCAACTTAATATTCTCATCTGCCAATTGCGTAGCTGAATCTAATCCAAAAGAGTTAATAAATTTCTGAATAGAGGAACGTGATTGATCTGTACTATACCAATTATTTTTATATGCAAAATTATAAGTGTTCCAGTCTATCCAAATATACGAAGTGTCATTAGAATCAAAATAGACATTTTTGAATTCTTGGTTATACTTATTTTTTGTAAGTAACTTCATTGAAGTTTGCGTCGGTATCCCATCCGTAATGAAGATAATATGCTTATCATTTTGAGATCCATTCATTAAAAGTTGTGCCCTATTTAACGGGTCAACATAATTAGTTCCGCCCCGAGACACTAGGCTATCTACTGTATAGTTAATAGCCGGAAGAGTATCTCTATTACCCATACTTACGAATTTATCAACTCCACTGTCAAAAGAGATAAATCCAAAACGATCTCCATTGGCAGCTGTTGAGTTAGAATAAAAATGCTGAGAGGCGCTTTTGAGGGCATTTTTGGCATTGGTCCATTTTTCCGCATTACCGTATGGAGAAATCGTCATTGAACCAGACTTATCAAATACAAAAACGACGTCCACAGGTTTTCTTTCTTTGCTCTTAATCTCTCCAGTAGGTGTTATTTTCACATTCAATTGGCCAGGTGCTTTGCCGTTTTCCGCCATAAGATACTGATTAGCTGATGGTGAAACAGAAATATTAACTCCTAGTTCCGGAGCAGGCATTACATTCACTGTCACATAACGATGAATAGTTGTTCCACCGGCTGTCAGTTTAATATCGAACACATAGCTTCCTGGCTGCTTAAATTGCACGTTGAAGTTTTCACTGTGGTTTATTTTTGCAGAATTTAAAGAGAAAGGTTTTGTTCTCTGTCGGGCAATGTCTTCTTTAAAGTTTACAAAGGCTCCGACATTCGCTCCACTGCTATTCTTCACTTCATCTAGATTTAAACTGATTTGACCTTCTTGAGAATCAAGCGGTTCATCAATTGCCTGAGCAATCTGTCCGTAATAATTCGCTAAGTTAGCAGAAGATCCATCAAACACTGTTCCACCCGTTTCAGTAGATAGTTCTTCTAGCATTCGATAATGAGAGCTGTTATTACTGCTATTATTAAAGGCCATGCTATGAACAACAATCTTATGAGCTTTTAAGTCTGGAATTTTATTTAGTAGGTCTTCTTTATTATTATTTCCTTTAAAATTTCCGTCAGACAAAAAGATAATATATTTATCGCGGTTACTTTCCTTACTCCCTAACAGACGAATAGCTTCCGAGAATGGCGGGGCGTAATTATTGTCGCCTGAGATATAGTCTTTATGGTCTAACACATTTGCTGCATTTCTGATGTTACTTAGTCCTTCAACTTGTTTAAGAATTGGATTATTCACAGGCTTACGGCTAATACCAGTGTCGAATGGAATGAATGTAAATGAGTCGCCAGTTTCTTGATTCCCTTCAAAATATTGCACACCTGCAAGAAGTGCATCTTTCGCTCTTTTTGCTTTAGCCACTCTATCATCTTTTTGGCTCATCCATTTAGAAGTTTCATGGATAAAAACAACATCGATTGGTTGGCGCTGACCACTTAATGATATGTTCGCATGCAAAGAACCCTCTGCATTTGCATTTACCCCCATCTGAACGGTCTCATCCTTTGCATTGGCAGTAAAATTCAGTCCTACCAAACTTTGAGATGAAGCCGAATTTGCTTTTGGCGTGCTAGGTTTTAACGGAACACTCGACAAAACCAATATAAAAACAAGAAATAATCTTAGTAAAACGACTTTCTTACCCATTCTTTCCCCTCCCTTACATTTCCTAACGATCCAAACTTCCCCTTATTTAATTATATCAATCTAACTACCCTTTTTACACTACTAAAGACCCGGAATAAATAAATATTTCTTGAATATTTTATAATTTGGTAGTTTATGGATTTAAATTCCCTCGCTTCACCTCAGAAATAAAGTAAAGCGACCCCGTCACCACAAGCAGTTCCTTCTCCCTTGCATTTCTCTTAAACTCCCGAACGACCTTCTGCCAATCTGCTTCTGTCATAATCTTTTCGCTTAAAAAAAGAGCAAAGTCATCCAGCCCAGCCGCTCGCGGAAAGTCAAATGTCGTCAGTACAATTTCGTCACAAGCTTGATCAAGCATATTAATCATCGCATCCAGCTTCTTGTCTTTCATTCCCGCAAATATCGCAGTCACCCGATAATCTGGATAGCGTGATTTTAGCGAGTCTGTCAACGCCCGCATTCCTTCTGGATTATGAGCGCCATCTAAAAGTATTATCGGCGTCTCTGATATAATTTCCATTCTTCCAGGCCAAAAAGCTTTTTCAAGTCCGCTTCGGATATGCTCTTCTTCTACTAAAAAGGAGTAAAAAGCATTTAAATACTGAATGCTCATGACAGCGAGAGCCGCATTGTCCACCTGATGCAGCCCATTTAATCCTATCTGAACTTCACCTAGCTTTCCAAACATCGATTGAAAATCAAATTCCTCTCCCTGTGGCAAAGACTGCTTCCATTCACCAGTAAACTCTTTTCCCAGCGTATACATTGCCGCTCGCTTTTCTTTTGCCGCTTTATCTATCACAGCCAATGCTTCCGGCTGCTTTACTGCCGTGATCACAGGAATGCCGCTCTTGATAATTCCCGCTTTTTCATAAGCGATCTGTTCAATCGAATCACCTAAAAACTGCATATGATCCATGCCGATATTCGTGATGACCGACAGCAGTGGATGGACGATATTCGTTGAATCTAAACGTCCGCCAAGTCCGACTTCAAAGATCACGACATCGACAAAATTAATCTTAGAAAAATAATAAAAGGCCATCGCGGTAATGATTTCAAATTCAGACGGTCCGCCAAGCTCTGTTGCCTCAAGTTCCTCAGCCAGCGGCTTAATTGCTTGAACAAGCTGAATGATTTCCTCGTCAGAGATCGGCACGCCGTTCACGCTGATCCGTTCGTTAAATGTTTCAATATATGGTGAAGTAAATGTGCCGACTTGATAGCCTGATTCTTGTAAAATTGAGCGTAAATACGTCACTGTTGAGCCTTTGCCATTCGTTCCGCCGACGTGGATCGTTTTTAAATGCCGTTCGGGGTGATTTAAACGTTCCATCATCCACTCCATCCGCTGGAGGCCTGGTTTAATTCCGAGACGCAGTCTTCCGTGTATCCAATTGATTGCTTCTTCATATGTATGTATCATATCTTTCTTCCTTTCTTGATAAAAAGGGCCGGACCATAATGGCCAGACCCTTCATTCATTTAGTTCTTTAATTCGTTCATCCGTGCTTCAACTGCTGCACGTTTTTCTAGATAATCGCTTTCCTTCGCACGCTCTTCATCCACGACGTTTTGCGGTGCTTTGGAAATGAAGCGTTCGTTGCCAAGCTTTTTCTGAACGCGTTCTACTTCGCTGTTCCACTTGTCCCATTCTTTTTGCAGACGGGCAATTTCCTCGTCAATATTGATCAGTCCTTCAAGCGGAAGCACAAGCTCTGCTCCTGTTACGACAGCTGTCATGGCTTTATCAGGTACGGTTAAGTCCGTTGCGAGTGTCAGTTCTTCCGGATTACAGAACTTTTCGATATACGCACGGTTTTTCTCTAGAACCGCCAGCACTTTTTCGTCTTTTGCCTTGATCATCAGCATGACTTTCTTGCTCATTGGCGTATTCACTTCGGAACGAATCGCACGGACAGCGCGGATGATGTCCACTAGCAGCTTCATTTCATTGGCTGCTGTTTGATCCGTTAATTCCATACGCACTTCCGGCCATTTCGCCGTCACGATGGTTTCGCCTTCATGCGGAAGGTTCTGCCATATTTCCTCGGTAATAAATGGCATGAATGGGTGTAAAAGTCGCATTGTGTTGTCGAGTACATAAGCTAAAATCGAACGAGTCGTTTTCTTCGCTGCTTCGTCTTCTCCGTATAACGGAAGTTTCGCCATTTCAATGTACCAGTCACAGAAGTCATCCCAGATAAAGTTGTAAAGGACACGTCCTACTTCACCAAACTCATAGCGGTCAGCAAGCTTTGTCACGGTTTCAATCGTTTCATTCAAGCGAGTTAAGATCCATTTATCTGCAACAGACATCTCGCCTGTTAAGTCGATTTCCTCATACTTCATGCCATCCATATTCATTAAAGCAAAACGGGAAGCATTCCAGATCTTATTGGCAAAGTTCCAAACAGACTCCACTTTTTCTACTGAGAAGCGGAGATCTTGTCCTGGTGAGCTGCCTGTCGACAAGAAGTAACGCAAGGCATCCGCACCGTATTTTTCAATAATTTCCATAGGATCGACACCGTTGCCTAATGACTTACTCATTTTCCGGCCTTCAGCATCACGAACCAATCCATGAATTAATACGTCATCAAACGGACGGCCGCCAGTAAATTCAATGCCTTGGAAGATCATACGGGATACCCAGAAGAAAATGATGTCGTAGCCTGTCACTAGTGCCGCTGTCGGATAGTAGCGCTTAAAGTCAGCTGCGTCTGTATCCGGCCAGCCCATTGTTGAAAATGGCCATAGAGCGGAACTGAACCATGTATCTAATACGTCTGTATCCTGCTCCCAGTTTTCAATATCTTCAGGCGCTTCATTGCCAACGTACACTTCGCCCGTTTGTTTATGATACCAAGCTGGAATGCGGTGTCCCCACCATAGCTGACGGGAAATACACCAGTCGCGGATATTTTCCATCCAGCGCAGATAGGTTTTTTCAAACCGGTCAGGAACAAAGTTGACCTTGTCATCTGACTTCTGCAGGTTGATCGCTTCATCAGCAAGCGGCTGCATTTTCACAAACCACTGAGTAGATAAATATGGTTCAACTACCGCACCGCTTCGTTCAGAGTGACCCACTGAATGCATATGCTCTTCAATTTTGAACAGTACGCCTGCTTCTTGCAGATCCTTCACAATTTGTTTACGGCATTCGAAACGGTCCATGCCTTCATATTGGCCAGCAAGCCCGTTCATCGTGCCGTCTTCGTTCATAACTAGCACGCGCTCTAAGTTATGGCAGTTGCCGATTTCAAAGTCGTTCGGGTCATGAGCCGGAGTGATTTTAACTGCACCTGAACCGAATTCCATATCGACATAGTCATCACCGACAATCGTGATTTCACGGCCAACGATCGGAAGTGTCACTTTTTTGCCAATTAAGTGCTTGTAGCGCTCATCTTCCGGGTGAACCGCTACCGCTGTATCGCCAAGCATCGTTTCCGGACGAGTCGTAGCAATTTCAATGTGCCCACTGCCGTCTGCAAGCGGGTATCTCATATGGTAGAACGCGCCTTGAACATCTTTATAAATGACTTCGATATCAGAAAGCGCCGTTTTCGTAGCCGGGTCCCAGTTGATGATATACTCGCCGCGGTAGATTAAGCCTTTGTTGTATAGCTTAACAAATACTTCCTTAACGGCTTTTGACAGACCTTCGTCCAAGGTGAAACGCTCACGGCTGTAATCAAGACCAAGTCCAAGCTTTGACCACTGCTCACGGATAAATGTGGCATATTCATCTTTCCATTTCCACGCTTCTTCTAAAAACTTCTCGCGTCCAAGATCATAGCGGCTTTTTCCTTCTTCACGAAGCTTTTGCTCTACTTTTGCTTGAGTCGCAATTCCCGCATGGTCCATGCCAGGCAGCCAAAGGACATCATAGCCCTGCATACGCTTCATACGAGTTAAGATATCTTGAAGCGTCGTATCCCAAGCATGTCCTAAATGTAGCTTGCCTGTTACGTTTGGCGGCGGAATGACGATTGTATAGGGATCTTTTGACTGATCGTCTTTCGCTTCAAAGAACTGACCCTTTACCCACCAGTCATAACGTCCTTGTTCAATGGACTTCGGATCATATTTTGTCGGCATCGTTAATTCGTTGCTGTTTTCCATTGCATTTCCTCCTTGTGCGGTTCATTCATGATTTTCTGCATAAAAAAACTCCTCTCGCCAAAAGGACGAAGGAGTAGTTCGCGGTGCCACCTTTTTTCACGAATAGCAAATAGCCATTCAGCTCTCATCAATTAACGGCTGTTCACCGGTTTCCACTACTTCCCATTTCGCAGAAACAGCTCACGGGCGACCTTCCGATGGCGCTGTTTAGAAAACCTTTCAGCCGTGGGTTTTCCTCTCTATAAATCAGCCTTCCATTGTACTCTTCCCGATCCTAGCTTTTATCTTATCAAACCTATAGTATCTAAAAATATGTAATTTCGTCAATCATTATTGCCGGAAAAAATGAATTTTATTCCCCATTCATTAAGAAGAAAACTCACGTCCCAAGCTCTCTCATCATACACTATTTTAACAATGAATGGGCAGGTGTCAATGATGAGAAAATACAACCCTTACCGGCTTCCTCCCTGGCTGCGAACCTGCCGAAGGATTTGCTGCCAGCTGTGTATTCCGTTTGCGATCTTCCAAGGGATTCGCACCCTTTTCTTGCCAACGTCCTTTGATGTGCTTCTTTTGTTTATTCTGATCATCCTTTGCTGCGCCCTTCACCTGGAATGGATCTAAAAAATATAAGGCTGTCTCACAGTGAACAGATTCCTGATTATCAGAGATCTGATACACGTGAGACAGCCTAAACTATTCGATAGATGGTGCTTGCAGCTGAACGACAAAGTATTCTAAGTTCTTCAACAGCCAATATTGGCGCTGAAGCTTCTCAGTAAACCTTTGTTCATTGTACTTGGTCGGGTCAGTAAAGTAAGAAACAATCGTTTGATACATAGCCCCCGGGTAAGCCAGGTAGCTTTGAAGCAAGGAGACCTCCCCTTTTTTTAAAGGAAAGTGTTCCGTGTAGTGCCGATAATGCTCTAAGTCTGTTTCTGCTTTTTTCGGAAAGGTGTCAAACGACCGTACAAAATAGGGAATCAGATCATGAAGAGGCGAAGCCGGCCTTGATTGTTCAAGGTTGATAAAATATCCTCCTCCACTGGCATCCATTAAAAAGTGCTCCGCTGCTAAATGCCCGTGAATATGAACAACCCGCGTCTTCTTCTCTTCCTTCGTTTCTTCTTTCCAGTCCTTCAACCGCTCCTTCGCATACGTAAAGCTTTGCGAGAGATCGCGATAGTATAGACAGAACATCAGCTGAAATGGAGACATGTACACTTCTTTCTCCGCCAGCAGCAAATACTTCTCGAGCTGCTCCTCCTGGCTCTCCCACTGCGCCTTCGTCCGGTTGTAATGCTCGAGACGGCTTTCCGGATCGGACTCTACCTCCCTGACAGACAACGTATGAATCCTCGCAGCTTCACGAAGCATTTTCCGTTCCAGCTCGTTATTCTCCCGGTGTTTTCCCGCTTCTACCCAAGGCATTAAATAATAAATGTACCCTCCGTCAAGCACGCCGTACCGCCCATCCAGTGCCGGATATACCGGAACGAGCCGATGATACCCGGACTGATACAGACGCTGCATGCCATGAATGAAGTTCATTCCTTTTGCCGCCGGAATTCTCTTTAAGGCAAAGGTTCCTTGTTTCGTAACCAGTTTTTGCACCCGGCCGTTTTGCTCGACATGCTGAGGTTTTAGTCCATAGCTTTGCCAGACAGCAGAAAGTGACTGCTTCACGCCTTTCACCTGCTTTTGGAAAAAATATTATTTTGCCTGTTTGACAGGGATATAAAGCACTTGTCCTGCTTCGATGTTCTGGTTTGTTTCCAGACTGTTTTCCCTGACGATATCCGACGGCTGCAACTCGTAGCGCTTAGCAAGCTTCTCCAGCGTTTCTTCTTTTTGCACGATGCAGACTTTCCACGTCACAGTTTTCGGCTCTTCTTCTTTTCTTGCAAAGAAATCTGCCAGTGACATAGATTCAGTCTTAGACTTCTTGGATTTTTTCTTTTCATGTACAGTGACTTTCCCAACAGATGCTTCTGCCGTCATTTCCGCAGAGGATGAGCTGCTTTCCATCGGATCATCGCTCATTTGCTGTTCTTCCTGCACAATCGCAAGAGCGTCCATTTCCGTTTCCACTTCTTCCGTTTCGGATGCCTCCTGCTCCTCATTTCTGGCATCGGCCATTGCGAAAAGGGAATCGTCTATCTCAGCTTTTGCCGCTGGTTGTGTCTCTTTTTTTGCTTTTGATGCTTCTGCCGTTTTGATTTCATTTTCCGCTTTTGCTAAGGCTGGGTTTGTTTCCGCCTTTTCCGCTTCAGCCGTTTCTTTCTTCATCTCATTTTCTGCCTCTCTGCCCACTTGCTGCAGCCACTTTTGAGTCAGCGTCACTTCTTTTTCTTCTATAGGCTTTTTCTTCGCTTCTATAGAAAAATCGGCGTCTGTCATCTTTCCATTTTCTTCAAATTGCTCTTTGACTAATGAGTCGAGCTTAACAATCGAATACTCCGGTTCGGTCAACACCGCTTTTTCCGTATTCTCACCAGGTAGATCAAGCAGCTTGACGATCGTTTCCTCCGTTAAGCGTACGGCTTGCTGCTCTCCGTAAATACCCGCAATCGACAAGTCCACCGTCAGCTTTAAGCGTGAACGTTCCGGTATTTCATAATCAAAGGAATCGATGTAGATTTCCACTTCTTCCATTCTTTCAATCCGGTTTTTTGGAATCGTAATATTGATAGGAAAGTAGTGGAAGAATTCACAGTCATTCTGTCCTCTGACAAGGACTTGATCGGCGTATCTCATCCCTTTTTGTTCAGGTGTTTCCTCCCCCTCTTCTGCCACTGGCTGATACTCACCTGACAGTTCTAAATGTCCATCAAGCTTAATATCCTGGCCGAGGTCCACAATCGTAATTTGCGGATCGAGCGAAATAGAATATAATTCTTCTACCTCCTGCCCGCTTCTAAATAAAATCGTTTCCTCTAATGAAAATCGTAAAGACGACTGGTCTTGTAAAGTCATTCATTGTTTCCTCCTTTCAATTACACTCGCTAAACCTTCTCTTTTCGAATGTATGCAGAAAGGCAGAAGAATATACTTTTTTAGTTTACAAGACTTCTTCTTCTCATCCACCAGGCGGTCAATGGAGAAACAAAGAACAATATATAAAAAATCCGAAATAAATGAAAGCTTGTTACCATGGCGATATCCGCTCCTGCAGACATGCTGGTAACTGCCATTTCTGCCACACCACCCGGGGCGAGGCTGATGAATAAATCGACAAGCGGCACATCTAAAAAGACGTGAAGCAAGTAAGCGGCGACTAAACAAAATACCACTAAACTTACATTCATGATCACGAGCAGCAGCAAATACTTCATCGGCAAGGATTCTTTTGAAAAAACCATTTTTAACCCTAGGTAAATTCCTAGAAGAACCTGAGCCGCATTCAACAAAAGCGCAGGCACAATAAAGGGGTCACCGCCGGTCATATTCCAGGTGATCACTGCCGCCATAGGTGCCAATAGAAAAGGGATCGGCATATGTATTTTGCGAAAACCCGCAGTGAAAACGATGAACATGACGGAAAGAATGACAATCGATAGCATCGGCAACGAGAAAAAAGATGGTATCGATGCTTCTTCTTGAAGAGGCGCTGCTGTTTTTTTAGCTAAAAAAGCGGCGGCGAACGGTACAATCGTTACCACAAAAAACACACGAAGCGTCTGCATCAGTGTAACGACGGACGCATCTGCTCTTTGATCTTCTTCTGACATGAGCACCATTTGCGACAGTCCGCCCGGCAGGCTGCCTAATAGAGCCGTACTCATGTCCCAGCTGGTCCATTTGGTCAGATACCAAGCCATGATGACCGTAAGCGCCACTACAAGGGTTGTCAGAATGAACATATAAGGCAGAAATTCTGCAAGCGGCTGAATCGCTTCTTTTAAAAATGAAGTCCCGAGACTGATGCCGATGATGATCAGGCTCGTGTTTCTCCAAAATTTCGGGATCGACAGCTTCATTTCTGTCCCCTGATTGATCAGCGCGATCACAATTAGCGGACCAAGCAGCCAAGGTAAAATTATATGCAGCTGAACGAATAAATAGCCTGCAGCTAGAGCGATCGCCACTGTTTTCATAAATGATTGAGTAAACATCAAATCTCTCCATTGCCAAAAAGACTGCTCCATAAATGCCAAGACCCCAAACAGGGCCTTGGACATTTGATTAGGAACAGTCTCTTAGAAGTTGTGTATTATTTTTTTATGCGGCTGAATGCTTTTTCTGCCGCGGCAATTGTTTTTTCAATATCTTCATCTGAATGAGCGACTGATAAGAACAGTCCTTCAAATTGAGATGGAGGAAGGAATACCCCTTCTTCAGCCATTTCTTTGTAGTAGTCGGCAAATAACTCTAAATCAGATGTTTTGGCTTGATCGTAATTCGTCACTTTTTCATTCGTGAAGAATAAACCGATCATTGAACCCGCACGGTTAAAGGAGTGAGGAATTCCGTATTTCTCAGCCGCTTGGGATAATCCTTCTTCCAAACGATCCGCTTTGCGTCCGAACTCTTCATACATTTCTGGTGTCAATTGACGCAGGGTTTCCAGTCCTGCTGTCATAGCCATTGGATTCCCTGAAAGCGTACCTGCTTGATAAATCGGACCGCTAGGGGCAATTTGCGACATGATTTCCGCCTTGCCGCCGTAAGCGCCAACTGGCAGACCTCCGCCGATTACTTTACCAAGACAAGTCAAGTCAGGTGTAATGCCATAGTAGCCTTGCGCACAATTGTAGCCCACACGGAATCCTGTCATGACTTCATCGAAGATTAATAAAGCACCATTTTGCTCAGTGATTTCGCGAAGACCTTCTAGGAAGCCTGGCTGCGGAGGAACAACACCCATGTTGCCTGCAACTGGTTCTACAATGATACCGGCAATGTCGTCGCCGAATTGTTCAAACGCATATTTCACTCCATCTAAGTCGTTATACGGAACGGTAATCGTATTGTTCGCTACCCCTTCCGGAACTCCCGGGCTGTCAGGCAAGCCAAGTGTCGCTACACCAGATCCTGCTTTGATCAGCAAGGAGTCACCATGTCCGTGGTAACAGCCTTCAAACTTAAGAATTTTATTGCGTCCTGTATAACCGCGTGCTAAGCGAAGCGCACTCATTGTCGCTTCTGTACCCGAAGATACCATCCGGACGATTTCAATGGACGGAACACGCTCAATCACAAGCTGCGCCAATTCATTTTCGATCAATGTAGAAGCACCAAAGCTTGTACCTGTTTCAGCCGTTTTCTTAAGCGCTTCAACCACTTGTTCGTTCGTGTGGCCTAAGATTAGCGGACCCCAAGATAATACGTAGTCAATATATTCATTGCCGTCGATATCATAGATTTTTGACCCTTTTCCGTGATCCATAAAGATCGGGTCAATATTTACTGATTTAAATGCTCGCACCGGGCTATTAACCCCGCCTGGCATTAATTTTACTGCTTCTTCAAATGCTTGCTTGGACTTTTCATAAGAACGCATCGATCGTTCCTCCCTTTTATTGTAGTGAAAGAATTATTCACTTAACCAGCGTGCTGCGTCTTTGGCGAAGTAAGTAATAATTAAATCTGCTCCCGCTCGCTTCATGCTTGTCAGTTTCTCCATGACAATTGCTCTTTCGTCCACCCAGCCATTAAGAGCCGCGGCTTTCACCATAGAGTACTCTCCGCTTACATTATAAGCCACAACCGGTGCATTAAATTCATTGCGCACATCGCGAATGATATCTAAGTAAGATAGAGCTGGCTTAACGATTAAGAAGTCTGCGCCTTCTTCCATATCAGACTGAGCTTCACGCATCGCTTCCCGTCGGTTAGCCGGATCCATTTGGTACGTTTTACGGTCTCCGAATTGAGGCGTAGAATCAGCTGCATCACGGAATGGACCGTAGAAGCTTGAAGAATATTTCACCGCATAAGACATGATTGGAACCTCAGTATACCCAGCTTCATCTAAGCCTTTACGAATGGCGGCAACAAACCCGTCCATCATGTTAGAAGGAGCAATGATGTCTGCACCTGCTTCCGCTTGGCTGACAGCTGTTTTCGCCAGCAGATCAAGCGTTGGATCGTTTAACACGTTTCCGCCTTCGATCACACCGCAATGGCCGTGATCCGTGTACTCGCATAAGCAAGTATCCGCGATGACGATAACGTTTGGAAATTGACCTTTTATGTATCGAGTAGCCCTTTGGACAATCCCATGATTATGGTAAGCTCCAGTTCCTGTAGCGTCCTTATCGCTTGAATTCGGTACGCCAAACAAAATCACGGATGTAAGGCCAAGTGCCACGATTTCATCCATTTCAGCATGCAGTTGATCCATGGAAATTTGAAATACGCCAGGCATCGAAGGTACTTCATTCTTCACTTGCTCGCCTTCCACAATAAACAAAGGGTAAATTAAATCTTCTTTACGCAAAAAGTTCTCTCTGACAAGCGCGCGCATATTGGCTGACTGGCGCAAACGGCGATGACGTGTAAATTGCAAATCCATATAAAATCATTCCTCTCTGAAATAATTGATGATTTGTTTTGTTAATGCATGAACGGTGTATTCTTCAGGACTCATTCGCACATTCATTCCTGCTTGAATCGCTGCCTTTTCAGTAACAGGCCCAATGCATGCAATAAGCCTGTCATCCGGCAAGGAATAACTTCCTTCTTCGCAGGCTTGAACAAAATGCCGTACAGCCGACGGACTGGTGAATGTAATGACATCGATCTTCTCTTCCGTCAGCAGAGAAAGCAGTCGCTGCTTTTCTTCCTTAGGAAAATAGGTCTCATACACAATCCATTCATCCGCTTCTATACCATGTTTTCTGCATGCAGCAGCAATCGTTTCCCTGGCCAAATTTCCTTTTGGGATCAACACTTTTTTCCCGGAAAATGCACCGGAATCAATCGACTTAGCAAAGTCATCTGCTGAAAATTTGCCCGGCATAAATTCAGCCGAATAACCGTACTGACGAAGAGCCTCTTCCGTTTTAGTCCCAATGACGGCAAAACGATTCGTTAAACTGTTTAAATCAATACCCGCCTTTTTTAAGCGGCTGAAGAAATAGTCCACTCCGTTTTTACTCGTTAAGATCATCCAATCATATGTATGGAGCAGCTGTAAATATTGATGCTCATGTTCGTCTTGAAATGGGCGAAAAGCAATCAGGGGAACGACGTGCGCCACTCCCCCTGCTTCTTCTATCATATCAGCAAATACAGCTGATTGTCCTATTGGACGAGTGATTAAAATCTGTTTGCCCAAAAGCGGCTGACCACTCATTGGCCATCCAACTCAGCCTTCACCTCATCAATTAACTGTTTCGCACCGCGCTCGCTCAAGAGTCTCGCTGCTTCCTCGCCAACCGCTTGAGGATCTTGCCCCATTACCGTTTCTTTATAGACCGTCTTTCCATCCGGAGACGCAACAAGTGCAGTCAGTACTGTATCTTCACCTGAAAGAACAGCATAGCCCGCAATTGGCACTTGGCAGCCGCCTTCCATTTTGTGCAAGAAAGCTCGTTCCGCTGTCACGGTTTGTGTCGTTTCTCCGCTAGCGAAAGCGCGCAATAATTCAAGCAGCTCTTCATCATCTTCACGGCATTCAATGGATAATGCGCCCTGCCCGACAGCCGGCACACAGAACTCGGCATCTAAGAACTCAGTGACCACATCAGACGTCCATCCCATACGTGATAGTCCCGCTGCTGCTAAGATAATCGCATCATATTCTTCTGTTTCAAGCTTAGAAAGTCTCGTATCAATATTTCCGCGAATCCATTTAATTTCAAGATCCGGACGCACAGCCAAAAGCTGCGATCCGCGGCGAAGGCTGCTTGTGCCGATGACTGATCCTGCTGGCATATCTTTAAGTTTTACATGATTCTTTGAAATAAACGCGTCTCTGGCATCTTCTCGTTCAGGAATACAGCCGATCGTCAAGCCCTCAGGCAATACAGCCGGCATATCCTTCATGCTGTGAACGGCCATATCAATTTCTTTATCAAGCATCGCTTGCTCGATCTCTTTCACGAATAACCCTTTGCCGCCTACTTTAGAAAGCGTTACATCAAGAATGCGGTCGCCTTTTGTCACGATTTCCTTTACTTCAAATTCAAAGGAAGGGTTGATCTTTTTCAACTGGTCAATTACCCAGTTTGTTTGTGTTAAAGCTAATTTACTTCTGCGTGACCCAACAATAATTTTTCTCATATTCGTCTCCCACTCCTATGCATACCAAAAGTGAAACGATGATAATCGGCTCACCAGGAAAAAGTTTATTAAAATAATCAGAAAAGCCGCGCTGTTTAATAAGGCCAGTGACTTTCCAAACATTTCTTTCCGCACTTTCAAATATAAAAACGTGCTGTAGATGGTTAATAATACGAGGGATGTGATGATCTTTAAGTCAAACCAGCTGACATCGGGAAGCTTAATAAACTTCCAGGTCAAGCCGAGAATTAAGCTTAACAGCAGCATTGGCACCCCAATTGCATTTAAAATATATGACAGTTTTTCAAGCTTCTGCAAGTCACCAAGCCGCCACAGGCGCTGGTTCCACTTCTTCATCTTTAAGAGACGGTGCTGCAGCAAGTACAGTGCTGAAAAGATAAATGATAGAGAAAACGCACCGTAAGATACAATCGCCATTGTGATATGTATAAGCAAAAGCTCTGAAACTAGCTTTTCTGCCATCGCCTGCGACTCAATCTGCACAGGGGCAAATGTGTGAATAACCATGATGACAAAGCCGATCACATTGGTGAAGAACACAGTGAAATCCATGCGCAGCAAGCGATTGATGACAAGCGAGAGGGTGATCAATACCCATGCATAAAAATAAAGCCCCTCAAAAATTGTGAGGACTGGAAACCTGCCTGTTCGCATCATGTATAGAAACAAAAAAATTGTTTGAAGAACCCAAACAATTGATAAAATCCAGAAGGCGATTTTATTCGCCTTCCGGTTTTGGTTTAAAAAATCAATAAAGTAAAATAAAATGCTGATCGCATAAATAATGACCATTAATTCATGAAGCCTTGTCATGCCTTGTTCAAACATCGTGTAACCTCACTTACGCTTGGAATACAGGCTGGGTTTGAATCCGCTCACCGAACTGTTCAGCAGTTCTTGTTTGCTTCTGTTCATTCACTTCATCTTCAATATTAAAAATCTGCATAAACAAGTCTAGTTTTTCAGCGGAATGCTTCTCTGATGCCAATTCCTTCGCTTGTA
Source organism: Bacillus ectoiniformans (assembly GCF_016908875.1). GTDB lineage: Bacteria > Bacillota > Bacilli > Bacillales > Domibacillaceae > Bacillus_BX > Bacillus_BX ectoiniformans. Next base: position 122,592 of record NZ_JAFBES010000005.1, on the reverse strand, counting down.
AAATAGGGTCTTTCAGCATTTGGTTAATGATGCTCTTCGTGTGCTTATTTAACACTTTTCGCTCACGATCTGATAAATTCGGCATTTTGCGTTCGATGCTTTCCATCGTTTCCGCTTGGATTGCCAGCGCTTTTTGGCGAAGGGCAGAAATAACCGGCACCACACCGAGCATATTCAGCCAGTCATTGAAAGCAACAATTTCGCCTTCAATCATCAATTCAATCTTCTCGGCTGCCTTTTGACGTTCAGCCATATTCGCTTGGACAATGCCTTCTAAGTCATCAATATCATATAAAAAGACGCTTTCTAATTCAGAAATGGCTGGATCAAGGTCACGCGGCACGGCAATATCGACCATAAATAATGGTTTGCCCTTACGCATTTTCGTCACAGCTGCCATTCTTTCTTTTGTAATGACATACTCTTCAGAACCTGTAGAACTGATTAAAATATCCGCTTCTGCTAATGCGCATTGCAGTTCTTGCAGTGTTTTCGCATTTCCGTCAAAACGTTCAGCAAGCGCTGCCGCTTTTTCAAATGTCCGGTTAATGACTGTCACTTTCGTGGCACCGCTGCCATGAAGGTTCTGAATCGCTAACTCGCCCATTTTCCCAGCGCCAAGCACTAACACGTGTTTTCCGTTTAAATTGCCGAACACTTTCTTCGCAAGCTCAACTGCCGCATAGCTGACCGATACGGCATTCGCTCCGATATCCGTTTCTGCATGTCCTCTTTTCGCCAATGTAATTGCTTGTTTAAATAAATGGTTAAATACCGTTCCCGTTGTCTGCATCTCTTGTCCGCGAAGGAAACTAGAACGAATTTGTCCAAGAATTTGCGTTTCTCCAAGCACCATTGAGTTCAAGCCGCAAGCCACTCTAAATAAATGTTCCACCGCTGCTTCTTTTTCATAGATAAATAAAAACGGCGTGAATTCTTCCTTATCAATATTGAACCATTTCGAAAGAAAATCTTTAATATAATAACGCCCGGTATGGAGCTGGTCGACGACCGCATAAATCTCCGTACGGTTGCATGTGGACACAATCACATTTTCTAGCATGCTCTTTTGACTTTGAAGTTCTGACATCGCTCTTTCTAAGTCAGATTCTTTAAAAGATAAACGTTCTCTTATCTCCACCGGGGCCGTTTTGTAGTTTAAACCCACCACGATCATATGCACTTTAAAATGACACCCCCGTAAAAATTATATTAGACCCATTATAACATGTTTTAAAAAATTCCTTATTTATAAATTGTGAACATATGCTAACATTAGATAGAAGATTAACACTAGTATGTCCAGCTTTTTCAATGAAAAGCAGAAATCGGTATGAAACTTTAAAAAGAACCGCTCGATTAACTTTCCTTGCTTTTTATTCAAGATTTTTATTATATTTGTCCCACTAGATAGCGTAACAAAACTGTCGTCAAGATTCAAGATTGTTATTCAGAAAGCGGGGAAATGTTACATGAAGCAGCAGCGTATTTTTCCAGGAGTGATTTTAATTGGATTCGGCTTGTATTTTTTCATGCAGCAAGCAAAGATCCTTTGGGTACAGCCTTTCTTAAGCTGGCCGACCTTATTGATCGTGATTGGAATGGCCTTTTTAGCTGAAGCCTATAGCGGAAAGGATGTCAGCGGAATTCTTCCAGGCGTGATTCTCGCCGGATTTGGCATTCATTTCCACGTTGTCAATCACTTTGGTTTTTGGTCTAATGATACCGGGGTCTTGATCTTAATTATTTCTTTAGGCTTTTTGATGCAGTACCAAAAGACGAGATCAGGTCTGTTTCAAGGATTGCTTTTTCTCATTCTCGCCGTGATCACGCTGTTTTATGATACGGTCATCCAATGGCTGGGCCTTCTTGAAAACCAAGCCTTTTCCATTTGGCAATTCTGGCCGGTTGTGTTAATTGTCATCGGCGGCTACTTATTATTTATAAAAAAGAAATAGCTTTATAAACTAAGAATATACACAGCTGAGTGTGGTGGAACATTATGCTTAATAAACTATATCGTAAAACAAGATACTTTCTTCTGAAGCTGTTCAGAATTCGCGATAGCGCCCACAGCATAGCTCTCGGCTTCGCGCTTGGGGCTTCTGTTAACTTTGTCCCTTCGTTCGGCATAGGTCTTGCCGCTTCAGTCGTACTTGCGAAAATCGCTCGAGGAAATGCTGTTGCCGGATTTATCGGCGGCGCTTCATTCATGATGACGTTTCCTTTCTTGTTCTATCTTAATATGCGAACCGGAGAATTTATTTTTCCGCAAGATATCGGTGAAGCTATAGAACACCATATTGACCGCAATATAGAAATGGGGTTAACTCTCGGCAAAACCTTTTTTACAGGCATGCTATTAAATATGCTTATTTTCATTACAACAATTTACTTCATTATTTATTTCATATCGACTCGGTACCGAAAAAGGATTTTGAGGTTTTTATACCTCAAATGGGTAAAGCGCAAACACGCATAAAAAAACGCATGGACTTGTAAGCCGTCCATGCGTTTTTTTGCGCTATTATTTTTCTCGCATTTTCTTTTGTATGATTCCCCATGTTTCATCTTTCCCTTGCCCTGTCTCGGAAGAAAAGATGACCATTTCATCGGATGGAACAAAGTTTAAATCCTGTTTAATCACTTTCAGATGCTTTTGCCATTTACCCTTCGGAATCTTGTCCGCTTTCGTCGCGATCACAACAGCCGGTATGTCGTAATGCTTTAAGAAGTCATACATCATGACATCGTCTTTAGATGGTGGATGTCTTAAATCCACAATCATCACACAGGCCTTCAATTGCTCTCTAGACGTCAAATACGTTTCAATCATCTTGCCCCATGCTTCTCGTTCGCTCTTAGATACTTTAGCGAACCCATACCCAGGAACGTCAACAAAATAGAGGGCTTCTTCAATCTTGTAGAAGTTCAATGTTTGGGTCTTACCTGGTTTCGAAGAGATGCGGGCCATGCTTTTTCGATTAATCATCTTATTAATAAAAGATGATTTCCCTACATTTGAACGGCCAGCTAGAGCGAATTCAGGCAAAAAGCCTTCTGGATATTGCTCTGGTCTAACGGCACTGTTCACTAATTCAACTTGGTTAACTTTCACTGATTTCACCTGCCAATGCTATTTCAAGTACTTCATCCATCGTTGTGGCAAGGACAAAGGCCAAACTGTTTCTTACACTTTCGGGAATATCATCAATATCTTTTTCATTATCTGCTGGAAGGATAATCGTTTTTAATCCTGCCCGGTGAGCGCCAAGTGATTTCTCTTTCACTCCGCCGATTGGAAGCACACGTCCGCGAAGGGTAATCTCCCCTGTCATGCCGACTTCTCGTTTGATCGGGCGGCCAGTTAAAGCAGAGACAAGTGCTGTCGCCATCGTGATGCCCGCAGATGGACCATCTTTCGGCACAGCTCCCTCTGGCACATGAATATGGATATCATATTTTTCATGGAAGTCATTTTCAATCTTAAGTTCTGCCGCTTTTGAACGGACGTAGCTGAAAGCTGCCTGCGCAGATTCTTTCATTACGTCCCCAAGCTTTCCGGTTAAAATAAGCTTGCCCTTACCCGGTGACAGAGAGACTTCAATCTGAAGCGTATCTCCACCCACTGCTGTGTAGGCTAACCCATTTGCTACACCGATTTGATCCACTGTTTCTGCTTGTCCATAGCGGAATTTCTTCTTGCCTAAGAAGTCTTCCAGGTTTTTGCTTGAAATGATCACACGCTTCTTTTCATTAGAGACAATGAGTTTAGCTGTCTTTCGGCATATAGCTGCCAGCTGGCGCTCTAAGCTTCGGACTCCTGCTTCACGCGTATAGTAACGAACAATATCCTGAATCGCTTCATCTTTCAGCTGCATCTGGCTTTTAGATAATCCATGCTCCTTGATCTGTTTCGTCAGCAAATGATCTTTGGCGATATGGATTTTCTCAAGCTCTGTATAACCGGCGATCGTAATGATCTCCATTCGGTCACGCAGCGGTCCCGGAATCGTCGCCAAGTCATTGGCTGTTGCAATAAACATGACTTTCGATAAGTCATAAGGTTCTTCAATATAATGATCGCTGAAATTATGGTTTTGCTCAGGGTCCAACACTTCTAGCATTGCAGAAGACGGATCTCCTCTGAAATCATTAGACATTTTGTCTATTTCATCAAGAAGAAAGACCGGGTTCACCGTTTCAGCCTTTTTCATCCCTTGAATAATCCGGCCCGGCATCGCGCCGACATAGGTACGGCGGTGTCCGCGTATTTCTGATTCATCACGCACGCCTCCAAGTGAAATTCGGACGAAGTTGCGGTTCATGGATTCGGCAATGGAACGAGCCAGACTCGTTTTACCGACGCCGGGAGGTCCTGCCAGACACAAAATAGGCCCTTTTAGTGATTGAGTCAGCTGCTGAACTGCTAAATATTCAAGCACCCGCTCCTTCACCTTTTCAAGCCCGTAATGATCTCGATTCAACACTTTCTCAGCTTTGGTGACATTTAAATCATCTTTCGTCGATTTCGTCCAAGGAATAGTAATGAGCCATTCTAGGTAGTTGCGGATGACCGCACTTTCTGCCGCGCTCGATGGAATTTTTTCATAGCGGCTGACTTCCTTCAGGGCTGTTTTTTCCACGTGCTCCGGCATGCCGGCTTCACCGATGCGGGTGATCAATTCTTCTACCTCACCTGTTTTTCCTTCCTTGTCGCCAAGCTCCTGCTGGATAGCCTTCATTTGCTCACGCAGGAAATATTCTTTCTGCGTGCGTTCCATGGATGTTTTTACACGCTGGCCAATTTTCTTCTCCAAGTTCAGAACTTGCTTCTCATTATTTAACACTTTGATAATTCGGTTTAACCGTTCTTTAATATCAAAGGTTTCTAATATTTCCTGCTTCTCTTTCAGCTTGATTGGCAAGTGAGAAGCGATAATATCAGCGAGCCTTCCTGGTTCTTCAATATCAGCCACGGTCGAATACGTTTCTGCCGAGACCTTTTTAGAGAGCTTGATATACTGCTCAAAATATTGAAGCAGCGTCCGCATAAGCGCTTCTTTTTCTGCATCTTTATCCGAAGAATCCGGATGCGTAGTAACAGTAGCTAAAAAATAGTCATCTTTATCTTCAAACTGTTCAATCGTCGCACGCTCAAGTCCTTCAACCAAGACCCTGATTGTGCCATTTGGCAGCTTAAGCATTTGTTTAACTTTTGTTAGTGTGCCTGTTTGAAATAGATCTTCCTCGTATGGTTCGTCAACATTTGTATCTTTTTGAGTGGATAAAAAGATTAAATGATTGTCCATCATCGCTTGCTCGAGCGCTTGAATGGAACGATCGCGGCCAACGTCAAGATGCAATACCATCGTTGGGTACACTAATAAGCCTCTTAACGGCAGGAGGGGGATCGTGTAATTAGATTGACTGCTCATTAACATAACCTCCATCTACTAAAACCTCAGACGTTTGAAACGCCTGTTATCTCTCAATTTCGAAACATAAGGATGCATTGTACAATTCTATCTTATTTAGTCAAGAGTGTCTATTATTGTGTGAATAGTCACGTCCTCTATTTTAATCTTCCTCAAAAACACCTAAAACAAACTAACAATCCCGCTCACATGATGTGAAACGGGACATTTCTTCATATTGATTTTTTAATATGATCAGCAAACAATTCAGGGCTTGACCAATCTTTCTTTTTTTCAAACAAATGATTAAAGGCTTCATGCAGATGAGAAATCGGAACTATTTCAATATCCTTCACCTTTTTCAGAAGCATTTGGTCATTCTCTTTTGGTATCAGCACTTTTTTCGCACCAGCCTGCTTCGCTGCCAGCACCTTCTGCAAGACGCCGCCTACCGGTTTAATGCTGCCTTTCAAGCTAATCTCTCCCGTCATGGCGACCGTGTGATCCACAGGGTGCTTGTAAATAGCCGAATAGATTCCCGCTGCCATCGCAGCACCAGCCGACGGCCCATCTACAGGCACACCGCCCGGAAAATTGATAAAGATATCAAACTGTTCTACTGGCACACCTAACGAACGAAGCACAGTCACTGCATTTTCTGCAGAGCCTTTCGCCATGCTTTTGCGTCTAATCGATTTAGATGCCTGGTTAAATGTTTCATCTTCCACGATCCCCGTCACTTCCACTTTCCCTTTTCCTAATGAGGAGATGACAGTCACCTCGATTTCAAGCAATGTTCCGCTGTTCGGTCCAGTGACGGCCAGGCCATTAATCATCCCAATTGCAGGAAGATCCGAAATTGATTTCGTCCACTTCGGAGTCAGCTGGCTTGAATGAATCACCCATTCCACATCTTCGTCCGTGATGTCTGTTCTTCCTTCAATCACCGCAAGACCAGAGGCTGTCTGCACTAAATTAACCGCTTCCCGGCCATTTCGGGTATAAGTCGCAAGCAGGTTCAACCCTTTCTCACTAATCGTCATTTGAGCTTTTTCTGCAGCCGTTTGGCCGATTTCGATTAGATCACTCTCATCTAATTCTTTGAAGAATACTTCCTGGCAGCGTGAGCGAATAGCCGCAGGGATTTCTTCCGGTCTTCTTGTCGTCGCCCCGATCAGCCGAAAATCAGCAGGCATGCCATTTTGGAAAATATCATGAATATGCTTAGGAATCGTTTCATTTTCTTCACTATAATAAATACTTTCTAGCCATACTTTCCTGTCCTCGAGCACTTTTAACAGCTTATTCATTTGAATATGGTGCAGCTCGCCAATTTCATCTAAAAATAAGATGCCTCCATGCGCGTTGCTTACAGCCCCTTTTTTCGGCTGCGGAATTCCTGCTTGGCCTAGCGCACCCGCACCCTGATAGATGGGGTCGTGTACCGAACCAATTAACGGATCAGCAATGCCCCGCTCATCAAACCGGGCAGTGGTCGCATCTAATTCGATAAATTCAGAGCTGTCAGTAAAAGGAGAATGCTTATTTTTCTTTGCTTCTTCTAACACAAGCCTGGCTGCGGCCGTTTTCCCTACACCTGGAGGTCCATACACGATCACATGCTGAGGATGCGGTCCGCAAAGGGCAGCCTTCAGTGCTTTAATCCCTTCTTCTTGGCCGACTACTTCTTTAAAAGAAGTGGGTCTTATTTTTTCAGAAAGCGGCTGGGTTAATGAGATGGCTCTCATCTTCCTCATCGCTTCCATTTCTTTTTTAGATTCACGGTCAATGGTGATTTTTTGTGAGTGCTGCTTTTTCAATAGCGTGAAAAAGTAAAAGCTGATAATAACCCCAAACACTAGCTGTCCGACAATCGCAACTGCAGTCCAGTTCATTTTGCATCCTCCCATACCGGCAATGTTTTATTTTATTGCCAGTATCGCCGAGATTCGAAGGACGTAATCAAAAAAGTTATAATTCCAATAAAAAAGCAGAACAACGCTGACTGCTCGCTGTTCTGCTCTTATCAAACATCTATACATTAGGCAGATGTTTTTGTATCTTTATCCATTTCGATGACTTCACCGTTTTCATCTAACAGCTGAGGCACCGCATTGTCTAACACCGTTTCCTTCGTTAAGACACATGTTTTAATATCCTCACGAGATGGAAGGTCGAACATCACATCAAGCATGATCGTCTCAATGATTGAGCGAAGTCCGCGCGCGCCTGTTTTACGTTCAATCGCCAATTTAGCGATTTCTTGCAGCGCTTCTTCATCGAATTTCAATTCAACATCGTCGAGTTCAAGCATTTTTTGATATTGTTTCACTAACGCATTTTTCGGCTTAGTTAAAATCTCAATCAATGCTTCCTCGTCTAATTGTTCAAGGCTCGCAATAACCGGAAGACGGCCAATGAATTCAGGGATTAATCCGAATTTCAGCAAATCTTCAGGAACAAGCTTAGATAATAGGGATTTATCCGCTACATCCTCTTGTTTCGTATCAGAACCGAATCCGATCACTTTTTGGCCTAAACGGCGCTTAATAATTTGTTCAACCCCATCAAATGCACCACCGCAAATAAACAGGACATTCGTCGTGTCAATTTGGATGAATTCTTGATGAGGGTGCTTGCGTCCGCCTTGTGGTGGAACGCTTGCTACTGTTCCTTCTAAGATCTTTAACAGAGCCTGCTGCACGCCTTCTCCTGATACGTCACGCGTAATAGACGGGTTTTCGGATTTACGGGCCACTTTATCGATTTCATCGATATAGATGATGCCTTTCTCCGCTTTTTCCACGTCATAATCTGCTGCTTGAATCAGTTTAAGAAGAATGTTTTCAACATCTTCCCCTACATATCCGGCTTCAGTTAAAGACGTCGCATCCGCGATCGCAAATGGAACATTTAGAATGCGCGCTAAAGTTTGCGCAAGCAATGTTTTCCCGCTCCCTGTAGGACCAATTAGACAAATATTACTCTTCGCAAGTTCTACGTCGTCTACCTTGCTATTGGAATTAATCCGCTTATAATGGTTGTACACCGCAACGGCCAGCGATTTCTTCGCTTGGTCTTGTCCAATGACATACTCATTTAAAATTTCGCGAATTTCCATCGGCTTTGGAACGTCTTTAAATTCTACTTCTTCTTCCGTGCCCAGCTCTTCTTCCACTATTTCTGTGCAGAGTTCAATACACTCATCACATATATATACGCCAGGACCCGCCACAAGCTTTCGGACTTGATCCTGTGTTTTTCCACAGAAAGAACACTTCAATTGCCCTTTTTCATCGTTAAACTTGAACAATGTCTGTCACCCCTTATCCTATATTTCTTCCTAATTACAAGCAAACCTCTATGAAGACCGCAGTATTCTTATCTTTCCCCTAATTGAGTTATGTACTGCATTGTATCACATTACATCTCATACAAAAAATATAATGCATTTGTATATAGTAAGATGCTTCCTGTTCAACTATGACCAAAATTCTAAAGTTTCATTCTCTATGTATGCAAGCCTTAGGTGTAGAAAACAAGGCACGAGAGATTCGCACCTTGTTTTCACTGTCCTATATTTTATTATGCACTAGTTTTGCTGTTTTCTACAAGGAATTCGACTGCTTTACGGATTTTTAAATCTCCTTGGATGCCGTCAAGATTTCCTAGAGCTTTTTTGATGTCATCAGCTGACAGGTTGAATTGCTCAGCCATTTTATTTACTTCGTTCTCAACGTCTTCTTCTGTCGCTTCTAATCCTTCAGCAGCTGCAATTGCTTCTAAAGTTAAGCTTGTGCGTACGCGAGTTTCAGCATTTTCTTTCATTTGTCCGCGAAGGTCTGCTTCACTTTGACCTGAGAATTGGTAGTAAAGGTCAAGGTTCATGCCTTGCATTGAAAGGTTTTGCGTGAATTCTTGAAGCATGCGGTCGATTTCGCTCTCAACCATTACCTCAGGAATTTCAACTTCAGCATTAGCTGCCGCTTTTTCAACTAGCGTGTCACGAAGTGTTTGATCTGCTTCGTTTTTCTTTTGGTCTTCTAAACGCTTTTGGATCGCCGCTTTTAACTCATCAAGAGTTTCAGCTTGCTCATCTGTTTCTTTCGCGAAATCGTCGTTAAGTTCAGGAAGCTCCTGCGCTTTGATTTCGTGAATTTTTACTTTGAATACTGCAGGCTGTCCAGCTAATTCTTCTGCATGGTATTCTTCAGGGAATGTTACTTCAACATCTTTCTCTTCGCCAGCTGCCATTCCGATTAACTGCTCTTCAAAACCAGGAATGAATGAACCAGAACCGATCACTAGAGAGTAGTTTTCAGCTTGTCCGCCTTCAAATGCTTCGCCGTTTACGAAACCTTCGAAATCAAGAACAACTGTATCGTCTTCTTCCACTTTGCCGTCTTCTTTAACAACAAGCTCAGCGTGGCGTTTTTGAAGTGAAGTTAACTCTTCTTGAACGTCTTCTTCCGTTACTTCTGTGCTTAATTTTTCAACTTCAAGGTTTTTGTATTCGCCAAGTTTAACTTCTGGCTTAACAGTTACCGTTGCTTTGAAAATTAATTCTTTGCCTTTTTCCATTTGCTCTACGTCAATTTCAGGACGATCCACAGGGTCAATTCCTGCTTCTTCTACTGCTTTTCCGTAAGCTTCAGGAAGAATCACATCAAGTGCATCTTGATAAAGCGCTTCTACACCAAAACGTTTTTCGAACAATGCGCGAGGCATTTTTCCTTTACGGAAGCCTGGTACATTAATCGTTTTTACTACTTTTTTAAACGCAGTATCTAACCCGCGGTTAACTGTTTCAGCATCTACTTCTACTGTAAGAACCCCTTGGTTCCCTTCTTGTTTTTCCCATTTTGCAGACATAAAGTTCCCTCCAAAAATCTATAAATTGATAATATCGAACAATAATAGTATGTTCTCTCGCCCTATGTATTTTACTTCTACACAAAAACGACACATTACGACCTTTACATTATAACATATGATCTTTCTCTTTCAACTAAAAAGGCTAGAGAATAGGTGAAGAAATTTCATCCAGCTCCTTTATGAAAGCCAAACTTCTCGTCATTTCAGAGTCTAAACCATCTTCAGAAAGCACCTCTGCCTCTTGATAATAGTGACGGATCAGATGCAGCGAAGCTTCCGCCCATATGTCAGCCTCGATTTCCACCGGTTCAAAAGGATACAGCAAAAAGAAATGGCGTTTAACAATTTCTTTCGCCTGTTCGAACAGGATCGGGTCCTTGTGGGAGAGATTTTCTTCAAGAACATTCAGCACTTTATTGAAATAACTCATCTCAAACACATCTACTAGAGCAGATGGAATGACCTGTTTATGATAATAAAACTTTTTTATCTCTACCGGTTCATTTACCCCATGCTCTTTTAGCACATTCAGCACGAGCGTTTGTAAAAAAGGGTGGGTGTGCGGGCTTCCCAGCATCTCTATTAATTCCGCTTTATAAGGCTGAATATTCGCATGGACCAATTCAATAATCCGCAGCGTCTTTTCCTGCAAATTTTCCTCGCCCATAAACAAAGGTTTCACATTGTGCTGTGCAGGTTCCTTCATTTTCGCACTAAGCTTTAACAGTTGTTCAAAATGCTCTCTTTTGCTCTCTGGCAGCTGCTTCTCTTCCAAAAGTGCTGTGATGGTGGCATGTACTTCTTCAAATTGCTTTTTTTGAATAAGAATCAATAAATACACATCAAGGACGTCTTCGTAGTCCCCGATCCCTTCACGAAGCATCTCTTGGCACAGGTCTAGACCTTTTTCGTACTGTTCACTTTCATATAAGGCTAAGATCAAGGCCATCTTCACTTCATCTTCGTCCTCTAGCGGGTAATTCAAAGCATCAGAAAGGTGAAGAGCGGCATCAGTAAATCGTTTGTCTTCAAGCGCTTCTTTCCCTTTTTCTATTAACACATTGGCCGCACCCGGAAACATAAAAACATTTCCTTTTTTAACCCATTTTTTCTTTTTCATGAATGATCATCACCCGGTCATTTATTAAGTATGACAATGTTCACCTTACACATATATTTCGTTATTATCTGAAGTGTAGCACGCTCTTATGAAAAATCAAAGCAGCAGGGAAACAACACAGAAAAAAACCTTCTAGACAGCAGCCTAAAAGGTTAATTGATTATGTAATGGCGTCCCAGGAGAGATTCGAACTCCCGACCGACGGCTTAGAAGGCCGTTGCTCTATCCAGCTGAGCTACTGGGACATATGTATAAAAATTATTTCGTTTCATTCGTCCCTCAGGACATTTACTATATTATCAACTTACGAAAAGAATGTCAATACATTCTCAAGAAATTTTTCTCATATAATTTCTGCTCTTTTATTTTCTTATCCATGTTTAAGGAAAAGAGCGGGAAATCCGCTCTTTCTTTAGTTAGCAAATGTTTGCTGCAGGTCTGTTAGTTCCCTATGTTTATGATCAAAAAAACGAATGATGGTTTCACGGCGATTTCTTTCGACCATCGCATAGGTTTTTTCACTTCGGCCGCGCGGCAGCGTAATGCTGCCAGGGTTTAGAAAAATGGTTTGGCCGATCTTTTCTGCACCTATAAGATGGGAGTGCCCGAAAAACGCCAAGTCTGCCTGATGCTCTTCTGCTTTATACTGCAAGTTCATTAACGACATTTTGACGTTGTACCGGTGGCCATGCGTCATAAAAATACGCACGCCTTCAATTTCTTCCGTCAGGTCATTGGGATAGCTTTGTTCCGTGTCACAATTTCCCCTCACGACAATCCAGCCATCCATTTCCGGGTCATCAGCCAAAAGCTCAGAATCCCCGCAATGAAACATCGCATCGACTTTATTTTCGTAACGGCCCTTTAATTCTGTCAGTATCTCTCCCCAGCCATGGCTGTCGCTCACGACTAATACCTTCATGCAAGTTCACCGCCTAATGTATCAGATAGCTTTCCTTTAAGTGCTTGAATGGCTTGTCCACGGTGACTGATACGATGTTTTTCTTCAGGTGACAACTCGGCCATTGTACGACCGAGGGATGGAACAAAAAATATCGGATCATAACCGAAACCGTTCTTTCCTTGCTGACTCGTTGAAATTTGCCCCTCGCACGTTCCTGAAACAGTTAGCACTGGTTCATTAGGTACTGCCAGCGCCAGTGCACAATAAAAACGCGCGGCACGCTTTTCCGCAGGCACTTCAATCAGCTCAGCCAGCACTTTTTCGATGTTCGCCTGGTCATCCTTCGCTTCCCCGGCATACCGGGCGGAATAAACACCTGGACGGCCATTAAGGGCATCAATGACTAATCCTGAATCATCCGCGATCGCCAACCGACCTGTAGCAGCAGAAACTGCCTCTGCTTTAAGAATCGCATTTTCCTCAAATGTCTGTCCAGTCTCTTCAATATCAGGAAAATCCGGATAATCCAGCAGCGTTTTCACCTCATAGCCATACGCTGAAAACATCTCTTTAAATTCTTTCGCTTTTCCTGGATTTTTCGTCGCAATAATAACTTCTTTCATAAGGCATTGCCCCTTTATTCGTTACTTGCCGATTTTTTCAGAAATGTCGCCGAGTGCAGCTGCTTGAGCTTGGAACAATTCTTTTAGACCTGTTTGCGCAGCTCCCAGCAAGCTTTGGAGATCATTCATCGAGAAAGTGGCTTCTTCCCCTGTTCCTTGAAGCTCCACAAATTCACCCGCACCTGTCATCACGACATTCATATCGACTTCTGCCTGACTGTCTTCAATATAATTTAAGTCTAACACGACACCCTGTTCTTTGACGATTCCAACGCTTGTCGCAGCTAAGTAATCAGTCACCGGAAATACTTTTAGTTCTTTTTGCTGCACGAGCTTATCAAGAGCCATCGTCATCGCAACGAATGCACCAGTGATAGAAGCTGTGCGCGTTCCTCCATCTGCCTGTATCACGTCACAGTCGATCCAAATAGTTCTCTCTCCAATTGCGTCCAGATTCACTACGGCTCTAAGCGCACGGCCAATTAAACGCTGAATCTCCATCGTACGGCCTGATACTTTGCCTTTAGATGATTCGCGAATATTTCGTGTGCCCGTTGCTCGTGGCAGCATCGAATACTCCGCCGTGATCCAGCCTTTGCCGCTCCCTCTCATAAAAGGCGGCACACGATCTTCAATACTAGCTGTACAAATCACTTTCGTGTCCCCTACTGAGATTAAAACAGATCCCTCAGGATGCACTAAATAATCTGTGTCTATATGTATATTCCTTAATTCCAATACATCTCTTCCATCTGCTCTCATTACATTTCCTCCTAAATTTGAAATTCACACATGAAGAGCACCCCCAGCTATTTGTTCTGGGGATGCTCTATTTAAATGAATGACTATCCCTGCTTTTCTTTGTGACCCTACTGTATAGTATAGCAAAAATCGTTTAGAATCCACCAGTATTGACAAAGTCTGGGCGCGTGACAGAACTGCTTAACGGCTCTCCTTTTTCAGTCACCATTTCAGAGCTTCCGCCTACTTGGATTCCCACACTTTCAATCTCATTTTCTTCCGTTAACGACAGCACCAATGACTTCAGCACATGATCAGACACCATTTTCTTATCAAAGTTTCCTAATACCGCTTCATTAAAATTCAATACGACACGTCCATCTTTCATGACTGGTCTTTCAAGCAATTCAACCTCAGGCAAGAATTCAGTCACTAGCTTTGAATTGGCTCCCGGACCTTTCGCCAATTCTTTTACTGCGGCAGAAATGTTATCCTTCTCTTGATTGGAGATCCGTTTCGTCACCGGTACATAGTAAGAATTGTCGCCGTCCTGAGCCAGATAATAGACGGTAAGCGGTCTTGTATTGGCCAAATCAACGACCGGTGATGGGTCAAAATTGATGCCATCTTTTCTGCTGAGACCTTGCGGATTCAGAGCCATTCCATTGACTGGCATTTCATTAAGAGCATGTCCATTTATTCTCATTTTAATTCGGTCAACCGAGTCAAATTGAGTTAATGTCCATGCAACCGATTGAACAATTCTTGCTTCATCTTCTTTTTGATACTCTTTAAATTCCGGAGAAAAATCCACAGTGGCCGTCCCATCTTTAATGTCCACACTTTTCACTTGTGTACCTGCCGGCAGGACGGCGCGGAACCCATTTGGAAGCATATTCGTCACAGGACCTTCCGCCACAAGATATTCAAGTGCCTGCTTGGCCAAACTTTTCGTATTAGACAGTGGCATTGTCTGCGAAACGACATATCCGTTTTTATCAATTAAATACAATTCCGTCATCACGATATTTTTGTCTGCTTCAGCTTGTCCTTGCTTAGATGCTTCCTCACTTACATTTTTGTCTACATAAGTAACGGATTGAGGAGGATCAATTTTTTCCTTTTGCTCCCCCGGCAACAACCCGCAGCCCGATACATACAACGACGAAACAAGAATGACAGCTGCTGTTTTTTTATTCAGCATGTGGACCCCTCCTAAAAACTCATTTGTATTGTATGTATACGAGCATTTTTGAAAAATAGAACACTGAAAAGCAAAATGGGCTCGCCCAGGAGCGACTGGCAAATAGGCAGACAGCACAAAGGCGCTCTTTGCCTTTTTGATGGCTGATCTTTTGACCCGAGCTCCTAGCCCATTTTGCTAGACAACACAGAAAAGCAAAAGCCGTTCGCTCAGGTGTGAAGGGCAAATAGGCTTTTTCCCTCAAGGCGCTCTTTGCCTTTATATTTAATGCTGAACATCAAACTTTCCCCTTAAAACTAACTAATAATGGTTCGCTTTAGAAGAGATAGGCAATAAAAACCTTCATTTCGCCAAATTCTGTCTAAATTATATCGCGTGCTTAACGCCCATAGGCTATCTATCGGCGGCTTTCCCAATTCTAACGGCGGTTTGCAGCATTCTAACGGCGACTTTCCCAATTCTAACGGCGATTCAGCAAACAGACACCCCTGCTCACTTCACCGGCAACTCCCACCTTTTCACACAAAACAATCCGCCTAGCTCTCTAAGCGGATTGTTTCAGAATGTATATCTTGCTCCTGCAGCCAGTCGGAGGCAATTTGATTAAAAAGCTGACTAGACCCAGTAGTGAAATAGCGGTTTGGCGAGGATTTTTCACCGTTTGAAAGCAATTGATTATAATCTAGGATCGCGCTTACTTCCCGGGCAGTTTCATCCCCTGAACTAATGACTTTCACGCTAGAGCCCATTACATTGGCAATGGTAGATTCTAATAGAGGGTAGTGGGTACATCCAAGGATAAGCGTATCCAGCTTTTCTTTCTTCAATGGAGTTAACGTCTCAGCGACTATTTTCTTCGCCATGGCTCCTTTGTATTCCCCACTTTCAACAAGCGGCACAAATTTAGGACAGGCAAGTGAGGTTACCCTTACTTTAGAATTAATAGAATTCAAGGCATCTTCATAGGCACCGCTTTTCACTGTGCCAATCGTTCCAAGCACGCCCACATTATAATTCTTCGTATGTTTTATCGCTGCTCTCGCTCCCGGATTAATAACACCGATTACTGGTATATTTAATTCCCGGCGGATTTCATCCAGCACGACCGCCGTCGCAGTGTTACAAGCAATGACAAGCATTTTAATCTGTTTACTCAGCAGGAAACGAGTCATTTCCCATGTAAATCTCTTCACTTCTTTGGCCGGCCTCGGTCCATACGGGCAACGGGCAGTGTCTCCTACATAATAAATGGTTTCATTCGGAAGCTGACGCATGATTTCTTTCGCTACCGTCAAGCCGCCCACTCCCGAATCAATTACACCTATTGGTCTGTTCAACAGTCTCCCCTCAATCTTCCTTCATTTCATGATGCATTTTCGCTAAGTTGTCTTTTAAAGATTTCACTTCTTCGGGAGTGAAGTTTTTTAATACTTGCATGACATAAAGCTGCCGTTTATTAATCACTTCATTGATTATCCGTTCTCCTTCTTCAAGCAAATGGATGCGGACAATGCGGCGGTCTTTACTGTCTTTGACCCGCTCGACCAGCTTGCCTTTCTCCATGCGATCAATTAAGTCCGTCGTCGTGCTGCAGGCAAGAAACATCTTTCCCGACAAGTCTCCGATCGTCATATCGCCTTCTTCAAATAACCATTGCAGTGCAATAAACTGCGGCGGCGTGATCGTGTAGTCACTTAAAATCTCACGCCCCTTTTGCTTAATGATTCCATCTATGTACCGCAGATCTTTTTCTATATCAGCAACGATTACTGCACAATCTTCATGCATTTCTTCCATTCCTTTTTTCACTCCAAACTCTTATCCAGCATGGCAATCTATTATACAATTCCACAAAGTTTCCCCTTATTTTCTCTTTTTTTTTACAAAATTGCAAGGAAAGTTCCGTTTCTATCAAACAAGCAGGAAGTATAGCCTGCATGCGAAAAAGACGGCGCCTTGGCACCGTCTTTTGGATTAGAGTTTTAATTCTCCCATACGCAATAATTCTATTACAGCTTGAGAGCGCCCTTTCACTCCCAATTTTTGAATTGAATTGGATATGTGATTTCTTACCGTCTTTTCACTGATATATAAAACATCAGCAATTTCTTTCGTGGTTTTGTCTTGAACAAGCAATTCAAATACTTCTTTTTCTCTTTTTGTTAATAGCGGTTTTCGGACAAAGCGATCCTCCCTCAATTGAATGTACCCCTCCTCGCTTCCGCCAGCTTCTCTACGTTGAAAAATTATATCGGCCGTTACGGTATCATATGTTAGCTTGATACTAATTGACAGTTAGGGACATTCTTAATTTGAATGATTTTAGAAGAATAATTTATTTTTGACGACTATACTTTCCTTGTTCGAGTTTCTTCTTCGACCCCTCGCTTAGCGGAAGTGCTTTTCCTGTAACTTTCGAAATTTGTACAAGTGTGCCGCGGCCTATAAATCCTATCTTCCCATCAGACCTAACCCCTTTATAGTGGATGTCACATGAGGAATTGCCAACTTCATTTGCCTTCACATAAATATGAAGGGTTTCTCCAAAATACACTTGCTCTAAAAAGTCACATTGCAGATCGGCAACCACTGGAATAGACTCGTTCTCGTTTTCTAGCCAACCTTCCATCAAGCCAATATGAGTTAAAAATTCTATTCTTGCTTCCTCAAAATAAATAAATGGCACTGTGTTATTCAAATGTCCGAACATATCTGTTTCTGAAAACCGCACTTTCACAGGGTGATAAAAATGAAATTCTTGATCCCATTCCTCCCAATGATCAATATAAGAAATCTTTTTCAACTATATTCCTCTCCTTCTGCTTCTATTCCTTACGCTCGTTTCGATTTAAAGATTTTAAAAAAGCCCCCAGCTATCATGCTGGAGGCAAGAATTCATTATTAATCTACTTGATGGTCGCTTCCAAAGAAGTTACGGAACGATTGAACGGTTGCATCACGGTTTAACGCAGCAATAGATGTAGTCAATGGAATGCCTTTCGGGCAAGATTGAACACAGTTTTGCGAGTTACCGCAATTAGCAAGACCGCCATCTCCCATGATGGAGTTTAAGCGCTCATCTTTATTCATTGCTCCTGTTGGATGCGCATTGAACAAGCGCACTTGAGAAAGCGGCTGAGGTCCAATGAAATCAGATTTGCTGTTTACATTTGGACAAGCTTCCAAACATACACCGCAAGTCATACATTTAGACAGTTCATATGCCCATTGACGCTTTCTCTCAGGCATACGAGGTCCTGGTCCAAGGTCATACGTACCATCGATTGGGATCCACGCTTTAACCTTTTTCAAGGAATCAAACATACGGCTTCGATCTACTTGAAGGTCACGGACAACCGGGAATGTGCTCATAGGAGCCAGGCGAACCGGCTGCTCTAGCTGATCAATTAACGCTGTACAAGATTGTCTTGGTTTGCCGTTGATAATCATTGAACAAGCGCCGCATACCTCTTCTAGACAGTTCATGTCCCATGCGATTGGCGTTGTTTGCTGCCCTTTCACATTGACAGGATTCCGGCGAATTTCCATAAGAGCTGAAATCACATTCATATTCGGACGGTATGGAACTTCAAACTCTTCTTCATACGGCGCGGAATCTAACGTGTCTTGACGAGTAATGATAAAACGGATGGATTTATTCTCACTCATCATTTCTCCTCCTTCTTCTTAGAGTAGTCACGCTTACGCGGTTTGATTAAAGAAATGTCTACTTCTTCATAATGGAAGGCAGGAGCTTGGTCTTCTCCTTTAAACGTAGCCATTGTTGTTTTCAAGAAATCTTCGTCATTACGATCCGGGAATTCCGGTTTATAGTGAGCTCCGCGGCTTTCGTTACGGTTAAGCGCACCAATTGTAACAACGCGAGAAAGATGCAGCATATGCTTCAGCTGGCGAGTGAAGCTTGCTCCTTGGTTGCTCCACTTAGCTGTATCGTTAATATTGATGTTCTTCCAGCGCTCAAGAAGTTCAACAATTTTATCATCAGTTGCTTTCAGCTTGTCATTATAACGAACAACAGTTACGTTGTCAGTCATCCATTCGCCAAGCTCTTTATGAAGAACATAAGCATTTTCTTTACCGTCTAGTGACATAATATCGTTCCACTTTTGCTCTTCTTGTTTCACAGAGTTATCAAAAACAGAGGAAGAAATGGCGTCAGTTGACTTTTCAAGACCATTGATATATTTCACAGCATTAGGACCCGCTACCATACCGCCAAAAATCGCAGAAAGCAATGAGTTAGCTCCTAAACGGTTCGCTCCATGCTGAGAGTAATCACATTCTCCGGCAGCAAATAATCCAGGGATATTTGTCTGCTGCTCATAATCAACCCATAGTCCGCCCATTGAATAATGCACGGCAGGGAAGATCTTCATTGGTACTTTACGAGGATCGTCACCCATGAATTTCTCATAGATTTCAATGATTCCGCCAAGCTTAATATCCAATTCATGAGGATCTTTATGAGAAAGATCCAAGTACACCATGTTTTCACCGTTGATGCCAAGCTTCTGATTGACACACACGTCAAAGATTTCACGAGTGGCAATATCACGAGGAACAAGGTTACCATAAGCTGGGTACTTTTCTTCCAGGAAGTACCAAGGTTTACCGTCTTTGTACGTCCAAACACGTCCGCCTTCTCCACGAGCTGATTCACTCATTAAGCGCAGTTTATCGTCTCCTGGAATAGCTGTCGGGTGAATCTGAATAAATTCACCATTCGAATAGTGTACACCTTGCTGATAAACGATCGAAGCTGCTGAACCAGTGTTGATGACAGAGTTCGTCGATTTACCGAAAATAATCCCAGGTCCGCCTGTTGCCATGATCACAGCATCAGCAGGGAACGACTGAATTTTCATGTTTGTTAAGTCTTGACCAACGATTCCGCGGCAAACGCCTTCTTCGTCAAGAACGGAACCAAGAAATTCCCAACCTTCGTACTTCGTTACAAGACCCGCTACTTCATAGCGGCGAACTTGCTCGTCCAATGCATATAGCAGCTGCTGGCCAGTTGTCGCGCCAGCAAAAGCTGTACGGTGATGCTGAGTTCCACCAAAGCGGCGGAAATCTAAAAGTCCTTCTGGCGTACGGTTAAACATTACGCCCATACGGTCTAATAAATGGATAATGCCAGGAGCCGCTTCTGTCATCGCTTTAACAGGTGGCTGGTTAGCTAAGAAGTCTCCTCCGTAGATCGTATCATCAAAGTGAACCCAAGGTGAATCTCCTTCACCTTTTGTATTTACGGCGCCATTAATGCCGCCCTGTGCACATACAGAGTGGGAACGTTTAACCGGTACCAATGAAAACAAGTCAACCGGTGTTCCTGATTCTGCTACTTTAATTGTAGCCATAAGTCCAGCTAAACCGCCGCCGACTACAATAATTTTACCTTTACTCATTGAGACTCACTCCCTTTTTTCCCAATTCCGAACTAGTAGTTATCTCTGAAACTATTTAACTTAAACGAACGCAAGGATTGCGCGAATTCCAACGATCGAAAGGGCAAAGAAAATACCCATTGTAACGTAAGTAACAATTTGCTGGGAACGAGGTGAAACTGCAATTCCCCAGCTTACGCAGAAAGACCATAAGCCGTTAGCAAAATGGAAAATCGTAGATACCACACCAACTATGTAAAAACCAAGCATTAATGGATTAGCTAAAATTTCCTCCATCATTTGGAAATTAACTTCTGCGCCTAAAGCAGCCGCAATTCTTGTTTCCCAAACATGCCATGCAATGAAAACAAGTGTAACAACACCTGAAATACGCTGCATAAAGAACATCCAATTTCGGAAGAATCCGAATCTGCCCACATTATTTTTCGCCGTAAATGCAATATACAAACCGTAAATTGCATGGAATAAAAGCGGAAGAAAAATAATTACAGTTTCCAATACATAGCGGAAAGGCAAGCTTTCCATGAAGTGAGCAGCACCGTTAAATGCTTCTTCACCCTTCGTTGCAAAGTGGTTAACCACCAAATGCTGGACTAAAAACAGTCCTACAGGAATGACACCAAGTAATGAGTGCAGCCTGCGATACGTAAACTCTCGATTGTCAGCCATAAGATACCCCCCTTAATCTTTTAGCATCCGACAAAAAATTGAAAATTCGGACACTGTCTAATTTATTAACAATTATGTGACAAGTACATTTTACTCCCACAAAGTAGTAGCGTCAAGAAAACGTATACAACTTTTTATATATTACTAAAATTAAAAAAGTGAATAGTTCTTCATTATTTTTGCGTGTTTTTTCTGTATTATTATTTCCAAATAATAAAAAATTAGCGCTTTTCTCGCCTTTTTTTGCCGGACTCATTTGTATATAATAAGTACAGAAAGTGGGGATAAAATTGACGAATCAAATCGATCCGCCGGAACAAGAATCATTATCCGTTTCTGTTTTCGGCTATGAATTAATTAGAGATGTGCTGCTGACTGACATACTGGGCAAGGAATGCGAAGATGTCCTTTATTGGGCTGGAAAATCTATCGCCCGTAAATTCCCTTGTTCGTCAAACGATGAACTGGCCGCTTTTTTTCAGGAAGCAGGCTGGGGTCAGCTGAAACTAATAAAAGATTCCAAGAAAGAAAGAATCTATGACTTATCTGGTCCGTTAGTTGAAAGAAAGCTTTCCATGCAAACCGCTCCTTCCTTTACGTTAGAAAGCGGATTTTTGGCTGAGCAAATAGGCACTCTTGAACAAGCAGGAGCCGAGTCGATCAGTGAAATATTAAAAAAGACTTCTTCCGTTCAGCTCACAGTGAAATGGGAATAGAACGCTAAAAGGTAAATCAGCTGTTCCGCTCTCATTTTGAAAGCGGAACGCCTCTTAGTCACGCGATGAGCAGCCTGTTTATTACGCCATAGCTGGTACTAGGTTTAATTGAAAAGCGTCATGCAGAGACTGCGCTGCTTTATTCGTCTCTTCCTGCGCAATCACAGCAGAGACTTTAATCTCAGACGTACTGACCATATGGATGGCAACTTCCTGCTCAGCCAGCACTTCAAACATTTGTGCCGCTACACCCGGATTAGAAATCATGCCTGATCCGACGATGGATACTTTTGAGAGGCCCGTTTCATAATCAAGCGCTTCATACTTTAATTCTCTCTTTAAACCAGTGACCACATCGAGCGCTGCTTCTAAATCTGATTCTTTAGTAGAAAATGATAAATCATACTTATTAGCTGTGCGGCTTTGAATGATAATATCTACATTAATATTATTCTTCGCTAAAGGAGCAAACACGGCTGATAAACTCTGAATTTCATTCTTTAATCCTTCGATTGTAATTCTTGCTACTTCCTCTTCAAACGCTACGCCTCTAACCACTAAGTTTTGTTCCATTGAAATCTCCTCCTCAATTCTCGTTCCTTCTTCTTTTTCCATGCTGGACCTGACAACAAGCGGAATGCTGTAATTCTTCGCAAATTCAACCGCTCTCGGATGCAGAACACCCGCCCCTAGGTTCGCTAATTCAAGCATTTCGTCATAGGATACTGCGTCGAGTTTGCGCGCTCCTTCTATGTATCTAGGATCTGACGTATAAACACCGGTAACATCTGTGTATATATCGCAGCGTTCGGCTTTAAGTGCAGCCGCCAGCGCCACAGCAGTCGTATCCGATCCGCCTCTGCCTAAAGTCGTAATCTCCCCGTCCTCGGTTTTCCCTTGGAAGCCAGCGACAATAACCACTTTTCCTTCATTTAATAATTGTTCTGTTTTATTCGTATCAATATGAGTAATGCGTGCATTTCCCGGCACTTTTTCCGTATGAATTCCTGCTTGCCAGCCAGTCAGTGAAATGGCTTCATATCCTTGCTGCTGTAATGCCATGGACAAGAGAGCGATCGTTACTTGTTCGCCTGTCGCCAAAAGCATATCCATTTCGCGTTTAGATGGGCTTTCGGATAAAGCTTTTGCCAGACCTACTAACTGATCTGTTGTTTTTCCCATGGCAGAAACAACGACGACCACGTCATTCCCCTGGCTTTTCTCTTCTTGCACCCTGCTTGCCACATTTTGAATTCGTTCTACACTGCCTACTGATGTTCCGCCAAACTTTTGTACGATTAATGCCAATTTTACTCCCGCCTTTTCGGTTTCTTATCTGCACACACAAAAAAGGGCAATGAGATCGATATCTCATTGCCCGTTATAGATGTAAATAATAAATTAATTACATGCATACGTGTGAGATAGCTCTCCAAGATTCTTGATCTTGACAGTTCTGCATCTATTAAATACAAAACCAGCAAAAAGAAATATGAGTTTCCTTTCACTTCGGCAGGTCTCCCCTTTCAAGCTTCTTCTTCGAATCTCATCATTCTCTGAAGCCCTACTCTTGAATCCTGCACCTCTATCACCACTTATAAAAAGTGATTGAATATTAAGTTTTGTTAATTGTAGCATACTGGTAATTCCTAGGCAACCGGCTATTTTAATTTTTCAATAATTTTATCAGCTGTCTGCTGCGGAATGCCAATTTCCATTAATTCTTCTTTCGTCGCTTCCTTTAATTTCTTCATTGATCCGAAATGTTTCAATAGCATTTTCTTGCGCTGCGGTCCGACTCCAGGGATCTCATCCAGTACCGATTGAAATGCGCCTTTTCCGCGCAGCGTCCGGTGGAAGGTAATCGCAAAGCGGTGCACCTCGTCCTGTATTCGTTGGAGCAGATAAAACTCTTGGCTGTTATGCTTAAGCGGAACAATCGAGAGCGGATTCCCATAAAGAAGCTGTGAGGTTCTGTGCTTTTCGTCCTTCGCTAAACCGGAAATCGGAATGTCTAAATTCAGCTCGTTAACCAAAACATCCCTGGCCGCTTCAATTTGTCCCTTTCCCCCGTCGATCACAATTAAGTCTGGCAATGGCAGATTTTCTTTCAAGACCCGGGTATATCTTCGGCGTATGACTTCACGCATGGAGCTGTAATCATCTGGGCCTATGACTGTTTTAATTTTGTATTTCCGGTATTCTTTTTTCTCGGGCTTGCCGTCAATAAACACGACCATCGCAGAGACTGGATCTGTTCCTTGAATATTTGAATTATCGAATGCCTCAATTCGAAGCGGAGCCGCAATTCCCATCGCTTGTCCTAATTGCTCCACCGCTTTAATGGTCCGCTCTTCATCCCGTTCGATTAAAGAAAACTTTTCATTTAAAGCCGCGGCTGCGTTGCTGGCCGCAAGCTTAACAAGCTCCTTCTTTTTCCCTCTCTGGGGCTTGAGCATTTGTACGCCGATTAATTGCTCAGCCAGTTCTTCATTCACATCTTCCGGCAGCAGAATTTCTTTCGGCTTAAAGTGGCCGGGCTGATCATAAAACTGGCCAAGAAACGTAAGGAATTCTTCTGCAGGCTCATCATAGATCGGGAAGAGCGACACATCTCTTTCGATCAATTTTCCTTGGCGGACAAAAAATACTTGCACACACATCCAGCCCTTATTGACCACATAGCCAAATACGTCTCGGTCCGTAAAATCCGTCATGTTGATTTTTTGTTTCTCCATAATGGCTTCGATATGAACAATTTGATCCCGATATTCCTGAGCCCGTTCAAATTCCAGCTTCTCCGCTGCTGCATGCATCTTCACAGTCAGCTGATCTTTCACGTCCTTATGCCCCCCATTTAAGAAGCGGGCAATATCACTTGTCATTTCCCGGTACTCTTCTGCCGTCACTTCTTTCACGCAAGGTGCTAAACACTGCCCCATATGATAATACAGACATACGCGATCCGGCAGATTTACACATTTCCTTAATGGATAAAGGCGGTCAAGCAGCTTCTTTGTTTCGTTGGCCGCTTGAGCATTTGGATAAGGACCGAAATATTTTCCTTTATCTTTTTTGACTTTCCGGGTGATGATCAAACGCGGATGTCTCTCCGACGTTAACTTGATAAACGGATAACTCTTATCATCCTTCAGCATAATGTTGTACTTCGGATCATGCTTTTTAATTAAATTCAGCTCAAGAATTAAAGCCTCTAGATCAGAGGAGGTCATAATGTATTCAAAGTCTTCTATTTCATTCACAAGGCGCTGAGTTTTCGCATCATGTGACCCTGTGAAATAAGAACGGACTCGATTTTTTAACACTTTTGCTTTACCAACGTAGATGATCGTTCCCTGCCTGTCTTTCATTAAGTAACAGCCTGGCTGATCTGGAAGCAGCATTAATTTATTTTTAATTTGTTCATTCAATTTCCTCACCTCCAGATGGTATCCATTGATAAATCATGACTTTATTGTATACGGGATCAAATAGCTCTTCCGAATGGAAGGTGTCTACAGCTTTTACATGGGGGGATAAATCCTTCCCTGTTTGCGCTTCAAACCCATGTTTTACTTTATTCGTTATATACACTTTTTTGCCAGCCTGCATTTGCAAATCTGCCAAGAAGTTCTTATAAGTAAATACCCTTTTATGCGAAAATGAGACCTGCTGATAGTCAAACACTCTCGTTTCTTCCCATGTATAAATGATAAATGGCTCACTTTCCTTCTGTAAAAAGGCAGACGCTTGGATGACGGCCGGCTGCTCATTCGCTTGCTGTTTAACCAGCATCCATCCCAGTCCAATTTCCAAACACAAGACAAAAACAGAGAAAGCTATGATCAGCTTATTCTTCCACTCAGAAAAACATAGTACTAATAGGGGAAGCAGCATGATTAATGGCAAGCTGTGCCTCGGCTTTTCAATATTCTGCGCAAATAAAGCCCAAAGAAAATAGCTGATAAAAGCAATGATCATACTGAAGGCAAACCAATCGGCTTTTTTCTTTGTAAATGAAACAGCTGATAAGATCAGCAAAGCAGACAACGATACAGCAAACAGACCTTGCTCAACAAACACCCCTTTCCAAAATAAATTTTGGGTAAGGAAATAGCTTAGCCTTTCAATTGTTGATGCATCGCTTGCGAGCGCGGTTCCGCCCCAATCTGTAAAATGTCCTTCTGTAAAGCCAATTGCTATATCAAAAAACGTTTTGAGGCTCCCTGCATTGGCAATCAATGCACTGACCCATATTAAATTAGCAATCATTAAAATAGCTAATTGAAAAATAATCCCCTGCCAGTCTTTTGATTTTCTCCAATACCATACCCAATACACTAACAAGGACGCGCCTACTGCCAGATAAGACAAACGCACACCCAGCAGCACCGCAAATAAGACCATGGGCAGAAGACCCGATTCTCTCGTTCCACTATTAAACGCCCGTAATAATGACCATATCATCCAAAAAAACACAGCGGCAGCCATTGATTCTGAGATCGGCTGCTGCATCATGATCAGCGGAAACGGCAATATATGCACCACAGTTGCGGTCAAAGCCGCTTGTGGTCTTGGCAAAAAATGCTCAGCTATTTTAAACAATGGCCACCAAGCAGATAAATAGATGATTTTATTCCACAAGGACAAGGCAAGTTCGGCATTTTCCGTCACCACATTCATGAGCATGCCGCCCAATATAAAAAATGGATACCCCGGAAAATGGGGCTGCATATTTAATAAGTCAAATTGTTCAACACCTAAAATAAAATCCACTTGATCCCATGTACCTACTGCAGCAGGAGGCAACGAAAAAATCGCCAGCCAATATATTAGCCCACCGGCTATCGCAATGTAAATTAATAATCTTTTTTGATATTCACTCATAACGGTTCCCTTTCTTTCTATTCTAATGTATAGGTTTTTTACGCTTTTTTCAAAAAATAGAGTAAAGCAGACGGGTCGTTCAGATTAGGCTCTTTTGCCGGACAATAAAAAAACTCGCCCGAGGGCGAGTTCTGTCAGGGGGCTGACATAGATTTCTTTAACTTACTTGAGAATGAGGTTCACTTTTTTCCTGAACCGACTTTTTTTTCGAAAATGGCTTTCGGATTCTTCCATCATTAATGAGCTTCATCCAGATACCCACCAATCCGAAATATCCCCAGTAACCAAGAATTTGTTCCAACGATGGATTATGACTGTATCCAAACATCGCGCTCAAGAATAAGCCAATCTGTCCGCTGATTAATGTTTCTTTGCCGGTGTCTCTCATGTAATGCGCTTCATCTTGAAAATGCTCTGGAAGAATCGAAACAAGATTGTATACTTCAGCAGGCTTCCCTTCTGCAGTTGTGTATAAAGATCCCATTTTGCCAAGGTCTTGCATAATGCCGATTCCTTGAACTAACAATCCGGCTGCAATGAACATAATCAGAATGCCTGTGACATTAAAGAACGTCTTTAATGAAAATCTCATCGTTCCTGAGAAGAACATGTAACCCAGCACTAAGGCCATAAGCAGACCAGCCAGTGCTCCGTGGCTCGTAAATACCTTCGTCACATCGCCGCCGCTGATGGCTGCAAAGAAGAAGACGGTTTCGACTCCTTCTCGCACAACGATTAAGTACGAGTGGATAATTAAAGCCGATACACTTCCAGCCGTGACCGCCGCACCGATCTTTTCCTGCATATCTGCATTGACGCCTTTCGATTCTTTCTTCATCCAAATGACCATATGCGTCAGCAAAAAGACGGAAGCAAACATAATGGTGACTTTTAAATAAGTTTCAGAACCAAAACTTGCAAATCCGGTGAATACCACTTGAAATACAAGTGCCACTAGAAAGCTGGATACGAGGGCTAAGAGCACCCCTACATAAATCCATTTTTTAAATTTGTCTGCCTTTAAGCGGGTAAGATACGATAATATCAGCCCAACGATCAAAATGGCTTCCAATGACTCGCGCAGCGTGATTAAAAATGCTTGAAAATCCATGCAGCCGTCCCCCTGTTTAAAATCTCGTGATCTATTGTTTCTTTTGTTTACGTTTATTATTAATGATTAATGCAGCTAATATAACGACTAATGCGACAGAAAACCATAGCCAGAAGCTAGAGCTTCCTCCCTCATCCATTCCATCAAACAGACCAAGATTTTCTTCGGTCAAGTGACTTCCGTCTTCTTCTTCAGAAACGATCGGAAATTGCGGACTGATTTCACTGATTATGAACTCTATTTTTTCTTTAAATACTTCCGGCTCATTCTGCTGATTGCCAATTCCGAATAATCCCGGGTTTCCCAATGCCTTTAAAGAATCATCAAACGCCTGGTAAATGGCATCTACTGTTTTTTGATCGGTCTGCTCTAACATCATCGGCTCTAAAACGGTGAATGTCCCTCTTGCTTTAGCCAAAAGGAGTTTCGCTTGGCCGTAATCATCGAATTGCTCTTCAGCGAAATGGAGGCGGCGTTCAATATTTAATCGCATGGCCGCTTGCCAGCTGCGGAGCATCAAGTCTTTATCTTCTTCTTTTAATGCTTTTTCAATATCAGGCTGCGTTTTTGTAAAGTACAATTCGAAATCTTTTTTGTATGTATTATATACTTCACCAGCTTTTTCCCAATCATCGTTTTCTACATGATTAGCAAGCTCTTTATACGCTTCGGCCATTTTTTCTTCCCCGGGGTCTCCATAAGAATAGGCATTAGCTCCCCCTGGAAAAGCCATGCAATTGAGAACGAATATCATTATTAAACTAAAAAAAAGACTGGTTCTTTTCATCTTCGCGCCTCCTGTTAATTTAATGATAATGATTATCAGTATTCTTGTCAATGATTATTGGGCAAAAAACGCTTATTTTCAGACTTTTTGTTCGGGTGAATCGAATCAGCTTTCAGATTTTTAACCGGTCTTTTCATTTCTTTATAAATCGCCGGTATCACATTCATCATATAAGATTTAAATTTAATGAATGACTGGCCGGTCGTTCGAACTTGATAGTCGATCGGCACTTCCATCATCCGAAAACCTTTACGGACAATATTTAAGGTCACTACCTGCGCATAGTTATAGTCATGGATGATTTCAGCTTCTTCCATGACTTCCCGTGAAAAGGCCCGCATGCCCGATTGTCCGTCATAAATCCATCTTCGCAATAAAATAGACTGGAGCAAGGTAAAACAATAATTTCCTGTTCGGCGGTGGACTTTCATCCCGTCAATCGTTCCAAGAAAACGAGAGCCCATGGTATAGTCTGCCTCGCCATTTCTAATTGGTAAAATCAATTCAGGAATTTGCCATGCAGGATATTCTCCGTCAGCATCAATCATGACAGCAATATCGGCACCAAGAGCAACGCTTTCCTTTAAGCCGCGGCGAACAGCAGCACCAAGGCCGCTGTTCTTGTCCATATGAACAATATGATCGGCTCCAGCTTGCTTTGCCACTTCAACTGTTCGATCCGTCGATCCATCATTAATAATGAGCACTTCTACTGTCACCTGCTCATCAAAGTGTCTAGGAACTTTCTCAATGACCGCTCCGATCGCTTCCTCTTCATTATAAGCAGGGAGAAATACAACTACTTTTAGTTTATTCATTCTTCTTTTCCTTCCTTTTCAAGAATGCTTCTTTTAGTACAGGACCCCTTGCATGATCCGGAAGCGGTGCCCCCAAAATATACGCAAGTGTCGAGGCCATTGAAACTAAACTGTGGCGTTCCTCGACTTTCACCCCTTTTTGAATCGTTGGCCCGTGCATGATAAATGGAACAAAACGTTCCCCTTCATCTAAATGGCCATGTCCGCCAATCCCGTCTGCCTGGCCGTGATCTGCACAAATGATCAATGTCGTATTGTCCATCTTTCCTTCATTTTGAAGCCAGCCGACAAAGTCTTCCACCAGAGCATCGGCTTCTTTAATTTTCTGCAAATACTCATCATATAATACGCCGCGGCTATGACCTGTTTGATCGGTCGCAATCATCTGCACAATGAAGAGATCGGGATCCTGTTCTTTCATAATTTTCTTCGCGCGCTGCATGATGTTCGGGTCTGCTTGATCATTATTCATGACAGCTGTTACCGTTTCTACGTCACTGCCCATGGCATCTACTAAATGAGCAATACCCAGCAATCGTCCTTTTTTGCCCACTTTTCGAAGCGAATCAAATATGCTTTCTGTTTTAATTCCGAGCTTGTATACCATATTCGATTTGATTCCATGTTCAAATGGGTACGTGCCTGTAAACATGGAGGAGAAGCATACCACGGTTCTCGCGGGATAAACGGTTTCCATATTCGTATACTCTGTACCGTTTTCTTTCAAATAATCGAGATAAGGCGTATCGGCTTCATAAAAGCGCTCTTTCCTCATGCCGTCAATGACGATGACAACAACCCGATCCGTTTGGTGATTAGAATCAATCAGAGGCATCTCTGCATATTGCTCATACGGCTTCGGTTTCCAGTCGAACAAATAACGATGAAGAATATAGGTAAAGATCAGCACTCCCCCATAAAATACACCTAAATCACTATAATTGAATGCCTCACTTGAGATTTGCCCGCTGGCAAAGTGCTGCCAAAGCATTAAGATTAACAAAAATTTCGGCAGCTGCTCCTGCGCGTTGCCGCTTGTGGAGTCACTGTTTTTTAACACGAGCTTCCAGAATCGAGTGAAATTCCAAAGGGTAATGCCTATGCGCAAATAATAATAGATGGTTCCCCAAAAGAAAACGGTGAAGAAGAAATACAGTCCAAGCGCTAAGAACATCAGTGGGAAATCAACCGTTCCGCCCATTAATATGAAAGCGATGAATGGTATCCAAAGATAATTTCGTAAAAACAGCGGAAAATCATAAATAAAATACAGCACCAAGAGCGGCACAATAAACAGAAAGCTTGACCCAACCGCTTGCCACTCTTCCATTGTATTTGACGCAAACAATTGATAGATAAGCATGGTTCCAATCACAAAGATCGGTGTGAATGGTTTTCCTTCATTTAATAAGTTCCAGCATCGGGCAGCAAACTTCTCAAACTTCGATGCACTTTTCATGAGCTAACGCTTCCTCTCTTTATACAATCTAAACACTTTCTTTAAGGACAGCGGATGCAGTATGCAAGCCGCCGCACCTGCAATAAATGAAAACAAGAATTTGATGCCATGGGTGATGATGGCCACTGTCATGCCAAATTCGATGAAATAGCCCGCCGAACGAAAGGACAGTGCCATGACAGATTCATAGCTGGCTAGGCCGCCAGGGGTGACTTGAAAAACTTGACCTGCCACGGTGACACTGTTGATCCAAATCGCTTTTGCCCATTCAACCGGCTGGCCAAGAGCTTCAGCAACCGACCAAATGAGAGCGGCTTCCATACCCCAGCTAAGAAAAACGAGCAGGAATACAGGCATTGTCGATAACCTGAAAAAAGTGGCTTTAAAAAATCGGATTTGTTTTCGAATCACATCTGGCCAAAGCTTGAACAAGATCATTCCAGCTGCCCCGCCTGCCAGACTTCCTCCTATCAAAAGCCAAAATGAAAAGTGAGCAGGCACCGAAAGCCAATATAAACCGATGTAAATCATCACACATAGAGAAAACAAATCAAAAACCCTCATGACCGCGACAGACTGTAAAGCCGTTAAATAGTCCACATCTTCTCGCTCACGAAAGATATACGCTCTAAAAAACTCCCCAGCTTTGACGGGAGACAAATGATTGATCAGCAATCCGTACCAAATACTAATCAGCGACGTGGAAAACGTTATTCTCTGCCCGAGGTACCATCTCCATGCCAGAGCTTTCATGACAAAAGATAGCCCATAGACGATGAAACCAAACCATAATAAATAAGGCTGCTTCGATGCCGTACGAATAGATTCCCAAAAAGCTTCAGGCGATAATTTCATAAAAATCAAACTCAAAAACAGAAAAATCAACGCGACTGATACCGAAAGCTTTATTTTTTTAAAGATATTCTTTATTTTCATACGCCCATTTAATTGTACGTTCTAGCCCTTCTTCAATCGATACAGTTGGCCGATAGCTCTTGTCTTTAGTCATTTTTGATATATCCGCCCATGTAGAAGTCACGTCGCCGGTGCGATGACCTTTTATCTGAACCTCAAGTGCCGGAAAATACATCTTTAACCTTTCTAAAAGCCTGCTCATTAAAACGGGATGGCCTGCACCGACATTCCATATTTCAAATGGCTTTTCATCCGTTAAGCTAAGGACAATTCCATTCACTATATCATCTACATATGTATAATCCCGGCCGCTTCCCTGTCCGTATATTTCTACAGGCTGACCGTTCATAGCTAATTTAATAAATTTAGCAATCGCCATATCTGGACGTCCCCACGGACCATATACAGTAAAAAAGCGCAGAATCGATACAGAATATGAATAAAGCGAGGCATAAACATGGCAAAATGATTCCGCGCTCCATTTTGAAGCTGCATAGGGAGAAATGACCTGTCCATTTGCCATTTCTTCTTTTAAAGGCTTGCCTGGCTGGTCTCCGTATACAGAAGAAGAAGAGGCGAACACCACTTTTTTCACATCTGACTTTCCAGCTGCTTCTAACACATTAATCGTTGCTTTCACATCATAATCCACATATAAAAGCGGCTCTTCCAGTGAATAAGCTACACCCGGAAGTGCCGCAAGATGAATAACCGCATCCGGCTTCACCGCAGTGAATAATTCAGCTGTCGCTTTGCGGTCTGTCAAATCCACTCGGCAGAAATGAAACTTACCCGTTTTTTCAATCTGCTGCAAATGAATATTCTTTCGTTCTAAAGAATAATAGGAGTGAAGCAGATCAGCAATATGTACTTCATAACCTAGTTCTATAAGCGTTGAAGCCGTATGCATTCCAATAAATCCGGCTCCTCCTGTTACTAGCACTTTCATTTTCATTCACTCTTTCTGTTTCAGCGTCCTTATTATTGTAACATAGCTGTTACCTTCTCACCTCTACCTGAATGTACCAGACATATAAGGAAACTTCTCATAGAAAGAGGCTGCCCTCTCTATGCCTCCTTTGAGATAAAATAATTCAAAGGTTGGCATGAATAAGGACAGCCTCGTGCTGAACAGTTTATTTTACTTGACCTAGCATAGAGACGATCTCTTCACTTAAAGGTTTTGCTTCGTCAGCTTTTCCAGCCTCAATTGCCGCATACCATTTTTCAGCTTTCTCATGAAGCTCAGCCGCCTTGTCTTCACCCAGCTGTTTGTTTAATTGAATATCGATCATGTTCATAAACATATTGCCTTCAAGAGCTGAGGTTTTCGCATCTGTCGCTTTATCTTCTTCTAAAGCAGCAGGTGCTTTTTCATGGTAGCTAGTGATTTTTCCGATAATCGCTTTGTTGAACAAGCTGTTCACTTCAGACGCTTTGATTGCTTTTGGATCGCTGTCTAGTGAGAATAGCTCATCTAATTTCTTAGAAGCTTCTTCATCTCCGCCTGCTAAAGATTCTTTAATTGCTTGGTAGAAGCCATATGCTTCCGCCTGCATGATTTGCAGTTCATCTTCTTTGCCTTCTTTTACAGCCGCTTCAATTTTTTCAGCATAGCCGTTCGCAGCAAGATAGTACACTTTATAAGCAGATTTATCAGTCAGCTGAGAATACACTTGGTAGTCATCCGCATTTTCTGCTTGAAGAGCTTCTTCTTGAACTTTTAATCCATTGTTAATGTTTTCAGCGATGCTTTTTTCACCAGTTAATTCATAGTAGTTATCACGTTTTTCAGCTGTTGGAACGATGACATTTTCAGTAATCAATTTGATTTCTTCAAAAGATGCTTTGGCCTGGTCTGCTTTCTTTTCCGTTAAAGCAGCTATAACATCTTTCTGAAGACTCTTTTGTTTTTGATAGAAGTATGATTGAGTCAGCTTATCTACAAGCTGCATGGCAACTACCGGTTCGATCTCTCCAGATTGACCGCCAGCAATAGCTGCTTCAATACCTTGTGCGAATTCACCGTTCACATCATTAACAGCGGCTTGAAGATTTTCATTGTAAGCTTTTTCAACTGCTGCCCAGTCTACTTCTCCGCCTTCTTCTTTCAGCTTGTCTTTTTCAGCTCCAAATGTTTTATGAGCGTCAATTTGTGCCTGCACGTCACCCGCTGCAGCTGGTGCTTCTGTTTCTTCAGCTGGCTTCTCTTCAGTCTCTTCCGCTGGTGCTGCTTCTTCTTGCTTTTCTTCTTTTGGTGCCTCTTCTGTGCTTCCGCATCCAGCCAATACCGTACTGGCTACTAAAAATGATGCGAATACTGCTTGTAAATCTCTTTTCTTCATGTGAAAAATCCCCCTTGAGTTTTGCTTATGTATTATTTAAATGAAAACGTTTATCAATATAAAACAAATTATATCGAGAATGATTCTCATAGTCAATGAAAATTTCGTAATAAAATTAAAATATTCAATCTTGGGCTGAATTTTCACGGTAGAAGAAGTGTGAATGGCATAAAAATATAGAGACACCGCATCAGGCATCTCTATATTTTTACTTATGCGTGTTTGTTGATTAGGTCAGCTAGAGCTTCTTTCGGCTGGAAACCGATTACTTTATCAACTACTTCGCCGTCTTTCATGACAACAAGAGTTGGGATGCTCATAACGCCGAATTTACCAGCAGTTTCTTGGTTATCGTCTACATCTACTTTTACGATCTTCACTTTATCGCTCATTTCAGCATCAAGCTCTTCAAGAACTGGAGCGATCATTTTACAAGGTCCGCACCAAGGAGCCCAGAAGTCAGCTAATACTAAACCGCTGTTTGTTTCAGATGAAAAAGTTTGATCTGTTGCTTTTACAATTGCCATAAAAAAATACCTCCTAAATATGAACTAAATACTATGGTCAGTATATCACCGTTTGGAAGGTGATGCTATTTTTTTGTCTCGGATGTATCTTTCCCCAATTTTTTTCAAAATAAACAACAAAGCAGCAGGAAGGCATCCCGCTGCTCTGTGTCATCTGTATTAAGATGTAGCGACTTTCAGCTTCTTGAATTCTTCAGTCAGCATTGGCACAACTTCGAATAAGTCACCCACAATGCCGTAGTCAGCAACATTGAAGATGTTCGCTTCTGGATCTTTGTTAATCGCTACAATAATTTTAGAGTTAGACATACCAGCTAAATGCTGGATGGCTCCAGATAAACCGCAGGCAATATAAAGGTCTGGTGTAACCACTTTACCTGTTTGCCCGATTTGCAGAGAGTAATCACAGTAGTCTGCGTCACACGCTCCACGGGAAGCTCCCACAGCTCCGCCAAGAACTTCTGCCAATTCTTTTAACGGTTCAAAACCTTCTTCACTTTTCACACCGCGTCCGC
Source organism: Bacillus ectoiniformans (assembly GCF_016908875.1). Taxonomy (GTDB): domain Bacteria; phylum Bacillota; class Bacilli; order Bacillales; family Domibacillaceae; genus Bacillus_BX; species Bacillus_BX ectoiniformans. Next base: position 87,530 of record NZ_JAFBES010000005.1, on the reverse strand, counting down.
CAGCGATGACGACTTTCGCCTCGGAAAGATCAACACCTTCAGAAGCCTTGCGAACAACTTCTTTAATGATTGTGCGAATGTCTTTGATATCCGCTGTTACAGATGCTACATCACCAGAACGGGAAGCATCTTTTTCTAATAGCTCAATGTTATTTGGACGAACAGTAGCAAACACAATTCCTTCGTTCACTACTTTCTTTTCAAATGCTTTACCAGAGTAGATTGGACGTGTAAAGACGATTTGACCGCCCTCTTCTTCAACAGATGTCGCATCAGAGATTAAGCCTGCGCCAAGTTTGCTGGCAACCTTTGGAGACAGGTCTTTTCCTAAAGCTGTGTGTCCAAAAATAATTCCTTCTGGATTTTCTTGCTCAACTACAGCTAAAAATGCTTGAGAGTAGCCATCAGAAGTATATTGAGCTAATTTTTCATCCTCTACAACCAGGACGCGATCTGCTCCATACTGAATCATTTGCTCTCCTAAAGCGCTTACAGAGTCACCAATTAATACTCCAACTACTTCGCCGCCTTCAGCAATCTTTTTCCCAGCAGCAATGGCTTCAAATGATACGTTTCTTAATGCTCCGTCACGAGCTTCACCTAATACTAATACTTTTTTTGTCATGTCGATTACCCCCAGTCTGTTAGTCTATTAAATTACTTTCGCTTCTTTATGAAGTACGTTCACTAATTCTCTCACTTGGTCGCTTAGATCGCCTTCAAGCACACGGCCCGCTTCTTTCTTAGGAGGAAGGAAGATGTCCAGCGTTTTTGTTTTCGCTTCTACTTCATCTTCATCTAAATCTAGATCATCCAATTCTAATTCTTCAAGCGGCTTCTTCTTCGCTTTCATGATGCCAGGAAGAGAAGGATAGCGTGGATCATTTAGTCCTTGCTGAGCTGTAACAAGAAGTGGAAGAGATGCTTCGATTACTTCAGAATCTCCTTCAACGTCACGAGTAATCGTAGCTTGTTCCCCGTCAATTTCAATCTTTGTAATTGTTGTTACGTAAGGGATGTTTAACTGTTCAGCTACGCGAGGACCTACTTGTCCGCTTCCGCCGTCAATTGCAACATTACCTGCAATGATCAAATCTGCATCCTTATCTTTTAAGAATTCAGCTAAGATCTTAGCAGTCGTAAACTGATCTCCGCCTTCTACATCATCTTCCGTGTTAATTAGAACGGCTTTGTCCGCTCCCATTGCTAAAGCTGTGCGGAGCTGCTTTTCACTTTCTTCACTGCCTACAGAAACAACCGTTACTTCGCCGCCTTTAGCGTCGCGAATTTGAATGGCTTCTTCCACCGCATACTCATCGTATGGATTAATAATAAATTCCGCGCCGTCTTCTTGGATGGCTCCGTTTGCGACTGTTATTTTTTCCTCTGTATCAAATGTTCTTTTTAATAATACATAGATGTTCATATTTTCCCCTCCTGTATAATCACTTTCTATAAGTTTAAAAGATTAAGAAATCTTTTAATAAAAAAATTATTGCCCTTTAAATTCAGGCTTTCTCTTCTCAATAAATGCTTGGATTCCTTCTTTCGCATCTTCAGAGACAAACACTGTACCAAAAAGCTTAGCTTCTTTCGCCACACCTTCATGATACTGTGCATGTTTCGTATAATTTAACAGCTCAATGGCTGCTTTGATGCTGACAGGACTCTTTTGTGCGATTTTAGCTGCCATTTCTCTAGCTTTAGGCATCAGCTCGTCCTCTGAATACGCATGATTCGCAAGACCCCACTGTACGGCCTCAGTGCCTGAGATCGGCTCGCTTGTCAATAGCATTTCAGCAGCTTTCGGCATGCCTACATAACGCGGCAAGCGCTGTGAGCCTGCAAAGCCTGGGACAAGTCCCAATGATAATTCAGGAAGGCCTAATTTCGCCTTTTCCGTTACAAGACGGATATGACAGCTCATAGCCAGTTCAAGTCCGCCGCCTAATGCAGCGCCATGAATAGCCGCAATGACCGGCTTGCTGAAATTCTCGACTCTTTCAAATACACGCTGTCCACGAGCGGCCAGTTCAGAGAATTCTTCTCCTGTTTCGATAGAAGTGAACTCTTTAATATCTGCTCCAGCTGAAAAAAATCGGCCTTCACCGCTGATGAGAACGACACGAATATCTTGATCCGCTTCAATCTTATTCAGTGCTGCATCAATCTCTTCAATTAATACACTAGACAGTGCATTCGCTGGCGGACGCTGTATTGTGATTTCCCCCACTCGGTCCGATTTCTCCCAAGATATGTATTGCATTTACTCACCATCCCTTTTCGTTTCAACATTTAGTGGACAGAAAAACCGTTTAGCAGCATGTCTCCCACATCCGAAGCGGACTCTACGAGGTCATACTTTTGCTCATTCATGACCCAGGTTGTCACTGTTTCGTCAATGGTGCCAAAAATCATCTGACGTGCCAGCTGAATATTTAGCGTCTTTCTAAATTCACCATTTTGAATTCCCTCTTTCAAAATCTGGTCAATTAAAAGTAAATATCCTTTCAGCACTTCATTAATTTTTAACCGCAGTTCTTTATTTGACTGGCGAAGCTCCAGCTGGGTAACAACTGCCAAATGTGGATCATCTGATAACATTTTGAAATGATTTTCCACTAACAATAATAACTTCTCCGCCGCTGTCGATTTTCCTGCAATAACTTTTTCAATATTTTCAACAAAATGACCCATTTTGTCCTGAAACAGTGAGATCAATATGTCTTCTTTATTTTTAAAGTATAAATAGATGGTTCCATCAGCGACTCCCGCTTTTTTAGCGATCTTTGCCACTTGAGCTTGATGGTAGCCATTTTCCGCAATAGCAACGACAGCTGCATCAATGATCTGATGGTATTTAGGTTTGTTTTTCTTCATAAGCTGTCACCCTCTCAATCTACAAAAGTGAATGACTATTCATTCATAATCTTATATTACAATCTGATTCTTTAATAGTCAAGAGGGCAACGATTGATTATTTTCAGTTAACTTGTTTTCTCTAGTTTCTTTTTTTCTTCGTCCACCAATACCCGGCGCAAGATCTTTCCGACGGCCGTTTTCGGCAATTCATCTCTAAATTCATAAATTCTAGGCACTTTATAAGCTGCCAAATGCTCTCTGGCATATTTATTTAATTCATCTTCGGTTATTTGATATCCATCTTTTAGAACGACATAGGCTTTTACCGTCTCTCCGCGATATGGGTCTGGCACTCCGGCTACCACTGCTTCAAGAATGGCATCATGTTCATACAGCACTTCTTCTACTTCTCTCGGATAAATATTGTAACCTCCCGCAATGATCATATCTTTCTTGCGGTCTACGACATAGAAATAGCCTTCTTCATCCATGTAGCCAATGTCTCCTGTTAAGAACCAGCCATCTTTAAACGTCTGTTCGGTTTCTTCAGGACGCTTCCAATAGCCTTTCATCACTTGAGGTCCTTTTATCACAATTTCCCCTACTTCATTCGGCGGCAGGAATTCACCTGTTTGCATAGATAAGATCGCTGCATCTGTGTCAGGCCACGGCACCCCAATGCTGCCCTTAATTCGAGGGCGATCCCACAGGAAATTAGAGTGGGTAACAGGGGATGTTTCCGATAGTCCATATCCTTCTACCAGCTTTCCTCCGGTCACTTCTTCAAACTTCTGCTGCACTTCAACAGGCAGAGGAGCAGAGCCGCTGATACAAGAATCAATGGATGATAAATCATATTTTTGGATGTCCGGGTCGTTTAATAAAGCAATATAGATCGTCGGCGCACCCGGAAACAGAGTCGGCCGCTGCTTAGCGATCGTTTTTAAAGTTGTTTTCGTGTCAAACTTAGGGAGGAGAATCATTTTATGCCCTTGCAAGACCGAGAGTACCATGACCGTCGTCATTCCGTATACATGGAAAAATGGAATCACTCCGAGTACGGCGCCATTTCCTTTTTCGCATTTGTATAGCCAGGCCGCACACATCGTAGCATTGGCAATCAAATTCTTATGTGTCAGCATGACTCCTTTTGGGAAGCCAGTTGTTCCGCCCGTGTACTGTAATAATGCCAAATCTTCTTCAAAATCAATGGCAAGCGGAATTTCTTCTGCTTTTTCTTCCTTCATAATTTTCTTGAAAAGATGGTTCGTGCCTTGGTGTTCAATCTGAACATTGAGGCCTGTTTGTTTTCTTTGGATAAATGGATAGATGATGTTTTTCGGGAAAGGCAAATAATCTTTGACAGCGGTTACAATTAAGTGTTCAAGTTCCGTTTGTTTCATGACGCTTTTCACACGGGGGTATAGAAGATCTAAGGTGATCATTACTTTCGCTTCTGAATCTTTCATTTGATATTCAATTTCTCTTTCTGTATATAGCGGGTTGGTCTGAACAACCACCCCTCCTGCATATAGAGCACCGAAATAACTGATCACAGCTTGCGGTCCATTCGGCAGCATGATAGCCACCCTGTCGCCTTTAGTGACACCTAACCGCTTTAAATACCGGGCCATTTTCAAAGAGGATTCATACACTTCTTTAAAGGTTAACTCCTTCCCTAAAAAATGAATCGCTATTTTTTCAGGATAATCTTTTGCGGCATTTGTTAGAAAGGATTGCACCGGCTGATTCGCATACTCAAGAGTAGGAGGGATTTCCTCTGGATAGTGGACAAGCCAAGGTTTTTCACTCATAATCTTCACCCCTTATAAATTAGAATATTAAAAATATTCACTTCAATTATACTATACGTACGGATCGAGTGACAAATGATAAATCAAATTATTTTATATTAATATAGAAACACCCCGCTTTGAAATGAGCAGAAATGTTACTCATCCACAGCGGGGCGTGACTTCTTTATACAAAAAACATTAAATAGATAATTCCAATTGCTATAAATACTCCGCAAAGTACTAGAAGAACTTTTGCTAATGTTTCCATATCCTTTTAGTCCCTTCTTAAATTAACGCTGCACCGATTACATAGGATAACCCGATTGAAATGACCATTGAAATAAAACCCACGGCCCGGTTATCCTTCTCAATTTCTTCATCTATTTTAAAGCTCGGTGTCAGAAATTCATACATAAAGTAACCGACCATTAATAGTAAAAATCCAAAGACTCCCCAGCCGACCATAGCGACGACGGAATCATTCTGCAGAATCGAATGCCTAAAGATATTGGCCAGCCCAAAGATCTTGCCTCCGGTTGCCATCGCCACAGCTAAATTGCCTTTCTTGATTTCTTCCCAATTACGGTATTTCGTGACCAGTTCAAAGACAGCTAAAAACAAAATAATACATAGGACGACGACACTATAGTAACCAGCCAGCTGGATATATGGATTTTCCCAGAATTGGTTCATATGCTTAAGGCCCCTCTGCTCATATTCTGTTTCATCACTTTAACTCAACTACAGTGACTCCGCTGCCGCCTTCTCCTGCTTCACCAAATCTCGAACGCTTCACTGAACGATGGCCCTTTAAGTAATCCTGCACACCTTTTCTTAGAGCGCCTGTTCCTTTTCCGTGAATAATCGATACCCTGGAATACCCGGCTAAGAGCGCATCATCAATGTATTTCTCCACTTTAGCCAGCGCATCTTCATATCTTTCACCGCGAAGATCCAATTCCAGATTGACATGAAAATCCCTGCCGCGAAGCGAAGCCATCGGTTTAGGATCCGGCTTCTTCTCAGATTTGACGAATTCCATATCTGATTCTTTCACTTTCATTTTCATGATGCCAATTTGAACTTGCCACTCGTCTTTTCCGCTCTTTTCAAGCAGCTGGCCTTTTTGATCAAAACTTAGCACTTTTACTTCATCACCAGGTTTTAAGCCTTGTTTTGCCTTCACGCTAGGTTTCTTTTTCGCTTTCTTCGGTTCAGGTGCTGCCTCTGACAAACGGCGTTTCGCATCGATCAATTCATGCTCTTTTACTTCTGCTCCTTTTTCTAAGCGAAGTGTACGAAGCTCACGAATGACTTGTTCTGCTTCCGCTTTTGCCTGTTCGACAATCTCTGCTGCCTGCTGCCGGGCTTTTTCTTTTAATGCTTCTTCATTGGCGTAGAAATCCTGCATTTGCTTTTGCATATCTTCGTGAAGTCTTTCGGCGTGCTTTAAATATTCCTTCGCTTCCTTTTCTTCTTCTTCCGCAAGCTTACGGCTCTGTTCAAGAGAGGCAATCATTTGATCAATTTCATTCGTGTCCGTACCCACCGATTGTCTCGCTTGATCAATAATACTTGCGCTTAATCCTAACCGCTTCGAGATCTCAAAGGCATTGCTTCGTCCCGGCACTCCTACTAACAGCCGATAAGTCGGGCTTAATGTCTCTACATTAAACTCCACACTGGCATTAATGACGCCTTCTCTGTTATATCCATATGCTTTCAGCTCCGGATAGTGAGTAGTTGCGATAATTCGGGCGCCGCGCTTATGGACTTCGTCGAGAATAGAAATCGCTAATGCGGCTCCTTCCTGCGGATCTGTTCCTGCGCCTAGCTCGTCAAATAACACCAGGCTTTCATGATCCACTTTCTTCAAAATATCTACTATGTTCACCATATGAGAGGAGAATGTACTTAAACTTTGCTCAATCGACTGCTCATCCCCTATATCCGCATAGACCGATTGAAAGACAGCTGTTTCTGATCCGTCGAGTGCCGGAATCTGCAAGCCCGCCTGCGCCATCAGCACCGTTAGACCTACCGTTTTAAGCGTCACGGTTTTTCCGCCCGTATTTGGTCCGGTAATTACAATAGATGTATAGTCTTTTCCAAGTTCAATGTCACTTGGCACAGCTTCTTCAATTGAAAGCAGCGGATGGCGGCCTTGGTTCAAGCGGATAAATCCGTTGTCATTGACCGCCGGCTTCGTCGCTTTGATTGTTTTTCCGTACTTTGCTTTTGTAAACATAAAGTCAAGATCGCTGAGCACGCCGACAAGGACATAGAGCTCGTGGCCATGTGCTTCCACTTCAACGGACAGCTCTGCAAAAATGCGGTCGATTTCCTGCTGTTCAGAAATTTTTAATTCTCTCACCTGGTTATTCATTTGAACGACAGATTCCGGCTCAATAAATAACGTTTGGCCAGTAGAAGAAGAGTCATGCACAATTCCTCCATAATGAGAACGATACTCCTGCTTTACTGGAATTACATAGCGGTCATTTCTGATCGTGATGATAGCATCTGACAGCATTTTTTGCGCATTGCGCCCGCGAATTAAACTCTCTAGCTTTCCGCGAATCCGGCTTTCATTCGCCCGGAGCTGCTGCCGGATATGGCGAAGGGCGGAACTGGCGGAATCAAGCACGCCGCCATGTTCATCGACAGTATGTTTAATTTGATGCTCAAGTGCTGTCAATACCGGAATGGCTGCTTCCTTTTCTGAAAGAATCGGATAAATGTCTTCTTCTTCATTTAAATCCATAATAAAGTTCTTCATCATTCGGCCTGCATGGATCGTGCTTGCAATTTGTACAAATTCAGTTCCGTTCAGCACACCGCCGATTTGGGCACGCTTCACATGCGGACGGATATTATGGATGCCGCCAAGCGGAGCATGTCCTTTGAGCCGAAGCACTTGCGCCGCTTCATCTGTTTCTTCCTGAAAGCGCACAACTTCCTCAAACGACAGAGAAGGCATTAGATTCTCCGCCTGTTCCCGCCCAAGCGCCGAAGCTGCATGTTCAGCGAGCTGCTGCCGGATTTTATTAAATTCAAGTGTTGCTAGTACTTTGCTGTTCACTTAGAAGGCTTCCCCCTTACTTTCTTTTTAAAAAGGACAGTAACTCCTCTTTATTGTACGTATTGATGACGGTTTCGGGGCGCAGCCAGCCTTTTCTGGCCGCTTTCACACCGGTATTCATAAATTCCAAATGCTCAATGGCATGGGCATCGGTATTAATAAACACTTTAACGCCCGCTGCTTGTGCTTTTCGCAGATTTTCAGCAGATAGATCCAACCGATGCGGATTAGCGTTTAATTCAAGGGCTGTATTCGTTTCTTTTGCCAGCTCAATCAACTGATCCATATTCACATCATAGCCATCGCGCCGGCCGATCAACCGGCCAGTTGGGTGAGCAATCAAATGAACATATGGATTAGATAAAGCTGTTTTTAGCCGCTTCATGATCGTTTCTTGCGGCTGCGAAAAACTCGAGTGAATCGAGGCGATGACAAAATCGAGCTGACTCAATACTTCATCATCGTAATCAAGCGTTCCATCAGGAAGAATATCCATTTCAATACCCGATAGAATTTCAATGTCAGAATATTGCTCGTTCAGGCTCTTGATCTCCTCATTCTGCTTTAATAGGCGTTCAACAGATAATCCGTTCGCTACTTTTAAATAACGGGAGTGATCGGTAATCACCATGTATTGATAGCCTTTGGCGCGGCATGCTTCTACCATTTCTTCGATTGAAAAAGCACCGTCTGACCACGTTGTATGCATATGCAAGTCGCCTTGTATATCCGTGAGTTCAATTAACCGCTCGCCTTCTTTATACTGTTCGACTTCTCTGCCGTCTTCTCTGATTTCAGGCGGAAACCAAGGCAGACCAAAATGACGGTAAAACTCTGCTTCGGTCTCAAACGTCGTGACTTCACCAGTGTCGATATTTTCTACACCGTACTCACTGATTTTTTCCCCACGCTCTTTCGCCAGCTGGCGCATGCGGACATTGTGATCTTTTGATCCGGTAAAATGGTGAAGTGTCGTCGCGAATTCCTTATCAGTGACAATACGGAAGTCGACTCCTACTTCAAACTCTCCATCTAGAACAATTGATACTTTTGTGTCTCCAGCGGCAATAATTTCTTTAATGCTTGACAGCTCAAGCAGCTGTTCTTTCACTGTCGCTGGATCATTCGTTGAGATAATAAAATCCAGATCCTTGATCGTTTCACGCATTCGGCGCAAGCTGCCGGCTCTTGAAAATTTACTGATATCCTGCATGTTTTTAAGCTCAGCTTCAATTGCTTCAGCAAGTTTACTCATATAAGCAACCGGTAACCGCTCCGGCCGCGTTCCGGCGTTTTCGACAGCAGCTAAAATTTTCTCTTCTGTTTTGGCGCCAAATCCTGCGAGTCCCTGAATCTGCTTGTTTACACAAGCTTCCTTCAGCTGATCAATATTCGTAATATCAAGCTCTTTATATAATTTAGCAATTTTCTTGCCGCCAAGTCCCGGCAGCTGCAAAAGCGGGATTAATCCCGGAGGCACTTCTCCCTGTAATTCCTTCAGTGTGCTTGATGATCCTGTTTCGATGTATTCAGTAATGACAGCCGCTGTTCCTTTGCCTATACCAGCAAGCTTGGTCACATCATCTATTTCGCTCATGCTGCGGTCATCATTCTCAAGAGCCGCTGCGGCTTTGCGAAAAGCGGAGATTTTAAACGGATTATCCCCTTTTAATTCCATATATATAGCAATTTGTTCTAACAAACGAATGATATCCTTTTTATTCACCATTTTTCTTCACCTGGCTTTCAGAAGTAGATTGGTTCGTTATCGCATTTCTTCCTTATATATACTAGCAGAAAATGAAATCAAAATAAAAACTTCTCTTTCAAAAAGAGAAGTCATTTCAGATAATTGAGCGGTTCTAGGTCTTTTAGTGCTTCTGATAAAAACGGAGTGCGATTGATCATGTAATCGGCCGCTTGTGATTCGTGAATCATTTCCTGAATGCTGCTTTCAGGGATCAGCATACCAATATATAATAGAACAAATAAGACCAGATAGATCTCAAGAAACCCAAGAACGCCTCCGCCTATTTTGTTTACTTCCCTTATGATGGGGATATGCGATATCATATTCATAAACGAGGCTAGAACAGACAGCGCGATTTTCACGACAATGAAGATGAGAATAAAAGCAATGGTTCCATAATAAAAAGCAGCGAATCCCGGTCCGTTAGCAAGCAGGCTCATCGCTTGCCCTTCTACTGGCGGAAGTGGAATCCAGTTCTTTAAGATGGGAACTATCTGCCCTCTAAGCATAATAGCAAGAATGATGGCAATAATGGAGCTTGCCATATGAAAAAATTGAAGGATAAAACCTCTTCTAAGTCCCATGGTGATTCCGGCAACTAGGAATAGAAGCAAGATGATTGTAAGCATGTATGTCAATCCTTTGTTTGTTTAATTTCTTTTTCCAGCTTCTCTATTTTTTCTTGTAATTTTACATATTCATGAACAGCGTTGACCGCTGTTAAAACGGCTGTTTTATTCGTGTCTAGCATAGGATTCGCCGAACTGATCTCCCGCATCTTTTTGTCTACCATATTAGCTACCCGCTGAATATGATCATGAGATTCGGTTCCGACAATGGTATATTCGTATCCGTAGATTTTTACTGTTATTCGCGTTTTTTTCTGCTCTTCCGACAACTAGATAGCCCCCGTTCTTTAAGAATCCTACATGCTATCATACCATGAATAGTTTTAGGTTGAAAAGTCGTAAGTACAAAGGAGAATTTCAATTGGCCCATACTGTATTAAAAGTTACTGACCAAACACTTAAACAAATGAAAGAATTTTATCAGCAGTATTCGACAGGATCTTTGCCGCCGGGTGCGGTATTCGCGGCTAAAAAGCCGAGCTGCTCTATCACAGGTTACCGCTCAGGCAAAGTCTTGTTTCAAGGAAAGGAAGCCATGACAGAAGCGGCCCGCTGGCAAGGAGGTACAGCGGTGTCCTCCCCTGCAAAAAAAGCAAAACCGAAAACAGCTTCTCTGCCAGAAGGGTTTGCTTCCATGTCCGTGATCGGCAGTGATGAAGTCGGAACCGGCGATTTCTTCGGTCCGATTACTGTAGCAAGCGCTTATGTCAAACGCGAGCAGATGGATGAACTGCGGCAGCTGGGTGTACGAGATTCTAAAAACCTAAATGACCAGCAAATTGCGAGCCTCGCCAAGCAGTTAATCAAAATCATTCCTTACAGCTTGCTGATCCTTAAAAACGAAAAATACAATGAACTGCAGCAATCCGGCATGTCGCAAGGGAAAATAAAAGCATTGCTTCATAACCAAGCCCTTATTAAGCTGCATGAAAAAATCCTGCCTGAGAAACCAGAAGCGGTATTAATTGATCAATTCGCAGAAAAAACCACGTATTACCGTTATTTAAAAGAACAAAAAAATATTTTTAAAGAAAACGTGTATTTCAGCACGAAAGGTGAAAGTGTCCACCTTTCTGTCGCTGCCGCTTCTATTATTGCCCGCTATGCTTTTGTGAAAGAATTTGACAAACTAAGCACGGAGGCAGGGTTTAAGATCCCAAAAGGAGCCGGAAGCCAAGTCGATGCAGCCGGAGCTCGTTTAATTATTGAAAAAGGTGAAGACGCTCTTCGCCAGTTCACGAAAATGCATTTTGCCAATACAGACAAAGCGATGAAGCTTGTGAAGAAATATCAGGGATAAAAATAGAGGCCGAGCACAAAAGAACCTGGAAAGATTCTTTGTGCTCGGCCTTTCGTTTATTTGCAAATACACGGGGGTTATATTCATTTACAGGTATTTTATTTTCACTCATGAGCTGCTTATTTTCACTCGAACTAGTTTCTTTTCACTCGCTGCCGGCTTCTTTTCAATCACTCATTTATTGACATTCGAGCATCGGTTCTTTTCACTGACACTCATGTTATTTTCGTTCGCGCAAAGTTTATTTTCACTAACTGCCGCTTTCCTTTCACTCACCTGCTCACCCTTCTCCCCACCATCAAAAAGACGCCCAGCTTAGCTGGACGCCTACTTTCTATTTATCCTCTTAATTCTGCATTCGCTTGTTCTTTCAGCTGCTCTAGAACCTGCGTATGCACTTTCACTACTTCTTCATCCGTTAATGTTCTTGACGGGTCTAAATATTTTAAAGAGAAGGCCACGGATTTTTTGCCCGGCTGCATATGCTCGCCTTCGTACAAGTCAAATACATAGACTTCCTTCAACAAACTTCCACCCGCTTCTTTAATGATGGCTTCCATAGTTCCTGCTTCCACTTCACGATCTACGACTAAAGCAATATCGCGGGTAATAGAAGGGAATCGAGGAATCGCCTCATAGCGAAGATCTTCTGTTTCCGCTTGTAATAAAGCATTTAATTTCAGCTCAAATACATACGTTTCTTTAATGTCGAGCTCTTTAGCGTTTTGGGGATGCACTTGGCCAACATAGCCGATGTACTCGCCATCAAGCTCAATGGCTGCGGTACGGCCTGGATGCATGCCTTGTAGTTCCGCTTTTTTGAATGTGACTCGATCTTGAAGGCCAAGACGGTTAAACAGTCCTTCGAGAACGCCTTTTGCGACAAAGAAGTCAACGGCTTTCTTTTCTCCCTGCCATTGATGCTGAGACCAAAGGCCAGTCATAGCGCCAGCTGCATGCTCTTCTTCTGTCGGCAATTCTTCTGTGCTGTCTTTTAAAAATACAGAGCCAATTTCATAAAGAGAAACGGAATCGTTTTGACGAGCCGTATTATGAGCGACCACTTCAAGCAGCTGAGGAATGATGCTCAGGCGCAAGAAAGCGCGCTCTTCACTCATTGGCATGCTTAAAGCGACTGGTTCACGAGTTTCTAGCGCCCATTCGTTCGCACGTTTTTCACTCGTTAATGAATACGTAATCGCTTGGTTTAAGCCTGCTCCTTCAAAATAACGGCGGACAATCCGGCGTTTTAATTGATAAGTTGTCAATCCGCCCGGGTTCGTTACGCTGACAGGAACAGTAGTTGGCAAGTGATCGTAGCCATACATACGAGCGACTTCTTCCACTAAATCTTCTGGAATTGTAATATCGCCGCGGCGAGTCGGTACCGTTACTAAAAACTCGTCATTGTCCGTTTGTACGTCAAATTGCAGACGACGGAAGATATCTTCAACTCCACCGCTTTGCAAGTCCGTACCAAGCACGCGATTTAATTTATCCAATGTAATAGCCACTGTTTTTGGCTCGGCATTGATTTCACCAGCTGTTACGTCCCCTGCTAATACTTCACCAGCTGCGTACTGTGCCATTAGCTGAGCTGCGCGGTCAACTGCCGCTTTCACACGGTTCGGATCCACACCTTTTTCAAAACGGGCACTTGCTTCACTGCGCAGGCCATGATCTTTAGAAGCCTGGCGAATGCGCTGACCGTCAAAATAAGCAGATTCCAATAGTACCGTCGTCGTGTCCGACTGCACTTCTGAATTAGCTCCGCCCATGACTCCGGCTAAAGCAACCGGCTCTTGGCCATTTGTGATCACTAAATGATCAGCAGATAGTGTGCGCTCTGCTTCATCAAGCGTCACCATTTTTTCTCCTTCGTTTGCACGGCGGACGACAATCTCTTTTGAACCGAGGCGGTCATAGTCAAATGCGTGAAGCGGCTGACCGTATTCAAGCAGCACAAAGTTAGTGATGTCTACAACGTTATTGTGCGGACGAATGCCGGCAGCCATTAAGCGTGTTTGCATCCAAAGCGGAGATGGAGCGATTTGAATATTCTTGACCACTCGCGCAATATACAATGGATTATCTTCTTTTGCTTCAATGCGGACTTGAATATAATCAGACGCTTGTTCAGCACCTTCAGCCACATCCGTGTTAGGCAGTTTCACATCACGGCCAAGAATCGCTGCAACTTCATAAGCCACGCCAAGCATGCTTAAGCAGTCTGAACGGTTCGGTGTTAAGCCAAGTTCAAGCACTTCATCGTCTAAATTCAGCTGTTCTAGTGCACTGCTTCCCGGTTCTACATCATTAGGGAAAACGAAAATCCCTTCTGAGAATTCCTTCGCCACTAATTTGCTTTCAATGCCTAATTCCTGCAATGAACAGATCATGCCATGAGATGCTTCTCCGCGAAGCTTGGCTTTTTTAATTTTGAAATTGCCCGGAAGAACCGCACCCACTTTGGCAACCGCTACATATTGTCCTTTATCGACATTCGGCGCGCCGCAAACGATTTGAACTGGCTCTTCTTCCCCAACATCAACGGAACAGACATTTAATTTGTCTGCGTTCGGATGCTGTGTACGCTCAAGCACATGGCCGACTACTACATTTTTAATGCCTTCGCCAAGCACTTCTACCCCTTCCACTTCAATTCCGCTGCGGGTAATTTTTTCCGCTAATTCTTTTGCTGTGATCCCGTCTAAATCGACGTATTCTTGCAGCCATTTATATGAAACGAACATATCGTTTACACCCTCCTGTAATTAAAAATTATTGATGGACTGAAAATTGTTTAAGAAAACGAACATCATTTGTATAGAAATGACGGATATCATCAATTCCGTACTTCAGCATAGCAATACGCTCAGGACCCATTCCGAAAGCAAAGCCCGTGTATTTCTTAGAATCAAAGCCGGCCATTTCAAGTACGTTTGGATGAACCATTCCGGCACCTAAAATCTCGATCCAGCCTGTGCCTTTACAAATATTGCACCCTTCTCCTCCGCAGAACATACAGCTGACATCCACTTCTACAGATGGTTCAGTGAATGGGAAGAAGCTTGGACGCAGACGAATTTCACGATCTTCACCAAACATTTTCTTAGCAAACACTTCAAGTGTTCCTTTTAAATCTCCCATGCTGATGTTTTCATCAATCACAAGGCCTTCAATTTGTGTAAATTGATGGGAATGTGTCGCGTCATCATTATCTCTTCTGTACACTTTACCAGGGCAAATAATTTTAACAGGCCCTTGTCCTTTATGCTTTTCCATTGTGCGTGCTTGTACAGGTGATGTATGTGTACGCATTAAAATATCTTCTGTGATGTAAAAGGAATCCTGCATATCACGTGCCGGGTGTCCTTTTGGAAGGTTCAATGCTTCAAAGTTGTAATAATCCTTTTCCACTTCAGGACCTTCAGCTACTGTGTAGCCCATGCTGATAAATAAATCTTCAATTTCTTCTACCACGCGAGTGAGCGGATGCTGGCAGCCTGTTTTCACTGAGCGACCTGGAAGAGTCACATCAATCGTTTCATTTTCAAGCTGCTTTTGAATTTCTGCCTGTTCAAGAACCGTTTGTTTCGCTTCAATGCTAGAAGCAATGGCTCCGCGCACTTCATTTCCAAGCGCACCCATCTTTGGACGTTCTTCTGCTGAAAGCTTGCCCATGCCTTTTAAAATCTCAGTCACTGGCCCTTTTTTCCCAAGATAAGCGACGCGAATATCATTTAAGTCTTTTAAATTGTCCGCCGCTTCGATTTTTTGAAGGGCTTCTGTTTGCAGTGCTTTTAATTGCTGTTCCACCGTCTATTTCCTCCTTTATTTGCTTTAAGTATCATTCATTTTTTGAACACAAAAAAGCCCCGTCTCCCGGAAAGGGACGAGGCTTTGATCGCGGTACCACCCTTTTTAACATGCACAAAGGCATGTTCAACTTCATTGGGATAACGGTTTTCACCGGAGCATCTTTATGCGTATGGCAGTCCTGATGCCGGCTCGAGAGGTGAACTTCACTTACCCGTTTATAAAAGTGCTTGCAGTCCGGGGCACTTTCTTCCTGAAAAAACGAAAATAAGCTACTCTTCTCTGTCATTGCCTTTTGCTTTATATGATATACAAACCATATTATAGTACAGTTTCACTCGATAATTCAAACTTTTTTCAGGAATGCTTTAGATGATACAGTAAAACTCCCGCCGCTACTGCGACATTCAGCGATTCACTTTGCCCATAAAGCGGAATGTATAGATTTCCTGTCGTCTGATTTAAAAGTTCTTCGCTCACGCCACTGCCTTCATTGCCAACTAGCAGAGCAAATTGGCTGCCTTTGCCCGCTTCCCGATAATCGACCGCTCTTTGCAAAGAAGTGCCGTAAACTGGAATGTCTTTTTCTTTTAACTCCTGAATTGTTTCATTAAGAGGCTGAATAAAAATAGGCAGATGAAAATGACTTCCTTGTGCAGAACGAAGCACTTTCGGATTATATGGATCGGCACAGCCTGTTCCGAGTACCACACCAGCCATTCCAGCGGCATCCGCTGTACGAATCATCGTGCCGATATTACCTGGATCTTGAACAGCATCAATCAATAAATAATTCCCTTCCTTTAATACCTCAGGAAGCTCCGGCTTACGGCATAGCGCAAAAATGCTTTGGGTCGTTTCCGTTGAAGCTAAAGAATCCGCCACATCTTGTGTCACCATCGTCATTTCTACACCGTCGACATTCCAGTGAGCAGGCAGTGTTATATCTTCTGAAACAATTAGCTCCACTAGCCAATCTTTATGATTCAACGCCGTTTCCACTAAATGAAAACCTTCAAGCAAATACAAGCCTGTTTTATCACGTTCTTTTTTCAACTGTAGCTTTTTCCATTGTTTCACCTGGGGGTTTTTTGCTGATTGTATAAACTTCACGTATTCCGCTCCTCTATCACTTGTTCAATTGTTACATTATAACTCATTTTTTTCGCATATTAAATGAAGAGACAGGAGAAATTAGTAAGGATGAAGCAGAAAAGGAGCGATTGTGATGAATTTTAATTTACGTCAAGCTGTTTTAAACAACATTACCGGACACTCTTCCAATCAATTGGAACAAACGATTGTCGATGCGATTGAACGAGGGGAAGAAAAAATGCTTCCTGGATTAGGTGTTCTGTTTGAAGTGTACTGGCAGCATGCAGATGAAAATGAAAAGCTGCAGATGCTGGAAACACTTGAAGAAGGATTAAAATAACACGGCTTCTTGCTTATCAAAAAAACTTCCGGCATGCACCGGAAGTTTTTCTTGTTAGTCGAATGTAATTTTGTTAACCGTGTCACGGTCTAGACGCAAGATTACTTCGCCAATTAACTTGACCGCATGCTCATAATCATCACGGTGAAGCATCGCTGCATGAGAATGAATGTAGCGGGTTGCAATGGTGATAGAAAGACTCGGCACACCGCCTGATGTCACATGAATGGCACCCGAATCTGTTCCTCCGCCCGCCATCGCGTCAAACTGGTATGGAATGTCAAGTTCATCCGCTACATCTGTAACAAAATCACGCAAGCCTTTATGAGACACCATCGATGCATCATATAAAATGATCTGCGGACCTTTGCCCATTTTGCTCATTGCTTCCTTGCTGGTGATGCCTGGCGTATCGCCTGCAATTCCAACATCCACCCCAAAAGCAATATCCGGCTTGATTGTCTGCGCAGATGTTTTGGCTCCGCGGAGGCCAACTTCTTCCTGAACCGTACCAACACCGTACACAATGTTTTTATGCTGTTTGTCTTTCACATATTTCATTACGTCAATTGCAATCGCGCAGCCAATGCGGTTATCCCAGGCTTTTGCCAGCAGCATTTTTTCATTATTCATCACAGTAAACTCGAAATAAGGAACGACCATATCTCCTGGTCTAACTCCCCACTCTTCTGCTTCTTCCTTGCTTGAAGCGCCAATATCAATAAACATATCTTTAATGTCTACTGGTTTTTTACGCGCTTCCGGAGGCAGGATGTGTGGAGGTTTAGAACCAATTACTCCAGTCACATCGCCTTTTCTAGTTACAATCGTAACACGCTGGGCAAGCATGACCTGACTCCACCATCCGCCTACTGTTTGAAAGCGGAGAAATCCTTTGTCATCGATTAGGGTAATCATAAACCCAACTTCATCCAAGTGGCCGGCCACCATAATTTTTGGTCCGTTTTCGTCACCCGTTTTTTTAGCAATCAAGCTGCCGATGTGATCGGTTGTCACTTCATCAGACAGCGGCTCTATGTATTTTGTCATGACAGCACGAACTTCACGTTCATTGCCGGCAATTCCTTTTGCATCGGTCAGTTCTTTCAGCATCGTTAATGTCTCATCCATTTTAGCCATTGAAACGCCTCCTTTAAATAAATGTATACGTTTGCATTATACGAGATTTTCCTGAAATGCACAAAAATTCAGCCTTATTTCTCAAAATAAAACTCGCGATGAAGACTGCATGCCGGATTAAAAGCCGCTTGGCAATATGGACATTCTGACTCGCATCCTAAATATTCATTCACTGTTAGTTCCGAACCGCAGGCGCCGCAGAGGACGGCTTTTTCATGAAAATGTTCCTTTGGCCAAACACTCGCTTGTCCGCACCCGTCTTCCTCATGACACTGATGACAAGGATAATAAGTCCCGCAGCAGTAAAACTTAATGCTGATCCGATCGACTTCTTTATGATAGTGCGCGCAGCGAGTTTCTTCATCTAATACGCTGCCGCCGACATCATGCCCTTTTACATTCAAACAAACTCCCCCTTAATAGCCTTGCTGCTGGCGCTCATAATTGACTTCGTTTTTAGCCACATAAGCTGCTTCAACTTCTTCAACAGAGAATCCGAGGCGGACACCTAATGCAAAATAATCCGTTAACAGCTGATTAAATGAATCGATGTTCTGTTCACGCTTAAATTGCTCCACACATTTGAACACTCGAAGAAATTGATCAGTTATAGAAGGTTCAGCTGAATGATCTCCAGAAATCTCGGCTTCTGCTTCAAAACTTTTAACGATCCCAAGCGACAGAATAAAATGAACTCCATCCACAAACTCTTCTAAGATAACGGAACGTTCGCTTGGAGCTTTCTTGCTCCAAAATTTAAAACAGCGTGTTTCATTGGCTAGTTCCCCAATTTCCACGAGTAAGGCTAACACCTTTTGGTCAAATAAATCGGCTTTCTCTAAACCATGCTCTTCTTCAATATACTGATCGAGCGATTTTTGCATCATAAATAATTTTTCCAGATTCATGCTGTTTTCCTCCTTTTATGCGGACAATAAGGATAGTAACCCTAAATCAATAATTGCTAATAATGGCATGCCAATCACGAAAGCCGTGTGCTTCGTTTTATGGCGGTAAGTCTGCATCGCAAGCCAGCCTCCACAAGCTCCGCCCGCTAATGCTAAAAGCCAAAGCATCTGTTCGCTCGTCCGGTATTGTCCCCGCTGCGCTTTTCTTTTATCCTGTCCCATCACCATGTATGTAAATAAATTGATAAGGACGAAATAACCGAATAACCAGGATAGCATCGTCATCCCTCCTGACTTTATTAGTGTAGCAGACAAGTATGTTTTCTGTGAAATGTATACACATTAATAGCTAGGTTTCTTAAAGATATTTTTCACATTCGTTTATTCAATATAAAAAAAATAAAAATTTGCATTTTACCTATTGCCAAACAGGATCAAACAGCATACAATTTAATTAACCAATGGTCAATAAAGGAGCGAGACGATGTCACCTCGTAAACCAGCCTCTCAAGAACTAACAAAAGATATGATTTTACAGGAAGCACGCACTCAATTTATTGAAAAAGATTTTCACCAGGTCTCGATGCGCAATTTAGCCAAACAACTCGGCTGCAGTCATGGCGCCATCTACTACCACTTTAAAAATAAGGCAGATTTATTTTATGCGATTGTTGAAGAAGATTTCTCTAAATTAAACAGTCTCATAGATCAAATAACAGATGGTCCCGGAGATTATCGTACAAAGTTATCTCAAATATTTCTCTGTTTTATTGAGTTTGGTTTAAATCATCAAAGCCAGTATGAAATGATGTTTATGGTAAGAAACACAGAAGTGGATAGTCTCTCCCATGAGGCTGCCAACCTGAGCTATCAAAAATTCGCTCAGTCCGTTCAAACATTATCGGAAAACACTTTAGCCATTAAAGATATTTGGTCTGCCTTCTTGTCGCTGCACGGTTTTGTTTCCCATCACCGCGGATACGTATCAAGCTTTGATGAAGCAAAAGAAGCTGCCCATGCTCATGTCGATTTTATCGTTAAAGCCTTGATTTAATATCATTAGCTCTTTTTCTGGAGTGTCGGATTTAGAGCTAAGATTATTTTTTACTAATTATTGACCACTGGTTAATAAAAGGAGGAAGTTATTCATGAAAAAAGCGTTAGTTGCAGGTGCATCCGGAGGAATTGGATATGCGTTAGTTCTCGAGTTAGTATCTAGAAGGGTGGAAGTCGTCGCTTTTTCTAGAGGAAAAGCAAAGTTGGATTCACTTTATAAAGAGCACAATCATGTAACCATTTTCCCTGGAGATGCGCTAAATGAGAGTGATATGATGAAGGCCGCAGAAGGCGTGGACGTAATCTTCCATGCCGTGAGTTTTCCTTATCCAGAATGGGAAGAAAAACATCTTGCATGCATAGATATCATGATTAAAACTGCTCAAACACAACAAGCGAAGATTGCTCTTGCAGACAATATTTATGCATATGGCTTACAGTCTAATGGAAAAGTAACGGAAGCAGCAAAGAAAAATCCTCATACGAAAAAAGGAAAAATTCGTTTAGACATGGAAAACAGACTGAAACAAAGTTCTGTTCCTTCATTAATCGTCCACCTTCCTGATTTATATGGTCCTAATGCAGAGAACACCGTTTTTTATGAGACGCTCAAAAATGCAATTCAAAATAAAACTGCCAACTTTGTTGGAAATACAAAGATAGCTAGAGAATTCATTTATACGTTTGACGGGGCAAAAGCGGTGGTTGAACTGGCTTTACGAGAGGATGCTTATAATCAGAACTGGAATATACCGTCTTCACGTCCGATTACTGGAGAAGAATTGGTAGCAATTTTACGTGACGAAACTGGCTACAGCAAATCAATCCGACCTGTTTCAAAAACGATGATTCGATTGATCGGCCTGTTCTCTCCTTTTATGAAAGAAATGGTAGAGATGATGTATTTAACTGAAACCCCAGTTATATTAAGCGGGGAAAAATACGAAAAAGAAATAGGCCCTCTCCATCAAACGTCTTATCAAGAAGGACTCAGAGAAACGTTAGCCTGGATGAATAAGACTAAATAATTGTTATTTTCCCATTAAAAAATCAGACCAGGGATCCTGGTCTGATTGAAGTTTCATTACTTGTTCATTTGAGCTTTTGCAGCGTCTGCAAGCTGAGCAAATGCTTTTTCGTCGCTAACTGCAAGGTCAGCAAGCATTTTGCGGTTCACTTCGATACCAGCAAGCTTCAAACCGTGCATTAAACGGCTGTAAGAAAGACCGTTCATGCGTGCAGCTGCATTGATACGAGTGATCCAAAGCTTACGGAAGTCACGTTTCTTTTGACGGCGATCCCGGTAAGCATATTGTAAAGATTTCATTACTTGTTGGTTAGCTACTTTAAATAAACGGTGTTTTGCACCATAAAAACCTTTGGCTAATTTAAGAACTTTTTTACGACGTCTGCGTGTAACTGTTCCACCTTTTACGCGTGGCATAATATTTCCCTCCTATTGTGTTTCCTGGTATTACTTAATATTGTCTAACATGTGGCGGATACGTTTGAAATCGCCTTTTGATACCATAGCAGCTTTACGAAGCTTACGTTTGGCTTTAGTAGATTTGTTAGCGAATAAATGGCTTGTGTAAGCGTGAGAACGTTTAAGTTTACCTGAACCGGTCTTTTTGAAACGCTTAGCTGAGCCGCGGTGAGTTTTCATTTTTGGCATTTGCTATTCCTCCTCAAACTTTTATTGCTTTTCATTTTTAGGTGCTAATACTAAGAACATACTGCGTCCGTCCATTTTTGGCTTCGTTTCGACAGTAGCCACTTCCTCACAAGCTTTTGAAAAACGATCTAATACTCGTTGGCCAATCTCTTTATGAGTAATTGCACGTCCCTTGAAACGGATTGAAGCTTTCACTTTATCTCCCTTTTCAAGAAACTTGATTGCATTGCGAAGTTTAGTATTAAAATCATGCTCTTCGATCGTCGGGCTAAGACGAACTTCTTTCAGATTAATGATCTTTTGGTTTTTACGAGCTTCTTTCTCTTTCTTCTGCTGTTCAAACTTGAATTTACCGTAGTCCATAATGCGTGCTACTGGCGGTTTCGCATTTGCGGCAACAAGCACAAGATCAAGATTGACGCGTGCAGCAATTTCAAGCGCTTCGTTTTTAGACTTAATTCCAAGCTGCTCTCCATTTTGGTCGATTAGACGCACTTCACGGGCACGAATACCCTCGTTTACGAACATGTCTTTGCTAATAATTAGCCACCTCCAAGGTTTTTTAGAAAACAAGTTTTCTATTAATGAATACATTATTCAACATTGACGGCCAGACAGTCGCAGATCACAATAAAAAATGCGGGTATGTAAGCATACCCGCATTAAAAAACAGCCATCAAGGACTATTAATTATTACATTCAAACCTGCCAACTGCCTGGCGCGTCAATCAGGTGAGAAGCGGGTGCTTCTGCTTTTATATAGTGTATTCTATTCACCTTAGTAAATATATCACAATCAATTTTTTTCGTCAATCAATTGCAATCAATCAACAAAAACAATCATATCAAAGCTAAAAAAAATAAGCAACCTTTTTTTATTAGAAAAGCAAAATGGGCTGTTCAGGAGCGACTGGCAAATAGGCAAATAACCAAAAGGCGTTTTATGCCTTTAGGTTATTTGATCTTTTGACCCGAGCTCCTAGCCCGTTTTGCTAGACACCAAGAAAAGCAAAAGCCGTTTGCTTAGGTGTGAAGGGCAAATAGGCTTTTTCCCTGAGAGTACCAGCAATTTTTGGAGTTATCGGTAACTTGGAGTAGTATATCAGCGACTTTTAAGATTTATCAGCAACTTCGAACACTTTATCGGCAACTTTTGGGATTTATCAGCAACTTTGAACACTTTATCAGCAACTGCCTAAATAACCACGCTCCCAACAGTTATGGTCATAGAAAAAGCTCCCAGACCTAAGTTTCCGGCCGGGAGTTTTCGTCTTATCCTCTTATCCTCTTTTTGCTTCCTTTTTGATAAGTTCTAGGAAATCAGCAAATGCGATCGTTTCTGATTTCTGCTCACCGTATTTACGGACGTTGACGGATTTGTTTTCAATTTCTTTATCACCAACAACAAGCATGTAAGGTGTTTTCTGCATTTGCGCTTCACGGATTTTGTAGCCGATCTTTTCTTCACGGCCATCAAGTTCCGCACGGATGCCTGCTTTCTTCAGTTCATCCTGCACTTCTTTCGCGTAATCGAAGTGAACGTCAGCTGAAACTGGGATCACTTGTACTTGTACAGGGGCAAGCCATGTCGGGAACGCTCCTTTGTACTCTTCAATTAAGAAAGCAACAAAACGCTCCATTGTCGATACAACGCCGCGGTGAATGACAACTGGGCGATGCGGCTTGCCGTCTTCTCCAACATAAGTTAAATCAAAGCGCTCTGGCAATAAGAAATCCAGCTGTACAGTGGACAGTGTCTCTTCTTTTCCAAGTGCTGTTTTCACTTGCACGTCCAGCTTAGGACCATAAAACGCCGCTTCGCCTTCCGCTTCATAGTACTCAAGGCCAAGCTCATCCATTGCTTCTTTCAACATACCTTGAGCTTTATTCCACATTTCATCATCATCAAAATATTTCTCTGTATCTTGAGGGTCACGGTAAGATACGCGGAATGAATAATCGTTTAAATCAAAGTCTTTGTATACTTCTTGAACCAGCTGAACCACACGTTTGAACTCATCTTTGATTTGATCCGGACGAACAAAGATATGTGCATCATTTAGAGTCATGCCGCGCACACGCTGAAGTCCAGATAAGGCGCCTGACATTTCATAACGGTGCATCGTTCCAAGCTCCGCAATGCGAATTGGCAGCTGACGATAAGAATGGATGCCGTTTTTATAAATCATCATATGGTGCGGACAGTTCATCGGACGAAGCACTAGCTGCTCATTATCCATGTCCATTACTGGGAACATGTTCTCTTGATAGTGCTCCCAGTGTCCGCTTGTTTTATATAAATCCACGCTTCCCATTACCGGTGTGTACACATGATCGTAGCCAAGGCTAACCTCTTTATCAACGATATAACGCTCAACAATTCGGCGAATCGTTGCTCCTTTTGGAAGCCACATCGGAAGACCCTGCCCTACTTTTTGCGAGTTCATGAATAAATTCAGTTCTTTACCGATTTTACGGTGATCACGCTCTTTTGCTTCTTCAAGCATTTTCAAGTGCTGATCCAGTTCTTCTTTTTTGAAGAACGCTGTACCGTAAATACGCTGAAGCATTTTATTATCGCTGTTGCCTCTCCAGTAAGCTCCGGCAATACTTAACAGTTTGAATTCTTTTAGTTTGTTCGTTGACGGCACGTGAACACCGCGGCATAGGTCAAAAAACTCACCTTGCTCATACATAGTTACTGTTTCGTCTTCAGGAATCGCATCAATTAGTTCCAGCTTATACTCGTCGCCAATTTCAGTGTAGATCTCTTTCGCTTCATTACGGCTGACTTCTTTGCGCACGACTTCTAAGTTTTCACCAATCAGTTTTTTCATTTCTTTTTCGATCTTTGGCAAATCTTCAGGCGTAATCGACTCTTCTACATCGATATCGTAATAAAATCCGCCTTCAATAACAGGACCAACTCCTAGCTTCACGTTATCTTGACCATAAATGCGTTTGATCGCCTGTGCCATTAAGTGAGCTGTACTATGGCGTAAAATTTCTAATGCTTCATCGCTGCCAGCCGTAACAATTTCAATGCTGCCATCCGCTTCAATTGGTGTACGTAAATCAATCATTTGCCCATCTAATTTTCCAGCTAATGCTTTCTTTTTTAGTCCTGGGCTAATGGATGCTGCTATATCTTCAGTCGTTGTTCCTTTAGGAAACTCCTTCACTGAACCATCTGGAAATTGCATTTTTAACATATCAGACATTCTGTCCACTCCTTTAAGTTTTTGTTTGTCTCCTCTGAAAAACGGCTTGGTCTTCGTGGTCGCGAGTAGAAACCATTGCGATCGAACTGGCAAAGAGCGAACTTTTGCTGCCTGCCTATTTGCCTTTCGCTCCTGAACAGCGGGATTTGCTTTTCAATACAAAAAACCCCGTCTCTTCAAATAAATGAAGGGACGAGGTTTGATCGCGATTCCACCCTACTTTTCAGCATAAGAATCCTGCTGAATCTCCAGTTCAGATAACGGCTGCTGCCGTCGGTCCATTACTCGCATTGCTTTCACGGCCGAAGTTCAAAGGCGGTAAGTGATCTTTTCGTGTTGGGAAAGTTTCAGCCTTGCTCTCCCTCTCTGGAAACCGTAAAAGAAAACTCATGTCCTTATCCATACTTATAAGCTTGATTAAAATGTATAAAGGTATTATATGGGTAACTTACACGAAAATCAATAGGCTGTTCATAAAATTATCGGCGTCGATTGGTTCCTTTCATTTCAACAGGCACCGTTAAATATTTGATTCTTTCCATCACACGCGCCGCCTTCAATTCCTCTTCTTCCCCTCGCTGAGAGTAGGTAAGGTGGTGCTGCAAATTCTTGTAATCGAAATTAGAGGTAAAGAAAGTCGGCAGTCCTTCAAGCATCCGATATTGTAGAATAGTGCCTAAGATATCGTCCCTCATCCAGCTTGACATCGTTTCAGCACCAATGTCATCGATCATCAAGATTTGAGCATTCTTGACGACTTCAAGCTTTCCATTCATCGAATGATCATTTAGTGACTGTTTCATTTCCCGGACAAATTCAGGGAAATACACAATCAGAGAATTGATATGCTTATCTGCCAGTTCATTCGCAATCGCTCCAAGCAAATACGACTTGCCGACGCCAAATGAACCGCAAATATATAAGCCTTTTACTTTTTCTTTGCTTTCATATTTATCCACAAACTGCTTCGCCGCTTTCACCGCGTCTAGGCGGCTGCGGTTATCAAGTTCAATATTTTCAAATTTAGCCTCGAGAATGTCTTTCGGCACATAGATGCTTTGGACGTGCTTTTCATTTTTTCGTTTTTCATCATCCCGAATTTTCCGAGGACATTGATGGTAATCAATATCGATGCCGCCTCTCCGCCATACAAGTGACGGTTCAAACCCCTGCATGACATTAATGCAGCCGTTTAGATTCGGGCAATCTTCGCAGTTGTGGCTTTGCGATTTAAATTCATAGAGTTTCATTAAGTTTTTTTCTAATGCAGACGGTGAGATTTCGTCCTTATGCTTTTCTAAAAACACGCGGACAGCCGGATCACTTAACACTTCGTTTTTCAGCTGTTCATATTGTTTCTGAAAGCTTTGTGATCCTGTCATTTTCTTGATCGTATCATTGATCCTTTCCATCTCTGCTCACCTCCCCTTCCTTTTTACGGGTTCCTTTTAACTCCGCTTCAAGCAGCTGTCTTTCTTTTTCAAAGTCTTCATCTTCTGTGGAAGAACTAGGAGCTGGATCTTCTTCCTTTTGAAACCACTCAGGCAATTTCTCTTTACGTATGGACTTTCTCCGTTTCGGCTTGTCTTTGTTCTCGGCCCATTCTAAATATTGCCTGTGCTCGCTCTTAGCCAGTTCCATCGCATCACTAACCGTTTTCACTTGCTTGCGTGCCCAGTGGGAGGCGATTTTTTCCACATAGCTCTTCGTCAATTTCATGTCTGTTTTCAGCATAACATATTGAATGAGAACATTAGTAACCCCTGCCGAAAGCTTATACTGAAATAAAATCCCTTCAATAATCTTCATGTCTGATTGAGAAGGCTGGCTTCCTGAAATATCGATCAGCAGCTGTCTTGGGGACGTCGTTTCAAGATAGAAGATTAATTCCTCTTCTTTCGTCTGCGGCGCATCCGATACAGAACGAAGAGCAGCCGGCTGCACACGATTGATGAGTTCAGGCAGTTCTTCATTCATTTCAAGCTGATACCAGTCCCGTGCTGATTTTCTTAATAGTTCAAGGTCAATTTCATCTTGCTCATCCACAGCCGTCAGCAACAAATTCTTCATTTCGAGCGCCTGAATTCCGTATAAATGAGATAGCTTAAGAATCGTTTCCCTAACAGGTTTCGTCAGTACTTGTTTTGGAATCATTACCCCTCTTAAGGAGCTTTCAAGCAAACTGAAATTGAATTCTTCGCTATTCAAGGGTAATCCGCTGTTTTCCGCTGTTTTCATCAAACGTTTACCCTCTGGCGTGGTACTGCTTTCCATCGCTTCTTGATCCATTAGTGAACCTGTGGTAAATACATCCTGGAAGTCTTTCGTAATTTCCTGATGCTCATTAGTAATCACTTGATCATCCATAAAGAATTCCTTCAGTCTCAAAAAATGGGCACGGCCGATTTTTCTATATAAGAAAATGTTCAGCATCCCGTCATTAAAAAACTGTTCTGGCGTTAAAGGCGGCTGCAAAACGTAGACAAACTCACGGCTGTCTCCGTGTTTTTTTACGTAGCTTTTTAACAGGCCAAGCCCTTCAAGTTTCATGCGTTCTTCATAAATTTCTTGTATGTTAATGTCCATGAAATTCATTAAATGATAGTGGCTTGAACCACTGGATCTCAGCCGGTTTTCTTCCACCTCAGCCCAGAGTGTCATATATAAACTAAAACATTTCGCACCAATCAGCGGCTGATATAATAGCGTTAAAATTTTACGGTCTGTTTCATGAAGTACGCCTTGCAGCGACGTCGTATACAAGTCAACAGGCTGTATTTCATTCCAATGTTTTTTCATTCTCGGCCTCTTACCTTTCATGGTGAATCTAATGGTGATGAATACGAAAAAGCCAGAGAGCCGTTTCGTCCTCCAGCTTATCCATTTTCTTTCTTGATTAATTCCTTTAGTTCATCCAAAAATACGTTGATATCCTTAAATTGGCGATAGACAGAAGCGAAACGGACATAGGCCACTTCGTCTACTCCAGAAAGCTGATCCATGACCATCTCACCGATTTGATCGGACTGAATCTCAGATATTCCTTGACTGCGGATATTTTTTTCGACAGAGATTGCGATATCTTCAAGCTGATCTAGTGACACGGGGCGCTTTTCACAAGCCTTAACGAGCCCTCGAAGCATTTTATCGCGATTAAACTCTTCTCTCATTCCTTCCTTCTTGACAACGATTAAAGGCAGATCCTCTACCTTCTCAAACGTTGTGAATCTATAGGAACACTCTTCACATTCTCTTCGCCGGCGAATGGAACGACCTTCGTCTACCGGTCTTGAGTCAATCACACGCGTTCCATTATGCTGACACGCAGGACATTTCATTCCATCAACTCCGATTCTCTATTATATTACCTTCATCATATAAAAAAGCACAGAAATGCACAAGCTGAAGCCGTTATGAAGGGCTTTCATTATGTATAAAATATAGGCAAAAAGAAAGGGACGCATGTAAAACATGCATCCCGGTTGTTTGTATTATAAGCTTGCTACAGGCTGTTTAGCGTGGACAGGTCCCATACCGCGAGGCATTTCAATCGTTTCGCGTGTTTCTGCCTCAAGAGCCTCTGCAATGTGGTTGGCTGCTACATTCGGATCTAAATGGCCGCAAGTATAAACATCGATGCTTGCATAACCATGTTCCGGAAAGCTGTGAATAGTTAAATGAGATTCAGAAATGATTACAACTCCGCTGACACCTTGTGGAGCAAATTTATGAAAAGCTACTTCGCGAATTTCAGCACCTGATTTAAGTGCAGCATCTACAAAGATTTTTTCAATAACTTCCATATCATTTAATTTGTCAAAATTACAGCCCCAAAGTTCTGATATTACATGACGACCCATAGTTTCCATTGATCGTTTCCCCCTTTTACAAGTTTAAATTTTTAAGAACGAGTTGTAAAAGTTATAACTGCCACGGGGGAAAGTTAGTCTGAAAAGGTCCTAACCCTTTAAGCAGCTATTTTGTTTCACGAAAAATAGTATACTTCGATTAAAAATATTTTGCAACCTACAATTTAAAAAAGTTTATTAATTTACCAAACTTTATTTTTGATTCGAATCTCCTGCTGCATTCGCATACTTTTGACCCACAAAAAAACCCGCCGGGGAGGCAGGTTTTTAAAGGGTACGGGTCATTCTAAGCGCAAAAGAGTTAAACAGCTACTTCAATTTTTTTTTTCATTTCTTCTGCTACATAGTTTACTAGATCAACTACGCGGCAAGAATAGCCCCACTCGTTATCATACCAAGCAAGAACTTTTACCTTCGTTCCACTCATCACGATCGTTGATAAACCATCGACAATGGAAGAATGAGGGTTTGTATTAAAGTCAACCGATACTAGCGGTTCTGTTGTGAAATCTAAAATTCCTTTAAGAGAGCCTTCAGAAGCTTTGATTAATGCATCATTCACTTCGTCAACTGTTACTTCACGGTTTAAGTCAACAACAAGGTCAACTAGAGACACGTTAGATGTTGGCACACGCAATGACATGCCGTGCAGCTTGCCTTTTAGCTGCGGAAGAACAAGTGAAAGGGCCTTAGCAGCACCTGTTGATGTCGGAATAATTGATTGAGCGCATGCACGGGCACGGCGCAAATCCTTATGAGGGTTATCAATATTCTTTTGATCATTTGTGTACGCATGAACAGTTGTCATTAAACCATTGTCAATGCCAAATGTTTCATTAAGCACTTTAGCAACTGGCGCTAAACAGTTTGTTGTACAAGAAGCGTTTGAAATAACTTCATGTTCTTCAACATTTAAATCGCTTTCATTTACTCCCATAACGATCGTTACATCTTCGTTCTTACCAGGAGCTGTTAAGACTACTTTCTTAGCGCCGGCCTCAATATGAAGAGCAGCTTTATCACGGGCATTGAACTTACCTGTTGCTTCGATGACAATATCTATATTAAGTTCTTTCCAAGGAAGCTCTAGAGGATCACGACTGCTTAATAATTGAACGCGTTTTCCATTTACGATCAGTGCATTCTCTTCCGTTTGCACGTCTCCTTCAAACTTTCCATGGTTTGTGTCATACTTAATTAAGTGAGCAAGTGTTTCAGCCGGGTAGCTTGCGTTAATTGCAACAATGTCCAGCCCTTCCTCTAAAATCGCTTTACGAAATACCATTCTTCCGATACGGCCAAACCCGTTAATTGCTACTTTCGCCTTCATATATCGGTTCCTCCTATATCAATAAATGTTATACTTATTGTTTTTTTCCTGTGATTAGTATAACATAATTAATTTTTAATGGAACAATAAAATAGGCATTTATAAAAGTTTAATTTTTCTGAATTGTACAAGCTTTAATTGCTAGTTTTCCCATATAAAGGTTACGATAAATAAAAAATGCGGACTCGAGTAAATCGAGTCCGCTCTCTCATTATGGAACGAGCTTCCAGTTATCAATCAACTGGCTTAACTGCCGCTCTGTTTCTTCAATTGAACCATTGTTATCAATAACCCAGTCTGCTCTTTTCGCCTTTTCAATTAATGCCATTTGTGAGGCAATACGCGCTTTAGCCGCCCTCTCATCAAGCGCATTTCGGTTCATTAATCGTTGGAGCTGCGTTTCTTCGTCAATGAAGACAACAATCACTTTTTCCACCATCCACAATAGATCACTTTCAAATAAAAGCGGAATATCCATAATCACTGTCTGATGTCCGCTTTCAATCGCTGTATCTTTTGCCTCAAGCATAAATGTCCGAACAGCTGGATGCACAATACCGTTCAATACTTTCCGCTTATCTTCCTGATGAAAAATAATTTCTCCTAATTTCCCCCGGTCAAGTGACCCGTCACCTAAGAGCACCTCTTGACCAAACTCTTCCACAATCTTTTGAAGTGCCGGCGTTCCGGGTTCAACTGCGGCACGTGCCGCTACATCTGCATCTACGATAACATATCCACGTTCAGCAAGCAGCGCACTGACCGTACTTTTGCCGCTCGCAATTCCACCTGTGAGTCCAATAATTGCTGCCATAAGTGATACCTGCCTTAATTAAAATTTCATCATTCCGATCACAATTAATAAGATTCCAGGAAAAAATGCCATTCGCTGCATCCATTTTACATGGGCGAACACACGGCCGCACCACAGTCCCCCGCTGACAAAAAGCAAATTCATGATAGCCACCGCTGAAGCAAGCAATAGGGGTGAGTAGCCGAGCATTGCAGCACCGATACCTGCACCAAATGCGTCGAGAGACAGGGCAAGACCTAAGAGTAATGCTTCAATCCCCGTTATCGTTCCTGATGAGTCCAAATCAGCATCCGCTGGTCTTTTTAATATTTGAATAACGACACCTAAACTTTTAATCTCTAATTGAATAAGACGCTTTTCTTCCATCGTTTTCTCTTGCTTGCCTTCATGAAAAAACTGCCATAGCACCCATACACCTAGCGCAATTAAGATAAAGCCGCCTAACCGTTCTGCAAAGCTTTCATCTAAAAAGCGGCTAATCAAATGCCCTGCTGCCATCGCTATAAGCAGAGAGCCTGCTGAGCAGAGAGAAAGAATAACGGAAGATTTAACAGGCAGCTTTAATTTCTTAAATCCGTAAGCAAGACCTGTACTGAAGCTATCAAGGCTGACAGCTGCAGCAAGCATGAATAATGAAGGGTACACACTCATACAACTGCTCCTTCCTTACCTATCTAATTACGATAGTATATGGAAGATTCTGCAGAGTGTTCTCTGATCATGCTTTAAGTCAAAGGCTGGCAAGACGGGCACACATGCGTGCCTCTTCCTGCAGCTTTCATCTTTTCGATCGGCTGTCCGCAAATTTTGCAAGGTTCTCCCGTCCGGCCATATACAAACAGAGCTTCTTGAAACGTCCCGATTTGCCCTTGGCCGTTTAGATAGGATCGGATCGTGCTTCCGCCTTTTTCTACAGCCTCCAAAAGAGTCGCCACTACCTCTTTGTGCAGGCGGACAAGTTCTTCAGGATGAAGTGAATTAGCTTTTTTGAGAGGGTGAATACCTGAGCGGAACAAGGCTTCATCCACATATATATTGCCGAGACCGACAAATACGGTTTGATCTAATAAAACAGCTTTGATTGGTCGCTGGGTTTTCATCAGCTTTTCTTGCATATACTCAACTGTGAACTCTTCTGAGAATGGTTCGGGTCCAAGCTGGGACAAAGGAAGCGAACCCAGCTCTTCGCCGCTCAAAAATAAATGCATGGTGCCGAACTTGCGCACGTCCCGATACCTTAGTTCCGTTCCATCACTAAACTTGAAGATGACATGGGTATGCGGCTCTTCTTCCTCTCCTTGATCATGAACTCTGTATTTTCCCTCCATTCGCAGATGGGAGACCAAGTTATAACGATCAAGTTCAAAAATTAAAAATTTCCCTCTTCTTTGCACTCCGCGGATCGTCTCGCCTATTAGAGCATCGGTAAATTGATCAGTCGGTTCGGGCTTTTTAATTATATTCGGCCATCGAATCTCCACGCCAGCAACCGTCTTTCCGATGACTAGCTGTTCGAGCGTCCGGCGAACCGTTTCAACCTCTGGCAGTTCCGGCATGAATGTCCCTCCTTTTACTTTGCATCATACCAAGTCGGGCCGAATGAGTAATCTACTTTTAATGGAACCTTTAATTCAACAGCTTGTTCCATCACTTCTGGCACCAGCTTTTTCATGATCTCAATTTCTTCTTCTGGCACTTCAAATATTAATTCATCGTGCACTTGCAGAAGCAAAGTCGACTGCAGATTCTCCTGCTCTAACCGTTCAGCAGCATCGATCATCGCCTTCTTAATAATATCTGCCGCACTTCCCTGAATCGGCGTATTCATTGCTGTTCTTTCTCCAAATCCCCTTAAGTTGAAATTACGGCTTGTGATTTCAGGAATATAGCGTCTCCGCTGCAGCAATGTTGTGACGTATCCTTTTTGTTTTGCTTCTTGAATAATGTCATCCATATATTCTTTTACACCCGGATAGGACTCTAAGTATCGTTCGATAAACTTACCGGCATCTTTTCTTGTAATCCCAAGGCTTTGGGACAGCCCATAGTCACTGATTCCATATACGATTCCAAAGTTGACCGCTTTCGCTTGACGCCGCATATTCGCTGTCACTTCTTCCTTTGACACATGGAACACATCCATTGCCGTCGCTGTATGAATATCGAGATCCTGGTGAAAGGCATCGATTAGCTTAGCATCGTCTGAGATATGAGCAAGAACACGCAATTCAATTTGAGAATAATCTGCCGCGAATATGACCGAACCCTCTTTAGATGGCACGAACGCTTGGCGGATTTTCCGTCCCTCTTCAAGACGAATCGGGATATTTTGCAAGTTAGGTTCAATAGAACTTAAACGTCCCGTCTGCGTGAGCACTTGATTAAAACGGGTATGAATCTTATGAGTATCTTGATCGACCACTTTTAATAATCCTTCGATATAGGTGGACTGAAGCTTTCCTAATTGGCGGTAGTGCAGAATATGTTCCACAATTTCGTGCTGCGGAGCCAGCTTTTCCAGTACATCCGCAGAAGTGGAGAATCCTGTCTTCGTCTTCTTAACCGGCGGCAGTCCAAGCTTCTCAAATAAAATAACCCCTAACTGCTTTGGTGAATTAATATTAAATTCTTCTCCAGCTAGTTCATGAATGGTTTTTTCAATGACGGAGAGCTGTTTCTTCAACTCCTCGCCCATCTGTTTCAGCCTTTCTACGTCCACACTTACGCCCACAGATTCCATATCAGCTAAGATGATGGCAAGCGGAAGTTCGAGTTCATTAAAAAGTTCTAACTGCCCGTTTTCCTCGAGTTCTTTTAAGCAAGTTTCTTTTAAAGACTGCAAGGCCTGGGCTTTGGCAGAGATATGTTCTGCATAAATAGCTTCTTCCGGCAGTTTCCGTTTGGCGCCTTTCGCATAAACAGCTTCATCAGACTGAATATTTCGCACTCCGTGAAGCTTAGCAACTGCTGAGAAATCTTCTGGAGATTCCGATGGGTTAATTAAATAAGAAGCAAGCAATAGGTCAAAGTCAATTCCTTGAAGTTCAATGCCTTGTCTTCTAAGCCCGACGATGGTCCGCTTCGCATCATAAACCGATTTTTTCATATCAGGGTTCTCTGCCCATGCCTTAAAGGCAGGACTTTGAAAAGCACTTTCCGCCGAAACGAAAAAAGTTTTCTCTTCAGTAGAAATGGCTACCCCCGGAACATCGGCCTGATGATAGTTGTCTGCAATCATTTCTAAATAGAAGCTTGAATGAGCAGGAAGCATAGAGTCGTCCAGTTCTGACACAGTCTCGTATTCCACTGCGGTATGCGCTTCTTCGACTTCTCCTTCAGGCTTCTCCATTTTATCCAGCAGAGAATTAAACCCAAGCTCTTTAAACAGATGGTAGACCTTGTCTTGATCAGGACCATCATAAGCCAGACTGTCGACAGTCATATCCATCGGCACTTCACGCAAAATCGTTGCCAGTTCTTTACTTAATACTGCTTGATCTTTAAACTCTTCCAGCTTCTCTTTTAATTTCTTGCCGCTGACTTCATCAATCGATTCCAGCAATGTTTCAAGCGTGGAAAATTGTTTCAGCAGTTTAATGGCTGTTTTTTCTCCTACACCGGGAACGCCAGGAATATTATCTGAGGAATCCCCCATCAGTCCTTTCATATCAATGATCTGCGAGGGGGTGAGTCCGTATTTTTCTTGAATATGTTCAGGTGTATAAACTTCGATATCTGTAATTCCTTTACGAGTAATACACACAGTCGTCGTCTCAGAACTCAATTGGGTTAAATCCTTATCACCGGAGAACACCTTCACTTCATAGCCTTCCTGTTCAGCCTGTAAAGCAAGCGTTCCGATAATATCATCCGCTTCATAGTTCTCAAGTTCAAATTGAGGAATGCGATAGTTTTTCAATAACTCTCGAATATAAGGAAATTGTTCTGATAGTTCAGGTGGAGTTTTTTGGCGTCCGCCTTTATATTCTTTAAATGTCTGGTGTCGAAAAGTCGTTTTCCCTGCATCAAAAGCGACAAGTAAATGGGTTGGCTTTTCCTCTTCCATGACTTTCATTAACATCATCGTAAAACCGTACACTGCGTTCGTATGAACACCCTTTTCATTATTTAATAAAGGTAAGGCAAAAAAGGCCCGATACGCAATGCTATTTCCATCAATTAACACTAATTTTTTCTTCAATGACAACATCTCCCCTTGGAGTGGTAATAAAAAAGCCGCTATTTTCTTTATCTATTCTAACACGCTTAGAATGGAAAAAGAAAATAACGGCCTTGCTTATCCTCTGCAGCAATGGTTTTAAAAAAAGGGAGGGGCAAACATTGCCCCTCTGCTAAAACAGCTGAAGAAGTAAGGGGTTGATGCTTACTATCTTATATGAAGATTATAAAGGCAGTATTAAGGAAACATAAATAGTTTGTAAACATACCACCTTTACACTTTTCAACTAGATTTTTCTAGTTCTTTTCTCAATTTCACGACAAATGTCGTCCCTTCATTTAACTGGCTGCGGACGTATATTTTTCCGCGGTGAGCTTCGATAATGTGTTTGACAATGGCCAAACCAAGGCCTGTACCGCCAGAGTTTCTGCTTCTCGCTTTATCCACGCGATAAAACCGTTCAAAGATTCTTGGCACCTCTTCTTCAGCTATACCAATTCCATTGTCTGAGACTTCAATCACTGCATAGCCTTTTTCTTCGTAACCGGTTATGCGAATGCTTCCTTCCTGCTGCGTATAAAGGATCGCATTGGTGATTAAGTTTAAAAACACTTGTTTTAACCTGTAAAGATCCCCTGTAATTGTGAGGTCACCCTTAAGATCTACAGTTACATTCATCCGCTTATTCTCCAGCCTCTTCTCCAAGGTTGGAAGAATATCTTCAATCAATTCCTCTATATTTACTTGATTGAGGGAGAGCACCATGCCTTTTTGTTCAATCTTCGACAATTCCAATAAATCCATCACGAGCGTTTCCATTCGTTCACTTTCTTTAGAAATGATCGTCAAAAACATTTCTAATGCTTCTGGGTCCGCCTTCGCTCCATCAAGCAGGGTTTCCGTAAATCCTTTAATAGAAGTAATCGGCGTTTTCAGCTCGTGCGAGACATTTGCCACAAAGTCTTTCCGCATTTGTTCAAGGTGTTTGATTTCAGTGATATCATGAAAGACAATTAATATCCCCTTCCACTCATCGTTCGTGCCAATAATGGGAGCTCCTGATATTTCAAAATGCTTTCGCTCAATAGATAAAGGCAGCACAAGCTGTTTACGGACATTGTTCTCTGTCATAAATACTTCTTCGATAATTTCAATTACTTCCTTATGCCGTAAAACTTCATGATATCGCTTTTTTATCAGACGTTCATTCTTAACATGGAAGAGATTCTTTAGCGACTGATTGACCATAACAATAAATCCGCGATCATCGATGAGCAAAAGGCCACTCTCAATATTTTCAATAATGGTTGTCAGACGGTTGTGATGAACTTCTTGCGCCTGCATCATTTCTTGAAGATTTCGGGCTAAAATATTAATCGACGTGTTCAGCACACCCACTTCATCCGGCGGAATTTCATATGTTCTCGCCTTGTAATTGCCTTTTGCGAGTTCAATGGCTACTTTGGTCGCTGACTCGATGGGCCTCGTATAGCGATTGGTAATTTTCGTACCGAACAAAATAATTAAAATAAGAGAAGCCCCAAGAGACAGCAGCAAGATCATCCATATTTGACTATATATATGATCAAGCACTTTAACCCTCGTACTGATGATTAAGAAACCCTCTTCCCCTTTTTGAGATGTGATAATTTTTTTCCAATGATATTGAACATCGAGCTTAGCGGCAAGTGAACTTTGATAGTTAGACGGTTTATCTAAGGCAGCAATTCTTTTCACAATTGTTTCATGGTTATAAACATTAGAATTCTCTGTTGCCCCGCTATCCATCACTATATTTCCAGCGGAATCCGCAATGGACATTCGAACGTTCAGCTCTTTGCTCCAATCAAGCAGCAGCTGATCGTTCAGCTTTTCAATTCCGCCTGTAAGACTGATTTGTTTAGCAAGAACGGTTGTCTCTTTATCCAAACGGTCATTTAACGCATTTAAATAGTACCCTTTAAATAGCTGGCCTAATAATATGCCCAGTGCAATTAGCACCATGACAATGAGTGAGATTAAGGCAAGGACTAGCCGAGTACGAAACTTGATCATAGCTGTTTTGGTTCCTCTAATTTATAGCCCAAGCCTCTGATGGTTTTTATGTATAAAGGCTTTCTCGTATTTAATTCTATTTTTTCCCGAAGGTGGCTAATATGCACATCGACAATGCGTGTATCGCCTGCAAAATCATATTTCCAAACCGCGCTTAATAATTGATCTCTTGTTAATACCCGTCCCTTGTTTTCAACCAAATACAACAGCAATTCAAATTCCTTCGGTGTCAACTCAAGCAAGTTGGATTGGAAATAAGCTTCATACTGTTCTGGAAAAATCTTTAACTCAGCTACTTCTACAAACTTTTCTTCAGGAAGTTCCACTTCTTCTTTTGGGATATTCTGAAGTCTGCGCAGAATCGCTTTCACCCGAGCAATCAATTCCCGAGGACTAAAAGGCTTCGTCATATAGTCATCCGCACCAAGTTCAAGTCCAAGTACTTTATCGAATTCTTCATCTTTAGCTGTCAGCATTAAGATCGGCGTACTGACTTTTCTCTGTCTTAATTCTTTGCATACTTCCATACCGTCGAGTCCTGGCAGCATCCAATCAAGTATGATCAGATCCGGAGATTCCTCCACCGCTTTATGCAAGCCTTCTTCCCCATCAACAGCAGAAATCACCTGATAACCTGCTTGCTCCAAGTTATATTTAATTAACGTAACGATGGATTGTTCATCATCCACAACAAGAATAGTCTTACTCATAAAGAGCCTCCCAAAAAAATAGATTCATCAACCCTTTTCCTATTATATAAAAAACAATGACCTATGGGAAAGAAAAGGAGGCGGAAAATGGCGAACCGGGTCAAAAATAAAAAAAACATCAGGCTATTTCTTATAAATAGCCTGATGTTTTGAGTTAAAATGATCGATGCTAAGCAAGAACGTTCATCACTTGACGGACGGAATCAGCAGACTTTTGAAGAGCTGCTTTTTCATCTTCCGTCAGTTCCAGCTCGATAATTTGTTCGATACCGTCTGCTCCAAGGATCGTTGGCACCCCGAGATAAATTCCTTCATACCCATACTCACCTTCAAGATAAGCGATAGCAGGAAGAACTCTGCGCTGGTCTTTAAGAATGGCTTCTGCCATTTCCACAAGAGATGCAGCCGGCGCGTAGTACGCAGACCCATTCCCAAGGAGAGCAACAATTTCTCCTCCGCCTTTACGAGTACGTTCAACAATGGCGTCAAGACGCTCCTTTGGAATAAGTGTTTCCAAAGGGATGCCTCCCGCATAAGAGTAGCGCACTAAAGGAACCATGTCATCTCCATGCCCGCCAAGAACAAAGCCCGTTA
Source organism: Bacillus ectoiniformans (assembly GCF_016908875.1). Lineage (GTDB taxonomy): Bacteria > Bacillota > Bacilli > Bacillales > Domibacillaceae > Bacillus_BX > Bacillus_BX ectoiniformans. The sequence goes on along the minus strand of NZ_JAFBES010000005.1, from coordinate 49,305 downwards.
TATCTTTAACCGACATGTTTAATTCTTGCGCGATAAAAGTACGGAACCGGGCAGAATCAAGCACACCGGACTGTCCAATGACTCGATTTTTCGGAAACCCTGATTCTTTAAATACGGTGTATGTCATTGCATCTACCGGGTTAGTTAATACTAAGATGTAGCAATCAGGAGAATATTTTACGACTTCTGAAGTAACAGACTTCATGACTTTTTGATTCGTTTGAACAAGGTCATCACGGCTCATGCCAGGCTTGCGTGCAATACCTGCTGTAATAATAACGATATCAGAGTCTTTTGTATCTTCATAGCTGGAGGTGCCTGTAATGTTTGCATCAAATCCTTGGACAGGACCTGCTTCAAGCATATCAAGCGCTTTGCCTTTTGTCGGGTCTTCTGCTTGAGGAATATCAACAAGCACTACATCTCCAAGCTCCTTTTGAGCTAGAAGGAATGCTGTTGTTGCTCCAGTAAATCCGCCGCCGATTACAGAAATCTTTTTGCGTTTTAAAGCCATTGTAAAACCCCTCCTGATTATTAGTAAATAAATTAGGTAAGACCGCCCCTCTATACGAGGAACGGTCAATGTAAATTAAAGGTTTTTAATTAATTCGTCAGCAAACTCAGAAGTTTTCACTTCAGTTGCACCATCCATTAGACGGGCAAAGTCGTAAGTAACAACTTTAGAAGCAATTGTTTTCTCAACTGATTTTGTAATCATTTGTGCCGCTTCATTCCATCCTAAGTGCTCAAGCAATAATACGCCTGATAATAGAACAGATGATGGGTTTACTTTATCTAAACCTGCATATTTTGGAGCTGTACCATGAGTCGCTTCAAAAATAGCATGTCCAGTTTCGTAGTTAATATTAGCTCCTGGTGCAATACCGATTCCGCCAACTTGAGCAGCTAATGCATCAGAGATATAGTCACCATTTAAGTTCATTGTAGCTACTACATCGAACTCACGTGGACGAGTTAAGATTTGTTGTAAGAAGATATCAGCAATAGAATCTTTTACGATGATCTTGCCAGCAGCTTCAGCATCAGCTTGCGCTTTGTTTGCCGCTTCTGCGCCTTGCTCGTCTTTAATTTTGTCATACTGTGCCCAAGTAAATACTTTGTCACCGAACTCTTGCTCAGCAAGCTCGTAACCCCAGTTTTTAAATGCACCCTCAGTATATTTCATGATGTTGCCTTTATGTACTAAAGTAACGGATTTACGTCCTTCTTTAATAGCATAATTGATCGCTGCACGCACCAAGCGGGAAGTTCCTTCTTTTGAAACCGGTTTGATACCGATACCAGAAGTTTCTGGGAAGCGGATTTTGTCTACTCCCATTTCATTGCGAAGGAAATCAAGTACTTTTTTCACTTCATCTGAACCTTCTGCATACTCGATACCTGCATAAATATCTTCAGTGTTTTCACGGAAAATAACCATGTCAGTATCTTCAGGACGCTTGATTGGTGAAGGTACACCATCAAAGTAACGAACTGGACGAAGACATACGAATAAATCCAATTCTTGACGCAGTGCAACGTTTAGAGAACGAATACCTCCGCCAACTGGAGTTGTTAAAGGACCTTTGATAGCGATTAAGTATTCACGAATTTGGTTAAGTGTTTCTTCCGGAAGCCATTCACCTGTTTTGTTGAATGCCTTTTCTCCAGCATAGACTTCTTTCCATTCGATTTTTTTCTCGCCGTTGTATGCTTTTTCAACCGCTGCATCTAGAACGCGGGAAGCTGCTGCCCAAATATCAGGACCAATTCCATCTCCCTCGATGAAAGGAATAACCGGGTTGTTAGGTACGTTTAATACGCCGTTTTGTACAGAAATTTTTTCGCCTTGTGTCATAATCCAATTCCTCCAATTTCAGAATCAAAGGTTAGATGGCAATCGCCTCTAACCTTTCGCTTACTATATTATTACACCAATTTTATTGCAATTTGTAAATATCAGAATTTATCCGCGCTTACTGATTGGTACATATTTTTGCATATCAGGACCGATATATTCCGCACGAGGACGGATCAAACGGTTATTTGAATACTGCTCTAAAATATGCGCCAGCCAGCCAGATACACGGCTAACTGCAAAGATCGGTGTGAATAAATCATGTTCAATGCCTAAGCTATGGTATACAGAAGCCGAGTAGAAATCAACGTTTGGCGGCAAGTTCTTTTGAGATGTTACAAGATCTTCAATTTGAGTGGACATTTCATACCACTGAGGCTCGCCTGTTATTTCAGTTAACTTCTTAGACATTTCTCTTAAGTGCTTTGCACGCGGATCACCTTTACGGTATACACGGTGGCCGAAGCCCATAATTTTTTCTTTGTTATTTAATTTGTTTAAGATGTACGGCTCAGCATTTTCAGGAGTGCCGATTTCAGACAGCATTTTCATAACTTGCTCATTTGCTCCGCCGTGAAGAGGACCTTTAAGAGCGCCGATTGCTGCTGTAACACCAGAATAAACATCAGATAAGGTAGCTACACAAACACGTGCCGTAAATGTAGATGCATTTAGCTCGTGATCCGCATGAAGGACAAGCGCTTTGTTAAATGCTTCTACTTCAATTTCTTCTGGCTCTTTGCCGGAAAGCATGTACAAGAAATTAGCAGCTAAGCTGTAATCTTTGCGTGGTGCAACCGGTTCCAAACCCTTACGGATGCGCGCAAATGCTGTTACGACCGCAGGAATTTGTGCTTGTAAGCGGATTGCTTTACGGTAATTAGCTTCTTCTGTCATTACATCCGCTTCTTCGTCATACAATCCTAGAAACGACACAGCCGTGCGGAGTGCAGCCATCGGATGTACTTTATCAATTGGATACATTTTGAAATGGTTGATAACCTCTTGAGGAATTTCATAGCTTTCTGCTAACTGCTCTCTTAGTTCATCCAGTTGCGCTTGAGTAGGTAGAGTGCGGTGCCAAAGTAAATAAATGACTTCTTCGAAGCTAGCGTTTACCGCTAAATCATCGATATCAAAACCTGCATATGTAAGAGTATCATCAATAATTGAACTGACTGATGATGTTGTTGCAACTACTCCTTCTAAACCGCGAGTTGTTGTCATAAAATTTTTCTCTCCTTTGCCTTTAGAATATCCCCGTTACCCCACTTTTTATCGTCTATTGACTTCTTAATGAGCGGTTGCTCAGTAAACGATAAAATAAAAAGGTTGTCCTGCTGTGAAAAGTTTGCGCTTTCATTTCCTATTATAAACAATTATCAGACTTTTGTGAATCAAAATGTCTTAAAAAATTCAAAAATTATTTATTCAGCAAATAAAAAACACAATCATTCATGTGGTATAATAATAAATTCTTTTATTCCACTACCTTTTATTATACAGGAAAATGAATATTGTTACTATTAAAACCACTCAAAAACTTTCATGGCCATGTAGGCAATGCCTGCTCCTATTAATGGCCCTACTGCCACACCATTAAATAAAGCGACGGCAGCTACTGTGCCTAATACAAGTGCAGTCGTTATATGGGGATCTTCTGCTAATAAAACAACTCCGCCTTTAGCCAGTAATGCGACAAACATCCCCGACACAATGGCGATCCATGCATAGGGCGATTTAAGTGCGCCACCCAATTCCTTAAATCCTATCTCTCCTGTGGCAATCGGAACTAAGACGGCGACAGTGATAATGGTTACACCCCAATTAATTCCTTTCGACTGAATAACAGAAAACAGCTTTCCGTCGAGTCCGAGTAATTTTATAAAAAGTAATGCAGCAACCGCTATAAGCAGCGACTGATTTTTAGCCATCAGACTGATGCCTAATAATAGCAGTAAAAATAAATATGGCTGTAACATGTTATTTCCCTTCAATTCGATTATTTTTTTAAACATTGCGAGATTTGTCAATATTCTTCTCTCGCTACTTGCTTTTATTTCCAGCCTCAACAAGTTACAATTTCAATTATATATGTGAAGCAAGGAGGCAAATGAATGAATCCTATTACTCGCGGCCGGCTAGTACGTCTTTTTATGATTATCGTTTCTGCCCTGCTGCTGATCATCTCACTTTATTATATTGCATCAGTGACTTATCCATTTATTATTGGACTAGCTGTCGCCTTTCTTATGAACCCATTCGTTCTTTTTTTAGAAAAGAATCTCAAGCTGCCAAGGGCGGCAGCTGTGGTTATTTCTATCTTTTTTATTCTCGCATTTTTGGCCGGTGTGATCACCCTGTTAATTGCCGAGATCGTGTCAGGAGCCGATTATTTAGCTTCTGTAGTACCTAAACATATTGATACAACTATCAGTTATATCGAACTGATGATTGCCGCTCAGGTGATTCCTCTATACGAGCAAGGATCAAGTTTATTCAAATCTCTCGGTTCAGGCCAGCAGGAAAGCATCCTTGAAAATATCCAAGAAACCGGACAGAAAATCGCTTCGTCAGCCGGCGACTTTCTGCAGAACTTCTTTTTAAGTCTGCCCCATCTTATTTCCTGGATTCCTAACTTCGCCACAGTGCTGATTTTTTCATTACTGGCCGCTTTTTTTATCAGCAAAGACTGGGAGCGGCTGCAGCAGCGGACCATTGCTTATTTGCCAGTGAAAGCCGCTCTTAGCTTACGGAAGGTCTTTAACTCTTTAAAGAAAGCATTATTCGGCTTTATGCGCGCCCAGCTGACACTGATTTCCATTACCACAGTGATTGTATTAATTGGCCTCTTAATCCTTCGCGTCAATTATGCGATTACCATTGCGCTTGTCACTGGCCTTGTAGATATTCTCCCTTATTTAGGAACGGGCGCTGTATTTGTCCCTTGGATCGTGTATGAATTAATTGCCGGTGATACCTCTCTTGCCATTGGACTTGCTGTTTTGTATATTATCGTCATTGTTCAAAGGCAAATTATGGAGCCTAAGATTCTCTCAGCAAGCATTGGCCTGGATCCACTCGCTACGCTAATTGCTTTGTTTGTCGGGTTTAAACTTGCAGGGTTTTTAGGACTGATTTTAGGTCCAGTCACGCTTGTTGTGATTAATTCGCTGCACCACGCGGGCGTTTTCACCGATCTATGGGCGTATGTAATAGGGAAGCCTGTCGAACCGCCACCGAAATAAATAGCGTCAGCTCTTGGGCTGACGCTATTTCATTATGATGATATTTCCATTTTGAAACCAGCGGCGAAATAATTTATAGAGCGCCGGCTTTAAATAGTGTCTAGTCTGCGGAACTAACAAAAAGAAGCCTGTAGCGTCTGTAATAAATCCAGGCGTTAATAGCAGCAGTCCCCCGACAAGAATACAAACCCCATCTAAAACAGAATCTCCGATAAATAACCCCTGCTGAAGATCTGTCTGTAACCTGCGAATCGTATGAAGCCCTTGCTTCTTTGCTAAATAGGCTCCTATAAACCCCGTTGTCAAGATGAGCATAATGGTTGGAACGATTCCTATCGTTTTTCCTGAAAGAAGCAACAATCCAATCTCAAATGCCGGGATGATAATAAAAATCGGTAATAGATATTTCACCGTCTACCTCCTCTAATGGCCAAGCCTTCTCTCTATTTTATCATATTCTAGCTAGACACACGAAATGCCAATCTCGCTGTCCAGGAGTGAAGGGCAAATAGGCTTAAGCTGAAGGATATCAGTAACTTTTGAACATTTATCAGCAACTATTTTAGATATATCAGCAACTTCCATCCAATTATCGGCAACTTTCAAAATATATCAGCAACTTATTCCCGAATAAATAACCAGGATTTTTTCCGTATTTTACCTTTAAAAAAATAAAAAGACACCTCAACGAGATGTCTTTTTATCTTAAAGAACGTTGGCATGTCCGTTATAAATAATCCCTCTGGCAGCATCTACAGTGATTTCCTGGCCGTCTGACAAAGCATGAGTAGCTTGTTCTACACCTACTAATACTGGCACGCCTAAATTAATGCCTACCACTGCGGCATGACTGGTTAAGCCGCCTTCTTCTGTAATTAACGCAGCACATTTTTCAATGGCCGGAACCATTTCTTTGTCACTGCCGATCGTAACTAAAATAGATCCTGGCTCCACTTTTTCAAGGGCTTCTTGTGCATCTTTAGCAACCACGACTTTGCCGTATGCGGATTTTCGGCCAATTCCTTGACCTTTCATCAAGATATCCCCGACAACATGGATTTTCATTAAGTTCGTCGTGCCTCTTTCACCCACTGGAACGCCAGCAGTAATGATAATCAAATCCCCATGCTTGACTAATCCTGTTTCAAGACTTTGCTGAACAGCTAATTCAAGCATATCATCCGTTGTTTTTACTTTTGGACCAATTTGAGGGACAACTCCCCATACCAGTGCCAAGCTTCTTGATACTCGTTCATCAGAAGTCACAGCGACAATTGGCGCTTGTGAACGGTATCTAGAGATCATGCGGGCTGTATGACCGCTTTCTGTAGGAGCCACAATCGCTCGCGCTGTCAGGTTATTCGCTGTATGTGCGACGGATTGGCCGATCGCATCTGTCATCGTATGTTTGCTCACTTTGCTGCGAGTAGATAGGATTTCTTTAAAATTAAGAGCTGTTTCCGCACGGGCAGCAATATTATGCATCGTCTGCACAGCTTCAAGAGGATAAGATCCTGCAGCGGTTTCACCCGAAAGCATGATGGCATCTGTTCCATCAAAAATGGCGTTAGCCACATCACTTGCTTCTGCACGCGTCGGTCTCGGGTTTCTTTGCATAGAATCTAGCATTTGCGTCGCAGTAATAACCGGCTTGCCAAGAATATTGCATTTTTTAATCAAGCTTTTTTGGACGAGCGGCACTTCTTCTGCGGGTATTTCAACACCAAGGTCTCCGCGCGCAACCATCAATCCATCGGAAACTTCAAGAATTTCATCGATGTTATCGACACCTTCTTGGTTTTCAATTTTTGGTACGATTTGAATGTGAGACGCCTGATTGCTCTCAAGCAATTCACGAATCTCAAGCACATCTGTCGGACGGCGAACAAATGATGCTGCAATGAAATCAACATCTTGTGCAATTCCAAATTTAATGTCTTCTGCATCCTTGCTTGTGATTCCAGGGAGTTTCACCGATACACCTGGCACATTCACGCCTTTTTTATTTTTCAACGTTCCATTGTTTAATACTTTGGTAAGGATTTCCCCCTGCTGTTTCTCAATTGAAACAACTTCAAGGCCAATTAATCCATCGTCCAGTAAGATCTTAGATCCTGTGCGGACGTCATCAATCAACCCATCATAAGTAACAGAGAATTTCTCCGGGGTTCCAAGCACTTCATGCATAGAAATGATGACTTCAGTTCCTTGTTTTAACTCGATCGAGTCATTCTCCATGTTATGTGTGCGAATTTCCGGTCCTTTTGTGTCCAATAAAATAGCGACTGTTTTGCCAGCAGCTTTTGCCGCTTCCCGAATATTCTTGATTCTCGCGGCATGTTCTTCGTGATTGCCGTGCGAAAAATTCAAACGGGCAACGTTCATTCCAGCATGAATAAGAGACGTTAACATCTCGACACTTTCACTGGCAGGTCCAATCGTACATACAATTTTCGTCTTTCTCATGGTTTTGCAGCCTCCTAGAGAGTAGGGATTTCCTATTTAAATGTTAAATGGATAACTCTTTTGATAAACGATACATATCTAAGTCTAATTTATGCGGCATAGCAAGCGCCTCAATAATATCATAATCAACCAATTTATTGTGCTCGATTCCAACAGCTCGTCCGCCCTTGCCTTCAATGAGAAGTTCAACAGCTCTTGCTCCTAGACGGCTCGCAAGCACTCTGTCTGCAGCAGTTGGTGAACCGCCTCTTTGCATATGGCCTAACACAGAAACTCTTGTGTCAAAATCGGTATTCTCTTCAATCTTTTTAGCGAATTCCGTTCCGCTCATGACGCCTTCGGCCACAATAATAATACTGTGTTTCTTTCCGCGTTCATGCCCTTTCATGAGACGTTCTTTCACCGACTCCATATCATATGGATCTTCTGGAATCAGAATCGTTTCAGCTCCGCCTGAAAGTCCAGCCCATAATGCTAGATCTCCTGCGTCCCTTCCCATGACCTCAACAACAAAGGTGCGCTCGTGGGAACTCGCTGTATCACGAATTTTATCCACCGCATCAATGACAGTATTAAGTGCTGTGTCAAAGCCAATTGTAAACTCGGTACCTGGAATATCATTATCAATTGTTCCCGGCACGCCGACACACGGGTAGCCTAGTTCAGTTAAAGCTTTCGCTCCGCGATAAGAGCCATCTCCGCCGATGACAACCAGCCCTTCAATACCATGAGCCTTCAACTGTTCAATTCCTTGTTTTTGTCCTTCTTTGGTGACGAATTCCGGACAGCGGGCAGACCTTAAAACCGTACCGCCGCGATGAATAATATCTCCAACAGAGCCTAGTTCAAGCTTCTGTATGTTTCCTGTCATCAATCCATGATAACCTTGGTATACGCCATATACTTCTAATCCATGATAAATGGCTTTACGAACAACCGCACGAACGGCTGCATTCATTCCTGGGGCGTCTCCGCCGCTAGTCAATACTCCAATACGTTTCATAAATATCACCTCAATGGTAGTATGTTATGTAATCCAGAGCCATGAGTCCAAACATAGTATGAACTAAAAACTATCTCTTTATTTTAAAATAACAGAAAGGTCAGACCTTCACAATGTTTAGTAGAACCTTTGCAAAAGACACGCAAAAATCAGTTAATTGCAAGCGTTTCCTCCCATAAAAATGCGAAAAGAAAACGTGCTTCCTCCTAAGAATGCACGTTACCCTAATACCCCTATCAAATTCTTTAAAACGATTATAGAGAATATTCCCCAATTTTTTTGTACTTATCATAGCGTTGTGCCAGCAGTTCATCAGGCGACAATTCAGTCAGTTCGTCCAGTGATTTAACTAACACTTCATTAATGCGTTCAGCCTGCAATTTCACATCACGATGAGCTCCTCCGCTGACTTCAGGAATAATTTCATCAATTACTTCTAATTCCTTTAAGTCTCTAGCCGTGATCTTCATCGTTTCTGCCGCTCGTTTTGCCTGCGTTGCATCCTTCCAAAGCAGTGCTGCAGCTCCTTCTGGAGAAATCACCGAATACGTGGAGTTCTCAAGCATATGCAGACGGTCACCAACACCAAGAGCCAGCGCGCCGCCGCTTCCGCCTTCCCCAATGACAATGCATATGACCGGAACAGCCATTCCTGCCATTTCGAACAGGTTTCTTGCGATCGCTTCACTTTGCCCGCGCTCCTCAGCCGCTTTGCCTGGATAAGCACCTTTTGTATCAATTAAACAAATGATCGGACGTTTGAATTTGACGGCTTGATTCATTAATCGAAGCGCTTTACGGTAGCCTTCAGGATGAGGCATGCCAAAAGTACGGCGAATATTTTCTTTTGTATCACGTCCGCGCTGATGACCAATCACTGTGACTGGCCGGCCATGGAATTTAGCCACGCCGCCTACAATGGCTGCATCGTCGCCGAACAGCCGGTCACCGTGAAGTTCCATAAAATCCGTAAACAAATGCTCGATATAATCTAATGTTGTCGGACGCTCCGGGTGTCTGGCCATTTGAACGCGATCCCACGGAGTCATGCTTTCATAAATATCATTTTCTAATTTTTTTAAGCGTTCTTCAAGCTTCGCAATTTCTTCTGACAGATCGACATCAGAATTAGAAGTAAATTCTTTTAACTCTGCGATCTTGTCCTTTAACTCAAGGACTGGCTTTTCAAATTCTAATCCTATCATGCTAAATCACCGCCCGGTTGATGAATATCTAATAAAAAGGCAATTTTATCTTTTAAGTCATGCCGATGGATCACTGCATCAAGCTGTCCATGCTTTAATAAAAATTCCGCTGTTTGGAAGTCTTCAGGGAGCTTTTCCCGAATCGTTTGTTCAATAATTCTGCGGCCGGCAAATCCGATCAGTGCTTTAGGCTCAGCGAAATTGTAATCTCCTAATGAGGCAAAACTTGCTGAAACCCCGCCAGTCGTCGGATGTGTCATGATGGAAATGATCAGTCCGCCGCCATTAGAGAACCGCTTAAGCGCCACACTCGTTTTCGCCATTTGCATTAAAGACAGCACGCCTTCTTGCATTCTTGCACCGCCAGATGCCGTAAAAATAATAAATGGAACCTGCAGACGTTCGGCTTCTTCGATGGCTCTTGTAATTTTTTCTCCTACAACGGAACCCATGCTGCCCATTCGGAATGTAGAATCCATGATGGCAACTACGGCATCATAGCCATTTACTTGGCCCTTTCCAGTTAAAATCGCCTCATTCATACCGGTTTTCTTTCGGTCTGCTTCGACTTTTTCCATATATCCAGGGAAGTTTAATGGATTGGCAGAGGTCAATTCGGCATCCAATTCAATAAATGTTCCTTCATCAATGAAAGAGCTGCATCTTTCAACCGCGTTCATTTGGTAATGATGGCCGCATTGCATGCAAACGTTTAAATTCTTTTTTAATTCTTTCGTGTACATGATTTTTTTACATTTCGGGCATTTCTGCATAATTCCTTCTGGAACGTCTTGTTTACTCGCTTCAGAAGGTATTGTGGCGTATTTCTTCTTTTTTTGCTTTTGTTTACTGAACAATTCTTTAATCAACGTACATCCTCCCCCTGTTAAGACGATCACACTGTCCCCTAACTGTACATGACCGTGTGCAAAAAAAATGTTATTTCTTGTGCTTGTCCTTCGACAAATTTTTATAGATTTTTATAGGCCTGAAAGATTTCTGTCAAATTTTTTGTTTTTACTGTATCCAGAAGCAGATGAAAGCCTTGCTTATTACCAGCCATTCGGTCGTCTTTATAAATGGCTTTTGCATAATCCGAGACAATTAGCCAAATTTTTGTCAGCAATTCATTTTGACCGTGCTTCATTAGCATTCGAAAGAACTGCTCCTCTGTGAAACTAGCCTGCTCCATTTCATCAGCCACAGCAGCTAAAATTTCTTCTAAATCCGGGTGCTCAGTCATTAATGCTAAACAGCCCATTTCTAGAATTTCTTTCGTCCGTCTGACATCCTGTTTCGTTCGGTCGTTTTGCAAAATGAATGTGCTGAGCAGCTGAACTAATTGATGATCGCTAAAGTCGCGCAGAAAAGTGCCTTCACCGCGTCTAGTTTCAATTAACCCGAGCAATTCCAGCGCACGAAGCGCTTCTCTTACAGAAGAGCGCCCGACTGACAGGCGCTCTGACAATTCTCTTTCTGATGGAATTTTATCACCGGGCAGCAGTCCGTCCGAAGCAATCATTTGTCGAATTTCATCAACGATATCAACAAATTTTGAATTGCCTCCGCTTTTACTCACTGCTTATTCACCTTTGCCGATCACAGCTAGCTGAATGGTGCGTTCTCGAACTTCTTCAGGGTCCACCTTAATACGAGAGACACCCGTTTCCATAGCTGCTTTGGCGACTGCAGCGGCTACTGCTGGTGCTACTCGCGGATCAAATGGGCCAGGAATGACATAATCTGAATTTAATTCATTCTCACTCACTAGTTCAGCGATTGCTTCAACAGCGGCCTGCTTCATTTTTTCGTTAATATGTGTGGCCCGGACATCTAAAGCTCCTCTAAAAATACCAGGGAAGGCCAATACATTATTCACTTGGTTCGGGAAATCAGAACGGCCTGTTCCAATGACTTTCGCTCCAGCCATTTTTGCCTCTTCTGGCATGATTTCAGGCGTTGGGTTCGCCATTGCAAAAATAATCGGTTCTTTCTTCATTGTCGCAACCATTTCTTGTGTCAGCGCTCCAGCTACAGATACGCCAATGAAAACATCCGCGCCTTCAATTACTTCTGCTAGACTGCCTGCCTGCTTGTCCTGGTTCGTAAACTTGGCCACTTCGTCTTTCACACTGTTCATACCTTCAGGACGGCCTTCATAGATCGCACCTTTAGAATCACACATGATCATGTTGCGAACGCCATAACTGAAAAGAAGTTTAATAATGGCAATGCCAGCAGCACCTGCGCCGTTAGCTACCACTTTTATTTCTGTCAGCTTTTTGCCTGTCAGCTTTAACGCATTTAATAATCCCGCGACTGTGACGATTGCTGTTCCATGCTGATCATCGTGAAACACCGGGATATTCGATTCTCTCTTTAACCGTTCTTCAATTTCAAAGCAGTTCGGTGCCGCGATATCCTCTAAATTGACACCACCGAAAGTCGGCTCCATTAATTTCACCGTTTCAACAATTTTGTCGACATCTGTTGTATTCAAACAAATAGGAAAGGCATCCACACCGGCGAAGCTTTTGAACAGTACAGCTTTTCCTTCCATTACAGGCATCGCTGCTTCCGGCCCGATGTTTCCAAGACCGAGTACGGCTGTTCCATCAGATACTACCGCTACTGTGTTTCCTTTAATTGTATAATCATAAACCGTCTCCGGCTTTTCATAAATTTCTTTACAAGGTTCAGCAACTCCCGGTGAATAGGCAAGGCTTAAATCTCTCGCATTTTTCACTTCTACCTTAATTCCCGTTGATAACTTGCCCTGATTAGCTTTATGCATATGCAGTGCTTCTTCTCTGATTGACATGATATTCACTCCCTAAAATTGCACAGTGGTCAGACCACGAAAATATATATTACACACAATAACCTATCACTCGTTTGTTGTAAAGTCTTAAGGTGATTTCAGCACGATACAATCTTTAGTCAAGATTTCTTCGAGTTCAGACAAGCATGCTTCAGACGGCTTCACCCATTTACTTTCTCTTAGCTGAATCGTCTGCCGAGTTCTTTCATAATGCATGACTACCGGCGTTTGCCCTTTATATCTGCTTAATACTTTATGCACATCTGCAAGCACCAGGTGTTCATCCGGGCTGTCCGGAATTTTTAAATAGAGAATCATCTGCTTCTCTTGTGATTGCTTTTTTAATTCTTCAAGGGTGACGACAGACTCTACAATGAACTGTTTCTGTCCATTTCTCTCTTCTGATTCTCCTGTCAGCCACAAGACCTCCCCTTTTTTTAACAGCAGAGACACTTTTCGATACACATTTGGGAAAATGACTCCTTCCATTTCCGCGCTTCCGTCTGAAAATGTAATAAAGGCCATGTTTTCCCCTTTCTTTGTTCGAATAGCTTTAACTTCACTGAGAAATGCCCCGCTAGAAGCTTTCTTTCTTGAATCTGATAAAATGTCTGCTACTTGCTTTCCACCCATGCTTTTAAATAATGGCTGATACGGTTCCGTCGGATGGGATGACAGATATAGTCCGAGCACTTCCTTTTCAAAAGCGAGCAAATCCTCTTCTTTCATAGGATCCACTTCCACATATTTTGGCTTAGGAAAGAAATCATCCTCCATAAACAGATCGAAGGAATCTTCATCAGGCTTAACGAGCTCGGCATGGTCAATCGCCACGTCTAAGCTTGCTAACAGCACTGCCCGGTCTTGAGAAAAATCATCAAAAGCACCTGAAAATACAAGGGACTCCATCGATTTTCTGTTGACAATTTTCAGAGGGACTCTTATACAAAAATCAAACAGATCTGCAAATGGCCTATCCTTTCGCGCTTCAAGGATCGCTTTCAGTACACTGCTGCCCATTCCTTTAATTGCTGCTAAACTGTACCGAATCCCCTGTTTCTCGGCTTTGAAAGGAATGTGGCTTTTGTTAATTGAAGGCGGCAGCAGTTCCACATTCATCAACTTAGCTTCCGCTATATATTGACTGACCTTATCCGGATTTCCAATAGCCGATGAAAGCAAAGCGGCCATGAAGTTTTTAGGGTAATGAGCTTTCAAGTAACTCAAATGATAAGCGATGAAGCTATAGGCAACCGCATGGCTGCGATTAAATCCATAGTTGGCAAACTGAACAATCAAATCATACATTTTTTCAGCCGTCTCTTTGCTATATCCATTTGCGCGCGCGCCGCTCACAAAATGCTTCCGCTCTTCATCGAGCACTTCCCGCTTCTTTTTGCTGACTGCTCTCCTTAGAAGATCTGCTTCTCCTAAAGAAAAACCGGCCATTTTTGAAGCAATCTGCATAATTTGCTCTTGATAGATCAACACGCCATACGTCGATTTTAAGATTTCCTCAAGATCTGGATGCGGGTATTCCACAGGCTTCAAACCATGCTTACGTTCTATATAAAAAGGGATATTTTCCATCGGCCCCGGGCGGTAGAGAGCATTGACCGCCACAATGTCTTCAAAGTGATTGGGTTTTAAGCGCATCAGAACTTTTCGCATCCCGTCAGATTCTAGCTGAAAGATCCCTGTTGTTTGTCCAGCAGACAGCAGCCGGAAGGTTTGTTCGTCATCAAAAGGAATGTCTTTTAACTGAATTCTTTTCCCTTCTGAATAGTAAACCGACTCAATGATTCGCTCTAAAATAGTTAAGTTGCGCAATCCGAGCAAATCAATTTTCAAAAGACCCAGTTCTTCTAGTGTATCCATTGGAAATTGCGTCAGAAAGATTCCGTCGTGACCCTCACCAATCGCAATTAAATCTGTCAGCGGCTGTTCCGTAATGACCATTCCCGCTGCATGAGTAGATGTATGCCGAGGAAGTCCTTCTAATGTGAGAGCCGTTTGAAATAACCGTTCGTTCTGTTTAGACTCCTGAACCCATCGCCTTAAAGTGTCCGATTCTTCATATGCCTTATTTAACGTCAGCCCGAGCTTTGCAGGAAGCATGCGCGACAGCTGTTCTAGTTCTTTCGTTCCGAATCCAAATACACGTGCCACATCCCTCATGACCGCCTTGGCTGAAAGTGTACCGAACGTGACAATTTGCGCAGCATGAAGCGCTCCATATTTTTCTGCGATGTAGCTAATCACTTCATCCCGGCGATGATCAGGAAAATCGAGATCGATATCTGGCATCGACACTCGATCCGGATTAAGGAAACGTTCAAATAATAAATGGTATTTCAGCGGGTCTACATCTGTAATCTTCAGCGCATAAGCAACCAGTGAACCGGCTGCTGATCCGCGTCCAGGCCCTGTTAAAATGTGCTGATTTCTTGCAAAAGTCATAAAATCCCACACAATTAAAAAGTAATCGCTAAATCCCATTCGCCCGATGACGGACAATTCATACTTCAAGCGTTCTTGATATTGCGGGAGATGATCTAAGCCTTCTTCTTTTAACCCATGAATACATAGTTCCAATAGGTACTCATCCGCTGTCTTCCCTTTTGGGAGCGGGAATTTTGGAAGGAGCTTGTTATGAAAAGATATATCTATGTCACATAAGCCAGAGATTTTTAATGTCTGTTCGAGCATTTCAGGCCGGTCAGAAAAAAGCTCGGCCATTTCCTGTTTGGACGTAAGATAGTAGCGGTCATTCTGATCCATTTGAATATCAGAAAGTTTGACCCCATCACCGATCGCCGCTAAGCATTGACGCGCAAACGCTTCTTCCTGATCCAAATACATCACTTGATGAGTGGCAGCGATTGGTATCGATGCAGACTCGCCTACTTTCATTATCTTCGCTTCTATGGATTCTTCTTCTTTTCGCCCATGACGCTGCATGGAAAGATAAAAATTCCCTGTCCCAAATAACTGCTTATAAAAATGCGCGGCCTCTTCTGCTTGATCAGTTCTGTTCTCTTGAATGAGAGATTCAATTTCCCCGCCTATTCCAGGTGTTAAAGCGATCAATCCCTCTGAATAGCCTTTCAGCCACTTAACAGGTATCCCGTCTTTCGCTTTGGTTTGAATCACACTCGATATTTTCAGAAGGTGATGATAGCCGGTATTATTTTTCGCTAACAGGATGAGCGGGTACGTTTTTCCCTCATCATATTCGCTCTTCACGTCCGCTGTCAGACCGATAATCGGCTTCATTCCCGCTTTTTTGCACGCTTTATAGAACGGAATGGCTCCATACATCACATTGTGATCAGTAATAGCCATTGCCTCATAACCAAGCTGTTTCCCCTTATGTACCAGCTTGTCCACGGAAATTGGGCTCTTTAGCAGGCTGTACCCTGTTTGTATTTGTAAATGAACATACATCATTCACCCCTCCTTTATTCATCCTCTTAATCTGTCGCTCACTTGATTAGTTTCATTATAAAGCCGCACATAAAAAAAAGAAAATATGTTCTGTTTTTCATACCTGTCCGTGCTTGGACATATATTGTGGATAAGACGGACAAACATGGAGGATCTATGGCAGAGACTTTTTTTCATGAATTGTTTAAATGTTTTTTCATTGCATTTGGCATTCTGCTGGGTGGATCATTGCTTGGAGGAATCGGCGCCTTTCTAACGGGAAAACCTCTTTATACGGCGATTTTTCAAATTAGTGAAGGATTGAGAATTTGGGCGATCATTGCGGCAATTGGAGGAACATTTGATACTTTATACAGTTTTGAAAGAGGATTTCTGCAAGGCGAGACAAAGGAATTGTTTAAACAGTTTCTATTAATTTTGTCAGCGATGGGCGGGACGCATATTGGCACGCTCATCATTTCCTGGCTGACAGGGGAGCATATTTCGCCATGAGAATTCCTCCGCTATATCAGAAAAAAAAGATTAAAGTGCTGCTAGCAGGGGCTGCGATTGGATTTTGTGTCAGCTGGCTTCTCTTTCTTTACATATTCGGTGCTATTCAGGAACAGCAAACCACTGCACTAGAACTGAAGAAAAAAGAACTGCTCGATTTACAGTCACATTTGTCCATTTGGCAAGAAGAGTTTAAAGAATTAAACAAGAAGAATCAGCAGATGCTGACTATACAAGACATTCAAATAACAATTACCAACTACGAAAAATACGGAATTGATGATTCGCAAAGCATTTTTGAAGCGAAAGAAATGATTAAGAAAGACTTATCTGTCCTCTTAGCAAAAGACTTAGAAACTGTGTACTCTCATAAAGACCTCATTGAGCAGACCATTGAAAATAAAACACTAAAGATCAATCAGAGAAGCTATTCCCTTCGTGTAAAAGAATGGCTTTTTTATACGACCATCCACATTCACCTCGAATTAGACCGTTCTTAATACAAACAAGCGAAAATCCATTTGATTTTCGCTTGTTTGCTTCTGCTGGTCTATGATTGGCGGCAAATGTCTGACAGCTCTTCTGACACTTGACTGACTTCTTCCCACGAATGAACAGAAGCGCCTGCCGCCAGCGGATGTCCTCCGCCGCCGTATTTCTTCGCAAGGCCGTTAATGATGGGGCCTTTCGAGCGAAGGCGAACTCTGATCTGATCATTTTCTTCGATATAGAAAACCCATGATTTAATGCCTTTGACACTCCCAAGCGTGCTGACCAACAAAGAAGCTTCTGATGGAGCTACTTGGAATTCCTCAAGCAATTCCTTTTTTAAGATGACAGCTGCCGCACCACTTGGCTGCAGCTTAAAGTTTTGTAGTATATAGCCTTGCAGCTTGAGTACTTTCTCTTCGGTTTCATACATCTTATTAAATAATTCACTTCTGTCGAATGAATATTGAAGAAGTTCTCCCGCATATTCCATTGTGCGCATGGTCGTGCTTGGATACAAGAAGCGGCCCGTATCACCCACAATGCCTGCAAACAAAAGCCGTGCACCCGCATCAGTCAGTTTCAGTCCCTCTGACTCACCGCTTTTAAACAAATCGTAGATCATTTCACTGACGGAGCTTGCAGAAGTATCTACCCACAGCAAATCTCCATATGGATCTTCATTTGGGTGATGGTCAATTTTAATCAATTCTTTTCCAAGTTTATACCGTTCATCGCAAATCCGTTCGGCATTGGCCGTATCACATACGATCACAAGCGCATCTTTGTAGGTATCATCGGAAATTGTGTCTAGCGTTCTTAAATAAGCTAAAGAGGGCTCCTCTTCTCCGACAGCGTAGACTTGTTTATCTGGAAAAGAAGCTTGAATCATGTCACATAGCCCACCCTGCGATCCATAAGCATCTGGATCGGGACGAACGTGGCGGTGAACAATCACCGTGGAATAGGATTTAATTTTTTCAATAATTTCTTTTTTCATAGAAACTCCTTTTTTAAACTGTGTTTTTGGGTAGAATTTCAGGCATTTTATCGTTAAAATATAATTGTTTCAAAGAAAAACTTGGAGGAATTAACTTTATGCCGGTTTTTGTATTTGTTATTGTCTTATCGTTTTCTTTTTATATTGTCTATAAAGTACAATATGCCAGAAGCAGACGTCCGATGGAGAAGAAATGGATCTCTGGAAAATCCAGCATGGCTCTAGGCCTGTTTGTCAGTATGTTCGGGCTAAATACCCTTTTTCTTCAACAGACAACGGTTGCTTATATTATAGCCGCTTTATTTATGCTGATTGGCGGGGCAAGCATGTGGGCCGGATTTAAAGCCTACCGTCACTTCCAGCCATTTGCTAAACGAGAAGCAGAAGAATTAGATGGGACGCAATCCTAATCATTTAAACATCAGGCTGATGCCTGATGTTTTTATTTATTGACGATCCAATAGCTGGCACATCATTAATGCTTTTCCAACAAGAACCCCATCATTATACGCTTCTACATCCACCTTTCCGAATTTCCTTCCCACTTCAAGAACTTTCGGATGAATTTCAAGCTGACTTTCCATTTGAACTGGTTTAATAAAATAAATCGTGATATTTTCAACGACGAGATCGCCTTTTTTATGAGCACGTAGCGTCCGGTTGGCTGCTTCTGTCACGATGGTCGTAAAGACTCCATATGAAATGGTCCCCAGCTGATTGGTCATTTGCGGAGTAACTTCAAATTTGTAAACCTCGGAAGATTTCCCATCCAGAATGTCGAGCTGATTTGTGATCGTATCATCAAGTGTTTCACCCATCTGCGGCTGCCGCTGAGTCATTTGCAACGCTTTCAGAACATCCTGCCGGCTGATAATCCCCTGCATACGATTCTGTTCATCGACTACAGGCAATAACTCAATGCCTTCCCAAATCATCATATGTGCGGCTGAGGCTACACTCGTTTTTAAGCTGACGGTAATTGGATTTTTCGTCATCACCTTTTCAATGGACAATTCTTTTTCATTGCCCATAATGTCTTTAGCTGTCACCATTCCGTGAACCTTCAGCTGAGAATCAACCACAGGGAAACGGCTGTGCAGCGTTTCTCTGTTTTTATCCAGCCAGTCTCCTACAGTATCTTTCGTTGTTAAAGCAATTGTATTTTCAAGCGGAGTGAATATATCATTCACAAGCACGATTTCTTTCTTAATGAGCTGGTCATAGATGGCCCGGTTGATCATCGTTGCTACCGTAAATGTATCATAGCTTGTAGAAATGACCGGAAGTTCTAATTCGTCAGCCAATTTCTTCACTTCTTCTTCCGAATCGAATCCGCCGGTAATTAAAACGGCCGCTCCTGCTTGAAGTGCCTGTTCGTGCGCACGGGTGCGGTTTCCAACAATCAGCAGGTTTCCAGGCCCTGTATAACGCATCATCGCCTCAAGCTTCATAGCGCCAATCACAAATTTATTCAGCGTTTTATGTAAACCGGCACGTCCTCCAAGCACCTGGCCGTCTATGATGTTCACCACTTCAGCAAATGTCAGTTTTTCAATGTTCTCTTTTTTCTTCTGTTCAATTCGAATGGTCCCTACACGTTCAATCGCACTGACAAACCCTTTTGTTTCTGCGTCTTTAATTGCACGGTAGGCTGTCCCTTCACTTACGGAAAGCGCTTTTGCTATTTGCCTGACCGAAATTTTATCACCGACAGGCAAACTTTCAATGTATTGTAAAATTTGCTCATGTTTTGTAATCAAGTTTGTCACCTGTTCCTTTCCGATCTCCATATATACCTTATTATAGATTGAAAAAGAGCTTGATTCAATTTGTTGTCGGAAACATTTTCCCCAATCAGCAAGAAGCACCACCCTTTTGTTAAAAAAACCTCTTCACCGCTGGCAGCTTTTTAGCTGTCAGCGGACAAAGAGGTTTTGTCCGTTACATCTCGATTACATCGCCGGCTTTCATGACTCTGCCGTTTTTGCTTTCTAGCTTCTTTACAAAATCTTGCGGATCTTGCTTGATTGGAGGAAAGGTATCGTAATGGATCGGCACGACTGTTTTAGCTTGCAAAAACTTTGCCGCTATCGCCGCATCATCAGGTCCCATTGTGAAATTATCTCCAATCGGCAGGAATGCCACGTCAATTGGATGCAGCTCTCCAATTAATTTCATATCCGAGAATAGACCCGTATCCCCCGCATGATAAATGGTTTGCCCTTCAATCATTAACAGGACGCCAGCCGGCATGCCCATGTATAAGAACGTTCCATCTTCTTGCTGGATGCCTGACCCATGAAATGCTTGAGTAAATTTAATTTTCCCGAAATCAAACTCACGGCTTCCGCCAATATGCATGGGGTGCGTGTTTAAACCTTGGTGCTGCAGGTAAATCGCCAGTTCATTCACAGCAATGACAAGTGCCCCGCTCTGTTTAGCTATTTCAACCGTGTCGCCGATATGGTCGCCATGTCCATGTGTCAGGACAATGTAATCCGGCTTTTGTTCTTCCACCTTTAAATCCGTTAATTCATTACCGGTAATAAAAGGGTCAATGAGAATTGTTTTACCGTTCGTTTCAATTTTGACGATGGAATGGCCATGATAAGATACGCGCATTTATCAAAACTCCTTTCTTTTTCTACTATTAACTATTTCACTATTTACTTGATCATAAAACAGAAATTCGAACCATTTTATTCACCTTCTCTATATAACAAGCTTGAAAAAGTTTACGAAGAACCTTTTATTTTGTTACTCTTAGAAAGATGAAAGTTCAGAGGAGGACGATTATGGAACACCGTTTACATAGACTAATGGAATGGATGAAAACGAAGGATATTCAATTTTCTTTCATGACCACAACTGAAAACGTATTTTATTTATCAGGTTTTAGAAGCGATCCGCATGAACGTCTGCTTGGCGTTGGTGTATTTCAGGATGCTGAACCATTTTTAGTTTGCCCGAAAATGGAAATGACTGATGCGAAAGCAGCTGGCTGGGACCACCAAATTATCGGCTATAGCGATATTGAAAACCCATGGGATATGATTGGGCAGACCATTGCCAAACGCAATCTTTTCATTCAAACAATCGCTGTTGAAAAACAGCACTTGAATGTCGAGCGTTATGAAGCCTTATCTGCTCTTTATCCAGGATCTGCATTTGTGGCGGCCGAAGAAAAGCTTCAGCAAATGCGCATGATCAAAGACGAGAAGGAGCTCAAACTCTTACGAAAAGCCGCTCAAATGGCCGATCACGCGATTCAAACCGGCGTGAATGCGATTCGTGAAGGAATTTCCG
Organism: Bacillus ectoiniformans; assembly: GCF_016908875.1. Classification (GTDB taxonomy): domain Bacteria; phylum Bacillota; class Bacilli; order Bacillales; family Domibacillaceae; genus Bacillus_BX; species Bacillus_BX ectoiniformans. The sequence continues at coordinate 27,970 of NZ_JAFBES010000005.1, read as the reverse complement.
AATTAGAAGTTCTCGCTGCCATTGAATTTGAAATGAAAAAGCAGGGAATTTCGGAAATGTCGTTTTCTACGATGGTCTTAACAGGCAAAAATGCTGCCTCGCCGCATGGTGTGCCAGGAGCGACTAAAATCCAAAAAGGTGATCTAGTTTTATTTGACCTGGGAGTTGTGTATGAAGGCTATTGTTCTGATATTACGAGAACAGTGGCATTTGGCGACATCGATGACAAACAGCGCGAGATTTATGAAACGGTTTTGAAGGCGGAAGAAGCAGCTATTGCGGCCGTCCGCCCTGGAGTTACTGCGAAAGAGCTTGATCTGATCGCAAGACAAACTATTGCTGATGCCGGATACGGAGACTACTTCCCTCATCGCCTTGGCCATGGACTTGGAGCCAGTGTTCATGAGTACCCTTCGATTACGGAAACGAACGAATTAAAGCTTGAAGAAGGAATGGTATTCACCATTGAACCGGGTATTTATGTTCCTGGCGTTGCCGGTGTACGAATCGAAGATGACCTCTATGTGACCAAGCAAGGAGCAGAGTCATTGACAGCGTTTCCAAAAAAATTAACTTTTGTCTAAAAGTTTTTATATTTTTCGAAAAATTGTTATGCCAAGCCCTCACTTTTAAGGTAAAATGTAGTCAAAGGGGGAATATAAGATGAGCATGAAATATCAAAATATTCTAGTTGCTGTTGACGGTTCCAAAGAAGCTGAATGGTCTTTTAAAAAATCGATTGCTATTGCGAAAAGAAATGACGCGGCACTAAATTTGGTGCACGTAATTGATACCCGCTCTTTTGCAGCGATTGAAGCGTATGATCGCTCCATTGCTGAAAGAGCAGCAAAGTATGGCAATGAATTATTAGAAGAGTACAAGAAAGAAGCTGCTGAAGCAGGAGTGAAGCAAGTGAACACTTTTGTTGAGTATGGCTCACCTAAAGTAATTATCCCTAAAGATGTAGCGAAACAAGTAGAAGCAGACCTTATCGTTTGCGGTGCAACAGGTTTGAATGCGATGGAACGTTTCTTAATCGGAAGTGTCTCTGAACATATCACTCGCGCAGCTAACTGTGACGTGCTGGTTGTCCGTACTGATAAAGGCGAATAAAACGAAGAAGATCCTCTGCCGGAATCCGGTGGAGGATTTTTATTTTGGTGCTTGTTTTAGGAGAGATAAAACTACTTAACAGGTATTTCATTTAGACGCCTGACATTTGACTAGAAATACTTAACATAGTGATAAACATCATCATCCGTGCGCATGCCCATTTTTTCATATAATTTCTGAGCGTTTTTATTTGTCACTGCCGTCTCGAGAGTGATATACCGTGCATTATTTTGTTCACAATAATCATAGCATTGATTGATTAGGGCTTGTGCAACCCCCTTTTCACGCGCTGAAGGCAGGACATAAAGATCATTTAAGATATATGCAGGTTTTAAAGCAACGGTTGAAAAAGTAGGATAAAGTTGAACAAAACCGACTGCTTCCTCTCCAATAACAGCAATATATACAATTGAATCTTTATGATCCAGCCGTTCTTTTAAGAATTGAGCGGCTGCCTCTAAATCCGAGGGTTGTTTATAAAATATACGATATTCATTTAATAAGAAACTAGCATCTGACAATTCTTCGTGTGTTAAATGTCGTATTTCCAAATAGATCTCCTCCATATCCAATCACCGAATTGATTCCCAATTTTTTAAACAAAAAAGGCCGCCGGGTAGATCCCCGGCAGCCCAAGCGCTTACTTCTTAAGCGCTTGTTTGTTATTTAACAAGTTTTTTGCTGCATCAATTTGGAGCTGGACTTGGTCAAAGCCCGTGCCGCCTAAAGACTTCCTTCTTTTGACAGCTTCGTATGGTGACAGCACTTGATAAATATCTTCTTCAATGATCTCAGATGCAGACTTTAGCTCCTCTAAAGAAAGATCAGCGAGATAGCATTGGTTTTGGATGCAGTGAAGCACTAGTTTTCCAACTATTTCATGTGCTTCGCGGAATGGAATGCCTTTTGAGGCTAAATAATCAGCCAGCTCCGTAGCATTGGAGAAGTCATTGTGAACTGCTTCCTCTAAGCGGTTCTCATTCACCTTCATTGTCTGAACCATTCCTGCAAAGATTTTCAGGGAACCGATCATTGTATGTACGGTATCAAACATACCTTCTTTATCCTCTTGCATATCTTTGTTATACGCAAGCGGCAGTCCCTTTAAAGTTGTTAATAGGCTGAATAAATTACCGTAGACACGCCCTGTTTTACCACGGATCAACTCCGCCATATCAGGGTTCTTCTTTTGCGGCATAATGCTTGAGCCGGTCGAGAACGCGTCATCCATCTCAATAAACTGAAACTCTTGGCTCGACCACAGAATCATTTCCTCTGCAAGACGAGACAGGTGCATCATTAAAATGGAAGAATTGCTTAAGAATTCAAGTATGAAGTCACGGTCACTGACCGCATCCATACTGTTGGCATATACTCCGGAAAAACCTAGAAGATCAGCTGAAAGCTCACGGTCAATCGGGAAAGTTGTTCCTGCAAGCGCACCTGCTCCAAGTGGTGACAGATCAATACGCTTAAGGCTTTCCTGAAGACGCTCTTTATCTCTTTGGATCATCCAAAAGTAAGCCATTAAGTGGTGCCCGAACGAAATGGGCTGTGCTCTTTGCAAGTGGGTGTAGCCAGGAGCCAGTGTTTCCACATGAGCTTCGGCTTTTTCCACAATTGCTTCTTGAAACTTTTCAACCAAACCAATGATTACTTCGACCTGCTTCTTCAAGTACAAATGCATATCAGTGGCCACTTGATCGTTTCTGCTCCGTCCAGTGTGCAGTTTTCCGCCTACCGGACCGATTTCCTCAATCAAGAATTTTTCTAGATTTAAATGGATGTCCTCTTGGGCAACCGAAAAAGCTAACTCGCCTTTTGAAGCTTTCTCCTTTAAAGCTTCAAGGCCGCCCGTGATTTGATCCGTTTCTTCCTGAGTTAAAATGCCGGTTTTACCAAGCATTGTGACATGGGCAATACTTCCTTCAAGATCTTCAAATACAAGTTCTTTATCAAAGTGAATGGAAGCCCCAAACTCATCTACCCATTCTTCAGCTGATTGTTGGAAGCGTCCACCCCAAAGCTTTTTCATGACTGAACCTTCTCCTTGTCTTGCTGAACCATAGAATTAACTTTCGTTGGAAGGCCCCAAAGCTGGATAAATCCAACAGCTGCTGAATGATCAAACTCATCTTCTGTTGTATAAGTAGCTAATTTTTCATTGTATAGAGAGAAGTCAGATTTTCTGCCTTCAACAATCGCATGTCCTTTAAACAATTTCACACGTACTGTACCAGTAACGAACTTTTGTGTTTCTTTTAAGAACGCTTCTAGTGAAGTTCTTAATGGAGAGAACCAAAGTCCTTCATAAATCAGTTCAGTGATTTTCTTTTCAATGACAGGCTTGAAGTGAGCAACTTCTTTCACTAATGTTAAATCTTCTAATTCTTTATGAGCTTGGATCAGCGTCATAGCTGCCGGGCACTCATAAACTTCTCTGGATTTAATTCCTACAAGACGGTTTTCAACGTGATCGATTCTTCCTACGCCGTGTTTGCCCGCTACTTGGTTTAATTCAAGAATTAGCTCTGCTACTGAGTAAGCTTTGCCATTCATTGCAACAGGAACACCTTGTTTAAAGTCGATTTCAATAATTTCTGGTGTGTCCGGTGTGTTCTCAAGAGAAGCTGTTAAGTCGTATGCACCTTCTGGAGGAGCTGCCCAAGGATCTTCTAAGATTCCGCACTCATTGCTTCTTCCCCATAGGTTTTGGTCAATTGAATAAGGGCTATCTAAGTTGATTGGAATCGGAATATTGTTCTTTTTTGCATATTCGATTTCTTCTTCACGTGACCAGCCCCACTCACGCACTGGCGCAAGCACTTCAAGATCTGGATTTAATGCTTTAATCGAAACTTCGAAACGAACTTGGTCATTTCCTTTACCTGTACAACCGTGAGCAACTGCAACCGCGCCTTCTTGTTCAGCTACCTCTACTAGCTTCTTAGCGATTAACGGACGAGACAGTGCAGATACTAATGGGTATTTTCCTTCGTATAACGTATGAGCTTGAAGTGCGATTAATGCATATTCTTCTGCATATTCATCTTTCGCATCAACCATATAACTGGCAACCGCTCCAACCTGCAATGCTTTTTCTTTTACGAAATCTAAGTCTTTACCTTCCCCTACATCTAAGCAGCAAGCTACTACTTCATAGCCTTGATCCTTTAACCAAGGAATAGCGACTGATGTATCAAGACCTCCGGAATATGCAAGAACCACTTTTTTACTCATGTATATTTCCTCCTCTAAGTTGATATCTATTAGTATAAATATTCATTTCGTTTTATTTTTATTCTCTTAACATGTTTAAAGAATATCACTTTCCATTCTAGCTTTCAAGTACTATTTTCAAAAAAAATTGTATTTTTTTGCTTTTTTATGAATAAATGAGTAACGCAAATATTCAGACTTTTATGCATTCACTTTCTGCTTTGCAGTTCAATGAATAAAAAGGCTAGAATAGGAGAGAAAGGAGCTGTCATATGTACTTTATATTTGATCCGCGCTTAGGCATTCACATTCCTTCTTTAAGTGATCCATGGTCTGATCTCACGAAAGATCAGCAAAAAGAAATCATTTATACATGGGAAGATATTCGCGGAGAGATCCCTGATCGGATAAAAATACTTGAAACATCTATAAATGAAAAACAGGAACGGTTAAATCAAGAAGATGATTTTAACGTTTCCTGTCAATTAAACCAGGAAATCAGTGAGCTAGCTTCTATTATCAACGATTTGTGGCTGTGGTTTCGCGCCTCTCCTGCAGTCCAAGAGTAAACAGCTTTCTTCATGCATAAAAAACCGGCAGCCAGGCTGCCGGTTTTCCCCGTTTAGTCACTTTTGGTTTTCTTTTCATTTAAATACCGATATTGATAGTACTTCTCTGCATATTGAGTGACTTTTTTCGTTAAACGATAGTTAATCCCTGAACCAACCGCCATGCTCATCAGCGGCAAGTTGGACATCTTCTTATTTTTAAACGCATTAATCGCCATCAGCTTCATTATCTGTTTCATCGGCTCTTCTAGCCAGGTTGGATCGGTCAGCTGTTCCTCTCCATTATAAAAGTAAAGCTGATCATGTTCCTCTAGTTCTAGCAAAAGATTTTGCCAGCCATCGGCCTGGAGACGATTCGGAAGGACAGATGCATGAAAAACTTTAAGGGAAGTCATCATCTCAAATGGAATCTGTACATCGTATCCATAGGACATCGCCGTTTGCTGCACTGCCCGCAGATTAATTATGGCCATCACCAGGAAATCAGAGGCAACCGGCACAAATCCGCTCGTGCCTGTCAAACCGCCCTGGATGAATGAATAAAGACGGTGCCTTGAAGCTTGCTGACGATTTAAATAATTCAGCTGATCGACACGCAGTTTTTTCATATCTGCTATCGTTTGTATGTCTTCATGAAAGATGCGTGCTGAGGTCAGTATTCTCTCTCTTGCTTCCGTTTGAAACCCTGAACCCTGCAGCAGCGAATGCAGATTAAAAAGCAATTGATCCAACTGCTGAAAGAATGGAGCTTGAACGTCTTCAGGTATAGCAGAAAATGCGGAGTTCAGCCATTTCACATATGTATTTTGAAAATCATTTCCTTCGTAATCTGTAAGTGACTGCTCCCACTTCATTAACTCTTCCCAATACGCTTGATCCCGTGCTGTCCATGTCATAATCCCACCGCCTTAACTAATTTTATGCACATAACTGATGTTTTATTTTTAATGAGGCTTTGTCATGAATTAATTTTCCATCAACGGCAAGCAGATGTCAATTTTATTGCAGGTGCATAGAGAAAAGCCAGCTTCCTTGTTGGAAACTGGCTTCATGTTTGTATGTAGTGCCGCTATTGCCGTTCAAGTAATAGAGTTTTAAAACCACCACTTCAAAAAGTGGGTGTCTGCAGAAATGTTCTTATCGTCCTCGCTCGAAGGCATGATATTCCCACTTCAATGTTAAACTCCCGATTCTAGCTTAAAGGTTAAAACTTTATTAAAAACACGAACAAAGCAGCGTAGATTTATTATGCCAAAGCTTTAGATAAAAATCAATGGTTTTGCCTTCCAATTACACTTTCGCAACTTTTACTTACAACAAGCAATCATGTCTAGCGTGGCAGTTTTATCTAAAGGAATAGAAAACACCTTCTATTATTGCCGTTCACATAATAGAAGGTGTTTAAACTAAATCTTACAGTCCCGCTAAACTTAATGTGTCACGAGCAATCATGACTTCTTCGTTTGTCGGAATAATGATCACTTTTACTGGGGAGTGCGGATAGTTAACGAAAGCTTCTTTTCCGCGAACTTGGTTAAGTGATTGATCCCAGTATACGCCCATAAATTCAAGGCCTTTTAATACGCGTGCACGGATCACGTCACTATTTTCACCAATACCGGCAGTGAAGATAATCGCATCTACTCCTGACATCTTCGCAGCATAAGAACCGATATATTTGTGAATACGGCCAGCAAATACTTGCAGAGCTAATTCCGCACGCTCATTGCCTTTGTCTGCTTCTACTTCAATGTCACGCAAGTCACTTGAGAAGCCGGAAACGCCAAGCATACCAGATTCTTTATTCAGTACATCAAGAACTTCATCAGCTGTCTTGCCTGTTTTCTCCATAATAAATGGCAGTAAAGCCGGATCAATATTACCTGAACGAGTACCCATCGTTACACCCGCGAGCGGAGTGAATCCCATGGATGTATCAAGTGATTTGCCGCCTTGAATCGCTGCAATACTTGCTCCGTTTCCAAGATGGCATGAGATTAAACGAAGCTGATCCACTGGACGCTTCAATAATTCTGCTGCTCTTTCAGATACATATTTATGAGACGTTCCGTGGAAGCCATATTTACGGATGCCATACTCTTTATAGTAATCGTAAGGCAAGCTGTAAAGGAATGAATTCTCAGGCATCGTCTGATGGAAGGCTGTATCGAATACTGCTACAGCCGGCACATTCGGAAGCACAGACTTAAATGCTTGAATACCTGTTAAGTTAGCCGGGTTATGAAGCGGAGCTAAATCAGATAATTTTTCAATTTGAGCTTCCACTTCATCTGTAATTACAACAGAATCCGTAAAGACCTCTCCTCCATGTACGACACGGTGGCCAATGCCATCAATTTCATTAAGAGATTGAATAATTCCAAGGCTTGTCAGTTTGTCCAATAAGATCTTAACTGCCACTTCATGATTCGGAATATCCATTATATCTTTACGCTTTTCATCGTTTACACTAATACTGAATACTGCTTGATCCAATCCAATACGTTCAATCAAGCCTTTAGTAATAACTTTTTCTTCGGGCATTTCAAAAAGCTGGAATTTCAATGATGAACTTCCTGCGTTAATTGCAATAATTTTAGACATGTTGACCTCCTGTATGTTTCAATGATGTCTTTTAAAGTGTTCCAATTCTGTTTACCATCATTCATTTAACCACTGAGGCACAATTTTTTCAAGAAAAACTTGATTTCACACCGGGTATTGTGTTAAATTTAAATTTTTCTGATTTTTATTTCATTTCAATCATTTCTTACTTGCTCTCTTGAAACCACTTTTCAAGCTTCGCCATAATATTCTCTACTGCCTGCGAGTTCTTCATAGACGGCATATTAGCAAGGAAGACTTGCTTCGGTGCTTTAGTGTCTTCTGCCTGCTTCTGCAAAATTAATATGCTTTTAGCTGACTGCTGATTTTTAAACATGGATAGCGGCAGCTGAATCACCCCTTGGATATGGGCATGCTTCTGCAAATATTTATGCAGACCCGGAGCTAACGGTGAATCGAACAGACCATTCGGAATTAAAAAGAATAAATAACCCCCTGGCTTCGTATGGATCATGCTTTGTTCGATAAACAGATGGTGCGCATATGAATGTCCTTCTTCTGCTTTCAATTCGTAATCTGCAGCTCTCACATCATTAGGGTAGTACCCAACAGGCAGATCACAGACAACGGCATCCGCAGGGTCAATAAACAGCGGCTCAAGTGAATCTTGATTATACAATTGAACAGACTGCTCCATCATATTCGCACCGGCATAGGCTAATTTCAAAAGAAGATCGTCAATTTCGACTCCTACCCCTGCAATGCTGCGGTCCGACAGCTGGTTCATCACCGTCATTAATAAATTGCCTGTTCCGACAGCCGGATCCAAAACCGAGAATTCCTCCGCTTTCATAAATTTACCCATTAAATAGCTGATGAAAAGTCCGATTGAATCAGGAGTCATTTGGTGATTGGGCTGAACGTTTTCTTTCATGCCTTTTAAAATCGCGAGTTGGTAGGCTTTGCGAATATCTTCCTTTGGATAATCAGCAAGCTTCATTTCTTCGTACTTTTTCCATACCCTCTTTTTATAGCTTTCGTCCATTTCTTCTTGTAAAACTTGCTCTTGGAATAAATTCTCAGCTGTTTCTGCAAGTGCTTCTAAATATGTACATGATAAGCCTTCTTGAAGAATGTCTGCTGTTTCATCGAAGGTTTTAAATAATTTTTCAATTGGGGAAAATTCATTCATGACCGATTCCTCCTAATAAAATTTCGTTCGTGCGGGGAACATCGAGGTGATTTAATCCTTAAAAAGGCTGACCCGATCTCTGAGTCAGCCTTAGATGTTTTACGAATGTTTATTTGGCAGCTTTAGCTGCTTCAATAGCTGCTTCGTAATTCGGATGATCTGTTCCTTCGCCGACATATTCAACGTAAGTAATTGTATCATTGCTGTCAACAACAAAAACAGAACGAGCCAGCAAACGAAGTTCCTTCATGTGGATGCCATATGCTTCGGCGAAAGACAGATCGCGGTGATCGGATAACGTTTTTACGTTTTCAAGTCCATTTGCCGCACACCAGCGTTTTTGAGCAAATGGTAAATCCGCTGAAATCGTCAGTACATTGACATTGTCAATCTTAGATGCCTCTTCGTTAAAACGGCGAGTTTGAGCTTCACATACACCCGTATCAATAGAAGGGACTGCACTGATTAAACGCACCGTTCCTTTTGTATCCGCTAAAGTAACTTGGGATAAATCATTGGCCAGCACGGTAAAATCAGGTGCTTGATCTCCCACTTTCACTTCTGTACCTACTAACGTCATAGGGTTGCCTTTAAATGTTACGTTTGCCATTCAAAATCCCTCCTTATTGTCTTCACACCATCCATCATACTGAACAACGACAATAAATTGCAAAAAATACGCCCTGCTAATCTTAAAAGTGTTTGAAAGAGAAGCGGCAGTGGAATCATGATAAGATCAATGAAAAGCTTAAAAAGAACTGGAGGGGTCATATTATGAAAAGCTATCTGCGCCCCCTTGGCCAATCGGAGCTTAAACTGTCGCCGCTTGGTCTCGGATGCTGGCAATTCAGCAAAGGACAGGGCACTGTCGGAAAGTTTTGGCCATCAATGGATGATCAATTAACCAATGACATTATCGCCACGTCATTAAAAGGAGGCATCAACTGGTTTGATACGGCTGAAATCTACGGAGGCGGCGAATCGGAAACCGCTGTGGCCAATGCCTTATACTCATTAAATGCTTCTCCACAAGAGGCGAGAATAGCCACAAAATGGTGGCCGCTCATGCGGAGAGCCTCATCTATTTCAAAAACGATCGATTCGAGGCTGGCTGCTCTCAGAGGCCGTCCGATTGATTTATATCAAATTCACCAGCCGCTTTCTTTTTCTTCCGTTGAAAATCAAATGAAAGAAATGGCAAAGTTATATGAAAAGGGACTCATAAAAGCTATCGGCGTGAGCAATTTCAACGCCAAGTCTATGAAAAAAGCACATGCCGTTTTACAATCATACGGTTTGCCCCTCGCGTCTAATCAAGTTAAATTCAGTCTTCTTGACCGAAGTATAGAAGGTAATCATGTGCTAGAAACCGCCAGAGATCTTGGGATATCGATTATTGCTTATTCTCCTCTAGAGCAAGGCTTATTAACAGGAAAGTTCCATCACAACCCTTCCCTTGTGGAACAGGCCAGCGGAATGAGAAAGTTTCAAAAGAAATTTAGCGAAGAAGGACTAAATCAGACCCGCCCTTTAATCGATGTATTAGAGTCATTAGGCAATAAGTATGGAGTGAGCGCAAGTCAAATTGCTTTAAATTGGATCATTTCCTATCATGGCGACACGGTATTTGCCATTCCTGGTGCGTCAAAAGTGTCCCATGCCCAGGAAAATATCGGTGCATTGACTTTTCAGATGACAAAAGATGAACTAGAGCATATCTCTTATATGTCTTGGCAAGTCATCCGAAATAAACTAGCGCACAAATGAAAACAGCGGTTTGCGAAAGGGCAAACCGCTGTTTTTATTTATTGAGGGCGGTCATACGGCATCTGCATCTGGCCGCCGCCTTGAAATCCCTGTGCGCCTAATCCTTGATTTTGGTTTCTATTAAACATCCCTTGAATTTTATCTACCACGCCTGGTGCCATATCAAGAATTTTATCCAATAAATGCGTATTTTCATCTAAGTGCAGCATGCGAACGCCGTGCTGATTCACAATCAGAAAAGCAATTGGTGTAATAGACACACCGCCGCCGCTTCCGCCGCCAAACGGGCTCTTTTCTTTTTGGGTTCCGCCGTTTCCGCTCTCACTTTCAATTGAAAACTCACTGCCTCCAGCAGCAAACCCGAAGCCCACACGTGAAACTGTCATAATCACACTGCCATCAGGCGTTTCTACCGGATCGCCAATAATGGTATTAACATCTATCATATCTTTTAAATTTTCCATAGCCGTACTCATAAGTCCTTGTATTGGATGCTCACTCATATCGTTTTCCTCCCTCTATGAAATGGATTTTTACCCTTTCGTTAATAGACGCAGCGGAGTCGAATACAATTTTGCCCGAGTCCCGCGCCAGCGTTTCAGGATTTTAATTCCAGCAACTATAGCATACCCAGGTCTTAATGTGAGTATACAAAAAAATTCAGTTTGCAGAATATTTTGCCCGAAAACGGGAGCAACATGCATCATCGGCATCTGTTTCATTTTCACCACTTGACTTGCCACACCTAACAAGCTGCTTTTGACCATCCAGATGGAGCCGGCAGCTACACCTGTTAATGCCGCATCCCGTGAACCAGCCGCTGTCTTCCACTTCACCTCTTTAATGATTACTTTCTTTAAAAAGCGGCGAGCGACTGTATTCATGCCAGCCACATGCTTTAACAGTTCATTCGCATCAGAAAGCATTTGATTAAACTCTGTATACGTTAATTTTTTCTCAGCGGCGTGTTTTACAGATCCATCCTTTGCAAGATTGTCTTTTTCATACACAATCCCTGGCTCCTTCATCTTCCAGTCAATGATCATTTGAATCTTCGGAAAATCGATCGTGTAACTTATTAATCCACGCCACATTTTCAGTTTTAGTTTCATTTCTGTTCGGTCATTGCTGTGAAAGGCATATATATGAATCTGAAGCTTCGAAAACAAAATAATCATAACCAGTAACACAACAGCTACACTTGCCCATGCAATGTATTCCACTTTTTACCTTCCTTTCAATAGCCAGTTTGTCCAACCTGATTGAAAATAAACCTCTCACATGGCCCTCCTGCTGAAATGGACCGAATAAGAGACACTGTGGAAAGATTATTAGCTGTTTCGGAAAGATTATTGCTCCCTTTGGAAAGATTAATCGCCAAAACGGACGGAATTCTTCACTTTTTGGAAAGATTCACCCCGACCGACAGTACTTTGGAAAGATTATCTGCTGTTTTGGAAGGATTATTGTCCACTTTGGAAAGAATATGACTCATTTCAGAAAGAATAACCCCCAACTCGGAACGAATCCAACCCATTTTGGAAAGATTCACACCGCTCGACCGCATTTTGGAAAGATTATTGTTCACTTTGGAAAGATTATGACTCATTTCGGAAAGATTAATCCCCAACTCGGACCGAATCCAAGTCATTTTGGAAAGATTCACCCCGACCGACAGTACTTTGGAAAGATTATCTGCTGTTTCGGAAAGATTATTGTCCACTTTGGAAAGAATGTGACTCATTTCGGAAAGAATAACCCCCAACTCGGACCGAATCCTACACATTTTGGAAAGATTCACTCCCCCCGACCGCACTTCCGTACACACAAAAACCCGCTTACGAATAAGCGGGTTTTTCAAGCTGCAGGGATCTTTCGTGCACAACTGTCGTATCTGCGAAGTAATCATGCAGGCCTTGTTTTTTTGGTAAAAATGCGACTAACACATAAAGAATGAAGATCGTCGCTGAGATGTAGCGTCCAAGCAATTCTCGGAAGATGATTGTGGACCAGCTAAGTCCTGGCGCTTTTAAGGAGATTACTTTTAAACCGATAATCATTTTGCCCACCGTCTGACCGAAAAACTTTGTTGTCAAAATGAAATACAGATAAAAAATGAAGGCTGTTGCCATATTTACGGCGGAAAACATATCTCCCGAAGCGGTTTCAATGTCTAAAAAACGGAATAACGGATAGATTAGAATCCGGCTGATGCTTCCGATAACAATCAGGTCAAGCAAGTATGCCCAAAACCTCATCCAAAACCCCGCATAGTGGAGAGATGGCGTGATCGGTCTGACAGTTTGATTGGTCGTCTCCTCCTGAACGACCACTCGTTCTTCATTGGAAGCATCTGAAGCTTCTAGGGTTTCTTCACGACTTGAATTATGATCGTCATTCATTCTTCATACCTCCTTTATTCCGCATATAAATACATTAACCGCGGGGAATTTGGATTCGACAATATTTTCATTAACGCACTCACTTTATCATCACTTGAAAACATCGTTTTTGCATTCGCAGCCAAAAATGAAGGCAGACCCATATTCGACTCATAACTAACAACCTGCGCGTCCTTTAAATTCTTATCTTTCTTCAGCTGTGCAATCACATCTTCTACATAGCCGAAGTCATCAATTAAGTTCAGTTCTTTCGCTTGGCGACCATCATAAATGCGGCCATCGGCGATTTTTTTCACTTGAGTCTCAGACATTCCGCGTCCGTCTGCAATTACTTTTACGAATCCCTGGTAGGAATTATCAATCATTGCTTGTAAAATCTTTCGCTCTTCCTCGGTCATTTCTCTTGTCGGGCTCATAATATCTTTGTGCGGGCCGCTTTTAATCGTCACAAAGTCAACGCCATATTCTTTTGCCAACTTGGAATAATTAACGCTTTGCATGATGACACCTAGAGAGCCTGTCAATGTTTCTGGACTTGCGAAAATTTTATCTGCCGGAGCTGATATGTAATAGCCGCCAGAAGCTGCAATGGATCCCATGGAGACATAGACTGGTTTCTTTGTCTTTTCTTTGATTTCCATTAACTTATCGTGGATTTGCGCACTTTCTACGACGCCGCCGCCTGGTGAATTCACTTGAAGCACAATCGCTTTAACATCTTTGTCTTTCTGAACTTTATCCAGTTTTTCCATGAATAAACGATGGTTATATTGCGGGGAAGAAAATAACGATTCGGTTGTTCCCGTATCCTGGATAACACCGTCTACAGGCAGGACGACAATTTTTTTAAACTCACTGCCTTCTTCTTCTACGTTTTCCACAAACATTTCATCGCTTCCGCCCATCATGGAATCAAAAGCTTTCGCCCAATCTGTTGTAACGGCTGCTGATGCAAAATTTATGATTATGGAAACAATAAATAATGCTGCCGCTGCTACGAGGGCAATAATTCTTTTCGTATTCATTTTTCTTCCTCCCTTATGCTTATTCATGCTTCAGCTACAAAAACATACCTAAATCATGGTAAACTATATACATGCCAGTCTTATTTTAACAAAGTATTGGCAAATCTAACAATATTATCGCCACCGAGGGGGACTTCTAATGGATCGCCGTAACATTTATTTTTACCACACCAATGAACAAGGCTTGCTTGAAAAAGTCGAAGAATTGAAAGCGCTTGCTGAACGCTATGAATTCAATGTGATTGAAGACCCTAAGCAGGCTAATGTGATTATCAGCATCGGCAGCGATGGAACATTTCTACAAGCGGTGCAGAAAACCGGCTTTAGAGAAGACTGTCTGTACGCAGGCCTCTCTACTACAAATCAATTAAATATGTATTGTGACTTTTATGTAGGCGATACATCGAAAATGATTGATGCAATGACAAAATCCCAAATGGAAGTTCGCCGCTACCCGACGATCAGCATTACGGTTGATGGAGAGTCTAACTTTCATTGTTTAAATGAATTTAGTGTAAAGACGAGTGTGATTAAAACGATGGAGATGGATGTCTTTATCGATGACCTGCACTTTGAAACTTTTCGAGGTGACGGAATGATTATCGCAACACCAACTGGCAGTACAGCGTATAATAAATCCGTCAGCGGGGCAGTCGTTGATCCGCTCATCCCATGTATGCAAGTGAGTGAACTCGCCTCTTTAAATAATAATCGCTACCGTACGCTTGGTTCATCCTTTATCTTAAGCGGAGATCGTTCTTTAACTTTTAAATTCTCTAAAGATAGCAACACATACCCGATTATGGGCATTGATAATGAAGCATTAAGCGTCCAGCACATTGAAGAGATCAAAATTGAGCTAGGCGAAAAGAAAATCAAAACATTGAAGCTAAAAGATAATTCCTTCTGGCAAAAAGTTCAGCGGACGTTTCTGTAAATTATATTGACCTTCTCGAAGGATCATTCACAAAAACCAAAAAACTGCACCTTAGACAAGCTAAGGTACAGTTTTTTTATGCTGATTTTTCATTGCTTACTAGCAATTGTCTTCGTTGATACCATTTTGTTTGAGATAATGAGAAGATCGCAAGCGCCGACCAGATAAATGAAAACGCGGTCAGCTGAACAGATGTAAACGGTTCATGATAAACGAAGATCCCCAGCAGCAAGGTCATGGTCGGAGTAATATATTGTAGAAATCCGATCATATACAATGGGATTTTTTGCGCTCCTTGTGCAAACAGCAAGAGTGGAACAGCCGTAATCATCCCGCCTCCGATTAAAAGAATGTCCGTTTCGGCCGAGCCTGAAAAAAGAGATACATTCTCTTTATTAAATAAATAGCCTAAATACAGCAAGGCGAACGGCGCAACAGCTGTCGTCTCTAATGTCAGTCCAATCGCCGCATCCACTTTGATCATTTTCTTTGCCAGTCCATAAAGCGCGAATGTGACAGCAAGCCCGATTGACACCCACGGAAACTGTCCATAAGAAACCGTTAATACTAGCACACCGGCAGAGGCCAGCAAAAATGATAGAATCTGTGCTTTTGACAGCGCTTCTTTTAAGATGAACACGCCGAGCAGTACACTCATCAATGGATTAATATAATAACCCATGCTTGTTTCAATAATTCGCTCATTATTTACAGCCCAAATAAATAAAAACCAATTGCTTGTCACTAATAAGGAAGCAAGAACCAACGCACCCGCACGTTTCGGGTTCAGCTTCATGTCTTTCAGTGTTCCTTTTAAGTGTTTGACTTTACCGGTGAAAAACAGGAACAAGACCATAAACACAAACGACCATAAAATTCGGTTTGCCAATATTTCGTCCGCCGTTACATGCTCAAGCATCTTCCAATAAACCGGAAAGAGACCCCAAATTAAATAAGCCAATCCTGCATAGACAATGCCTGCTTTCAACATTGAATTCATCTTCCCACCTGATTTCTTTCTAGTCTCGAAATAAAATTAATTATACTCCCTTTGACTGACAAAACCAATAGTTTGTTTTGCACTTTTCAAAAGTTACAAAGCTTTTGTTTTCACACGAAAAAACAAAGAACGCTTAAGAGCGTCCTTTGTTTTCATACGTCGATTATTATACAGTTTCTGCTTCCATTTTCCGCAATTCTACGCGACGGATTTTTCCGGAAGTTGTTTTCGGTAATTCTTCTACAAATTCTACTTTTCTTGGATATTTATATGGTGCCGTTAAGTCTTTCACATGATTTTGAAGTTTTTCCACTAGACCAGGATCGTTCGCATCTACTCCGTCTTGAAGAACGACGAAAGCTTTTACAACATGACCACGAATTTCATCCGGGCTTCCAACAACCGCACACTCTTTGACATCAGGGTGCTTGACTAGCGCATCCTCTACTTCAAATGGTCCAATTGTATAGCCTGAGCTGATAATGATATCATCGCCGCGGCCTTCGAACCAATAATAACCATCTTCATCCATTTTCGCTTTATCGCCTGTCAGGTAGTAGTCTCCACGGAACTGCATAGCCGTTCTTTCAGGATCTTTATAATAATTCTTGAACAATGCTGGCGTATCAATGTGAACAGCGATATCTCCAACTTCACCGACAGGACATGGCTCTCCATCTTCATTAATGATTTCTACGCGGTTTCCTGGAGTTGGTTTACCCATCGATCCAGGCTTTAACTCCATCCCTTTAAGGACGCCGACTACCAGCGTGCTTTCTGTTTGGCCATAGCCATCGCGCACTTCCACGTTGAAATACTTTTGGAATGTATCGATAACTTCACGATTTAACGGTTCTCCCGCTGAAACAGCACTGTGAAGGTGCTCTAAGTTATAATCTTTTAAGTTGTCTACTTTTACAATTAACCGGTACTCAGTTGGCGTACAGCAGAGTACGTTAATTTTGTTGCGGTCTAGCAGCTCTAAATATTTCTTAGGCTCAAACTTGCCATTGTATACGAAGCCAGTCGCCCCAGATCCTAATACAGATAAGAACGGACTCCATGTCCATTTTTGCCAGCCCGGACCTGCAGTAGCCCACACAACATCTTGATCTTCAATAGCCAGCCAATGTGCTGCTGCTGTTTTTAAGTGAGCATAGCCCCATGCATGTGTATGCACGACGCCTTTAGGATTTCCTGTCGTTCCAGAAGTATATGGAAGGAAGGCGATGTCATCTTTAGACGTATCAGCCATTTCTAACTCGCTTGATGCAGACGCCATTTTTTCTTCTAATTTCATCCATCCAGCAGACTCGCCGCCAAATGCAAATTTAACCATTTCATCAATTTTATCCGTTTTATTAAACTCTTCCGTAAATGGCGCATAGGAAATGATCCCCTTTACTCCTGCATGCTCAATACGGTAGTTCAAGTCCTTTGTACGCAGTAGCTCAGAGCTAGGAATGATGATCAGCCCTGTTTTTAGAGCAGCTAAAAAGACTTCATAAGCTTCGATCAAACGCGGCACCATAATGAGTACAGGATCCCCTTTTTTCAACCCGTTCTCAAGGAAAGCGTTTCCAATCTTATTCACATTTTTCATCAAATCAGCATATGTAATCTCTTTTGTTTCCCCTGATTCGTTCTCCCATTTTAAAGCTAGTCGGTCAGGATCTTTCGCAAATTTCTCTACTTCCATGACAATATTATATTGTTCAGGAGCTAACAAATCTTCTCTTTTCATCCTAATTCCCCCTTTGTTTGTTCTTTTTGATTATACTAAATCTTTTAAAATATTGGAATATTTTTGTGGTGCATTTACAAAAAAAAAGACTAACTAGTCTTAAATTTAATTTTCATCATAAAAACAGATCCTTCTAGCTAGTACAAGGATCTGTTAAAGATGGCTATAATAAATCAGCAAATGAGTCGTTTTCACTTTTTTCTTTTGGTAGGACGAGCATCTCCGTTTGATCCACCGCTTCTTGTATCATTTCATCAAAGTCAGTAAAACTTTCATAGTACTTTACTTTTTCAAGCTTTGGACGTGTTTTAGGTGAAGGCGCTGTAAAGATCGTGCAGCAGTCTTCGTACGGCTGGATGGAGATGTCATGCGTATGGATGCTTTGAGCAACATCAATAATATCCAGTTTGTCCATCGCAATTAATGGCCTTAAGACGGGGGTGGACGTCACTTCATTAATGGCCAGCATGCTTTCTAATGTCTGGCTGGCTACTTGTCCTAAGCTCTCACCTGTAACCAGTGCTAATCCGCCTTGTTTTTCGCGGATCTTGTCAGCAATCGTCAGCATCATGCGGCGCGTCGCTGTCATGGTATAATTCTCTGGTACTTGAGCCTGAACCTTTTCTTGAATAGCTGTAAAAGGAACAATGTGAAGCTTAATTGATGTGCCGAATTTAGTCAGCACTTCAGCTAAATCAATTACCTTCTGCTTCGCTCTTTCGCTCGTATAAGGAGGGCTGTAAAAATGAATCGCTTCTATCTCTACCCCTCTTCTAAGCATATAGTAGCCTGCTACCGGGCTGTCTAGTCCCCCAGAAAGCAGAAGCATCGCTTTTCCTCCTGTGCCTATTGGAAGCCCCGCTGCTCCTTGATACTTCTCACAAGATAAATACACGCCTTCCGCACGCACTTCTACCGTTAGATTAATATCAGGATTCTTGACATCAACCTTTAATGCTTCCATATTTCTTAAAACATGCGCACCGACTTCACGATTAATCTCATTCGTTTCGTATTCGAAGCTTTTATCCGAACGTCTAGCAGTGACTTTAAATGTCATTCCTTCAGTAAAGCTTTTTTGGACGAGTGATAAAGCGGCTTCTTTGATTGATTCTATCTCTTTATCTGTCCGGACCACCGGGCTGAAAGACTGGATGCCAAATACGTTTGACAGCGAATCCTTGACTGCATCAAAAGGAGTGTCATTTAGATGAATGTACATTCTGTCACGTGTGCTCTCAATCTTAATATCTGAGTGATCTTTCAGCACATGGTAAATATTTTGGCGCATTTTCGAAACAAACTTTTTTCGGTTTCTTCCCTTGGTAGAAATTTCACCATAACGAACTAATATTCGATCATAATTCATCACTGTCACCTCTGGACTTTCGTTATTTTTGGAACGACTTCTTTTATGTGATGGATAAACATTTGTGCTTCATCTATCGTATTTTCATAAGTTAGACTTAGACGGATGCTGCTTGATGCCTCTTCTAATGAGATTCCCATCGCCATTAGCACGGTGCTTGGTTTATTCTGTTTAGAAGAACATGCACTCGTGGTAGATACATATATATCCCTTTCCTCGAGAGCATGGACGAGCACCTCCCCTTTTACTCCCGGCACTGAAAAGTTAAGAATATGCGGCGCGCAGTCAGTGTCAGGGGTGTGAACCACATTGCCCTGGTTCGTCAAATTACTTCTTAAATACTGCTGAATTTCTTTCATCTCATCAATTGAATGGATGCGGCGTTCTTCCGATATCCTTAAAGCTTTCGCCATTGCGGCAATCCCGCCTGTATTTTCAGTTCCGCTGCGCAGATTGCTTTCCTGGTTTCCTCCGGATAAAAGCGGGGAGATTTCTACACCCGATTTCTTGTATAAAAGACCCGTCCCTTTCAGTCCATGGAATTTATGAGCTGAAATGGAGCATAAGTCCACATGACATTCTTTTAAATCAAGCGGCACCTTCCCTCTCCCTTGAACATCATCTACATGAAATAAAACCTTAGGGTACTTTTTAAGCAATTGACCAATCTCTTTAATAGGCTGAATGGTCCCGACTTCATTATTCACATGCATGACAGTAACAAGGATGGTTTCGTCAGTTAAAGCCGTCTTGATATCTTGAACTGAAACTCTCCCTTTCGCATCAACAGGCAAATAATCTACTCGATAGCCAAGTCCTTCTAGCTGCTTGCAGGCATTGATGACAGAAGGATGTTCAGAGCTTGCGGCCAGAATATGTTTGCCTCTATTCTTGTAATATAGGGCCGCTCCTTTAATGGCAAGATTATTCGATTCTGTACCTCCTGAAGTAAACACGATTTCATCCGGCTTCACGTTCAACTGATCCGCTAATTGCTTGCGAGATTCAAGAATGAGCCGCTCAGCCTGCATTCCGTGCTGATGAAGAGAGGAAGGATTGCCGAAGAAGCGCTCATTGACTTTCACAAACGTCTCAAGAACTTCTTTATATGGTTTAGTTGTCGCACTGTTATCAAAATAGATCATATTAAGCACCCACTTGCTTCCGCTATTTTATCAACTTCTTATCTTATCACAGCCAAATGTGAATGAAAACCACACGATTGTTTTCTCATTATTCTTTTAATTAGTAAATTCACACCTTTATGTGATATTATTTTCTCTTGTAAAGTTTACACGTGAATTAGGAGGTCTTTATGACTAATAAAACCCTCACAACCAAAGAAATGATTACAATTGGGTTTATGCTATTCGCTCTGTTTTTAGGAGCTGGAAATATGATTTTCCCACCGTTTCTCGGACAGCAGGCGGGAGAAAATGTGTGGCTGGGGATCGCCGGATTTTTAATTACAGGTGTAGGATTGCCTTTACTCGGGGTGATTGCCATTGCCAGGAGCGGAGGAAGCGTCCAGACAATTGCCAGTCGCGTATCGCCTCTTTTTGGCATCATCTTCACCGTCGTCATGTACTTAGCCATCGGCCCGTTTTTCGGTATTCCGAGAACGGCTACTGTCGCATATGAAATTTCAGTTCTCCCTTTTTTATCTGAAAATTTAAATACTAATGGGAGTCTTTTCGCCTTCAGCGTCTTCTTTTTCGTTATCACTGCATGGCTCGCGATGAATCCCACTAAGCTAGTCGATCGAATCGGAAAGATTCTTACGCCCGCTTTACTAATCATCTTAGCCTTGCTTGCAGGGAAGAGCATCATCGATCCGATGGGAGAATTAAAAACACCTGCTGAAAGTTATCAGACTGCACCTATTTTTAAAGGGTTTATTGAAGGCTATTTAACCATGGATACGATTGCTGCTCTCGTATTCGGCATCGTGATCATTACAGCTATTAAAGAAAAAGGCATTGAGTCAAACAAAGAGGTCACTTCCTTATGTATTAAAGCGGGATTCATTGCCGCAACCGGACTGGCTCTTGTGTATTTATCTCTTTCCTTTATTGGGGCAACGAGTTTGGATGCCATTGGAGCAAAGGAAAATGGGGGGGCTATATTATCACAGGCTTCTAAGCATCTATACGGAGCCGGGGGTTCGCTTATTTTGGCTTTAGCGATATTTTTTGCATGCATCACCACCTCAGTTGGATTGGTGTCAGCATCAGCACAGTATTTCAACCGTTTACTTCCTGCTTTATCATACCGGGCTTTAGTATTGATCTTATCCATCTTTAGCCTGTCTATTGCGAATGTGGGGCTGACACAGCTTATCGCGATTTCACTGCCGGTTTTGATTGCAATCTATCCCTTAGCCATCGTACTCTTGCTGCTTTCCTTTATCGATTCATTCTTTAAAGGCTATGCCGCTGTTTATATTTGCGCATTGCTGCCTACTGCAGCCGTCAGCGTGCTAGATGGCTTTGCTACAGCTGGTTTCGATGTAAGCTTTGCAGCTAGTTACCTTGATTTCATCCCATTATTTTCTGTTGGCATCGGCTGGTTTCTTCCGGCCATTGCAGGAGCGGCAGCCGGCTATATACTTGCAGAGGGATTAGGATTTAAGAAAGTTCATCCCCGTGTTTAATCAAAAAAAGCATGCATTTGCACGCTTTTTTTGATTAACGAAACGTATCCATTCCCCAAACAAAAAACCGCCAGATGTGGCGGTTTTTCCCGTTATCTATTAGCTCGCAACTGATCCTCGAGCTGTTTGAGCCCTTTAGGATCTACTTTATCAATAGCCGTTGCACCTTGTTCAAGCGCAGTCCGGTAATCATAATTTCTAAAAGCAAGCTCCGCTTGGCTAAGCTGTGCGGCAACGTTTGGATGGGATCTTCGATATCTGTTTCCATATTGAATGATTCGCTCCGCAAGTTCCGCTTGATCGATCATTTCTTCCGTCTTTTGCTCCAAGTTTTTCACTGCTTCAATGGCCTGTCCCAGCTTTTCCTGTACCATCTTCATCGTCAATGGCTTTTCATTTAAACATTGAACCACTTCACTAATCCGATGCTGCGATTCTTCAGTTAAAGACTGGTAGTATTCAGGCACCCCTGGCATATTGCTTTTCTTGATCATGCGGAAGATATCATTAATTCTTTTTCTCAATTCATCTAATTGGTTTCGTGCTTCCATCTCGTCTTTTCTAAGCGTTTGTAAGAACTCAGCAAAACTTTTTTGTTCTTTTTTCATTTCTTTCAGCTGAACATCAATTTCTTTTAATTCATCATGTAAAAAAGAGTAGGCTGTTCTCTGTTCAGTAATTCTATGATGAAGCAGCTCATACTTTTTGCCAATTCGATAGATTTCTTCTTCAAATTTACGCGGAACGTTCCATTCGTCTTTCGCCAATTGATAGCTTTGCTGAACGGTTTCCGTTTCTGCCTGCAAATCTTCATTATCATCTTTCAAATCTTCGATGGCTTCTCTAGTCGATTGACTGTTCTGAACGACATAATGCTTAGCTTCCACTTCTTTTTCAAGAAGGTCATAAAAGAAATCAATGCTGTCTTTGACGTCATTAACTCCTGCTTCTACTTCTTCAATCTCCGTTTTGACAATATAGTCGAAGTAAGCTTGAAGCTGAGTCCGCAAACTGGTGATTTCCTTTTCAAACTGCAAGTGATCCAGCAAATACCCTTGCTGAGTCATTTCCCTGTACCCGCCTTCTATTTCATCAAGCTGGGAAGGAAGCAGACTAGTTGTTTCAGATAATAAAATCGGAATTCTCTCCATCTTATGTAAGATCTGATTCATATCATGATGAAGCTTAAGTATAATTTCTCTCGCTTCAAGATAGTTCCCTTCATCTGTTAAATGCTCGAACTTATCGAATTGAGAGGACAAAGCATCTAATTGAATTTCAAGGACTGAAGCGGCTTTACCGAACGTGTGACGATGAGCAAGCAATCTTTTTCTTGCTGCTCTCTGCTTATCCTTAATCTCTTCACTTTCTGTGCGGTTGCGTTCTTCACTTCCCATTAATTCATCCAATTCAGACAAGATGCCATTAATTTTCGCTTCTGACTCTTCTAGCTGAAGGGCTATTTGCTGGTTCTTTTCTTTTGATTTGCCAAACCTGAGTTTATCAAGGTACTCTTCTGATTCAAACAGCATTTCATCTACAGATGCGAGTTCCTCTGTCACGATCTCATCCCAAGTCTGACGCCATCTG
Organism: Bacillus ectoiniformans; assembly: GCF_016908875.1. GTDB lineage: Bacteria > Bacillota > Bacilli > Bacillales > Domibacillaceae > Bacillus_BX > Bacillus_BX ectoiniformans. The sequence continues at coordinate 4,825 of NZ_JAFBES010000005.1, read as the reverse complement.
TCGAACAGCTCCTCTGTCTGCCCTGTCATATTTAACCGCTTAATTTTTGCTAGTTCATTGTTGACCGGACGATGCATCAATTCCACTTTCTTTTTTTCAAGCTCGTCCATCTCTTTATCAATCTTTTTTCTATTTAAAAAGGCTATTATTAATAGAATGCTTACTATTAACACGGCCCCAATGACAAACTTCATCATAAGCCCCCTGTTCTTCTGCCTAAAAAATTCCGTATCATTATTAATCAGCATTAATAAATTTGTATCCTTTTACTTGTTTAAAGAATATTCTCAAAAAGTTTTCTAGTATGTTTAATGATACCATGTAAATGACATTTATTGACGAGAAATTTCTTTTTTTTTGACGTATGGTGATATTTTTTTTGATACACTTACAATATACCGCTCAAAAGGGGGAACCACAAATGAAAAGGGATGGACATATACATACTCCGTATTGCCCTCATGGGACATCTGATTCCTTTGAATCATACATAGAAGAAGCCATTGAACAAGGGTATCAGCAGCTGACTTTTACTGAGCACGCTCCTTTGCCTGAAGGGTTTGTGGATAGTACGCCGACGAAAGACAGCGGAATGAAACGTTCTCTGTTAGATTCGTATGTCTCTGCATTGCAGATGGCCAAAAAAAATTATCAAAACGAGATCGATATTAAAATCGGCCTTGAAGTAGATTATATTGAAGGATTTGAACGTGAAACGACTGAGTTTCTTAATGAATATGGCCCCCTGCTTGATGACTCGATTCTTTCTGTCCATTTCTTAAAAAAAGGGGACAGCTGGCATTGTATGGATTACAGTGCGGAGCTATTCGAGGAGATGATCCACCTCTATGGCTCAGCTACGGCCATCTATGAAACTTACTTCCACACGGTCGCTCAATCAATTAAAGCTGATCTTGGGATTTATAAGCCGAAACGAATCGGCCATATTACGCTCGTTCATAAATTTCAGCACCGTTTCCCATGCGAAAAGAACTTCACGAGTGAACTGCGGGATCTTTTGCTTGCAATAAAAGAGAAGGGATATGAACTAGATTATAATGGAGCCGGTGCAATCAAACCTTTATGTCAAGAAGCCTACCCTCCCATCCATATCGCTCAGGAAGCATATAAACTGGGTATTCCGCTTGTCTATGGCTCTGACGCTCATCAAGCAAAAGACATCGGCCAAGGCAGAAGCAAAATGGATTTATCTCTTTTAAATGAATGATATAATAATGGATCATATAGAAAGCTGGTGAAATTATGTTTCAAACATCTATGTATACTGGATCAAAAAAAGAGCAATACCAGCTCGTAATTAAACAGCTGCATGCCCTGCTTGACGGAGAAACGAACCTGATTGCCAATTTAAGTAATGCGTCTGCGCTTCTTAATCAATTTTTAGATCGCGTAAACTGGGTAGGTTTTTACTTAAATGAAGGCGGCGAATTAGTGCTTGGCCCTTTCCAAGGACTGCCTGCTTGCGTTCGCATCCCATTGGGCCGCGGCGTTTGCGGAACAGCTGCGAAAGAGCAAACGACTCTTCGGGTAGCAGACGTTCACGCATTTCCTGGCCATATTGCCTGCGATGCTGCCTCTCAGTCCGAGATTGTCGTTCCGCTTGTTAAAGAAGGACGTTTAATCGGTGTGCTTGATATTGACAGCCCAGACAAGAACCGATTTGATGAAACAGATGAAGAAATGCTAGAAGCTTTTGCTGCTGCATTAGTGACTTATTTATAACAGCTAATATTGAACGGCAAAAAGAGAACTGATGAATCGTCAGCTCTCTTTTTGTTTTTCCTTATGCAGATTGTAGCTTTCATGTACTGTCACTTTATTTTTCCCGGACTTTTTAGCCACATACAAAGCTTCGTCTGCCCGGTTAAATAATTTCTTTACGCCAATTGCTTCACTAGACGACCAATAGGATACGCCGCAAGAAATAGTAATAGCAGGCTCCGTCCGGCGAGCTACATTTTTCACTAAACTTTCCGCTGTTTCAATCCCAGACTCAAGTGAACGCCCCGGCAAATAAATAGCCAGCTCTTCGCCTCCCCAGCGTGCTGCTATATCTTCACCAGCTGAATGTTCTCTCATTAGATCCGCTACTTGAATGATGATCTCGTCACCTACTTGGTGACCATGTGTATCGTTCACTTGCTTAAAGTTATCAATATCAATAAGCAAGAACGCACCTTGACCATCTTTATTCATCGAACCGGTGATGCATTCATCGAGGTAGTTTCTTGAATAAAGCTTGGTTAAATGATCAGTGACCACCAGTTTCTCCAGTTCCTCCCTAAGCATGGCATTGCTTAGTGCGAGTGTAGAGTGATGAATCAACGACTGAAGCAATTTATACATTTCAAATGTAAATCCATACGGCTCGGTCTTTAAGACAATACAGAATCCTTTCAGACGCTCTCCTTCAACCATAGGCACAGCCATTAAAGATTGATAGTCACCTGCATCTTCAAGCTTGGCGTCGAGCTTGCCAATAAAGATGGATTCCTTCTCAACTATAATTCTCTGTACAATATATTGAACATATTTTTCCCCGTCCCGCTGTTGAAAGAGCTCACTGCTTCCCGGAAGCACTTCGTATTCGCCATCCTTTAAGAAGACAAAGCCGACAGCTGCCGCGCCAAATGACGTAGAAATTTGCTGCTGAAGAAATTGTGTCGTATCAGAAAAGCGCACACTAGAATTAAGCTGATGCGAAGTTTCATTAATAAGCTGCAAGTCCGTGATTAATCGTCTCGATTGTTCATAAAGTTTCGCTTTTTCAATTGCACTTCCGCCAGTGTTCGCTAAAATCCGAATGAACTCTTTTTCATCCTCCTGGATATTATGCTGGTTAGGCACATTTACTTGCAGGACACCATAGACCCCCTGCTTTCCTTTAAGAGGGGCATATAAAACAGCCGACTGATCACAAGACCGCACTTCGAGTTGAACAATGCCGCCAATATAGGAGGCCATTGCTTCCTCACTGGCCAAATCAAAGTTAAAATGTTCAATAGGCAGATCACGATACCGGTCATCTATAGCCAATAAAAAGGAATACGTATAGGCAGGAAAAACCCTTTGCAAGGTGGACAGAATTTCTCCCAGCACATACTCAATATTCATGGAAGAATGGAACTTTTCGGTCACATTAAACAATTCCTTATAGCGTTCTTCATCGCCTTTCGCATAATCAATGTCTTTAGAGCGCCGAGAGAAACGAACACTTTCTTCAACAAAAAGAAGCAGTTCCTTGTCAGCGACAGAGTTTAAAAACGATGATTCCACATCAAGAAAAAGATAAGCTTCCACTAATTCCTCTTCACAAATTAATTGAAACCCTGCATTCATCCCCTGAATAAATGGGAGATTCCTGTGAATCTCTTCTTCTCTTAGATAGGGTTTCTGAAAACTGGCGCGAAGAAGATTCAGCTCCTGCTCAGAAATGACTTTCCCTGAGCAAGAACCTTCAGAGCCTGATACGCATAAAAGCTCGTATCGATCTGTATGAAACAAAGAAGAAACAACCTTCAGCCATTCCTGCTCCCATCTTCCTGACTTAACTATCAGCTTTTGACGGTAGACAAAAAAATCATACAGCAATGCTTTATATTTAATGATTAATTGATTATTATTTTTATACATTCGCTGATCACCTGCATTTCATTATAAACAGATTTCTATTCACCGCCTGAACAAAAGCAGGCGCTGTATAATGTAAGTGTTAAAGCTGCGGAAAATTATTACGCACGAACCATTTCTTGTTTCTATTATAACACACATCATGCGACTAAAGTTTCATAAATGAGAGTTGTTTTATTTTCTTTTTTCTATGCTGCTTGACAGAGTCCTTCGTAAATAATATACTATTCTTTGTGTAAAATATTGCAGCCTAAGTGAACACCTTTATGAGTCATTTTGTTCCTTTTATATAAAAGGTGCATCGCGTAACCCTGAGCTGCTGGGGCGATGGTGCATGAAAACAAAATGATGTAATTGCTGTCTCACCCGGTTTTTATTTTACAACAAAATAAAAACATTAAAGGAGGAGTCATATTATGGCTCGTTATACTGGCCCAAGCTGGAAAATTTCCCGCCGCCTAGGAATCTCACTAAGCGGAACTGGTAAAGAATTAGAAAAGCGTCCTTACGCTCCTGGACAACACGGTCCAAACCAACGCAAAAAAATCTCTGAGTACGGTTTACAATTGCAAGAGAAGCAAAAACTTCGTCACATGTACGGAGTAACTGAGCGTCAATTCCGTAACTTATTTGATAAAGCTGGTAAAATGAAAGGTGTTTATGGTGAAAACTTCATGATCCTTCTTGAAACTCGCCTTGATAACCTTGTTTACCGTCTTGGTTTAGCTCGTACTCGCCGTCAAGCGCGTCAGCTAGTTAACCACGGTCACGTTACTGTGAACGGACAACGCGTTGACATTCCTTCTTACCAAGTAAAACCTGGTCAAACAATTGGCCTTCGCGAAAAATCTAGCAGCTTAACAATCGTTAAAGAAGCAGTTGAAGTAAGCAACTTCGTACCTGAATACTTAACTTTTGATCAAGACAAGCTAGAAGGAACTTTCACTCGCCTTCCTGAGCGTTCTGAACTTCCTGCTGAAATTAACGAAGCTCTTATCGTTGAGTTCTACTCTCGTTAATCTTAGACAAGTACTGAGTCACATCAGAAAAACCCTTGAAATGTCGACATTTCAAGGGTTTCATAGTGTTGAAAAACACCTTAGGCAATAGACAAAATCTAAAATTAAGATTAAAATCCTTCTCATCAACTAACATGAGAGGGATTTCCTATGTA
>NZ_JAFBES010000004.1 GCF_016908875.1 Bacillus ectoiniformans | reverse complement strand
TATAGAAGAAACCATTTGTTAGAACAAGAAAAAATGAGCATGACTCCAAAAATTCTCGTCATGTTCATTGACAGATTCTTTTTTCAACAGAGTGAGGAGACAAGGAAGCTGTAACAGCTTCCTTGTCTCCTTTTAAATTGGTTCAATATTCTTTCCTTCTTTTAATATATACATTTTATACAACACATTTACATTTTTAAAAGGATCATCTTTCTTTCACATTAATATAGAAGTAAAAATCACTTCAACACTTTAATGCATTATTAGAGCGGGGGACTGACCCCAAAATAACTCTCGTGTACTTCAATAAACTAGCGTATCATATAAATAGATAAAGAATTAAGCTAGGGTTTGTATTGAATGGGATAAGGGGTGTGGCAAATGTTTCGGTCGAAACGAAATGAGTTAGCGGAAGAGCTGCAGCAGGAGTTAAGTGAATTAAAAGCTGCGTATGAAATGAGAGAAACGGATGAGAAGAGACATTTACTGACGGTGCGCGATGAATTAGCGGCTGCGGTGAGTCAGCATGAACTGGTGAACTCTCAGCATCATGTACTTGGTGAAGCGGTGGGCCAGATTGAACAGAAGTTTGAAAATGTGTCATCTTTAAGTGAGCAGTCGTCTCAAAAGTCGATTGATTTATATGAAAAAGGAGATTCCTTAAAGCAGCACTCAGTTGATATGGTGAAGGACTCTAAGCAGGGAGCGGCTGAAGTCAATAAAACGGCCGAAGTGATTAAGCAGCTTGGCGAGCAGATTCAGTCTTCTGAAAGCCATATGGCAAGTTTAAGCGAAAGATCGGTAGAGATTCATTCGATCGTCGGTGTGATCGAAAGCATTGCTGAACAGACGAATTTGCTGGCACTGAATGCTTCTATTGAAGCCGCTCGTGCCGGTGATTACGGCAAAGGCTTTGCGGTCGTGGCTCAGGAAGTCCGAAAGCTTGCGGAGAGTACGTCAAACAGTACATCAAACATTCAAGCGTTAACATCTGCTTTAGGCACGGAAATTGAACAAGCTTTGGGAGCGGCCCGCAAAAGTAAAGAACTGGTAGACAAAGGCATCGAAGTGAGTTTGCATACCGCGGAAAAGATTGATCATATTTTAACATCCATTCAAGAAAGCCAAATGGATATCGGTGCGATTCAGCGTATGATTGAAGAGCAGAAACAGCTGTCGATGGAAACGAAACGAGAACTCGCGGAAGCGAAAAAATTATTTGATCAAGCCCATCACATGATCATTGGACATATAGAAGATGCGAAGGAAGTCGATCAGCGTTTAGAGAAGAGTATTGGTTCGTTGTCCCTTACTTAATTAAGTGTATTTTTGTCTAATCATGAATGTTTCATGCAAGAATTCCTATTAATTATTTCTGAATAGAACGCCCCTCTTAATCAAAAGCTTTAGGCAGAGTTTTATTTGAAAACACTGGCTTTCACTGGTTCTGCATCATTTGGGAGATTATGATCTGAATGTCAAAAATTCGACAAAATATTTTTCAGGATTAAGCAGGAGATAAGAGGGTAAAAGGTGAATTATATAGACATAGCTATAAGTTAAGGAGGAGTTTACATGATGACTTACAACATTCGTGGAGAAAACATTGAGGTAACTCCGGCGATTCGTGAATACGTCGAGAAAAAGATTGGCAAGTTAGATCGTTATTTTAACGAAACTCCGAATGCAACTGTACACGTTAACTTGAAAGTATACTCTGATAGAAACGCGAAAGTCGAAGTAACAATTCCGATGAAAGACCTTGTGCTTCGCGCAGAGGAGCGCAACGAAGATATGTATGCGGGCATTGACTTGATTGTCGATAAATTAGAGCGCCAAATCCGCAAGCATAAAACAAAAGTGAACCGTAAATTCCGTGAAAAAGGCGAGCCTTCTGATTACTTCGCTTCTGTTGCGGCAGATCCGGCAGCGATGCCAACTGTGCAAGATGAAGAAACTGAAGATTTAGAAATCGTTCGTACAAAGCAATTCGATCTTAAACCGATGGATTCCGAAGAAGCCGTTCTGCAAATGAACCTTCTTGGTCACAGCTTCTTCATCTATACAGATGCTGACAGCAATGGCACAAACATTGTGTACAAACGAAGTGACGGAAAATATGGTTTGATTGAAACGAACTGAGTGTGAGACACAGAACCCCCTGCAGAAATATTTTTGCAGGGGGTTTTTAGTGAATAAGTTTTTAAAGGATGTGGCGGCAGTGTGTAAAAAGGAAGAGAGATGTGCACAATCAGCGACCAATTCACGCCCAAGTTTTAAAAAGCCCCGTGAGTCTTAGGTGCTGAAAGAAGTGGAGTTGATACAGCAAGGAAAGCTGTTTAGCAAAACAGCTAGAGATTTCTTAAAAGAATCTCGTCAAAATTAATTTATTTATTCCATAGATAACTCTGCAGAAAAGTCTGTAGGGTTTTCTTTTATATATAATGTGCAAAAAATATTACGCCAAATGACGAAACATTAGGAAAATAGAAGGTTTGTATGACAATTGGATAAATATGTGTAACATTCCAGTTATAAAACATGTTAAACCTTGATGTAATCACATGTACAGTGGTTATTTCTATTATATTACTCAATAGGAATGCGGAATTTTTAACCATTTTAATAAGTGAAATACCAATAAAATTGATAAAAATGGAAACAGGACAGTCGGTTATTCCCTTTTTCTAGAAGGGGTCTTGGGTTTTTCAGTCATCCTCGGTACGATGAAAAGCGTAAAGGGCGTTCAGATAAATTCTGGACGAGGGCTGTATCACGCTGTCCGTCTCTTAATTGCTTATCATGTTAAAGGAGGAGTAAGACGTATGAGTAAAAACAAAAAAGTAACATCCGCACTTGTAGCAACCTTGGCAACGGGAAGCATTTTATCCGCTCCTGTATATGGCCAAACGAATCCAGAACATGGTGATGTTCAGCCGCCTGAGCAGCACGCAGCGGCAGAAAAAGTAAATAAGGGAGTAGAGCAGCAATTTAAATCGATTGATCAGCAGTTAATGAAAATCGAAGACAAAATTGTTCAATATAAAGAAACAGTGAAAGCACCGGCTGAAGAAGCAGCACCAGCCGAAGAAACAGCTGTTCAAGAAGATGTGAAAGAATTAGAATCCTTAACGAATCGCTTAGGCGCAGTTGAAAACCGCTTAGACGCTCTTTCTAAAAAAGGAGCAGACACGGAACAAATTCAAGAGCGAAGTGAAAAAGTTGTCGTATTCAGCTCTGAGATTCAGGAGCTAATTGTTTCTGCTCCTTCAGAAGAAGCCCCAGCTGAAGAAGGCACAGAAGAAGAAGCTCCAGCTGAAGAAGGCGCAGAAGAAGAGGCAACAGCTGAAGAAGGTACAGAGGAAGAAGCCCCAGCTGAAGAAGGCACAGAAGAAGAAGCTCCAGCTGAGGAAGGCACAGAAGAAGAAGCCCCAGCTGAAGAAGGCACAGAAGAAGAAGCTCCAGCTGAAGAAGGCGCAGAAGAAGAGGCAACAGCTGAAGAAGGTACAGAGGAAGAAGCCCCAGAGGAAGAAGCCCCAGCTGAAGAAGGCACAGAAGAAGAAGCTCCAGCTGAAGAGGGTACAGAAGAAGAGCCAGCAGCTGAAGAAGGTACAGAAGAAGAAGCCCCAGCTGAAGAAGGTACAGAAGAAGAGCCTGCAGCTGAAGAAAGCACAGAAGCACCTGCAGAGCCTGTAGCTGATGAAGAGGCAGAAGAAACAGCAAGTGTAGAAGAGCGTTTAAATGACTTAGAAGAGCGCTTGAATGAACTAGAAGAAAAGATTCAGCTTTTGACAGGTGAAACAGAGCCAGCACCGGCACTGTAAAAAGAAAGCATGGAAGATGGGCAGACTCCAAAATGGGGTCTGCTCTTTCTGCATGGACAAATAAGTGAAAATTCAAAAACTTATTCAAGGCGCTTCGTGGTAAAATAAAGAAAATCTCGAGATAGAAAGGTGCAGCAATGATGAAACATTGGAATATTTTTATGGCGTTTTTTCGGGTCGGCATTTTGGGTTATGGAGGCGGCCCCTCGTCGATCCCATTAGTACATAAAGAAGTGGTGCAAACATATAAGTGGATGAATGATGATGAATTTTCTGATGTATTGGCACTCGGCAATGCGCTGCCTGGACCGATAGCCACAAAAATGGCGGGGTATATCGGCTACCGGGTGGGCGGAGTGCTGGGGTTAGTGCTGGCCATATTGGCGACAGCCGGCCCGACGGTGATTGCTATGATTTTGCTGTTAACAGTGTTGCAAGCATACAAGGACAAGCCATGGGTGCAGGGCATGTCGCAAGCGGTCGTGCCGGTCGTGGGTGTTATGCTCGGCGTGCTGACATGGGATTTTATCAAAAAATCTCAGAGCTCGTTCGGCTGGCTGATCACGATTATTTTTCTAGTAGTAATCGCTGTCCTGCTAGAATGGATGAACATTCATCCAGCTATAATAATAGGAACTTTACTAGCGGTGGCCTTGCTTTCTAAAGGTAAAAAGGAGGCGACTTCATGATCTACTGGCAACTGTTTTTAGCATTCTTTTTACCTGGCATACTTGGTTATGGTGGGGGCCCAGCTTCAATTCCGCTAGTGGAAAATGAAGTGGTTGATCGTTACGGCTGGCTTACGACCACTGAATTCAGTGAAGTGCTGGCGCTTGGAAATGCACTGCCAGGTCCCATCGCGACCAAAATGGCGGGATATATTGGCTATATGGAAGGCGGCATACTGGGCGCAGCGGTTGCTTTATTCGCGACAGTCGCCCCTTCGCTTCTATTAATGATCGCCTTCTTAGGACTCTTAATGAAGTATAAAGAATCACCGAAAGTGAAGAGGATGACTCAGCTTGTGCGCCCGGCAATTGCGGTGCTCCTCGGTGTGATGACGCTTGATTTTTTCACTCAATCGTACGAATCAGCAGGGTGGCTACAAACAGTTGTTATTGGGGCAGCAGCCTATTTGCTTCTTGAAAAATGGAAGGTGCATCCGGTCTATGTGATTGGGGGAGCATTGGTGTATGGGGCGCTATTTATGGGGAGAATATAAGCGGAGTAATTTTTTCCATGTTTGCGGCCTTTGGGTTGAAGGGTAAGTGAACACTATTGATCCAAAGAGACGAAAGGAATGAGGAAAGTGAAAAACAAAGGACCGATGACGGCAGCGTTAACTGTTGCGCTGACAGCGGGCACCCTTTTCACCGCTCCCGCTTTTGGAGAAAAAACACCGCTCTCCCTAGAATTTGCTGAAAGCCAAGAAGTATCTTATACACAAATGGACAAGCAATTGAAACGACATGAAACGCAGCTGATGACATATATTGAAGAAATTTCCGTGCTGGATGCTGATCCTAATGTTTCTGCAGAAACGAAGAAAGTCTATGAAGAAAAATTAGCCACACTTCAAAAGCAGCTGAAAGAATTGGAATATGAGCTAAGCCTATTATATAAACAAGGTGCAGATCAAGCGGAGATTCAAAAGCGCCAAGAGCAAGTGAACAATTTAAACGCTTATGCACAGACACTGTCTCAGACCCTCCAAGAAGAAAAAGAGGGACATAATATCGGGCACGAATAGAGAAAAGAAGCTTTTCATGGAATCAAAGCGGGATTCTATGAAAAGCTTCTTTTTGTATAGGACTTTTTGCGAGTGTGAGAGAGTCCTACCGCTCGCCCCGATTCCATGTTAAGATAGAACAAGTGTATTACGATAGAGTCATCTAGAGGAGGAAACAAATTCATGTCAGTTGGACGCAATGAACCATGTCCATGCGGGAGTGGAAAAAAATATAAAAAATGCTGCGGCAAATCAGAAGGCTTAGCTATTCATGGCGTGCTTTTAGAAGAGCTGGAAGGTTTGCAGCGTCAATTAATCGATTATGCGATGGAAAATTATTCGCATCCGATGAAAAATCAATTTCAATCTCTTTTACATAACCATGAGGCGCTTCGTAAAGATCCTCAGGTGTTTTTAGTTGCGTTTGAAATTTGGTTTATTTTAACGCAGAAGGTGAAGAAAGACCGCACGATTCTTGAACAATTCGTTTTAGAGCGTATCCGTTCGATCCACCGCGGGCGTACGCAGAAAATTGTCGCAAACTGGCCGAAAGTGAAATTCGTTGCCGGAGAAGTGGAAGCATCAGAAGGCACGGTGTATCATGTTCGCGATTGCTTATCTGGTGAAAAGGTGGCCGTACGTGCGCGCCAGGAAGTCGCTATGGACAAGTCGTTTATTGTTGGAGGCTTGCTGCCGTTTGAAAACGAGTACACCTTCTTTATGATTGATTTCCATTTTGACAAAGAAATGGCATCGTCTGCAAAAGAATGGATGGTCTCACAATTTAAAGAGGCAGAAACAGACAACCCTCAGCTTTTCTTAGCGGAGAATCTATTAGGCTTGTTAAATGGATTATTTGCTATGTACGATCAAAAACAAGAACAGGCAACTGAACAGCCGCTTGATTTTGAAGAATTGAAGTGGGAAAAGGATTCTCAGAAAAGTACAGCGGAAGTTCTGGAGAGCTTTTTACAGGAAGAGGGAGTGGAAGACCTTCGCACGCAAACGGCGATTCTTCTATGGAATCTGTACTGTCAAAAAGAAAATCCGACGATCCGTAAGCCGGAAATTTACGTTGGTGCATTGTTCTCCTTGCTGCAATCGTATGAGATTGTGGAAGCAAGTTACTCGAATGCCGCTCTTGCTAAGCGCTTAGGGGTTTCTGCGCCAAGCTTATCTAAACGCGCAAAGGAAATGGAAGGCGAGCTTCGCGAGCGTTTAGAACAAGGTGGAAAAGCAGCTCAAACAGTCGAATCATAATTGATGACGATGTTCCTGCCAATAGGAGCATCGTTTTTCTTTTAGGTGCTGTCTAGTAAAAGCAGTTAGGTGCTTGGGTCAAAAGATCTTTTCCCTTAAAGGCAAAGAACGCCTTTCAATAAAAAGCCTATTTGCCTTTCACACCTGAGCGAACGGCTTTTACATTTCATATCAGCTAGGCCCGTTAGTTGTTTCACCTTGTGGATAATGGTAATATTAAATAGGAAAATTGTGAAATAAAGCTCAGTTCACAGACTAACTTGTGAGATAAAAAGGAGCGTTTGTTAATGGGTTTATTAGATAAAGTGTTTGATGCGAATAAACGCGAAGTGAAGCGTTTAGAAAAGATGGCCATAAAAGTAGAAGAACTCTCGGATGCGATGGAGAAGCTGTCGGATGATGAGCTTCGTGCCAAAACCGCTGAATTTCAAGAGCGTTATGCTAATGGGGAAGATCTCGATAAAATGCTGACAGAAGCTTTTGCTGTTGTGCGGGAAGGTGCTCGCCGTGTGCTTGGGCTTTATCCGTACCGCGTGCAGCTAATGGGGGGGATTGCCCTTCATGAAGGCAACATTTCCGAGATGAAAACAGGGGAAGGTAAAACGTTAACCGCGACGATGCCAGTGTATTTAAATGCGATTACACGCAGAGGCGTTCACGTCATTACGGTCAATGAATACCTGGCTTCCCGTGACGCGATGGAAATGGGCCAGCTTTATGAATTTCTTGGTTTGACAGTGGGCTTGAATTTGAACAGCCTATCGAAAGAAGAGAAAAAAGCAGCTTACGAGGCAGATATTACGTACGGAACGAATAATGAATTAGGCTTTGATTACTTGCGGGACAACATGGTTCTATATAAAGAGCATAAAGTGCAGCGTCCGCTTCATTATGCCGTGATCGATGAAGTCGATTCCATTTTAGTCGATGAAGCACGTACGCCATTGATTATTTCTGGACAGGCACAAAAGTCGACTCAATTATATATCCATGCCAACAGTTTTGTCCGCACGCTGAAAAAAGAAGATGATTTTACCTTTGATGAGAAAACAAAAGGTGTACTCTTAACGGAAGACGGGATTAACAAAGCGGAGAAAGCATTCAGCATTGAAAACTTGTTTGATTTAAAGCATGTCACGTTAAATCATCATATTAATCAAGCGTTAAAAGCGCATGTCACGATGCACAAAGACGTAGATTATGTGGTGCAGGACGGTGAAGTGGTGATCGTTGACCAATTCACTGGCCGTTTAATGAAAGGGCGCCGCTACAGTGACGGATTGCATCAGGCGATTGAAGCGAAGGAAGGCGTCGACATTCAAAATGAAAGCATGACGATGGCGACGATCACGTTCCAGAACTTCTTCCGGATGTATGAAAAGCTTTCCGGTATGACGGGTACGGCGAAAACCGAGGAAGAAGAGTTCCGAAATATTTATAATATGCGAGTTATTGCGATTCCGACGAACCGTCCGATTGCCCGTGATGATAGAGCGGATTTGATCTATGCTTCCATGGAAGGCAAGTTCCGTGCGGTCGTAGAAGATATTTATCAGCGTTATCAATTAAAACAGCCGGTATTGGTTGGTACGGTAGCGATAGAAACGTCTGAGCTGATTTCCAGCATGCTGCAAAAGCGCGGCGTGCCTCATAATATTTTAAATGCCAAAAACCATGAACGCGAAGCCGATATTATTATGGAAGCGGGTCAGCCAGGGTCTGTCACAATCGCGACGAACATGGCAGGACGCGGTACCGATATTAAACTTGGCGAAGGGGTTATTGACCTTGGCGGTTTAGCGGTAATTGGCACCGAGCGCCATGAATCACGCCGAATTGATAATCAGCTGCGCGGACGTTCCGGACGTCAAGGCGACCCGGGTATTACGCAATTCTACTTATCCATGGAAGATGAATTAATGCGCCGTTTCGGCTCTGATAATATGAAAGCGATGATGCAAAAACTTGGGATGGATGATAACGAGCCGATCCAAAGTAAAATGGTCAGCCGCGCGGTGGAATCCGCTCAAAAACGCGTTGAGGGCAATAACTTCGATGCGCGTAAACGTTTGTTAGAATATGACGATGTACTTCGCCAGCAGCGTGAAATTATCTACAAACAACGTGATGACGTGTTAGAAAGTGAAAACCTTCGCGAGATCATGGAAGAAATGATTAAGCAGTCTATTGTTCAAGTAGTGAATGCGCATGTGAATGAAGCGGAAGCCGAGGAAGAATGGAACCTGCAAGGGATTGCGGATTATGCCAATGCCACGCTTTTAAGTGACGGAGAATTAAGTGAAACGGATTTAAAAGGCAAAGATGCGGATGACATCGTCGAGCTGATTTTTGCTAAAGTGAAAGAACGCTATGATGAAAGAGAAGAACAAATGGGCGAAGAGCAAACCCGTGAGTTTGAAAAGGTGGTCTTGCTGCGTGCTGTGGATTCAAAATGGATCAACCATATCGACGCGATGGACCAGCTGCGTCAAGGCATTCACTTGCGGGCATACGGTCAAATTGATCCGCTCCGCGAGTATCAAAACGAAGGCTTTGCGATGTTTGAAAACATGGTCGCTTCCATTAATGAAGAGGCTGCCAAGTACGTCATGAAAGCGGAAATCCGCAACAACCTTGAGCGACAGGAAGTGGCTAAAGGCCAAGCGGTAAACCCGAAAGAAGACGAAGGCACGAAAGCGAAAAAGAAACCAGTGCGTAAAGCCCCAGCCGTCGGACGAAACGAGGATTGTCCATGCGGTAGCGGGAAGAAATACAAGAACTGCTGTGGGTGAAATGAATAGCCGATAGCGACTGGTCTCGATCAAGTGATTCAGTCGCTTATCAGCAACTTTGATCAGGATATCAGCAACTTTCATGGTTTTATCAGCGACTTTCTGATGGATATCGGCAACTTTTGAGTTTTATCAGCAACTTTCATGAATATATCAGCAACTGGCAAAATACCTTGATGGCGCCAGCTGTTTAGATTAAAAAATCCGTGGGTCAGCCAGTCATGCTGATCCACAAGAAAATTAGATGAGGTGCAAGGATGGAATTATTTGAAATACGTAATGAGCTAGACAGAACAGCTAAGAAATTAGCGGACTTTAGGGGGTCTCTTTGACTTAGAAAACAAAGAGGCTAGAATCGCGGCACTGGAAGATGAAATGCTTCAGCCGAATTTTTGGGATAACCAGCAAGCGGCTCAGGTAGTCATTAATGAGTCAAATGCATTGAAAGAAATCGTGAATGAATACAATGCTCTTCTGGAGACACAAGAAAATCTTGAATTAACGCATGAACTTGTGAAGGAAGAGGAAGATGAAGAGCTTCGTGCCGATCTAGAATCAGAAATCACTGATTTTACGAAGAGCATGGGCGATTTTGAGCTTCAATTGTTATTGAGCGGTGAGCATGATAAAAATAACGCCATTTTGGAACTTCACCCAGGTGCGGGTGGAACGGAGTCTCAAGATTGGGGTTCTATGCTGCTTCGTATGTACACTCGCTGGGGTGAGAAGCAAGGCTTCAAAGTGGAAACACTTGATTATCTTCCTGGAGATGAAGCTGGAATTAAAAGTGTCACGCTTTTGTTCAAAGGACATAATGCATACGGCTACTTGAAAGCGGAAAAAGGGGTACACCGTTTAGTGCGGATCTCTCCATTTGACTCTTCAGGCCGCCGCCATACGTCGTTTGTTTCTTGTGAGGTTATGCCTGAATTTGATGAAGATATCGAGATTGAAATTCGGACAGAAGATTTGAAAATTGATACGTACCGGGCAAGCGGCGCCGGCGGTCAGCATATCAATACGACGGATTCAGCCGTTCGTATCACGCATACGCCGACAAACACGGTTGTTACTTGCCAATCAGAACGCTCGCAGATCAAAAACCGTGAAGCGGCGATGAAAATGCTGAAGGCGAAATTATATCAAAAGCGTTTAGAGGAACAAGAAGCGGAGCTTTTGGAAATCCGTGGTGAGCAAAAAGAGATCGGATGGGGAAGCCAGATCCGTTCTTATGTGTTCCATCCTTATTCTATGGTTAAAGATCACCGTACTAATGAAGAAAGCGGAAACGTACAAGGCGTGATGGATGGCGATATTACTCCGTTTATTAATGCTTACTTGCGTTCACGTTTATAATAAGTAGCTTAGAGATAGCCCGCGCTAAATGTGCGGGCTGTTTTGCAATGTTGTGAATTATATTTTATATATGGTGGAGATCAGCACTCTAAACAAGTGTTTTCGCCATTCCGAACCAGTTAATGAGTAGACCTGTAGAATGGCTTAAAAGTAGATTTTCCAATTTGGAATAAAGCCCATAATAGCTAATATATCTGCAAAAGGTAATGTGGGAAATTTACCTTGATAGCTGTTGAATAGTTTGTCTAATGAGCTTTTCAGTTCTTTGTGTTCTTTTTTAGGAAGTACTAATTTTAGCAGCGCAAACATAGTGAATAGCCTGCCATCTAGTTGGGTGCCTGGAATGTTTAGCAATTGGGAATTGTGTCTTGTTCTTGTTTGGTGGTGTAGTTTAAAGTTATATAATCTTTCTTCATGAGCGCATAAATTTCTAATAAGATTTGCAATTTTTAATACGTCTATTATTGATTCCTTTGATATTTGAAAAGCTGCACCATAATCTCTCTTAAACTGTAAGGAAAAATCTTTAGCTATTTTTTCTTTTAAGGTGTCATCTAAAGCTTGATAAAAATTAGAAATGTTTCCTAAAGTTAAATCGTTCACTAACACCCATAAAGGTACATTTCCATGAACTGTTAAATAATGCTTTATTGAGTTGTTCTTTTTGTCAGATGATTTTTGTTTTATTTTATTTGATATGATGGCGATGAGGTTTAAAACTTGGTTGAGGTTGGAACTTGAATAATGTTTCCAAAGTAGATATGCGTGAGGCTCTTTAAATTTTTCACTAAATCTATAAGAGATTTTTGATTTCATGCTGTTTTCAAATATTAATAAGTACTTTAGAAATAAATTCCTTAGTTCACGATCAAGTGAGAAAAGGTGGTAAATTTCATCAATGGTAGTGTTAGTTACATAGGTTTCAGGGATAATGGGTTGTCCATTTTGATCTTTAATTAAAAAAATGTCCTTATACCCGTTAATTACGTTGTAATAATTTTCTCTTTCAAAAATGCGCATAGCAGTAGAACCATTTTTAATGACTAAGCCTCTACCACGTAAAATCGATATTTGCTGTCTATGTGTTTGAAATGGCTTCAAGAAAATTCACCCCATAAAAATAGCCCAGTCCTCGGAAGGAACATGGGCCTGATCACTAAGATCATTATATTATACGCAATGATGGCAGTCAATATGCTAGCAACATGCCCATTTTTTAAAGACTACGTCTCAAATAACGTTTATTTGCTATCAGACCCAAACAATTCACCGCCACCAGGCATTCATTCATACTCACTTATATCAAACAACTCCACCAGCGCCTCCCGTGTATGAACACCGCGCTCGACCCATTGGTCTACTGATTGTTCAGGCTTGCTCCAATATTCTTTTTCGATCCCTTGTTTTTTGATCCATCGGTCGGCGGCCAAAAGCTGCTCGGGTCCATCTCCTCGGTTCGCCCAAATGTTCCAGGAGCGGCCATCGAGAAAATAAAGTTCGTAATAGCCAACATAGGAATTGTCCTCGAACTCATAGCCAAGCTCAGCGTAGTCAATGGCTTCCCAACTGTAGCGGGTTTGCCCGACCTCCAGCAGCGATGAGGCGACGATTTCTTTTTCAGTCATCAGGATATAGTTTTGGCTCGCTTGATATAAAAGTATCGGCAAGACGAAGTTCGGCAGGACGATGAACAGCCAAACATCCAGGTGGTATTTTTTCCAAAAAGAAACGGATCTTTCTTTTTTAATAGACGGTTGTTTCTTGCGAGGGGCTTTCCTCGGTTTCTTGCGCTTCTTTTGTTGCTTGGATTCCCGCTGATAATGAGAGGATTCTTTTTTACTCATCAATTTCCAGACCGAACCGGCAATAAACAGTAGCGTATAGCTGACGAGAACCCCGTATACGATCGGAATGGCCACTGTGCTTTCACCGGGCTGGAAATAAATATACTCTTCAACTGGCGCCTCGGGCTGAGCCATGTCGCTGAAAACAGGATACAAACCATAAGTAACGAAAGAGATGAAAAGAATAGACAAGATCACTTTCATTGGTAGCCACGATCCAGTTCGAATAACTCTATAATGTCAGCTTCAGCATAATTCACATCATCCGCTAATTTCTCCACATCTCTAAAAGGCTGGCTCCAAAATTCTTTTTCCACGCCTTGTGTCTTCGCCCAGCAGTCTACGTTCAGAAGCTCACCTGCAGCTTCCTCGCCATCAGCCCAAAGATCCCAGCTATTTCCGTCCAGCAGGTATAAATCATAATAGCCAAAGTATCGGCCTTCATCGTAATCATACCCCAGTTCTACGCTGTCAACTGATTCCCAACTATAACGTTGGCTATCTAGATCCCAAAAAGGGGCAATGACAATTTCCTTCTCTGTCACAAGCAAATAGTTATCCATCGCCATATACATGAAGGGTGCCAAGATCAGATTCGGCAATATCACCCAAGTAACGATCTCTTTTTTGCTTGAAAATCCATTCCAATAGAGTGATTGTTTCCTATATGTCCTCTTGTTTTCCTTCCATTTCAAAAGCCGACCAATCATAAAGAAAGTAGACAGTCCAAGGAAAAAGGCATAGATAAACGGAATAATGATCGCTCCGAGACCCGGTTGAAAATATAAATACTCGTGTTCAGGCTGGAATGAATGAACCGCTCCCGCCAACACGAAGTACCAAACGATCATTGCGCCAAACATAACGCCAAGGATGCTTAATCCCTTCATTTCTGTCACATCATTTCTGAAAGTTAATTCATAAACAGCTCATGCAGCGTCTCTGAAGACACATCGCTTTCATCTGACCAATGGTAGAGATCATTGGAGTAAGGCATATTCCAAAACTCTTTCTCTACACCTAGCGTTTTAGCTAATCGATCAATCTCCACGATCTTAGCGGCAACATCGGCATCCTCTTCCCATAGATTCCAATCGCGTCCGTCAATAAAGTAAAGAGTGTAATCGCCATAATAACTGCCTTCATCATACTCGTAGCCCGCTTCAATGGCATCGATTGCGTCCCAGCTGTAGCGATGATTCGTCAGGTCCCAAAAAGGCGCAACCACGACTTCTTTTTCTGTAAAGGCGATATAGTTATGTACGGCAAAATAGAGAAGCGGCAGAAAAATAAGGTGGGGAATGCCGGCGAAAAGCAGAAATCCTGAGATAAATGACTTCCATTCGAACGGTTCTTTACTGCGGCCCGTTTTATATTTCATGTAATTCCATAGCTTATTCATCACGGCAAAAAAGCAAATCGTGAGAAATATAGCGTAAAGAAATAAAATGACATTTCCGCCTTCTCCAGGCTGGAGATAGATATATTCATTGACGGGCATATTTGCTTCTGAAATCGCCATAAGAATGCCCCAAAAAATAATTCCTACTACAATAAATAAAACGATTGCTCCAAACGTCTTCAATGCGTCACTTCCTTCCAAAATCAGTACGTATCTATTATACAAAAACAGGAAAATCACTCTCTATCAGTCGAAAGTTGCAGTTTTACTAGTTTACATGACTCTGGAAAGTAATTCCTGTCTTTCTTTCTTTCTTTCTTTACCACGTCACCTAAGCAATATTCCTTTGCACGCGCCGTCATGCTATACTTTTTTTCAAAATTATATGGCTTTTTGAGAAGGGAAGAGTGTCATCATGAATCGAAGAAGAAATAGCCGAACACCTGCCATTGAAAAACTGATTGAATATGCCTATGTAGCAGTCGGTTCTGCCATTGTGGCCATAGCCTTTAACGTGTTTTTGCTGCCGAATGAGGTGGCCTCTGGCGGGGTAAGCGGCATTAGTACGATATTAAAAGGTTTATTCGGCTGGGAACCGGCGTATGTCCAATGGGCGTTTAACATTCCGCTGTTTATTACGGGTGTTTTGATTTTAGGCCGCCAATACGGGGTAAAAACATTAATAGGAACAGCCTTCCTGCCTCTAATTGTCTATTTGACGAGGGAGTGGGAGCCTTGGACGCTTGAGCCGCTGCTGGGCGCGCTTTTCGGAGGAATTGGCGTAGGACTGGGACTTGGCATTGTTTTTCGCGGAAAAGGGTCAACGGGCGGAACCGATCTAGCGGCACAAATCCTTCATAAATTCACGAATATGTCGTTAGGAAAATGCGTAGCTATTATTGATGGAATCATTGTCCTGTCTGCGGCGGCAGTATTTAATATTGAAAAGGGGCTTTACGCTTTAATAGGATTATATGTGACGAGTAAAACCATTGATTTAATTCAAGTAGGTTTAACAAGGTCGAAAATGGTTATGATTATTACTGAGAAGCAGGAAGAAGTGAAAGCGAGCATTATACATACAATGGATCGCGGAATTACTCGGTTATCTGCACAAGGCGGATACACGGATTCAGAACGGCCTGTCTTAATGTGTGTCATTGATCAATCGGAATTCACAAAATTAAAACAATTGGTGAAAGACATTGATCCGAAAGCGTTTGTGGTCGTTATGGATGCGTCTGAGGTGTTGGGAGAAGGTTTCAATTTAAGTTAAAACTGGTATAATTATGTTGTGAACAATATTTTCCTGAGGAGGAATAAGATGAAGCTGAAAAAGTCATTATTAGCGATTTTGTTAGGGTCTTCTATGGCACTCGCAGCATGCGGAGGCGACGAGGAGGCAGCACCTGAGGAAGAAAAAGAACCGGCAACGGAAGAAACAACTGAAGAAGCGCCGGCTGAAACAGCAGATGCGTCTGCTGGACAAGAAGTGTACAACAAAAGCTGTATGAGCTGTCACGGCGGCAATCTTGAAGGCGGGATGGGTCCGGCTTTAGATAAAATTGGCGCAGACAAAAGTAAAGATGACATTTTAGGTGTCATTAAAAACGGTCAAGGACAAATGCCTCCAAACGTCGTTCAAGGTGAAGATGCGGAAGCAGTAGCTGAGTGGTTAGCAGCGAAGAAATAAGAATACGTGAAAGACAAGAAGTGCTAGTGGATCTCCGCTAGCGCTTTTTTGCAGCAAAAAAAGACAAAATACCACAGATATATTACAGTCTGATACGAAAATGTAACACAATTTTACCTGAATTTCACTAAGAACAATGATATAATGAGTCTGAAATAGAGCGGAGCTAAAGCTGATGGAGTCAGCTTTTTTTTCTGAAAAAATTAGTAATAATAAAAAATGTTAGGTGATATGGATGATAGAAATGAAAGGCGTGACCAAGAAGTATCCGAATGGCGTCGTGGCTGTCAATGATATCAGTGTCACGATCAAACAAGGCGAATTTATTTATGTCGTCGGGTCAAGCGGAGCTGGTAAATCCACGTTTATTAAAATGATGTACCGCGAAGAGAAACCAACGAGCGGAAACATTATCGTAAATGGCATTCAGCTTGCCACATTGAAAGATCATCGCGTTCCTTATTTACGCAGACAAGTCGGAGTGGTGTTCCAAGACTTTAAACTTCTTCCGACATTAACCGTATATGAAAATATTGCATTTGCATTAGAATCTATAGAAGAATCACCCGAGTACATAAAGAAAAGGGTTATGGAAGTGTTAGACCTTGTTGGGTTAAAGCACAAGGCTCGAATGGTACCGGATGAACTGTCAGGCGGAGAGCAGCAGCGTGTATCGATTGCCCGCTCCATCGTCAACAAACCAAAAGTAGTGATTGCGGATGAGCCGACAGGGAACTTAGATCCAGAAACGTCTTGGGATATCATGAGTATCTTTGAAGCGATCAATGCGACAGGAACGACCGTCGTGATGGCCACTCATAATAAAGACATAGTGAATACGATTAAACGCCGGGTCATTGCCATTGAAGGCGGACGAATCGTACGTGATGAACAGCGAGGTGATTACGGATATGAAGGCTAGTACATTACGACGCCACTACCGTGAGAGCTTCAAGAACCTGCGCCGAAATGGCTGGATGACATTTGCAGCTGTATCTGCAGTGACGGTTACTTTACTATTAGTCGGTGTGTTCCTGGTTGTCATGCTAAATATGAACAAAGTAGCCACCGATATTGAAAAAGACGTAGAAGTGCGAGTGCATGTGAAATTAGAAGCGTCTGATGCGGATAAAAAGATGCTCGAGCAGAAGATTGCCAATCTGCCAGAAGTGGATAGTGTAGAATATTCGTCGAAAGAAAAAGAGCTGCAGAACTTAATTAAAGATTTAGGTGACGATTTTGCCTTGTTTGAACAAAACAACCCGCTTTACGATGTCTATATCGTAAAGACAAAACGTCCGATTGATACGCCGAAAGCAGCAAAAAAAATCGAGAAGTTTACCGCAACTGAAGCCGCGATCTATGGCGAAAAGAAAGTCGAAAAATTATTTGATGTCTTAAAAACAAGTCGAAATGTTGGACTTGTGCTCATTCTTGGGTTATTATTTACAGCGATGTTTTTAATTTCCAATACGATCAAAATTACGATTTTTGCTCGCCGTAAGGAAATTGAGATTATGAGGTTAGTAGGTGCGACCAACTGGTTTATTCGCTGGCCATTTATTTTAGAAGGATTGTGGCTTGGTATTCTCGGATCCGTTCTGCCAATCCTCGCCGTTGTCATCGGTTACCGATATGTAGCAGATGAAGCCGCGATGCGATTGCAGGGAGAGTTTATCCAATTGCTTGATTACTTCCCGTTCGTCTTGCAAGTGAGCGGCATTATTATCTTAATTGGCGCATTCATCGGCATGTGGGGAAGTTTCATGTCCGTCCGCAAGTTCTTAAAAATTTAACTTATAGTTAACTGTAACCTATCTACAAAGAAGTAAACATACAAAATGATTGATTGGGGAAAAGGGAGGAGAATCACTGTTGAAGAAACGTGTCAGTCTGACGATTGCTTTAGCAGCATCACTTGGTTTAGGAAGCACTTTTGGCTTAACAGGAGAGGTATCAGCTTCTAAACTTTCTGATCTGGAGAACCGTCAAAATCAAATTGAAAATAAACGTTCAGATATTGAGAAATCAATTGAAGATAAAAATAGCAAGATTAGTGAACTTCAAGGAGAGCAGGATAAATTATCTGCTGAAATTGAAAAATTAGATACAGCGATTATGGATGCAGAATCAAAGATCCGTAAAAAGCAGGAGCAAATTGAAACGACAAAAGCTGAAATTGCGAAGCTGCAAAAAGAAATTAAAGAGTTAAAGGTTCGAATTGCGGAGCGTAATTTAGTTCTTCAAGACCGGGCACGTTCTCTTCAGCAAAGCGGCGGTTCTGCAAGCTATGTGGATGTGCTGCTAGGTTCAGAAAGCTTCAGTGATTTCATCAACCGCGCGACAGCTGTTACGACTCTTGTGAATGCAGATAAAAGTATTTTAGAAGAACAAGAGAAAGATAAAGCACAGCTTGAAGCAAGTGAGAAGAAAGTAAAAGAAGACTTAGCTAACCTTGAAAACATGCTAAGTGATCTTGAAACGTTAAAATCAGAGCTTGATGTAAAGAAAGCGGAGAAAAACAAAATCATGAAGCATTTGGTGGACGAAGAAGACCATGCTCATGAAGAAAAAATCGGCATGGAAGAAGAAAACAAGCTTCTATCTGATCAAGAAGCAGCGATTAAAGAAGCGATTGCTTCTGAAAAAACTCGCCTAGCTGAAGAAGAAAGAAAACGCAAAGAACAAGAACGTTTAGAGCGCGAAAGAAAACAAAGAGAAGCCGAGAGCCAAAAACGTCCTTCATCTCCGGCACCTAAGGAAGAAAAAGCTGCGCCAGCGCCATCTTCCGGCCGTTCAAATGATGCACCAGCCGTTTCATCTGGTTCCTTTACACGTCCGGCACAGGGCCGCGTGTCTTCAAATTTCGGTACGAGAAGCTTAGGTGACCATAAAGGGATCGATATTGCGAATAGTGCAAGTGTGCCAATCGTAGCGGCAGCTGACGGAGTAGTGATTCGCTCGTATTATTCATCTACTTATGGAAATGCGATCATGATCTCTCACTCTATCAATGGTAAAGTATTTACCACTGTCTACGCGCATATGTCTGACCGCGTGGTGCAAGGCGGCCACGTATCTAAAGGACAAACGATCGGATACATGGGTAACACAGGCCGTTCATATGGCCAGCATTTACACTTTGAAATCCACGAAGGACCGTGGACACTTGGCAAAGAGAATGCTGTTGATCCAGCTAAATATATTAACTTTTAATAGATCAAAGCTGTGACCTTCTGGGGGTCGCAGCTTTTTTCTATAGTGGAGAGCGAGAGGCTGAGGAAGTGCTCTGCAGCGGCGGTATTGCGGAGTTGCGGAGTTGCTGGTAGAAAGCAGCATTGCGCCGATAGAAAGGCAAAAGCCGCCGATAGAATTCAGTTTACCGCCGTTAGAATATCCCAAGCCGCCGTTAGAGCGTAAAACCCATCGAAGAAACCTTCATAAACCGCTAACCCCACCCGGCTCCGCCTCATCAATTCTTCCGAATGGGCATTTGCCCGGGCAAACTGTCACTATCTGCATACTCTGTAATTGTAAGAGAAAGGGGAGGTGTTATTGATGAGTGGTTGCGGAGGTTACGGCGGCGGTTTCGCGTTAATCGTTGTCTTGTTCATTCTATTAATTATTGTTGGTTCAGCATATGTAGGCTGGGGCTTCTAATCTTGACACCTAAGCAAGCTGTCCGTTCGCAGGGCAGCTTGCTTATTTGTGTTTTAATGAGGGAATCCAATCAATGTAAAATGTTGGACGAAGGAAATTTGTTAATGTATGATGTATACCATCAGAGGTATAAAGGGAGCGATGACGAATGACGGACAAACTGTTTAATTATAAGAAGGCAGAAAAATTGGTGCATCCGGATCGGCAAAAATGGCTGCCGGTTGATCATGTCCTAGAACTGTTACAGCTGAACCCAGAAAACACAGTGGCCGATCTAGGCTGCGGAAATGGGTACTTAACACTTCCAATCGCCAATCAAGTACATACGGATGTGCATGCGGTGGATGTGCAGCAGCCGATGCTGGATTTATTAAAGGCACGTGCAGCTGAGCAAGGTGTATCGAACATCAATTATATTTTATCAACAATTGAAGAGCTGCCGCTTGATAAGCAAAGCATAGATGTGGCCATTGCTTCCCTTGTCTTGCATGAAGTTCCGCACCTTGAAAAAATGATGCAAGAATTAAAAGGCTATCTGCGTTCAGACGGAAAGTGGCTGATACTCGATTGGGAAGCTGTTGAATCAGAAGCGGGACCGCCGATTGATCACCGCATATCGTCTCAAGAGATGAAAGCCATGCTTGAAAAAGCTGGGTACAGAACAGAAGTAGGTCATGTGAGCGACGCCGTTTATTATATGATGGCGAAGCTGAAATAGATCAATGAAGTGGTTTACAATTGGATCCTTAACGCTTCCGGCTTCACACTTGGCACTAATTTTGGCTTTCATCGCAGGCGGTGTGTTTGCAAGACTGCGCTATGGGAAAGAGTGTGCAGATATCTACAGCAATGCTGTATTTTTATTTATTGCTGTATGGAAACTGAGTGTCGTGCTATTCAGTTTTTCACTCGTCTTACAAGCCCCCATGTCGCTTATATACTTTAATGGCGGAGTAAAGGGTGTATGGCTCGCCTTACTTATGAATCTTCTTTACTCAGGATGGAAATGGCCGCGAGAACAAATGACGGCACTTATTTTCACCTGGATGGTAGTGGTAATCGCCAAGGAAGCCGCCTTGCCGATTCTTAACGGGGAATTCACTCTGATGCTTGTTATTCAGCTCGCAGGCAGCTTGGTCTTTGTGACAAAGTGGTTAAATTCGTTATTTAACCAGTCAAATCGCCTGATCTTGTTTACACTGTGGCAGATTTTCTTTTATTCTTGGAATGGGCAGTTATTTTCCATGACCGTTTTGGCGTATAGTATAGTAGCTATCTTTTGGATATGGAACGAAAGGAGAGAAAGCGTTGGGTAAAAAATGGTTTGGCATCTTGCTAGTGGCACTGCTAATAGGGATTGCTGCTGTAAATATCATCAACGATCGAAAAGAACAATCCGAAATTGAAAATCCCGGTCAGATCGCAACGGAAAATCAAGTGGATTCAAGTGTAGAATCAGGTCTCGGTGCGGGACAAGCGGCTCCTGATTTCACCTTAAATTCTCTGGATGGCAAAGAACGGTCTTTATCGGATTATCAAGGAAAAAAGGTGATTTTAAACTTTTGGGCGACCTGGTGTCCGCCTTGTAAAGCGGAAATGCCTCATATGCAGAAGTTCTATGAAAAGGAAGCTAAGGATCGCAATGTGGAAATTCTTGCAGTTAATTTAACGAGCAGTGATAAGGGAACGGATGCGATCAAGGAGTTTGCCAAGCAATACGAGTTAACCTTTCCGATTCCTTTAGATGAAGAGGGAGCGATTGGCAAGCAGTATGAAGCCTATACAATTCCGACGACTTACATCATCAACACAGATGGCACCATTCATCAAAAAATCATCGGCCCGATGGATGAAGAAATGATGAGAAATTTAGTAAGCGAAGCGAAATAATAAAGAATGAGTTCATTGGAAAATCAATCCGAGTGAACTCTTCTTTTTTTGCGTTTCAATAAAATTCAGAATATAATCAATTTATTGTTTAAGGGAGGTTATATCATTGAAAGAGTTATCGTTTACTACTAAAGTCGTTCACAGCGGACGGAAGGATGATCGGGCATTTAAAAGCAAAGCCACACCGATCTATCAAACGTCCGTTTTTTCATTTGATAGTCTAGAACAGTTAGAGGGTTATTTTGAAGGGGAAACGCCTTATTTATATACAAGAAACGGCAACCCGAATACTGATGAGCTGGCTCAGGTTGTGGCCGCTCTTGAAGGGGCACCGGATGGGGTAGCGGTATCGTCAGGTCTTGGTGCGATTTTGGCCGGCATTTTAGCTGTTGTGAAAAGTGGAGATCATATTGTGGCTACAGAAGATCTTTACGGAGGCACTTATCATTTGGTGAAAGAGGAGCTGTTGAACTTAGGCATTCAGACAACGTTTGTCTCATTTGCAGATACCGAAGCCGTAGAAGCAGCGATTCAGCCGAATACGAAACTGCTGTATACAGAAACGATCACCAATCCATTTTTACGAGTCGAAAACATTCCAGCGGTGGTCGAATTGGCTAAAAAGCATCAGCTGATTTCGATCGTGGATAATACATTTGCGACACCGTTTCTGCTTCAGCCCTACATAAATGGTGTGGATCTCGTCATACATAGCGCAACCAAATATATCGGTGGGCACAGTGACATCAGTGCCGGTGTCGTAACAGGGAAGCAAGAGCTGATAGCCGAGGCCAGAAAACGTGTTGTCAATATGGGTTTGAATTTAAGTCCGTTTGAATCGTGGCTTGCATGCCGTGGATTAAAAACTCTTTCCTTGCGAATGGAACGTCAGTCAAGAAATGCAGCTGAAGTGGCGGCATTTTTACAAGCACATCCGCAAGTGAAAACAACCTATTACCCGGAATATGTAAGTGAAGCGGGGAAGGGAGCCATGGTGACGGTTGAATTAATAGAAGGAACGGATATGAGCCGATTTTTCTCCTCGCTTGGCTGGATTAAAATTGTGCCGTCTCTTGCCGGTATTGAGACAACCGTTTCTTATCCAAAAGGGACATCTCACCGTTCGCTGACAGAGGAAGAACAAATGAAACTCGGCATCAATGAACGGGTCGTGCGAATCTCGATTGGAATTGAAGAAGCAAAAGATATAGTTGCGCAGTTTAAAGCGGCATTAGCTGTCAGCCGCTAATCATAACTCGTCCCCCTCCGGCATATAGTGGTTAAAAAAGCGCCGCCATGCGGAAGCTTTCAGGAGCAGGAGGACGGGACATATGAAGAAAAAATGGATCACAGCCATTGCTGTGTCTTCTTTGATCACAGGGGCTGGCGGCACATATGCAGGCATGACGCTTCTAGAGGAGAAGGAAGAAGCAGGCACTCCTCGAGAGATTCAGCCGGCGCAGCCGTCAAAGAACAAGCTGCCGGATGAACTTCATAAAGTGCAGACAGCCTATAATATTATTGCGGATAAATATGTAGAAGAAGTGGATCGCACTCAATTGGTGGAAGGTGCGATTGATGGCATGGTCAGTTCATTAAAGGACCCTTACTCTGCGTATATGGATGCGGAAACGGTCAAGCAGTTTGAAGACTCGCTGGGATCCTCTTTTGAAGGGATCGGTGCGGAAATCACATTGGAAAACGGCAAGCTCATGATCGTTGCTCCGTTTAAAGATTCTCCGGCTGAAAAAGCTGGGCTTAAGCCGAAAGACGAAATTACATCGATTAACGGCGATTCGGTGAATGGACTGACGGTATTTGAAGCGACGAAGAAAATTCGCGGCAAAAAAGGAACGACGGTCAAGCTTGGGATTATTAGAAAAGGGATGACCAAGCCGCTTACCATTGAAGTGAAACGGGACAAGATTCCAATTGAAACGGTGTTTGCCAAGGTCAAATCGGAAAATGGAAAATCCATTGGTGTCCTTGAGATCACTTCCTTCTCAGAAGAAACAGCGAAAGATTTCAAACAGAAGCTGAAAAAGCTGGAGGAAAAAGAAATTGAAGGATTGCTAATTGATGTGCGCGGAAATCCTGGAGGCTTCTTATCCAGTGTAGAAGATATTCTGAAAGAGCTGGTCACAGAGAATAAACCGTATATGCAAATAGAAGAGAAGTCAGGACGGAAAGTGCCGTATTTCTCTGACACGAAAAAAGTGAAGCCATATCCTGTCGCTGTTTTAACAGATGAAGGAAGTGCCTCTGCATCAGAAATTCTCGCAGGAGCCTTGAAAGAAGCTGAAGGCTATACACTCATTGGGACGAAAACCTTTGGGAAAGGAACGGTGCAGCAGCCGGTGCCGCTTGGAGATGGCAGCAATATTAAACTAACGACTCATAAATGGCTGACACCAAACGGAAACTGGATTCATACGAAAGGGATTGAGCCGAATATTGAAGTGAAGCAGCCGGACTATTTCTACGCGCATCCGCTGCAGATAGAGAAGCCGCTTGAAAGCGGAATGAATAATGAAGTCATTGAAAGTGCGCAAATCATGCTGAAAGGTCTTGGATACGGACCAGGTAAGGCAGATGGCTACTATAGTAAAGAAACCGAACAAGCTGTGCGGGCCATGCAATTGAAATCTAGATTGAAGGGTACGGGCAAGATTGACAAGCAGACGGCAGAGAAACTTGAGCAGCTGTGGGTGGCGGAAATGAAGAAAGAAAAGAATGATCTGCAGCTGCAAGCGGCATTGATATTTTTACAGGAAAAGCTGAAACGATAGATTAAGAACCTTTGACTCTTAAAAATGGGTCAAAGGTTTTTGATTTGTTCAATTATCAATTCGCTAGTAATCTGTTACAATAAAGAGTAATAAGCAAGAAAGTAAGGTTGGTGATGGGACATGGTAGGAGAGTGGATGGCCGAGCTTTTAATGGGTCTTTGGAGATTATTTATCCATCCAATATTTTATTTTTCATTTTTGCTCGCTTTCGTTGTCGGTTACCTGCGTGTGACGAGAGAGAGGAAGGACTTTGATGTCCGTATTTACGATACATACCAAGAAATTCGTTACATATTGCTTTCGAGCTTGCTGCTCGGTTTAATTTTATCAGTTATTACACTGATCATGGGACTTGCACTTCCAATTGATCTACTTAACTTCATAGCGGCAATCATAATTATCTTTAGTGCGTGGGGCTTTCGCTTGCTGTCTCCCGCTTGGACGCTTGGGGCCGCTTTTTTGATATTCTATCTATCTGAAAAAATGGGGTGGGCATTTATTCCGTACAGCGGCCTTTCCTTTGAGGGAATCATCAGCGGATTAGCGATCATTCTCGCATTGCTCCTGATGGCAGAAGGAATTCTCGTGTTAAAAAGAGGCTGGCAAGGAACTTCCCCCCGTTTGGAAAAGAGTCCTCGCGGCATGACCCGAGGCGTTCAATTAGCTCAGCGTTTATGGCTTGTACCAGTATTTTTAGTACTGCCTGCTGGTGAGTTGACTTCTTCATGGTCTTGGTGGCCAGTATTTTCTATCGGTGCGGAACAGTATGCGTTTATCTGCTTTCCCTTTTTAGTGGGGTTTGCCCAGCTGGTGAAAAGCACGCTGCCCGAACTGGCAGTGAAAGCGACAGGGAAAAATGTCGTGGCGATCGGGGTCATGGCCCTGATCTTGGCCGTAAGTTCTTATTGGGTTCCAGTTCTTGCAGTCGTAAGTGTTGCGTTTGCGTTTATCAGCCGGATATGGATTTCCTGGCGGCACCATTCCTATGAAAAGAAGAAGCATTATTTCTTTACCCCTCAGCCGAAAGGCGTCATGATTCTTGGTGTGATTCCTTATACGCCTGCTTTGAAAATGAATCTGAAAATTGGCGAGTTAATCTATAAAGTGAACGGAATCGAAGTCAATAATGAACCTCAGTTTTACGAGGCGCTGCAAAAAAATGCCGCCTACTGCAAACTCGAAGTCGTTGATGTCAACGGACAGCTGCGATTCGTCCAGGGCTCCCTGTACGAAGGCGATCACCATGAACTTGGCCTCATTCTTGTTGAAGATAAGAAACATTTTGAATAAAAAAGTAAAAAAGGGGTCAGACCCCCAGCGCTTTAACGCGCTAATGGGTCTGCCCCCTTTTTCTTTTTTCAATTTCTGTTTGTTCACTATCTTGTCAGGGTACACCTAGAATATGTGATTTTACATATTTGACCGAAAAGGAGAGGAACGGCAGGATGAGTGAGAAGCGTAATGTGAATGAAAACAGCAAAAATGAGCAGTTGGAGCAATTCCGAGTGGATGATCGAGATCAGAAGCTGACGACGAACCAAGGGTTGAAGGTGTCGGAAGATGAGTTTTCATTAAAAGCTGGCGAACGCGGTCCTACATTGATGGAGGACTTTCATTTCCGCGAAAAAATGACGCACTTTGACCATGAACGAATTCCGGAACGAATTGTTCATGCCCGCGGTTATGCAGCTCATGGTGAATTTGAAGTATATGAATCAATGAAACCATATACGAAAGCCAAGTTTTTGCAAGAACCTGGTGCAAAAACGCCGGTCTTTGTCCGTTTCTCTACAGTTGCAGGTTCACGCGGATCAGCTGAGACCGTTCGTGATGCTCGCGGATTTGCGACGAAATTCTATACGGAAGAAGGAAATTATGATTTAGTCGGAAACAATATTCCTGTTTTCTTTATCCAAGATGCGATTAAGTTTCCGGACTTAGTTCATGCGTTGAAGCCTGAACCGCATAATGAAATGCCGCAAGCTGCTTCGGCACACGATACGTTTTGGGATTTCGTCGCCAACAATCAGGAATCGGCACATATGGTCATGTGGGCGATGTCTGACCGCGCGATTCCGCGCAGCTTCCGTATGATGGAAGGATTCGGTGTTCATACATTCCGCTTCGTGAATGATGAAGGGAAAGCTCATTTTGTGAAGTTCCACTGGAAGCCTGTTCTAGGCACCCACTCACTCGTATGGGATGAAGCCCAAAAAATTTCAGGTAAGGATCCGGATTTCCACCGCCGTGATTTATATGAAGCGATTGAAAATGGTGATTTCCCTGAGTACGAGCTGGGTGTTCAGCTGATCAGCCAAGAAGATGAGTTTAAGTTCGATTTCGATGTGCTTGATCCAACTAAACTTTGGCCTGAAGAAGAGGTACCGGTGAAGATCGTTGGAAAAATGACGCTGAACCGCAACGTAGACAATGTATTTGCGGAAACTGAACAAGTCGCTTTCCATCCAGGACATGTCGTGCCGGGCATCGATTTCACGAACGATCCATTGCTGCAAGGCCGTCTTTTCTCTTATACAGATACGCAGCTGATTCGTCTTGGAGGACCAAATTTTCACGAGCTGCCGATTAATCGTCCGGTATGTCCTTTCCATAATAACCAGCGGGATGGCTATGGCCGCCAAACGATCAATAAGGGGCCTGTCAGCTATCATAATAATTCGATTGCGGCCAATACACCATCTCCTGCTTCCGAAGCGGAAGGCGGATATACGCATTATCAAGAGAAAATAGAAGGGCGCAAGGTGCGCAGCCGCAGCGACAGCTTCAAAGACCATTTCTCACAAGCAACAATGTTCTGGAACAGCATGAGCGCGCCAGAGAAAGAGCATATCATTGGAGCATTCAGCTTTGAACTTGGAAAAGTAAAGAATAAATCCGTTCAGCAGCAAGTAGTCGATATGTTTGCGAATGTGAATGCAGAATTAGCGGCTACCGTTGCAAAAGCGATTGGAGCAAATGCACCGACAGCAAAAGATTCAGGTGTAACGAAATCATCACCTGCACTTAGCCAGGAGAACACGAAGAAAATGCCTGCTACACGCAAAATTGGCGTAATTATCGGCGAGGGCTTTGATGCCGAAGCAGCTGTTATTATCAATGAGTTGAAGGCAGCTGGCACCCAGCCTGAATTAATTAGCAATCAGCTTGGTGTGCTGACGGGAGCGGATGGAACGAAGCTAGAACCTCAGCATACATTCCTGACAGCGGATTCTGTCTTATTCGATGCCATATATGCAGTGGGTGGCCAGTCAGAAGATCCTTCGTTTGATAAAGCAGCGTCTTATTTTATCAACGAAGCGTATTCGCACTTTAAAACAATTGGGGCTACTCATGAGGGAACGAAATGGGTCGGCAATATCAAGAACAGTCCAGGTGTTGTAGTGGAAAAAGAAGCAAAAGACTTTGCTTCACAGTTTGTTGAAGCCATTACTGCGCACCGTCATTGGAAACGTTAAAAAAGTAAGCATTAGTCGTTCATTTATTGTGGGAAAACAGGTAAACCCACAAACTAAATTTTGAATTCACAGTGCAATTACACATACAATAACACAGAAACAAGCTCAGCGTTTATAGCTCTGAGCTTGTTGTCTTGAGAAGAAGATTTTGGAGTGCGTTATACATAGTAACCAATCATATTTAGTGTGAAAACTCCAATACCAGTCGTCACAACCCCTGTTACTGTTGTGAGTAGGACGATTCTAAATTGCTTCGTTTCAACCCATACAGTTATTCCTAGAATGATGGTAACTAGGACCCCAAAAAATAGTGAAGCAAATGGATTAGTGGGGGTGATCCAATCATACCAGCTTAAAAAATCCATAGTCACACCTCCTCGTTAGAAAATTAACCGCGTCTAACTTTCATAAAAGTGTTTGTCAACTGAATTAATAAGAGGAATTATTCTTTAGATACATGTTAACATAAATTACCTTATCGCTCATTTAATTAAAATAATGAATATACTTTCATTTGGAATAAAAAAGTGAGAATAGCCAACTCCAGCTTCTCCTTTTTCCTATTTAATAAATCGGTCTGCTTTTGCATATATTGATGGAAAGGCTGCTAGATTTAATCCATTTATGGGACAGTTAAATCATAACAATTTTTATCAGTTAACATTGACTGTTAAAGTCGGGTGTTTTAAAGTAGAATTACATGCAAAAAAGTGAGGTGAGGATATTGGGAAGGTGAAAAGCATGATGTTGTTTGCACATATTGTCGCTAGCGTCTCTTATAAGCTGTCATTTTGTTCGCAAACGGGCCGGATCAAGCCTCAGCGCACGAAAAAATGGACGGTTGAATAGAGATATTCATTTTTACAATAACAGGAGGTGTAATTCCTTGCTGATCGATTTGATCGCAAGGATCTTATTTGGACATATTTAATTTAATCATGGTGGCCTTTTTAATTGCGTTAACCGGCTTTTTCGTAGCCACAGA
The DNA here is from genome assembly GCF_016908875.1 of Bacillus ectoiniformans. Taxonomy (GTDB): domain Bacteria; phylum Bacillota; class Bacilli; order Bacillales; family Domibacillaceae; genus Bacillus_BX; species Bacillus_BX ectoiniformans. The sequence continues at coordinate 296,259 of NZ_JAFBES010000004.1, read as the reverse complement.
GTTTGCAATTGTAAAGGTAAGAAGCACGAGAATTGACCAGCTGGCGGCGGAAGGTCACAAAAATGCGCTGGCTGCAAAAAAGGTTGTTTCCAATTTGGATGAATATTTATCGGCTTGTCAGCTCGGCATCACGATCACGGCCTTAGGTCTAGGTTGGCTCGGGGAACCGACAGTGGAGCATTTGCTTCATCCGATATTTGAGCAATTCAATTTAACGGAATCAGTTGTCAGCATCCTATCGTTTGCGATCGCATTTGCGACGATTACCTTTTTACACGTCGTCATTGGCGAATTGGCGCCAAAAACACTGGCCATTCAAAAAGCTGAGGAAGTTAGCTTGCTGTTTGCAAAACCTATGATTATCTTTTACCGACTGATGTACCCTTTTATTATGATTCTTAATGGTTCTGCCCGCTTAATTACTGGTTTGTTCGGATTAAAGCCGGTTTCGGAGCATGAAATGGCGCACTCTGAAGAAGAGCTGCGGATGATTCTGTCTGAAAGCTATAAGAGCGGAGAGATTAACCAATCTGAATATAAATATGTAAACAATATCTTTGAATTTGACGACCGGATTGCCAAAGAAATCATGGTTCCTCGTACAGAAATTGTGGTGTTTGACCGGACGCAGACCGTAGAAGAGTGTATCCCAATTGTAATGGAGGAAAATTACACTCGCTACCCAGTAGCAGATGGCGACAAAGACCGTATCGTTGGAATTGTGAATATGAAAGAAGTGTTAACAGATTATATTCGCGGCCACAACAAAGATATGGGGATTGAGCATTATATCCGCCCTGTTATCCAAGTTATTGAATCCATTGCGATTCATGATTTGCTTCTGAAAATGCAGAAGGACCGGATTCATATGGCAATCTTAATTGATGAATATGGCGGCACGGCTGGTCTAGTCACCGTTGAAGACATTCTAGAGGAAATTGTCGGAGAAATTCGCGACGAATTTGACCAGGATGAAAAGCCAATGGTCAAGAAGGTGAATGACAGCCAAACCATACTGGACGGGAAAGTGCTGATCGGCGAAGTTAATGATTTATTTGGTCTTGATATTGATGATGAAGATGTGGATACAGTCGGCGGCTGGATCTTAACAGAGAAATTTGAGGTTCAAGAAGGCGATTCCATTGAACGGGACGGTTACCTGTTCAAAATCATTGAAATGGATGGGTACCATATTAAATTTATTGAAGTAACGAAGCAAGAACTAGCGCAAGTTACGGATATTACTCCACTAGCAGAAGAAGCCTGATCGCATATAGCGGTCAGGCTTTTGCCTTATAAAAAGAATATATAAATAATGCCTGCAAGCACGATCCGATAGATGGCAAACGGTACTAGCTTTACTTTATTGATTAACGCCAAAAAGAAGCGAATCGAAAGCAAGGCAAATACAAACGCGCTGATAAAGCCAGCCACAAAAAAAGGCAGGGCATCCATCGTGAAATACGACCAGTTTTTGATAAGTGATAAGGCGCTGGCTCCAGCCATAATTGGCACAGCCATAATAAATGTAAAGTCAGCAGCGGCCCGGTGGCTCATACCTAACAGAACACCGCCTGAAATGGATGAACCGGAGCGGGAAAATCCCGGCCATAGAGCCAAGCATTGAAACAACCCAATCAAGAAGGCCTGCCGGTACGAAATATGATCAACGGTTTCTGTTTTAGGCAATACAGGGGCAAAACGGTCTGCGGCGATCATCAAAAATGCGCCAACGACAAGGCCGATTAACACGGTCGGCACTGAAAAGAGGTGTTCATCAATATAATCTTCAAATAAGAACCCGAGAACGACAGCCGGCAGCAGTCCGACAACAATATGCCGAAGCTTTAAGGAACCGTTACCTTCTTCATAAGGGGCTGTCCGCTTTCCGAAGCCAAGCAAGCTAAAGATACGCTGTTTAAATACGATGACGACGGCAAGTATAGATCCCAGTTGAATGACCACTTTAAAGGTATTGGCCACTGGTTCAGAAAATAGCTTCTTCGACTTTAATATCATATCATCGACTAATATCATGTGGCCGGTTGAAGAAACGGGTGCAAACTCAGTTGCTCCTTCCACCAGTCCCAGGATGATGGCGACGATCACTGCCCACCAATCCATTCTCTCACTCCTTAAAAATAAAAATAATAGACCAATAACTGATTATATGGATACAATTAGAATATGTCCATTTTTAAGAGGACATGCTAGCTGAAAAAAGAATGGTTGAATTTCACAGATGAAAAAGGAGCGATGTATATGGGAATACATACTTATTTTAAGAGTTTGTCTGATCTTGAACATCTGTATCGGCTGCCCGGGAAGTTTAAATTTCAAACCCATACGGTAGCGGCTCACTCTTTCAAAGTAACCAAAATCGCTCAGTTTTTAGCGACGGTGGAAGAGAGAGAAGGAGAAGAGGTCAACTGGCGGTCTTTATATGAAAAGTCGCTGAACCATGACTATTCTGAGCTTTTCACAGGTGATATTAAAACACCTGTTAAATACGCCACGAATGAATTGAAAGCCTTATTTTCTCAAGTGGAGGAACAAATGGCGAAGAAGTTTGTTGAACAGGAGTTTCCGAAAGATCTGCAGGACATTTATATCGAGCGGTTTAAGGAAGGGAAAGATGATACGCTAGAAGGCAGAATTCTCTCTGTCGCAGATAAAATTGATTTACTGTACGAGTCCTTTGGAGAAATATTAAAACGCAATCCAGATCCGTTATTCTTAGAGATTTATCAAGAAGCCTTGTCCACGATTATGAAGTTCAATGATATGAATTGTGTGCAATATTTCATTCAGAACATATTGCCGGACATGCTGTCGGAAAAGTTTATTCCACATAGCGAACTGAGTCACATGACGGAAATGATTGTTCAAAAATATGAAAATAATTAACCGGAACCCTTTTTTAAGAATGAGAGATTCGATATGATGGTAACAGAAATCGTTTCTTTTGGAGTGAGTATATGATAGATAAAGTAATATTGGCCATTTTTTTACCGGGTATGCTTGTTGTCTTTTTTACTAGGGTGACATTCAATCAGTTTCTTGGTCTTATTTTAACAGTGGCCTTAATTACCGCTTCTGTTTATAAAGGGTACACGCATACGTGGTCGCTGATCGTTATTGATGCTGCTTCGTTGACGGTAGGCTTTTGGCTATCTAATCGCATGATGAAAAACTTAAAGCTGAATAAGTAGAATGGAACTGTCTCTAGGATGAATGGAGGCAGTTCTTTTTTCTTTAAACATCGGAACATATGTACGCTTAAGATTGGTGTTCCATGTTTCAATTGTGATAAAATGGGGATTATGAGTAGTAATCAAATATTCAGGAACCGTTCGCTTATTTTATAGAAGAGAAACGGCGCGAGCAGGGGGATTACAGTGAAAAAAGACTTTGAGATTGTCTCTAAATATACACCGCAGGGCGATCAGCCAGCGGCCATTGCTGAGTTAGTCGAAGGCATTAAACAGGGAAAAAAACACCAAACCCTGCTGGGCGCTACAGGTACGGGTAAGACATTTACGATATCCAATGTGATTAAAGAAGTGAAGAAGCCGACCTTGATTATTGCCCATAACAAAACATTGGCCGGACAGCTATACAGTGAATTTAAAGAGTTCTTTCCGAATAATGCGGTCGAGTACTTCGTCAGCTACTACGATTATTATCAGCCGGAAGCGTATGTGCCGCAAACGGATACATTTATCGAAAAAGACGCGAGCATTAATGATGAAATAGATAAGCTGCGCCATTCAGCGACCTCGTCATTATTTGAAAGAGAAGATGTCATTATCATTGCCAGTGTCTCGTGTATTTACGGTTTAGGTTCGCCTGAAGAATATCGGGAGCTGGTCATTTCATTGAGAACGGGCATGGAGATTGAACGAAATCAGCTGCTTCGAAAATTAGTGGACGTCCAATATGCCCGCAACGACATTGATTTCAAACGCGGAACGTTTCGTGTTCGCGGGGATGTGGTGGAGATCTTCCCTGCTTCTCGTGATGAGCATTGTCTGCGCGTCGAGTTTTTCGGTGATGAGATTGACCGGATTCGTGAAGTGGATGCGTTAACTGGTGAGATTCTTGGTGACCGTGATCATGTCGCTATTTTCCCTGCTTCCCACTTCGTAACCCGTGAAGAGAAGATGAGAATCGCGATTGGCAATATTGAGCAAGAGCTGGAAGAACAGCTGGCGATTATGCGTGAAGACGACAAGCTGCTTGAAGCGCAGCGTTTAGAGCAGCGTACTCGCTACGATTTAGAAATGATGCGGGAGATGGGGTTTTGTTCAGGAATCGAGAACTATTCCCGTCATTTAACATTAAGGCCGCCGGGTTCAACACCATATACGCTGCTTGATTATTTTCCAGATGATTTTTTGCTTGTCGTGGATGAGTCTCACGTGACCTTGCCTCAAGTCCGAGGAATGTTCAATGGGGACCAGGCGCGCAAGCAGGTGCTTGTGGATCATGGCTTCCGTTTGCCTTCTGCGAAGGACAACCGTCCGCTGACATTTGCGGAGTTTGAGGAGCATGTTCATCAGGCAGTGTTTGTATCGGCGACACCTGGACCATATGAACTGGAGCACACCCCTAAAATGGTGGAGCAGATCATTCGTCCAACAGGATTGTTGGATCCGACAGTTGATATTCGCCCGATTGAAGGCCAGATAGATGATTTACTTGGAGAAATCAATGAACGAATTGAGAAAAATGAACGAGTGCTAATCACGACGTTAACGAAGAAAATGTCCGAGGATTTAACTGATTATTTAAAAGAGATCGGCATTAAAGTGCAGTATTTGCACAGTGAAATTAAAACGCTTGAACGGATTGAAATCATCAGGGATCTTCGGCTTGGAAAATACGACGTTCTCGTTGGGATTAACTTGTTAAGAGAAGGACTTGATATACCGGAAGTGTCCCTTGTGGCGATTCTTGATGCGGATAAAGAAGGCTTCTTGCGTTCGGAGAGATCATTGATCCAAACGATGGGACGAGCGGCGCGAAATGCATCCGGCCACGTCATTATGTACGCAGATAAAATGACGGATTCGATGACAAAAGCGATTGACGAAACGAAGAGGCGCCGAATTATTCAGCAGGAATATAACGAAAAGCACGGAATTACACCTCAAACGATTCAAAAGGATATTCGCGATGTGATTCGGGCCACTCATGCGGCGGAGGAATCAGAAACGTACACCGCGCAAGGAAAATCGAAAAAGAAGATGTCCGCCAAAGAGAAAGACCGCTTAATGGCAAGCTTAGAGGCCGAAATGAAGGATGCAGCAAAAGCGCTTGATTTCGAACGGGCGGCCCAGCTTCGCGATGCATTGTTAGAGTTGAAATCGGAAGGATGACGGTAAATGGGAATAGATAAAATTATAGTTAAAGGAGCAAGAGCGCATAACTTAAAAGACTTGGATATTACGATTCCGAGGGATCAGCTGGTCGTGTTGACCGGCCTTTCCGGTTCGGGAAAGTCCTCGCTTGCTTTTGATACGATTTATGCAGAAGGCCAGCGGAGGTACGTCGAATCCCTGTCTGCTTATGCCCGTCAATTTTTGGGACAAATGGATAAGCCAGATGTGGATGCGATTGAGGGACTGTCCCCTGCGATCTCAATCGATCAGAAAACAACGAGTAAAAATCCGCGCTCCACAGTCGGAACAGTGACTGAAATTTATGATTATCTGCGTTTGCTGTTTGCCCGTGTCGGCCGTCCGGTCTGTCCTGTGCATGGGATCGAAATCACGTCACAGACGATCGAACAGATGGTGGATCGCATTATGCAGTATGAGGAGCGAACGAAGCTCCAGGTTCTTGCACCGATTGTTTCCGGCAGAAAGGGTACGCACGCCAAAGTTTTAGAAGACATTAAGAAACAAGGCTATGTGCGGGTGCGCGTGAACGGTGAAATGAGGGAAGTAGAAGAAGAGATTGAGCTCGAAAAAAATAAAAAGCACTCCATTCAAGTCGTCATTGACCGTGTCGTTGTAAAAGAAGGCGTAGAATCTCGTCTCGCAGACTCGCTAGAAGCAGCTTTGAAGCTTGGTGAAGGAAACGTCATCATAGATGTGATTGGCCAAGAGGAATTATTATTCAGTGAACATCATGCTTGTCCGCATTGCGGATTTTCGATCGGAGAGCTGGAGCCGAGAATGTTTTCGTTTAACAGTCCATACGGCGCTTGTCCCACGTGTGATGGCCTTGGCAATAAGTTAAAAGTAGATCCTGATCTTGTCATTCCCAACTGGGATCTCAGTTTAAAAGAGCATGCGATTGCCCCTTGGGAGCCAACGAGTTCTCAATATTATCCGCAGTTGCTCCAGGCGGTCTGCGATCATTACGGCATTGATATGGACACGCCGGTGAAGGATCTGCCGAAAGACCAGCTGGATAAAGTGCTGCATGGATCAGGCCGTGATCGAATTCATTTCCGCTATGAAAATGACTTCGGACAAATTAGAGAAAATAAGCTTGTTTTTGAAGGTGTCATGAATAATATTGAACGCCGCTATCGGGAAACGAGCTCCGATTATATTCGCGAGCAAATGGAAAAATATATGGGGCAACAGAAATGTTCGTCGTGTAAAGGGTATCGTTTGAAAAAAGAAAGCCTAGCCGTAAAAATTGCCGGCTTCCATATTGGTGAAGTGACCGATTATTCGATTGAAGAGGCGGAGGCTTTCTTTAAACAATTAACACTGTCAGAAAAAGAAATGAAAATTGCCCATTTAATCTTAAGGGAAATCTGTGAACGGTTAAGCTTTTTAATTAATGTGGGCTTGGATTATTTAACCCTAAGCCGAGCAGCTGGCACACTGTCTGGCGGAGAAGCCCAGCGGATTAGGCTCGCTACTCAAATTGGGTCGAGGTTAACGGGTGTCTTGTACATTTTAGATGAGCCATCCATCGGGTTGCATCAACGGGACAATGACCGCTTAATCAGCACGATGCAAAATATGCGGGATATCGGCAATACGCTGATCGTTGTTGAACATGATGAAGATACGATGATGGCTGCTGATTACCTTATTGATATTGGGCCGGGAGCGGGCGTGCACGGCGGTGAAGTCGTATCGGCGGGAACGCCGGAAGAAGTAATGAATGACCCGGCATCTTTGACCGGCCAATATTTATCAGGGAAAAAGTATATTCCATTGCCGCATAAACGCCGAAAGCCGGACGGACGCTGGATCGAAGTTATCGGTGCGAAAGAAAACAACCTTCACAATGTGAAAGCGAAGTTTCCGCTTGGGGTATTTACCTCTGTTACCGGCGTCTCAGGCAGCGGGAAAAGTACGTTGATTAATGACATTCTCCATAAATCTCTGGCTCAAAAGCTGCATAAAGCGAAAAGTAAGCCAGGTCAGCATAAAGAGGTTAAAGGCATTGAACATTTGGAAAAAGTCATTGATATCGACCAGTCACCGATTGGGCGTACACCTCGATCTAATCCTGCCACTTACACAGGCGTTTTTGATGACATTCGTGATGTGTTCGCATCAACCAACGAAGCGAAAGTGCGCGGCTATAAAAAAGGCCGGTTTAGCTTCAATGTAAAAGGCGGTCGCTGTGAAGCCTGCCGCGGAGATGGAATTATTAAAATTGAGATGCATTTCCTGCCGGATGTCTATGTCCCTTGTGAAGTGTGTCATGGCAAGCGATACAACCGGGAAACACTAGAAGTGAAATATAAAGGGAAGAATATTTCGGATGTGCTAGGGATGACCGTGGAAGATGCACTGGAGTTTTTTGAAAACATTCCGAAGATCCGCCGAAAGCTGCAAACCATTTATGATGTAGGTCTTGGATACATTAAGCTTGGACAGCCGGCTACTACTCTGTCTGGCGGAGAAGCACAGCGAGTCAAGCTTGCTTCTGAATTGCATCGCCGTTCTAATGGGCGCTCCCTTTATATATTGGATGAGCCGACGACAGGATTGCATGTAGATGATATTTCCCGCTTGCTCGATGTCCTCCAGCGGTTAGTGGAAAATGGAGATACGGTATTAGTGATCGAACATAACTTGGATGTGATTAAAGCATCTGATTACATTATCGACCTCGGCCCTGAAGGCGGAGATAAAGGCGGAACAATTGTCGCATCCGGCACGCCAGAAGATGTGGCAGAAGTAGAAGGCTCTTATACTGGCTATTATTTAAAACGGATTTTAGCGAGAGAAAGAGAACGGATGGAAATTACGCAGTAAGGCTCGCAAGTAAAACTCAGCTAGTGAATGAAACTTTTTTTAGCGAATAGCGTATGTAAAGAAAGAATATAATTTCAATAAACTGGAGGGTTTGGAATGAGCGCAGAGAAAAAACGAATTTTAGAAATGATTGAAGCGGGAGTGATTACGGCTAGTGAAGGGCTGACTTTACTAGAAGCGTTAGAAAAAGAAAATCAAACTGGCTATGGCGGGAAAGAAAAGAAAGATAACTTTTTCGATGAATTGGCAAGCTTTGGCCAGAAATTCGCCGGACAAATGGGCGGTTCACAATCAGGCAGTTCATTCAATCAGCCTAAAGATAAGCTATTTCAATTCGTTCAATCCACCGTGCAGAAATTGAAAGATTTCGAATTGCCGCTCGGTAAGGCCGTTGAGTTTTCGCATGAGTTTCATGAAGCTAACTGTTCACCTGTTAAAATTAAAGCTGAGGCGGCCAGCGGCAATTTGACCATAAAACCGTGGGATGAACCTGGCGTCAAAGCGGAATGCCAGGTGAAAGTATACGGTGCAGACAGTGAAGATGAAGCACGCGAAGCGTTCATTAAGAATAGTGTGTTCTATGCGCGTGAAGATAAGCTGTCTTTTTCCATTGGTTTAAAGCTGATGAAAGTCGATACAGTTCTTTATGTTCCGCAGTCAGCCTATGATGAAATTTCCGTCAAATTGTTCAGCGGTTCCTTCTCTATGAGAGATGCCGAGGTTCGGGAGTTAGAAGTCAAAGCCGCGAACGGAAAAATTGAAGTGAAAAACTCGCGCATTGATCAGTTTGAAGGAGAAACAGGAAACGGGCAGATTTATTTAATCGACTGCACGGGTAAAAAAGCAGAAGCAAATTCCTTTTATGGTGCGGTTCATGTCGTTGGAACATTCGGCTTCACAGATATTAAATCCTTTAACGGAAACATCTTATGCGATGTAAAATCTGGCGCCGCTCACACAGTGAAAACGCAGGCAGTAACAGGCAATATTGAAATCTATGTGCCGGATACAGTCAGCATGAAAGGCGAACTCCGCACGAATTTAGGATCATTGCAGCTTCCTGAAACGGGAATGAAGCGAGTGACAGAAAAAGAAGAAATGGTTCAAAAACTGGTTCGATTTGAAAGTGAGCACGAGGCGTTAGAGCGAGTGGCGATCGAAGCGGAAACTAGAACGGGATCAGTGGTTGTCAAAACCGTAGGAACGCAGCCAAAAGAGAAAGACACAGAGACGCCGATTATTGAATAAAAGGTGTGTGAAAAGATGAAATGGCTTCTAGGCATCCTCATCAATGCCGTCTTATTTGTAGCGATATCCGGATATTTCTCAGGGCTCTATATTGATAGCTTTCTGTCAGCGGTGATAGCGAGTGTCGTACTGTCGGTATTAAATATTCTAGTGCGGCCGCTGCTAATCATTTTTACCTTGCCAATTACATTTGTCACACTGGGATTTTTCCTATTCGTCATTAATGCCGTCACTTTATTATTAACGGATGGGATCATGGGCAGTGCCTTTGAAATTTCTGGATTTGGAATGGCCTTATTCATCGCTGTGATTATGGCGATTGTCAATTTGGTGCTGCAAATGACTGTGTTTCAAAAACATAGCGCATAGTGCGCTGGCGATTGAGCCAGCGTATTTTTTTATGGTGTAATACCTGCTGAAACCTCAGGGAATAACCCTTTTCTCTGAGGTTTCGAGAAATGCAGTCTCAACATGTAAACTGCTATCTGTTTAACATTTCAAGTCATTCGCTGACGAAGCAATTTAAAAAAATGTTACAATAGACGTAAATTGCCATTAGGGAGGAAATAGTCTTGGCTAAAGTACGCACCAAAGATTTGATTGAAAAGTTTAAGATGGAGTTGTTAAGCGGAGAAGAGGGTATTCATCGTCCGATTACGACAAGTGATCTTTCTCGTCCCGGTTTAGAAATTGCCGGTTTCTTTGATTATTATCCGGCAGACCGTATTCAGCTGCTTGGCATGACAGAGTTAACTTTTTTTGAAAAGTTAACTAGTCAGGAGAAGCAAGCACGGATGGAACGGCTTTGTGACGATCAAACACCAGCGATCATTATTGCACGTGGCCTAGAGGTGCCGGAAGAGCTGATGGAATCATCCGAACGTCATTCGGTTCCGGTCATGCGTTCAAATTTAACGACGACACGATTATCTAGTCACTTAACAAATTATTTAGAAAGTATGCTGGCACCGACGACAGCCGTACATGGTGTATTAGTAGATATTTACGGCGTGGGTGTGCTGATCACAGGACAAAGCGGCGTCGGTAAAAGTGAAACGGCTCTTGAACTGGTGAAGCGGGGACATCGTCTTGTTGCGGATGACTGTGTAGAGATTCGCCAGGAGGATATTGATACGCTTGTGGGCAGCTCACCGGAACTGATTGAGCATCTGCTTGAAATTCGCGGACTGGGAATTATTAACGTGATGACGCTGTTCGGTACGGGAGCGATTCGCGGACATAAACGGATTTCTTTAAATATTAACTTAGAAATTTGGGATTCCAAAAAGCAATATGACCGTTTGGGTATCGAAGAAGATAAGATGAAAATTATTGATTCAGAGATTACAAAAATTACTTTGCCCGTTCGCCCAGGCCGAAATCTTGCGGTTATTATTGAGGTAGCAGCGATGAATTTCCGATTAAAACGCATGGGTGTGAATACCGCTCAGGAGTTTACGGATAAACTGGCTAACGTGATTAACGATCGTGATCCGGATCAGCTATAGGCGAGAGTGTCAGGAAGGGGAGGAAGAATGGAAGGTTATCCATTAAATCCGATAGCCATTGATTTAGGTCCGCTGCAAGTGCATTGGTACGGTCTGATCATCGGCTTTGGGATTGCATTAGGCTTTTATTTAGCAACAAAAGAAAGTGAGCGTCTCGGCTGGGATAAAGAGATGTTCGCCGATTTATTAATTTGGGCTATCCCAGCTGCCATTATCTGTGCCCGCCTTTACTATGTTATTTTTCAATGGGGCTATTATTCACAAAACCCCGGAGATATTATTAAAATATGGAATGGTGGAATTGCTATACATGGAGCGTTAATCGGGGCAGTTGCCACAGCCATTATTTTCTCGCGTGTGAAAAAGATTTCCTTTTGGAAGCTGGCAGACATTGCGGCGCCTAGCTTAATTTTAGGCCAGGCAATCGGACGCTGGGGCAACTTTATGAACCAGGAAGCACACGGGGGCGAAGTGTCGCGCTCCTTTTTAGAAGGCTTGTCGCTGCCTGATTTTATTATTAATCAAATGTATATTGACGGGACGTATTACCACCCGACATTCTTGTATGAATCGATTTGGAATTTACTTGGATTTGCGCTTCTGATGTGGCTGAGAAAAGTCAATTTGAAACGAGGCGAGATCTTCTTAACGTATGTCATATGGTATTCCATTGGCCGCTTTTTCGTGGAAGGCTTGCGAACAGACAGCTTAATGCTGACGGATTCGCTGCGAATTGCTCAGGTCATTTCGCTGGTCTTGATTGCCGGGGCTGTCACACTGTTTGTCATTCGCAGAAAAAATAAAGAAAACGTGCCATACGATAGTCAATTGGGTTAAGAGAGGAACGAACACAAGGGGAGAAAAAGAGATGATATCAACCATCAAGACAGGCCTGGGGGCAGGATTAAAAACCACCTGGTCGCTTGGGAAAATTATTTTTCCGATCACGTTAATTGTGACATTGCTTCAATATACACCTGTTCTGCCATGGGTCATTGATTTAATTAGTCCGGTCATGAGCATTTTCGGTTTGTCAGGAGATGCAGCCATACCGCTAGTTTTTGGGAATTTTCTTAACTTATATGCCGGAATCGGTGCAATTCTTTCGCTGGATTTAACAGTAAAAGAAGTATTTATACTGGCCGTCATGCTTTCGTTTTCTCATAACTTGCTAATCGAATCCAGTGTAGCCACGCGAGTAGGTGTGAAAATTTGGCTCATGCTCGTTGTGCGAATTGGGCTTGCTGTTATATCAGCAATTGTGATTAACCTCGTATGGAATGGCGGAGGGGAGCTGGCTGTTTATGGAATGATGCCTCCGCAGCAGGATTCACCTGAAGGCGTCATGGAAATATTGTCAGCAGGACTTGTGAAAGCTGGATTTGGTGTCTTTCAATTAGCACTGATCGTCATTCCGCTAATGGTGGGAATTCAGATTCTAAAGGACTTAAAATGGCTGGCCGTCTTTTCACGGTGGATGTCACCGATCACTCGTATGCTCGGCATGAAGGAGAATACGTCAACAACTTTAGCAGCTGGCTTAATGTTTGGCTTGGCGTATGGTTCAGCCGTTATGATCCAAGCGGTGGAAGAGGATGGAGTCAGCCGTAAAGATGTAACCATCGCGTTTATCTTTTTAGTTGCCTGCCATGCGGTCGTCGAGGATACGCTGATCTTTGTTCCGCTCGGCATTCCTGTCTTGCCGCTTCTGCTGATTCGTTTAATTACAGCGATCTTGCTTACGCTGCTTGTTTCCTATTTCTGGAGACGAGCGGAAATTGCTCAAGGAAAGGAAGCAACCATTTCATGAAGAATATCAACACCTTACTGTTTGATCTCGATGGAACGCTGATCAACACGAATGAGCTAATCGTTTCATCGTTTTTGCACACATTAAATCATTATTATCCGAATCAATATGTACGTGAAGATGTCTACCCATTTTTAGGTCCGACACTTCATGAAACGTTCCACAAGATGAACCCGGAAGCGGTAGAAGAAATGATTACGCACTACCGGGCATTCAATCATGCGAAACATGATGAGTTAGTAACAGAATTTGAGGGAGTATTTGAAACAATCCGCACGTTAAAAGAAAACAATTATAAGCTGGCGATCGTTTCGACAAAAATTCGGGAAACGGTGATTAGAGGGTTGAAGTTAACGAATCTAGATCAGTTTTTCGATGTGATTATTTCTTTAGATGAAGTCACTAATCCGAAACCAGATCCTGAACCGCTATATAAAGCGCTCGACTTATTGGACTCTCGGCCGGAAGAAGCGATCATGATTGGCGATAACTATCATGACATCGATGGCGGTAAAAATGCAGGAACATTAACCGCTGGTGTAGCGTGGTCCATTAAAGGTAAGGAATTTTTAGAAACGTTTAAACCGGACTTCATGTTAGAAACAATGCCTGATCTGTTAGATATTTTAGAAATAGGGAAGGCCGGGAAATGAGACGAACGAAACGGTATGAAGTGAAAGGTGCCAATTCTCTTTGGAATATCTATCAAACCGTTTCCTTTTGGAAAACCTTTAAAAATACGGCTGTCATTGAAATCAGCCGATTTGTTCCTTTTATGCGCATGAAAAATTGGATGTACCGGACATTTTTACGGATGAAAATCGGTGAACAGACGGCGCTCGCCTATAAAGTTGTGCCGGACATCATGTTCCCTGAGTATATCTCGATTGGCCGCAACACGATTATCGGCTACAATACAACGATTCTTGCTCATGAGTATTTAATTCACGAGTACCGGCTCGGTGAAGTCGTAATTGGCGACAACGTGATGATCGGAGCCAACTGCACAATTTTACCCGGTGTGACGATTGGGGACGGTGCAGTGGTGTCCGCAGCGACACTCGTTCACCGAGATGTGCCGCCGGGCGCCTTTGCCGGGGGAAATCCGATGCAAATTAAAGAAAGAACATGAAGAAAACTGGCCTTCCGCTTGGGAAGCCGGTTTTTTTGTGGAGTCTTGGGAGAAATCAACGCGATTTCGGTCCGATATTGCAGAAGAATGAGGCTTTATCGGCGCTTTCGGGTACTCTATCAGCGGATGCGGACGTTCTATCAGCGACTTCCATAGAGATATCAGCAACTTTTAGATTATATCGGCAACTTCCAAGGGGATATCAGCAACTTCCAAACACTTATCAGCAACTCCTCCTGTACGCTTCTTTCTCCAATCTTCCACAACCCGTCATAACAACGTATCGCAATCGTCACATCCATTCTATTATTCTAAAAACATATAGTAAAATAGTACTAATTTCGCAAAAATCCAATAATATCGCGATTTTTCTCAAAAAAAGCTTGTTATTTAATTTTTCAGAATATAGAATATAAATTAAATTATTCGACAAAAACGTTTTAGACATCTGGGAGGTTCTACATATGGCAACTTTTTTTGCAGCATTATTATTACTAGTAGGAGGATATGCGGTTTACTCAAAAATTGTTGAGCGCGTATTCGTTGTAGATGATACAAACGAGACACCAGCCTATACAAAGCAGGATGAAATGGACTATGTGCCAATGAGCTGGTGGAAGGGTTCGTTAATTCAATTATTAAATATCGCGGGTCTAGGCCCGATCTTCGGTGCCGTTGCTGGCGCTTTATATGGTCCAGTTGCTTTTATCTGGATTGTTCTTGGTACGATTTTTGCAGGAGGGGTGCATGATTACTTCTCAGGCATGCTTTCCTTACGTCATGGTGGAGCACAATACCCGACACTGGTTGGGCGTTATTTAGGAAATGCAGTGAAGAAAGCAATTAACGTCATTTCGCTCATTCTTATGGTGCTTGTAGCGGCGGCCTTCACAGCAGGTCCAGCTCAACTAATTGCTCAAATCACACCGCTTGGCTTTATGTCAGCATTAGCACTTGTCTTTTTCTACTTTATCTTAGCGGCGGTGCTGCCGGTTAATAAGATCATCGGCCGAATCTATCCGTTATTTGGAGCTATCCTTATCTTTATGGCTGTAGCTATCGCTGCTGCATTGCTAATGGGGGACAAGCCCATCCCGAATCTGACACTTGAAAATCTTCACCCGGGTGAATTGCCAATCTGGCCTTTATTAATGGTGACGATCTCATGCGGAGCAATTTCCGGTTTCCATTGTACACAAAGCCCGATCGTTTCTCGTACGATGAAAAAAGAGTCTGATGGACGTAAAATTTTCTACGGAGCAATGGTTGCTGAAGGCGTAATCGCATTAATCTGGGCGGCTGCAGGTATGACATTCTTTGGCGGTACAGGCGGATTGCAAGAAGCGCTGGCTGCAGGAGGACCAGCAGGCGTAGTTAATGAAATCTCTACTTCTTTATTAGGCACACTTGGCGGGATTTTAGCGGTACTTGGTGTTATTATTTTGCCAATCACAACAGGAGACACGGCTCTTCGTTCGTCTCGAATGATGCTGGCTGAAATGATGGAGAAATTTGTCAATCCAGAGAAAAAGATGGTTCCTGTTTTCATCACATTGGCTGTAGGAGTTCCAGCCTTTATTTTATCAACAATTGATTATTCCTTCTTATGGCGTTATGTAGGGTGGACGAACCAAGTCGTAGCAACAGTTATGCTATGGACGGCTGCTTCTTACCTTTTAAAAGAAGGAAAAGCTCACTTAATCGCAGGCGTACCAGCCTTATTTATGAGTGGTGTGGTTTGTACGTATATCTTTTACGCACCTGAAGGGTTTGGTTTCAGCTACAATACATCCCTATTAGCTGGCGGCGTACTTACATTAGGCATCCTGGCGTTATACGTTTGGAAAATTATTCAGCATAAACAGAAGCGGGCCATCCAACGCAAAACGGTGGCTGCGTAAAGATACTTTGACAAGAAAGCCTTTCAAGTGATCTCGCTTGAGAGGCTTTTGTTCGTTTTTTCGTTCGGATACAATGAAAGAGTCATATTCTTTCTTGACGGAAATTATCAGAAACGTTACACTACTTATAACTTCAATGTGGTAACATATTAGCGAACTAAAGGATTTTCAAAAATAATGCGGTCAGGTGATGATTATGTCGAAATTATTTATGTTTGAAAAACCGGTGGGAATGAGAGATACCCTTCCTCATATTTATGAAACGAAACGAAATATAAAAGATCAGATTGAAAATGAAATGAAGAGCTGGGGCTATCAATTTATTGAAACGCCGGCTTTAGAATATTATGAAACGGTTGGAGAAGCATCAGCCATTTTAGATCAGCAGCTGTTTAAACTGCTAGATCAGCAAGGCCATACATTGGTGCTTCGTCCGGATATGACAGCTCCGATTGCGCGGGTTGCAGCCGCTAAACTATTAAAAGAACAAGTGCCACTCCGTCTGGCTTATTCAGCTAACGTCTATCGGGCGCAGCAGCGTGAAGGCGGGCGTGCAGCAGAGTTTGATCAAATTGGGGTAGAAAACATTGGCGATGAAACGATTAGTGCTGATGCGGAAGTCATTGCTTTAATGGTTTCCTCTTTAAAGAAATTAGGGCTGAAAAGCTTCCCGATTTCCATTGGGCATATCCGGTTTGTCAGTGAATTATTTACGCAAATTCTTGGTACAGAAGAACGGGCAAGTGTGCTGCGCCGTTACTTATACGAAAAGAACTATGTTGGCTATCGTGAGCATGTGAAAGAATTGCCGCTTTCTTCTATTGATAAGCAGCGTCTGTTGAACTTCTTAGAACTTCGCGGCGGAGAAGAGTGCCTGGATCAAGCGGGTTCCTTGATTGAAGGAGAAGCTGGACAAGAAGCGATTGATGAACTTCGCCAGCTGTTTGCGCTATTAAAGGATTATGGAATTGATCAATATGTGAAGTTTGATTTATCCCTCGTCAGTCATATGAGCTACTATACGGGTATACTATTTGAAGTCTATGCAGACGGAGTAGGTTATCCAATTGGAAATGGCGGCCGCTATAACGATTTATTAGAGAAGTTTGGGCGGTCGGCGAGTGCGACAGGATTTGGGCTTCGACTGGACTTTTTACTTGAAGCTGTTGGGGAGCTGGCGGAAAAAGAAAGCGTTCATTGTATTCTTTTCAGCCAGGAGAGACGGAAAGAAGCTATTGACGCAGCGGCGGCGCTTCGTGAACAAGGGGAGCGGGTCGTGCTGCAGGACTTATCTGGTGTGAAAAACGTCGATCATTTTACAAGTGCTTGTGCAGAGGTAAGTTTTTATGTAGGAAAAGCAACAAATGGAGGGGAAGCCTGATGTCGATGCTGACCATTGCGATGCCAAAAGGAAGAATATTTGAAGAAGCTGCTGAATTGCTCCGCTTAGCCGGCTATCAGCTGCCGCCTGAATTAGACGATTCCCGCAAGCTGATCATTGAAGTGCCAGAAGAAAATTTGCGCTTCTTTCTAGCTAAGCCGATGGATGTGGCAACCTATGTGGAATATGGCGTGGCTGATCTCGGAATTGCAGGAAAAGATGTCTTGCTTGAAGAAGATAGAGATGTATACGAGCTTCTTGATTTAAAGATTAGCCCATGTTATTTGGCGGTGGCTGGTTTACCAGATACACCGATGAATGAAGTAGCGCCAAAAATTGCGACGAAATATCCAAACGTGGCATCCACCTATTTCCGTGAGCAAGGGGAACAAGTGGAAATCATTAAATTAAATGGTTCGATTGAGCTTGCGCCTTTGATAGGACTGGCCGATCGGATTGTGGATATCGTTTCAACTGGGCGGACGCTGAAGGAGAACGGGCTCGTTGAATATGAAACGATTGTCGGCATTACATCCCGATTAATCGTAAACCCGGTAAGCTATCGGATGAAGGATGGAGAAATTCATGATCTGGTTGACCGTCTGACAGGGGTTATTGCAGATAAGGCGGTGTCTTCTTAAGATGAAGATTCAAAAGGTAACAGGAGATTTAACATTAAAGCGTTCAGTCGATAATGGAACGGAAGAGCAGCGCGCGGCAGTCCGTGAGATCATTGAACAAGTAAAGCAAGAGGGCGATGCGGCTCTTCGTGAACTGACAGAGAAATTTGACGGAGCTAAGCTGTTTAGCCTCAAAGTGACGCAAGAGGAAATAAACGAAGCCTATACGGAAATGGAAGAAGGCGTCATTGCAATTATTAAAGAAGCGGCAGAGAACATTTCCGCTTTTCACCAGAAACAGCTGCGTGAAACATGGATGTACACAGATGAATCTGGCACGATGCTTGGGCAAAAAATGACAGCGCTTGATTCAGTAGGTGTGTATGTGCCAGGCGGAACAGCTGCGTACCCATCTTCTGTATTGATGAATGTCATGCCGGCAAAAGTGGCTGGTGTAAAACGGATTGTCATGGTTTCACCACCAGGGGCTGATGGCAAACTGCCAGCTGGTGTTCTTGTGGCAGCGGACATTGCTGGAGTGAAGGAAATCTATAAAGTGGGCGGAGCACAAGCGATTGCGGCTCTTGCTTATGGAACGAAATCTGTGAGATCTGTCGATAAAATTACAGGGCCGGGCAATATCTATGTGGCACTAGCGAAACGAGAAGTATTTGGCGATGTGGATATTGATATGATTGCCGGCCCAAGTGAAATTGCCATTTTAGCAGACGATACAGCCATTGCAGAAGAAGTGGCGGCTGATCTTTTATCTCAAGCAGAACATGATGTTCGCGCGAGCAGTGTGCTTGTGACCACTTCAGAAAAGCTAGCAGAGGACACAGCGCTTGAAGTAGAGAAACAATTGAAAGAACTTCCGCGTGAAGAAATTGCCCGTGCGGCGATTCAAAACTATGGCGCCATCTATTTAGCAAAAGACAAGGAAGAAGCCATTGATGTCATTAATCAGCTGGCACCTGAGCATTTAGAAATCATTACAGAACAGGCATTAGAAACAGTCGCATCTATTCGTCATGCCGGCGCCATCTTTATTGGCCGATACAGTTCCGAGCCGATCGGTGATTATTTCGCTGGTCCGAATCATGTCTTGCCGACCAATGGAACCGCTCGTTTTTCAAGCCCATTGTCAGTCGATGATTTCATGAAGAAGTCCAGTCTGATTATGTACAGTGAACAGGCGATTAGGGAAAACGGAGAAAAAATTGCTGCGTTTGCCCGCTTAGAAGGATTGGAAGCACATGCCCGGGCAGTCGAAAAACGCTTGAAATAACACAATAGATGAGGTGTACAAAATGGAACGTTTACGCAGTGCAGAATTAAACCGTTATACCAATGAAACAAAAATAGATTTAAATTTTTCCGTGGATGGGGAAGGAAAATCCGACATTCAGACCGGTGTTCCGTTTATGGATCACATGCTTGATTTATTCACGAAGCATGGCCAGTTCGATTTAACGGTGAAAGCTGATGGGGACGTGGAAGTGGATGATCACCATACAACTGAAGATATTGGAATTTGCCTTGGGCTTGCCTTAAAAGAAGCGCTTGGGGATAAAAAAGGCATCAAACGCTACGGTAATTCGTTTGTACCAATGGATGAAACGCTGGCACAGGTCGTCGTGGATCTCAGCAACCGCCCTCACTTGGAAATGCGCGCTGAGTTCCCTTCGCAAAAGGTCGGCACATTCGATACGGAGCTTGTCCACGAATTTCTTTGGAAGCTGGCTCTTGAAGCCCGCATGAATTTACATGTCATTGTTCACTACGGACACAACACTCACCACATGATTGAAGCGGTCTTTAAGGCGCTGGCACGTGCGCTTGATGAAGCAACGATGATTGATCCTCGCGTCAAAGGGGTTCCGTCAACGAAAGGAATGTTGTAAATGATCGGCATCGTTGATTATGGCATGGGGAATTTATTCAGTGTCAGCAAAGCGCTGGAACGTATTAATATTCCTTATATCATTAGTGATTCACCAGAAGAACTTGGGAAAATGAAGGGATTAATTTTACCGGGAGTCGGTGCATTTAAAGATGCAATGGTTCTATTAAAAGAGAAAAAATTGGATCAATTTTTGCATACATATGTAGACAGCGGCCGCCCGCTTCTTGGGATTTGCCTTGGCATGCAGCTGCTGTTTCAAGAAAGTGAAGAAAACGGACTTCACCAAGGACTAGGATTACTAAAAGGGAGAGTAACGAGAATCCCGGCTGAATTGAATGGCGAATCGGTGAAAGTTCCGCATATGGGATGGAACAAGCTGACATTTAATCAGCATTCTCCTGTCCTGCATGACATTGAGGAAGGCTTCGTCTATTTCGTTCATTCCTATTATGTCAGCGAAATGAAAGAGCAAGATTTAATTGCCAGCTCAACGTACAATGTCACAATCCCGGCCGTTGTCGGTGAAGGAAAAGTATTCGGCATGCAATTTCACCCGGAAAAAAGCAGCAAAGTCGGTATGCAGCTGCTGACTAATTTTGCAAACGCAATGGAGCAATCGGAGGCGATTTTATGAGTTTTACTATTTATCCCGCTATCGATATGAGAGGCGGAAAATGCGTTCGGCTGACGCAAGGGGACTATAATCAAGAAACGGTCTATGGCGATTCTCCATTTGATATGGCCAAGTCATTCGTCGATCAAGGAGCCGATTGGATTCATATGGTGGATCTTGATGGTGCAAAAGACGGTAAGCGCATCAACGACCGCTTTGTCATCGAAGCCGCGCAGAAATTAGATGCGAAAGTGCAGATCGGCGGAGGCATTCGGACAGAAGAAGATGTGAAGCATTATTTAGATCAAGGTGTGGACCGTGTGATCATCGGCAGTCTAGCCGTATCTAATCCTGAACTAGTGAAAGAATGGCTGAAGAAATACGGCGAGAAAATTGCCATTGGTTTAGATGCCAAAGACGGGTATGTGGCGACGCATGGCTGGCTTGAGACGTCTTCCTTAAAAGCGGTTGACCTTGGCAAGGAGCTAGCAGGTGCTGGAGCGAAAACATTTATCTTCACTGATATTGCGACAGACGGCATGCTGTCAGGCCCGAACATTGAAGCGGTAGCGGAATTGGCGAAAGCAACAGGAGCAAGTGTCATTGCATCGGGCGGAGTCAGTTCCATTGAAGATCTGCAAAATGTGAAAAAATATGAATCGGACGGCGTTAGCGGAGTGATTGTCGGAAAAGCTATTTATTCTGGTAAATTCACCGTTTCAGAAGCTTTAAAAGAGGTGAAATAATGATTACAAAAAGAATCGTTCCTTGTCTGGACGTAAAAGATGGACGAGTCGTCAAAGGCATTCAGTTTGTACAGATTCGAGATGCCGGCGACCCTGTTGAATTGGCTCGCGCCTATGATGATCAAGGAGCGGATGAATTGGTCTTTTTAGACATCTCTGCTTCGCACGAAGGAAGAAAAACAATGGTCGATGTCGTAAAAGCGGTAGCATCTGAACTAGCGATCCCATTTACCGTCGGCGGCGGCATCAATGCGCTTGAGGATATGAAAAAAATGCTTCGTGCCGGTGCGGATAAAGTATCGTTAAATACAGCAGCCGTGATGCGTCCTGAATTAATTACCGAAGGAGCGGATTATTTCGGCACTCAGTGTATCGTTGTCGCCATTGATGCGAAGTATGATGAATCAATCGGTTCATGGCGTGTGTACACACATGGCGGACGGACAGCGACCGAACGTGAAGTCATTGCTTGGGCGAAGGAAGCAGTGGAACGTGGAGCTGGAGAAATCCTTTTAACAAGCATGGATAGCGATGGAGAGAAGAAAGGTTTCGACTTGGCGCTCACAAAAGCGGTAAGTGAGGCGGTATCGGTTCCTGTCATTGCCTCAGGCGGAGCAGGAAATGCAGATCATTTTCTTGAAGTGTTTACAGACGGAAAAGCCGATGCGGCGCTGGCAGCGTCCATCTTCCATTATAAAGAGACGAGTGTAAATGAAGTGAAAAGCTTTTTAAAAGACAAAGGAGTGAATATGAGATGAGCGTAAATATTGATAGCTTAACATTTGACGAAAAAGGCTTGATCCCGGCGATCGTTCAAGATGCAACAACTTACGAAGTACTGACGCTTGCTTATATGAATAAAGAGTCTTTGAAAAAAACATTGGATTCAGGTGAAACTTGGTTCTACAGCCGTTCTCGTCAAGAGCTGTGGCACAAAGGGGCTACGAGCGGAAACACACAAAGAGTGGTGAATATTAAGCTGGATTGTGACCAAGATGCACTTGTGGTTCTAGTGAAGCCGAATGGTCCAGCTTGTCACACAGGAACGACGAGCTGTTTTGAGCAATCATTATACGGCGAGCAAACAGAAATTCTGCCTTATACGATTCTGCAAAAGCTAGAAGAAGTGATTGCCGACCGCGAAGAAAACCGTCCGGACGGTGCATACACGACGTACCTATTTGAAAAAGGCGTCGATAAAATCTTGAAAAAAGTCGGAGAAGAAGCAGCGGAAGTCATCATTGCTGCGAAAAACCGCGATACAGAAGAGCTGAAGTGGGAATCAGCTGACTTGCTTTACCACTTGTTAGTGCTGCTTCGTGAGCAAAAAATTGAACTTGCCGACGTTCTCAGTGTGCTGGCGAAACGCCACGAGGATAAAGGGAAGTAATAGGTGGATGTAAGAAGCCGAGATGAAGCTCATTTTTCTAAATGACGCTCCATTGCGGCTTTTTATTTTCACTTGTGTCCCTTTGTTTACACTCGGGCGCGGGTTCTTTACATTGGCAGAGTGGTTTTTTTCATTCAGCAAGCACTTCTTTTCAAAGAGTTACTTTGTTTACACTCGCGTCGCATTTGTTTACACTCGGGCGCGGGTTCTTTACATTGGCAGAGTGTTTTTTTCATTCAGCAAGCACTTCTTTTCAAAGAGTCACTTTGTTTACACTCGCGTCGCATTTGTTTACACTCGGTCCCAGGTTCTTTACATTCACGGGATATTTGTTTTCATTTAAGCTATTTTACATTCATTATTTTGTTTCCTCGCACACAATATTCCACTCATTTTCCACACATAATTATCATTAACTTGTTATCAATTTTCGCCGGGCATGTTATACTACATTAGTTAATTATGTACGTTCGGAGGACTTTCATGAGAAAAGACTCAAAGATAAGAGAAGAGAAAGATAAAGGCCAAGTGGTTTCTTTTCTTCCTACAGGAGAGTATTACTATACAAAAGGATTAAAGGCTCTCAGAAAGAGGGAGCTTCAAAAGGCGAAGAAGTATTTATCTCGCGCCGTAGATTTAGATCCGCTTGAACCGATGATTGCCTGTCAATTGGCTGTGGTTGAAACGGAACTTGGAAATTTCGAGCAATCCAATGGTTTGCTTCATTTTATTTTAGATGATTTAGATCCGCTAATTAGTGAGTGTCACTACTTTTTGGCTAATAATTATGCCCATTTAGGGATGTTTAAAGAAGCGTTTAAGCACGCAAAGGAATATTTAGAGCAGGATGAAAAAGGCGAATTCAGCGAAGATGCGGAAGACCTTTTAGAATTGATCAGTCTCGACAGCGATGATCCATTTGATCTTTTATCTGAGCAAGATGATTTGATCACGATGCAGGAAGAGGCCCGCTACTTGCTTGAAGGCGGCAGTTTTGAAAAGGCGGTTGAACGTCTGGACGAAATGGTCGAGAAGTTTCCTGATTTCTGGTCGGCTCACAACAATTTAGCACTGGCTCACTTTTATTTAGGGGATATCGAAAAAGCGCATCAGGTGCTAGAAGAAGTACTGGAGAAAAATCCAGGCAATCTTCATGCGCTCTGCAATCTGGCTGTATTTATGTACTATGAGAAAAAATATGGCATGCTAAAGGAACTGGTAAATGTTCTTCGCAAGATTCATCCGATGACACTGGATCAGCAATTCAAGCTAGGAGTGACATTTGCCTTAATTGGACAGTTTGAAGATGCTTACCGCTGGCTAAAGAAATTGTATAAAAATGGGTACGACGGGGAGCCAAGCTTTTATTACTGGCTTTCACATTCAGCTTACTTTACCGGTCATCATGAAACGGCAAAAGCGGTATGGAAACAAGTGCTGAAGCTGAGCCCTGAAAAAGAGGGGCAGGAGCCGTGGAATGAAAAGGAAAGAACGAAGGAAGGCTTTGAACATCATGTTCCTTCACTTGTAAAACGGCTGAACAGCGAGCATGAAGAGGAGCGGTTCTTCGGCATCTTTTTGCTGTCGTTAACAGATGATCAAAAGAAGGTCATGAGCCACGCGGATTTTTGTGATATTGATACGCTAAATGTCCATGAAAAAGTCTATATGGCAGATGTGCTTGGGATGCCGATTGATCCGAAGCTTAAAGAAGAGACGAGGGTTGAGCTAGGTCATGAAACGGCCTTGCAGCTCTACAAGCACTTTAAGCCAATCGGCAATGACGAAGCCGGTCTCTTGATGATGTGGTTCTCTATTTTCAACGAAATGCTTCATATTGAAACGAAGCTGAAAAATAAAAAAGCTCTCGCTGCTTCAACGGAATACATCTGGCGAAAGTTCAGGGGAGAGAAAACGTCTCAGACAAAATTGGCAGAGAAATATGATGTTTCTGCGTCTACTGTAGGGAAATATATTAAGTATATTCGCGAGCATCTTCTGTGAGCATAATAATAGACGAAAAGACCAAGATTGCATACGATAGAGTGGTATAGAGAACAATACAAGTAAGGGTATATGAAAACAGAAAATAAAGGAGTGTCTTGTTTTGGCAGAAGAAAAAATTTATGACGTCATCATTATCGGTGCAGGTCCTGCCGGCATGACAGCAGCTGTTTATACATCACGTGCGAATCTTTCCACTTTGATGATTGAACGCGGTGTGCCGGGCGGGCAAATGGCCAATACAGAAGAAGTAGAGAACTATCCGGGATATGACCATATCTTAGGTCCTGAGCTTTCTACGAAAATGTTTGACCATGCTAAGAAGTTCGGTGCCGAATACGCGTATGGCGACATTAAAGAAGTCATCGACGGAAAAGAATATAAAACCATTAAAGCTGGTTCCAAAGAATATAAAGCCCGCGCTGTTATCATTACAACGGGAGCCGAGTATAAGAAACTTGGTGCGCCTGGAGAGCAAGAACTTGGCGGCCGCGGCGTATCTTATTGTGCGGTTTGTGACGGCGCCTTCTTTAAAGAGAAAGAATTGGTCGTAGTCGGAGGCGGAGATTCTGCCGTTGAAGAGGGCGTGTACTTAACGCGCTTTGCTAAAAAAGTAACGATCGTTCATCGCCGTGATGAACTGAGAGCGCAAAAAATTCTTCAAGACCGGGCATTTGCTAACGAAAAAGTTGATTTTATCTGGAGTCATACAGTGAAAGAAATTAACGAAAAAGACGGCAAAGTCGGCAGTGTCACATTAGTATCTACTGAAAATGGAGAAGAGCGCGAATTTCCAACGGATGGCGTATTCATTTACGTAGGGATGCTGCCGTTAACTAAACCATTTGCTAATTTAGGAATTACGAATGAAATGGGCTACATTTTAACGAATGAGCAAATGGAAACGAAAATTCCTGGTATTTATGCAGCTGGCGATGTTCGTGAAAAGATGCTGCGCCAAATAGTAACGGCTACTGGTGATGGAAGTATTGCCGCACAGGCAGCTCAGCACTATATTGAAGAATTGAAAGAGGAATTAGGGGTAGAAGCATAATTGTCATATCTTTTAATGAAGGGGTAATGGTTTCGTCACACCAGTGTAACAGCTTCTTGTTATACTAAGTGAGTGTTAAAGAAATCCCCCAAAATTTAACTTATATCCCTATCCCATTTGAGGTTGTTTCTATTTAATGATCGTTCCTGCCTAATCTTTTAGATCTCTAAAAGACAGGCGAGGATTCGATCATTGAGGACAACCTCCTTTTTTTTTGAAGCCGGAAGCATTGAGATTGTCTGACGGAACATAGTATAATAATAAGAACAAAAAATGCGACGGTTCTTCTTATAGAAGCGATCCTAGAGGTGAAGATGAGTGCAGCGAGTGACGAACTGTTTACTATTAAAAGATGATAAAATCCTTCTTTTACAAAAACCGCGGAGAAACTGGTGGGTGGCTCCAGGAGGGAAAATGGAACCTGGTGAATCAATCAGAGATGCTGTCATTCGTGAATATCGGGAAGAAACCGGCATTTATTTGCGAAATCCAAATGTAAAAGGCATTTTTACATTTATAATAAAAGATCAAGATGAAATTATATCTGAATGGATGATGTTCACCTTCTTTGCGACGGTTAGTGATGGCGTGTCTTTAAAAGAAAGTGACGAGGGACAATTGGAATGGCATTCAGTTGACAAAATTCAGGAGCTGCCAATGGCGGAAGGCGACCGTCATATATTAGATTATATGGTTCATGGCACCGGTATGATTTATGGAGCCTTTACGTATACTCCGGATTTTGAACTTTTATCTTATCGGCTGGACCCAAGCTAAGGGTGAAAACAGAGGGGATGAACGGAAATGAACAACACGGCGAATGATGTTCAATTAGTCATTATTACAGGAATGTCCGGTGCGGGAAAGACGGTCGCAGTTCAAAGCTTTGAAGATTTGGGGTTTTACTGTGTAGATAATTTGCCGCCCACTTTATTGCCTAAATTCTTGGAACTGATGAAAGACTCAGGGAACCAGATGAATAAAGTGGCAGTCGTGATGGATATGCGCGGCAGAGAATTCTTTGACCATTTATTTAAATCTTTGGATGATGCGGCAGAAATGGCATCTGTAACGCCAAAAGTGTTATTTTTAGATGCGGATGATTCTGTGCTTGTGCGGAGATATAAAGAAACAAGACGTTCACACCCGCTTTCACCGACCGGACGTCCGCTAGATGGAATTACGCAAGAGCGTGCACTTCTCGAGGAACTGAAGGGAAGAGCGCAATTTTTATATAATACATCGCAAATGAAGCCGAAAGATTTGCGGGAGAAAATACTAACCGAGTTTTCTTTAAATAAAGAAGCAGCGTTTATTGTCAACGTCATGTCGTTCGGGTTTAAACATGGCATTCCGATTGATGCGGATCTCGTTTTCGATGTGCGATTCTTGCCTAATCCACATTACATTGACCACATGAGGCCGCGAACGGGACTAGATGAAGATGTGTCGAGCTACGTCATGAAATGGAATGATACCCAAAAGTTTCTGGAAAAAGTCACGGATTTGCTGACATTTATGCTTCCTCATTATAAGATGGAGGGTAAATCTCAGCTGGTCATTGCGATCGGATGTACGGGCGGGCAGCATCGTTCTGTTGCGCTGTCTGAGTATATCGGCAATTATTATGCGAAGGATTATGACACTCGCATCACGCACCGCGACATTAAAAAGAGAAAGCTGCCAATGTCATGACACAGAATCAGAAAAAGGTCGTTATTATCGGTGGAGGAACAGGCCTGTCTGTTCTTCTTCGAGGACTCAAAAAACATCCGATCGACTTGTCCGCTATTGTCACAGTGGCGGATGACGGAGGAAGTTCAGGCCGTTTAAGAGATGAGCTGAATATTCCGCCGCCTGGTGATATTCGCAATGTTTTAGCTGCTCTTTCCGACGTAGAACCGCTGGTGGAAACATTATTCCAACACCGTTTCAGTACGAAAAACGAATTGTCCGGACATTCATTGGGGAATTTAATGATCGCAGCTTTATCCTCTATTACAGGGGATTTCGTGCATGCCGTGCAAGAAATGAGCCGAGTGTTAAATGTACGGGGAAAAGTCCTGCCTGCTGCTAATCAAAGCGTGGTTTTGCATGCGGAAATGGAGGATGGCACGGTCGTTTCAGGAGAATCGAAAATACCTTATTCAGGAAAGAAGATCAAGAGAGTGTTTTTAACACCGGAAGATATTCTGCCGCTGCCAGAGACGATTCGTGCGATCAGAGAAGCGGATTTAATCATCTTGGGACCAGGAAGCCTTTTCACAAGCATTCTGCCTAACTTGCTTGTTCCGCAAATAGGAGAAGAAGTATGCAAAGCGAAAGCGCGCAAAGTCTATATTTGCAACTTGATGACCCAAGCTGGCGAAACGCTGGACTTTACGGCGAGTGATCATGTGAAAGCAATATACAGCCATATGTCCTGTTCATTTTTAGACACCATTTTAGTGAACAATGAACCGATTCCGCAGCAAATCAAAGATAAATACAAAGAAGAACTGGCTAAACCAGTTGTGTACGACGTGGATAAGCTGAACGAATTAGGCCTTCATACCATCTTTGATGAGATTGTCAACAAAGAGGGAGGCTACATTCGTCATAATACCAATAAAGTTGCTGATATCCTTTATCAGCTAATACCAGAAAATAATTAGAGTCGAATCTCATCGTAAAAGCGAAGGGGCATCTCGGATTGGAGGTGGCACACTTGTCGTTTGCTTCAGAAACCAAAAAAGAACTAACCACACTCGAAGTGAAGGATTGCTGTGCAAAGGCAGAGCTTTCTGCGCTCATTCGAATGAACGGATCACTTTCATTTTCCAACCGGCTGTTGGTTGTGAATATCCAGACAGAAAATGCAGCCATTGCCAGAAGGATTTATATATTACTAAAGAAAAATTATCAAGTAGATGTGGAACTTTTAGTCCGTAAAAAAATGCGGCTAAAGAAAAATAACGTGTACATCGTACGTTTGAAAGAACGTGCAAAAGAAATTCTCGAAGATCTATCGATTATAGAGGAAGGGTTTACGTTTGTTCATGACATCTCGCCTAAATTACTAAGTAAAAAATGCTGCCGGCGTTCATACTTGCGGGGAGCATTCTTAGCGGGAGGCTCAGTGAACAACCCGGAAACATCTTCCTACCATTTAGAAATCTTCTCATTGTATGAGGAGCATAATCAGGCACTCTGTGAATTGATGAACACGTTTGATTTAAACAGTAAAACGCTTGAACGAAAAAAAGGTTTTATCAATTATTTAAAAGAAGCAGAGAAGATTACGGAGTTTTTAAATATCGTGGGAGCCCATAGCGCACTGCTTCGGTTTGAAGATGTTCGGATCGTCCGTGACATGCGTAACTCAGTGAACCGGCTGGTGAATTGTGAAACGGCTAACTTGAATAAAACAATTGGAGCTGCTTTGCGCCAGGTGGAGAATATCCGTTATATTGAGGCGACAGTAGGTCTTCAAGTTCTGCCGGATAAGCTTCGTGAATTAGCGGAGCTGCGTGTCGCACATCAAGACGTCACGTTAAAAGAACTGGGAGAGATGGTATCTGGCCCAGTCATTAGTAAATCGGGAATTAATCATCGTCTGCGTAAAATAAATGAAATTGCTGAAAAATTACGGGCTGGGGAGTCTTTAGCTAATTCGAAGCAAGTATAAACATACACAGAAAGTCATGAGGGGGAGCAAGATGGTTCAGAAAACAGTAGAAGTTCAATTGAAAACAGGGTTGCAAGCACGCCCCGCTGCGTTGTTTGTCCAAGAAGCCAATCATTTTTCAGCGGATATTTTTCTTGAAAAAGACGGGAAAAAAGTCAATGCGAAAAGCATCATGGGTATTATGAGCTTAGCGATTAATCGCGGATGTACAGTTACTCTATTTGTTGAGGGAAGAGATGAAGAAGCTGCGTTGGAAGCGCTGACAGCTTTTATCGAAGACGAAGGAAGTCTATAATGAAAGAAGCCTGAATAATGGAATCCATTGTTTAGGTTTTTTTGTTTTTAATACGATATTTTATTTGTCGACGTCTACAAAGTAAGCTGAGAGAGTGTTTTAAAAATAGAAAGAAGGAATTTCTTATGCGCGATCAAGAAACACCCTCAGGTTTACGGGTGAAAAAAGAAGGTCTATTATATAGTGCCATTTTTTTAAATACATTAATAACAGTTATGAATACATCGATGTTCAATGTGGCGCTGCCGAAAATAGCCGGCGAATTTCAGCTGATGCCCTCAACCACTTCATTGATCGTCAGCAGTTATTCGATTGCTTTTGCCTTATCAGCCATTTTATATAGTAAATTAGCTAACTCTGTTCCGTTAGCCAATTTGTTAACTTTCGGAATGGCGTGTCTTGGCATTGGATCTCTAGCAGGGATGGCAGCAGTGAATTTTCCTTTGCTAGTGGCGGCCAGAGTCATTCAAGCCATGGGAGCAAGCAGTATTTCTGCCTTAAGCATTATTATTTCGTCTAGATATATCCCGTTTCACCGGCGGGGAGCAGCAATTGGAAGAGTTGCGGCAGCTGTTACTCTTGGCTTTGGTTTAGGACCTTTAACAGGTGGGGTAATCACTGAATATTTCGGCTGGCCGGTTTTATTTGCGGTTTCCATTATATCGGTCATAACCATTCCTGCCTATCAGCTACTTTTGCCGAAAGACAGAGGAGAAAAAACGAAACTTGATATGGCTGGGTGGGCTTATTTGGGTGCCGGAGTTGCTTCTATATTACTGTGGCTTGCCACGCGAAATATACTCTTTAGCGCAGGAGCGCCATTCGTTTGGCTATTCTGGAGGCATATACACCGAGTGCCTCGACCATTTTTAAATCCTGTACTGATCAAAAACCCTATCTTTATTCGGCTGGTCATCATTGCTGGAAGTGTATTCTTTATTAATTTCTCCATCCTGTTTCTGAGTCCATTAATGCTCGCAGGAATTCACGGTGTATCCAATACTGCAATGATTGGTTTCATTTTATTCCCGGGGGCGATCGGTTCCTCAATTGCGTCAGTCGTGGTGGGAAGGATGGTTGATAAAGCGGGGGCGAAGGTAATCATCATTTTTGGGGTCGCCTGCATGCTCGTGAGTTCATTGATTCTATCCAGCTTTGGCGATGTGTCTTATTGGGTGATCATGAGTGTCGTCATCGTGGCAAGCACCGGTTTTGTTTGTATTACGACAGGTGTCCCGAATTTCTTGACGACTTATCTTCCGATGAATGAGGTAAGTACGGGGATTGGCACACTTCAGCTGTTTCAATACATGGGTGGGGCGTTCGGTGTAACTGTATCGGGCTTCATTCTTGATCGGGGAGCGTCGATTCAAGCGTTCAATCCAATTTGGCATCATCCCGATTATCAATTTAGCCAGGCGTTCTTGTTTCTGGCACTGATGGCTTTACTGGCAGGAGCGGTATTTTATTCGTTTTCCAAAAAACTGAAACAAGAAACTGCGGCTGCTGAGCAGACCGTTCATGCATAAAAAAAGCGGCCTCGTTATCATGAACGAGGTCGCTTTTATCATGTTGATTATTTTCCTGGTAATTCATTGCGAGTTAGAATTTGATCAACAAGACCATATTCTTTCGCTCTTTCAGCTGTCATAAAGTTATCACGGTCTGTGTCTTTCGCGATAACATCAAGAGGCTGACCTGTACGCTCGGAAAGAATTTGGTTTAATTTCTCGCGAAGGAATAAAATGCGTTTAGCCGCGATTTCAATTTCTGTCGCTTGACCTTGCGCGCCGCCTAATGGCTGATGAATCATGACTTCACTGTTTGGAAGGGCATAACGCTTGCCTTTCGTACCTGCTGCAAGCAAGAAAGCACCCATAGATGCAGCCATACCAATACAGATCGTTTGAACATCTGGCTTAATGAATTGCATCGTATCATAAATAGCCATACCAGCTGTAATACTTCCGCCAGGGCTGTTGATATAGATGGAGATATCTTTCTCAGGGTTTTCTGCTTCTAAAAATAATAATTGAGAAACAATCGAGTTCGCTACATTGTCATCAATGCCGCTGCCCAGCATAATAATACGGTCTTTTAATAAACGTGAGTAGATATCATAAGCACGTTCCCCGCGGTTTGTTTGCTCAATAACTGTTGGGATTAAATTCATTTTATTTCCTCCTTAGTGTGAACTATCTGTTAAAAAAGTTATGTACTGTAATCATACAATGATGGTCAATGAAGGTCAAATTATTGGACTTAAAATTAGTATTTTCATTCATTTACTACATAGTTTTCTATTATACCCAGATTAAATCCTGCTAAACAGTCAACAAAAGTTCAATTAGCCTATATGTCCAACTCATCTAGGTAACAGATTAACATATGAGGACGGCAGCCAATTTATTCTGTTTATATAGGATTCGGATCACGTTTGGTCAGTCATATTATATTTATATTGCATTATTGAAAGAAGTCCGCTATAATTTTGAAATGTACTTAATAACTAAGCCCTCGTGGTGCAACGGATAGCACGTAAGATTCCGGTTCTTAAAATGGGGGTTCGATTCCCTCCGAGGGCGTTATTTAAATCAGGGAGTTCCTATGTTTGTATGATTTTTATACAAGCGTAGGGACTTTTTTGTTTGTAATATTTACCCCCTTTTTTAAACGACGAAATTCAAAATCCGACTAGGACTTTCCTCATGAAATCATTCCAAATGAATAAATTCTCAATTTTCAATTCTTTATCTCCTTTCCTGTTGTATAATAGAATATAGGGGGGAGAGAATTATGAACATGCATTTAAAGCCAGGTTTATGGCAGCAGCAAACAATGAAGCTTGCGATGACACAGGAATTAACACAGGCTATTGCTCTGCTCCAGTACTCTGCCCAGGAATTAACGGAGTTTTTAGAGGCTAAAACGATGGAGAATCCATTTATACAGCTGGATGTTCCTGAAATGAAAGCGCTTCATTCGAAGAAAGGGCGAGTCCGAGAAAGCGGGAGCTCCTCAAATGACGAGAAGAATTGGGTCGAGCATGTGGCGGATCATTCGCATACATTACTGGATTATTTGCGCATGCAGCTGTCGCTTATTCCATTAGACCCTACTGAAAAGAGAATATTAGATTTCTTACTATATAATATGGATGATAACGGATATATGACGATTTCGATTCCAGAAGCCGCTCAGATGTGCCGGTGTCCTGAAGAGAAAGCAGAAGAAGTACTGGAAATCATTCGTGAGCTCGAGCCAGCAGGGGTGGGTGCATTTCATTTACAGGACTGCCTGTTGCTGCAGCTGCAAAGAATGAAAGATGCACCTGAACTTGTGAAAGTCATGATTAAGGATTACTTTATGGAATTTGCCGATAAAAATTGGCGGCCGCTTGCTAAGAAATTAAACGTAGATGTGAAAGATATACAATCTGCAGCCGATTTTATTCAGAAACTGAATCCAAAACCAGGCGCGCGGTTTCATCATGAACAGCCCACTTATGTGAAGCCAGACGTTACCGTTGCAATAGTGAATGACACCATCGAGGTTCATTTGCTTGAGGATGACTTGCCAAAAGTAGTGTTTCAAAAAGACTATTTTAACGAGCTCGCCATGCACAAGGATCCTAAATTAAAGCAATTTATGAAGGAAAAAGAGAAAGACTATGTATGGCTCTTAAAAAGTCTGGAGCAGCGCAAGCAAACAATTCAGCGAGTGGGTCTGAAAATTGTCGAGAAACAGCGGGACTTCTTCTTTCAGGGACCTAGCCGCTTGCAGACCTTGAATATGAAAGAGATTGCGGAAGAGCTCGAAATTCATGAGTCAACGGTGAGCCGAGCCGTTCGCGGTAAATATATGCAGACACCATATGGCACCTATGAATTGAAATTCTTTTTCCCGTCAGGTATAGCGTCTAATTCAGAAGAAGGCGCCTCTGCACAACAAGTGAAGTCGCGGATGACGGATATGGTCAATTCTGAAAATAAACAAAAGCCATTATCAGATCAAGAAATCAGCAATCGATTAAAAGAGGAAGGATTCAGCATTTCACGAAGAACGGTTGCGAAATACCGAGATCAATTAAATATCGCTTCCTCTTCTAAAAGAAAAAGGTATGATTGAGAAATGAAGAATTGAGGCATTATGATGACAGAGATCTATTTTTACACGAGACCTAACTGCTCCCTTTGTGAAGAAGCGAAATTAAATCTTCAGCTGGTGAGGGAAGATATTCCTTTCACCCTTCATGAAGTGAATATTGACGACAGTGATAAATTAACGGAAGAGTACGGACTGATGATCCCAGTGATTACACATAATAATCATTTGATACAATACGGCCAGTGTGATTATGCGACCATCCGTACATATTTAGAAAAACATTCCTAAAAATATTTAAATTCAGTAGGTTATTGTTTGCTTTCTGATTTTTTCCCTGCTAAAATGTATTTGCAGGCAGGGGATATTTTTTTTGGAGTGTGTGGGACATATTATTTTATTAAGGGACAAAATACGACCCGATTGATCATTTAAAGGAGCATCTTATGCGAACATTACTAGATATTCAAAAAAGATTATTGCCCGATCTGCTAGAGGTCATGCAAAAAAGATATCAAATCCTGCAGTCCATTCGTATGGCTCAGCCTGTGGGGAGAAGAACTTTAGCCCAGGAATTAGGCTTGACCGAAAGGATTTTACGAAGTGAAGTTGAATTTTTGAAGGAACAAGAATTAATCGAGTTTAAAACATCCGGCATGATACTGACCCCAGATGGACAATCCGTTCTGGTGAATTTGGAAGAATTGATGATTGATATTAAGGGTATACACACCATGGAAAGCCAGTTAAAATCTTATTTTTCGCTGGATGAAGTAGTGGTAGTGCCAGGTGACAGTGATCAATCTCCATGGGTCAAAAAAGAACTCGGGACTGCCTGTGCGAATAGTATAAAAAGCCGATTATTGGCAAAGAATATCATCGCAGTAACAGGCGGAACGACCATTGCTGCTGCAGCAAGCGCCATGTCTTCAGAACTCGCTCGTTCAAAGGAACTAGTTTTTGTTCCGGCGAGGGGTGGTATTGGTGAAGATGTGCAGAATCAAGCCAACACAATTGTTGCTCAAATGGCGGCAAATACAGGCGGCACCCATCGAGTCCTCTATGCACCTGATCAAATCAGGAGTGAAGCATACGATTCTTTCATGATGGAACCGGCAATTAAAGAAGTGTATGGAACGATTCAGTCAGCCACGATGGTGCTTCACGGAATAGGTGATGCCCTAACAATGGCTAATCGCAGACATACGACGAAAGAAGATATGGACACGATTGTTAATGGCAAGGCAGTCGCTGAAGCATTTGGCTATTATTTTGATGAGAATGGGAAGATCGTGCATAAAGTATCAACGATTGGACTTCAGCTTGACGATCTCGTTCACGTGAAAGATGTCATTGCGGTAGCGGGTGGAGCCTCTAAAAGCAAGGCGATTCATTCGTACCTGCAAGGTGCTCCAAAGGCTACAGTATTAATTACTGATGAGGCGGCAGCCAAACAATTAATCGAAGAAATGAATCGATGAACATTTTTGGAAGAAGTAATAATTAATGATTAACGTTACATTCTTGACTGTTAATCATTAATTATTAACTATATAATCCTTACATTTTAAAGGAGGAATTTTTAACATGGCAGTAAAAGTTGGTATTAATGGATTTGGACGTATTGGACGCGTGGTATTTCGTGCAGCGCTTAAAAACCCTAATTTAGAAGTAGTAGCGGTAAATGACTTAACAGATGCAAACATGTTAGCGCACCTTTTAAAATATGATACGGTTCACGGCACTTTACAAGAAGAAATTTCTGTAGATGGCGACAGCATCGTAGTGAACGGCAAGAAAGTAAAAGTAGTAGCAGAACGTGATCCTGCGCAATTACCATGGAAAGAACTAGGTGTTGAAGTAGTGGTTGAATCTACTGGCCGCTTTACAAAACGTGCGGATGCAGCGAAGCATTTAGAAGCTGGAGCGAAAAAAGTAGTCATCTCTGCACCTGCATCAGATGAAGATATTACAATTGTATTAGGTGTAAACCACGAGCAGTATGATGCAGCTAATCATCACGTAATCTCTAACGCTTCTTGTACAACAAACTGCTTAGCGCCGTTTGCAAAAGTATTGAACGATAAGTTCGGCATTAAACGCGGTATGATGACAACTGTTCACTCTTATACGAATGATCAGCAAATTCTAGACCTTCCGCATAAAGATTACCGTCGTGCGCGTGCAGCAGCTGAGTCTATTATTCCAACAACTACTGGAGCAGCGAAAGCCGTATCTCTAGTATTGCCTGAGTTAAAAGGTAAATTAAACGGTATGGCAATGCGTGTTCCAACACCAAACGTGTCAGTCGTTGACCTTGTAGCTGAATTAGATAAGAACACAACAGCTGAAGAAGTAAACGCAGCGTTAAAAGAAGCAGCTGAAGGTGAATTAAAAGGTTACTTGGCTTATACAGAAGAGCCGTTAGTATCTATTGATTACAATGGCAACCCTGCGTCTTCAACTATCGATGCTTTATCAACAATGGTTATGGAAGGCAACATGGTAAAAGTTCTTTCTTGGTACGATAATGAGTATGGTTATTCTAGCCGAGTAGTAGATTTAATTGATTACATTGCCAAAAAAGGCCTGTAATTCCTTAAAGTGTTACTCTAATTAAAAAATGTGTTATATTTTTCATCATCTTGGTTGGAAAATATTAACCCACCATCTATAATGTAGATGGGATGAAGGGGAGTGGGGAGATTCCCCCTCCTCTTTCTAATTGATGATGAAGAATGTGTCAGGTCACGCAGTGCTGTAAATGCTAGGTGAAGCAAGGGGCCGAAAAGCCATGAGAACCGTGTTTCACCAGCTAAATGCTTTTAGTGATACACATCTAGTTTGCAATATGTAAGCCAGACCGAACAGGGGGCCGCGAAGCCATGAGAACCCTGTATGGTCAGTTTAGATCCTGCGATTGGTACACGAAATCTTGAAGTGTTTAAGCCAGTTCATACAGAGGGCCGCAAACGCCATGAGAACTCTGTGTGACCAGTTTATGTGCTGCGAGTGATACACAACAAAAAGCTAGAATCAGATAAGCGGGGTTAAACAGGGGGCCGCAAAGCCATGAGAACCCTGTGAGATCAGCTTGGATGCTTTCTATCAGCCCGTCGTTGCCTTGACCATTAAGAGTTGTCAATTTTAATTTGAAAAGGGAGGCCTTTTGAATGAATAAGAAGACGATTAAGGATATTGATGTCAAAGGAAAACGCGTTTTTTGCCGTGTCGACTTTAACGTGCCGATGAAGGATGGGAAAGTCACGGATGACACGCGCATCAGAGCGGCGCTGCCTACTATTCAATATTTGTCTGAACAAGGGGCGAAAGTAATCTTAGCAAGCCACCTTGGCCGTCCAAAAGGTGAAGTGAAGGAAGAGCTGCGTTTAACAGCAGCAGCGGGCCGACTATCAGAACTTTTCGGCAAAGAAGTAAAGAAAACAGATGAAGCTTACGGTGAAAGCGTAAAGGCTGAAATTGAAAAAATGAACGACGGTGACGTATTGCTGCTTGAAAACGTCCGTTTTTATGCGGGTGAAGAGAAGAATGATGAATCTCTTGCGAAAGAATTTGCTGCTCTTGCAGATGTGTATGTGAATGACGCATTTGGAGCGGCTCACCGTGCTCACGCATCAACAGAAGGTATTGCGAAACACTTGCCGGCTGTTGCAGGTTTCCTGATGGAGAAAGAATTAGATGTTCTTGGGAAGGCGTTATCTGATCCTGAACGTCCTTTCACAGCCATCATTGGCGGAGCCAAAGTAAAAGATAAAATTGATGTGATTGACCACCTGCTTGATAAAGTAGACAACCTGATCATCGGAGGCGGGCTTGCCTACACGTTTATCAAGGCTAAGGGGTATGAAATTGGTCAATCATTATTAGAAGAAGATAAAGTGGATTTAGCGAAGCAATTTATGAAAAAAGCAGAAGATAAAGGTGTTAATTTCTTAATGCCTGTAGATACTGTCATTGCAGACCGGTTTGCTGAAGATGCCGAAGTGAAAGAAGTCAGTGTTGATGACATTCCTGCTGATTGGCAAGGTCTTGATATTGGAAGTAAAACGAGAGAATTGTACAAAGAAACCATTCAAAAATCTAAATTGGTGATTTGGAATGGTCCAATGGGCGTGTTTGAAATGGAACCGTTCGCTGGAGGTACAAAAGCCGTAGCCGAAGCGCTGGCAGAAGCAGAAGGTACATATTCTGTCATTGGCGGCGGAGATTCAGCAGCAGCGGTTGAACAGTTCAATCTTGCTGATCAAATGAGCCACATCTCAACGGGCGGCGGAGCTTCCCTTGAGTTTATGGAAGGCAAGCAACTTCCAGGTGTTGTGGCACTGAACGACAAGTAATTTAGTATCGAAAACGATAGTTCCCGAAAGGATGGTTCAATAATGCGTAAACCTATTATTGCTGGAAATTGGAAAATGCATAAAACGTTAGCTGAAGCAACAAGCTTTGCAGAAGAGGTGAAAAGTCTTGTCCCAGATGCAAATGTAGTAGACAGCGTCATTTGCTCGCCTGCGTTATTTTTAGGGCAGCTGGTTCAGGCTGTAGAAGGATCTGAAGTAAAGATTGGTGCGCAAACGATGCACTATGAAGAGAATGGTGCTTTTACGGGAGAAATCAGCCCGAAGGCTCTCCAGGACATGGGGGTAACGTATGTGATTATCGGCCATTCGGAACGTCGTGAAATGTTTAACGAGACAGATGAAACGGTTAACCAAAAAACTCGTGCGGCATTTAAATATGGTTTAACACCAATTGTCTGCTGTGGTGAGACGCTTGAACAGCGTGAAAATGGAGAAACGAATGCATTTGTTGAAACTCAAGTGAAACAAGCGCTTGAAGGATTGACTGAAGAGCAAGTAAAAGAAACGGTCATTGCTTATGAGCCGATCTGGGCGATTGGAACAGGCAAGTCTTCCACAGCTGCAGATGCTAATGAAGTATGTGCGCATATTCGCCAAACGGTTGAGAAGGCATTTTCAGCTGAAGCAGCGGATGCGGTACGGATTCAATATGGCGGCAGTGTAAAGCCAGCTAACATTGGAGAATACATGTCTCAGCCTGATATTGATGGCGCATTAGTAGGAGGCGCAAGCTTAGAGCCTGCTTCTTTCCTGCAATTGCTGGAGGCGGTAAACAATGGCTAAAGCACCGGTAGCTTTAATGATTTTAGATGGTTTTGCCTGCCGGGGCGAAACGCAAGGGAACGCTGTAGCACAAGCGAAGAAACCTCATTTTGACCGGTACTGGGAGCAATATCCCCATTCGCATCTAATTGCGAGCGGGGAGGCTGTAGGTCTTCCAGATGGGCAAATGGGTAATTCTGAAGTCGGTCACTTAAACATTGGCGCCGGCCGCATTGTGTATCAGAATTTGACTAGAATTAATATTTCGATTCGCGAAGGCGAATTCTTTCAAAATGAAAAGTTTCTGCAAGCCATTGCGCATGCGAAAAAAAACGGCACAGCCCTTCATTTATTTGGTCTATTATCTGACGGCGGTGTGCACAGTCATCTCGAACATTTATTTGCGCTATTAGACTTAGCGGCTCAAGAAGGACTTGAAAAAGTATACGTTCATGGTTTTCTTGATGGACGCGATGTCGGACCAAGAACAGCGAAAGAATATATTCAAGCTACGCTCGACAAAATGGAAGAGTGCGGAGTCGGCCAATTTGCTACGATTTCCGGACGCTATTACGCGATGGATCGCGACAAGCGCTGGGAACGAGTAGAGAAAGCTTTCCGTGCAATGGCATGCGGGGAAGGTCCATTGTTTCAAGATCCGCTAGAAGTAGTGGAAGAATCTTATGATAATGGGATCAACGATGAATTTGTGATTCCGTCTGTTATAACAGATAAGCATGGAGACCCAATTGCGAGAGTAAGTGATCAGGACGCTGTCATTTTCTTTAACTTCCGTCCAGACCGGGCAATTCAGCTTTCGAATGTATTTACAAATGAAAAGTTCGAAGGCTTTAACAAAGGAAATAATCACCGAAATGATTTATTCTTTGTTTGCATGACACCTTACAGTGAGACAGTCAAAGGGGTAATTGCCTTTGATTCAATGAACTTGAATAATACGATTGGCCAAGTGCTTTCTGAAAATGGACTGAAACAGCTTCGGATTGCCGAAACAGAAAAATATCCGCATGTGACATTTTTTATGAGCGGCGGCCGTGAAGAAGAGTTTCCTGGAGAAACCCGAATTTTAATTAATTCTCCAAAAGTCGCGACTTATGATCTGAAACCAGAAATGAGTGCGTTTGAAGTGACAGATGCCATCGTTGAAGAAATCGCTAATGATAAGCATGATGCGATCATATTAAACTTTGCTAACCCCGACATGGTAGGCCATTCTGGTCTCTTACAGCCGACTATTAAAGCGGTAGAAGCAGTGGATAAATGCCTAGCTCGCATTGTAGATTTAATTATCTCCAAAGGCGGTACGGCTATTATTACAGCTGATCATGGGAATGCGGATG
Source organism: Bacillus ectoiniformans (assembly GCF_016908875.1). Lineage (GTDB taxonomy): Bacteria > Bacillota > Bacilli > Bacillales > Domibacillaceae > Bacillus_BX > Bacillus_BX ectoiniformans. The sequence goes on along the minus strand of NZ_JAFBES010000004.1, from coordinate 256,141 downwards.
AAGTGGTGACAACAGATGGCAAGCCAATGACGGCTCACACGACAAATCCTGTGCCGGTTATTGTGACAAAAAAAGATATCGAACTTCGTGAAGACGGAATTTTAGGAGACTTGGCGCCGACGATGCTCGAGCTTCTAAACCTTGAACAGCCGTCTGACATGACAGGGACATCACTAATAAAGAAATAATTTTAATTAGGAAAAGGAGAGATTTTAATGCCAATTATTACTGACATTTATGCGCGCGAAGTATTAGATTCACGCGGTAATCCAACAATTGAAGTAGAAGTATATACGCAATCTGGCGCCTTCGGACGCGCGATGGTACCATCTGGCGCTTCCACTGGTGAACACGAAGCAGTTGAGCTTCGCGACGGTGACAAAGATCGCTACCTAGGTAAAGGTGTACAAAAAGCAGTTGAAAACGTAAACGACGTCATTGCTCCTGAATTAGTAGGCAGCTTTGAAGTATTAGATCAAATTGGAATCGACCAAGCCATGATCGAACTAGATGGAACAGAAAACAAAGGAAAACTAGGTGCGAATGCGATTCTAGGTGTATCTATGGCGGCAGCTCATGCAGCGGCAGATTTCCTAGGTGTTCACTTATACGAGTATCTTGGCGGCGTGAACTCTAAACAGCTTCCAGTGCCAATGATGAACATTGTGAACGGCGGCGAGCACGCTGATAACAACGTAGATATTCAAGAATTTATGGTTATGCCTGTTGGTGCAGAAAGCTTCAAAGAAGCCGTACGCATGGGCGCAGAAATTTTCCATAGCTTAAAAGCGGTATTGAAAGCAAAAGGCTTAAACACAGCTGTTGGAGATGAAGGCGGATTTGCTCCGAACTTGAAATCCAATGAAGAGGCGCTGTCAACCATTATTGAAGCGATTGAAAAAGCAGGATACAAGCCTGGAGAACAAGTGATGCTTGCCATGGATGCAGCTTCTTCTGAGTTCTACAATAAAGAAGACGGCAAATACCATCTTTCTGGAGAAGGTGTGGTTAAAACTTCTGCTGAAATGGTTGACTGGTATGAGGAACTTGCTTCTAAATATCCGATTATTTCTATTGAAGACGGATTGGATGAAAATGACTGGGAAGGCCATAAGCTGTTAACAGAACGCCTCGGCGGTAAAGTTCAGCTTGTTGGAGACGATCTATTCGTTACAAACACGCAGAAACTGGCTCAAGGAATTGAGCAAGGAATCGGCAATGCCATCTTAATTAAAGTGAACCAAATTGGTACGCTGACTGAAACGTTTGATGCGATCGAAATGGCGAAACGCGCAGGCTATACGGCTGTCATCTCTCACCGTTCTGGTGAAACAGAAGATGCAACGATTGCTGATTTGGCTGTAGCTACAAATGCAGGTCAAATCAAGACAGGTGCACCTTCACGTACGGACCGTGTGGCGAAGTATAACCAATTGCTTCGCATCGAAGATCAGCTGGCTGATCTAGCGGTATATCAAGGAATTAAATCTTTCTACAACTTAAAGAAATAAGTTGATTGAATCAAAGCCTGGCACATAAATGCCAGGCTTATTTTTTTTGTCAAATTTAAATAGGTTTGGTCTCTTTTTGAAAGGTGAAAATATTATGATAATTATAGTGAAAATTAGAAAAAAGTGCTAAAATGATAGGAGTATATAAGGGGAAGGCGGGGGGAAAGTGAAGTTTAAATCCATTAAAACCAGTTTTATTGCAATTACACTTGTTTTATTGGCTATACCAGCTTTAATTGTGGGCCTTGTTTCTTTTAGTCAAGCGAAGGATGAATTAAATGGTTTGGGTGAACAAAATTTAAAGAATGATGTACAGTTCGTTCTCTCAACCATCGAGCTTTTAAATAAACAGGTTGAATCTGGGGAACTGCCGCTGAAAGAAGCGCAGGAACAAGTGAAAGTTATGATGCTAGGGGAAAGAAAGTCAGATGGGACAAGACCGATTACAGACAAGTTTGACTTGGGCGCATCCGGCTATATGTTTGTATTAGACGACAATGGGATCTTGCTTGCCCATCCGAAATTAGAAGACGAGGATTTAACCGAAGCTGTGGATCCAGATGGGGTAAATGTTGGACAAGGACTTGTGGATGTAGCAAACGCCAATAAAAATGGCGGATTTCATTATTACCAATGGGCTCTTCCTGAAACAGGTGAAGTAGAGCCGAAAGTAACGTTTATTGCTAAAGATCCCCACTGGGGCTGGAACGTTGGAGCCGGTACATATATGCAAGATTTTAACAGCGGAGCCGACCGGATTTTAACCTCGCTCCTAATTACGCTAGTCGGTGCATTTATTATTGGCGGTTTAATTATTTATCTTTATACGAAGCGTTTGATTGTTCCGCTGCTTCAAGTTGATAAAGCAGTTCAATATATTTCAAAAGGAGATCTAAGTAAGCGCTCTCTTTCTATTAAACGTTCAGATGAACTGGGCCGTTTAGCTGACAACATTAACGTCATGCAAGATGAAATTCGCCACATTATCCATGATGTAGACAAGAATGCCGAGAAAGTGTCGGCGGCTGCTAATGAACTGAACGCGGCGTCTGATGGAGCAACGAATGCCTCTGAACAAATCTCGGACTCCATGTCAGGCATTGCATCAAGTGCAGAGGTTCAGAAGCGATTTATTAATGAAACAACTTCAACAGTGAAGCAGATGAATGACTCGATTATTGTGATCCGAAGCCAATCAAAAGAAGCGGTGGCTGCAACGACAGAAGCAACCGATGCAGCTAAAACGGGAATGAATATCCTTACGTCATCTGCCAGTCAGATGCATGACATTACTGATTCAATTGGAAGTTTGGCAGAGGTGATCTCGACGCTCGTTAAGCAAACGAATAATATTGACAGTATCGTGAAGGTCATTTCTGATATTGCGAACCAAACCAATTTACTTGCATTAAACGCATCAATTGAGGCAGCGCGGGCAGGGGAAAATGGCAAAGGATTTGCTGTTGTAGCCGAAGAAGTAAGAAAACTTGCTGAGCAGTCCTCTTCCTCAACAGGAAAGATTGCTGATCTCATTCAAAATATTCAGCAGCAAGTCAAGAAGGCAGAAGCGACTATGACTCAATCAACAGCGGAAGTGCAAGAAGGCGTTCAGACGATTGATCAAGCCAACAATAATTTTAATGCAATACAAACGGCCATCGATCATGTGAAAGAAGTCATTATCAATATTTCAGATAAAATCGAAAGCATTGGCAGTGACACAGAACAGATCGTCTACTCAGTAGAGTCTCTGGAGTCTGGTGCACATGAAGCGGCTGCCGGTACAGAAAATATTGCGGCTGCGACGGAAGAGCAGCTGGCATCGATCGAAGAAATATCTGCTTCTACTGAGTCACTATCGACGCTTGCTGATGAACTGCATCAATCCGTTCAGAGATTTAAACTAAACTAACAGTGGATAGAGATCGCTGAGCCTCTATTTTGAATTCCTAATTGTTCTTTTTTACTATATTGTGTTAAAATAGTGGTATTCGATTGTTCGTTCGATGGAGGTTTTGATATGCATACATTATTAGTTACTTTGTTAATTATCGTTTCAATCAGTTTGATTGTCGTCGTTCTTTTACAATCTGGAAAAAGCGCTGGTTTATCAGGAGCTATTTCTGGTGGAGCTGAACAGCTGTTCGGCAAGCAAAAAGCACGCGGGATTGACTTAGTATTGCACAGATTAACAGTTGTATTATCCGTTTTATTCTTTGCACTGACGATTGCTGTTTCTTACTTTGGACTATAAAAAAAGCAAGCCCGGCCGCCTAGTTGGCCGGGCTTTTTCTATAGCCGTCCGTCTAAAAGGACACAATCTTAATGAGCAGGAAGCAGGCAGAAGTCTCTCACTGGCTCCTCTTGCATATTTTTCGTAAAATAATGATGATCGTGACATGTTCGGTTCATACTAATATAAAGGAGTTTTTTCATCATGAGACCAGCACTACCTAAACCGTTTACATTTGAAGCAGGAGAACGCGCTGTGCTATTGCTGCACGGCTTCACCGGTAATTCTGCGGACGTGCGAATGCTCGGCCGGTTTTTAGAGAAGAAAGGATACACGAGCCACGCCCCTCATTATAAAGGACATGGCGTACCTCCAGAAGAACTTGTGAAAACAGGACCCGAGGATTGGTGGCAGGATGTAGAGAGCGGCTATCAGCATTTAGTCGATCAGGGCTATAAAGAAATAGCCGTTTGCGGTCTTTCACTAGGCGGAGTATTCTCTTTGAAACTCGGTTACACGCAGCCGGTAAAGGGTATAATTCCAATGTGTGCACCGATGTACATAAAAAGTGAAGAGGTCATGTACAAAGGGGTCGTTGAATACGCCCGCGAATTTAAAAAGTTTGAAGGGAAATCGGCTGACGTAATCGAACAAGAAATAGAAGAGTTTAAAAAGACTCCGATGAACACTTTAAAAGCGCTGCAGAATTTAATTTCTGATGTGCGTAAAAATGTGGATATGATTTATGCGCCAACTTTTGTGGTTCAAGCACGGAATGATCACATGATTAATACCGATAGTGCAAATATTATATTTAATGAAGTCGAATCAAACATGAAAGAAATGAAATGGTACGAAGAATCTGGTCATGTCATTACACTCGACAAAGAAAAAGAACAGCTTCATGAAGATATTTACCAATTTTTAGAACGTTTGGACTGGACAGTTTAAGTCTGACGAATGGAGGGATACAGTGGAACAGCACGCGAATAGCCATGTGGATCGGTTACTGACATATATGAAGGAAGAGTCCTACAAGCCGCTGACAGTGAAAGAGCTTGAAGAAGCGCTTGGAGTAGTCGATTCCGGTGAATTTAAAGACTTTGTTAAAGCATTAGTGTACATGGAAGACAAGGGACTGGTCGTTCGCACGAGAGCGAATCGATACGGTTTGCCTGAAAAAATGAATTTAATCCGTGGGAAAATTTCCGGACATGCGAAAGGGTTTGCTTTTTTAATGCCTGATGAGCAAGGGATGGATGATGTGTTTATCCCGCCGCATGAAACGAATGGAGCTTTAAACGGAGACATCGCACTTGTCCGTGTGACATCTGAATCAAGCGGCTCTAGACGAGAAGGCTCAGTTGTCCGAATTATTGAACGCGGCAAAACTGAAATTGTCGGTACTTACACGGACAGCAAACATTTTGGTTTCGTTGTTCCTGATGATAAAAAATTCGCCAGTGATATTTTTATCCCCAAAGAAGCCGCAAATGGCGCGGTTGAAGGCCATAAAGTAGTGGTGAAGATCACTTCTTATCCTGAAGGCCGAAAAAATGCGGAAGGTGAGGTCGTGACCATTCTTGGACATAAAAATGATCCAGGAGTAGACATTATGTCCATCATCTTTAAGCATGGATTGCCGCAAGAGTTTCCTGAAGAGGTACTGGAGCAGGCGAACAGTGTGCCGGATGAAATTGATGAAGCAGAAATCGGAAACCGCCGCGATTTGCGTGAAGAAACGATTGTGACCATTGATGGTGCAGACGCGAAAGACTTAGATGATGCGGTTATGGTCAAGAAGCTTGACAATGGCAACTATAAACTAGGTGTTCATATTGCCGATGTCAGCTACTATGTGACAGAAGAATCTCCCATTGATCGTGAAGCCTATGAGCGTGGAACAAGTGTTTACTTAGTCGACCGAGTGATTCCGATGATTCCTCACCGCCTATCTAACGGCATTTGTTCATTAAATCCGAAAGTCGACCGGTTAACACTGTCTTGTGAAATGGAAATTAATCCGCGCGGCGAAGTGGTGAACCATGAAATCTTCCAAAGTGTGATTCGTACAACTGAACGAATGACGTATACGGATGTCAATGACATACTAGTAGAGAAAAATGAAGAGCTACGCCAAAAATATGAGCCGCTGGTTCCGCTTTTTGAAGAAATGGAGAAGCTGGCTGAGATCCTTCGTGAAAAACGAACGGCCCGAGGCGCCATCGACTTTGATTTCAAAGAAGCGAAAGTGCTTGTGGACGAAGATGGAAAGCCGACTGATGTCGTTTTAAGAGAGCGTTCTGTAGCCGAGCGTCTCATTGAAGAATTCATGCTATGTGCCAACGAAACGGTGGCAGAGCATTTCCATTGGATGAATGTACCGTTCATCTACCGTATTCATGAAGACCCGAAAGAAGATAAGCTGCAGCGTTTCTTCGAGTTTATTACCAATTTTGGGTTAGTCGTGAAAGGTTCTGCGAATGAAGTGCACCCGCGTGCTTTACAGGAGATTATTGAATCGATTCAAGGAAAACCGGAAGAGATTGTTATTTCGACCGTGATGCTTCGTTCGATGCAGCAGGCGAAATATAATCCTGAAAGCTTGGGGCACTTTGGCTTATCAACAGAGTTCTACACTCATTTCACGTCTCCGATCCGCCGTTATCCAGATTTAATTGTGCACCGTTTAATCCGTACTTACTTGATTGAAGGCAAGATTGATCCTGCTACTCAAGCGAAATGGGATGCGCGTATGCCGGAAATTGCAGATCATACATCCAGCATGGAACGCCGTGCGGTCGATGCAGAGCGCGACACAGATGAGCTGAAAAAGGCAGAATTTATGCTTGATAAAGTGGGTGAAGAATTTGATGGTGTCATCAGTTCTGTAACTAATTTCGGTATGTTTGTGGAATTGCCAAACACAATTGAAGGACTTGTACATGTTTCTTATATGACAGATGACTATTATCGCTATGATGAGCGTCATTACGCCATGATCGGGGAAAGGACAGGTAATGTATTCCGTATAGGGGATGAAATCACTATTCGTGTAGCCAATGTAAATAAAGAAGAACAGTCCATTGATTTTGAAATTGTCGGGATGAAAAATGCCAAACCTCGTCCGCGCATGGACCAGCCGAAAGTGGTAAAAACGAAACCGTCAGACCGTGACCGCAAAAAGCGCGGCCCTCAAGGAAACAGCGAGAAAGAAAGCGGAGAATGGTCTACTCAGCCTCCGCGCAAAAAGAAGAAAAAAGGCAAATTCTTTGAAGGCGTAGCGAAAAAGCAAGCCAAAAAACGTAAGAAAAGAAACGGGTAACAGCAAGAAATAGTTTGAAGGAGCTGTCGTGCAAAAGGTTGAGGCCTAAAACGACCGAAAACAAATAACACGATAGCCCTTCGCTTGAAGAGAGAAAGGTGATCTGTATGCCAAAGGGAGAAGGTAAAGTACTCGCTCAGAATAAAAAAGCGCGTCATGACTTTTTTATCGAAGAGACTTATGAAGCAGGCATTGTTCTTCAGGGAACAGAAATTAAGTCCATCCGCATGGGAAGAGTGAATTTAAAAGACGCCTTTGCCAGAATTCACAAAGGCGAGCTTTATTTATACAATATGCATGTTAGTCCATATGAGCAAGGGAACCGTTATAATCATGACCCGCTCCGGACGCGCAAGCTGCTCTTGCATAAGAAGCAAATTGCTAAATTGATTGGGGAAACAAAAGAAGAAGGCTATTCGATTGTTCCGTTAAAAATGTATTTAAAAAACGGCTATGCAAAAGTGTTAATTGGATTAGCCCGCGGTAAAAAGAAATACGATAAACGAGAAGATTTGAAGAAGAAAGAAGCGAAGCGCGATATCGAACGGGCATTCCGTGATAGACAAAAAATGTAAAAACATTGTTTTGGGTCCGAAAACCTTGATGCAAAAGCATTTTGGTGCCGGACCCGGATGTTTGCGTTTAGAGTGTTTTGTGGTATAATAACTAATGTAACACTTAGCTTTGGATGTATTCCGAGCTTCCGGACGAAGCTGCTTAGGCAGCATTCCTATCTTATATGGGGACGTTACGGATTCGACAGGGGTAGTTCGAGCTTAGGTTGCGAGTCGAGGGGGTCGGCCTCGTTAAAACGCCAAAGCCAATAACTGGCAAACAAAACAATCTTTCTTTAGCTGCCTAATAGCAGTTTAAAGGTTCGCCCCTCCATTACCCGTGTGGTAGGGTAGCGGACTCAAACTTAGCGGGTTACGCCGGATCCCACCGTCTGAGGGAGAAGGAAGAGAATAATCAGACTAGCTGCTTAGACGCCTGTCGATAGGCAGACAAGTTAGCGAAACGCGAATATATCGACTACACTCGTAGAAGCTTAAGTGCCGTTATCTTTGGACGTGGGTTCGACTCCCACCGTCTCCACCAAATACATACATTATGCCTTTGGTGGGCTTACTATTTATAATTGAAAGGCTCTCCCGATTGTGGGGGAGCCTTTTTAAGTGCGTAAATTAAATTTTGTATAGCCTTAAGACATTCTATCTCTCACTTACATATAGCTTGCGAAGTATTTAGAATTGACAATAAAAAATAAGGAACTAGGGAAAGGTGGCTGAAATATATAAGGTTCACTCACATATTCTTGAAAGAGCAGATCAGGCGTTATATTAGTCCAAAAAGAATGGAAGAAATTGAACAACGATTTATCAACCTTACAAATGATATTAAGGGTGTATAGATGAAGTGGGAGTATCAGAAGTTTTTTAGGCATGCTTCTTTTCCTGTGCATCTCTGTCATTTTTGAAGCAGAAAGTTTAATGTTTTTAAGTAATCTGTCTTATCTATTCAATGTATTCTTATGGGTAATTAGCAATGGTTCTATAAGTCTAATAAGCGTTGATTTTTATAAGCGTTTACTATATGATAATTCTAATTAGCAATTTTTTGAATTTGCTAAATAAGGGTATAGTGGAACTTAAAAGGAAGCTTTGAATTATACTTTTCATCTGGGCATCTGAAGTATAAGGAGCTAGTGATGCAACCGACCAATTAGATAAATTGGTCTTTTTTTTTGTTTCCTGAAAGTTCACATGTCAGCTGAACGTTTCCTTACTCATACAAATAGGTTAAGGTATGTTACGATTATCAAGAATCTAGTATATGATGGTGTCAATAGGATTCGCTCAATTCAAATACAAAATCGAAAATATGATAAAGGATATTCATGTCATTTAAGTAAGTAATCCTTTCTTTATTTAACATGGTATATTATGGATTTTGGTAGCGGATTTCAACTTAAGTCGATCAAGAGTCTCTGCATTTGATAAAAAACAAACTTGCTTTATTACAGTCCGTTTTATATGTAGAAGCAATTTTATTCATTTAATATTTTCATAAAGGGAGAAGGAAAGACCATGCAGACTGACAAGTATCAAAAAATGTTTTTTGAACGAACGGATAAAACTTTGAACAAATGGCTGATGAAAGACTACGTCACAGAGAATGAGCTGTATCTTTTACTGCATACGCTAAAGGGGACAGCAGGCTCAATTGGATTAGAGGAAATTGCCGGGGTGATTGAAGAGAAGCTGTTTGTTTTATCGGAGGATAGCTATAAGCCTTGGCCGAGAGCAAAGTGGGAGTTCTTTCTTGACCCGTTGATACGGCTATGTGAGGTGGGGGTAATTGCTAATCAAGTGCCAGCAGCTGAGACGTCAAGAGCTGCTGAACAAGGGATTGGTCCACATGACCTGGATAAAGAGTTTATCTTGCTTATTGATGACGATAAAGAATTTATTACCTACACGAAGGATTTATTAGAAAAGCAGGGATATTCGGTTATGGTGGCCACTAGCGGAGCAAAGGGTTTAAGCCTCATCTATGATATTCAACCTTCATTTATTTGCATAGATATCCACCTCCCGGATATGAATGGCTTCAACATACTTGAAGGTATATTTAAAAAAGCGACCAAAACCTTTATTCCTATTGCAATTGTAAGTGCTGACGCAAGCATTGAAAACCGAGTACGTTCCTATAATTTGCGAGCGCTTGACTTCATTGCTAAACCCATTAATGCAGATATATTTGTCGCGTATATAGAAAACCGGTTAAGCTATAAAAAAGAAATTGAAAAATTAGTTTTAATCGATGAACTTACGAAGGTGTATAACCGTAAATATATGAAGGAACATTTGAATTTGCTTATCAAAAAATATGTTCGTCAAAGCTATGTGTTTTCACTGGTGATTTTAGATTTAGATTTGTTTAAAAATATAAATGATACATATGGACATTTAATAGGGGATGAAGTCCTTAAGATGTTTTGCGATACTGTGAATGAAGTAAAGAGGGAGGAGGATATTTTTTGCCGGTATGGCGGGGAAGAATTTGTTCTGTTATTACCTGGAAGTGAAGAGGAGGCTGCGCAGCTATTAATGGATAGAATTAGACAAAAGCTATCTGTTACTCCTTTCTTTACGGAAAAAGAAAGTTTTAACGTCACTTTCTCAGCAGGAATTATCAGTATCAATGAAGACATTACGCATCCGCAAAAAATGCTGGAATTAGCCGATCAGGCTCTTTATATCGCTAAAGAAACAGGCCGCAACCGAGCGGTGACCTATCATACAGGTTTAGAAATGAAGAAATGTCCGTTAGATATCACGATTGTTATTGTGGACGATGACCATGTGATTCGTTCAATGCTCAAAAACTTCTTTGTACATTGGAAGCCAAGTGAAGCATACAGAATGAATGTCATCGATTTTGAAGATGGAATCAGTTTTCTTTCATCAGATTGGTATAAGCCAAATGGGAAATATATGATTTTACTAGATGGCATGATGCCTGAAATGGATGGGTTTGAAGTGCTGAAAGAGATTCGAAGCAAATATAATCATAAGGATATTCTTGTTTCTATGCTGACGGCAAGGACTGGAGAAGAACATGTGATTAAAGCATTGGATAATGGAGCCGATGACTATATTGTTAAGCCATTTGATACGAGAGAAGTGTCTGCTAGAATCATAGGTTTAATCAAGCGGGTATTCACGCAAAAGTTGACCAAATAAGGGGTAGAAAAAATGAAAAAGATATTAGTAGTTGATGATGAAGAAATCCTTAGAATGCTGATTTTAGACACATTAGAGGATTTAGGATACGAGGTAGAAGAAGCAGAGGATGGTCAGGAAGCGTTGGAAAAAGTAGAGCAGCTAGAGTACGATTTAATGATTCTAGATTATATGATGCCAAATGTGACTGGAATTGAAGTGATCGAGCGTTTACCTGATTCGATAAAAGCAAAACTGCCAGTATTAATGCTGACAGCGAAGGCTCAAGTGGCTGACCGGCAAGAGGTGCTGGATAAAGGGGCAGATTATTTCATGGCTAAACCATTTAGTCCCTCGGATTTAGAAAGTGTAGTGAAGGAGATCCTTAATGGATAACATCGGAAACAACAGTATCAGAACTAATTATATACGATACATTCTTATTCTACTGTTGATCGTGACAGCTGTGTTTACCGCTTTTTTTATGTATAGTCAAGCGCTAAATGATTCTTTGAAAAGAGAACGGGATTCACTGAGAGAAAAGGCGAAATTGGTAGAAGAAATGGACAAAAGTTTTAATCAAATATTTTTTCGGGCAAGGGGCTATTATGCATTTCAAGACGAGAAGGAATTAAGCCTGCTCTATGACAACCTGGAGAAGTTCGAAAAGAATTTAAATCAATTTAAGAAGCTAGATCTTTCAAGCGAAGAAAAAGAACTATATAATAGCTTAATTGAATTTCACGAGAATTATAAAAATAATATACTTCCAATAGCTGTGGGTTTAGTGAAAAATGATGACTATGAAGGGTTAAGATCATTGTCCAGTGGAGGGACAAATGAACTGGTCAATAATTTTGTCAAATTTTCCAGCTCATTTAAAAATGAAACAGATGCTCGATTAAATGAACTATTCCACAAAATTCTGGATCAAGGTCAAAAAACGACCATTCTAGCCTTTGTTGGAAGCGGTTTAACGGTCCTGATTTTTATCATAGCGATCTGGCTGCTATTACTGAACCTGATCCGTCCATTAGAAAAAATGATCGCAGCGACGAATGCATTATCTTTAGGAAATTTCATCAACCTAGACGACATAAATCAGCGTAAGGATGAGCTGGGATTACTGTCAAATGCATTTATTGACATGTCTAAATCCATTCAGGAAAAAGAGGGAGAGCTGACAGCACAAAATGAAGAATTGACTGCTCAGCAGTTGGAATTGGAAGAAAATCAAGAGAGGCTCCAGCATTCATTGACAGAAGTTCACAGCATGACCAAAGCCTTGGATAAATCAGCAGTGGTTGCGATAACAGATAAAGATGGCGTCCTTACTTATGTAAATGATATGTTCTGTGAGCTGACTAAATACTCTCAAGATGAAGTAATTGGGAAAACACAGCAGCTAATCAAATCTTCTTATCACCCCGATTCATTCTTTGAGAATATGTGGAAAACAATTCAAAATGGCGTGATCTGGGGGGATGAAGTTCAATATAAAGCCAAAGATGGCGAATTATTTTGGCTGAAAAATACGATTGTCCCTTATGTAGATGCTAAAGGGATTCCTTATCAATATATAATGATAGGAATTAATATTACGAAAATAAAAGAAATGCAGAAAAAGCTTGCGGCTTCGCTGGAACAATCAGAAGAAACAAAATTGCATTTAGAACAATATGATAAATTAAACCATTCCCTAACCTTCACATTAGACAAGCATGAATTTATTACCGTTATTCATCAATATTTATTTGAACTGCACAAATTCGATTCAAGTATTATGTTTGTGCCAGGGACTAACTTGTATGTATCTCAAGGACTGGCACCAAACAGTATAGAAAAAATATTCAGTTCCTTCTCTGAGGATAAATTGACTAGGCTGCAAAGTGACAAATCATTTGTCATTAAGAGAGAAATGGCGAATGGAAATTGTTTAACGGAAGATGTCTATTATTGCTATGATCTTTACTCTGCTATTCGTAATAAAGAAGGGGAGATTGTAGCTATTTTAGCAGCTACACGTGAAGGCCATAGCTTCCAATTATCAGAGTTAAATGAGATCAATGGAATGATGAACCGAGTGTCCATTGCTTTTGAACGAATTCTCATGCATGAGGACGTGGAAAAGGCTAGAAAGCTGAATCAGGATATTATGGATAATGTGAACGAAGGCATTCAATTTATCTCTGATGATGGAAAACTGATTCAAGTAAACGAAGCTTTCTGCAATATGGTTCAATGCAATGATTGGTCGGTAAGTAATATGGGCTCTAAAAAAGAATGGATTTCCTATTTGCTTGAAAAATGCAATGATACGAGTGAACTTAAAGATTTTCTTCATCGGTCGATTGAAGAAGAATTTAGAGAAACACGTAAATGCCGCTATTCACTAGGGAAAGATCTGAATAATTTCATTGAGGTTTATGCAACGAGCGTGTTTGCTGGCGAAGACAAGATTGGTACGGTGCTGGTTCATCGTGATATAACGAAAGAACATGAAGTGGATCAAATGAAGTCCGAGCTTGTCAGTACGGTGAGTCATGAGCTGCGAACACCGCTATCAAGTGTGTTAGGCTTTACTGAATTGCTATTGAATAAACAAGTAAAACCAGAACGTCAGAAAAAGTACATTGAAACGATTCATAAAGAGGCAAAAAGGCTTACAAACCTGATTAATGATTTCCTGGACCTGCAAAGGATGGAAACAGGGAAGCAGCAATATTACTTTAAACCTACGAACATGGATAAGCTAGCGATCGACGTAGTCAACCGCTTCCGTCATGAAAAAAATCACTCCATCCAGTTAATTGACGGTGCAAGATATGTTGAGGTTTCTGCAGACTATGAGCGGATTGTGCAGGTTTTAATTAACTTGATCGGCAATGCGATCAAATTCTCTCCTAATGGGGGAGAAGTGGTTGTTAGTCTCGAGAATAATGGTGATGATATCCAAGTGAAAATTCAAGACCAGGGTCTAGGCATTCCTGAAAATGAACTGTCAAAGCTATTCCAGAAATTTAAGAGGATTGACAACAGTTCAAGCAGAAAGATTGGAGGCACTGGGCTGGGGCTTGCCATAAGCAAAGAAATTATCTCGAAGCATTCAGGAGAAATTTGGATTGAGTCCGCTGAAGGAAAAGGAACCAGTGTTTACTTCAGTCTTCCTCTCCTTACTAAACCAATGAAAAACAATAAACATATGAGCATCAACAAAGGCTTAAATGTAATGATCGTTGAAGACGATGCGAGCCTGGCTCTTCTTTTATCAGAAGAATTAAAAGGAAAAGGGTATACGGTCATACACCATACGCATCCTCAGCAAGCTTTTGAAGATGCGACAAGATTAAATGTGGTAGGGCTAATCATCGATATTATGCTAGGAGAAGACATAAATGGCTGGGACTTAGTAGAGAAGCTGAAAGAAAACGAACATACGAAGCATATTCCGATTATTATTTCATCAGCACTTGATCGGTCAGATGAAAAAGTCCAACAGTACAATATTGAAAAGTATTTAACCAAACCGTACCCTCCAGAGCAATTATCGAGAGTATTAGCAAACTTTATTAATCAAGAATCAGATCAGGGAACAGTGCATTTCCCAGATGTCCATTATGAAGAAAAAAATAGTGAGTGAATAGCAACACGGATCGACTGTTAAGAATTTCCTTTGTAAAAGATTTTTCTTCTGCTATATTGGTGTCAGTGTACCTTTACAGGAAGAACATCTCAAATAACCGAGCGAGAAGGGGTCTAAATTTTGACCCCTTCTTTTTTATGCCAAATTAATCAACAACGAATTTCCTCATTTCTTGGTCATTCACTCGCTGCGCTGAATAGTATAGAAGTACATAGTTTTTCATAGCCGGTGGAGGAAAAATACCCTGTAAAAAGGTGGGATATGGGGGAAATGATATGATTAAACCTGGGGTATGGGTGAAAATTAAAAGCAAAAATGCGGTGGGCTTTGTGTTAGAGGCAAGTTATCATGGAGCGATTGTGTACGTCATTGAAAATGGCAAGCCAGATGGAAAGCATAAGTACAGCTATCATCGATTAGTGGCTTTAGAAGATGAATTAAACACTGAAGATTTACTTGAACTTGCGAGGCTGGCGGTCGATTTAAATCAAAAAGAATGGTTTATGGAAATTACCGATCGTTTAAGAGAAATACCAGGATAGTGCTCAAGATACCTGTCTGTGAAGTGAGCTAAACAGAGGTCTTTGTTTACTTTTTTCACAGTTCAGGTTATTTTCTATGCCACCACCTAATTTCGACACTTTCCCGGGAAATTTTCGTTTTCAGAACAGTTATAGTATATATTTTGTCATAATAAATCCACGCGTATTCGGAAAAGCTAATGATGTTCCTATTTACTTAAAAGGAGTGAGATCGATGGGGCAAAATCATCAGTTTAAGCCTGGGCAAAAGGCGCCGAATAACGGGTTTTATGTGGAAATTGGCGAGACGGGAAGTACAGTGAACAATCCGCAAAAGATTAAACTTGAAGCGGGAGATGAGTTTCCTGCGACGACTAATCAAAATCGTGTTTGGATGCATCAGCGTAAACCTTAATTCACGAAAAACTGCCGGAGATGTCCCGGCAGTTTTTTTAGGTGTTGACGAAAAGTGTCGAATTTTCATAAAAATTATAATGATTGGTCAATACTTGTAAAGGGTTTGTATAAATAAAATGCGTCTTTCTTTGCTTTTTGTTATATAATGAAAGATAGAAAAGCGAAGAAGGGAAGAGTAGAGAAGCGATGGAGACAAGCAGGAGAATAGGGATTCGTTCTAAGATTATTGCTGGCTACGCGATTATCATTTGCAGTCTCATATTGATTGTTGTGTTAATTAATCACCAAGTGAGTGATATGCAAAAAGAACGTAATTTTATTATAGATCATGACATTAATGTGCTTCAAGAAACGAATGAAGTAGAAAAACATGTGCTTGATATGGTGGCTAGTCAGAGAGCTTATTTAATTACTGGTGATGAGCAATATCTAGAAACATATGAACAGGCAGAAATTGGCTGGAGAACTAATTTAGCTAGCTTATCCACCTTAGTAGGCGACAATCCTTCTCAAGTTAAACGGATCGAGAGTATTCATACACGCATTAAAGAGTGGGTTGAAACGACCGGAGATCCAAAAATAGAGTTCAAGAAGAGGAATCAGGAATCAGCCATTAACGAAATGTTTAAAGTGGATGAGGGCAGAAGACAAATTGCCAACATCCGCAGTCAGCTAAATGATTTTAGAACGATTGAAATTGATTATACTCATTCCCGTGCGGAGCAGCTAAATGAGCAAAATAATTTGGTCTCAAGAATTATGTATATTTCTGTATTATTGGCATTTATTATAGCGGTAGCAATGGCTTTAGGTGTATCAAACTCAATTATTAGAACGGTTGGCGACGTTACTAATCGTATTAGAAATATCACGTCTGGCGGAGATTTATCGAAACGAATTGAAGTGAAGTCTAACGATGAAATTAAAGATCTGGCAGAAGAAACGAATCGAATGCTGCAGGTGATGGAAGACCGTAACTGGCTGCAGGAGAGCACGAATGAAGTATTAAATAAAAATCAAGGTATAGCTTATATTGATGTGCTTTCTAATACATTTATTGCAGAACTCGCCCGTTTGACTAATTCGACTTATGGGGTTATGTATATTCAAGAAGCGTTAAACATGGATGAGTATGTAAAAAGAGGAGCATATGCCGACTCATCTATTGGGAAGGAATCATTTAGACTTGGCGAAGGTTTGATCGGCCAGGCGGCTTTAGAAAAACGAATGATTGTCATTGAAAATAAAAATGAATTTAATGTGATTTCTTCTGGTCTAATTAAGGATGGACAAGCGAAGAGTATTATGATTGCCCCGCTTCTATTTGAAAACGAAGTGATCGGCGTAATCGAGCTTGCGAGTCTCAATGAATATACAGTTCTGCAGCAGCAATTTGTACAAGAAGTGACGCAGTCTGTCGGTATGACGATCAATGGAGTATTGGGCAAAATGGAGATCGAAAAGCTGCTAAGCGAGTCTCAAGCGATGACCGAAGAGCTGCAAGCTCAGTCAGAAGAATTACAGACACAGTCAGAAGAACTGCAAATGCAATCCGAAGAACTGCAAATGATTAATGAGCAATTGGAAAATCGGAATCATGAAGCAGAAGAAAAATCTGCCGAATTGCTGAAAGCTAAAAGTGATATAGAAGAAAAAGCGAATCTTTTAGAAAAAAGCTCTGCTTATAAGTCTGAGTTTTTGGCAAATATGTCTCATGAACTGCGAACTCCGCTAAACAGTATTTTGATTCTATCGGAGATGCTAGAAGAGAATTCAGATGAGAATTTAACCGAAGAGCAAAAAGAGTTTGCTAAAGTAATTCATTCATCGGGGCAGGATTTGCTTAATTTAATCAATGAAATTTTAGATCTCTCTAAAGTGGAAGCAGGGAAATTAGATATTATTTTAGATGAAGTATTCGTTCACGAGATTCCACTTTATATTGAGCGTCATTTCTCCCATGTAGCTGAGAAGAATGGCATTGAATTAGAAGTATCAGCAGACCCGCAATTGATTGACGTCATTCAAACGGATGAAAAACGTCTGAATCAAATCTTAAAAAATCTGCTTTCCAATGCTTTTAAATTTACGGAAAAAGGTAAAGTGGCGGTTACTATTCAAAATTCGAATCAAATGAACAAAGCGATTGAAATTAAGATTAGCGATACAGGAATAGGTATTCCAAAAGAGAAGCACGAGTTAATTTTTGAAGCGTTCCAGCAAGGGGAAGGAGCAACTGTCAGAAAGTTTGGCGGCACGGGACTTGGATTGTCCATCTGCAGTGAGTTTGTTAAATTGCTAAATGGAACTATTACTCTCCACAGTGAAGTAGGAAAAGGAAGCACGTTTACACTCACTATTCCTCATTTAGAAGAAGCGTTTGATGTAGACAAAGCCATGGCAGAAGCAGCGGCTGCTAAAGAAATGATTGCAGCAGAGCCGGAAATTCCAGTCGAATTATCTGAAGAAGAAGCTCTGCCGGTTGAAAGTGATAAGAATGGTCCTTTTAAAGGCAAAAGCGTATTAATTGTCGACGATGACTACCGCAACATTTACGGGTTAGAAAAAGCGCTGACGCATCAAGGAATGAATGTACAAACGGCTATTAATGGTATGGAATGCTTGAAGCAATTGGAGAATAACGAAGTGCCAGACATTATATTAATGGATATTATGATGCCAGAGATGGATGGATATGAAACGATGCGCAGGCTTAGGGAAGAATATCATTTAACAGAAACGCCGATTATTGCTTTAACGGCGAAAGCCATGAAAAAAGACCGGGAAGAATGTTTAGCAGCAGGGGCATCCGATTATGTCAGCAAGCCGCTGAAAATGGATCAGCTCCTTTCCGTCATGAGAGTATGGCTATCAGAGTAAGTGAGGATCGAAGAAATGTTTAATGAAGAATTACATGAGGATGAAAAAGACCCGAAAGTAGATTTAGAAATTGATTTATTGCTCCAGGGGATTTACCGTTTATCCGGATTTGATTTTCGTCAATACATGCGCTCTTCCATTACGAGAAGAGTGCAGCACCGGATGAAAGTGGAAAAGCTCCCATCGGTGACTAGGTTATTAGAAAAGGTCATAAATGAACCGGCTTTTCTTGAGAAAGTCCTAAATGATTTTTCCATCAATGTCACAGAAATGTATCGAGATCCTGCGTTCTTTCATTCCTTTAGAGAGAACGTGATTCCGGTGCTTGCTGAATTAGATGAAATCAGAATCTGGCATGCAGGCTGTTCGTCTGGAGAAGAAGTGTACTCGATGGCCATTCTTCTTCAGGAAGAAGGATTATTTCATAAAGCTAGAATATATGCGACAGACATGAATGAAGCGGTTTTGAATGTGGCGAAGCAAGGTGTTTTTCCAATAAGTAAAATGAAGGATTACACAAAGAATTATTTCTTAGCAGGCGGAAAGCACTCTTTATCTGAATACTACACAACAGATGAGCACTTTGCCTATTTAGATCCAGCCTTACTGAAAAAAATACACTTCGCCCAGCATAACTTAGTGACGGATCAGTCGTTTAATGAATTTCACGTAATTTTATGCCGAAACGTGTTAATCTACTTCACTGTCCCGCTCCAAAACAAAGTTCATGACCTGTTTTATTCGAGTTTAACAGATGGAGGATTTTTAGGACTTGGCATTAAGGAATCTCTGCGTTTTTCCAAATACGGAGAAGCATATGAGGAATTTTGCGGATTTCAAAAAATCTATCGTAAAAAATAGGTGCGTCAATTAAAGGAAGGTTAGGTCTGTTATTAGTAGAATATGAAAGTAGCATAGGTTAAATCTTTTAGTGCAAAAAAGCTCAGAGTTACTAGCTCTGAGCTGATTTTTTGTAGGCAGAATCTTAGACAAATGCATATATGTCTAAGATTTTTATTTGGTTGTAATAGGAGATTCTTGCTTTTCCCATTCTGTCGGTCCCTCGTTAGGTGCAATAAATTTTCGCCAATACTCACCCGTTTCTCTATCGAATATGATTATGTTTTGATCATTTGGTATAAGAAATTCATACCTGTCTTGCTCAATAAAATCATTTTGGGTGTTATTTTCAGCTAATGATTTAGAAATAAGCCAAGAGCTTAAAACAATACATATTCCCAAAAAGACGACTGAAATATCAGTTAATTTTTTATTCATTAAATTTCCCCATTATAATAGATTGAATTTCTTATTCAACGGTTCTAATTACTATTTTCTCTATACACTAGGTCTGCTCTTCTTACACTTAAAAAGGTTAGTATAAAAGAAAAGACAACGAATACCACTGATTGCTAATAAGAAAGAAGTGATGAAGCCGAGGATGGTTTTTACGTCTCTTAATACAGGTTTGTTCATTTGATTACCTCCATATTAAAACGATTAAAACACGTCGAATCATTAGTTTGATTTTAACATAAAATTACAAATGTTTTTTTAGATATTTACAAAGCTTGGCTGTTAATAACAATAGGCCAAATCATAATACGATTTGGCCTATAACTTATTTTAGAACGAAGTGCGACACGATTTTTTACGCTTGAACCTGTATCATCATAATACAGATATCATCATTTTGCTGAGCAGTCTGTTCTTCTGACAAAATAAAGTTAATCGGGGAAATGATTTGGCTCGTCCATTTATTAGATGCAATGCTCTTTAATTTATCTAACATTTGATCTTCGTCTTTTCGGTTGATTTCATAAACGCCATCTGTAAACAGCAGCAGCTGGACATGGTCTTGATACGTAATTTTCGTTGTTTCAATTCTCATTTCCTCAAAAAATCCGATAGCACAGCTGTTTCTTTGCATTTCTACACACTCTTCATTGTCGACAAGCATATAGCCGGAAGGATGACCTGCATTGACGAATTCCACGGTTTTGTTGGCAGGATCAATAATGGTGTAAATAGCGGTAAAATAATAATCCGGGTAGTTATGTTTGTTGGACAAGAGCAGCATATATCTGTTCAATTCTTCCATCACGAGCTTAGGATCTCTCGTTTTGTTAATCGAATCTCGAAGAACAGAGGAAATGTACATGCATACTAGAGAAGATGAAATGCCGTGGCCCATCATATCCAGCAAAATAATCCCGTAACTTCCATCCTCGAACTTGTGCCAATAATATAAATCACCAGCCAGCTTATTAGACGGTAAATGTGATACTTGAATAGAGATATTTTTATCTTGTACTGGCGGATTTAGAAGACTTCTCTGAATTTGCATCGCCAAGTCTAATTCATTCATTAACTTTTTCTCTTGTTCAATATGCCAATCCCGTTCTTTTTTAAGGCGCAGCGCCACCCCGATTCGGGCGATCAATTCCGTTTTATTGATCGGCTTTGTTATGTAATCAAGACCGCCGGCATCTAATGCTTCTGCCAGCTTCTTATTATCTTCAAGCGCTGTAATAAAAATAATCGGAATATCTTTTAAATGATCATAGGTTCGGATCTTGCGGCAGGCTTCGATTCCATCCGTTATCGGCATCATGATATCGAGCAGAATTAAGTCTACATCAGGGGTGATTACTGGCTCAGAATCTAGCCTTAAGTAATCAAACAATTCTGAAGCAGATGAAAGTGACACACAATCCTCATAACCAGCTTGCTTTAATACTTTTTCAATGACAAAAATATTCACTTTATTATCGTCGACAATCACAATTTTCATCAAAAAATGGCAAGGATATCCCCACTTCAAGCGTGTGAAGGGCGTAGCCCAACGGTAAGTGGGGGAGGAATGGCCGTCAGATATGAAATGGTACATAAAAAATTGTAAGATTTTGTACCATATTAAGTATCTGAAACTTCCACCTTGCCCCTCCTTTCTATATTTCAGTTATTTAATTTTCACTAAAAAATTTGGTATAATTTAGTTGGTGAAAGGTGGTGGAATGAATGTCTACAATTACTGCAAAAATACAAATCTATGTTTCTAAAGACCAAGCTGAAAGTTTAAACATAACAACGAATGCTTTTCGTCAGGCTTGTAACTGGTTATCCAAACACATATTCGAAACGAAAAATTTAAACCTAGTAAAACTTAATGAATTGTACTATAAACCATTACGCAATCTATTTGATCTAAAAAGTCAAATGGCTCAATCTGTGATGAAAACCGTCATCGCACGTTACAAGTCAGCCAAATCAAATGGACACGAATGGTCTTTGATTGAATTTAAACGTCCAGAATATGATCTTGTGTGGAACCGTGATTACTCATTAACCCAAAATCAATTTAGCGTGAACACACTTGATGGTCGTTTAAAGCTAAATTTTGAGCGAAAGGCTATGAAGAAATACTTCAATGGCACTTGGAAATTCGGCACGGCTAAATTAGTGCATAAGTACAAGAAATGGTTCTTACACATCCCCATGACAAAAGAGTATCAAAAGTTAGATTTTGTCAATGTAAACAACATTGTTGGTGTTGATTTAGGCCTTAACTTTCTTGCGGCTACTTATGATAGTCAAGGTAAAACCACTTTTTACAATGGACATCTTGTCAAACATAAGCGTGGTACATTTAAAGCCACTCGTAAGCAGTTACAAATGCGACAAACCCCATCTGCTCGTAAGAAACTAAAACAAATCGGTTCAAGAGAAAACCGTTATGTCACTGATGTAAACCATCAAGTGACAAAGGCACTCGTTGATAAGTATCCTAGAGGTACCCTGTTTGTTTTAGAAGATTTAACTGGTGTTCGTTTTGCCACTGAAAAAGTACGGGTGAAAAACCGCTACATTTCTGTGTCTTGGGCTTTCTATCAATTCCGTCAAATGCTTGAGTATAAAGCAGAATTGAATGGACAGAAGGTAATGGTCGCAGACCCAACATACACTTCTCAAACTTGTCCTAAGTGTGGACATATTGAAAAAGCAAATCGTAATAAAAAACGCCACACATTTAAGTGTAAAAGTTGCCAATATCACTCGAATGATGACCGAATTGGTGCAATGAATCTACACCGTAAAGGAATCGAGCATATTGGTGTAGTTGCCGAAAGAGCATGACTCTTGCGGTAGGGGCGAAGTCAGCCGTCCTTATGTTCCACCACTCGAAGGCAGGAGGCTCACGCCGTCTGTACTGCTGGGTAGGAACAAGCGTAGTTGCTCTCTGCGAGGGTAGAAGCACTGTCGAACTCCGACAGACGCAAGCCCTCACTTCAAACAGGCCGCCAGGTAGTTTAGTGGTGGGGCGTTGATCTTCACTGCTCCCTAACGGACATGTATGTATTTTTTTACATTATACTATAGAGGGAAAAATGAAGGGTGAAATATGACTTGATTTAGGGGAGACAGATCTATGAAGTCTAGCATAAATAAAAAGGTTGCTTTCATAAGTCTGAACTTATGAAAGCAACCTCTCGAATCACTTATTTACTTTCTGCAGGCTGTAAATGGGCGGCGTGCTCCGGTTCTTTCTCCGAATTAGAGCTTCGAAGCGGAAGTTCTTTTAAGAAGAAAGTGGTGAACAGAGCGGCTAGCACAATAAACGCACTAACGGTGAAAACACCGGTTAAGGCATAATTTAAAGCTTCTTTTAACAGGTTAATCATTTGATCGAATAAGCCGGTCATCTCCGCTGGAAGATCTGCGCGAATGTCTGCTAATTTATCAGCGTTCATTAATACTTGAGGATCTTTTAATGCACCTAGTGACTGCTCCATTTCAGGTGAAGGTGCGGAAGACGGCTGAACAGCTGTTTCTTTCAATTTATTTTCCATTAAGTGACCCATGACAGAACCAAGAATAGCTACACCGATCGTTCCGCCAATTTGACGGAAGGTTTGCATTGCCGCAGTTGCGACGCCTAAGTATTTATGGCTGACCGCATTTTGAACGGTAATATTGAAAACGGGCATATTCATGCCGAGACCGACTCCAACGATCATCAGCTGAACAATAATGCGCCACATTGGTGAGTCTGGATGAAGCGTAGAATTCAAGAATAAACCTGTGGCCATGATCACAAAACCAGTCAGTGCAAAAATTTTATACTTGCCAGTCTTCGTGATTAAGTTTCCGATCAGAATACTCGATAGCACCATCGAAACAGTCATAACCATCTCGACCAGTCCAGCGACAGTAGCCGAGCGCCCGAGAACCCCTTGAACATAGAAGGGAACATACATAATGGTTCCGAACATTCCCATGCCAAGCAGCATACCGGCGATATTCGATACGGTAAACACACCATTTTTGAACAAATGAAGCGGAAGCACCGGACTCTTCGCTCTCAATTCAATCCAAATGAAAGCAAGAAGTGAAATCACTGTGACGGAGAAGAGCCCAATAATTTGAACAGACGTCCACTCGTACTCGTTGCCAGCCCACGTAAAGCCGAGCAGCAGAGAAATAATCATAATTGTTAAAGTGAAAGATCCAAGATAATCGACTGGTTCTTTCTCTCCTTGGCGAACATGAGCTGGATAGAGACGCCAGATCATCGCAAAAGCAACAAAACCGATCGGAAGGAAAATCCAAAATACCCAATGCCAGTCGTAGTTATCCACAATAAACCCTCCGAGTGTTGGACCGAACAAGCTGGATAACCCAAACACTCCACCAAGCGCCCCTTGCCAGCGGCCGCGTTCACGAGGAGCAAATAAATCGGCAACCGTCGTGAAAGCAGAGGACATAATCATACCCGACCCTAGCCCTTGAATTCCCCGGTAAATGACAAGCTGAATAATGGTTTCTGATGTTCCGCTTAAAAACGCGCCTATCATGAAAATGCCAATTCCAATTAAAATAAATACTTTTCGTCCGTAAATATCGGAAAGTTTTCCAACTAACATGGCTGTGATTGTGGAAGTAAGCATGTAGACGGTAAAGACCCAGTCGAAATACTCCATGCCGCCAATTTGGGCAATGATTTTTGGAAGTGACGTCCCGACAATGGTCATATTAATTGCCGCGAAAAACATGGCCGCCATGACTGCGATCATAATCGAGGCTTTTTGCTTTGGTTCTAAATGTTCCAAGAATGTTTCCTCCTTGTGCTAGCGATTAAATAGCAAATTGGTTAATTTTTTTGCCGGGAATGTAAGGGTGGATTCCTTTTCCATATAAATGAGCAAGGCTTCTATTAAGAACAATTTCGGTTGGTCTTTGTTGAGTTCTGCTTCAATTAATGCAAGTGAATCGATAAACTGCTGATTTTCTGTGCACTGAACTTTTACTCTTAACTCTTCAAGTGACTGCGCAATTTTTTCTTCTTTTAGCCTGGTTGATGCTTCTGTTTTTAAGAAATCTTCCATCATAAAATCGGTCAATAAAGGAACAGGCTGTTCAGCTTGTAAGTGGCGAATCATCGCTTCAATTTTGTTAATCAGCTGTTCGGCCAAATGGTCACTGTCATAGAAATGATCGATTTCAAATGAAATGAATAGGAATTCCTTCATCATTCCTTGAAGAGACATGACTAGATCCCAGCTATAAGGCTCGATGTCAGAACCGAACGTCTCTAGAAGAAGATTCTTTTGCCACAGCAGTATGCGAGCTTTCATCCGCTGCATAATCGGTTTGATTTTTTCCTTATCTTTAATAGGAACATCCTTGAAAAATAGTAAGATAAAATCTTTTTTCTCGATGATATCTGATACTTGAAGACTGATTTGTTTCATTAACTTCTCTTTAGGCGGGAGGGTGACATTGCTAGAAATTCCTTTCGCCTTTTCAAACATGGAATCATGATAATATACAAAAATATCGATGAACAATTCCTCTTTAGAAGCAAATGCTTTGTATAAGGAGCCCTTGGAAATGCCGCACTCCTCCGCAATCTCCTGCATAGATGTATCATGATACCCCTTCATCGAAAAAAGCTTAATCGCCACTTCGAGAATCAGGCGTTCTTTCGTTTCCATCATTACCTATTGCCTCCTTGAATCTATGTATAGAACTATATAGTCATTATTAGAACTAATGGGTCGTAGGTAGAATCATAATCTATTTTTAGGAGGGCGTCAATAGATGATGGGGATGGTAGGGGAATGGGCGAATCGCCGATAGAAAAAGCAAAGCCGCCGTTAGAACTCGGGGAATAACCGATAGAAAGTCCAAAGCCGCCGATAGAAATCGAAAAGCCGCCGATAGAACTCACGAATCCGCCGTTAGAATGTTAACCATTACAAAAATCGGTTATTTTGTTTCAAGTGTTAGCACTTAATAGGAAGGAGATTATCTAAACATGCAGAAATTTATAAAGAACTATCGGAAAGGAGTAACATATGATCATTAAAGAACGAGAAATTCCCCTATCCATTCTAAAGTGTCAAGCTTTACTTCGCAGACTTCCTCCGGATCATCCTCAATACCCATTCATTCAAGAAAATCTTCGTAAACAAATAGCCGGTTACAGAGGAGAACAAGCGATTGATTTTCCACTAAGCTATCTAGATGAAAAAACCTATTCGATTCTTCACTCCACTCGCCTCAAAGGAAAACAACACTATTTTCAAATGGATACCATAGTGATTTGTGCCAGGTTTATTTTGATATTAGAAGTGAAAAATATGGCCGGGACGCTATTTTTTGATCGTGAATACAATCAGTTGATTCGCACAAAAGATGGAGAGGAGATGACATTGGCTGATCCAATACTGCAAGCGAGCCGGCAGGAAGAGGAGTTGGGTAATTGGTGTAGAAAACACCGTTTCCCGGAAATCCCCATTCTTTCATTCGTTGTGATCAGTCACCCTGCGACACGCATCAGCTCCTCATCCACTCATCTCCATCAAAAAGTTCTCCATGGAAATTATCTGCCAACGAAAATCAAAACGATCGAATCTCTTCATTCAAAAAATATTCTCGATCAAAAACAAATAAAGAAGCTAGGTCGATACATGATCAACCACCACGTGCCAAAGGACGATCCTGTGCTAGAGCAGTATAAGATACTTCAGTCAGAAATAATTAAAGGAGTGCATTGCCCAAATTGCGCACACCTGCCTATGGAAAGAGTATATGGAAACTGGATATGTCCAGTTTGCTCATTTAAAAATAAAGATTCTCACTTAGCAGCTTTATTTGATTACTCACTTCTTTTGGGGATGACAATAACCAATGCAGAAGCTCGGGAGTTTTTACGAATTTCTTCTCCTTGTCTAACAAAGAGATTACTACAGACATTGGACTTGCCTTTTTTAGGAGCTAATAAAGGACAAATATATGAATTAAACAGGTTTTATCAAGAACGAATTAAAAATCATAATTAATTAAGTTAGCATTGGGATTGTTTTCTTGACTTGCTGATAAAAGCTTCAAAGTCGCCGATATATTGTGAAAGTTGCTGATAAAGGTGGAAAAGTTGCTGATATGTTACGAAAGTTGCCGATATAAGTGGAAAAGTTGCTGATATACCATTAAAACCGCTTTTGAAACTGCAATCCCTTGAAACTTCTCCACCGTATCTTAAGGTCCATCACAATTCACTGGAATTTTCGCCGCTAATCACCGATATATCGCAATCTTCCACTGTTAAAGGGTATAATAGAGCAAAGAGGTGACCGTAGTGAATAATTTTACAACACTTGGGATTCGTGATGAGCTTGTTCAAAAATTACAGGAACAGAACATTACTTCCCCGACAGAGATACAAGCAGAAACGATACCGGTTTTATTGAACGGACAAGATGTGATTGCGCAGGCGAAGACGGGTACAGGGAAGACATTTGCGTTTTTGCTGCCGATTCTTGAAAAGATTGATCCCGATCAAGCGGAGGTGCAGGCGCTGATCGTAACGCCGACCAGAGAGTTAGCGCTTCAAGTCACGGCTGAGTTAAATCAGTTAGTGGAAGGGAACGAGCAGATTCATGCGCTGGCGGTATACGGCGGGCAGGATGTAGATAAGCAGGTTAAGAGGTTAGCTAACCATAACGTACAAATTGTGATTGGGACACCGGGCCGGTTGCTTGACCATGTAGGCAGAGGCACGATCGATTTAACATCTGTGTCGATGCTTGTACTGGATGAAGCGGATCAAATGCTTCATTTCGGATTCATTAATGAAGTGGAAGATATCATCCGGGAGACACCATTTACGAGACAAACCGCTCTATTTTCGGCGACGATTTCGAAGGATGTTCGAAAATTAGCGAAGCGTTATATGAAAGAGGCACATAATATTCGTGTGCGTGATAAAGAAAGAACGGTACAGGAAATTAAGCAACTTGTGGTTGAGATGACGGATCGTCAAAAGCTTGAAGCGTTGTCACAAACAGTTGATGAAATGAATCCATTCTTAGCGATCATTTTTTGCCGGACGAAACGAAGAGTCAGCAAGCTGTATAGTGAACTGAAATATAAAGGTTATAATGTCGATGAACTCCATGGGGACTTGTCGCAAGCGAAGCGGGAAGGTGTCATGAAGCGTTTCCGCGATGCGAAAATTCAGCTGTTAGTAGCGACGGATGTAGCAGCTCGAGGTCTGGATGTAGAAGGGGTCACACATGTATTTAACTATGACATCCCGCAAGATGTGGAAAGTTATATTCATCGAATCGGCCGAACGGGGCGTGCGGGCGAAGACGGTGTCGCCATCACGTTTGTCGCACCAAAAGACAAACAGGATATACAAATGATTGAAGCTGGAATTGATATGAAGATCGAGCGAAAAGCTGTGGAAATTGATCCGGCGAAAGTGGCTGACCGGCCGGCAAATCCAGACAGGAAGAAAAAAGTAGATCCGAAGCAAAAGCGTGAAGAAAATATTGAGCGGAATAAGCGGGGGCAAAGAGGAACCGGAGCTAAGCGAGGATCTTCAAACCGCAGAGGACGTACGTCCAAATAAAAAAAGACAAGTGCTGTGCATAGTTGCAGCCCTTGTTTTTTCATTTAAACGCCTGTACGACGGCGCTGATTATTCGCTTTTTTTGTTTGCTGATTAGACAGTTTTTTTGTCTCGGTGCTGCCATTTAATGAAGTCTTGCCGCCGTTTTGTTTTTTCTTTAACAGCAACTGTCTGGCCGCTTCTTGCTGGGTCATTTTTTTAGAATTATTTTCGCTCATCCTAGATCAACTCCTTTAAGTTAGGATCTATTCAGTATAAGTGAAAAAAGAAAAAAGGGAAAGTACATTACAAGCGGAAGGAGTGAATGTTATGGTAGAAGAAAGAAAGGTTGTCCTATTTATTGCCGCAAGTCTCGACGGCTATATTGCCAAGTCGGATGGCGATATCAGCTGGCTGAATGAAGTCGAAGGAGAAGGTGACAATGGGTTCACTGATTTTTATAAAACAGTGGATACGATCATGATGGGGAAGTCAACGTACGATCACGTGCTGGAATTGACTGGAGGAAACTATCCTCATGCCGACAAAGAAACGTATGTTTTCACTTCAAAAAGCGGTTTGAGTGATCCAAACATTCAATTTATTAATGAACCGGTAGATCATTTAGTCAGCCGGCTGAAAAGTCAGGAAGGCAGAGATATTTGGCTGGTGGGCGGTGCGAAACTGTTGCAGTCATTTATGGAAGAGAACCTGGTGGACGAGTACATTGTTACGATCGCACCGGTTATTCTTGGTGAGGGAATTCCTTTGTTTCATCCGACAAATACAGAAGTGAAGCTTGAGTTAAAATCAACTAAGGCATTTGGACAGTTCATTCAGCATCATTACGAACGGATCCGCACATAAAAAAACGAACCTTGCGCAGGTTCGTTTTTTTTGTTATTCATGTTCCAATGAGCGTTTCTTCCGAGAGCCAAATGGAAACCACCAATTCCAATCGCCAAGCAATTTCATCAAGCTTGGAACGAGCAGAAGCCGGATGATCGTCGCGTCGATAGCGATGGCTACAGCAATGCCGATACCAATTTGCTTAACAGGTACGATGCCGGTAAAGGCGAACGCGCCGGTGATGACGATCATGATTAAGGCTGCGGACGTAATAATTTTACTTGTATTCGCCAGTCCTTCGACGGTTGAATATGTGTTGTCCCCAGTCTGTAAATAATATTCGCGGATTCTGGAGATTAAAAATACTTCATAATCCATACTTAACCCAAATACGAGACTAAATACGAGCACTGGCAGAACTAATGAGATATCCGATTCATGCAATCCGAAATGTCCGCCTTGAAAGACCCAAACAAGAATACCGAATGTAGAAGTCAGTCCGACTACATTCATGATGATTGCCTTCAACGGAATGATGATCGAACGGAAGGCCAACATTAGAATGAAGAAGGTCGAGATTAAAATAATCGCGACAGCTAGACCGACTTTATCGTAAATTTCATCATAGATTTCCTGATTAAACTTCGGCTGTCCGCCAAACATTAGGTCAACCGGCCAGTCTTGTTCTTTCCATGAGCGCATGAGATCTTGAGCTGCATCCGAGCTTGCCTCGACGTTCAAGTGAACAGGTAAAAGCAGCTGATCTTTCTGAATAAATTGATCGATGGCAGGATCCAGCTGGCTGCGAACTTGCGGCTGCTCAAGTGAGGCGGTCAACTGTTTTGGATCAGTCATTTTGCTGATTGAAAATAAAGAATCAACTTCAGTGACTTTGTCATTCTTCGTAAAAGAGTCTTCAAGCTCTTTCATTTGTTTGAGGCCGTCCTCATTTAGCCAGCCGCCTTCACGCTCTGCGATCACATACACTGTACTTTTATTTTCTTGCATAAATTCTTTTTCAATTTTTTCAAAAGCTGTGCGTGAGTCGAAGCTTTTTGGCAATGCTTCAAATGTCGGTATCGAAAGGTTCATATCTTTGACCGGAAGTATGCCAGCAACTAAGATCGCGATGGCTGTAAGAGCCACAATCACTGGGCGCTTCATAACAAGACCGGAAAATGTACGCCAGCGGTCATTGCTGCTGCGGTCCGTACGAATAATCCGCCATTTATTAATGGATGAACCAGCTAAGTAAAGTAAAGCAGGCAGAAGAGTCAGCGACCCTAAAACAGCGATCAAGATAACGACCATGCCGCCAATCGCCACATTTTTAAAGATATCAATATCAATGACGAGCATAGCACCAAGGCCGATAAATACACAGACTGCCGAGAACAGAATCGAATGTCCGGCTGTATGAATCGCTGTGATAAGCGCTTTTTCTTTTGATTGCTTTTCCAGTTCTTCTTTAAAACGGTTAATAAACAGCAAAGAAAAGTCAATGGATAAAGCGAGTCCTACCATCGGCGCAATGTTCAAAATAAAGATAGCAAGGTCTACTTGCTTGCCAATAAAAGTAAGAACTCCAAATGCGATGATGATTGTAACCGCACCAACGATTAAAGGCAAAATCGATGCGACGACCGTTCCAAAGGCGAACAAGAGAACGACTAGAGCGACCGGCAAACCAATCAACTCGGCACGTTTTAAGTCATCTTGACTCGCTTTATTAATGTCTTCAGAAATAACAGGAGCTCCGGTTAATGTAACTCCTGATTCTTTTTCCGTAATCTTTTTCATATCAGCAATAATGGGAGACATTTCATCAATGCTCTCATTGAAATGGATTAAAGCATAAGCGGAGTCTTCCTTTATAAGTGCAGGATCTTGAAGTGGGGATTGAATGTCTGACGCCAGCTTTAGGTCCTCTATTTCTTTTAGTGTTTCCTGTATTTGATTGGTGAATGCCTGATCCGATTGTTTGTTTTTTTCAAATAAAACAAACAATGTGGACTCGGGAAAATCAAACGTATTGCCTAACTCTTTTTGTACTTGTTCATACTCTCCGTCTGTTCGGAATCCATCTCCTTCAAGCAGGGAGGGAAGCTGGGTGGCGAAATAACCCATGATGCCGACAGCTAATATCCATATAAAGAGAATGGTCTTCGGAAAGCGGACAATGGATGAAGAAATTTTACTTAACATAACAGTAGCTCCTTTTTTTCACATAAAACCATCATACTCTACTTGAAGAATTTTGAAAACGATGAACTATGCTTGGGAAAAAGCTGATCTTCTAGTAAAGAAAGGTGGTTTGTAAATCGGCTCATATTGCCGTGAAAAATGGCTATTCTAATCTTTGTGCAGCAAGAACACCGCACAAAAAAAAACAACGGGGGTTGTCAAATGGGCATTCTAAGCGGAAATCAATCCAATGAACCGATGCATTACGGGGAAGTATTTGCAGTGTGGTCAGCTGATCTTTCGGCAAAAGCGCTAACAGCCTGCTACCAAACGATGCTGAACCATGCAGGAGATGAAGACCTTCGCCGTTTAGTGGAGGAAGCGATCCAGCTTGGAAAGAAAGAAAGCCAAGCCTACGAACAAATTTTGAAAGAAAATGGAGTAGGTTTAGCGCCTACGCCACCGGATCGTCCACAAGCGAACATTGAAGACATTCCTGCAGGTGCCCGCTTCCAGGATCCTGAAATTGCAGCGGCGATTTCACGTGATATTGCCGCTGGTATGACAATGGCGAGTCAAGCAGCGAGCCAGTGTACTCGTGAAGATATTGCAGCAGTATTCCTGCAATCGCATCAGCAACAAGCCGCATTGGGCGGACAATTCCTGAAATTAAATAAAGAAAAAGGCTGGATCGTGGTCCCGCCGCTTAATCGTGAATTAGTGGAAGCCTAAATGTTGAAAATGCCTGGCCGAGTGGTCAGGCATTTCTTCTTAACCGTTTAATTTTCGTCCCCACATTAATAATTGCGAAGATATACAAAACAATCAGCCCGAGGAAAAACCAAGCAACCGTAGAAGGTGTTTCTTGCTGAATAAAAGAGAAGGATATAAATAGCAAAGAGAAAAACATTAGCAACAGAATTTTTAAAAGTCCTTTATACTTCTGAACTTGAGACTCACTGTCGGTATAAATCTCTTCTGTGAAGGCGGTCTCTGCATTTGCTTTGAAATAATGCCATTTAGCAAATTGCGCCACATGCTCCCATCCAGCATCCTGGTAAATAGCAAGGTAGTCATCTAAATCATTATTTTTGGTGGCTTTGTAGTCTAATTTGTAAATGCTGTCATGAGGTTCTGTTTGTTCAAATGTATAGCGAAAGTAAGTGTATTCTTTTAAAGACCAGCCTTGCTGAGCCATGAAGCGCAGCCATTTTTCTTCCTGCTGGTCCTGCCAAGCTAAAAAAATTTTAAATACCTTTTTCTCCATCTGACGTTCCCCCAATTTTCTTAATATAAGTTTCACTGGCGCTAACTAGATCGGAAAGCCGCTTAAACTCTAATTGAGCGACTTGTTTACCCAGGTCGGTCAATGCATAAAATTTCCGACCTTTTTCAGTATCCGATTCTGCAGTTTTCCTAATGATCCCTTGCTTTTCTAACTTGCTGAGCGCCCCATAAAGAGTTCCCGGTCCAAGCTTTACTTCTCCTTGGCTGATCTCATCCACTTTTTGCATGATTCCGTAGCCATGAAGCGGCTGTTCTAGTGCAATGAGTGTATAGAAGGTCGTGTGGGTTAAAGGCAGGAACGAATCCGCTGTTTTTTTATTCATAGTTACACTCCAATAAGTGATTTTATATCGTGTGGCGATATATCGTATAACATAATAATATGACTGATTGGTAAAAAAATCAACTTCTTTTAGCAGAAGAGTTAGAAAAAAAGAATGAATAAGAATAGGTCGTTTCATTCAAAATAAATAAGCCGGTTGAACTCGGCTTGTTAAGAGCTTGCGTGTATTTAATTCCGCGAAATGGTCTACACTATCTGAAAAAGGGAGGTAGTTACACATGGCTAAAGACGTTTTATGTGAAGTTAACAACTGTACGTATTGGGAGCAAGGAAACAAATGTTCAGCAGATGCTATCTATGTGGTCAGTCATAAAGGGAAAAAAGCATCAAATGTAGAAGAAACAGACTGCAAAACGTTCGAACCTGAAATGTAAGACAAAAAAGACAGCCTGCGCGGCTGTCTTTTTTGTTGGATGTGGTTCTATCAGCAACTTTCAGGATATATCAGCAACTTTCAGGATATATCAGCAACTTTCAGGATTATATCAGCAACTTTCAGGATATATCGGCAACTTTCGGAATATTATCAGCAACTTTCAGGATATATCAGCAACTTTCGGGATATATCAGCAACTTTCCGAATATACCGTCACCTTTTAAAATATACCAGAAACCACCGCACGCTCCTCGCAACTAATTCCCTAAACAGGCAGCAAGATCGTAAAGGTGGTGCCAGCAGGGCTGCTCTCTGTCAGCACTAAATCTCCGCCTAAGGCGTTGGCCAGCAATTTGCTAAAGGGGAGGCCGAGGCCTAGGCCGCGCACTTTATATTTTTTACCTTCCCCCCGGTAGAATCGCTCAAAGATTAATTCCTGCTCTTCAAGCGGAATACCAGTTCCGTTATCGGACACATCAATCGCTAAATAGCCGGATGAATGCGTGCGAATTCTTACTTCGATGACTGCTTCTTTTTCTGTCGCCTGCAGGGCGTTGTTGAGTAAATTCACAAGGATCTGCTGCAGTCGGATGGAGTCTGTCCATATGGATAGATCGACTTTCAGCACGTGAAGCTGAATCGCGGCTGTCCCATCTAAGTCCTGACCGAGCTGCCATTGGGCTACCATGTCACTGACCAGCTTGTTTACAGAGTGAGACTCAGCACTTACAGGCAGAGCGTTGGCCGCGAATGAATTGAATTCCAAAAGATCGTTAATCATTTTTTGCATTTTTGCCGTTTCTTTTAATGATATTTCAAGAAATTCTTTCGCTTCGTCTCCCGTCACGACATCATCTTTGACAGCCTGCAACAAGCCGCTGATAGAGGTCACGGGTGTCTTCAATTCATGCGTTACACCTGCCAATAATTCGGTTCGAAGTGCCTCTAATTGCTGAAGCTTCATCGCCATTTCTTTAAAGGAGTGGACCAAGTCGTACACTTCTTGTTCTCGCATTTGATCGGGCAGCTGAATGTCATAATTGCCTTCTTGCACTTGCTTAGCAGCGGCTGCGACTTGACCAATCGGTTTCGAGAGCCTTCTGGATAAAAAGTAGATGGCGGCCCAGCCGAGTAAGCCGAAGCATAGAATCCCCATCGCTAGGAAGCGATATTCCTCGCGATTATCGATCAGTTCATGTTCCGGCTGCAACATAACCACCCAGCCGAAAATGACATCATTCACTTTAATCGGTTTTTTAATTAAGTATAATCGTGTATTTTCATGGTTATCCCATTCAAATTTTTGGACATCCTTATCTTTTTTCAGCACCTTTAATGAGAAGAATTGCTTGTTCATTTGTCCGGCTTGCTGATTAGCAGATAGAACTTGTCCTCTTGCATCCGTAATATAAATTGAAGGAGGGCGTTCAGTTTGTAAAAAGCGATCACGGCTTTTTAACAAATCCTTGTCAACGGAAGGCGCTGCGTCATTCTCCTGATTCCCCGCTATTCGGTTTGCCAATTCTTCTGCGATGAATTCAGAGACTTCCAGTCGGTTTTCAATCGTCGTGTGCCTTAGCCAAAGAGCGGAAAGGGCGGCCATTACGATCAGTCCAATCACTAACGTGGCTGCGTATCTAGTGGTCCAATAGCGAAATAGGGAAATTCGTTTTTTCTTTTTCATAAACACAGAATTGATACCCCAATCCCCGAAGTGTTTTAATTTCTCCCTCTGATTCAGGCCATTTCTTCAGAGATTTTCTTAAACGTTTAATCGATAAGTCCACTGCTCGGTCGCTTCCGTCGTAATCCTGCCCCCAAACGTGTTCAATTAACTGCTCGCGCGTAAATGTCCGATTAGGCTGGGAAGACAAGAACAATAAGACGGATAGATCGCGCGGAGTTAAAGTAATGTCTTCACCGAAGATGGTCACTTTATGAGCGTCACGGTCTATAAACAAGTGGCCGTATTTCGTGGCAGAATTCTCTTCATTAACTGCTTCCGAGCGCCGCAGCACCGCGTGCACTCTAGCCACCACTTCTTCACCAATAAATGGCTTGGATATATAATCATCTGCGCCGCCATTCAGCCCAGATAAACGATAATTCACATCACCTAAAGCGGTAAGCATAATGACAGGGCAGCGATTTGTTTCACGAATTTCTTTTAGAACCGTCCAGCCGTCTGCTTTCGGCATCATCACATCAAGCAGGACTAATGCCGGTTCAGTTTCTTTGAATACATGCAAAGCCTGTTCGCCATCAAATGCCTGCTCCACTTGAAAGCCTGCCTTCACTAAATAAGCCTTTAACACCTGACTGATAGCAGGTTCATCTTCAGCAATTAATATGGTTAACGGCATAGATCTCACCCCTTTTTTGCTATTATACTATCTGGAGAAAACTAAAAAAGTCTAGTCTTAAAACCTGTCCTCATTTCTCGATCATCACAGTGTTTATTATACTCAGCCTGGAGTTCTTGTCTTACTTTTCATAACAAAAAAGCTGTCTCATCCGACAGCTTCATTCATACTCCAGTTCCATATAATCGTTTGTGAAGAGAGAACCCTTCAAGCTCAGCGGCGGCTGTCCCGTGATGAATGCGGATTTCTTTCATTATTTCATAATCGGTTTTGTTTTCAGTCTCAATATTTAATCGTTTGGCTGTTTGCATGAGTTTCTCATGACGGATTTCTTTGTGTAAATCCTCTATGTCTTTTCCAGCAGGGTCGAGTCCAAAACTGGCTGTTTCTTTTTGAAGATTGAATAAAAGAATCTCTTCAAACAGTTCATCGGCTTCTTTACCTGCTGTTTCAATTCCTAAGTTACTGGCCCATTTTTGTAACTTTTCTTCTCTGCTCATATGATTGTGCGGAGCAGATCCACGCTGCTTCATTTTGACTTCACGAACTTCTTTTGCTAAAGCTTCGAGGTCTTTTCCTTCCGTATCGATGCCCAATTCTTCCGCTTGCTGGCGTATGACGTCAGAAAAGTCGCGGCTTTTTATACGTGTCGTTTTCATTTGGCGTCCTTCCTTATGAGGCACAGTCTTGTTTTCTGCATGGGGTGTCATTCCGTTAGAAGAAGTGGAGGCAGCAGCCAACGTAGAAGAGGAGCCAAGGATGCTAAAAGATAAGGCGCCTGTCATTACATAAGTCATCGTTTTTTTCTTCATTTATATATTTCCTCCTGTTCGGATAGACAATGATTAATTTTATACATTTAACATAACGCAGGAATGTGTCAGGTAAATGTCAAGTAATAAGAAATAATAAATTTTGCAATAAATAAAATAGATGTTTAAAATTTCTATTTACGAGAAATGTAAACATATAGGGGAATGGGAATAAGATAGGACAAAAATTGGATTTACTGGCATTGTTCGAATGAGATAAGCTAATAGTTTAGTATAGGCATCATAAAAATGAAAAAGGTGGAACGGCTATGAAACTTTCTACTACAATCTCGACAACTGCTGCTTCCTTACTTCTAGCAGGTGGATTATATGCGGCCCCTGCAGATGCGGCTACTTTTAAAGACGTGCCTGAAAACTACTGGGCACATCAGCAAATCGAGCAAATGGTACAAAAGGGAATTATTACGGGCTATGGAGATCAGACATTCAAAGGTGCTGCACCGGTCACTCGCGCACAAACAGCAACGATGATCGCAAAAGCTATCAAGGCCGATACAGCGAAGACAGGGTCAGTAGCGTTTAAAGATGTTTCTGCTTACTCTTCAAGTTATCCATATATTGTGGCATTAACAAATAAAGGAGTGTTTGCAGATACGGCACAATTCAACCCGCAGCAATCGATTAATCGTGCTCAGCTGGCGAAGGTGCTTGTTCGGGCATTTGATCTGAAAGGCCAATCAAGACAATCATTTAAAGATGTGCCAAAAAGTCATTGGGCTTATAAAGAGATTAATACATTAGCAGCTACAGGCATTATGTCCGGGACAAGCAAAGGACAATTCCAGCCGCATGCTAAAGTTACTCGCTCGCAAATGGCCGTTTATATCAGTAATGCACTTAAATATCTGAATCCGGAAGAGAAGCTGGGCGGCACGAAAGACAAAGTAGCTGGAGCAAAAACAACGGCTCCGTCTGCGAAAGCCCACTCTGAATTAGAGCAGGAAATTTTACTGCTAGTGAATAAGGAACGCGCCAAAAAAGGGGCACAGCCTTTAAAGTTTGCAGACGATGTGGACAAAGTGGCTCAATTAAAATCCGAAGACATGGTGAAAAAGAAATACTTTGACCACTTTTCCCCAACGTACGGCAGTCCATTTGAAATGATGGAGAAATACGGTGTTTCCTATACAATGGCTGGCGAGAACATTGCCGCAGGCTACACAACAGCAAGCGCCGTGATGGAAGGATGGATGAACAGCCCCGGCCACCGCGCCAACATCATGAACCCTGAATACAAGGAAATCGGCATCGGCATTGCCAAAGGCGGAAGCTATGGCACCTACTACACGCAAATGTTTGTGAAAAGATAATATAATTCTTGAATGAGCCTGATCTGCTGGATAGATCAGGCTATTTAGTTTGGGGAAGAAAGTGAACGAGGGGACTGAAACGGTACCCCAATGTTTCACGAGGTTACTGAAAAAGTGGATTCTTAAAGAAAGCCCAGGATTGATGCTGGGTTTTTTAGTTATATGTTTTACTCGGATTGGTTTCTTTTCGCTAATTGATTGGCTGGTTAAGTGTAAAGCTGATGAATATCAATTTTTCCTCTTAAAAGTGAGCCAATAATCGATCCATTTAGTATAGAAAGGCAAAAACAATCTCATTTTCGCCAA
This sequence comes from Bacillus ectoiniformans, assembly GCF_016908875.1. Classification (GTDB taxonomy): domain Bacteria; phylum Bacillota; class Bacilli; order Bacillales; family Domibacillaceae; genus Bacillus_BX; species Bacillus_BX ectoiniformans. The sequence continues at coordinate 218,137 of NZ_JAFBES010000004.1, read as the reverse complement.
ATTTTTTTATGTTTTATCGCGCGATCAAGAGCCTACAGGCTATCTAACGGCGGCTTTTGAGTTTCTAACGGCGAATTCGACCATTCTAACGGCGATTCACCATCTGCCTCCGAACGAAAAGCGGTCTCAAACTGTAAGTAGATCAAAGGCTTGGACGGTTTTCGTATTTCACCTCCACCGGGGATGAAGCGAACCGTCTCCACTATTTCCCCTAAAATGAAAAAAGCCCAGCCCTCATAAAGCGAAGGCTGGGTGGCTATTTTAAAGCAATAGGAAAACCGCGGAAATGATGATACCTGTATAAATTAATGTGATGACGGTGAATCCCATAATGTCACGGATTTTTAAGCCGGCGATACCAAGAAGAGGGATCGCCCAGAATGGCTGGATCATGTTGGTCCAAGCATCTCCCCAAGCGACGGCCATAACGATCTTGGCTGGCTCCACGCCCATTTCCATAGCGGCTGGCAATGCAATTGGCGCTTGAATGGCCCATTGTCCTCCGCCTGATGGGACGAAAACGTTCAAAATGCCGGAAGCCAAGAATGTTAGAAACGGCAGCGTTTGACTGCTGGAAATATCAGTAAAGAAGTTAGATAGAGTAGCAGCTAAACCAGACGCGCTGATCATGCCCATAATACCCGCGTAGAATGGGTACTGCAAAGCAAACTGTCCGACACTTGCGGAAGCCTTCAATAAACCTTTTCCTAGCTCGCGAACATTTCCATACAATAGTAGGGCAGCTGTTAAGAACATGAGGTTAACGGTATTCAAGTCTAGTGAGAATCCGTTTGTCATAAAATGATTGCCTAAATAGAATAGTCCCAGCACACCGCCGATCAAAGTCACTAAGCGGCTTTTTTCTAGTTTATCATTCACATAGTTCGTATCTTCTTTCTTTTCTTCCTCGACAATTGTATCTTCTAATAAAGCAGTATCCACCATAAAGCGGTCTTCCTTCCGCTTAGGGTGAATCATTTTCATGACAAATGGCAGAGTGAAGAAAATAAGAACGACGATGGCGATATTCAACATGGAAAACAGTGTATCTGCTGTTGGGATGATGCCGATCTGTTCTTGGAAAATATGGTCTTTCGTTGCAACGAAAAGGGCAGGGGAGGATGACAGTCCGCCTTCCCAGATAACAAATCCTGAATATCCTGCGGCCACTAGCACACGGTAATCAACATCCGGAACTTTTTTAGCTACAAGCTTAGCCATAATACCGGCTACGACCAATCCGAATGCCCAGCTGATTAAGGAAGCGAACAAAGATGTAAAGGTCACAAGCAAAATCGCTGTGTTAGGCGTCTTGCATTTTCCAGCAATATTTTCAAGTGCACGGGATACGGGTTTAGTCAGCGCTAATCCATAACTCATTATGAAGGTTGTAATAATTTGGGCAGTGAAAGTTAATAGACCCCACATTCCATCTCCCCAGTAAAGCATCATATCAAAAGGGCTGTTGTCTGTTACAAAGATTCCAGAGAGAAACGTAATGACGGTTAAGATGATCGCGAAAACAAAAGCATCAGGCAGCCACTTTTCTGCAATGCCGGCAAATACTAAAGCAATTTTAGCCATAAAATTATTTTGCTTCGGTTCATTGGGTACGTGCTTTTCTGGCATATTTTTAACTGGTTCCATTTTATTACCCCCTTGGAATGGAAATCGTGTGTTTTAATTGGTGTTTTTGAATCTTTCCGACAGATGTCCGTGGAAATTCCTTAGTAAAATGTACGGCTTCTGGCACTTTGAACTTTGCTAGTTTCCCTTCGCAAAATGCAATAAGCTCCCGTTCCGTCAATGCGTAACCGTCTTTTAAAACAACAAAGGCATGGATCGCTTCGTCACGCATTTCATCGGGCACACCGATGACAGCGCTTTCAAATACAGCTTCATGCTGATTAATTGCATCCTCAACCTCACTAGCTGCGATATTTTCTCCGGCTCGTTTCATCATATCCTTCTTGCGGTCCACGAAATAGAAGAGACCGTCCTCTGGATTTTTTCGAGCCATATCGCCTGTATGAAGCCAGCCGTTTTTCAACGCTTCATTTGTGGCGTCTTCATTATTAAAGTAACCTTTCATCAGTGTTCTTCCAGGTACACCTTTTACAGTAATTTGACCTTCTTCGCCATCCTCAACTTCGAGCCCATTTTCATCTGTCAGCCGAACCTCATATCCGATAGCAGGGCGGCCAACACTCAAGTTGTTATAAAAACCATCAAGCGGGTTCATGAGCGGTGTGCCGATTGTTTCCGTCATTCCGTAAATTTGCCGGAGAGGGACACGGTATTGATGTTCAAATTGATGCAATTGTTCAGGTGTGATGGTTTGAGCGAAAATGATCAGGCGTAAATTGTGCTCAGCATCTTCCTTTTCAAATGGCTTCTTCAAAATCATTTTTAGCGGAGCAGCGAACAAAGAACCCACCGTGGCATTAAGACGCTTCGCTTGTTTAAAATAGCGGGAGGCACTGAATTTTTCTGTAATCGCGATACTCGCACCAGTCATTAATGCCGGCATGGCTAAATAATATTGTCCGTTGCCATGGAACATAGGGAGGACGATCATGACGCGATCCTCTGGCGATAGGCGCAATGACTTCGACATCACTTCTCCGGCAAATAAATAATTGGCGTGAGTAATCAATACACCTTTTGGCTTAGAGGTCGTGCCGGATGTGTATAAGATAGCTGCAAGATCCTCACTGGAAATGCTGACCTCCATAGCCAATGGATCTGCCTGGTCAATCAACTGATCGAGACTTTCTCCGAATGGAGCTGTCCCTTTACTTCTGGATAAAAATACACCGGAAAGCTGCTGTTGAAATCGGGAGAATTTATCCACATACTCATCTTCTGTAATGACTAATTTAGATTCAGAGTGTTCAAGCAAGTAGGCCAGTTCATCGGCCGTTGATAAAATATTGGTCGGCACCATGACCGCACCAATTGTTGTAATGGCGAACCAGGAAATCATAAAGTCCATACCGTTTGGCAAATGAAGCAGAATTTTATCCCCTTTTTGAATGCCTGCCTGATGAAAGACCTGACCAAGCCTGAGCACCTTGTCGTGAAACTCTCCATAGGTGAGAGAGTGCCTTTGTTCATATTGATCTTCAAAAAGTACGAATGGTTTATCAGAATGCAATGAAACCATCTCGTTTAACACACCAGGAATGGTGCGATTTCCCACAATATCAGTCATGAATGATTTCCTCCTTTAGATGCGATAGTTGATTGAGCTAATTTAGTTTTTAGTACTTTGCCACCGGGATTGCGCGGGAGCTCTTGAATAAATTCTATATGCTTCGGAATCTTATAGCCGGCGAGCTTTTCACGAGTGAAAGATAGAATGTCGTCAGCTGTGATCGTTTCTCCAGGCTTTTGGACAATATAAGCTTTGACCTCTTCTCCAAACAGACTGTCTGGAATTCCTACAACAGAGGCTTCAAGCACTTTGGGGTGAGCGTATAGTGCATTTTCTACTTCAATCGAGTAAATTTTCTCGCCTCCGCGGTTAATCATGTCTTTCTTTCTGTCCATGATGTACACAAACCCATCTTGGTCAAGTAGAGCAATATCACCAGACTTCCAATAGCCGTCGCTAAAAGCGGAACGGTTCGCTTCTTCATTGTTCCAATATTCTTTGACGATCATAGGACCTTTAATGTAGAGTTCGCCAATTTCTCCAGGTCCGCATTGGCTGCCATCAGAATTAACCGTCTTCACTTCGCCAACCGGAACGGGAAGCCCGACTGAACTAATTTTTTCAGGCGGATATCGTTCAGGCATAATCGTCGCTGGCGAACTGGTCTCGGTGGCTCCATAGGCATTATGCATAGACGCGTTAGGAAAGAAGCGATGAATCTGTTTAATCGTTTCCGCTGACATTGGTGCGCCGCCATAAGCGATCGTTTCGACATATTCATATGAATTTGACTGAAAGGAAGAGCTAGACATCAACATGACATAGATCGTTGGAACGTTAAATAGAAACGTGATTTTTTCTGACACTAACGATTGGATAAAAGGTTCCGTCTGATACCGCTCCATTAAAACGATTGTCCCGCCTGTTAAAATCATATGAAAAAGCTGGCCGATCAGACCTGTGACATGGAATAAAGGCACTGCAAGCAACGTCTTTGAATGTTCCGTTGTGTTCATTCGGATCTGATAGCTGATGGAGCTGTGGATCACGTTGGTATGACTGCCTACGGCTCCTTTAGGCGTGCCTGTCGTTCCAGAAGTGTACATAATATACAGACTTTCCGTTTCTTCAACGATCGGAAAGGAGACAGGGGGAGCTGGTTCTTTCAGCAATTCATCGTGAAAAGAATAAAGACCTTGTGTCGGGTCTAATCCATCTATTAACAGACAGCCTTCGAGAGACTCGCTGTTTTGAACCCATTTCAACAAAGGGGAGACCAGCTCTTTTTCAGTAATGAGCAGTTTGGCGCCCGAGTGGGAAAGCATATACGTTAAGTTGTCGGCTGTCAGTTTAGTATTTAAAGGGACGAACATGGCGCCTATCTTGGCGCAAGCAAGTGCCGCTATAACAAATTCAATTCGGTTTCCGGTTAGAAGAGCAATTCGATCGCCTTTATGAATATGGTAATTCTTCATGAGATGAGCAGCGGCGGTATCCGTTTGTTTAACAAGCTCTTGATAAGTTAAGCGGGTCTCATTTTTGATCAGTGCTTCCTTGTCGGGGTACAGGGCCGCTGACTGGATGAGCATGTCATAGACATTGGCCGGACGGTTCGCGTACATTTTCACATCCCTTCCGTACAATTCTCCATCAATAATCATTCTGTTTCCTCCTTATGGCTGCGTTTTATTTAGCGGTCCATCCGCCGTCCACATATAAAATCTGTCCAGTTACATAGCTTGAGGCATCTGAAGAAAGGAAGACAGCGGGTCCTGCCAAGTCCTCTAGTTCTCCGATTCGGTTAGTCATCGTGTTGCTGACGATTGTCTTGTAACGTTCCTCATCATCAAGCCAAGGCTCAGTCATCGGTGTTTTAATATAAGCAGGAGCGATGGCATTCACCGTAATTTGGTGAGGGGAAAGCTCACTTGCCCACACTTTGGTCATTTGATTAATGCCGCCCTTGCTTGCTGCGTAACTTGTTTGAAAGGGCATGCCAATTCCGCCTAATATAGAAGAAATATTAATGATCCTTCCGCTTTTCTGGGAGATCATTTGCCGTGAGGCCGCTTGACCGACAAAGAAAATACCCTTTAAGTTCGTGTCGATTACTTGGTCCCAATCTTTTTCTTCGACTTCCAACAACGGCTTTCTAATATTCATTCCAGCGTTATTAATGAGAATATCGAGACTTCCATGTTTTTCAACGATTTGGTTGATCATGTCGTCTACTTGCTTTTTATCTGTTACATCTGACTGAATATAGGAAACTGAAAGGTCCTGTGATGTCATTAATCCGACGGCTTGCTCTAAGTCAGTGATGTTGCGGCCTGAGATAATAACTTCGGCTCCCTGTGAAGCCAGAGCGCCGGCCATTGCCAATCCAATTCCTTTGCTTCCGCCAGTGACGAGAGCTATTTTTCCATCCAGACGAAATGTAGGAAGCTGACTGAAATCCATTACATCCACCTCGCTTAAAGAATCATTTGTTATTAACAATGCAAGTAAGATGCCAATTCTAAATTTTCTGTATATTTCAGTAGTATCAATGGGTTAGCACAAAAATTAAGGTGGAAAACGTAAAAAAACCGATTCCTTTTCGAATCGGCGATGAAAAATGTAATCGCTTTCAATCACAACCCAAGCTTCTGCCTCTTTTTCACAAGGGCGGATTGACTGATTCCCAGTGCTTCAGCGGCTTTTCTAGTTGAGCGGTGTTCAGCCATTGCACGCAAGATCATTTCGCGCTCGACTTCAAATACGACTTCTTTTAATGTTTTTTGTGAAGGGTTTTTCGGCATCTCGGCCTCATTTGAAAAAGGAAAACAACTGGCATCAATGATTTCTGCCGGAGAAGTGACAGCCAGTCTTTCAATCATGTTTTGCATTTCTCTAATATTGCCTGGCCAAGAATAGTTTTTCATTAAAACAAAGGAGTCATCGGATAGCTGTTTATTTAAACCGTATTTCGTGTTTACTTGATTTAAAAAATGGTGGGCAAGCAAAGGAATATCCTCTTTACGTTCGCGCAGAGGCGGGATGCGGATCGGGACGATATTTAACCGGTAATAAAGATCTTCGCGGAAATCCCCTTTTTCGATCATATACTCAAGGTCTTTATTGGTCGCAGATATGATTCGGACATCAATTTTTATTGTCCGCCCTCCGCCGATCCGCGTCACTTCAAATTCCTGCAGAACCCGTAAGAGCTTCACTTGCAGCTGAGGCGGCATTTCTCCGATTTCATCTAAGAAAATCGTTCCTCCATGTGCTTGTTCGAATAGTCCAGGCCGGCCTTTATCATGAGCTCCTGTGAAGGCACCTTTCTCATATCCGAATAGCTCAGATTCCAGCAAATCTCTTGGTATCGCCGCACAGTTGACTTTAATAAAAGGTTTGTCCCGCCGATCGCTGAGTTTCTGAATTAGGTTCGCGATCACTTCTTTGCCGACACCGGACTCGCCAAGCAATAAGACAGTAGAGTGGACGGGGGCAATTCTCTTTGCAAGCTCCGTGATAAAAGCCATTTTGGTGCTGTTCGCGATGATACCTTCATAGCTGATGAGATGTTCTTTTTCGTGATATTGCTCCAGCTCCTGTAAATATTTCTCCGCAAGTGCTTTCGTACGGTTAAGCTCATCTTTTAAGCCGTTTAGTTTAGAGATGTCTCTGAGGTTCGTGACCACATATGAAATGCGGCCTGACTCGTCAAATATAGGGTTTCCTGTTACAAGCAGTTCTTTTCCATTAACCGTTTGAACTCTTGTCAGCCGTTCTTTTTGCTGCAATACCTGCAATGTAATGGAATCAGAAATAATTCCTTCATCTACCAGGTCACGCATATGTCTGCCGATTAGTTTTTCAGGTTCGACTCCTGTGATTCGAGTGTATGCTTCATTCGTTTTTAAACCAATTCCATTTTTATCAGCAATAAAAATAGGATCATAGCTGGATTCAATCACGGCTTCATAACGCTTAGCCAGTGTTTTTGATTGTTTAAGCTCATTTGCTAGACGCTCGATTTCTTTCTGAGCAGATGTCACTTCGGTTTCGTTCATCAAATCACCTCTTGTTAGTTAATTCTAAATTATCTGATTACTTTTTTCATCACTTTTTCACTATTTAGCAGTGAAAATCTCTGAATTTGAGATGGCACAGAAAATGCAAGTAGAAGGATAAGAAATAGAATAACGAATGGGAGGAATGAAGAGATGTTTAATTTTAACCCTTCAGAAGAACAGCAAAAGATGGTGGAGAAGGCGGAAGCTTTTATGGAGGAACACGTTTACCCGAATGAAAAACATATGGTGCCTCATAGAGGATTGCCAGAAGAGATTTTGAAGCCGCTTCAGCAAAAAGTAAAGGATATGGGATTATGGGCGGCACATATGGCAAAGGATGCTGGGGGCACAGGCATGGGATTTCTTTCTCTCGGTTTATTGTCAGAAGTGATTGGCCGCAGTCCGATTGCTCCATATATATTTGGGTCCATGGCGCCTGATGCCGGAAATGGAGAAATCTTATGGCATGCCGCATCAGAAGAACAGAAACGGAATTATTTGTATCCTCTTGTCAATGGAGATGTCCGTTCTTGCTTTGCGATGACAGAGCCGGAAGTATCAGGTTCGGATCCAAGAATGCTGCAAGCGACTGCTGAACTTGATGGAGATGAATGGGTCATTAATGCGCACAAATGGTTCACAACGGGTGCCATCGGGTCAAGTTTTTCTATTGTCATGGCGAAATCCGATCCCGATGCGCCGCCTCATCAGCAATTCAGTTTATTTATTGTAGATAACGAGAATCCGGGGTTTGAGATTGTTAGAGAAGTACCAGTAATTGGTGACCATTTTACAGGGGGCCATTGTGAAGTGCAGTACACGAATTGCCGAATCCCGAAGGAAAATCTGCTCGGTAATAGAGGAGAAGGCTTTAAGCTGGCGCAGCTGCGTTTAGGACCTGGACGAATTACACATGCGATGCGCTGGATTGGTGTCGCTAAAAGAAGTCTGGATTTAATGATCGGATATGCCACTGAGCGGGAGACGAGAGGAAAACGTCTGGCTGATTTTCAGTCCATCCAAAACTTTATTGCGGATTCCACTGTTGAAATTGAAGCCTTCCGTTTACTTACGTTAAAAGCGGCGTGGTTAATGGATCAGGGAGACGAAGCGCGCCAGGAAATTTCTGCTCTTAAATTCTATGGAGCCAAGGTGCTTCATGATGTCATTGATCGCGCCATCCAAGTGCATGGAGCACTCGGCGTCACCGGCGACACACCGCTTGAAGGCTTTTACCGTGAAGCGCGAACGGCTAGAATTTATGACGGTCCGGATGAGGTTCACCGCATGGTCGTTGCCCGTTCGATGATCAAAGCCTTTGAGAAAAAGAAGGAGGGAGAGGCTGTTGCTAAAAGATGAGACGATTCATTGGGACGCGGTAGAACAGCTGGTACGGTCTGAACTTGGTCTAGCAAGTGAAGTCGGAGAGATGAAGGTTCGTCCCTTCACTTCTGGCTACTCTAATTTGACGTACATCATTCAAATTGGACAGTGGGAAGGTGTATTGCGGCGGCCACCGTTTGGCCAGCTTCCGAAAAAAGCTCACGATATGGAAAGAGAGTACAAGATATTAAGCAGCATTCACCCTGTCTATCCGAAAGCGCCAGAACCGCTTTTGTATGTGGACGATGCAGAAGTGATGGATAAACATTTTTATATTATGGAATTGAAAAAAGGGGTTGTTCTTGATGAGGACATTCCCGCCAAATGGCAAAATGATGAGACAAAGAAATTAATTTCAGAAACATTTATTAAAGAATTGGCGGCTCTTCACAGCATTGATATCTATAAACATGGGCTCGATCAATTAGGGAAAACAGAAGGGTTCTTGGAGAGACAGGTGCACGGCTGGATCAAAAGGTACCACCAATCAAAAACGGAGGATTGGGCCTTTGTCAGTGAGCTGGAGGATTGGCTAATCGACCATGTTCTGCTATCAAGTGAAGCCACAATTGTTCATAATGATTTTAAATTAAATAATCTCATGTTTCAGGAGGATAACCCGAATCTCATCACCGCAGTTTTTGATTGGGAGATGTCGACAGTGGGAGATCCGCTGTTAGATCTTGGTGTCAGCCTGGCATACTGGACAGAAGCAGGAGAAGCGGAAACAGGATTGACCGCAGTAACCAATCAATCTGGTTTCCTGACGAGAAAAGAATTGGCCGCCATTTATGCCAAGGAAACCGGGCGCGACCTTGAGAACATAGATTACTACATTAGCTTCGCTTTTTATAAAATAGCTGTCATCTTACAGCAAATCTATGCCCGCTACAAGCGAGGCGAAGTGAAGGATGAGCGGTTTGCTAACCTTCATATCGGCATCGGCAACTTGATGCAGCAGGCTTGGGATACCGCAGGAGGAAAATAAAGTATGGGAAGGCTAAAAAACTCAGGTGAAGGCGAATAAGTGTGGTTTCAGGGCGAATAACCTAAATGCGAGAGCAAATAAACCACATCCGAAATATAAAAATTTTACTTTGAAGGATAAGAACTACCACGCCTTATCCCATAAAGAAAGACATCCTCATGCTCGAGGATGTCTTTTCTCTATTTCGGCTGCTGTTCGATATATTTTTTGGCAATGTCGTAGCAATCATTGATGTGAGAGTTGCCGAGGTATTTCATAGCGCTGAAGCTGATTCCGGCTGCGGCGGCTTGTCCGGCAAAGGGTATGAACTTCGCGACTTGTTTGACAGCAATTTTCGTGCTGACTTTTTTCAAGAGATGGGTGATGACTTGTTTAGTAATGACTTTTCCGATGAGCTCACTACCTGCAGAGGTGATCATGACGAGAAGCACGCGTTTCGTTTCCTGGTCTAGCTCTTCGACTTGTTCGTGGGAGAGGCCGAATTTTTTATTAATAGCCGGCAAAAGTTCGGACATCATAGCCACATCAGCTGCGACATCTGTTCCGAGGATGGGAATGACGGCTGCAGCGGCGGATGCAGACGCACGTTTCGTCACCATTTTTTCGCATTCTAATTTAATCTGATCTAATTCCTCTATTGTTTGAGGAAGGGCCATCATGGTTCCTCCTATTCTCGTTTTCTTTTATTATAAGCCTTTTCACGAAAATAACGACGGGAAAACATCGAATCTTAAAAAATAGACCAATTAAACTAAATGTGTCGAAAAAGGAATATTTTTGAAGTTTCTGTTGGCGAACGGCTAAATTTGTAGTATGATGTTGCTGTCTACATAAATAGTAGTCTATTAAATGATTGAGGTAAAAATCATGCCGAAAGATCAAGAAAATCTGCTTTTAGTAATGCAAGAAGTGTTTACAGAAGCACATCGAGAAGATTCAAAAGTAGAAATGGTGATGCACTTACTGACGCAAAGATTAGAAGAATTATATAAAGAAAAAGTGCAGATCAGATGAGAAGCGGCCATTGAGTTGCTTCTTTTTTTATAGGGGGAGGAATGAATATGCTGCCGCCGCGACTGCAGCCAGGGGATGAGGTAAGAGTAATTGCTCCATCTACAAGCATGGCGATCGTTAAAGGAGAACAGGTAAGACTAGCAACTGAACGGTTAGAAGGCTTTGGGTTTAGAGTATCATTTGGCCGCCACGTTAATGAACATGATATCTTTTTTTCAGCCTCAGTGGATGAGCGTCTAAGCGATTTACATGAAGCGTTTGCTGATCCGAATGTCAAAGCGATTCTGACAGCCATTGGAGGCTATAATTCCAATCAGCTGCTCTCAAGAATTGATTATGACCTCATCAAAAATAACCCGAAAATCTTATGCGGGTACAGTGATATAACGGCACTGCAGTTAGCCATTTATCGTAAAAACGGTTTAATTACCTATTCAGGTCCGCATTTTTCCACATTTGGCATGAAGCAAATGGCTGATTATACGGTTCAAGGATTTTTTACTGCTCTGACGAATGATGCACCATTTGAATTAGAACCCTCAGAGCAATGGAGTGATGATAAATGGTATTTAGACCAGGATCAGCGCAACTTTTATCAAAATTCAGGGCACCTTGTCATTCAAGAAGGTTCCGCAGAAGGAACATTAATTGGAGGGAATCTTTGTACGATGAATCTGCTCCAAGGCACTGAATATATGCCATCGTTAAAAGGGGCGGTACTCGTGATTGAAGATGATGAAGAATCGCATACGATGTCATTTGACCGCGACTTGCAATCACTTCTTCAGCTGCCGGATGCAAAAGAGCTGAAAGCCATCCTCATTGGGCGTTTTCAAAAGGGATCGAATGTGACAGAGACGGCTCTTGTGACACTGCTGAAAAATAAACCCGAACTTAGTGATATACCTATTATCGCAAATGTGAATACCGGCCACACAGACCCTATTGCCACATGGCCGATCGGAGGCTATGCGGAAATTAGCGCTCAAGGAGAAAAGGCCGATATTTTTATCAAACAGACCTAGCAGAGACGGGCTTAATGTATTTGAGATATTCAAGCGCACGAAGTCTTCTTTTTTTGATTTTTATCTCTCATATATGGAGACCCAAAAGCACAAGGCGTACACACCGGTTTATAACTCCAATCAGCTGCTGTCTAGAATTGATTATGATCTCATAGAAGAGGGGAAATGACATTGTTGACTATACTCCCAATCGTTGGGTAATATATAAATAGAAGGATAAATATTTTCTCTGCCTAATTTGCCTTTTTTTGCATATACTATCTTCACAAAAGTAGGTGAAGGAGGTGTGCAATGAAAAAAAGGAGGAGGAATAAAATGTTAAAGTCTGGTTCGAAAACTTTATCTGCACCAGGTAGAGCTCGCAGAAGATTGAAACGAATTCAGGGTGCTCATAAATTAGCGGCAGCAAATGCCACAATGTCCCGTCGAGTGGACATGCTAAGACAGCAAGAGAACCAACCAGTATTAAAAGTCGAAAATGGAGTAGCCGTTAATTTAGACTACAATAACCCTTCACATTCAAGATGGCTCGAAGATTAATGGTAAAACCGGGTCAGATTATCGATATATACTTTCCATTCAAACCACCAATTCTGCCGGGCCAGGCATCAGGAAAATACCGCCCGGCTCTTATTATGTCTGTGGCTGACGATGGAACTGCTATAGCTGTAGCAGTAAAGATTACTTCCTCTGAACCCACTGCTAGATTTCCTGATCGAATTGAGATTGTTCATTGGCAGGAGGCCGGATTAGATAATGAATCCTATGCCGAAGTAGAATCAGAGATAGCTATTACCGTCAGCGGTCCTATTACTCTACGAGGAGAATTAAATCCTGTTGATTTTAATAGCATTTTATTGGAATATCATAAGTTTAAGAGAAAAAGAGTAATACGAAACTTACATAGAAGGGGCCCTCGCAAATGAGGGTTCTTTTACTATCTGTCTGTCTATTCATTGAATCCTTCAAAGGTGTTATCAAGGACCAAATGTGTAAACCGTTGTGATATTCAGACCTAGCAGAAACTGGCTTAATGTATTTGAAGAAATTCAAATCACATCAAGCCTTCTTTTTTTTGATTTTTAGCAGAGAGAGAGTAAAATGGGTATAGGGGAAAGCGAGGGGGATGCAGTGAATAACAGGCAAAAGCAAGGACAGCAAACAAAACAAAAGATTCTTAATACTGCGTTAGAACTATTTGCGGAAAAAGGGTTCCAGCATGTGACGGTAGATGAAATTGTTCAGAAGACCTCTACTTCTAAAGGGGCGTTTTATAACCATTTTAAATCGAAGCATGAAATCTTCTTAGAAAAATTTAAGGAAATTGATGATTTCTATATCTCCTATATGGAGACGCAAAAACATGAGACGGATACAACGGTTTATCATCGACTGATCACATTCTTTCAAACGCAAATGACATATATAAAAAAAGAGCTGGGACTCGATCTCGTACAGCAAATTTATATTCATGAAATCAATTCAGAAAGAGACAGTTTTTTTGTCAATGCAGAGCGGCCTTTATATAAAATCATGACGGACTTTTTCCAGGAAGGTCAGGAAAAGGGAGAGTTTCGAACGGATGTCTCGCCAGAATTTATGGGCACCTGCATCTCTAGAGCGATCCGAGGCTTATTATACGATTGGAGTATTTTCGGTCACTCACTTGATATTGAAACAGAGGGGATTACCTATTTAACATATTACTTAGATGGTTTAAAAAAGTGAGGAGCTGCCATGAGAAATTTTCATGGTATTTTTTTATGGAGAAAAATTAATAAAAAAGAAAGATTCAGAATATATTGACAAAGACTATAGTCTGTATGTAAGATGGAGTAGAATATTTCACAGACTATAGTCTAACTAAATGAAAGCGTTCACAAAAAAGGAGGGAAAAAGATGGAGTTTTGGGGTGTAGCGGTCGTATTTATCTCACTGGCTTTATTAATTTTTTTAGCGTTAAGAGGGTTTAGTATTATTATCATTGCGCCAATTGCCAGTTTAGTGGTGATTTTCCTGACGCAGATGCCTGTGCTCGAAACCATGCAAGAAAATTACATGACGGGATTTGTTAACTTCGCGAAGAACTTTTATTTAATCTTTTTATTTGCCGCAATGTTTGGGAAGTTCATGGAAGACAGTGGAGCGGCCCGTTCGATTGCGGAAGGGATCTTAAAAGTAATTGGAAGAGGAAGTAAATTTAATGTTTTGATCGCCATTGTGGTGATTTGTGCGCTTTTGACATACGGAGGGATTAACGTATTCGTCGTCATCTTCGCCATTCTGCCGATTGCCAAGCCTTTATTTAAAGAGCTTGATATCCCTTGGCACTTGTTTATGGCCGCTTACTTTTTCGGAGTCGCCACATTTACGATGACGATGCTGCCGGGAACGCCAGCTATTCAAAACGTTATTCCGATTAAATATTTCGGAACAGATGTCATGGCTGCTCCGCTTCTAGGAATTGTGGCCGCCATCACAGTCATTGCGTTTAATGTTCTTTATTTAAAACGTGCTTTAAAAAAATCAGAGGCCAAAGGCGAAACCTATTTATCTATGAAAAATCTTGAAAATAGCGACACTGAAATCAAAGATCAATATGAAGGCAAAAAGCTTCCTCACTTTTTCCTGAGCATGGTGCCGCCAGCCTTTTTGTTAATTACATTAAATGTGTTTAAAATGGAAGTTTTATATACATTGATGCTGTCTGTGCTGGTGTGTCTAGTGGTGTTCTGGCCGTATATTGATAAGAAAATTCAGACGATCAATGTGGGCGCGAAAAATACGGTGCTGCCGATCGTGAATACGAGTGCGGATGTAGGATATGGAGCCGTTATTGCTGCTACGGCAGGGTTTGCTGTCATTTCCGGCTGGCTCGCTGATATTCCGGGAAGTCCATTAATTTCCCTTTACCTTGCCACGACGTTCTTAGCAGGTATTACGGGTTCCGCTTCCGGTGGACTTGGGATTGCGATGGAAACATTATCAAGCACGTATATTAACCTTGGGCTGGACCCAGAAGTGCTTCACCGCGTGGCGGCCATTGCTTCGGGCGGATTTGATGCTCTTCCTCATAATGGAGCCGTCATCACCGCGCTTGCCGTGGCAGGTCTGACACATAAAGATGCCTACAAGCATATTTTCATCACCTGTGTCATTGGTCCAGTTGTGGCAGCTGTGCCGGCTTTATTGATTGGTATTTTCTTTTATTAATAGAAACAAAAAGCAGCGGGGGAATCTCCGCTGCTTTTTGCATTTCATCTTGTTCAGCAAAATACGCTAGGGGCTCGGGTCAAATACCTTCCACAAAGTTTGTGAAAGCCTATTTGCCCGTCGCTGCTGGACGAGCGTATTTTGCATTTCGTATTACTTATATACTTTTACGCGCTCTTCAATTGGGCTGAATTCTTTTTCGCCAGCTGGTGCGGCGGGTTTGCCGAATGGCATTTGGGCAATGAGCTTCCAGCTTTGTGGAATATTCCACTCTGCCGCTACTTTTTCATCGATCAGCGGGTTGTAATGCTGAAGCGTTGCACCTAAGCCTTCTTGCTCTAAAGCCGTCCAAACAACAAGCTGAATCATGCCGGAAGATTGGTTAGACCAAACGGGGAAGTTGTCAGCATATAAAGGAAACGCTTCTTGCAATCCTTTTACTACTTCTTGATCTTCAAAGAAAAGGACAGTGCCATAGCCGTTTTTGAACATCGTCATTTTTTCTTCTGTCGGTCCGAAGTTTTCTGCAGGCACGACTTCTCTTAATTGATCGGTTGTAATATCCCATAATTTATCGTGTTGTTCACCTAAAAGAACAATCGCACGGCCGCTTTGAGAGTTAAAAGAAGAAGGTGTATGCTTCACAGCAAATTCAACGACTTCTTGGATCTTTTCGTCAGAGATGACAGGTTCTTTGCTGATTACATAAATAGAGCGTCTTTCTTGAATTGCTTGATAAAAGTTTGACATAATAATTCCTCATTTCTTTTTTATATATAATATGTTTATTTGTTACCTTTCGTAACAAAGTATATAAATATAAATTTGGGTTGTCAAGTAACTATGTTTATTTAAGTGTAGAGATTTCAAATTAGACGTAAAAGAGGTATAATGGAAAGATAAAGAGGTGAAAGAGATGAAAGAAGTTCAGCTCTGTCCCAAGTTTGAAAAGGCTATGCAATTGCTAGGAAAACGTTGGACAGGATTAATTATTAATCAGCTACTATTGGGTTCTCAGCGGTTTTCGGCAATTAAAGCTGGTTTGCCAATCAGCGGAAAGCTGTTAACCGAGCGGCTGAAAGAATTAGAAGAAGAGAAAATAGTGACGCGAAAAGTCTACGCAGAAGTACCGGTGCGTGTGGAATATGAACTAACAGAAAAAGGGCGTGAACTCGAGCCGATCATAAAAGAGATTGAAAAGTGGGGGCATAAGTGGGTGACGCTTGAAGAGGAACCAAAGGGCAGCGAGGATACGGACTGCTTCTAAAGTAGGGAGTTTCATTCTCAGATTGATGGGTATTAAAAGAAGTGTTACACTTTATTTTATTTAACATCAAAGAGGAGAAACCGTTATGACAGAGGAACAGCAGAAGCTGCTTGCCATTATGGAACAAGCCTATGAGAAAGGGCAAAAACAAGAAACACAAGTCGCCCACATCATGGAATTAATTAAAACGCAACTTGGCTCGGTTTTGAGCACTCAAAAATAATAAGAAAGGCGCCTTATCCGATTTACTTCGGGAAGGCGCCTTTCTTTTGTTTAGTTTGAAAGAGTTTCATGAAAATGGATGTATGGACGTCTTTGTTACTCCTTTCGCGCATACAGTGATAAAAAGGTGCGAAGGGAAGTGGCAACGATCAAACAATCATTCGAGCAATTTTTTTATAATCCTTATATTCTGCTAGTGTTTTGTACGATGGCTTTTGCATCCTTTCTTACGCTATTTTATATAAGCTGGATCTTGATCGCCGTTGCTGCGGGCAGTGCGATAGGGTTTGCTCTTTACATTAAAGTCGTGTACCGTTTCTTTTTCTTCTTAGAGCTGCCGTGGGTCGGTAAACGAGGGGATGAATTATTCATGTCGATCTGGTATGCCTGGCCTGTGTATATATTGGCGGGGGTGCTGATTTACCTGACAGAAGGAGAATTGTGGACGATGGCTTATGCAGCTGGCGGCGCAGCAGGGATTTTAATTGGGGAATGGAAAAGCAGCAGCAATTCGGAGCTCCAAAGAGAAGTCGGGTGAAATGGCTGGGGAGATGGGCTCAATTGACGGTTGCGAAAAGCAAATCTCAAAAAAAGTGTATTTATCATTTTATTAATATTCACTTTTGGGGCTCTATCAGCGGCTTTCCAGATTCTATCAGTGCATATTGAGGCTCTATCAGCGGCTTTCCAAATTCTAACGGCGGAAAACCGATTTCTATCGGCGATTTTGATAAATGCAGCAACCCATACTCAATAAAATAAAACGGAGACAACCCTTAAACTGGCTGTCTCCGTTTATCTATTATACTGTTTGCAAAAATTCCTGCACTTGCTCAGGGCTTTTCGCGTTGGCGCTATGCAAATGAGCGATTTTTTCGCCGTTTCGATAGACTAATAGACTTGGAATGCCCATGACCGTGTATTTTTCGGCGATTTCCGGGAATTCATCTTTATTCATTTCATACCAGCCATATTGATTATATTCTTTCATAATCTCTTCAATAAACATATCCATTCGGCGGCAGTCCGGGCACCAGCCGGTAAAGAATTTCACCACAACTGGCTGATCTTGCGAAATTAATTCTTCAAATTGCTCGTTGCTCGTAATTAACTCCATGTATGATTCCTCCTTGGCTGATTACATTGGCCATTTCTTTCTTTTCCATTGTAGTAGTGATTCGCATTTATGACAATTGTTAATCGATCGTATTAAGCTTTTGTAACGGCGAGTGTATTTTTCGCTGTTTTTTTCTATAATAAAAGAAGATGGGTTCACCACCAGAAGGAAAGGAGATTCACCTATGCACCTGGCCTATGGCGTCACAGGGTTTTACAGCAGCGGAGATAATCCGCCGCCAAGAAACGCCGGCAATCTTTTTAAGGAAATGTGTTATTCCGCTGCCCGGAAGATCAAGGGTGACGTGATTGTTTACAATAAGCCGCAGCTCCATACCAACTTTTTTGAAGCGGTGATCGATAACGGTTCAAAGCGGCTTCATATATTACTAAATGCGCATTATCCGCTTGTCGCTTTTGCCTCTTCTGTAGAGACAGGGCATATCACCTTTTATGATGAGCCAGCGCTGGCAGAAGAATTTAAAGGCTTTTACGTGTGTGAAGCAAGAGAGTTAAATCAGCTGCTGCAAGTGAAGCGAACTCCTGACTTTACGATTTCTCATCAGCATGATTTGAATACAGCAGAACTGAGTCAAATTATGCATTGGGAACCCAATACGATTGGTGAAATTGTTTTTAATTTTTGGGATTAAATTCAATATTTTTGTGCGTTCAAGTTTTCCCCTATACGGTGCACCAAGCGGCTGGCGTATCTGAGGGAAAGCTTTTTTTGAACTGTAAATTTTTTGTTTAGGATTGAGCGTATCAGACGTTTGGCTGTTGTGAATTTGGGCGATAGCGTTATAATGTGTAATAGTGCTATTTTTTAAGAAAGAGGAATCGTTTGATGAATTCTCCTAACCAAAACTTCAGCCGTATTGATTACGGATTAATATTAATACTACTAATGATGTTTTTAGTCAGCTGCATTGCGATTTACAGTGCCCAAACAACCGGGCAGTATGGAACGAATTTCGTGCTGCGGCAAGTGATCAACTATGCAATTGGCATTGTGATTGTTCTCGTAGTCATACGCTTTGACTCGGATCAGCTAATGAGTATCTCTTGGTATCTTTATGGACTAGGTATCCTTTTGCTTGCGTTTTTAATCGTGGCACCAAGCGGGATCGCTCCTACCATCAATGGCGCAAAAAGCTGGTATAAAATTCCGGGATTAGGCCTTATTCAGCCTTCCGAGTTTATGAAAGTCTTTTTACTGTTAACCTTGTCGAGGGTCATGGTGATTCACCATCAAAAAAATCCAGTCAAAAGCATGGAAACAGATGCTTTGCTCCTTGTGAAATTAGGGGCTGTCGCAGGGCTGCCGCTCTTGCTTGTTCTTCAGCAGGATCTAGGGACTGCCCTTGTTATTTTCTCCATCCTGCTCGGGATGATCTTTTTATCTGGCATAACATGGCGCCTGATCTTGCCGCTGTTTGGAACAGCATCTGCCTTAATGGCCGGCATTTTCTATATGGTGCTTTGGCATCCGCAATTGCTTGAAAAGTACCTTGGGGTCAAGCAGTATCAGTTTGGCCGGATTTATTCCTGGCTCGATCCATACAATTATGAGAGTTCGACAGGTTTCCATTTAACCAGATCCTTGCTTGCGATCGGTTCTGGGCAAACAATGGGGAAAGGCTTCGGTTACCGCGAAGTCTACCTGCCAGAAAGCCACACCGACTTTATTTTTAGTATTGTTGGAGAAGAGTATGGATTTATCGGCAGCAGTATTGTCATTAGCTTATTCTTCTTGCTCGTCTATCATATTACGAAGCTTGCTTTAACGACGAAAATTAACTTTTATTCTTATATGTGTGCGGGAATTATAGCGATGGTCACCTTCCATGTCTTCCAAAATGTTGGGATGACAGTCGGCCTTTTGCCAATCACAGGCATTCCTCTTCCATTTATTAGCTATGGAGGAAGTTCTCTCATGGGAAATATGATGGCCATGGGACTTGTATTCTCAATCACCTATAATGAACGGCACTATATGTTCGCTTCTGAATAAAGAACCGTCCCTTGATTGGGGCGGTTTTTTCATTAGTTTTTGCCAAAGCACTCATTTGATTTTTCACAGATAAAGTAAGAAAATTAAAGGTATATTCAAGTTTCGTCAACATACATCATTTATTCAGAATAGGGGAGCGGATGAATATGCAGACAATCATCGCGGGTAAAACGAAAGCAGACTGGCTAGAAGAGATCCCTTTACTGAAACGAATAGTGGGATTGGAAGAGGTGTTTTGGACAAATCCAAGCCTTGTAACATTTGCGCAGGCAATTGAAAAAGCACCATTAAGCATGGATGACGTGTTAGACGCTGAAGCTCGGTGGCAGCGCTTCGCACCGTTTTTCATGAAAGCTTTTCCTGAAACCGTTCCATCAAAAGGTTTGATTGAATCGCCGGTGAAAGAAATTCCGGATATGAAAATAAAAATGAAGCAGCTGGGTGAAAGCATTGAAGGCAATTGGCTGATTAAATGTGACAGTCATCTGCCGATCTCTGGTTCTATTAAAGCGCGAGGCGGGATCTATGAAGTACTGAAATATGCAGAGACACTCGCGATGGAACAGGGACTTCTTACAAAAGAAGACAACTATGCGAAACTTGATGAGGAATCTTTTCGAGAATTCTTTTCAAATTATTCAATCGTTGTCGGATCGACTGGCAACCTTGGTTTAAGTATCGGCATCATGGGGGCGGCACTGGGATTTCAAGTGGTTGTCCACATGTCACTAGATGCGAAAGAGTGGAAAAAGAATCTGCTTCGGGAGAAAGGTGTGCGCGTTGTCGAGCACGCATCGGATTATAGTTTAGCTGTCGAGGAAGGCCGGCGGGAAGCAGAATTGGATCCGCGGGCTTATTTTATCGATGATGAGAACTCCAAGGATTTATTTTTAGGATATGCAGTAGCTGCCCTGCGGTTAAAAGAACAACTCCAGCAGCAGGAAGTCACAGTAGATGCCAATCATCCGTTATATGTATATTTGCCATGCGGAGTAGGCGGCGGGCCTGGCGGTGTCGCATTCGGACTTAAACTCGTATTTGGCGATCACGTTCATTGTTTCTTTGCCGAACCGACTCACTCACCTTGTATGCTGATTGGGCTGTTGACAGGCAAGCATGATCAAGTGTCCGTACAGGATTTCGGCATTGACAACCGGACAGATGCCGACGGGCTGGCAGTAGGAAGACCGTCTGGATTTGTCGGACAGCTGATGGAACCATTCCTAAGCGGTTCATACACTGTAAGCGATGAAACGATGTATGTATTATTAAGTCTGTTAAAAGAGGTGGAAGGGCTGGAACTGGAACCCTCCGCTTTAGCCGGAGTAGCAGGTCCTCTTCACTTGCCAAAAGAATTGGCGACAAGGAATGCGACCCACCTATCCTGGGCGACCGGCGGAAATATGGTGCCGGAGGAAATGAAAGCTATTTATGAAGAGAAAGGCAAGTCGATTCGAATGTTGGGTGGAGAGTTTCGCGAATAATGGATGAATTCAGCTTAACTTACACTTGAAAATTAGCTACTTATTGATGATTGCTTTTTTGATGCGAGAGATTTTTATCTAATCAGTCACATCCATTTCATATTTTCTTCACATCTTGAGGGTAAAATGTACTTCACAACACGTTCGATGAAAAGAGGTTTCCTGATGAAGAAAATATGGATGATTGCTATAAGTATTTTGCTACTATTAGTCGCCGGATGTTCAGGTGAAGAGAGTCAAAAAGAAAAAGCACCAGAGAAAAAAGAAAAAATAGTTTCCCCTTTAGATGTAAAGATTCAAATGCCAGAGGAAATCGTCCCTAATCAAGAGGTGAAAGTGGAAGCTCATGTGACCCAAGGAGATAAGAAGGTGGAGGACGCAAGCGAAGTAAAGTTTGAGGTCTTTAAATCCGGCGTGAAAGAGACAGAGATGATCAAGGGCGAACATCAAGGGGAAGGAATCTACTCCATGAATAAAGTGTTTGAAGAAGAAGGATCCTATTCTGTCGTTGCTCACGTCACTGCTCGCGACTTACATTCCATGCCGAAAAAAGATTTTCAAGTGGGTTCCGGTGAAGCCCATCATCATGACGCCACAACGGCTGAGCATTCGCACGATCACGGACACCATCATGGCAGTACGGCAGAAATTGACTTTCAAGCAATTGAGAACATACAATTAAATGAAGAAACGCTTTTAGCGGCTAAAATAACAAACGAAGGCCAGCCGCTATTAAACGCAAATGTTCGTTTTGAAATTTGGCCAGAAGGCATCGAGAAACATGAATTCATCGATGCAGAAGAAAAAGATGGAGAGTATGAAGCCAAGTATACCTTTTCAGAAAAAGGGAAGTTTACAGTAAAAGTGCATGTGGAGAAAGAAGAGCTGCACGAGCATATAGAAGAAATAGTTGAAGTAAATTAAGCATACTCTTTTACAGAGTCCTTATGAAGGCAAAGGATTCTGTAAAAGAGTTTTTTTTATTATGTTGATATAACGGTCTATTTAGAATTGTTTGACAATTATCAAGCAGACTACTATAATTTATATACAGACTGTAGTCTGTCATACATATTTTGAAAGCGCTTTAACTATAAAGGGGTGGGAATGAAATGAGGACGGTCATTGTATCTGGGAAACGTTCGGCCTTTGGAAAATTTGGCGGCAGTTTAAAAGAGCTCTCCACAGTGGAATTAAGCGGAAAAGTGATGAAGGCAGCGGCTGATGAACTTCCATTGCCTGCCGAAGCTGTGCAGGAAGTGAATTGGGGAGTGTGCACGCAGGCGGAATCGAAAGAAGTGGTCGCACCCATTATTGCGCGCCAATCTTTATTAAAAGCGGGATTTTCACCGCAGACGATTTCCGCAACGATTGATCAGGCTTGCTGCTCTGGCATGGCTGCCATCAAGCAAAGCTATTATTCTATTGAGCGGGGAGAAGTAGATGTTTCGCTAGCCGGTGGGGCGGAAGTGATGAGCCGCACACCGATTGTCGTTCCTTCTTTGCGATGGGGAAACAAAATGGGCGATGTCACGTTAAATGATCCAGTCTATGGTCTTCGCTACCATGATTTTAATTTAGTATCTGTCGATGCGTCAGAAGTGGCAATGGATTATGGAGTTGACCGGAAGCAGCAGGATGAATTCGCTCTAGATAGCCAGCAGAAGTGGAAGAAGGCGCAAGAAGCGGGTCAGTTCGAGGAACAAATCCATCCAATTACCATTTCTTCTAAACGAGGCGAGCAAGTGTTTCGAGTGGATGAATCACCTCGCGATACCACTTTAGAGAAGCTGTCAAACCTTCCAACGGTCTTCAATGCGCCGACGATTACCGCGGGAAATGCGCCAGGACTAAGTGATGGAGCAGCGGCTCTCACATTGATGTCCGAATCAGCGGCAGCAAACCACGGTATTAAACCGCAAGCGAAAATTATTACCGTCGCAAGTGTGGCTGATGATCCAAGAAACATTGCGACTGTTCCTGGACAAGCCATCTTAAAAGCCTTGAAGCAAGCAAACTTAACAGTGGATGATCTTGATTTGATAGAAATTAACGAAGCGTTCGCAGCGGTTCCGTTAGTGAGCTCACTCGTGTTAACCGATGGTGACCGAGCGCGGGCTGCCGAGCTGCACAAGCGTTTAAATGTGAATGGCGGTGCGATTGCGCTTGGTCATCCAGTGGGCGCAAGCGGAGCACGAATTGTTTTATCGCTGATCCATGCATTGAAACAAAGAGGCGGCGGATATGGCGCAGCCAGTATTTGCGGCGGTTTAGCGCAAGGGGAAGCGATCATTGTCCATGTAGAAGCTTAATTTAAAATAGAGCAAAGTCTGTTCAAGAGGAGGGAATAAATTGAAGGTTGGAGATACACATGAGTATACGAGAACGATTTCTGAAAGTGATAACTACTTATTCGGCGGAGTGATCGGCGATTCGAATCCGTGGCATTTCAATGAGGAGTTTTGCAAGAAGACACCTTTTCAAACAAGGATTGCCTATGGCATGCTGCCAGCCTCTTACTTTGCGACCGTTTTTACGCAAATGTTTAAACAGCCGGTTTTATATATGGAGCAGAATGTAAAGTTCTTGAAGCCTGTTAAATTTAACGATACGATCACAGCTCGCTGTACGATTCTGAAAGTAGACGGCGATAAAGTAACCCTCGAAACGGTGGCGTTGAACCAGCACGAGGAAGAAGTGTTATCTGGTACGGCACGATTAAAGGTCTTAGCTAATTTGTAAAAAGAAGGAGAGAGAAAGATGAATCTTACAGGGAAAGTCGCATTTATTACAGGGGCAGGCAGCGGAATTGGCGCGGCGATGGCAGAAACTTTTGATCAGGCAGGGGCATCTGTTGTTATTTTTGACTTAAATCCAGCGGGGCAGGAAGTAGCTGACTCTTTGAAGAATCCGAGCTTATTCGTTAATGGAAATGTAACGAGTGCCCAAGATATTAAACAAGCTGTGCAAGCGAGTATAGAGACGTTCGGAAAGATTGATATCCTTATCAACAATGCAGGAATCTTCCGAGATAAGAAACTTCTGCAGATGTCTGAAGAAGAGTGGGATGCCGTTCTTGATGTGAATTTAAAAGGGGCCTTTACTGCGATGAAAGAGATTGGCCAGCATATGATGGAAAATAAATACGGAAAGATTATCAATATTTCATCGGTCTCACATAAAGGAAATTTCGGTCAAGCGAATTATTCAGCATCAAAAGCAGGACTTGTCTCTTTAACGAGCACGGCCGCGTTTGAATTATCTCCCTATGTCACAGTGAATGCTATTGCACCTGGCGCAATTGATACGCCGCTTTTTCAATCCATGGATGAAAAAGGGAAGCAAAAATTCCTGAAAAAAATTCCTCTGAAACGAGCGGGAAAGCCGGAGGAAATCGCTCAAGCTGCGCTATTCTTGGCATCTGATGCGTCAAGTTACATCACAGGCACGCTGCTAGAAGTAGACGGCGGGTTAACAACAGGACTGAATTTGCGGTAATACATAGCGGAAGAAAGGGTGATCGTATGTTTAAGCCAAACATGGACTTCATGAATGTGGGGATGATGCTGACTAGGAATGCGCGGCATTACCCTAATAAATTGGCCGTGATTCATGGGGATGAGCGGCTCACTTATCGGCAATTTAATGAAAGAGTCAACCAAGTAGCTCATTCATTGCTTCAATTCGGCTTTCAAAAGGGCGACCGCCTGGCGATGCTGCTTCCCAACAGCTTAGAAATGCTTGAACTGTTTTGGGCGACAGCTAAAATTGGTGTGGTCATTGTTCCGTTAAATCCGATGGTTAAGGGGAAAGATAACGTTCACCAATTAAATGACTGCCGGCCTAAAATGCTCGTTTTTCATCAGTCGTATGAAAAGGAAATAGAAGAAATCAAAAATCAAGTTACATACATTGAACATTTTGTTGTCACAGGGCAATCAGAAGCCGACGATTCTTCGTACCACAATATGAAAGAAAACAGCCGTTCAGAAGAACCGAATGTGACTGTCACAGAAGACGATGTGGTAAATATTATGTACTCTTCTGGAACGACCGGACTTCCAAAAGGAATTGTTCATACCCATAAAACCCGGGTGATGTATGCCTTTTTGTGGGGGATGGAATACGGTGTGACAGCGGAAAGCGTCGTCTTATCTTCAGGCAGTCTCGTCTTTAATGGCTCTTTGGCCTTCATGTATCCGACCATTTGTGCGGGGGCAACCTATATTTTAGAAAGTAAATTTAATAAAGAGAACGTCATGGGCTTGATTGAAACAGAACAAGTGACTCATACAATGATGGTACCGACTCAAATTATTACGATACTTGATCTGCCAGCGTATGAGCCGAAGCGGTTATCTTCATTAAAGGTGCTGCTGACGCTTGGTGCTCCGCTTCCAATTTCCCGTAAAGAACAAATCTGTGAACAGCTACCGGGCATTTTATTTGAATTGTATGGTTTGACAGAAGGATTCTTAACAACGTTGCGGCCGGATTACGTGCTGAAGAAACCTGGATCAGTCGGTCCTCCGATGATCTTCAATGAATGCAAGATTGTGGATGGCGAGCTAAATGAAGTGCAGACAGGAGAAGTAGGCGAAATTGTTGGCCGAGGCCCCACGCTGATGGCAGGCTACTTAAATAAGCCGGAAGAAACGCTCCATACAATGATCGACGATAAATGGATCAAAACAGGTGATCTTGGATATGTGGATGAAGATGGCTACGTCTACTTAGTGGATCGAAAGAAAGACATGATCATCTCGGGCGGCGTGAATATTTATCCCCGTGATATTGAAGAAGTTGCAAGCGCGCATCCATCAGTGTCACAAGTGGCCGTTGTCGGAGCACCCGATGAAAAGTGGGGAGAGATTCCTGTGGCGCATATTGAATTAAAGCCAGGTGAGAGAGTGGATGAAAACGAATTAATGGCGTGGGTGAATGAACGTGTGCCTGCTAAATATCAGCGGTTGAAAGCACTCTATATTGTTGATGAACTGCCAAAAAACGCGTCAGGAAAAATTTTGAAGCGGAAGCTGAGAGATCAATACAAAGAAGTGAAGTGACCGTAGGAAAAGAGGCTGTCTGAAAAACATGATTTTGAGACAGCCTTAATTTTCTTTACTGAGGAACTGATTCGAATAGTGAAACATTAGGCGTGCGCCGGTTCAATTCTTCTAACAGCCGATCCTTTTCCTTCAAATGTCCCCAGGTAATGTTATACATCGGATAGCCCATTTTGACATTCATCTGCGAGAGCTTTTTCAATTTTTTAGGCATTAACTGACTGTATTTTTCTTCATCACTTAAGACAAGTCCGATAAATTTGTTATTGTGAATTTCATAAAAAATATAGTCCTGAATATCATGCCAATCAACATGTACCGGGTGGTCTGGCAGAACGTATAAGATCAGCGCGGAGTCCGTCACTGTGACATAGGGGTTTGTATTCATCGTTTTTTTGATTAATAAGTACGTCACCCACCCCATGAATATAGCGAATAATACGGTCAAAAAACCAATTAAAGGGCTGTTTTCCTGAAACATTTCATAAGCTATATAAATGGGAAGTAAGACAAAAGCCAAACTGAGGATAGCTAATAAGCCGAGTTTCGTTTTAGATTCATAAAAATCCATAATATCGCTCCTTTCTCTAATTGTTATAATCTTACTAAATAGATTTACATAGACGCTATACCCCGTAACTCCTAGGATATATCTCATTATCCAAATTTTATAAAAAATTATTCCTTTTATAGGTAATCTGTACTTGACTAAAGTTAACTGAACATTCAAACTTAAATTACTAACAAGAAACGGTGCAAAAAGGAAAAAATGAATGAGGAGTTGAAAACGTGGAATTTTTATCATTAAGAACTTCTGATGAAATCGCTTATGTGACTTTGGAGAATCCTCAAGTATTTAATACCCTGACCTTTCAATTAATTGAAGAATTAGATGGCTGTCTGAAAGAAATAGCAGCGAAACGAGAAGTAAAAGTTGTGGTAATTGAAGGCTCGCAGCGAGTATTTAGTGCGGGACATAGCTTAAAGGAAATAGAAGCTCGCACAGAAAATGAAGTGTTGGCTCTTTTTCAGCGATGCCAGCTATTAATGCGCACGATGAGAGACATTCCTCAGCTGGTTATGGCGAAAGTGCAAAGCGCAGCAGTAGCAGCTGGATGTCAATTGGTAGCCGCATGTGATTTGGCGATTGCCAGCGATCAAGCGAAATTTTCGACGCCGGGCATCAATAGCGGATTGTTCTGCAGCACGCCAGCGGTCTTCCTGAGCCGGAATGTCGGCCGCAAAAAAGCAGTAGAAATGCTCTTTACAGGAAATTTTATTTCAGCAGAAGAAGCGTTGCAGGAGGGCTTAGTGAACAAGGTCGTTCCGGTTGCTTCTCTTGATGAAGAAACTGAAAAATTTGCTAAGAATATTACGAAACAAAGTTTAAATATTATTGAATTAGGGAAAAGGCAATTTTACCAGCAATTACAAATGGAAGATTTCCAAGCGTTAAATTATTCAACTGAGGTTATTTCATTAAACACGAAACATCCAGATGCGCGCGAAGGAATCAGTTCATTTTTTGAAAAGAGAACACCCGTCTGGAATTAAGGAATAGCTCATATCTTTCTAATCCTTAGGAGAAACTATTCTCTAAAGGAGGGATGAAGATGAGCAACCCAAAAAGAAACAGCAAAGATTTCGCGCCTAACCAAGTAGGAACTCAGTCACGTTCACATGGAGGCAATAAAGGAAAGCAAATGCAAGACACGTCGGGAAAGAATCCGCAAGTGATCCAAACAAAGGGCGAGTAAACGCTTAATGCTTTTGTATACGCACATCCGGCGGGGGCAGTTCATGCTCTTGCTGGATTTTTTGATGGCTTTAAATGAGGGGCAATTCATTCGGAAGGTTAACAGGAAGTAAATATTTTACTATACATATTTTACTAGTCAATATATGCTGAATTTATTAAAATAAATGGTAAGTTAAGAGAAAAAAGGAGCATAACTATGCAAAGCATACATTTTTCATATTATTTTAATGCTATGGAAGAATGGGTCTTTTTAGTAGAGAAGACGGATCAGGACTTGTTTTATGTGGAACTGAACGATGCAGCAAGGAACGGATTGGGGACATCGGTTTTAGGTAAGCGTTTACAAGATGTGCTGCCTCCTGAAAGATACCACTATATCAGTGAATATTATTACCGTTGTATAGAAGAAAAGAAACCTGTTCAGTATGGGGATCTAAATCTTTTTTCAGCAAAAGCTGAAGCGTCCGAAACCACCATTTCACCGGTAATTGAAGAGGATGGTTCTTGTTACCGGGCCATTGCAATCACGAAAAGTATGGCTAGGCATAAGAAAAAAGAAGAAGAGTACCAATTTATGACTTCCTTTTTATCGCATACAGCAGATGCAGTTTTAATTGTTGGAACCGACTATCGCATTTTAAAAATTAATGAAGCATTTGAGGATCTTTTTGGCTGGAAGCAAGAAGATATTCTAGGCAAGAAGTGGCTAGAAACTGGATTGGTTCCAGAATCTGAATATATAAACGTGAACGTAGCGTTAAAGAAGCTAGCTAAAGGCGGAAAGACCATTGCACAAGAAACCTATCGTTTAAATAAACAAAAACATCTCATGCCTTTATCCATTAGCTACTCCCCCTTAATGAATGAGCAGGGCGAACTAGTGGCTTATTCGATGATTTATCGTGACATCCATTATTTGAAACGATTAGAAAACGAACTGGCGATTAGTAAACAAGAATATAAATCTCTCTTTACTTATAATAGTGACGCGATTTTTATGATCGACAGCGAGGGAGTTATTATTAAAGCAAATGATGCTTGTGAGCGGGTGTCTGGATATGCATCAGATGAAATAATTGGGGTAGACTTTAAGCGCTTTCTTATGAGTAAAGATCAAGAAGAAGTGCTTGGCTCCATTGGTGAAATCAAGAGCTATGATTTAACGATCTTTCACAAAGAGGGCAGCACGATCTCCCTTGAATGCACCAACGTTCCAATTATCGTTGAGGGCTACAATAGGGGGACGTATATTATTGCTGAAGATGTGACCGAACAGCGGCTGACAGAAAGAAAATTGGCTCAGTCACTTCGGGATCTACAAAACTATAAAGAAGCGCTGGATGCCTCAGCCATTGTTGCTATTACTGATACGCGAGGAGTGATCACCTACGTGAATGATATGCTCTGTTCCATTTCAGGGTATAAGCGGGAGGAATTAATTGGCCGTACTCACCGTGTTCTTAATTCCAATTATCATTCTTCTGCTTTTTTTGAAGAGATGTGGGCGACGATTACGGATGGTCAAGTGTGGAAAGGCGAAGTGCGGAATCAGAGGAAAGACGGTTCTTACTACTGGCTGCAAACGACCATTATTCCGCTTTTAGATGTCGATGGTGAAATCACGCATTACGCGGCTATTCGCACGGACATTACGGATAAGAAACATGCCATTGAAGCACTGAAAGAAAATGAAGAAAAATATCGAGTGATTACAGAGAACTCCTTAGATTTAATTAAAGTCTTAAATGCTGATCACCAGTTAACCTACGCCTCTCCATCCTACCGCTACATGCTGGGACTTGAAGAAGAGCAATTGATGAGGCATGGCGCCTTTCATGCAATAGCGGAGGAGGATCAGCCGATCTTAAAGGATTTGTTAGATCAAATCCATTACCATCAAGAAGCGGTCACGGCTGAATATCGGTATATCACGCCTAATGAATCCGCCTTGTGGGTTGAAACAAAAGGCACGCCGGTGATCGAAGAAGGTGAGCTTCATTCGATTATTTTATCGGGGAGAATTATTACTGAGCGAAAACAATATGAAGAACAACTTCAGCATCAAGCGAATCATGACAGCTTAACTGGACTCGCTAACCGAAGATACTTGCAAGAGAAAATTGATGAAGTCCAGCAATTAGCAGAAAACGGCCAGGAAGCCGGATTTGCGATTCTACTGCTTGATTGCGATCATTTCAAAAGTATAAATGACACATTCGGGCATCAAACCGGAGACGAATTACTGATTGAGTTTGCCAAACGGCTGAAATCCTGCGTGCGTAATTGGGATGTCGTCGCCC
Source organism: Bacillus ectoiniformans (assembly GCF_016908875.1). GTDB lineage: Bacteria > Bacillota > Bacilli > Bacillales > Domibacillaceae > Bacillus_BX > Bacillus_BX ectoiniformans. The sequence goes on along the minus strand of NZ_JAFBES010000004.1, from coordinate 188,068 downwards.
GATTGGGAGGAGACGAATTTGTCGTTTTAGTAAGGAATGTACTGAATCAAAAGATGCTGCATCTAATTGCTGAGCGAATTATGGAGGAGCTTCGAAAAGAATATGTGCTAAGTGAACATACGATCCAAGCAACTTCAAGCATGGGAGTCGCTCTGTATGCAAATGACGAAACAACTGCAGAAAAGCTGATCCAGCAGGCTGATCAAGCGCTGTATCGGGCAAAAGAAAATCGGAATACGTATCATATATTTGGAGCATGAGCAAAACCGGGAACCACTCTTATTGGGTGGCTGCCGGTTTTTTTGTGTTTGGGAATATTTCTGCTGATACGGGCGAAAAGCAGTCGGTGGTGACGGATTAGCATGCTGCGGATAGCCGCAGCGGAGGCGGCGCTAAGGCATGGGATCGGATTAGCGAATACCTGGCGATTGGAGAAAAGAACGGTGGCACCGGCGGTATTTAGTGGTTTGGCAGGAATATATGGGATTTTGGAAAGAATAATAGGTGAAACGGAAAGAATATTGGTCAAATTGGAAAGAATATTGGTCAAATTGGAAAGAATAAAGGTCAAATTAGAAAGAATTCTACGCCAAACGGAAAGAATGAGACGCGGCACCAGCCGGATTTAGCGGTTTGGCAGGAATGTAGGGGATTTTGGAAAGAATAATAGATGAAATGGAAAGAGTATCGGGCAATATGGAAAGAATAAAGGTCAAATTGGAAAGAATTCTACGCCAAACGGAAAGAAAGAATCGTGGCACCAGCCGGATTTGGCGGTTTGGCAGGAATATATAGGAATTTGGAAAGAATAATAGGTGAAATGGAAAGAATATCGGTCAAAGTGGAAAGAATAAAGGTCAAATTAGAAAGAATAATACGCAATACGGAAAGAAAGAACCGTGGCACCAGTGGGATTTGCCGGTTTGGCAGGAATATAGGAGACTTTGGAAAAAATAATAGATGAAATGGAAAGAGTATCGGGCAATATGGAAAGAATAAAGGTCAAATTAGAAAGAATTCTACGCAAAACGGAAAGAAAGAGACGTGGCACCGGCGGAATTTAGCGGATTGACAGGAAGATAGGGGAGTTTGGAAAGAATAATAGATGAAATGGAAAGAATATTGGGCAAATTGGAAAGAATAAAGGTCAAATTGGAAAGAATTCTACGCAAAATGGAAAGAAAGAGACGTGGCACCGGCGATATTTAGCGGATTGCAGGAATATAGGGGAGTTTGGAAAGAATAATAGATGGAATGGAAAGAATATTGGGCAATTTGGAAAGAATAATAGGTAAAACGGAAAGAATATCCCCCAAATTAGAAAGAATCCTCCCCGAGAACGCAGCCAAAATGAAATAAAAAAACCCGAAACAGCACCAGCAGTTTCGGGATTAAGTCATTTTACTTATTTTTTTGGAAAAACACCCGAGGTCCTTCTAAATGCCAGTCGTAGCCGTTCGGGAAAGGGTCTCTTTTTAACTGAAGGGTCAGCTTGTTTAAGAGCGGAATTAGGTCAGAGCGCTGATCCTCGTTAATAGCAAACTCTAGTCCGTATTCATACAGATCATCTCCGCTGTCTTCTTTCCATTTGATTTTACCTAAGAACGCTTGGTCGCGGCCATTTAAGCTAAAGTTCATTTCTAAGATAAGCTCTGGATGAACCGGCAAGTTGATGTTGGAGATGAAGCAAAGCCCGCCGACGCCTACGTTCTTGATTAAGATCGGGGAACTACCGACTTGCACTTTCTTTCCTTTCAATTCTTTTAAGCTCATCATGCCTTTTAACGGATGGTGAAAGTGAGCTCTAAAGTACTTTCTTCGATTCACAAACCCGTTTTTGGTCGCTGGAGGAATCGGCTTTAACCGGCCTTTTTCCAATAATACGACGAATTTATTTGACAGCACTGGTTTGCTGAAAAGGAAACCTTGGATAGATGGCACTTCAATCTGCTGGAAAAATTGCAGCTGCTCTAATCTCTCTACACCTTCTAAGACAATATCAATGTCGAGTTCTTTCGCGAGATACACCATGCTTTTGATCAGTGCTTGACGCTTCGGATCTGTGCACATATCGCGCACGAGGTCACGGTCAATTTTAATCGCATCCAAATCGTATTTCATTAGATAGGAAATCGAAGAATACCCAGTTCCTACATCATCTAATGAAAATTTAAGACCAAATTCTCTTAGATCTTGGATAATTTCTCTGACGATGCTTTCTTGATGCAGGATAGCCGACTCCGTAATCTCTATTTCGATTAGTTCTGGAGGAATCTGGTGTTTGTTAATAGCGGTCTTCACCTCATCTTTAAAGCTTGGGTTTAAGAATCTCTTAGGAGAGATATTTAGAGAGATGGGAACCACTTTTCTACCTTCATCGATCCATGTTCGTAAGTTAGCACACACAGATTCAATGACCCAGTCGCCAATTTCTAAGATCAATCCGTTCTCTTCAGCAAGCGGAATGAATTCATTCGGAGATACACGTCCCCATGTTGGATGATTCCAGCGAATCAGCGCTTCGGCTCCGGTAATTCTTCCGGTTTTCGCATCGACCTTTGGCTGATATTCAAGGAATAGCTGGTTTAAAGCCGAGGCGTGACGCAGATCCTTCTCTAATTGAAAGAGCTTATAAGATTCCACATTCATGGAAGATGTGTAGAATCGATAAGTGGAACGGCCAACTTCCTTCACTCGCAGCATTGCGGTATAGGCGTTTTTTAGAAGCTGGTGAGGGTCTTGTCCGTCGGCTGGATACGTGCTTATTCCGATGCTGACCGTCAACATGATTTCAAACTCTTCGATGAAAAATGGGCGTTTCATTTGTTTAATGATCGTTTTTGCAACGTCCTCAGGATCATCCATTGTGCTTTTGATGGCAATGGCGAATTCGTCTCCGCCAATTCGGGCGAGCAGCGCTTCACTTGGAATCAGCTTCTGTAATCTGGCCGCTGTTTCTTTAATAACCCCGTCGCCAACCGAATGACCGAGTGAGTCATTGACTTGAGCGAAACGGTCTAAGTCGACATATAAAATATACATCGGCACTTGATCCGTCTGGGTTAATAGATCTTGCTCGAAGGCATAGCGGTTTGGCAATCTAGTTAGAAAATCATGGTTAGTCATAAATTGCATTTGGTGTTCATAGTCTTTTTGATCGGTGATGTCCGTCACTAACCCATCAATGCGTATGAGCCGGCCTTCTTCATCTAGGATCGGTATGCTGTTATCGCTCACCCATTTTGTTTGAAATAACGGGGTGATAATCCGGTATTCATGCTGGAGTTTTTCGCCATTATATAGAGCGGATTGTTTAGAAAGCACCGTTTGCTGATCGTCAGGGTGGATCATATCGAACCAGACAGAAGGCTGGTTGATGAACTGCTCTTTCGGCAATCCATAGATCTTCTCGACACCTTCAGAACAGAATACGACTTGATTTTCAATCGGATCGAGAGACCAGACAGCGACGTCCAATGAATCGAGTATTTGCTTCGATCGGCTCGTTAGCTGGCTGAGGCGAGTCTCTAATTCTCTAAGTTTCGTCACTTCACGGATCACACCATTCACTTGAAGAGGCTTTCCATTGGAAGAGAATTTCACCATTCCTTCAATCAGAGAGGATTTTTTCTCCCCTTTGCCGCTAATGATGGCAGCCTCTAAATAAAAACGGTTCTTTTCAGGCGTCGCTTGTTGAATCAAACTGACGAGCTTATTGCCATCCTGGTGTTCGATATATTGAATGACTTGATCGAGTGATTTCGCCGTTCGGCTATAGTCAATATCTAGAATTTCGCATGCTTGTTTTGACAATAACGCCTCTTTATTAGGGATATCATGCTGCCAGCTGCCGATATGGGCAATTTTCTGTGACATGCTTAGATTGTCCTTCACCCTATCGAGTTCCCGGCTTGCGCGTGTCAGCTCTGTCACATCTTTACAAATGCCATAGACGCCAATGATTTGTCCTTCGATTACTAGGGGAATGTTTGTGATATGAATATCTATGGTATGCCCGTCCTGATGAAGTCCGACTGTTGTGTACTGAACTGTTTCTCCGCGAAGAGCCCGTGTGAAATGCTGCTGAACAGCTGGAAGTTCGGAAGCTAATAAGTAGTGTTTAAAGTGTGTCTGAGCTTTCTTTTGAGTCATGCCGAACATAGTAAGAATTCGAGCATTGCAATCTAAAATATTTCCTTTTAAATCTATTGTATATATTCCATCTGGATGATTTTCAAAAATGGATTGAAGCATCTTTTGCTGATCGGCTTTGTAGACACTTTCAGTTGAAGTTAGCTTTGAAATGCTAGCTTGATAGCGTTTGTAGTTTTCTTTCATTTTTTTTACAATCATAGTATCAACTCTCTTCCTGAAAATGAATGAGTTTATATGGTTAACACTGTCGTTATAGTGATATCTTACCATAAAAATATAAGTATTTGTAGAAAATTGGTGAAAAATTACATTATACAACCGTTGTTTTTTAATTATAAATATATTAAACAGTAATAAAATAGATAAAAATGTATAATTATTAGGTGAATTTACCTATAATTTTAAGGTTTATAAAAGATAAAAAAGCATTATTTCTTTATAGTAAATATCTGGATATAGTCTATGGGATGGTGAGATTCAGGCAAATCAGAAACAAAATGTACGTCTTACTAAAAAGTGTTTTATTTACATATTTTTTAAAAAGTAGTAAGTTCTTACTATATACATATAATTGGAATAGGGAATAGAGAGGTTTACCTGCTGCATTTGTCGTGAAGGTAAAGGAGTGATCTAATCATACATATCGTAGAGTTAGAGAAGAATTATATAGTAAATAACATAAATTGATTGGGGGTGAAGAATATGTATGAGGGAACGACATGGTTTGCTGCAGATGGATTCATCGCTATTATCACTTTTCTGCCGCTGATGATCTCTATCATTCTTACGAGTCTTGGCATATATGTGGCCATAAAGTTTGTTCAGTTTATGCGGACAAAGATCAGCCTAGACAAACAGCGGAACGAACAATTAAATGAACTGATTATCGCGGTTAAACGAAAAGAAATGGAAGAATAGGGGCGGACAAGATGGGAGAGAAAACGATCTACAAGGGTAAAACAGGAAGGAAAACGATTCAAGATCACTATGAAAACTATTTACACACGCTGCCCTTTGAGGTGGAGCGCAATTATGTGGATACGAGTTATGGCAGAACGCATATGCTGATGGCCGGTCCGAAAGATGGGAAGCCTTTATTTATTTTGCAAGGCGGCAACTGCATTAATCCGATGACTTTATCTTGGTTTTCCCCTTTAGCGAATCAGTACCGAATCTATGCGCCGGACACGATTGGGCATCCTGGATATAGTGATCAAACAAGGATATCTGCCACAGATCATAGCTTCGCGCAATGGGTTCAAGAGTTAATGGATCATATGGGGTTGAATAAGTGTGCATTCATCGGGCCTTCTTACGGGGCAGGGATCACTTTAAGATTAGCTGCTTATATGCCAGAGCGAATAGACTGTGCTGTATTGGTCTCTCCATCGGGTTTAAAGCTGGGCTCTAAGCTGAACATGATTAAACAAATCGTACTGCCTATGCTGCTGTTTCTCGCCACTTCATCCGACAAACACCTGAGTAAAATTGCCAATCGGATGTCCGCTAATACAATGAAGGAAATGGATAAACAAATCATTGGCGATATCTTTAAGCATACGAAGCTTGAACAGGAGATGCCAAAGTTAACAGAAAAAAAAGAGCTGCTTGCCTATCAGCAGCCCACTTTGATCATTTCTGGCAATGAGGATGTATTCTTTCCTGAACACTTAATTAAACAAGCAGCACATGAAGTGATCCCTAATTTAACCGATTTTAAATCGTACGATATGGGACACTTTCCTTCGGAGGAACATTTCATTCACATCAATGAAGACATCCGCCTGTTTTTACATACCTACTATAAATAATTTTTGCGTTTTTATCGCACATCGCGAAGAAGGGTCAGCGATGGGCTTAGGATGCCGGGTTTTTAATGGTCATAGTCCCGGTGGTTTTGGCCATTTCAATCATCTTAAAGGCTCTAGAGTAAGAGCTTTGAACGGTCTCTTTGGTTTTCTTATTCTTGTCGAGTGTGATACCGAAATAGCTGTCTTTATAATACCCAATTAAATATTCGTTCGACTGCAATTCATGAGCTTGTTCATAGGATAGCTTTTGATCAATAAAGGCGAGAATCACTTTTTCAGAATGAATAAAGAAAATAGGAATGGGGGATTGTAAATAGCTCTCGGCATATTGGCTGTCGGCTGCTTCTGACAAAAACTCTTTATTAATAAAAATAGCGTCGGCCTTCTGAGTGTTTTCTTCCATGAGGTCTTTAAGTGTGAGTGGAATAAAGTGAATATGTTTTTCACGTACGTCTGGAAGCTGTCCGATCACACCGATGTTCAATTGTTTTCCTTTGTATTCAGGCAATAAGGTATTGGAATTGGCGGTATGAATGACACAGCCAGTCAAGAACAATAATAAGATCGATAAATTAAATGTATTCAGCAGATTTTTTTTCATTGCATATCTCCCTATCAGACATAATGAAAGAAGAGTTGTGAGGAAACTCGAATCTTGTCCTTTGATGGTAACACAGTAAATGGAAAAGACAGGCCGAGTAATCGAAAAGTAAATAAATAGATACATAGAATTCCTTATATAACATTTCGTTTTCATTTGTAAAAAATCAGCGACCAACAATATTTGTCATTTTTCAACAATTTTTTAAAAATATGAAAGGAAATTTTGAGAGGTTGGTGGAATATCTTATAAGGAGTTCTATACTTAACGTATGTTTTATTTTTTTGGATCGAAGGAGGAAGTTAGATGCAAAGATACAGAAGAAGAAACACGCCTGCATTTACTGTCTTGGCTTATTTCACATTCTTTGCCGGGGTCTTTTTGTTCAGCATCGGATTATACAATGCCGACAATCTGCAGCTAAATGAAAAAGGTTATTATATTGCGGTTATGATTCTAGTGGCAGTTGGAGCGATCCTGACACAGAAGGTTACACGAGATAATGCGGAAGATAATGAGATCCTAGCCGAACAGGAAAGACAGCAGAACATGTCTCATAAAGGGGATTGATTGGACAGCTCGACATTGTCTAATTAACTAATGAAAGGTTCAATTCGAATAGGGATTGAACCTTTTTTTCATGGGATATAACGCATTTACTAAAGCGGTTCGTTTGATTCCCTTGTTTTGCTTTGAAATAATGGAATAAGAATAGAACATGGGAAGGGGCTGGAACAAATGAACGTTTTATTAGCAGGAGCCAACGGGCAAATTGGGAAGCATTTAGTTCAACTCTTTAAAGAAAGCAATGAACATACTGTACGGGCGATGGTTCGAAAAGAAGAGCAAGCAGAAGAACTGAAGCAAGCAGGTGTTGAAGCGGTTGTGGCTGACTTGGAAGGGTCGGTGGAACAATTAGCGGAAGCGGCGAAAGGCTGTGACGCGATCATTTTCACTGCTGGATCCGGCGGCCATACTGGGCTTGATAAAACGCTGCTGATTGATTTAGACGGGGCAGTGAAAACAATTGAAGCGGCTGAACAAGCAGGGATCAAACGGTTTGTCATGGTCAGCGCGCTCGGAGCCCATAATCGGGACAACTGGAATGAAGCCATCCGTCCTTATTATGCAGCCAAACATTATGCGGATCGAATGCTAGAAGCGAGCGGGTTAACTTATACGATTGTCCGTCCCGGCGGTCTTCTGAATGAACCGGGTACTGGAAAAGTCGCTATGGCTGAAAATCTAACTAGAGCTGCTATTCCTCGAGAAGATGTCGCGCGCACGGTATTGGCTGTGTTAGATGAACAAAAGACTTATAACCGTTCTTTTGATCTCGTTTCGGGTGATACTGTAATTGAAGAAGCGGTTAAAGGGATATAATTTATCGGTTACAGGCCAAATCAACTGATTGATTTGGTCTTTTTTTCTGACGAAAAGGAAATTCTTCAGAAATCCACTAGAGGAGGACGATCAAGTGAGTACCGCTACATGGGTGGCGATATGTATCGCTATTTTTTCAGGAGTTCTGGCCGCAAACAGCAAAAAGAAATCATAACAAACAGGCTCCACGGCTAGAAGCTGCGGGGCCTGTTTGTTAGGTTTTGTAAGGAATCGTCGGTTTAGGAGCGGTTGCCACTTCGATAAATTGACCTTATTTTAGAAAGTTTCAAACCATTTTCAGAGGAGAAATTTAACAGGAAAAAAGTTAAAAAAGAAAAGATGATGGTTCTTTCTTCCTGTTTATAGTTAATAGATCGTTTAAGGACTGAAATGCTCAATAATTCTCTTTCAGTCATTTAATCATTTCGCTAAAATAACAATAATAGTTTTTTACATGAAAAGATTACCTGTATTCACGGGGAGAACCAAATGAATGCAGTGAATAGTAATAATAGTAGAGGGGATTGATATGAATTTAATTAAAACCATACTTGCGGATGATCATCCCGATGCGTTAGAGATTCTAAACTTTTTAGTAGAGCAGCATGATTCATTTGAAATCGTGTCCTTGTGTAAGGATGGTGAAGAATTAATGAATCAAGTAGCTATTCATCGACCGGAATTAGTGGTAACAGATATTCACATGCCGAAAACGAATGGAATGGAAGCCCTTCAAAAATGCCAAGACGTTAACCGGAACTTGAAGTTTATCTTCGTCACAGGGTATAGCGATTATGCCATTGAAGCGTTTGATATGTCAGCTGTTGATTATGTAGTCAAGCCTTTAGAATTAACCCGGCTGTTTAAAGCGTTAGAAAAAGCAAAACTCATGATAGAACAAGACAAATTCCCTGTTTCAAGTGAAAACCGGAATATACTAACTGTCAAAAAGGATGGCTCTTTCTATTACGTACCGGCATCAGATATTTATTTCATTGAAAAAGCAGGGAAGAAATGCCGGATACATACAAGTAAAAAAGTGTATGAGACCAATGAAAAAATTACGGATTTAATGAAGGAATTAGATGGCGGTTTCTTTATGGCCCACCGGTCGAATATTGTGAATTTAGAGGCGATCTCCCATGTGACACAGAAAAATGAAACTTACTTAGTTTACTTCGAGAACTATTCGGAGCATGCGCATATTTCTAAACTGAAATTTAAGGAATTCCAAGAAAGAATGAAGAGTGTGAAAAGGTGAAGTTGCCGTTAGCCCAGATTCGATTTCATATAACGTATGGGTTTACCAGAGATGGAGACCGCCCTTTGAGCTGCGGTCTCTATTTTTTTATGGGGAATTGCCGCTTTTTTCAAAGTCGCCGATAGAATCCCATTATCCGCTGATAGAATCGGGAAAGGCGCTGATAGGGCTCTGCTTTCCGCCAGCTGAGGCCCATATTAAGCTCCTATCCCATACGATAAGAAAGCTAAAAGTAATTTTATGTTAAAATTAGTATAAATTATTTTATATGAACGCTGGGTGATCTTATCAAAACTAAAAAATATGAAGTTTCAATCCTAACTACACTCATTTGGCTGTTCCCGCTGTTGTATTTGATACATGATGTGGAGGAGATCCTTACAGTCGAAAAATTTCTTATGAAACATTCAGATCGAATTCCTATTAAGGTAACTTCCATGGAGTTTACAATGGCATTTTCACTCTTATGGATCGTAGCTGCAATCGGATGTTACCAAGCTTCAAGAAATAAAACATTCCTAGGGATGACGCCCATCACTTTCATTTCTTTTTTAGTACCGGGTATTCTGTTAGCTAATGGCGTTGGTCACGTATTCCAATTTATTTTCTTTAGAGACTATGTTCCAGGTATCCTTACTTCCATTCTGATTATCTTTCCTTACTCCTATGTTGTCTTACACTACTTGTTCAGCAAGAATTTGCTGACTCATAAAAAATTTATACTCTTTTTCTTACTAGGGTTTGTTTTGCAAGCCCCTTTGGCAGCACTGGCTATTTGGGTCTCAAAAACAGTTCTAAATTTGTAGTTCTGAAAATTCCCCCTTTTATTTCCTGAGAGACTCCTATATAATAAAAATCAAATTTAATACATTCATAACTAGGGGAGTCCAATGAGCTGGGCTGAGAAAGAAACGCGAGGAAGTTTCTTGACTCTTGGGACCTGATCTGGCTCATACCAGCGTGGGGAAGTTAACGTACCTAATCATGCAACACTACTTCTGCATACATATGAGCCGGGCCAACCATTCGTTGGACCCGGCTTCTTTATGTCTTCTGCAAACTTTTCCTCTTTGTATGTGTTGGATCTTGTCCTTTCATTCATAAAAAAGGAGAGAGTAACCATGCAAACATCTTCAGTACAAAATCACATTTCCATCATGTCTAATTTTCCAGGGAGCAAGAAAGTATATGTGCAAGGTTCAAGACCTGACATTCAAGTGCCAATGAGAGAGATTCAGTTAAGTCCGACGACAGGCACGTTTGGTGAGGAAGAAAATGCCCCTCTTCGTGTATATGATACGAGCGGACCTTATACCGATCCGAACTATACAGTTAATATTAAAAAAGGATTGCCAGCTATACGCCGTGCGTGGATTGAGGAACGAGGAGATGTAGAAGAATATGAAGGTCGTGACATGAAGCCAGAAGACAATGGCTACAGTGATCTAAATGATCCGCGGGCGAACATTCATGTGTTTCCAGGTCACCAACGCAAGCCATTGCGTGCGAAACAAGGCAAGAATGTCACGCAGCTTCATTATGCAAAGCAGGGGATTATTACGCCTGAAATGGAGTTTATCGCCATCAGGGAACAATGCACACCTGAATTCGTCCGTGAAGAAGTGGCTAGAGGACGTGCAATCATCCCATCGAATATAAATCATCCGGAATCGGAGCCGATGATTATCGGCCGGAACTTCCACGTTAAAATCAATGCGAATATCGGAAACTCTGCCGTCTCTTCATCGATCGAAGAGGAAGTGGAAAAAATGACTTGGGCGACGCGCTGGGGTGCGGATAATATCATGGATCTATCCACAGGCAAGAATATTCACTTTACGAGAGAATGGATTATTAGAAATTCAGCGGTTCCTGTTGGGACAGTGCCTATTTATCAAGCACTGGAAAAAGTAAAAGGAATTGCGGAGGATCTGACATGGGAAATCTACCGTGATACTTTAATTGAACAGGCAGAACAAGGCGTAGATTATTTCACCATTCATGCGGGGGTGCTGCTGCAATACGTCCCTTTAACGGCTAAACGAGTGACCGGTATTGTTTCGCGAGGAGGGTCGATTATGGCCCAGTGGTGTTTATATCATCATCAGCAAAGCTTCCTATACACGCATTTCAGAGAGATTTGTGAAATTATGAAACAGTATGATATCGCCTTCTCACTCGGCGACGGTTTGCGTCCGGGTTCGATTGCAGATGCCAATGATGAAGCCCAATTTGCTGAACTGGAAACACTAGGTGAGCTGACTCAAATCGCTTGGGAGCATGACGTGCAAGTGATGGTGGAAGGGCCGGGACATGTGCCGATGCACTTGATCAAAGAAAATATGGATAAACAATTAGAAGTTTGCAAGGAAGCTCCTTTTTATACGCTGGGTCCTCTGACTACAGATATCGCGCCTGGCTATGATCATATTACGTCAGCCATTGGAGCGGCGATGATTGGCTGGTACGGAACGGCAATGTTGTGTTATGTCACGCCAAAAGAGCATTTAGGGTTGCCGAATAGAGACGATGTCCGCGAAGGGGTCATTACGTATAAAATAGCGGCTCATGCGGCGGATTTGGCGAAAGGGCATCCGGGTGCGCAGAAGCGAGATGATGCCTTATCGAAAGCTCGTTTTGAATTCCGCTGGAGAGATCAGTTCCATCTATCACTCGATCCTGAACGGGCGATTGAGTATCACGATGAAACGCTGCCGGCAGAAGGTGCGAAGACTGCTCATTTCTGTTCGATGTGCGGACCGAAATTCTGCAGCATGAGAATCTCGCAGGACATTAGAAATTATGCGAAAGAAAATAAGCTGGAGACGAAAGAAGCCATTGAACAAGGCATGAAGGAAAAAGCGGAAGAATTTAAAGAAAAGGGCGGCACGCTTTATCAGTAAACGAGACTAGGGGGCTATCTGGATGGAAGTTCATCAGATTGAAGAAAAAATGAAACAGTTGAGACTGCAACTGTTTGTAATGGAGGAGCGGAAGAAAGAAATTCAAGAGAAGTGCACCCATGATTTTACAGGCAATGAGCATTATCAGACATGCAGGAAGTGTCATAAAGTTGAGGTGCTTTATTATTAAATTAGATTAGATGCAAGTAAGCGAAACATATCTTATAATGTTGGTAATAAATAGATAGTATAGGAGGTGATGGCGGTGGTACATGATGTGCCGAATATTGCAGCCTCTCATGCAAAATCCAGTGTTAGATGGGCGATGCTTTGCATGAGAACATAATCGATATCGCCATAGGGCTTTTACCCTTTCTAATACTTGATTTTGCCCCTTATTGATTCCAATAAATAAGGAGCTGCAAAACCATGAAGGAAGTAAAAGCGAGCACAGTTCTGCCGCACGAATTGATCCTTGAGATTCAGAAGTATATCCAGGGAGAAACAATTTATATTCCGAAAGCCAAGTCCGCCTGCAAGAGATGGGGCACGTGTTCGGGGATCAGGCAATCCATTGATGAAAGAAATGCTGCTATGAAGCAAGCGTTTCAGAATGGGGCAACGATGGAACATTTGGCAGAGGAGTATCATCTGGCTATTGAAACCGTGAAAAAAATCATTTATACGAAAAAATAAAGCAGATCAGCACTGAACTTTTCGAAGGTTCAGTGCTTTTTTATGGTGAGTTTGATTTCTAATCATTTTCCACATATAAAAAAGAAAGTCCAGATTCTATAATTAGAATGAACAAGTAAGCATAGGAAGTGAATGTAATGGAAGCATTTATGAGAGCTGATCAATATCAGTTTATTAAAAAGCAGGCCAAAAATTTACAGGCAATGAGCATTATCAGACATGCAGGAAGTGTCATAAAGTTGAGGTGCTTTATTATTAAATTAGATTAGATGCAAGTAAGCGAAACATATCTTATAATGTTGGTAATAAATAGATAGTATAGGAGGTGATGGCGGTGGTACATGATGTGCCGAATATTGCAGCCTCTCATGCAAAATCCAGTGTTAGATGGGCGATGCTTTGCATGAGAACATAATCGATATCGCCATAGGGCTTTTACCCTTTCTAATACTTGATTTTGCCCCTTATTGATTCCAATAAATAAGGAGCTGCAAAACCATGAAGGAAGTAAAAGCGAGCACAGTTCTGCCGCACGAATTGATCCTTGAGATTCAGAAGTATATCCAGGGAGAAACAATTTATATTCCGAAAGCCAAGTCCGCCTGCAAGAGATGGGGCACGTGTTCGGGGATCAGGCAATCCATTGATGAAAGAAATGCTGCTATGAAGCAAGCGTTTCAGAATGGGGCAACGATGGAACATTTGGCAGAGGAGTATCATCTGGCTATTGAAACCGTGAAAAAAATCATTTATACGAAAAAATAAAGCAGATCAGCACTGAACTTTTCGAAGGTTCAGTGCTTTTTTATGGTGAGTTTGATTTCTAATCATTTTCCACATATAAAAAAGAAAGTCCAGATTCTATAATTAGAATGAACAAGTAAGCATAGGAAGTGAATGTAATGGAAGCATTTATGAGAGCTGATCAATATCAGTTTATTAAAAAGCAGGCCAAAAAGTTAGTGAATGGACACTCTGCTGCCAATGATCCGGCTGTGTTAAAAGCTTTAAAAGCAATGGTTCTAGAAAGTGTCATCGCTCTGTTCTCAACGATCAGTGACGAACAAAAGCTGGTGCTAGAATCAATAATAGATGTGAATGATCAAGAAAAAGCAGACATATATATCGAAAACTTACAGCCGTATGTCACCCCCTTTCAAACAACAGAGCCGATGGTGAAAAAGCTTTTTCCTAAAGCGAAAAAGATAAAAGTTCCTTCATTAGATCACATGGATTTGCTTGGTACTTCTTATTTAAGCTGGTTTGATCCAGGGACGAATAAAAAATACCTAGTCACAAAACTCGACGATCAATGGATCGGTTTACAAGGTTCATTCCGTCCACTCAACAAGAAAGGCATCTGCGCGCTTTGCCATCAATATGAAGATGTAGGGATGTTTCTTGTTGAAGAAAAAGGGAAAGTGCAAGGCACATTTACGAAAAGGGGCAATTATATTTGCCGAGATGCAGAGGTATGCAATCAGCATATCGTAACATTGGATCACTTGGGGGAATTCATAGACCGGGTAAAGAAATAACAGGCTAGAAGCCCTTCCTGTCATAATGGCAAGGGCTTCTAGCTATTCATACTTACAAAATATCAAATTCAGCACCTTTAGGATACAAGACGATGTATTCTTCCTCTTCCGGATCTTCGAAAGCAATCTTTACGTCGGAAAGTAAGTCATGATTCGCTAACTCACCGAGGATCGATTCGGCTGCTTTTTCCGGATCAATGACATAGTTATAGATATTAGCGGTTCCACTTCCGATATCGCCGCCGTCACAATGGCCATTTCCCGTCCAGCCTAAGCACTCATTCATTAAGTCTTCTACATCGTGCCGCTTCTTGAGCATCTTATTTGTTTCATTTTCTTCATAGCTGAATTGCACGACTAATTCAATCAGTTCTTCTTCATCTACATAATCATAGCCTTCTTTATCTACCTTTTCCTGTGCGAGCTGGCTCATTACTTTTGATGGGAATTGGGAAAAGGATAGTTTTCTTTCTTCTGCTTCTCCAGTATCTCCTACGACTCCAGAATGAATCGTTAGCATCTTTCCCTCATTCCACACTTCCCAGTAAAGAGTTTCGTCTCCCTCTTGTTTTATTAATTTAATCAAGGTTTACCCTCCATTCACGATGACTAAGAATGTATGTTTACAGATCTTGATTCAGTTTCAGGCATCTGTCTTTCTTTCTTTTTCCCTTTCATGCCAAATAATAATCTAAGTACAAAAAAGCGGCGAATGATGAAATGGTACACAACCGCTATGATGAGGAAAGAAACGATGAGAAGAAAGGATAGTTTCATCGGCACAGTCCAAGGCAGATCACGGATCAGAAAGCCAATCATCACAATGATGGGCTGGTGCAGAACATAAAATGGCATGGAAGCTTCACTGCCATAGTTCAGATAGCGATGAGAGAATGATAAATACTTGTCTCCTAAATAAAAGATGCACATGAGCCAGCTCCATCCATTTAACACGTGAACGGCATAGAATATCATGCTGCTGAAAGTGCCAGGTTTGGGATAATCGATCATAAACCATGTAATAAAGACAGCAGATGATATAACCGCTGTCGTTCCATGAAGCTTAATCGTTGACCGAATGGCAGGCTTAAAGGAGGGACTGGAGAAAAAGTAGTAGCCATAGATAAATACAAGCAAGTAAAACAGCACATCCCAGCCGCCTAAATTGATTGTTTGAATAATGCCGATACAGATTAAACTCAGAGGCAAAAGGACAAAGTGAAACCGTTGAAAGTTCCGACCACCACTCACTTTGGAGAACAAAGGCAAGGTAAGAAACGAGAAAGCCAGCAGCACCAGTACATACCATAAATGCAAGCCGACAAACGCAAAATTCCCTGGGCCCCCAATGTCTAAATAAAGTCCATCAAAATAATGAGGGACGAATTCGAAAAACGATCCGTTAAACTGACCTCTCGTGATCCGTTCAATAAATACTTGCGGCGGGGATAAAATAAAAACACCGAATACAAGCGGAATGCCAAGCCGAGCCAGCCTTTCGCGGAGGTAGCTAGAGCCTCTGCGTTTTTGCCATGCGTAAAAAACACTCATTCCTGACACGGCAAAGAAAATCGGCATCAGCCAAGAACCAATTAAAAGAGAAGCCACTAGAACCCCGCCTGAATTCAGCTCCGAATTCTTCACATGCCAGGGAAACGGATTAACAAACATCAAGCAATGATAAACGAACACCGCAAGCGTCGCGATCACTTTAATCCAATCTAAATCATATTGCCGGTTAGAATACTCCTTCATTAAACTGCTCACCTCATCAAACATAGATACAGCTAATCGATCCACCCTAGCATAGCTGCTGTGACAATTAATCCAATAAATAGCAAGCCTTGGGCGAGCCACTTGCTAAACTTCTTTCGTCGTGCAGTTCCATTCTGTATAAATCTTAATTTAGAAACCCCGTAATCATAAATGAATCCAGTCAAAAAAACTGCCAACATAAAAAACAACAGTTCAAATAGCAAGTCCCACCCTCCTTTTCGCATAGGTGATTCGTCACTATTACTATAATTATACAATCATTGTTTTTTCGAAAGAATGCCTTTTTTCAGATAGGAGGAAATTTTTGGTGAGGAAAACATGGTCAGAGCCATAAAAATAGTTGCCTACTTCTGGTAAAATGGTGATAAACAAGAAATAAAGGGAGAGAGTTATATGCCTGTTTATAATAAATTAGTTCGCGATCGGATACCTGAAGTGATTGAGCAAGCAGGAAAAACGTTTACTACACGTATACTGGATGAACAAGAATACAAGCAGGAACTTCGAAAAAAGATGGACGAAGAATTAGTAGAATACAAGACAGCTAACAACGATGAAGAGGCGATGGAAGAATTAGCTGATCTTTTAGAATTGATCCATGCAGCCACTAAAATACATGGAGCCGACTTTGACCAGCTTGAATCGATTCGCAAGAAAAAAGCAGACAAGCGCGGCGGGTTTGACGAGCGAATTTATTTGATCGAGGTGGAGGATGAATAGGAGGGGAAGACATGGATATCACAACCATTTTGCATTGGGTAGATGAATTGCGACTTCATCGTTCAAGTAAAGCGGGTACAGCCTTAAAAAAACCTTTGCTCCTATTGCTGCTTCTATCTAAAATTGACAATGACGAACGTGTAAAAAATGTATTTAAGTACAGTGAGGTTGAGAAAGAATTAGATTTATTAATAAGAAACTTTGGTAATAGAACGAGTGGTGCAAAGCCTTATCAGCCATTTCACCACCTAAACTCTTCTCCGATCTGGGATCTGCATCTACCCGTAGGTGTGGAATTGACAAGTGGAAAAACAGCCAATGTATCACTTTTAAGACAAGAATCGGTTTACGGATTTTTAAATGAAGAAGCCTTTCATTTACTAAAACATGATGAACGGAGCAGAACCATCCTGATCAATTACATCCTAGAAAAATTTTGGCCACAAACGATTCAAGACGAATTAAGGTCCTATTTCAACTTCTCTTTCTATAACCCATATAAGCAATTAAAAAGAGATCCAAAATTCGCTCCGAAAGTTCTGGCAAACTTCCGGTATAAATGTGCAATGTGCGGCTTTCAAGCCCATTTTAATCAAATTCCATTTGGGTTAGATGCAGCACATATTCTCTGGCATTCCTTTGAAGGACCCAGCACGGTAGAAAATGGCCTGTCACTTTGCAAGTTGCATCACTGGGCTTTTGATAAGGGTGTACTTACTGTACTTCCAGATAAGAAAATAAAAGTATCCAAGCACTTTGTCGGGTCAGAAAATAAAAGCCAAAAATATATTGAAGATCTTGATGGAATCACCTTATTGGACTGGAAAGAGGTTGAACCTTCTAAAGACTTCTTTAGTTGGCATAACGAGAATATATTTATTCAATAGATTGAGGTGGAGGATGAATAAACTAGAACTAATCACACAAAATTTAGTGCACTCAATAACGGATCTTTCAAGTAAGGCAGATGAAATTTATATCTTAACTTCATTTGTCATGAAATCTGGTGTGAAAAAAATTCTTCCTGTTTTAAAGGAAGCGGCCTCACGAGGAGCACAGATACGTGTTTGTACGGGGGATTATTTATATATTACACAGCCAGATGCTCTTCAATTACTTGTGGAGGAAGTACCTGAAGCAGAAGTTCGGTTATGGCAGAGCGGTGGGAAATCGTTTCATCCCAAAGCATATTTGTTTCGCATGCCTAATAGTAGCCATTTGATTGTCGGTTCTTCGAATATGTCTGCTTCTGCTCTCAGTTCAGGAGTTGAATGGAATCTGCATGCACCATCAAGCGTAGATGAACAGATTTTTGAAACAGCAGTTGAAGAATTTATGAATGTTTTTTCACATGACTACACTATCTCCATGAACCAAGAGTCTATTAAAAGGTACAGAGAAGGTTACGAAAAATTTCATGAAAATAACTCTGTCGCCGTCCAATGGTCGAAATCAGAAGAAATAGATCTTATGTTTTCAGAGCCTAAAGATCAGGCAGAGATTATTCATGACGAAAGAGAATCCTACATAACAAAGCCAGACATTTTAGAACCGCGTCCAGCACAAAAAGAAGCATTGCGAGCACTGGAAAACACAGTGGAAGAAGAATATGAACGTGCACTTGTGGTCATGGCTACTGGACTTGGCAAAACATATTTGGCAGCTTTCTTCGCTCAAACTTTTAAAAGAATTTTATTTGTTGTACATAGGGAAGAAATTCTAGAACAAGGAAAGAAATCTTTTTTGCATGTGATGCCCGATCGGACGGCAGGGCTATTAAATGCTAAACATAAAGAAAAAAATGCGGATATGATCTTTGCATCTGTATTTACTATTGGCATCAAACATCACCTTGAAAGCTTTAGGAAAGATGATTTTGACCTTATTATTGTGGATGAATTTCATCATGCCGCTGCTTCTTCCTATAAAAATATTTTAGAGTACTTTGAACCAAAGTTTCTTCTCGGGATTACAGCGACGCCGGATCGAATGGATAATAAGGACGTCTACAGCCTTTGTGATGGGAACATGGCCTATAATATTCATTTTTTAGAGGCGATTCAAAAGCAATGGCTGTCTCCATTTATTTATTATGGAGTTTACGATGATACAGATTATTCGGCTATTTCATGGCTTGGCACCCGTTACGATCAAGAAGAATTACTGCAAGTTCAGCTAAAAGAAAGTATGGCTGAGAAAATATTAAACGCATGGGAAAAGCACCGCCAAACGAGAACGATAGGTTTCTGTTCATCTATTAAACAAGCTGAATTTTTAAGTGAGTTCTTTAACCGAGCTGGATGGAAAACCGTTGCTCTGCATTCTCGGACAAAAAACATCACTAGACCAACAGCGATTAAAAAGCTGGATCAAGGAGAATTAGATATTATCTTCACCGTTGATTTATTTAATGAAGGTGTGGATATCCCATCTGTTGATACACTGCTGTTTGCACGTCCGACTGAATCATTAACTGTTTTTACCCAACAAGTAGGACGGGGCTTGCGGATAGCTGAAGGCAAGAGTCACTGCGTCATCATTGATTTAATTGGAAACTACAGAAATGCGGATGTGAAGCTGCAAGTATTTGACACGGACCCTGATCGAAAAGGTAAAAGCACAAACGTCATTCCAACTGTACCTAGCAACTGTCAAATTGACTTTGACTTGGAAGCCATCGATTTGTTGAAAGCGATGAACCGAAAGAAGAACCCACGAAAAGATCAATTGTTATATGCGTTCGAAGAGCTGAAATTGGAATTGGGTAGACGGCCGACATACTTGGAGTTTCATTTGAATGCTAAATCAGACAGTAAAGCAATAAAGGATTATTATCAATCGTATCCAGGACTATTGTTTTCTGTAGATGAAATGAGCAGCGAAGAAGATAGCGTCTATGAACAATATAAGGATTGGTTCAAAGAGGTAGAAAGTACAGGGATGACTAAAAGTTATAAAATGATTGTCCTATTATATATGCTTTCAAAAGGCCCTGAACGATGGCTTGAGCCCATTACACCATTAGAGGCTGCACCATTCTTTCATAGCTACCTGACATCAAAAGAGTATCGTAAACGGATTGACTTTTCTGATAAAAAAGGTAAGCAGCTCGCTGAGTATAATGAAAAGAAAGTTGCTCAATTGATCGCGGAGATGCCTATGGATAAATGGAGTGGGACTTCAAATGGACTGGTTTCATTTGATGGTAATAAATTTACTATTCAACTGGAAGTTAACGAAGCAGATAAAGAGATATTGTACGACTGGACGAAGCAAATCTGTGAATATAGGCTGCATTGGCATTTTGAAAGGAAAGAAGAGAATCTAAAAAAATTACAGTAGAGGGATAGGGTGAAGGTATGGCTTTTCAAACACCAATTACAATCAAAAAAGTAATAGAAAACATTCATAAAAAGAAATATTTACTGCCGGCCATTCAGCGTGAATTTGTTTGGGGAACGGATCAAATAGAGAGGCTGTTTGATTCATTGATGCAGGGATATCCAGTTGGATCGTTCCTGTTTTGGGATGTGAAAAAAGAGAAAAGTAAGGAATTCCAATTTTACGAGTTTATTCGTAACTATCATGAACGGAATAATCGTCACAATCCGATTGCAAGCATTGAAGGAGAAGAAGACATTATTGCCATTTTAGACGGGCAGCAGCGTTTAACTTCGATGTATATTGCGTTAAAAGGATCGTATGCCTATAAGTTGCCAAGAATGAGAAGAGAAAATCCATTAGCTTATCCCGAGCAGCAGCTTTATGTTGACTTGCTGGGTCCTTCTGAAGACTTTGACACTGTATATGATTTTCGTTTTTTAACAGAGGAAGAAGCCAATAAAGAACATGAAGATGCTTTTTGGTTTAAAGTATCTGATATTCTCAATATCAACGATCATTTTGAAGTGAATCAATATTTAATAGAACATGATTTAAGTTCCATTGAAAAAGAGAAAGCTTTATTTGCTAATCAAACATTGTTCAAACTATACAAAGCAATTAATGAAACACCAAGCATTAACTACTATTTGGAAGAAGAACAAAAATTAGATAAAGTTTTGAATATATTCATTCGTGTGAATAGCGGTGGAACAACACTTAGCTATTCAGATTTACTGCTGTCTATTGCAACTGCACAGTGGAAGACGAAAGATGCTAGACAAGAGATTACTAAATTTGTAGATGAAATAAATCAAATTGGCAATGGTTTTAACTTTGATAAAGATTTTGTCTTAAAGGCCTGCTTGGTGCTCTGTGACTTTAAAGATATTGCATTTAAAGTGGATAACTTTAATTCAGACACGATGCAAACGATTGAGCAAAAATGGGACGAAGTGAAAGAAGCGATTCGATTAGCAATAAATGTAGTTTCGAGCTTTGGTTATAATCAAGACACTTTAACCTCTAATAATGCGATCATTCCTATTGCTTACTATTTGTTAAAAAAGGGAACTCCTCATAACTACGTTCAATCAAAGCATTACCGTGCAGATCGCAAGTTAGTAAATAAATGGCTCATATTAGGTCTGCTTAAACGAGTATTCAGCGGACAGCCCGATAATGTACTGCGGCCATTAAGAAGAATTATAGCGGAGAACCATGAGCAGTTCCCTCTTGAATTAATCATTGAAGATTTTAAGGGGAGTACCAAATCATTTTCATTTACCAGTGATGAGATCGACAATTTGCTTTCTTATCAGTATGGTCAAAAACATACCTTCTCCATTTTGGCACTATTATATCCGACCATAGATTTTAGAAATAAATTTCATGTCGATCATATTTTTGCTAAGAGCCTATTTACTAAGAGAAAGTTACTCAAAAAAGGGGTGCCAGCTGAAAAAGTGGATGGATTCATTGAGCGAGTTAATTCCATTGCTAACCTGCAATTACTCGAGGAAATACCAAACATTGAGAAGTCTGATATGGATTTTGAAGAATGGCTAAATGAAAATTATAAAGATCAAGCAGCCAGGAAAGATTATTTAATCAAACACTACATTCCGAGCGGAAATTTGACACTTGTTGATTTTGAAAAATTTATTGAAAAACGGCAAGAAGTACTATTTAATAAACTACAATCAATTGTCAGTATCGGTGACGAGTTAAAGTTATAAGTAATCATGTAAGACGATGGGGTTTATATGCCCTATCGTCTTTTCGGTGAGTAAAAAAAGTCTCCAAAAAACATACCAATTTTGACCAATTAATCGGTTTTTTCAAGTAATGTATTTTCATTTGCTATAATTAACACTTCGGAATAAACATACCAATCAACTTAGAAATTAGGAGAATGAACAAGTAAATGGAATACTTAAAACACGAACTTTATGAGAATAATAGATTCCTGCATATAAAACCAGAGGAACTGCACTTAACTTTAGATGAGGTCAATCGAATGTCTTTGGATGAAGTGGTTGAATTGTCTGCAGTTGTCATTGGTCCACATAATGCATTGCATTGTGGTCGGAGGTGGTTAGAGTTAAATGGCCGTCATCATATTATGCAGCAGGTCTTAGAAAATGCGGGTCTTAATAAAATAACTGTGCTAGAAATGATACAAGAATTGATCGATGAAAAGGACAAAGTATCAGACGAAGATATTCTGCAAAAACATCCCATGCTTTTTGATTACTTAGTTAAATATTATAAAATCCCTGAAAAATATTTCAGAGAGTACAAGATGGTTCGAAAGTATGCTCACTGGAAGCCGAGAAGAAAACCGTTAGTTTTAATCTATTCGGAACTCGGGAGACGGTTTGAGGATTTAGTGGGAGAACTGTTGGAAGAAATTCAAATTCCATTCACGAAATATAAGTGCGGTAAAAGAGGCTGTGAACCGGACTTTATTATTAATGACTCCCATTGGATTGATGCTAAGTTAAGTGAACATACGGTATTTAATTCAGAGACGATGCAGAAATATGAGCCTCATATTGAGAAATTAACGATTATCTACCTTCGAAAAACATCCCAGTTAGAATACAGACGAATGGTTTCTCCAAAAACAGAGTTGATTCATATTTCACACTACATGGATAACCTATCAAGCCAAAGAAGGGCGTATTATGACGAGCAGTTGAAAGACATAGAGACTAAAACATTGAAGTATCTGAAATGATTTTCATGCATTTCAAGAAATTATTGAGCAGAGCGGTAACTTCAAATCTATACCGGTCTATTCTTTTTGAGAGCACAAACCCCAATAGCCTTTTCCTTTTTTATGGACAGCGTAAAAAAGATCTGACTCATCACCAGGTTTACCTTTAAAACGGGTGCAGTCACTTGAATGATCATAAATGATTGAGCGGATTCTAGACTCAGGATTTTCATAATAATTCAAGTCTATAAATGTTTCAGTTTTGATTTTCTCATAAATATCTTTAAGGTGCGCTGTGCCGCCTAAAGAATCTATAACATCTATAATTATTGTTAATAGTTCAGAAGTAGGTGTGTTCTCTTTTTTCATTATTTACATTCCTTTGCCAAAGATAAGTAGTAATTTCATACTACCATATAATTACATTATAAAACCGATAATTAACACTTAGGAATAAACATACCAATCAACTTAGAAATTAGGAGAATGAACAAGTAAATGGAACAATCGAAAAACGAACTTTATGAAAATAACCGATTCCTGCACATTAAACCGGAAGAATTGCATCTAACTTTAGATGAAGTTAATCGAATGTCTTTAGATGAAGTGGTGGAATTGTCAGCAGTTGTTGTCGGACCACATAATTCTTTTGAACGTGGATGGCTAGAGCGGAATGGCCGACACTATATTATGCAGCGCGTTTTAGAAAATGCGGGTCTCAATAATATTACAGTGCCAGAAATGATTTATGAGTTGATCGATGAAAAGGGGAAAGTATCAGATGAGGATATTTTGCAAAAACATCCCTTGCTTTTTGATTACTTAGTTAAATATTATAAAACGCCTGAGAAATTTTTCAGAACGTATAATATGGTTCGAAAATACGCTCATTGGAAACCAAGAAGAAAACCTTTAGTTCTCATTTATTCAGAATTAGGGAGACGCTTTGAGGATTTAGTGGGAGAACTGCTGCAAGAAATTCAGATTCCATTTACGAAATATAAGTGCGGTAAAAGAGGCTGTGAACCAGATTTTATAATTAATGACTCCCATTGGATCGATGCTAAGTTAAGTGAACACACGGTTTTTAATTCAGAGACGATGCAGAAATATGAGCCTCATATTGAGAAATTAACGATTATCTATCTTCGAAAAACATCCCAGTTAGAATACAGACGAATGGTTTCTCCCAAAACAGAGTTAATTCATATCTCACACTATATGGAAAATCTTTCAGCAGAAAGACGGGCATATTATGACGAGGAGCTAAAGGATATTGAAACGAAGACATTAAAATACCTGAAATAATAGCTTTAACCTTTGAGGTAACTGCAATGAAATTCTCTCCAAACGAAATCCTAACCTTCGAACAAATCCTCGTTCAAGTAGTCGAAGTCAATACAGAATCGGTTGTGTTTAAAATACTGAACTCCGGTTATGAAGGAGATGCAGGCAGTTTAATGGAAGTACCGTTATCTTACTTGGAGGAAAAGAAAGATGAAGTAAAGAGAGCATGACGGGAAAAGCCACACTCTTACAATCAAAGTTTACTCTGCCGTTTTTTGAAAAAGTTTGGATTGCTGCCAAACAGGCTAAACTAACACTGTAGAAAAAATTCGAATGATTGGAAAGGGTGTTACTATTGGCTAATACACATTTGCATCACACGAATGATACGGTAAAAGAATCGGGTAAGTATATTTGTGCCGCTGGGGAAGCGAGAGAGCTGCAGCAAGGGGATACATTCCCTGAGTGTCCAGTATCTCATGAACCAACGACTTGGAAGCATGCGGATCATGAGCATCAAAGCGGAGAAGATGTGACGGAAACAGGTACGTATGTGGATCGCGATGGTGAGAAGGTGGAGCTTAAACTAGGGGATACCTTCCCGAATTGTCCGAACACCGGTCAGCCGACTGGATGGAAGCATGCTTAATGGAACGTAAATAGGAAAGCCCCTCCTTTCATAAGTGAATGGAGGGGCTTTTTTAACATTTATTTACCTTTTAAAACCTCATTCAGACGGTCAGGGAAATTCGTGAAAATTCCTGTTACTCCCCAGTCGATCAGTTTTTGCATTTCTTCTTTTTCATTCACAGTGTACGGATGGATCTCTAGTCCGCTGTTAACGACTTTATGTACGTATTCCTGGTCAATCATCGAGCTGTTCGGTCCGATTCCGATGGCATATTGCTTTACTGCAGCAAGCTCTGCATCACTGAGTGTTGCAGGGCTTGTATACCACATCAGCTGTACTAGATTAACAGAAGGATCAAGATCGTGCATTTTTAATAAGCTAGCCGCACTGAATGACTGCACGAGAAGCGTGTCTTTATTAATGCCATATTGCTTTACTTTCTCAAGCAGTGCTTCTTCCATTCCTGGGTACACTTCAGGAGATTTGGTTTCAATATAATAGTTAGCATTCTTGCCAAACGTTTGGAATACTTCATCAAGTGTCGGCACCTTCAGTCCGGCATATTCCGGCTTAGCCATTTCTGGATACTTTTCATTGAAC
Source organism: Bacillus ectoiniformans (assembly GCF_016908875.1). GTDB lineage: Bacteria > Bacillota > Bacilli > Bacillales > Domibacillaceae > Bacillus_BX > Bacillus_BX ectoiniformans. The sequence goes on along the minus strand of NZ_JAFBES010000004.1, from coordinate 162,603 downwards.
CAAGAGCCAGCATCCAATTGCTTGATTTCAGCAAGCGTGTGATCCTTTACCTGTCCTGTTCCGTTCGTTGTGCGGTCAAGCGTCTCATCGTGCATCGCAATCAATTCGCCGTCCTTTGTCATTTGTAGGTCGATTTCAATATAGTCACCGTGCATTTGCTCACCCATTTTATATGAAGTGATCGTATGCTCAGGCGCATGACCTGACGCACCGCGGTGGGCTACGTTCAGAATGTCTTTATCGTTTGATGAAGCACCTGCAGATAGGCTTGTCCCCATAATAGATAACCCCATAACAGCCGCACCTAATGCAGCTTTCCATTTTACAGTCATTTTGATCTCTCTCCCTCGCTCTAGTTGTTTTATAGCTCACAACAAAAATAACAAGGGAATATAAAGCGATGGTTACAGCATTATAAACATTAAGTAAATACTATATTACTTATCTGTTATTTAATAAAAAGCAAAAAAAAACGCACATCAAAATAGATGTACGTTCAAAAAATGTTTATAAATAGTATTCAATTTGCCGAGGAGCTGTACAGCCTAAACAAAGAGCATGTGATGAAAACGAAGACCATTCATTAAAGCCTTCCAATCCTGAAGCGCCTGATGACGATGTGCAAAAGCCTATTTTCAATCAAATGCTTCAACCACTTTTGACAGATTGGCAGTGTCATTTGAATGATCTTGCCTAAGAATAAAGCGATAAAGACCGTTCCGATTCCCACCGGTCCGCCAAGAAGCCAGCCTAAAAGAAAAACGGCTACTTCCATGCCATTCCTGACAAAGGCTATGCTCCAGCCAGTCTTTTCAACAATTAGCAGCATTAAACTATCACGCGGGCCTGCGCCTACATCTGCTGATACATACAGACTGATCCCAAACCCAAGAATGATGACGCCAATCACAAAAAACATGAATTGTACAAGAAATGATTGCGGCGTGATGAGCAGGGCGTTAAATAGATCGATGAACACACCGAGCAGTAGCATGTTTAAAACAGCACCAGCTTTCGGCGGTGTTTTCGTTCCTGCCCAAGTGGCCAGGATAATGATGATTCCGGTAATGATCGACCATGTCCCAATCGACAGTCCAAGCTGCTTAAATAAGCCATAATGAAAGACATCCCACGGGCCAATGCCCATAACTTTTCCTTTAATCGTAAACGCAACTCCCAGTGCAAGAATCACGAGACCTATCGTAAAAAACGTCCATCGTATAATAAATTCACGACGCATGAAGCACTCTCCATTCTGATCTTTCCTATCAGAATACACGTTGAATAGTATTCTGAAATAGTTTCCTCAACTACTTTAGCACAGATGAAAGCGTATATTAAATAGTTAATTGGAGAAAGCCCAACAATAGATCAAGAATGGAAAGGATTAGAGTTATACATCAGGCCTTTATTTTTATTAAGCGTTCATTATTATCATTTCTTTTCGACTTTGCCATCATTGCCTTTATCCAACCCGGTGGCGCGATTAATCGTTTGTGCGATTAGATTTAAACCTTGATCCATCGCATTCATTGAACTAGATTTTTGACCAATTTCTTTAGAGTTGTCTTCCTTTTTCATTTCGTCACCTCCTATAGCATAGGGTTCGTTTTAAATTGAAATAATATGCGAATATACTTACTCTTTGTCTTTCTGTAAACTCGATTTCATTAAACATACATACGATGTAATTAAACAGCAATCATTCTGAAAAGTTTGGTTGTTACAATGGAGGATAGCCAAAAGTCTAGATTCACAAAGCAAAGGAGTGACGATATGGAGGAGCATGTGGAAAAATCATTGAAAGAGTGGAAAACAGAGATCTGTGATTTATTAAATGAAATAGATAGAGAATACGAAGAGATGAAGCGGGATTTGCAGGTGTATTCTTATAAGTTCAGCATCACGAAGCAAGTCATTCAGTCAACGGTGAATGACGAGATCATCCGCAATATTCGTGAATTGTACCATACACCATTTGAGAAGAAATTTACGCAGCTGAAATCAGACATTAAAGATCTTGAAGAAAAGAAAAAAGTATTCCAAATGTTTGTGGATAAGATCGATAAAGTAAAAGTGAAAAAAGAAGAGGACAAGCCACAGCTGCCTATGCAATAATACATACTAAATGAACCGTCTCCAATGGACGGTTCGTTTTTTTATGTAAAGAGGTAGCCTAAACGGCTGACCTCTTATGGAGTGTAATCTAACAATTTCAAGAGCTCATTGACGTCACCTTTAAAGGTGAAAAGACGAGCCTGATTTTGTTTATCAAGCACCAGCAAAAACGGTTTTTCCTTTTCTCCGACGACCACGATCACTTGATCTACAGGCTCGTTCATCCATTGATTCTGGAGTTGAACGGCCGGTTCCAGTGGGATTTTGATCATAAATCCTTCTTTTGGAATCGGACTGGCCTTGCGATAAAGGTCAGTGATGTTTGTGAGATAAGTTTTCGCTTCTTTTTCAATGGCTGGATTTACTGGACGGGTCTTCACGACTTGTTCCTGCTTGATATCAAATATTTCAACTTGGCCGCTTGCGTTCGGCTGCGCCAAGGCGTTCGGTGTGAATAAAAACATGATCAATAAACAACTTAACGCTAATTTATATCTCATTTACAACACCTCAAAAATAGGTTGTTCATTTAGGGTGTGAATTATGATGTTATTGACTGGAAATTGCGGAGGTTAAAGGGGAATTACGGGCGACGAGCGGTAATTTTGGGAATATTGAGGGACATTTTGAACTTGATCATCTGCCTGCCGGGGTGCTATCAGCCGCTTAGGATGTTCTAACGGCGGATAAGTGAATTCTATCGGCGGCTTTGGTAAATCTAACGGCGCCTTTGGACGTTCTATCGGCGGTTAATGGAATTCTAACGGCGCCTTTTTACTTTCTAACGGCGATTTAGGAAATAATTTAATGATCATTCTATTTTCACCATTTATTTTAGGACGGATGAGTAACTAATCCAACACAGAAAAAAACCAAAAGTATTTGTTTCCTTATATGTCATATTTAGTAAAAAATAAACCGCATTCCTAGCGTATAATAATAGTAACAACACTAACAAAGCAGGTGAAGTTACATGCAAACATCAGCTGAATTCAAAACAAAATGGAAGTGGTTTATCCCGGTCGCTTTACTGATCATGATATCCAATTATTCAGCGCACCACCTATTGACCTTGCCACCGGAGGATCAATATTGGATGACGGTCGGAACGTTAATTGATTTTGTCGTCGTGCTGCCGCTCCTGGCCTATGTTATGATCCTTCGCAAAAAAAGGTCAATTACACCAATACTGGGAGTCGCACTAGCCGGATTTTTTGTGGGCAAAATGATGCTGCCGGATGGACGGCTTGCCGGAATGGAGTGGGTCGGCTGGGTACTGGTAACTGGAGAAGCCGCTCTGTTTGCTGCAGAGATTTGGATCATTTTTTCACTCTTTCGCTGGGTTCGTAAAGTGAAAGCGGATCTTCATGCAGAGAAGGGAATTTTGCCGCCTGCGATGGCACTTTCACTCAAAGCAGATCAGCAATTTGCAGGGAACCGTTTAGCCAACATTTTGATGACGGAATATCAACTGATCCGCCACGCATTGTTCAGCTGGCGAAAAAAGGCGCCGGCATCTCCCCAGCATTTCACTGCTCATAAGAAAACAAGTGTGATTGCCTTCTACATCATGCTGATTCATGCGATTGTGCTTGAAACGGTGGGCGTACATTGGTTGATTCACTCCATCAATCCTATGCTTTCATGGGTGCTTCTGCTATTGAATGTATACACGGTCCTGTTTTTCATTGGAGAAATTCATGCGATCCGTTTAAATCCGATTACGGTCGAGCATCATCAGGTTTCCATTCAAATGGGATTAATGAAACGGATTCATGTACCTTTTGCATCCATTCAAGCAATGAAAGCACCAGAACATGGGGAATACAACGAACATGATAAAACCGCTTTTCATGGACTTTATGCTGATTTAGAAAAAGGCGAGCCGCATCTTGTGATTGAGCTAAAGGAACCGCTGCAAGCGAAGTCAATGTACGGGATCACGAAACAAGTGGAGAAAATCTACCTTCGTTTGGATGACCCAGCCGCATTTACTGCGATGATAAAAGCGAAAATGGAGGAGTGAGAGAAAGATCTCATTTCTCCATTTTTTTGCTTTTCAGAAAAAACTATTATCTCTTTTATTGCCAATTTCTCCTCTATAATTAATTATATTTAGTTGGAAAAAGGGGGAGAAGAGATGGGGCAAATTATTTTGATGCTCGTTGGTTCATTTTTAGTGGGGGTTGCATACAATTTATTTCTGATTCCCCATCATATTTTAAGCAGTGGTCTTAGCGGCATTGCGATTATGCTTGGAATTATTACGCCGATCAATACCGGGGTGCTGAACTTTCTGCTTAACCTCCCATTGCTGATTGTTGGAGTATTTAAGCTAGGGAAACAATTTATTTTCTATACCATCTTTGCGGTTGTGGCGATTTCCGTCAGTCTGTATGTCGTGCCAGTCGTGGAAATATCGACTGAACCGATTCTTTCTTCTTTATTTGGCGGAGTGATCACAGGACTTGGGATTGGGCTGATCTTTCGGGCTTCTGGATCATCTGGCGGGTTTGATATTATCGCCATGCTGTTAACGAAGAAAAGAGATTTCCCGCTTGGCGCTCTTCTATCAGCGATGAATGCGGTAGTCGTCATTATTTCTGGTTTTATTTTTAGCTGGGATGCCGCACTTAATACAATGATCGCCATTTATGCGACAGGAAAAGTTGTGGACACGATTCACACGAATCATATTAAACTGACGTTAATGATTATTACGGAAAAAGGGGAAGAAATGAAGCAGTCGCTGCTTTCCAATCTTTACCGCGGAGTGACGGTGATGAACGGTCAGGGAGCCTATACAGGTGAAGGCCGTACCGTGTTAATTACTGTATTGACTCGTTATCAATTAACCGATGTGAAGAAGCTGATTCATGATACCGATCCCAGTGCATTTGTGAACATTACGGAAACGGTCGAAGTGGTTGGGTCTTTTCACCGGACATAAGTGTTTTAGAGAAAAAGGAGTAAGTGGACCACCTTTTGGGTAAATGTATATATATTACAGTTACCTTGGAGGGTTCATGATGAAATATTTAAAGGTGCTCAAGAGTTTTCAAGAAGGATCAAGTGAAGTCAGCTTCGAGTTTGAAAAAGGAGAATATTACCCGATAGACAGCATGGCGGAGGATTTAATTACAGTGAAAGTAGAGGATCCTGAAGATCAGTTTGGCGGTAAAGTCAATGTCTCCGTGAGTGACGAATCCAACTTTGAAATTGTTGATGAACCTGAAGAATAATAAGTGAAGAACATCCCTTGAACGCCAGAGGGATGTTCTTTTTTATCCAGATTTATTCATCGGTGGAAGAGTCTTATGACGCTTAAACAACAGTCCAATTGATAAAATGACGACTAAAAGAAGGTAGAGGCCGAACCAGTAAACCGTCCAATAGGTGGAAACAAAGTTTGAGAAATGAATGATATCTGGATGTAAAACATTGCTTAAAATGATGATTAGCGCTGCCCCCGGAAGGATGAAAATTTTGTCCGTCTTCCGATTTAAGATGTACTTTAAACCATGTGTGGCGGCTAGAAACGAGATCGTGATCTTAACGAATATACCGAAAATCCAGATAGTCGCTACAATAATTTCGATTCGTTCAAATAATTCAGTTGCCGTGACATCTTTCACTAAATCATAAGTTGGATACGATTCACGGCTGATAAGGCTCGGCCCATGATCGCCAATGGCAATAAATATCACTAGGGTTAAGATCATTCCAGATATAAATAACGTCAGTAAAAATTCAGGTATGACTTTATCTTTTTGTTTAATGTAAGTAATAAAAACAGTGATGAGAATAATCTCGATGAATGGAAAGCCGATGGTCGGATAAGCTCCTTTTAAGATAGGCATAATTCCTTCTCCTAACACCGGTTTTAACTTTTGGAAAGTAAACTGATTGATGACTAGAAGCAGGGCAATGAACAGAAAGATCACCATGAAAGGAGCCAGCAGCTCATTCACCCGAAAGACATTTTCAAATCCAATATAAGCGGAATATACGACTAGCCCCATAATCATAATCTGGTAAATATATATGGAACTGTTAGGGGTGACGACTGTAATCATAAAATTGCTTAAATTACGAACAATTAAAGCAGCTAGGTGAATTGCAAACCATACGATGATTAAGCTGACAAAACGGCCTCCCCATTTTCCTATAACTGCTTCGAGAAGTGTATAAATCGAATGGTAGCGATATTTTTTTAATAGAAGCAAGAGAGGAAGGTTAATGATCACTCCGGCCAACGTAGCTACAATCATAGAAATCCATGCATCCTGCAGGGCGTAGACAGTGGTAAGGGCAGGAGCCATCAATAAAGAGCTGCCCGTTAAGAAGCTGATCATCGCCCAATTAAATTGCCATTTAGATAAAGTTGGCTTCAATGATGCTCCTCCTTCCTTTTACTTATTGTGCTCATGAATACTCTTCACCCGAGAACCTGGAGATGAAATACGGATATCAGCTTTTACGATCACTTTTGCTTGTTTAAAATTCTTTGGCCACTGTTTCTCTCGCTTTTTAAATTCCTGTGGCATCTCTTGATACAGCAATTCTCCAAACCCCAGTACATCGGACGAATATTTCTGCGCTCTTTTCACCGTATCGTGCATATCTTTTTCGATCGATTTCTCTAGTGCCTGATTGAGCTTAGGGTAAGTAGCCGGATCACTCAATGGATAGCCGCAAGTAATTTCTTGAAGAATGCCTTTTCCTTTGACATGAATAGTGTAAGTCAGTTGTCCATTCTGAATGGAGGGTATGATTTTTGTTTTGACTTTAGGAAGCATGGCGCCGATATCGCCTTTGCCTTTAGGACAGGCTGCAATATACCAGATAGATTCTTCCGTACGGTTTTGCATAAATGACCATGCCCGGGTTTCCCGAACGGAATACCATCCGACTAGCTTCGCGTTCTTAAAGATCGGCAGTCCGGTTAATTGAAATGTTTTTTTGTTTCCGTTTGAAGACTCATATTCCTCGTCTTCTGATATTTCCTCTCTCGTCTTTACTCCATAACTGACGACTTGTCTAGTTTTGGAGAATTGCCAGTCTAGCACTTGTTCTAGTTCAATCCATTCAGTTAATCCAATGGAACCTGAAGTATTCTTCGCTTGTCCTTCAAGTTTGGTAGAAGGGTTGGCTTCAATAGCCGTGTACAAGCTTAAAATCTTTTGAGCCGTCGTGTCTTTTGCTACGAACACAGGAAAGTTATGTCTGATTTGATAAAATCTTGCGAAGAAGTCTGTCATTTTTTCAAGTCCAGTATCGCGAGCAAAACGTTCTCCGATTACTAAATATCCTACGTTGTGGAAGAATAAATGTCGGGAGAAGTTACTCTCCGCCTCTCTTAGAGCTTTTAGAATCGTTTTGGCCTTATATGAATAAGTATAGACAGGCAAAGCATTCGTTTCGGGGGACTGGGTATTATCAGACGTTCCAATTCCTCCGGGGTTCGTCACTTGCAAATGAAGAATGACTCCATCTTTTGCATAGTCAAGCCCAATGGCTGTGATCAGCTGCAGCTGGTTTAGTTCTGTTTTGCTGATACATCCTGATAGGTTGATTAATAACGTCATCGATAGGAGAAGAGTGATCCCCTTTCTCATCACTGTTTCCCTCCTTTATTCAGCAGCTTCCATTGATGGATCCATACGGGAAGGCGAATGAAGCTATCTTTTAGCCCTTTCATGTGCATGGGAGAAAGAGGTGTTAAATAGGATCGACCGAACGAATTTAAAGAAGCCATATGAATGATTAAGGCAATTAAAAAGATGAATAGTCCAAACATGCCGGTGAAGGCAGCGATGAATAAGGCGAAGAAGCGCAGCAGCCGAGCCGTTCCTGAAAAGGCGTAATAAGGAGCCACGAAGCTTGATATCGCCGTTAAAGAAACAACAATAACAATCACTGGAGACACAAGGCCAGCTGCAACAGCCGCTTCACCAATAACAATGGCGCCGACGATAGAAACAGCAGGTCCAATTGGTCTTGGCATCCGAATTCCGGCTTCTCGAAGAATTTCGAAGATAACCTCCATCACCAGCGCTTCAGCAAATGAAGGGAAGGGAACTCCTTCTCTTTGCGCAGCTAAACTAATCAATAAATTGGTCTGAATAAGTTCTTGATGAAAGGTAGTCACAGCAACATACAAGGCTGGAAGAAGCATGGAAATAAAAAAAGCAGTAAAACGGATAAACCTGATGAGAATGGCTAAATCAAAACGGTGATAATAATCCTCAGAAGCCTGAAAGAACGAGAAAAAGGTGGCAGGTGCAATTAACATGAATGGCGTGCCTTCCATCATGATGACGACTTTGCCTTCTGCAATGGCTGCACAGACAGTATCTGGCCGTTCAGATGAATGTAAAGTTGGGAAAGGAGAATATTTCTTCTTCTCAATCAGTTCTTCAATCATTCCCACATCAAACACCTTGTTCGTCTCAATGTTTTGAATGCGCAGCCTTACTTGTTCAAGGACAGCTTGATCAACCGTTCCATCTAAATAGGAAATTAATATTTCCGTTTTTGTAATACGTCCTATTGTATATTTTTCGAAACGCAAGTTCGGATTCGCAATCCTTCTTCTCATTAAAGAAGTGTTAATAGAGAGTGTTTCGACGAATCCTTCTCGCGGACCTGTAACTAGCGTTTGCGCTTTAGGCTCTTCTACATTTCTTCCTTGCCATTGAGGCATAGGGATAACGAATGAATTAGAATAGTTCTCAACGAACAAAATAATAGCTCCATGAAGCAGTTCATTCATTACTTTCTCAGAATCTGTTACCGAAGAAATAGGCGAAAACACTTCAATTCTGTTAATGAGATCTACAGGGGAAAGTTCTTCGAGTTCCGATTCTTTCATCCATGTCAAGAGTGGTCGAAGGATCGATTCCTCAATACTCGCTTTATCCACAAGTCCATCAATAAAGCAGAGAGAAAAGTCTAGCGGGTAGTCTGTAACTTGTTTAGTGACAAAGTCCGGACTGTTGCCCATTCGTAACTTTAATTCTTCTATATTCTGAGAGGGTACGTTCGAAATCACAAATGGTTGAGGCGCTGCAGATTGTTCGCTCGATCTCATTTCTCATCACCTCAGTATGTTTTATTTTACATTATGAACAAATCCATCCAATTTTATACAAGAGGTTTAAACTTATAAAAGAGGTCGGATTATTGGTGAAACATATTTGTTTGTAATAAAATTAAAGGTAAGTAATTAAAACTGTATGTCTGCAACCAACAGGAACGGACTTTAAGGGGATGGAAAATGGGTGTAATTGAAAATATTATTTTGCTATTATCCGTTTTATTGATGATAGGGGTCTTTACTGCCAAGTTTTCGACGAAATTAGGTTTGCCTGCCCTTGTGCTCTTTATTGCAGCAGGGATGGTTCTCAGCCGCTATATTTATTTTGATGATGCATGGCTGACTCAATTGATCGGAACACTCGCGCTCGTTGTCATTTTATTTGAGGGCGGGCTTCAAACTGATTTTAAGAATGTAAAAAGTGTGTATAAACCTTCTCTTGCATTGGCAACGATTGGTGTGTTTGTAACGACAATTGTGATTGGTGCAGCGGCGAAATATTTGCTCGATATTAGTTGGTTAGAAGGGATGTTGTTTGGAGCGATTGTTGGTTCGACCGATGCAGCGGCTGTGTTTAGTGTGCTCGGGAATAAAAATATTAAAAGAAGACTAACTTCTGTACTTGAAGCGGAATCAGGCACGAATGATCCGATGGCTGTATTTCTTACAATTACTCTGATTCAGTTAATTCAGGCGCCAACGTTTGAACCATTCAGTTTGTTGCTGCATTTTCTTTGGCAAATGGGAATTGGTTTATTCATGGGCTTGCTGATGGGGAAATTCTCTGTGTGGGTTATTAATAAAATCAACCTGGATTCATCTGGGCTCTATCCGGTGTTGTCCATTGCCTTAGCCATATTTGCATTCAGCACGACAACGATATTTAATGCGAGCGGATTCTTGGCTGTGTATGTGATGGCTGTTTTAATTGGAAATGCGGAGCTGACATATCGCCATTCCATTATTGGTTTTAATGAAGGATTCGCCTGGATGATGCAGATTGTCATGTTTATCTTGCTCGGCTTGCTTGTTTTTCCAAAGGATTTACTTGTTGTGGCGTGGCAAGGGATCGTATTGGCCGTCCTGTTAATGGTCGTAGCGCGTCCAGTTGGAGTCTTTGCCAGCTTAGTCTTCAGCCGATTTGATGTTCGTGAAAAGCTATTCATCTCCTGGGCAGGGTTAAAAGGGGCGGTACCGATTATTTTAGCGACGTATCCGCTAGTAGAAGGCTTAGAAAACAGCCAATTGATCTTTAATGCGGTATTCTTCGTCGTTCTGACATCTGCACTTGTCCAAGGGGCAGCCATTTCTCCGGTAGCGCAGTATTTAAAAGTGATGGGAACAAGCAAAAAGATTCAAGCGCCCCACAGCTTGGAATTAGTATCAATGGGAAAAACCAATAGTGAAATGATGGAGCTGCAAATTAATGAAGAAACCTACGTGGCGTATAAGGAAATTCAGGACATCGAACTTCCGCCGCATACGCTGATTACGGCGGTTATTCGCGGCAGCAAGCTGATTACTCCATACGGCGGAACGGTACTTAAGCCAGAGGATGTTCTCTATATTTTAGTACCTAAGAAGAGGAAGAAAGAAATAAGGGCTCTGTTTTTGAAAAAAGAAGAATGGACCACCTTCGACCGGCCGTCGATTGTTCGAACGAGAGAAGACGAGGAAGAATAAAGGGAAATCTCCGCTGGGGGTTCCTTTTTTTTTTTGTTCTGGCGAGACAAGAGGCCGCAGCACAGACACAATCGGCAGGAATATAGAAGAGTTTGGACCGAATGTGGAGGGAAACAGAAAGAATAATACCGAGATTGGAAAGAATCCAGCGTGAAATGGAAAGAATATCGCGCGAAGTGGAAAGAATGCGGCAGCGAAATAGCGGTGAATGGGTGATCGGACGGAATAAAGTGCAAACTAGAAAGAATAATAGACGAAATGGAAAGAATGTTGCCGAGATTGGAAAGAATACCGAATGAAATGGAAAGAATATCGCGCGAACTGGAAAGAATGGAGCAGCGAAATAGCGGGGAATGGATGATCGGACGGAATAAAGTGCAAATTGGAAAGAATAATAGAGTAATTGGAAAGAATGTTGCCGAGATCGGAAAAAATCCAGCATGAAATGGAAAGAATATCGCGCGAACTGGAAAGAATGGAGCAACGAAATAGCGGTGAATGGGTGATCGGACGGAATAAAGTGCAAACTAGAAAGAATAATAGACGAAATGGAAAGAATGTTGCCGAGATTGGAAAGAATACCGAATGAAATGGAAAGAATATCGCGCGAACTGGAAAGAATGGAGCAGCGAAATAGCGGGGAATGGATGATTGGACGGAATAAAGTGCAAACTAGAAAGAATAATAGTCAAATTGGAAAGAATATTGCCGAGATCGGAAAGAATCCCACATGAAATGGAAAGAATCCCGCGCGAACTGGAAAGAATGCGGCAGCGAAATAGCGGCGAATGGGTGATCAGACGGAATAAAGTGCAAACTAGAAAGAATAATAGTCAAATTGGAAAGAATATTGCCGAGATCGGAAAGAATCCCACATGAAATGGAAAGAATATCGCGCGAAGTGGAAAGAATGCGGCAGCGAAATAGCGGTGAATGGGTGATAGGACGGAATAAAGTGCAAACTAGAAAGAATAATAGTCAAATCGGAAAGAATATCGCCGAGACAGGAAAGAATCCCGCGCGAATTAGAAAGAATATCACCTCAAATAGAAAGAATGCCCCGAGTAACCTTCCCAACTCCATACAAAAAAGGCTGCTTCAGCAAAAGCAGCCTTTTTAATAACGTTATTCTATCGCCTCAAGCAGCAAGTCTACAATATGAACGGCGCGCACTTTATCGGATAGTCCTTCGCGCTCAATTCCGAGCTTCATTTGGAGCAGGCACCCAGGGTTAGCGGTCACGATGGTGTGCGCCGCTGTCTCTTTCGCTTTTTCCATTTTGTGATCGAGAATCTGCATTGACATTTCAGACTCGGTGATATTATAGATACCGGCCGAGCCGCAGCAACGATCAGCGCCTTCCATCTCTCTGAATTCCGCGCCTTCAATCGCACCCATCAGCATACGCGGAGCCATGAAAGTTTTCATGACGTTCCGCAAGTGGCATGAATCTTGATACGTTAAGATTTGCGGATTCGTAAGCTTCAGTGGGAAATTTTTATGGAAATCAAGCTCAAATAGAATTTGAGTAATATCTTTAATTTTCGCCACAAACGCTTTCGCTCGGTCCGCCCACTCAGGATCGCCTTTCAATAGGTGATCGTACTCAATCAAGAATGCACCGCAGCCGCCGGCGTTCGTTATAATATAATCCGCCTCGCATTCTTCAAAAGCGGCAATGTTTCGTCTCGCTAATTCTTTCGCGCCGTCTTTTTCACCGCTGTGGCCATGAAGTGCGCCGCAGCAAGCTTGCGTTTTAGGAATTGTAATGTCGCAACCGGCTTTTTGCAGAAGCTTCATCGTCGCGTTATTCGTTTCCATAAACATTGTATCCATTAAACAGCCGGAGAAAAAGGCAACGGTCGCCGTTTTCATCATGCCTTCAGCTTGTAAAAATGTAGGACGGTTCTTCATTTCGCGTTTGCTTGGCACTTGCGGAAGCACGCGTTCCATCGTCCGCAAGTTCTCAGGGAACAAGTTCATAAAGCCTACTTTACGTACAGCTGTTTGTAAACCGGTACGCTGATATAATCCGAGCAGGCTCGTAACTGTCACCATGCGATCTTGGTGAGGGAATAGTCCTTTAAAGACCACATTACGCAGCGCTTGAACCGGTGCAGAGAATTTCTTGTTTTGGTGAATAATGTCGCGCGCTTCTTCAAGCAGGTGACCATACTTTACACCTGATGGACAAACCGGTTCACAAGCACGGCAGCCAAGGCATAACTCTAGGGAACGCTCCACATCTTCATCCGGCTCAATTAATCCGTCTACGACCGCCTTCATTAACGCGATTCGGCCGCGCGGAGAATGGCTTTCCTGATAGCCTGATTCAATATAGGTCGGGCAGGAAGGGAGACAGAAGCCGCAGCGCATACAGTTTAATAGTTCGTTTTCATCCATCCGTGACTGAAATTCTGTTTGAATCGTCCGTTGCTCTGCTGCTGTTGTCATTTCGAGATCACCATCCGTTTACGGCTTTCTTTAGCAAACATTTTGCCAGGGTTCATAATATTTTTCGGATCAAATGAATGCTTGATCGCTTTCATGGCATTAATTCCTTCAGCACCGAGCTTCCATTCCAAGTAAGGGGCTTTCATGACACCTACACCGTGTTCTCCAGTGATGGTACCGCCAAGGTCAATTGCTTTGGCAAAAATTTCAGCAAACGCTTCTTCCACGCGTTCCATTTCTTCATGGTCACGGGCATCCGTTAAGCAAGTCGGGTGCAGGTTTCCATCTCCAGCATGGCCGAATGTACAAATATTCACGTTATGCTTAACCGCGATTTCATTGATTGCTCTTACCATTTTGGCAATTTCCGAACGAGGAACGGTCGCATCTTCTAAAATTGTGGTCGGCTTCAAGCGAGCTAATGCAGACAAGGCTGAACGGCGGGCTGTACGAAGAGCGTCCGCTTCGATTTCTGTTTGAGCTACTTGTACAGAAATCGCCATTTCGCTTTTACAGACTTCAGCCATTTTCTCCATATCACGGGCAACAACTTCTGCTGGGCCGTCTTGTTCGATTAAAAGAACCGCTTGTACATCTGTCGGCAGTCCGATTTGTGCGAAGTCTTCTACTACTTTCAATGTCGGCTGATCTAAGAATTCAAGAGTGGTAGGAATAATTTTGTTCGCAATAATCTTAGAAACCGAGCGAGCGGCTGCCTCTAAATCTTGGTATAAAGCAAGCATTGTTTGCTTCGTCTCAGGCATCGGAATCAGCTTCAATGTCGCTTCTGTTATCACGCCAAGCGTTCCTTCAGAACCCACGAATAAACGAGTTAAGTCATAGCCTGCTACGTCTTTAGCCAATTTGCCACCAGTTTTGATAATGTCTCCATTAGGAAGCACAATCTCAAGAGCCAATACGTAGTCACGAGTAACTCCATATTTCAGCCCGCGCAATCCGCCGGAATTCTCATTGATATTGCCAGCAATTGTTGAGATCTTCATGGAACTTGGATCTGGCGGATAGAATAAGCCGATTTTCTCTACGGCATGAATCATATCCAGTGTTACAACGCCTGGCTGCACCGTTACTGTTAAATTTTCTTCGTCAATTTCAAGAATTTGATTCATGTGTTTAAAAAGCAGTACAATTCCGCCTTCAGTTGGGCAAGTTCCTGCACATAGGTTGGTGCCGGAGCCGCGGGGGACGATCGGAACTTGATGTTCGCTGCAGACTTTCACAATTTCTGAAACTTCTTTTGTATTGCGCGGAGCTACAACGGCATCCGGCATTGATTGAAAATTAGGGGTCGCATCATATGAGTAAACAAGGCGGCCTGCTTTGGAATCATCCACATTCTCAGGTCCGGCAATCGCCATTAACTTTGTCTTTACTTCTTGAGAGTACATCATTATATCCTCCTGTCGTGCCTTGTTTGTCGAAAGGCATCGATTCTTCTTATCTAGTATAGAAAAGAAAGCGCTTTGAAACTATGGAGGATCATATAAAAAAAGAAGGCGAATTGCCTTCTTTTTTGTGTGTTTATATAAAATTATGATTTATTTTCTTTGTTGTATTGGTCTAATCCCTTTTTGAACAGTTCTAAAAGAATATCATGCTGTGTTTTGCTGATGACATGGTTTTTAATTTCGTTCAGTTCAGCCACAAGTTCGGCATCCAAGTGTAGGTTAACGGTTTTTCCTTTGTCTCGCGGCTTAATTTCGTATCCGCTTTCTTTTTCATTCGCATACCCTTCAAGGAGCATGCTCTCATCAAACCATTCCTTTTTAGGAATCCAGATGCATTCTCCCTCAAAAAAGATCTCCGTTAAGTCTTTGCTAAAAGAAATATCTACAGGGTACTCATTTTTCTTATTGGCTTCTTTCAGTTTTCTTGCGATCTCTTGGTTTTGGGTAGTATTTTTCAGTTTGATCCTTGCTTTCATTCTTCATCCACCTCTTGATCGGTCTTTTTCATCCACTTTTCATGGACGTTCGTTACGATGTCAAAGGAACCTTCAATTTGAAGTGTATATTCAAATGCATCCTGATTCAATGATGAATCGATAATGATGCCGATCAATGGAGAGGCACCAGGTTTGGTCACCTCTACTCGATCAAGTACTTCATAGTCCGGCTTTAGGTAACCTTTTTCATGAAGGAATTGATAGGACAGCACCTTTGGATATAAGAAGCGTTTCTTTCCTTGTTTCGTGTGCAGCGCCCAGAATTTTTCTCTCTCCTCAACGACCTCTCCTAAATAGCCTTCATCGGCCCATCGCTTGATTGTAGACATATTCACTTTCTTACCAGTGTGTTTAAAAATCAAGTCCACAATCTCTTTGGAGGAAACATATTTCTCCCGCTCTTTTTCCTGTTGATCCAGCGCTTTTAATTGCTTGCGCATGTCCTGTAAAGATTGTTTATAAAACTCAATTTTCTCTTCAGCTAGCTTTATACTCTCTTCCAATTCAGTTCTCTTCAAAAACTTTCACTTCTTCCTATGTATTTGTCATCCGTCATACCTTTTAATATATACCTACATTTTACAACACAAACACCATTTATTGGTGAACAGAGTTCGACAAATCTCGAAATTTTAAAAATGGGGTCAGTCCCTCGCTGCTTTAAAGCGGCGGGGGACTGACCCCTAAACTACAATATCTAATTGAGAAGCGATATCAATTATAAATGATGAATAAAATTAATTCAATATTTAATATAATAAAATGCAATCAATAGTATTGACAAAGTATTTTTAATATCATACTATTCTAATTAAGAATATTAAGAAAATTCAACAAGCACTCTTTTACGAAAGGGGACTCACAGCGACGGTTCAAATTCAAAACCAATGATTTTTAGAATTTGGAGGGTGAAAAATGACAGTAACACAAAAAACAAAAACGTATAACAACTATATCGGGAATGAATGGGTTCCTTCACAGACTGGTGAAACATTCACGGTCACGAACCCAGCAGATCAGCGCATCGAACTTGGAATTTGCCAGCAGTCAGATGAAACAGATGTGAAAGCAGCTGTAGATGCAGCGAAAAAAGCACTAAAAAGCTGGAAAACGGAAGCAGCTCCAGAGCGAGGACAATACATTCTTCGCGCTGCTAGCTATATAGAAAACCGCTCAGAGGAATTTATTGAGCAGCTCATTAAAGAAGTAGGGAAATCTTACGCGGATGCGAAAGCGGAAGTGGTAAGAACGATCAGAGCGATGAGGTTCTTGGCTGGTGAAGCTGAACGTTTGACTGGTGAAACGATCCCATCTTGGGACAAAGAAATTATTGGTTACACAAAACGAGAAGCTATTGGAGTTGTAGGGGTGATTACACCTTGGAATGTTCCATTGGCGATTGCGGCTTGGAAGATTGCGACCGCTCTATCATGCGGATGTACAGTCATCTTTAAACCATCAAGCCAAACACCTCTTGTCAGCCTATGGCTGGTAGAAGCTTATCAGGATGCAGGATTGCCTGCCGGAGTTCTTAACTTTGTAACAGGACCTGGACGCGCAGTTGGAAATGCCATTGCGAATCACCCAGATATTAAAGCGATCAGTTTCACAGGCTCTAACGGAGTAGGACTAGGAATCAATCAATTAGTGGCTAAACGAGGCGGACGCTTCCAGGCAGAGATGGGCGGTAAAAACCCATTTGTTGTACTAGAAGATGCTGATTTGGAACTTGCTACAGATCATGCCATTGCCGGCGGATTTGGAGAAAGCGGACAAAGATGTACAGCGACAAGCCGGATTATCGTTTTGAAAGCGATTGCAGAAGAGTTTATCGCATTGCTTAAGAAAAAAGTAGATGCATTAAATGTTGGAAACCCATTGAATGAAACGTCTCAAATGGGACCTGTTATCGATCAAGGGTCTATGGAAAGTGTCCTTAATTACATTGAAATTGCCAAAAAAGAAAATGGCGTTTTAGTATCTGGAGGCGAGCGCCTAACAAATGGTGATAATGCGCATGGATTCTTTGTTGCACCGACGCTTTTCCGTGGAATCACACCGGACATGACCATTGCTCAAGAAGAAATTTTCGGTCCAGTCATCAGCATTATGGAAGCAGAAGATTTCGATCAAGCGATGGAGTGGGCGAACAATGTGGAATATGGTCTATCTTCAACTATTTATACGAATGATTTAGAAAGAGCTATGGTATTTATCAACAGTATTGAAGCTGGTTTTACCCATGTGAATATGCCTTCTACTTATAGCGAACCTCAATTCCCATTTGGCGGAATCAAAGCAACAGGCATTGGCGGTGTTCGTGAAGTAGGAAGTACAGCTGTTGATTTCTATACAGAATATAAAACTGTTTATATTAAACCGCATGCAAAAAGGTGAGGAGGGTCAATTATGCATTTAAACCGAGTAAAGAATAAGAAGATTTCTGTAGAAGATTTAACATTGAACTTTCGTGAGATTGAGCCAGCGTTAACAGAAACAGAGGCCATTAACGAGTCCAATCGCTGCCTTTATTGTTACGACGCTCCATGTATTAAAGCTTGTCCGACAAGCATTAATATTCCTTCTTTCATTAAGAAAATTGCTTCTGGCAATTTAAAAGGGTCTGCAAAAGTCATTATGGAAGCCAATCCAGTGGGGGCAAGCTGTGCACGTGTTTGTCCAACAGAAGAGTTATGTGAAGGAGCTTGCGTACTAAATGATGCCTCTCTTCCTATTATGATTGGTAACTTGCAGCGCCATGCAACAAACTGGGCCATTCAAAATAATGAACAGTTATTTGAAGCAGGCGAAGCAAACGGTCAAACAGTTGCGATCGTTGGCGGCGGACCAGGCGGATTGTCAGCAGCGCGTGAATTGGCGCGTCTTGGCTACCAAGTAACGATCTTTGAAGCAAAAGAAAAAGCGGGTGGATTGGATACATTCGGAATTGTTTCCTTCCGTTTACCGCAAGAAGTTTCCCTATGGGAAGTTGAACAAGTTGAAAATCTTGGTGTAGAAATCCGCACAAACACAATGGTCGGCCGTGATATCTCTGTAGAAGAGATCGTCAATGGCTATGACAAAGTTGTTCTTGCGATCGGGATGTCTAAAGTGCCAATGCTTGGCATTGAAGGCGAAGATGCAGATGGCGTATACGACGCAATTGATTGGGTGGAAAGCACAAAAACACCACCGCTTGATCAGCAATTCATCGGCAAGAAGATCGTGGTTGTTGGTGCCGGTAATACAGCGATTGATGCGGCTACGTGTTCTGTCCGCTTAGGCGCAGGAGACGTGAAAATGGTTTACCGCCGTACAGAAGCAGAAATGACGGCTTATGAGTTTGAATATGAATTTGCGAAGCAGGACGGCGTTGAATTCAGATGGCTGACACAGCCGGTTAAGATTCTGAAAGACGCACAAGGCAAAGTTGAAGGCTTGCAATGTGTCCGCATGGAGCTTGGAGAACCGGATGAATCAGGCCGTCGTCGCCCAGTTGCTGTGGAAGGTTCAGAATTTACGATCGAAGCGGATGCAGTGATTAAAGCGATTGGTCAAACTCGTTACGTCAATTTGATTGAAGAGTTCGGTCTTGAGCATAATTGGGGAATTGTCAAGATCAATATGGACACGTACCAAACATCTAATCCAAAAATTTACGCAGTGGGCGATGTTATTTTTGGAGACGGACAAGGCGATGCGATGGTTGTAACAGCAGCTAACCAAGGTAAATTAACTGCTCACTCGATTCATCAGGAATTCATTAACCAACAAGTAACTGTATAAAACGATAAATCAACTTAAAAAAAGGCAGGAGGAATTCGAATGGCAGACTTACGCGTGAATTTTGCCGGCATTAAAGCACCAAATCCTTTCTGGTTAGCTTCAGCGCCGCCGACAAACACAGGGTATCAAGTACAACGAGCTTTTGAAGCAGGCTGGGGAGGAGCCGTGTGGAAAACACTAGGCGATCCAATCTTAAACGTTTCATCTCGTTTTGCGGGAACGAACTTTAACGGACAGCGTGTCGCAGGATTCAATAATATTGAGTTAATTACAGACCGTCCGCTAGAAGTGAACTTAAAAGAAATCTATGAAACGAAAAAACGTTTCCCAGATCATGCTGTCATTGCTTCTCTAATGGTTGAGCCTAAGCAAGAAAAATGGCATGAAATCGTAAAGAAAGCGGAAGCAGCAGGTGTTGATGGCTTAGAACTAAACTTCGGCTGTCCGCACGGAATGGCTGAGCGTGGAATGGGAGCGGCATCTGGCCAAGTTCCTGATTTGGTTCAAAAACAAACAACTTGGGCGAAAGAAGTAGCTCAAACACCAGTTATCGTTAAGTTAACACCAAACATTACAGATATCACAGCTACAGCTTATGCGGCTGTTCAAGGCGGAGCTGATGCGATCAGTATGATCAATACGATCAACAGCTTAGCTGGAGTAGATCTTGATTCATGGAAAACGTTCCCGAATGTTGCTGGTAAAGGGGCTCACGGTGGTTACTGTGGACCAGCTGTTAAACCAATTGCCTTAAACATGGTGGCAGAATGTGCCCGTCATAAGGATATCAACTTGCCGATTTCTGGTATGGGTGGAGTTTCTGATTGGAAAGATGCGGTTGAATTTATGCTTATGGGCGCAGGAAGCGTTCAAGTATGTACAGCAGCGATGCATCATGGATTCAGCATTGTTGAAGACATGATCGATGGCTTAAATAACTACTTAGACAGCCGTCAAATTGCAACTGTAGAAGGCATTATTGGTAAATCAGTAAGCAATTATTCTGACTGGGGCAACTTGGACCTTAACTACAAAGTCGTGGCGCGCATTAACAATGATACTTGCATCAACTGTAATAAGTGCCATATCGCTTGTGAAGACACGTCTCACCAATGTATTGATATGTTAACGTCTGAAAACGGAAATGCCTACCTTGAAGTTCGTGAAGAAGATTGCGTAGGCTGTAACCTATGTTCAATCGTCTGCCCGGTTGATGGCGCGATCGACATGGTTGAAATTCCGAACGGAGAGCCAATGACTTGGAACGAGCGTCAAAAAGCAATCCAGCTTCCAGTTTGTAATTCATAATACTTAGATTTTCAATACGACAAGGAGGAATAGAGTAATGAAGAAACTCATTAAGAACGGAACAGTTGTCACAGCAACAGATCAATATGAAGCTGATGTGCTCATTGAAGACGGTAAGATTACAGCGATCGGATCGAATTTGAGTGATAAAGCGGATGAAGTCATCGATGCCAAAGGTGCGTACCTTTTCCCAGGTGGAATTGATCCCCATACGCATTTAGATATGCCATTTGGCGGGTCCGTTACTTCCGATGATTTTGAAACGGGAACGATTGCAGCTGCTTATGGCGGTACGACAACGATCATCGATTTCTGTTTGACGAATAAAGGGGAGCCGTTAAAAAACTCTATTCAAACTTGGCATGATAAATCAAAAGATAAAGCGGTTATCGATTACGGATTCCACTTAATGATCGGTGAAGTAAACGATGCCGTATTGAATGAAATTCCTGAGATTATTGAAGACGAAGGAATCACTTCTTTTAAAGTATTCATGGCCTACAAAAATGTTTTCCAAGCGGATGATCAGACATTATTCCGCACACTGTTAACAGCGAAAGAGCATGGCGCGCTCGTTATGGTTCATGCTGAAAACGGAGATGTCATTGATTATCTAGTAAATGAAGCGTTAGAAAAAGGCAACACGGATCCAATTTATCATGCATTAACAAGACCTCCTGAAGTAGAGGGAGAAGCGACAGGACGTGCTGCTCAGTTAACGGGTCTAGCTAACTCGCAATTATACGTCGTTCACGTATCTTGTGCGGAAGCTGTAAAGAAAATTGCAGAAGCACGTCAAAAGGGCTATCAAGTTTGGGGAGAAACTTGCCCACAATACTTGGTGCTTGATCAAACGGACTTGGAAAAACCGAACTTTGAAGGTGCAAAATATGTATGGTCCCCGCCTCTGCGTGAGAAGTGGAACCAAGAGGTATTATGGAATGCCTTGAAAAATGGCCAGCTTCAAACATTAGGATCTGATCAATGCTCTTTCAACTTCAAAGGTCAAAAAGAATTAGGTAAAGGTGACTTTACGAAGATTCCAAATGGCGGACCGATCATTGAAGACCGTTTCAGCCTATTCTTCTCTGAAGGCGTGAAAAAGGGCCGGATTACGATCAATCAATTTGTTGATATTGTTTCTACTCGCACAGCCAAGCTATTTGGGTTATTCCCTCAAAAAGGCACAATTGCTGTTGGAAGCGATGCAGATATCGTTATCTTTGATCCGAACCAAGAACGAACAATTTCAGTTGATACGCACCATATGAATGTGGATTATAGCGCGTTTGAAGGAATGGAGATCACTGGAGAGCCTGTATCTGTTCTATCTCGCGGAGAATTCGTTATTAAAGATAAGCAATTTGTCGGCAAGCCGGGCAATGGCCAATATCTAAAGAGAAAACGTTACGAAAGCCAAACAGAAATACCTGAGAAAGTTCTTCAATAGTAGTTGCCAATGGTTAGGAATCAGCATCTTCCGAGGGATGCTGATTTCCTGCAAAAAATGAAGTCTTTAAAGGAATGTAACACTGCAGCCAAAAGGAAGGAATCATTCCTTCCTTTTATTTACCCATCACCGACAATTCCTTAAACAGCCTTTAATATAAAAAAGGAGAATTGTGATGAAAAAAAATGATAAGTACTTAAAGTCTCCCGATTTACTTCCAATCGCTCATAAGGATCGAAGCATTAGTACTTTTGGTTTCTCTGTATTATGGGTAGGGATGGCGGTCGTTTTAGCAGCTTTTGCTTTGGGCGGTGCAGGTGTTCAATCTATGCCATTAATATGGGTGCTATTAGCATCACTGATAGGCTGTGTAGCAATCGGTTTATTAATTACTTTAATAGCAGATATCGGGATTGAACATGGCGTGTCGTTTCCGATCTATCTAAGAGCTCCATTCGGTACGGTTGGAACACACATCCCATCACTTTTGCGCGGGCTTGCTGCCTCGATCTGGTTTGGGATTAACTCGTATTTCGGAGCCGCGGCGATTAACGGAATCTTGAATGTCTTAACAGGATTTGATAACTGGTTTATCTGTTTCTTCCTATTTGTAGTCGTTCAAGTAGTTAACACGTCCATCGGGATTAAAGCCGTTGAAAAGTTTGCAGATTTAGCTGCACCAACGATCATTCTCATTTCGTTATGGATGTACTACACGTTAGTGGATACAGCTGATGCAGCTGGTAAAGATGTATGGTCTTGGGTAGAGAGCCCAGCTTCAGGTGCCGTTCTATTTACAGCGTTCTTAACAGTGGTATTCGGCAACATGGGGTACTGGTCTACTTTAGCCGCAGATATTTCTTCGCTTTCAAGGTTTATCAAAGCTCCACAGTATGAAAAGAATTGGTTTAAGAGAAACAAAGGAGCACTCGTTGGGAGTGTAGTCGCTCTGCCGTTAACACAAACATTTGTTGTAGCTATTGGCGGTGTGGCGTATATCGCTGTAGGAAACTATGATCCGATTGTTGCTTTGCAAGAATCAGCCAGTGGAATTGTCTTAGCGATCCTGTTGTTAATGATCGTCTTTGCTCAGTGGTCTACGAATACAACAGCAAACTTAGTGCCAGCAGGAACCATTTTCTCAAATGTGGGAGGCCCAAAGGTTCCATTCTATGCAGGTGTTATTATCGCAGGGATCATCGGAATGGTGACACAGCCTTGGAATCTATTCAATATGCTGATTCCATTCTTGCTAGTTATCGGCGGTGTCTTATCAGCGATCGTAGGAATTTTGTTTGCTGATTATTACTTGCTTCGTAAACGCCGGGTCAATGTACCAGACTTATATGAATATGACGGTCAATTCCGTTATCATATGGGAATCAACTGGGCAGGAATGATTTCTTGGGCAGTTGGAGGCACAGCAGCTGTGATCTTCTCCAATTACTCATTTGTCGTAGGATTCGGATTAGCGGCTGTTTGCTACTACGTACTAACAAAGTTCTGGTGGTTCAAATTGTACAAACAAGCTGAAATTGAAGAACCAAGCGATGAAAAATATCTAGGAATTACGGTTGGACGGGATTGGAAAATTGTCACGGATGAAGAAATGATCACTGAAGAACAAACTGTTATTGAAAATGTCTGATTATTCTGTATTTAACTGTTGGGAGGAAAATAAACATGTCATCATATAAAGAGTTTTTAGAAGAAAAATTAAAAATTGATGAATTGCTGGAGAAAGGTTACAAGATTGCTGGTGTGAATGAAACATTAAGCGGCGCATTCGTTGAATTCGACCGTCCATTGAATGATCTTAGCCAAGCGGAAAAAGTGGAGCTTCATATTTTAACGGCTGATGCACGCAAGTATTTCTCTAACATTATTATTGCTGAACAAAAAAAGGCGATGGCTTAACACCATTATAAAAAGAGGAGTGACGCTACTTGAATATGAAAGAGAAGGCTCTAGCGCTTCATAAACAATATACCGGAAAGCTTAATGTTGGTATTAAAATGCCAGTTGAGAATTCAGAGGATTTAAGTTTAATCTATTCACCAGGCGTTGCTGAACCGTGTAATGAGATTGCCATCGATGAAGAAAAACTATACGACTACACCATTAAAGGGAATTTCGTGGCAGTGGTTTCGGATGGCTCAGCTGTATTGGGACTGGGAGACATTGGTCCTGGAGCCTCCATGCCCGTCATGGAAGGAAAAAGCGCCCTGTTTAAAATGTTTGGAGGAATTGATGCGATTCCGCTTTGTTTGGATACGAACGATGTCGACAAGATCGTTGAAACAGTCAAATTGCTTGAACCGACATTTGGCGGAATTAATTTAGAAGATATTTCAGCTCCAAGCTGCTTTGAGATTGAAGAACGACTGAAACAAGAAATGAACATTCCTGTGTTTCACGATGATCAGCATGGCACAGCGATTGTCACCGCGGCTGGTTTAATCAATGCGTTAAGTGTTGTGAAGAAAAACCTTCGCGATATTAAAGTAGTGGTGAACGGAGCTGGTGCAGCAGGTGTCGCAGTCGTTAAGCTGCTTTTATCCATGGGAGTCAAGGAGATCATTTTATGTGATTCTAAGGGTGCTATTTTTGAAGGGCGAACGTATCGGATGAATCCGATGAAAGAAGAACTGGCCAGACAAACGAATAAAGATCGCCTAGAAGGATCTTTGGATGATGTGATTGCAGGTTCTGACGTATTCATTGGTGTATCTGTTGCGGGAGCTTTAACTCAGGACATGGTAAGGAAGATGAATAAGGATTCGATCATTTTTGCCATGGCTAATCCTGATCCTGAAATTTTGCCGGAGGATGCGAAAGCAGCAGGTGCCCGAGTAGTGGGTACTGGCCGGTCAGATATGCCGAATCAAGTCAATAATGTCTTAGCCTTTCCAGGAATATTCAGAGGAGCTCTTGATGTCCGGGCTAAGGAAATCAATGAGGAAATGAAAGTCGCAGCCGTGTATGCGATCGCGGAAATCGTTGATTCACACGAAGTGAACGAGGACTATGTCATCCCATCGCCATTCGATGAGCGCGTTGTGGCACGAGTTGCCAGCGCCGTAGCGAAAGCAGCCATCGCGAGCGGTGCTGTAAACAAGACGAAAGTTCAAAAAGAACCACTTTTAACACAATAAAGTTAGCTAATTAAATGAAATGGACTGGGGGTCATTCCATGCAAGTACAAACAGAAACAA
The DNA here is from genome assembly GCF_016908875.1 of Bacillus ectoiniformans. Lineage (GTDB taxonomy): Bacteria > Bacillota > Bacilli > Bacillales > Domibacillaceae > Bacillus_BX > Bacillus_BX ectoiniformans. The sequence continues at coordinate 137,524 of NZ_JAFBES010000004.1, read as the reverse complement.
AATCACTTGCCGAAAAAGATAAAGCGCATTTATGGCATTCAATGTCAAAATTTAATGCAAATGCAAACCCGATGATCGCGGCTGAAGGGGAAGGTTCATGGTTTAAAGACATGGAAGGGAAGAAGTATTTAGATGGAGTTTCCGGTCTGTGGTGTTTAAATCTTGGGCATGGCCGCAAAGAAATCGCACAAGCGGCCTACGAGCAAATGGTGAATATTTCTTATTTCCCATTAACAGCGAGCCATGTGCCGGGGATTGAACTGTCGACAAAGATCAGTGAACTATTAAAAGCACCATATACGACATATTTCTCAAACAGCGGGTCAGAAGCGAATGAAGTGGCCTTCAAAATTGCCCGCCAATACCATGTGCAAAATGGAAATCCAGGCAAGTATAAATTTATTTCTAGATACCGTGCGTACCATGGATCTACACTTGGCGCGTTAAGCGCAACGGCACAAGCAAACCGTAAACAGAAGTACGGCGCGAGTGCTCCTGGATTCTTGCATGTTCCGCCGCCGTACAGCTATCGAAGCACATTTGAAAATGATTTGGCAGCAGCCGATTATATCGATGAAGTGATCACTTGGGAAGGTCCTGAAACAGTAGCAGGCTTTATATTAGAGCCATTTATTTCAGGCGGTGGGGTGCTGATCCCATCGAAAGCCTACTTGACGAGAGTAGCTGAAATTTGTAAAAAGCACGATGTTCTATTAATAGTAGATGAAGTAGTTTCAGGTTTTGCGAGAACAGGTGAAATGTTCGGCTTCATGCACTCAGAAGGCGTACAGCCAGACATTGTTACAATGGCTAAAGGCTTAACGGCTGGCTACTTGCCGCTCGGAGCCACAGCTGTTCGCACAGAAATTTACGATAAGTTTAAAGAAGAAGGCGACAAAGAGCATTTCCGTCATGTCTCTACATTTGGCGGACACCCAGCAGCTTGTGCTGTCGCATTAAAAACCATTGAAATCATTGAGAAGGAAAATATTGTGCAGCGCGTGGCTGAAGCCGGACCGTCTGTGCTAAATGATTTAAAATCTCTTGAATCATTGGATATCGTCGGAGAAGTTCGCGGAGTAGGGTTCTTGTTTGGTATTGAACTCGTTCAAGATAAGAAAACAAAAGCACCTGCTACTGATGAGCTTGTCGGCAAGATCATTGCGACTTGCAAGGAGAGAGGATTGATTGTCGGCCGTAATGGTGACACCGTTCCAGGCTATCAAAATATCCTGATCATTGCGCCGCCGCTGTCTTCTACAGATGAAGATTTAGAATTCCTGACAGATACAGTGAAAGCTGTTATACGCGAAAATAGCTAATCTATGAATGGTGAGCATGAGGTCAGATCAATGTCTGATTCCATGCTCACCATTATTATAAAAACAACGAGAAGGGATGGAGAAGAATGTTAACAAAAGAGAAAGTTCTTAAACTAGCAGGAATGATTCAAGATCCTATTTTACATAAAAGCGTGCAGGTGAAGGAAGTCAAGATCAAAGAAAACTATGTAGGCTTGAAAGTAGGACTTTCTAAAACAGGCACACCTCAGCAGCTGGAAATTCAGCAAAAGCTGGTAGACCTTCTGAAAGAAGCGGGCGCAGAGTCAGTGGGCTTGCGTTTTGAACAGCTGACTTTAGAAGAGTTGACGCCTGATGAAGCAAAGAAAGTAAATCCAGGAGTACCTCCGCTTTTGTCCCCCAACAGTAAAACAGCCTTCATTTCCATCGCAAGCGGCAAGGGAGGCGTAGGCAAATCCACAGTATCATCGAATTTAGCCGTAGCCTTGAGCCGCCTTGGCAAAAAAGTCGGTCTGATCGATGCCGATATTTATGGGTTTAGCATTCCGAATATGATGGGTATAGAGAGAAGACCTGAGATTGTGAACGATAAAATCATTCCGCCAGAACGTTTTGGTGTGAAGGTGATGTCCATGGCATTCTTCAGTGAAGATAATTCACCAGTATTATGGCGCGGACCGATGCTTGGCAAAATGTTAAACAGCTTTTTTACCGAAGTGAACTGGGGCGAACTAGACTATTTGCTTCTAGATCTGCCACCGGGAACAGGGGATATCGCTTTAGATGTTCACAGCAAACTGCCTACATCGAAAGAGATTATTGTGACAACCCCACATCCAACAGCTGCCCACGTAGCCGTTCGTGCAGGTAAAATGGCGTTGAAAACGAACCATGAAATCCTTGGGGTTATTGAAAATATGTCTTACTTCCAAAGCGAAGAAACAGGCAAACCAGAGTACGTGTTTGGCCGCGGAGGCGGAGAAACATTAAAGAACGAGCTTGCGACCGACCTATTCGGCCAGCTGCCGCTTGCTCAGCCAGATGAAAACAGTGCGGATTCTTCGAGATCCATTTACGGAGCCGATCATCCAGTTGGAAAAGTCTACGAATCCATTGCTTCTAGAGTCGCTGCTAAAGTAGAAATGGAACAATTCGCAGATGCGGTTCTTGAAGGGATGAAGTAAGAATACGGAAGATGTTTAGGAAGGAGCGACAGGTTAAGTATCTAAGCTTTTAACTAATGGAGGGTATTTGACCTAAGCTCCTACTAATTCTCGTACGAATTTTTAAACGTCCAGAACTGTAGTTGGCTTCAACTTGGAGAGACTGATGATTTTATTGCAAAAAAAAGAAGACAAGGCAGTCTAAACTTTCTTGTACTTCCATTTAACTATTTATTGTTATAGGATGTTTTTTACTTTTAAATCATTGATGTTAAAGGCTAGATCAATCTCTATGTTATCTATTTGAGAGTCCTGATCATAAATAATGTAATAAATAATCTCTTCGTTAATGTGATAGACGATGCCATCGTAAGAGTGATGCAATAAGTATTCTTTAATGGCTTCACCAATTTGTTTGGAAATTTCAGATTTATTTTCTTTCAGCTGCTCCTCAAGAAAACCGGTATCTCCGTATTTCCAATTAATGGCCGTACGGCGCAAGCGGCTTTCGCTATATTGATAGTTCAAAATAAAAGGATGGTTAAAGCTGATTTTTTGCTTCAATACGACTGCCTGTTCCTCATTCTCTGCTTCCGCATGGCAAAAAGCATACTGAGCTGCTAGTTCCACATCGTTAATGAGATAAATACCTGAACCAAACAATGATCTTGCAGCGACACCATTATCAAAATCTCTGGATTCATTTCGGTCATACCTCTGCTGATTGACTACCACTTCCGCTTCTTTTAAACTCACACCTCTATATGCTGTTCTCTTCATTATATACAACCTCCCACCAATATTTTAATATGCATTGTTGTCTATCTATCTTTATCTCTATTTTTAGCAGGGACTGACTTTTTTAATTTGCGGTTTATTTCTAATATACAGAAAATGGAAAGCGCTTTCATTTAGAGAGCCCATTATTTTTTTGTTTAACGAAATAATGGGGGATCATAAATCCTCTTTAACTATTATACCTTATTTTTTGATTTAATTCTGATCCATGGACGGTCATCTTCCCAAGTAAGAGAAACTGGAAGCTGGAATGTCTGCTCGAGTACCTCTTCATTCAGAACGGCATTCTTTTCTCCTGCAGCCACAATATTGCCTTTGCTAATTAATAAAGCATGTGTAACTGAAGGGACTAATTCTTCAATATGATGAGTCACATATAACAAAGTAGGGCCCCCAGGCTGTGAGATCATGTCTTCAATGGTAGATAGCAATTCTTCTTTCGCATAGATGTCTAATCCATTGCAAGGTTCGTCTAGAATTAAAAGACGAGGAGACGACATTAATGCCCTTGCAATCATCACTTTTCTTTTTTCACCTTGAGATAGGGAAGCGAATGCTTGGTCAGCTTTATGAGTGATTCGCAGCTTTTCAAGCAGCTGAGTTGCTTTTGTCATGTCTTCATCAGTGATCTCATCGAACAAACCGACAGACGCATGCTTTCCGCTTAATGTGACTTCAAGTGCCGTATCTCTCGGGCGAGTTTGGAATTTATCATCTAAAGAAGTGCTTACCCAGCCAATCGATTTACGCAATTCCGGGATGTTAACTGAACCGAATCGATGGCCCAATACATGAATGCTGCCGCCATTTGGCCATTGATATCCCGTAATCATTTTCAAAATAGATGTCTTGCCGGACCCATTTAAACCTAATACTGCCCAATGCTCGCCTGTTTGTACATTCCAAGAAACATGGTTTAAGATATTCCGTCCTTCACGTTTCCACACAATGTCCTCCAAGCGGATGACATCACAGTTGTTTGATTCGTTCATTCCTGTATCCTCCTATGCATCTTTCAACAGATGGTTGTTTTAATATATATTTGCTATAGAAATCAAAAATCCTTCATTTGTTAGAAAATTCAATAAAAAATATTTCAGGAACGGTGCAGCTGATTGATTTTGTGCTGCTGATTAAATGCGTAAAGCTGCTGACATATTCCTGAAGTCGCTGGGAGGTGGACAAAGGGCGAATCGCCGATAGAATTCGCGAAGCCGCCGATAGAATCCACAAAGCAGCCGAAAGAGCATCCTACACCGCCGATAGAACGACAAAATTCGCCAGTTACGCGTCTGTCACCGCCAAAATCAAGCTTCATAAGCAAGAATCCAGCAACAATATGAAAAAACGGCTCTAAAGAGTGCACTCCTCGATGGGGGACACTGCTTCTGAGCCGCTTATATTCATTATTTTACTTGAAGTACGGCTTTCATGGCTTTTTCAACTGGAACGTAATCGAAGCCTAGGTCTTGTGCGACTGCTTCATACGTGATTTCACCGTTTGCCACATTGACGCCAAGAGCAAGGGCTGCGTTTTCTTCCACTGCAAGTTGCACACCTTTATTGGCAATCTGCAGCCCGTATGGAACAGTTACATTTGTTAAGGCAATCGTTGACGTTCGAGGAACAGCTCCAGGCATATTGGCCACTGCATAATGAACAACACCATGCTTTTCATACGTTGGGTTGTCATGTGTCGTAATATGATCCACCGTTTCAAAAATACCGCCTTGATCAATGGCAACGTCTACAATGACAGAGCCAGGAGACATGGATTTCACCATTTCTTCCGTTACTAGTTTAGGCGCTTTAGCACCTGGAATTAATACGGCGCCAATGACTAGGTCTGAATCCTTCACGGCATCCGCAATATTCAGCGGATTAGACATTAACGTTTGAATAGAGGAGCCGAAGATATCTTCTAACTGGCGAAGACGGTCGGCGCTTAAATCCACAATCGTTACATCCGCACCAAGACCAGCCGCTATTTTCGCTGCATTGGTTCCGACGACACCGCCACCGATAATGGTGACTTTACTTTTTCGAACGCCAGGAACGCCGCCTAACAGAACACCTTTTCCGCCTCTTGGACGTTCAAGGAATTGCGCGCCAATTTGTGCCGACATTCTTCCGGCCACCTCACTCATTGGCGTTAGTAGTGGCAATGTACGGTTCACTGAAACTGTTTCATAGGCAATTGCTGTCACGCCGTTTTCTTTCAGTGCTTTCGCAAGGGCTGGTTCAGCAGCCAGGTGAAGGTAGGTAAATAAAATCAGCCCCGGACGGAAATAGCCGTATTCCGATTCAATCGGTTCTTTTACTTTCATGACCATATCCGCTTGTGCCCAAACATCCTTCGCGTCAGCCGCGATTGTTGCGCCAGCTTCGATATAATCTTCGTTAGTAAATCCGCTTCCAAGACCGGCATCTTGCTCAATAAGAATGGAATGATTCGCTTGTGTAAAAGCTACAACGCCAGCTGGTGTAAGTGACACTCGGTTTTCATTGTTTTTAATTTCTTTAGGAATTCCAATTAACATTTATTTTTCCTCCATCACATCTATATTTTTATTTAACGGCTTCATCCAAGGAATAGCCAAGTTCTTGCAAAATAGCTTCCGTATGTTCTCCAAGACTTGGCGGTGAGCTAGTAATTCTGCCTGGAGTTCTGGAGAATTTCACAGGTGTGCCAAGCATTTTCACTTTTCCTAACACAGGGTGGTCATTTTCAACAACCATTTCCCGGTCTTTCATGTGAGGGTCCTCAAGAATATCAGAGAACTTATTCACAGGTCCGCATGGGATTTTGACACTTTCAAACATTTCTAGCCATTTCGCCGATGGCTGAGTACGGAATGTTTCCTGCAGCAAGCTGATTAATTCATTGCGGTTGCTGACTCGCAGCGGATTCGTCTGGAATTTCGGATCATTTAGCTCATCCATGTTCATGACACTGACGAATTTTTCCCAAAGACCGTCATTACCGACCGCAAGAATAAAGTGTCCGTCCGCAGACTCAAACGCTTGATAAGGAACAATATTCGGATGTTCACTGCCGAGCGGTTCCGGATTTTTGCCGGAAGCGAAGTAGTTGCCTGCCAGATACGTTTGCCAAGAAACGATGGTATCTAGGAGAGACACATCAATCCATTGACCTTCTCCTGATTTTTCCCGTTCTAATAAAGCTGCGAGAATGCCAAATCCAGCCCACATACCCGTTCCTACATCAGCTAGTGAAAACCCAGCTTTTGTCGGCGGTCTTCCAGCTTCTCCCGTCACGGACATTAATCCGCCCATTCCTTGTGCCAGCACATCATATCCCGGCTTTTGAGCGTAGGCGCCCGTTTGTCCGAAACCAGAAATAGAGGCTAGAATGATTTTCGGATTATGCTTCTTTAACACGTCATACCCGATATTTAAGCGATCGATGGTACCGGGACGGAAATTCTCGACAACCACATCTGCCTTTTCAACCAGTTTTAAAAAGATTTCCCGATCCGTATCTTTTTTCAAGTTAAGAACGAGACTTTTTTTATTTCTGTTTACACTTAAAAAGTAGGCGCTCTCATTTTCTACGAAAGGAGGACCCCATTGTCTAGTATCATCACCTTGAGGACTTTCAATCTTAATCACTTCTGCGCCTAAATCAGCTAATGTCATTGTGCAGTATGGCCCGCTTAAGATCCGTGTTAAATCAACAATTTTAATGCCTTCTAATGCTGACATGTCATCATCTCCTTTTAAATTAGGCTTTCTTTTTTCAACGAATGATTGGGTTCCTTCAGGAAAATCTACAGGTTCTGTACGTAAGGCATTCCTGTATCCCACGGAAAGGAAATTGTGGGGAAATGGTAGGCGATGATCCGTTTAATGATTAAATATGTGAATATTCAGTAATTTACAGCGGTCAGGTAATCAGACACGGACAGGCAGTTAGTCCATGCTTCATATAGAAGAGATTTAACTGCCTAAATGCCTGATTAGTTAATCAAACGAACAGTAGGGGATGTACATAACTCCAAGGGATAGAGATGCACCAATAAATTGTCGACAATCGACCTTGTGACCATCGTAATATATTTTCTAGTGCAATGCAATATATTTTTTAAAATATTATAAATATTATAAAATTAATATATCTAATCACGCAATCATTTTATTTAAAAATAAAAATAAATGCATTTTTGGTAAATAATAAACTGCTTTTCATGTGAAAGCAGCTTTACTCATGAGAGGTGCGCCAGTTGAAATCAGAGAGATTCTTTCTGGTTCTAGCAGAATTCTTTCCAAATTAGCTAATAATCTTTCCAATTCGGCAGATATTCTTTCTGAAATGATAGAGATTCTTTCAATTTGGCTGGAATCTTTCCAAAAGCCGAGATAATCTTTCTGATTTGAGTTGGAATCTTTCCAAATCAGCTAATAATCTTTCCAAAACGGCCAATATTCTTTCTGGAATGATAGAGACTCTTTTAATTTGGCTGGAATCTTTCCAAAAGCCGAGATAATCTTTCTGGTTCGAGTTGGATTCTTTCTAAATTAGGTAATAATCTTTCCAATTCGGCAGATATTCTTTCTGAAATGATAGAGATTCTTTCAATTTGGCTGGAATCTTTCCAAAAGCCGAGATAATCTTTCTGATTTGAGTTGGAATCTTTCCAAATCAGCTAATAATCTTTCCAAAACGGCCAATATTCTTTCTGAAATGATAGCGACTCTTTTAATTTGGCTGGAATCTTTCCAAAAGCCGAGATAATCTTTCTGCTTTTAGTCGGAATCTTTCCAAACTCACTGTTATTCTTTCTAAATAAAAAATCCCCTCACTTGGTGGGGGATTTAAATTGCAGGTTCAGTCGTGTGATCACTGCTTGGTTATGGTCTTCTAAGAGCGAGCTTGCTTCATCAAATTGTTTATTTTTCAATAAGTGGATGATGGTTTGGTGCTCTTCATAGGATTTCTGGATATGTTCTCCTTCGAGAAATGAAAGGAGCTGGAGGGAGAGTAGCTGTTTGCTTAATTTCTGATACAGTTCATGAATGACATTGCTTTGGCTCATCCGAATAATGGTCATATGAAATTCCTGGTTGAGGAGGGCATACTGTTTCTCATCATGTAAAGTGGCGCCCATTTGTTCGACAAGATCTTCCATTTTTATTAGGCAGGATTGATGATCACTTGCTGATTGGATTCGTTTCATCGCCATTTTCTCTAGGGTCATGCGAATGTCTAACAGGTCATTAATTTCACTTTGGCTAAAGCCTTTTACGATGGTCCCTTTTCGAGGGATCCGCTCAACTAGTCCTTCTGTTGCTAAGAGATACAGGGCTTCACGAATGGGCGCCCGGCTTGTGCCGTACTCGGAAGCGTAATTCGATTCAATGATTTTTTCGCCTGGCATCAGGTCGCCTGTCATGATTTGCTTTGTGATTTTATCGGCAATTTGCTGGGGAAGGGAGTGGTGAAATACGTTCGTCACAGTCGTTGCACCTCCATGGTCGTTTGTCGACATTTTGGGATAATTATATGATAACAGCTTGGATAAAACAATTAGATCAACAAAGACCCCTCAGCCATAAGCTGAAGGGTCTGTAGTCTGTTATTTATAAATAATCGGCTCAGCTTCAAGAACGAGGGGGGTGTTCATGAATGGAAGGAGCAATCATTTATCTGCCATGAATTTTTCGATATCATCAAGCATTTTGTTTGCAGCAAGAACGCCGCCAGAAGTGTTCCAGATCGAGTCGTCTACTTTATGAACGTTTCCAGCTTTAGATGCTTCTAGTTTTTTGAACAATGGATCGTTAATCCAGTCTTCTTCAACCTTCGTACCTTCTCCGTCACCTTCGTCATAAGTGAAGTAGAATAATACATCTCCATCCATCGCAGGAATTCGTTCTTTCGTTACGCCTTTTTCAGCAAAGTCAGGTTTGTCTTGCTCTGCCGGACGGGCAAAGCCTAATTGATCAAGGATAACACCTGAGAATGAATCTTTATGATAGATGCGCACATCTCCGTTCATAAAACGAACCATTGAGATTTCTTGATTCAGCTTATCGCCAAGATCAGCTTTCATGTCTTCAATGCGCTTATCGTACTCAGCGATAACTTCTTGGCCTTTTTCTTCTTTATTTACAGCTTTCGCATACAGCTCGAAGTTTTCTTTCCAGTTGCCGCGCAATGTTTCAGCAAATACAGTTGGAGCAATCGCATTTAACTGATCATAGATTTTTTCTTGACGCATTTTGTTACCAATAATTAAATCTGGTTTTAATTTAGCAATCGCTTCTACGTTGACCGGATCTTCCATACCAACTACTTCTACATCTTTCATGTCTTCTTTAATGTGATCATACCAAGGGTCGCCAACCCATGATTGAACGGCTCCAACAGGTTTAACATCAAGTGCAAGAAGAGCTTCTGTTCCTTCATTTGTTAAAATCACGACACGTTCAGGTGTGCCTTTAATTTCGGTTTTGCCCATCGCGTGCTCAACCGTATACGATTCAGCTGCTTTTTCTTTATTATCTTTTTCCTTTTCTTCTGTCTTTTCCTCTTTTGTTCCGCAAGCGCCTAGTGCAAGGAGCAGAATAAGAGAAAGGAAGACTGCTAGTGATTTTGTCCACTTCATATGTATGATTCCTCCTATATTTGGTTGTGCAATATTATTAAGCGCAGCTGGATCAGCCGGCATCTTAACCGAAAAAAGTGGAAGGTGACACGCAGGGGTCTGTCTGCATCATGTGTCACCCTCGAAAAATGCATATTATTATGATGAGGGGGCCGAGAGATGATAATGATTATCATTACCGGCTATAAGAATGATCATACTTCAAGTGAGAATCAATGTCAACTATAAATGATAATGATTTTCAAAGTCATTGACGAAAATATATTTCTTTCCTACAATATAAATATTGACAGGTGTACGAACACCATAAGGAAGGTTCATATGAAAATTGGTGCAAAGTTTGGTTTATTAGTAGGAGGCATGCTGGGAATGGTCCTGCTGATGCTTTTGAGCATTGTATATGGCTATACCCATACTTCTTGGCGAATAGTGTACGAATCGTTTATTTCATTCAATGAGTCTAGTGAACACTTAATCATCCAGCAGCTGCGTATGCCGCGCGCTCTAATAGCAGCCGCAGTAGGTGCCAGTCTGGCTATGTCTGGGGTGATCATGCAGACGCTGACCAAAAATCCTTTAGCTTCACCAGGTATTCTCGGAATCAATGCCGGAGCAGGATTTTTTGTTGTCGTCGGATTGACTGTCTTTCATATTAACGGCATTCAGTCATTTGCCTGGCTTGCCTTTATAGGAGCGGGATTTGCGGCGTTTCTTGTATTTGCGATCGGTTCGGCCGGCCGCGAAGGTTTAACGCCAATGAAACTGACACTTGCAGGAGCTGCTATCGCTGCCATGTTCTCATCTTTTACACAAGGTCTTCTTGTTCTCAATGAAGCAGCTCTTGAACAAGTGTTGTTTTGGCTGGCAGGGTCTGTGCAAGGCAGAAAGCTCGAAATGCTGACAGCCGTGTTTCCTTATTTAGCTGCGGGATGGATATTGGCGCTGCTGCTCGCTGGAAAGCTAAATGTACTGGCTATGGGGGAAGATGTCGCGAGAGGGTTAGGGTTGAAAATTGGCCTCATCAAATTAGTGTCTGCTATTGCTGTCGTGCTTCTTGCAGGGGGCGCAGTGGCGATTGCTGGACCAGTCGGATTTGTCGGCATTATCATTCCCCATATTGCCAGAAAATTGATTGGGGTAGATCACCGCTGGGTGCTGCCGTTTTCAGGTTTGCTTGGCGCCATGTTGTTATTGGCCGCTGATATTGGCGCCAGATATGTGATTATGCCTCAAGAAGTGCCAGTAGGTGTCATGACGGCTGCCATCGGAGCTCCGTTCTTTATTTATATAGCAAGGAAGGGGATCGGTGCCCGATGAAACGATATGAAACTCGCAGACTTTTTGGTGATCAATTTTCTTTTTTAATGGATAAGCAAGCCGCTAAAAAAATTACTCTTCTATTTTTTGGATTAATCATTGTATTCGTAATGAGTGCCGCTTTAGGAGATATCAAACTAAATTTACTCACAGTTCTTCAAACGTTTGTTGGAGGCGGAACGGACTTTGATCAGCTGGTCGTCTATTCGTTTCGAATGCCGAGAATGCTTATGGCACTCTTAGCAGGTATGTCGCTCGCAGCTGCAGGATCGATTTTGCAGGGGATGGTTAGAAATCCGCTGGCTTCACCGGATATTATCGGGCTGACGGCAGGAGCAAGCGCGGCCGTAGTGGGATTTCTGGCGATTTTCAGTAATGAAAGCAATATTTTGACCGTCAGCATTCATTGGCAGCCGCTCGCGGCATTTCTAGGCGCCTCACTTGCGGCACTGGCTGTCTATCTATTTGCATGGAAAGACGGGATATCACCTGTGCGTCTTGTGCTGATTGGGATTGGAATTGCTGCTGTAATGCAAGCGATTACCACTCTTCTAATGATTGTCGGTCCGATTCATCATGCAGCAAAAGCTAATATTTGGATTACGGGAACGGTTAATGGCGTGAACTGGAGGGAAGTGACGATTCTAGCTCCTTGGGCGATAACTTTGTTAATCATAGCCTGGCTCCTGTCCCGACATGTCAACATTCAGGAATTGGGGGATGAATTAGCGATTAATGCAGGTGCTAAAGTAGAATGGCAGCGGTTTCTGCTCATTCTCCTTGCTACAGGACTTGTAGGTGGAGCGGTCGCATTTGCTGGAGGGATCGGCTTTGTCGGTTTAATGGCTCCGCATATGGCTAGAAGAATCGTGGGTTCTTCATTTGGCGCATTGCTGCCGGCATCCGCGCTGATTGGCGGAATGCTAGTGATGGTTGCTGATTTAATTGGCCGAACGCTGTTTTTGCCTTTAGAAGTTCCGGCAGGTGTGTTTACAGCAGGTATTGGCGCCCCGTACTTTATCTATTTATTATTCCGCACAAAGCAATCTTAAGGAGTGTAGAGCATGGAAAGCAACCGGATTACGACAGAAAAGCTGACCTTATCTTATGGACAGACTGTCATTATAGATGAACTTGATTTAGCGATTCCAAAAGGGAATATCACCGTCTTGATCGGTGGGAACGGCTGTGGAAAATCAACACTGCTCCGGTCAGCGGCGCGGCTGTTAAAGCCTGTGGGTGGAGGGGTGCTGTTAGATGGCCAGTCGATCCACAGCATGCCAACGAAAGAAGTGGCGAAACAAATGGCGATTTTGCCTCAATCTCCAACAGCGCCGGAAGGATTGACTGTATTGCAGCTAGTAAAGCAGGGGCGTTATCCGCACCAGACATGGCTGAAACAATGGTCGGCGAAAGACGAAGAGGCTGTGCAAAAGGCGTTAGCAGCTACAGGGCTAAAAGATTTGGAAGACCGGTTTGTGGATGAATTATCAGGAGGACAGCGGCAGCGAGCCTGGATTGCCATGACTTTGGCACAGGATACGGATACCATTTTGCTTGATGAACCAACTACTTATCTTGATATGACGCATCAGATTGAAATTCTTGATTTGCTGTTTGATTTGAATGAAAACGAAGGACGTACGATCGTCATGGTGCTTCACGATTTGAACTTGGCTTGCCGCTATGCACACCATATCGTGGCGATTAAAGATAAAAAAGTGTATGCACAAGGAGCACCGGAGCGAATTATCAGCTGCGGTTTAGTAAAGGACGTATTTCAAATGGATTGTCAGGTAACAGCTGATCCTTTATTTGGAACTCCTTTATGTATTCCCTTTGGAAAAGGCCGCTGTATTTTAGAGAATCCTGTTCTTTTAGAGAAATAAAAGGGCAGTCACAGAAAGGATGGTTGAGATGGATCTTGCACTTGCATGGACGGAGGAGGAAAAGCAGCTGTTAGAAGGCGCGTGCCGATATACTTTTGATAAGGCTGAAGATGTTTATGGTATGCCCTTGAAGGACTTTACAGATGAAGAGAAGCTAGCTGTTTTTTTAGAACAAGCAGCTGAACGAATGTGCAGCCCGGATGGGAAAGTGGCCGCTTCGATTCTAATGAAAAGGTATGCGTTTCTTTTCGTTGGTGCGCTCGCTTCCTGGTCTTTTTTCAGAAAGCCTCTGATGATTCAAGAACAAGACGCCATGCTCATCCATTCTGAACAAAACGGAAACTGGCTCCCAAACTTTTATCTTGGCAAGAATCCGGAATCAGCGTGGCAAATAGAAGAGGTGATTCGCCATATTGGAAAAGTGGTAGAAGCAGCTAGAAAAGCTTCTAAGCTTTCTAATTTAATCATGTGGGAAAATATCGCCATCTACGTTTTTTGGCTATATGAAACTGTGGCAGAAGAGGAACGGTTTGCTTCTGTTCGTGACAGAGCAAGAGCGGACTTTCATTGGCTTCTCGCCCCAGAGCAAGCGAAATTATTTGGGAATTACCATGCCAATCCGTTAGCTAGATATGTGAATGAAAAAACAGCTGTGGAAGGCCGAGATGCATTGGTTCGGGTTCGTACGACTTGCTGCTTTAATTATCGGCTTGATAAAGAAGGGGCAAAGAAGTGCGGGAGCTGTCCGAAAGGCTGTATTCCAATTAAACCACGCAAACAAACAAGCGGTGCTTAAATTCGAGCACCGCTTTGTTATTGCTTATTTAACATCCACGCGAGATAAAGACTGAGCTGATCTTTCAGAAGCTTCGGATTTAACCCCGTTGCTTCTTCAATTTTTTTGAGACGGTAGTGGAGCGTATTAATATGAATCGGAATCGAGTCCGCTGCTTGCTTATAGGAGAAATTATGAGTGAAAAGAGCGTAAAGAGTAGCCAACAATTCGGGTTCTCCTTGAATAGGAGCGATTGTCCGCTCAAGAAATTGTTGTTTGGTTTCTGTGCGAATGTCTTCTACAATCATCTCTAATGTCAATTGGTCATCATGAACAATGGAAGAAGTGGCTAAAGCTACTTTCAATGCACGTTCTGCTTGAAGAAAGGCCAATTTTAACTGATTAGAAGGCAGCGAGGAACCGATGCCGATCGCCACAGAAGCACCAAGTTGTTTTTCTAACATTAGCTTCCATTTTTCAACTAGGAACGTTAAGTCGTTCAGTTCATGATCCAGCAGTACTAGAAGCCGGTCATTTCCCCAGCGGATCACGATGGTGTTGCTGGTTCCTCGAATAGATTGAGAGAAATTTCGCCACACTGGTTTAAATGAAATAAGCGAAGCGGGCGGATAGTGAATGAGAACAGCTTGCCTGTGTGCTGTTAAATCAATGCCTAGAAGTTTCGCTTTATTAAGGAAAGAATCGCTCCATTCACGTTTTTCCATCCAATCGAAGACAAAGGCTTCTAAAGAACGTGCTTGCCATTCGATCTCCTCTTGATAATAGCTTTCCTGAATAAAAAGCTCCGTCATTTTTTTCAGCAGCTCCCCATATCCAGACACTTTGTCGGGTGAGCCTGTAATGCCAATTACGCCCTCCACTTCGCCTTGGAACATAATTGGCAAGTTAATCCCTGCCTTTACCCCGCTCCATTGATTTTCATCTTCTTTCGTGATAATTAATTTTTCGCCAGTTTTACTGACTTTTACAGCACCTTCATGAAACACCCCTAGACGATTCGGGTTGGTGCTGGCAATAATCATGCCGTCTGTATTCATCACGATGATATCTTCGTCCAAAAGTTTGCGCACTTCATGGATGATTTTTTTCGCCAGCTGCGGCTGAATCACAGTCATCACCATCCTTTGGTGAAAAGTAGTTAGTTGTACGGAATATTATACAGGAACACGAGGGATTCGGCTAAAAGTGGGTTTGCCAGCTAGATAAGTGAATGTTTTTGGCTAGGGATGAGAAAACGATTATCTCATCGGAAATGAAGATACATCTGCGAACAAGAAACTATCCTCGTGTAAATAAGCTGATTTCAGTTTTTCAATAAATAAAAAAGCTGCTCTTGTGTGAACCAGTCACAGAAAGAGCAGCTTTTTGTCATATTAAACAGCTTTTGTGTTAGTGGAATTAGCGACCAATCCTTGACCTTTATAAGTGATCAAACGGAACAGGTAAACCATTACAATGACCGCATAAATGAAGAAGTAAACATTAACGCCGCCGTGGATCAGAGCCATTCCGAAGAATCCGCCAGCTAAGATATAGTAAGTCATCGGAAGCATGACTCGGCGGATCAATGCGCCTTCTTTACCAACAAGACCAACTGTAGCAGAAGCAGCTACGACGTTGTGTACGCAAATCATGTTTCCAGCAGCTCCTCCGATTGCTTGAAGGGCTACAACAATACCAGCTTGATTCACATTCAATCCGATGTTTTCAGCCGCACCGAATTGGAATAAAGAGAACATCATGTTACTGAATGTGTTACTGCCGGCAACGAATGCGCCAAGTGCTCCAACAGCAGGAGCAAAGATTGGCCAGAAATCACCAGAAATAACAGACACAGTTTCAGCTAAAACAAGAGGCATGTTCTGCCCAGCTAAATATTGAACAGATTCAGCGACTTTATCCGCGCTTAATGATGTGTTTAAGAAAATCTTGATCATTGGAACCGCGAAGATCAAGGCAGCACCGGCAGCAATAACAGTCTTAAATGACTCTTTCCACGCTTTCGCGTAATCTTTGCTGTTCATGCCGTGCAAGAAGTAAGTCAAAACTGAGACAACGATGAAAATAAATCCTGGCAAGTATAACGGTGTAGAAGCGGTATTGATGCCAGAGCCAAATACATTTTCAAATAAAATCGTAAACTTTGGATCTTTCAAAAATGCAGTTACTGGTTCAACTGTACGTGAAATCACTAGTAATCCAGCAACAAGTACATATGGAAGCCAAGCCATCCAGATGGAAATTGCTTTTTTACCTTCAAGAATCTTCGCTGGTTCATGGTTAAGCTTGCCGAACCAGTCTTCTTCCCACTTGCTTCTTTCTTCAAAGTCGAAATATTGTCCTTCTTTAGGCGTTAAGAATCCAGCTTTAGCAGCAGGAACGACAATGATTAAACCAATAAGTGAACCTAAAAGTGAAGGGAACTCTGGCCCTAAGATTGTTGCGATAATGTAGTAAGGAATTGTAAAGGAAAGACCAGCAAATAAAGCGAACTTCCAAACTTGCAATCCTTCACGGAAAGAGCGTGCTTTTCCGAAGAAGCGAGTTAACATCGCTACCATAAATAAAGGAATAAGCGTTCCGATTACACCATGAATTAACGCAACGTTAGACGTAATGTAAAGAATATACTCAGCAAAGTTCATGCCTGAACCTTTTAATGCGGCTAAGACAGCGGGCTGATCTGTTAAACCAGTATGAACACCTACTTGAATCGGTGTACCAATCGCTCCGAAAGATACAGGCGTACTTTGGATGATTAAAGCTACCATAACAGCTGCCATTGCAGGGAAGCCAATGGCTACTAATAAAGGTGCAGCAATCGCAGCAGGTGTACCGAATCCGGCAGCTCCTTCAATGAAAGCTCCGAATAACCAGGCAATGATGATTGCTTGAATTCGGCGGTCAGGAGAAATGCTGATAAAGCCTTGGCGGATTGTATGGATCGCGCCGCTTTCTTTCACAGTATTTAATAGTAAAACAGCTCCAAGAACGATAAACATAATATCAAGTGCAGTAAACAATCCGTTAAATGCAGAACCAGCTACGACGTTAGCGTCTGTTCCCCAAACAAAAATAGCTGTAAGAACTGTAACGACTAACGCAACAGGCATCGCCCGGCTTGCCGGCCAGTTTAAAAATACTAGAAAAATTAAAATAGAAACCACAGGCAATAAGGCGATTAGCGACAATAAAGTCAAACTCATAGTTTTTCCCCCTAATAAAAAAGTAACAAACATATCCGGTGCTGGATAACCTCTAAATAAAATGAAAATTCAGATTATTATTACCGGTTATCTATTTTTACACCGGGTATTTATAAGGTCATTCACTCATCAGATGATTATATGGTAATATTAATGTAAGCGTATGCAAATTGCAATATTTTTTAAAAAATATGTTACGTTTTTGTGAATTTTAACAAAATGGTAAAAAGTGTTCATTCATCAACAAGGTAAAAAGAAGTGAAAAAAAGAACTTTGTAAATAGTGGTTTTGTTGAGTAAAATAGAATTATTGCGAAAAGAACGAGGTGCAAGAGGATGGCTTATAAGCGAATTAAACCAAAGAAAATATATGAAGAAGTCGCAGAAGCACTGCTATTAATGATTAAAGAAGGGGAACTTCAGCCCGGGGATAAAATTGCGTCCGTTGAGCAGCTGGCTGAGAATTTTCAAGTAGGACGATCCGCTGTCCGTGAGGCATTATCCGCGCTGCGTGCAATGGATATATTAGATATTCGCCAAGGTGAAGGTACATATGTAAAGGCATTTTCACCTAAAGGAATTGCCTATCCCATCCAAAACGCTGTGTTGATGAACAAAACCGATATTTTACACTTGCTTGAAGTTCGTAAAATTATGGAGGTTGGAGCTGCATATACAGCAGCAGAAAAGAGAACAGAAGAAGACTTGCTGAAAATGAGAGCGGCATTAGATGAAATGAGCAAGTACTCGAATGACATTGAAAAAGGGGAAAAGGCAGACTTGCGTTTTCATCTAATTATTGCCGAAGCCACGGGTAACCCGCTTTTATCGAGTTTAATGAATCATGTATCTGATTTAATGGAAGAGACGATGAAAGAAACACGCAGAATCTGTCTCTATTCTGAAAAGACAACCGTAGATAAACTTAACGAAGAACATGAGGCTATTTTTCAAGCAATTCTCAACCAAGATCCTGAGCAAGCCCGTTTGGAGATGCGCGGTCACCTCCTCAATGTAGAAAAGGTATTATCAGAACATATGCTTGAGATGGAGAAAAAGCAAATAGAGCTTCCATAGGTTAACTTGCAGAGGCTGCTCTTTAGGAAAGCAGCCTCTTTTTCACGTCTTAAAGAGAAAGCAGATCGACTCTAGTAAACATATTTTTTATAAAAGCGCTATCATTTGTCTACAAAAAGGAAATGTTTTGTAGTATGATGGATTCAAGAGTGTTTAGTCATCAGATGACCAGTTGTTTTGACATCCACGAGATTAACACAACTATATAAAGAAGGTGAATATGATGAGGGTTTCTATATTTATTACTTGTCTTGTCGATATGTTCCAAACAGACGTGGGAAAAGCCATGGTAGAGATATTAGATAGATTGGGCTGCGACCTTGAATTTCCAGAGCGTCAAGTATGCTGCGGACAGCCGGCCTTTAACAGCGGATATGTGGAAGAATCTAAAGGCGCGATGAAAAAGATGATTGAAACATTTGAGAATGCCGAATACGTGGTGACGCCATCTGGTTCTTGCGCAACTATGTTTAAGGAATATCCACATGTTTTTAAAGGGGATCCGATCTGGGAGCCGAAAGCGAAACAATTAGCAGAGAAAACATATGAGTTTACACAATTTATCGTTGATGTACTAAAGGTTGAGGACCTAGGCGCTAAATTGCCAGGAACGGCCACTTACCATCCTTCTTGCCATATGACACGTCTATTGGGTGTGAAGGACGCACCGATGACACTTTTGAAGAATGTAGATGGTCTTGATTTTGTCCCGCTGCCTAACGCACATAACTGCTGCGGATTCGGAGGAACGTTTTCTGTTAAAATGGGGCCGATTTCTGAGCAAATGGTAGATGAAAAGGTTGCTAGTGCAGAAGAAGTAGAAGCGGATTATTTAATTGGTGCTGACTGTGGCTGTCTAATGAATATTGGAGGCCGAATGGAGCGTAAAGGAAAACCGATTCGCGTGATGCATATAGCAGAAGTATTAAACAGCCGAGGGTAATAGCAGAGAGAGGTGAACAACGATGTCAATGAAATTTGGTGCTGAAGATTTTAAAGGACGTGTGAAAGGAAACATTGATAACACGTTCATGCGCGGTGCAGTCGCATCTGCCCAAGAACGGTTGCGTACGCGGCGATTAGATGCAGCAGAAGAGCTTGGTAACTGGGAAGATTGGCGTTCGCATGGGGAAGAAATTCGCCAGCATGTCCTGGAAAACTTAGATTATTATTTAGAACAATTGAGTGAAAACGTTTCAAAACGCGGCGGCCACGTCTTTTTTGCAGAGACAGCTGAGGAAGCGAATCGATATATTGAAGAAGTCGTGAAGAAAAAGAACGGCAAAAAAGTGGTTAAGTCGAAATCAATGGTAACGGAAGAGATCAACTTAAATGACTGTCTGGAAAAGGCAGGCTGTGAAGTGATCGAAACGGATCTTGGCGAGTACATTCTTCAAGTGGATGATCATGATCCGCCTTCGCACATTGTTGCACCAGCGCTTCACAAAAATAGAGAGCAGATTAGAGAAGTGTTTTCTGAGAAACTGGCTTATCAAAACACCTCTAAGCCAGAAGAATTGGCTTTGCATGCGCGGGAAATGCTCCGAAAGGATTTCTTATCTGCAGATATCGGAATTACGGGATGTAACTTTGCGATTGCTGAATCAGGCTCTGTCAGCTTAGTTACAAACGAAGGGAATGCACGCTTAGTAACCGCGATTCCAAAAACACAGATTACAGTGATGGGGATGGAGCGGATTGTTCCGACGTACGAAGAATTCGAAGTACTAGTAAGTTTATTGACTCGAAGTGCTGTTGGCCAAAAGCTGACAAGCTATGTGACAACATTAACTGGCCCAAGAGAAGAAGGCGATGTGGATGGACCGGAAGAATTCCACTTAGTCATTGTGGATAACGGACGTTCGAAGATTCTTGGAACTGAATTCCAATCCGTTCTTCAGTGTATCCGCTGTGCGGCGTGTATTAATGTTTGTCCGGTGTACCGTCATATTGGCGGCCATTCTTACGGATCGATTTACTCTGGGCCTATTGGTGCTGTGCTGTCACCTCTATTAGGAGGATATGATGACTTTAAGGAACTTCCTTATGCCTCAACTTTATGTGCAGCTTGTACAGATGCGTGTCCGGTAAAAATTCCGCTTCACGAATTATTGCATAAGCACCGTCAAGTCATTGTCGAGAAGGAAGGGCGCGCGCCTGTTTCCGAGAAATTGGCGATGAAAGCGTTCGGACTTGGAGCAGCATCCAACCCATTATACGGAATGGGTTCAAAAATGGCTTCAGCAGTCATGAAGCCATTTACAAATGGAGATCGGATTTCAAAAGGCCCGGGTCCTTTGAAGGCTTGGACAGAGCTTCGTGAATTCCCGGCACCGGAAAAAGAGCGTTTCCGTGACTGGTTTAAAGATTATCAAAAAGAGAAAGGCGGCGACAACTAATGACAGGCACGATTCATAACCGCGATTCTTTTTTAAGCAATATTTCAAAAAGCTTAGGCAGAGAAAAAAAAGCGTCCGTAGAACGTCCGAAATGGAAATTCCAGCCGCAGCATGAAGTATTAAAGGGAGCATCACAAGACGAATTGATGCAGGTGTTAAAGGATCAATGCCGCTTGATTCATACAGAGTATATTGAAACCACTCGTGAAGAGCTGGCAAACACATTAGCATCTACAGTTAATTTATACGGCGGCGGTCCACTGTCACTTTGGAACGACCCCCGTTTTGAAGAGTATGGCCTAAGCGAATTAGTTCACAGCACTTGGCCGTCTGAAAATAAAGAAATCAATATTTGGGATCCTGCAATTGGAGAGAAAAATATTGAACTCGCAGAAAAAGCGAATATCGGTATTACATTTACTGATATGACCCTAGCTGAATCCGGAACTGTCGTTTTATTAAGCAGCAAAGATAAAGGCCGCTCGGTCAGCCTTTTGCCACAGCAATATATTGCGATTATTCCTAAAAGCACGCTTGTCCCGCGAATGACTCAAGCAGCACAAGCGATCAGCAAAAAAGTGCAAAATGGAGAATTGATTCCGTCATGCATTAACTTTATTACCGGACCAAGTAACTCCGCCGACATTGAGATGAACCTTGTCGTTGGTGTGCATGGTCCCGTGAAGGCCGCTTATATTGTCATCAGCGATTGTTAATATAAACAGACAGCCAGCCGAAATATTTTCGGCTGGCTGTTTTAAATTAGGATATGGGTTAAAAATAGAGCATTAGGATAAAAATAAATCTATTTAACATTAACTAACACACAATCTAGGGATCGTAACGGACAGGAACTGTACCAGAAACAGAGCGGTTTAAATACCAGCTTTGTTTTAAGAGAATACAGCTGTATATTTTACGTATGAATGTGGTAAACTAAATATATAATAAAAAGAGACTGAGTGCGTCAACACTCAGTCAATGCAGCTGATATACCGCAAGAAGTGCGGTTGACCAGTGATGAATAAAAAGGTGTTACAAAGAGAGTAGCCACCCTGCTTACCTGGTCGTTAGCGGAGGGTGGCTACTTTTTTCTATTGGTGTATAGAGCAATCATCGCAATAACAGCTGATGTTGCTGTTGCGAGTAATATACCAGCTTGAAATAGCATATTCATTGCATCATAAGTCACCATATTAACACCCCCTTTCTCAAGGGAGTGCCAACCGCCCATCCGCTATATATTGCTGCAAATTTTAGTGTATCATTTTTCACTTTATATAGCGATGAGATTTTCCAATAGTTAATAGAGTTGCTAATAAACCAGTTCAATGCTCTGCTAAACAAAAAGTGGGGAACATTATCGATCTTTTTTCATGCTTGGCAAGTGGTTTCCCAAAATCCCGTTTGTTAGCTACACTGGAAGTGATAAAATAATTCTATTTCTTCAAAATAGCATATGTCCGAATCATCGAACCAATGAACATAATAAGAGCGCCGCCAAGCAGCAAGTAGGTAAATGTCGATTTCTCAATAATATTTAAAGGATAAAGCAAGCTCGAAAGAATGAGTAAAACTCCAATCGCAGACAGCGCCCAGGACAGTTTCTTCAATTTATGACACCTCAATTTTCTTCTGTTCCTCTCATTATATATGAAAAACAGCATAGATTGGCGATTGAAAATGAATCATTTAAAATATACAGATAAAACATAATAATTTCTACCATTCATTAATTACTTTATAGTAATATGAATATGAGTGGAAAAATGAACAATAGAAAAAATCAAATTTTAACATTCTTAAGATAGAAATGTGACATATTAAATATTTTATAGTAAAATATGACTAGTAATAACCGTGTGAAAAGATAAAAATCCATATAGAAAAGTGTGGGGAAAGATGGGATTAACAGAACATCTCGTTTTTAGTTTAAGTTTTTTACTTGTTCTCTTGTTCTTCTTTCAATTGTGGCTTGAGCGTATGAATAAATATCCTGATCAATTTAGCTATTATATTTACTTTATCTTGTCCTTGCTAGCTTGCATGATTCTTACTACATCGGTGTCAGATGAATTCTACTTCGATTTAAGGCAAATTCCGCTGACGCTTGGAGCGCTTTATCTCGGTTTAAATGGCGGATATGTGCTGGTTGTCATTATGCTTGCCATTCGGGCCTTTTGGGGAATTGATGCTGGGTTTTGGACGGCATTTTGGATCTATATCATAAATTCATCAATAGTAGGATTACTGCACATGAAGTTTACTGCGCAAAAGCTGGGGCATAAAGTTATATTTGCTTCCGTTTTAACAATGCTTCCTTCTATAATATGGGGATTAGTTCAACTTAAATATACAAGTCAAACGATACATATTGAATTTATGTTCGACTTTTTAATCATCCCTTTCCTTAGCACCATTATCATCACTTACACGATAGAATCAGTAAAAAAACGGATGCTGTTAAAAGATCAAGTGATTAAAGCAACGAGAGTGGAAGCTGTCAGTCATTTGGCTGCCGCTATTTCTCATGAAGTTCGCAACCCTTTGACAACCATACGCGGATTCTTACAATTAATTAGCGATCCTTCTTTTTCAAACGAAAAGAGGAAAGAATTCTCTTCAGTTGCCATCATTGAACTCGACCGGGCAGAAAGTATTATCTCAGATTACTTAACTTTTGCGAAACCGCCAATTGAAGAAGTATCTATGATCCATGTGCAGGAAGTGCTGCAAAGAGTGGCGAAAGTTGCGACTCCGCTTGCCAATATGAACAGTGTGGAAATTAGCATTGAGCCCACTGACGACCAGTGGATGAAAGGTGACAAGAATAAACTGCATCAAAGTCTATTAAACATTGTTAAGAATGCCATTGAAGCAATGCCGAACGGCGGATTTCTTTCACTAGAAACAAACAGCGCTCATAACAAAACGAGAATTATCATTCGTGACACAGGAGTGGGAATGACAACTGAGCAATTAGCTCGCTTAGGAGAACCTTATTTTTCCACTAAAGGAGAATCTGGCACCGGAATAGGCATGATGGTCACTTTTTCGATTATCCATGCCATGAAAGGTGTAATAGAGGTAGAGAGTGAACCGAATAAAGGAACGAGTTTTGTATTAAGTTTTCCGGCCGTTAAATACGAAATAGTTCATAGTGAAGCGCAAAAATAATTTGCGTTTTTTTCTTGTATTTATAAATAGTTTTTCGTTTATGCGTTTTAGGGATATTTATGAGTGGTATGGGATGGTAAGATAAAAAAGAAAACGCTTACAGTTTTTGAGCATATAATAATAATGAGATAACTTGATTGAACAAGATGGTGAGGAGGGGGTTTCATGATGGAACAAGCAATGAGAAACTTCTTTTTATTTTTATCTAAAAATAAACCAATTACGAAAATGGCTAAGAAGTACGGTTTACAATTTGGAGCGGCGCGATTTGTCGCGGGTGAACGAATCAATCAAGCGGTAGAAGTGATTAAAGAACTGAATAAGAAAAACTTATGTGTCACCATCGATTACTTAGGTGAATTTATCGATAACGAAAGAGAAGCGAATGAGATGGCGGATCATTGCATAGAAGCTATCGAAGCCATCGCACGTGAAGGACTGGATTCCCAGCTTTCATTAAAATTAACATCCATGGGTCTCGACCTGTCAGATGAGATTGTTATGAGCAATATGCGGCGAATTCTCGAAGCGGCCGAGCGGCATGATGTATTCGTTACGATTGATATGGAAGACTATTCCCGCTGCGGAAAGACGCTGGAGATTTTTAAACAGCTGAAAAAGGAATATGATCATATCGGAACAGTCATTCAAGCCTATTTATACCGTACCGAAGAAGATATGAAAGAACTTGACGCATACTCTCCTAACTTACGACTTGTGAAAGGAGCCTACAAAGAATCAGCCAAAGTAGCTTTTCCCGAAAAGAAAGACGTAGATGAAAACTTTAAGAAAATCATTAAAATGCATTTATTAAATGGCAATTATACAGCTGTTGCGACACATGATGATGTGATGATTGAGTACACGAAACAACTAGTGAAAGAGCACAAGATCCCGAAAGATCAGTTCGAGTTTCAAATGCTTTATGGGATTTGCACAGAAAGGCAGCATGAATTAGCCAATGAGGGGTATAAGATGCGTGTCTATGTTCCATACGGCACCGATTGGTATGGCTACTTTATGAGAAGACTGGCTGAGCGTCCGGCGAATGTGGCATTTATCGTAAAGGGAATAATGAAAAAATAAGAGTCGCAGCTGCGACTCTTATTTTTATGTTAATGGAGAAAACATAAGCGGCAGGGAGAATTGAAAATAAAATTAGAAAATTTACATTTTTTAATTTTTTAGGATTGATTCTCACATATACATGGGTTATATTAGAAATAGAAATAATGAATGAGTATTCATTCAAAGGTGCGAAGGGGGAAATTACGTTGGTTCTTCATATTCAAAAGGCTGCCGTACTAGGTTCAGGAGTGATGGGGTCAGGCATTGCCGCCCATTTAGCGAATATCGGCATTCCATCGATATTATTAGATATTGTACCTCGTGAATTAACAAAAGAAGAGGAAGCGAAAGGGTTAACGCTTGAAGATGCTGCTGTTCGCAATCGATTTTCTGCAGGGGCTCTGCAAAAGCTATTAAAGCAGAAGCCTGCACCGTTAGCGTCTAAAAAAAATCTTGGTTTAATCACAGCTGGCAACTTAGAGGATGATTTAGATCAACTCTCAGATGTGGACTGGATCATTGAAGTGGTTGTTGAAAACCTTGATGTGAAAAAGCAAGTGTTTGAAAAGGTGGAAAAATACCGGAAACCGGGAAGTGTTGTCAGTTCCAATACGTCAGGAATTTCAATCGAAGCAATGGCAGAAGGACGGTCAGAAGACTTCCGCAAGCATTTTCTAGGTACGCACTTCTTCAATCCGCCCCGCTATTTAAAATTACTTGAAATTATTCCGACAAAGGATACGGATCAAGAAGTATTAGAATATATGAAAGCATTTGGCGAGAATACACTTGGCAAGGGAGTGGTTCTTGCGAAAGATACACCAAACTTCATCGCGAACCGCATCGGTACATACGGTTTGCTGAAGACAGTTCAAGAAATGCTGAAAGCCGGATTATCAGCTGGTGAAGTAGATTCTTTAACTGGTCCGCTGATTGGCCGTCCAAAAAGTGCTACATTCCGTACGCTTGACGTCGTTGGTTTAGATACATTCATTCACGTGGCGAATAACTTATACGAGCAAGTGGAAGGCGAAGAGAAGGACGTCTTTGACATTCCTGAATTTATGAAGAAAATGCGTGAGAATGGCTGGCTTGGAGCAAAGTCAGGTCAAGGCTTCTTCAAAAAAGAAGGCAAAACAATTTTAGAATTAAATCCAGAAACGATGGAATATGGTGAGCGGAAGAAATTAAAAGCTGCTTCTGTCGAAATGGCCAAACAGCAAAAAGGCACATCAGCCAAATTGAAAGCGCTTGTTTATGCAGAGGATCAAGCAGGACAATTTTTATGGAAGATCATTTCACCGGTTCTCACGTATTCGGCTGAGCTATCTGGAGAGATTGCAGATGATATTGTCGCCATCGATCAGGCGATGAAATGGGGATTCGGCTGGAGCCATGGTCCATTTGAAATATGGGATGCGATCGGTGTAGAGAAATCCGTTCAAAAGATGGAAGCGGAAGGAATGACTGTCCCGGCATGGGTGAAAGACATGGTGGCAAACGGCAAGACGTCTTTCTATCAAGCGAATGAGTCTGGCCTAGCTTTCTATCAAAATGGAGACTATCAAGATATTCAAAAGAATCCAAAAGAGATGGATTTAAAGAAATTGAAAAAGCAGGGCAAGCTGATTAAACAAAACAGCGGAGCTAGCTTAATTGATATTGGTGACGGGGTTGCACTATTAGAATTCCACTCACCAAACAACGCCATTGGAATGGATATCGTGCAAATGATTAATTTCGCTGTTGATGAAGTCGAGAAGAATTACAAGGGACTCGTCATCGGCAATCAAGGAAAGAACTTCTGTGTTGGTGCGAACTTAGCCATGATCTTGATGGAAGCGCAAGACGATAATATTTGGGAAATTGAAATGGTCGTTAAAGGCTTTCAGCAAGCGATGATGAAAATAAAATACAGCGCGAAACCAGTGGTAGCTGCACCGTTTGCTATGACACTTGGAGGCGGAGCCGAAGTTTGCTTGCCGGCTGCACATATTCAAGCAAGCTCGGAAACGTATATGGGACTTGTTGAAGTAGGTGTTGGCTTGATTCCAGGCGGAGGCGGCAATAAAGAGCTGTATATTAAACACTTAAACCAAATGCCGAATGGAATGGCTTATGATTTGCAGAATGTAGCGAATAAAGTATTCGAAACGATTGCAATGGCGAAGGTTTCCACATCGGGTGAAGAAGCAAGAGACAATAACTTCTTGAATAAAGCGGATGGAATCAGTGTGAATCAAGACCATTTACTTTACGATGCAAAACAAGCGGCGCTGCATTTATATGAAAATGGCTACACAGCACCAATCAGAAAGAAAATCCCAGTCGTAGGGGAAACGGGATATGCCACGCTGCTTTTAGGAGCACAGACAATGATGAAATCCGGATTTATTTCCGAGCATGATTACACGATTGCGAAAAAATTGGCGTATGTCATTGCCGGCGGAAAACTTCCATTTGGAACAAAAGTAGATGAAGAATACTTGCTGGATTTAGAACGTGAAGCATTTTTAAGTTTAGTAGCTGAACCGAAAACACAGCAGCGCATGCAGCATATGCTCGTGAAAGGAAAACCATTACGTAATTAATGAACGGATAGATTTAATAGAAGAAACTAGGAACGATAGTGAAGCGAGGGGGAGAAAGCGGATGAAAGAAGCAGTCATTGTCGCCGGGGCAAGAACTCCGGTCGGACGCGCAAAGAAAGGGACGCTCGCAACGGTTCGCCCGGATGATTTAGGGGCGCTCGTTGTCAAAGAAACGTTAAAGCGTGCTGGAAATTATGAAGGAGACATTGATGATTTAATCATTGGATGTGCGATGCCGGAAGCAGAACAGGGATTGAATATGGCCCGGAATATTGGTGCTCTGGCAGGACTTCCTTACACAGTGCCAGCGATCACGATCAATCGCTACTGTTCTTCTGGTTTGCAATCAATTGCATATGCAGCGGAGCGGATTATGACCGGCCAAGCTGAAACGATTATTGCAGGCGGTGCCGAATCCATGAGTTTAGTGCCAATGATGGGGCATGTGGTTCGCCCGAATATATGGCTGGCTGAAAATGCTCCTGAATATTATATGGGCATGGGTCACACAGCTGAAGAAGTCGCGAAGAAATACGACATTTCCCGTGAAGATCAGGATGCCTTCGCCGTTCGAAGCCATGAGCGTGCAGCAAAAGCGATCGCTGAAGGAAAATTCCAAGACGAAATTGTTCCAGTAGATGTGACGCTTCGACAAGTAGGAGCAGATAATAAATTAAAAGAAAAGAACATCCTTTTCTCACAAGATGAAGGGGTTCGCCAAGGCACGACGGTGGAAACATTGGCGAAGCTTCGTCCGGCATTTTCAACAACGGGTACAGTAACTGCAGGAAATGCCTCGCAAACAAGTGATGGAGCGGCTGCAGTGATGGTGATGGAGCGTGAAAGTGCAGAGTCTCAAGGCTTGAAGCCAATGGCAAAATTCCGCTCATTCGCTGTCGGCGGCGTGCCTCCAGAAATTATGGGAGTCGGTCCGGTAGTAGCAATTCCAAAAGCTTTAAAATTAGCAGGTCTGGAACTGTCTGATATCGATCTATTTGAGCTAAACGAAGCATTTGCGTCGCAGTCGATCCAGATTATTCGCGAGCTTGGACTTGATGAAGAGAAAGTGAACGTAAACGGAGGCGCAATTGCGCTAGGACATCCACTGGGCTGTACGGGTGCAAAACTAACCCTTTCTTTAATTCATGAAATGAAGCGCCGTAACCAGCAATTCGGCGTAGTAACAATGTGTATTGGCGGCGGTATGGGTGCTGCAGGCGTATTTGAAATTTTATAAGCTAACTACTATTTGAATAGGGGGATATTAACATGGCAAATCAAACGGAAAGCAATGTTGTAAAAGGCGGGGCATTTTTAATTGAGGATATGACTTATGACCAAGTATTTACTCCGGAAGATTATTCAGATGAGCAAAAAATGATTGCCAAGACGACAGAAGAATATGTCATGAACAGTGTGCTGCCGGAAGTGCCATACCTTGAAAAACACGAGTTTGATCGCTCTGTGAAACTATTGCAAGAAGCTGGAGAACTTGGACTTTTGGGAGCGGACGTTCCAGAGGAATATGGCGGACTGAGTCTGGATAAAGTCTCCTCAGCATTAATCGCGGAAAAAATGGCAGTAGCTGGCGGGTTCTCGATTACGCATGGTGCCCATGTGGGAATCGGCTCTCTTCCAATCGTTCTTTTCGGAAACGAAGAGCAAAAACAAAAATACTTGCCGACACTCGCGACAGGTGAGAAGATCGCTGCTTATGCTTTAACGGAGCCGGGTTCAGGTTCTGACGCATTGGGTGCGAAAACAACGGCGAAACTGAATGATGCAGGCACGCATTATGTACTAAACGGAGAAAAGCAATGGATTACCAATGCCGGTTTTGCTGATGTGTTCGTTGTTTACGCCAAAATTGATGGCGATAAATTCTCTGCCTTTATCGTTGAAGGCGAGTTCCCTGGCGTTTCAACAGGAGCGGAAGAAGAAAAGATGGGAATTAAAAGCTCCTCGACCCGTACATTAATTCTGCAAGATGCTGAAGTGCCAAAAGAAAATCTGCTTGGTGAAGTGGGCAAAGGCCATATTATCGCGTTTAACATTTTGAATATCGGCCGCTACAAACTAGGAGTAGGTACAGTAGGAAGCTCGAAACGTGCGCTTGAAATCACATTGAAGTATGCGAATCAGCGCCAGCAGTTTAAAACACCAATTTCCTCTTTTAACTTAACAAAAGAGAAATTCGGTACAATGGGCGCTAAATTATATGCGAATGAAAGTGCGATCTACCGCACAGTAGGCTACTTTGAAGACCGCATGAGCCAGATGTCAGAAGAAGAGCAAAAGAATGGTTTGGCGATTGCAGGTTCGATTGCAGAATATGCGATTGAGTGCTCACTTGGTAAATTCTTCGGTACAGAAGTGCTTGATTATATGGTAGATGAAGGCGTACAGATCCATGGCGGCTATGGCTTTATGGAAGAGTACGAAATCGCAAGAATGTATCGCGATTCCCGAATTAACCGTATTTTCGAAGGTACGAATGAAATCAACCGTTTGATCGTACCAGGCACGTATGTTCGTAAAGCTTTCAAGGGCGAGCTTCCTCTGTTTGAAAAAGCGAAGGAACTTCAAGATTCATTAATGATGATGATGCCTGAAGAGGTCGGGACAGAAACGTTGGCACAAGAAAAATATTTAGTGAAAAACGCTAAGAAAATCGCTTTGCTTGCTGCGGGCCTTGCTGTTCAGAAATACGGCAAAGAATTAGAGCAAGAGCAGGAAGTATTGTCTAACCTGGCTGATATTATTTCCAATGTATATGCGATGGAATCTGTTGTTCTTCGCACGGAAAAAGCAATTGCAGCAACAGGCGAAGAGAAAAACAAGCAAAAAGTTCTATACACGGAGATCTTCTGTCAAGAAGCATTCAATGAACTAGAAGCTCATGCGAAAGAAACATTAGTTGCTGTGGAAAGTGGAGACAGCCTGCGTATGATGATGTCTGTCCTACGCAAACTAACTCGCCATACACCAATCAATGTCATTGCGAAAAAGCGTGAAGCTGCTGCAAAATTAATTGATGCAGAACGCTTCGCTGTTTAAAAAACAATCAAACGATTGAACGTATTGACCTGCTAATGAAGCAATGAATGTAAGACATGACTGCACTACCCATTCAACTACACCAAAATGTTTGGCCGTTCCGATATTGGAGCGGTCTTTTTTTATATGAAGCTTTAGCGGTGTACCATTGGAAGAACGGCTTTTGAAAGAATTATGACTAGATGTTGATTTATCGGATGGAGTCTAGCGAATTCTCTTTATGGGGGCAATTAAATATGAAAAGAAGTCCAACTCCCATGGGAATTGGACTTCTAAACTCTTCTATTTAAAGCTAAATTTTATACTTTCAATCAGGCTTTCTTCTTTTTCCGTTTCATTAATACTTCATAAACAATTGGCACGATAATCAGGGTAAGCAGGGTAGAGCTGGTTAAGCCGCCAATGACGGTAACGCCCAATCCTTTAGAGATCAATCCTCCGCCTTCAAATCCGAGAGCCAATGGCAGCAGGGCTCCGATGGTCGCCAAGGCGGTCATTAAGATAGGACGCAATCGGGTAGCTCCTGCTTCAAGCAAAGCCTCGCGAGTAGAGAAACCTTCCTGTTCCTTATGAATCACGCGGTCAATCAATACGATGGCATTCGTTACCACGATTCCAATCAGCATGAGCGCCCCAATCATGGAAGAAATACTAATCGTCTCACCGGCAATTAAGAGAGCAACTAGAGCCCCGATAATTGTGAATGGCAGAGAGAAAAGAATGGCCAGAGGAGCGAGTCCGCCTCCAAATGTAATCACCAATATTAGGTAGACAATCGCTACAGCTGCCAGCATAGCGAGGCCCAGCTGAGTAAAGGATTCATTAATATCCTGTGTCACACCGCCCAGTTCCACATCGGTGCCCGGCGGTAATTCAAGTGCATCTAGCTTTTTCTGTAGGCTTGCTGATGCAGCAGACACGTCTTCGCCTTTCAATTCACCGCTTACGTCTACGAATACTTTTCGGTCGCGTCTTGAAATGGTATCTGATGTTTTGCCTTCTTCGACGTTCATAACATCACCAATTGTCACCGTTTGACCGGTATTCGTCTGGATAGATTGGGAGGTTATGCTATCAATTGATTTATAGTTTTGAACGGGAACTTCAACGTACACATTTAAATCTTTCCCATCTTTTTCAACCGTGGTGAGTATTGGCTTCTCTCGTACTGGAGAGAGCTTCATCGCTACTTGGCCGGCTGTTAACCCTGCAGCAGCCAGCTTTTTCTGATCAGCTTTCAGTGTATATTCTTCATAAGAGTCAGCTAGACTCGTTTCTACCTTTTTGAAATCACCGCTTTTATTCATCATTTCTTCTACATCTGAAACGAGCGGTTCAATATCTGAAATGTTATCTCCAAAAATGTTGACGGCAATTTCGTTGCTGCCGGCACTAGCAGAAAAGTCTTGTGTGGCCCATTTGCCATTTTTAGCTGATTCTTGCAAATCAACGATCACGTTATCTTTTTTCTCTGTAAAATTCTTCGTCTCGTCTTTATAGATGACATAAAACATCGCACTGTTTGTTTGTCCTGGACTCATTGGATTGGCACTGCCAACCGAATACTGAACGGTTTTGACATCTGTTTTATTCATAAAATAAGTTTCTGTTTCAAGGGCGATCTCTGCCACTTCTTCTTGGGTCTGCCCAGGTTCAGGGGAATAAGTGACAACTACCATTTTTTCCTCTTCGCCTGGAAGGAAGCTTACACCAATTTTTGGCACTAGGAAAAAACTGCCTGCTAACAGCAAAATCGCTGTTAAAAAGGTAATGATTTTATGGTTAAGTGTCCAGTTCAACAAAGAACGATATTTAGCCGCTAGTAAACCAGGCTTTTCTTCATGGTTTTTCGTTTTGACGCCGCGTTTAAACATAGTGTGTGCTAGCATCGGCACGATTGTAACTGCCACTAAAAGAGAAGCTGAAAGAGCAAATACAACTGTCAATGCGAATGGTAAAAAGAGTTCTCCAACTGGTCCATCTACTAAACCTAATGGCAAGAAGACAGCAATTGTTACCAAGGTGGAGGACATAATCGGAAGAAACATTTCTTTGGTTGCTTCACGAATTAATTCTTTTCCTTTTAATTTTTC
The DNA here is from genome assembly GCF_016908875.1 of Bacillus ectoiniformans. Taxonomy (GTDB): domain Bacteria; phylum Bacillota; class Bacilli; order Bacillales; family Domibacillaceae; genus Bacillus_BX; species Bacillus_BX ectoiniformans. The sequence continues at coordinate 104,964 of NZ_JAFBES010000004.1, read as the reverse complement.
CTCTTTCAGAGCCAGTCTTCGATAAATATTTTCTACGACAACAATTGAGTCATCAATGACCCGACCAATAGCCACGGTCATTGCACCAAGTGTCATGATGTTTAAAGTGATATCCATTTGCTTTAACAAAATAAGTGCGATCAAAATAGATAACGGTATCGAAATGACAGAGATAATCGTTGAACGTACATCACGCAGGAATAGCAAGATGATAATAACAGCAAAGATGGCTCCGAATAATGCTTTGCTCAGCATCGTTTTGACCGATTCTTCAATCGGACCGCCTTGATCAAATGTAGTTGTAATTGTCAGACCATCAATATCAGATTTAAACTGAGTCACTTTTTCTTTGACTTCATTCGCCACATCCACCGTATTGGCATCGGCTGCTTTGACGATTTGCAGGCCAATGGATTCCTGACCGTTTGTTCTTGAGATCGATTCCGCTTTGCCAGCGAATTTAATTGTGGCTATATCGGAAAGAGTCATCGGGCCTATTGGCAGGTTTTTCAGATCTTCAAGAGTTGTAATATTTCCATCTATCATGACCGATTTTTCCGTATCGCCAAAAGTAAATAAACCGAGCGGTGCGACTAGATCAGAAGCTTGAATCATTTGTGTCACAGTTTCTTCGTCTAACTTGAGCTGTGCAAGTTTCTCTTTATTAAATACAACACTTGCTTGCTCGATTTGCTGCCCGGACATTTGAACGGTTGCGACGCCTTCAAGTCCCTCGAGCTCAGGCACAATATTTTTCTCCGCAACAGCTGTTAGTTCGGACAGAGATAAATCTTTATCCGACAGACTGAGTGCCATAATTGGAAAAGCGTTAATACTTAACCGTGAGACATCAGGCTCTTGTACATTTTTAGGGAAGTCAAGATCGGCTAAGGCTTCTGCTGCTTCCTGTTCTGCTTTTTCCATATCGGTGGAGAAGGAATATTCCACTTGGACGGAAGATGCATTTTGAAAGGAAGTAGAACTAACAGTTTTTACTCCATTTAAATTTTGAAGTTGTTTTTCAATAGGTTCTGACACGCTATTGGCCACTTCTTCAGGTGTAGCACCCGGGTATATCGTAGTCACGGTTACAATGGGAGGGGTAATATTCGGAAGGGTTTCCAATTTCATAGAAAGTCCTGAATATAAACCAGCCGCTGTAATGATCGTCGTGATTAGCCAGACGGCAAATTTGTTTTTCAAGACGAAATTAATTAATTGATTCATCTACAAGCTCCTCTTTGACCAACCGGTCATTTTTTACTCAATATATATGACTGATCGGTCAACTGTCAATGAAAATTGTTTTAAAATCATGACCGATGAGTCATAATGAGAACATGAGGTGAACATATATGAATGAAAAGAAAAGACGTTTAATAGAAGAGTCGATGAAGTTGTTTGCCGAAAAAGGCTTTGCTACAACTTCTATTCAAGAAATAGCAAAGGTATGCGGTATTTCAAAAGGAGCCTTTTACTTACATTTTAAATCGAAAGAAGAGCTTTTACTTGCGGTTCTAAACTATTATTTTGAACTTTTATTTGAAAAATTGAATGAAATAGAAGAGGAAAAGCTATCTCCTAGGGAAAAGTTCATTAAGCAAATCGAATGCCAAGTGCGAGAGATTCATCAGCATAAAGAGTTTCTTATTATGCAAGCTCGAGAAAATGCCATTCCTTATAATGAGGAGATTGAGAAGTTTATCTTTAAAATGCGTAAAGAAACCAATCAATTTTATCGAAAGCGGCTTTCAGCTATTTATGGAGAGAAGGTTGATCCCTATTTTTGGGACCTGTCAATCACTCTTCAGGGAATTCTCCATGCCTTCCTTCAGTTAATGATGACGGATCATATCCAAATTAACTATCGCCAATTTGCCGTGTATGTTCTTAACTGTGCGGATGATTTAGTAGAAGGATTTGAAAAACGTACGCATCAGCCCATTATTCCTCCAGTGGTGATGAATGAATTATTTCAGGAAAATACAGACGATCACTGGATTCTTACCCAGCTTTCTATATTCAAGGGGGAAGAATGGACGGAAGAAATCATGGTCTCTCTTGATGTGCTTGAAAAGGAAATTCAAACGGGTGAACCGCGTTCTGCTATGTTGCGGGGAATGCTGGCTAATTTGTCAGAAGAAGCAGCTTTTCAAACATTTGTGGATAAAATGAAGGAATACTATTATTTGAAATAAAAAGTAGGCTGACTCCACAGATCGTTAAACAGCGATTAGGCGAGTCAGCTTGTTTTTATTGGTAAGGAGGGGGGACTATCTTTCTGTATTACAACAGATGGGAAGAGAGAAAATGAACGCAAAAAAAAATCCGCTCTGTCTCATATGAACAGGCGGATCATCACGTGAATGTTTTGGCTATTATCAAGATCGTTTCTCCTTACTCTTCTACTTTGCTTAGGCAGTGCTCACACTCGCTATGGTAAGACTCATGTTGTTCGATGATTTGTCCTCCGCATTGGCAGCACTCTTTTCCTGGAATGTTACGGTAGAATTCTAATGGCATCATATTGATGACCTCCTCGTTTTTAGTATGTGTTGTTGTTAAATTCATTGTATTATAACAGAAGTGATAAGTCAACACCTGTTATATAATTGTTTTTGAGTTTTTTGAAAAATAAAAAAACACCTTCCAAGCCTAATTAATCAGGTTTTTGGTGTTCATGTTTATAAAAATCTGCAGCTTTAAAAAAATATTTTTAAAAAATTTTTTCTTTTTCTTATTAAAAAAGAGAACTGCTAGGAAACAGTTCTCTTCTTGGTATTTGTCCATGTTTCAATGCTGGGCACGAAACTAGACGTTAATAATTTTTATGCCTAGTTGTATAGCAGATGCTGCTTTTTACTATTAAAGCTGCTTGACCATATTAATAATGGCTTCTGCTAATTTATCTGTATCACCTTCATATAGGTGGTGGTTGAGTGATGTCTGCAGGTGATCGAATTGGTGCGTGAATTCATCGAGCTCATTAAAGCTTGCGGACCAATTAATCATCGGAATCGCCACAATGTATCGACCATCTAAGGTCTTATTCAAAAAGACTTCCGCTAGCTTGTTGCCGGATAAATTTATTTTTTCAAATGATGAGATCACGCTACTAACTCCCTTCGTACAGTGAAACCTGTTATATAATTATAACAAAAAATCTGCCTTACATGTAAAAGGCAGATTTTTTGTTCCAGCAGATGGAATGTCTTTAACAATATTTTAATTAAGGCACCTCATGTCCCATAGATGTCTGCAGGATATCAAACCATTGTTCCCGGTTTAGATGTACGTCAAGAGCTTGAACAGCATGGTCGATTCGCTCTTTTTTACCTGAACCTACAATTGGAATAATCGAAGCTGGATGAGCTAGCAGCCAAGCGTAGAGGACTTGGTCAATGCCGTTTGCTCCTGTGTCCTTTTGGATTTCGACTAACTTTTCCCGTAATCTAACCGCTTTTTCATCATCAGCTGAAAAGATCTTTCCACCGGCAAGTGGAGACCAAGCCATGGGAGCGATTCTTTTTTCTTGGCAAAGGTCGAGTGTGCCATCTTCAACATTTTCGAGCTGGTAAGCAGACAATTCAATTTGATTGGTCACAAGTGGGAAATCCAAGTAAGACTGCAGCATAGCAAATTGTGATTGTTTAAAATTCGATACCCCGAAGTGGCGAACCTTTCCCGATTGTTTTAATTCAAGGAAGGCTTCTGCTGTTTCCGCCGGATTCATAAATGGATCTGGACGGTGAATGAGGAGGACATCAATATAGTCTGTCTGTAAGTTTTTTAATGATTGGTTAACAGAGGACACGATATGTTCTTTGCTAGTGTCGTACTGTTTAATCGTGTGAGCCGGACGATTTTTCGATTTGAGTTTAATGCCGGTCTTTGTGACGATTTCCATTTTCTCGCGAAGTTCAGGCTTTAACGCCAACGCTTCACCGAATAAAGCTTCGCAAGTATAGCTTCCATAAATATCCGCATGATCAAAAGTCGTGATGCCCTGATCCAGGCAATGTTCGATTAGATCAAGCGTCTGTTCTTTCGAATACTGCCAATCAGATAAACGCCACAACCCGTGAACGATCCTTGAAAAAGATAAGTCTTCTGTCAATTGAACTCGTTGCATATACATCTCCTCCTGTGGCACTTATTTTATTCTTGTTAAAAGAAAAACTCCAGCAAATGCATTCACTTTTAAGAAAAATTGAAGAAAATAAAAAGGATAAAGAGTATGAATGTCGAAAATAATTAAAGTTAGGCCGCTGCACATTGGCCGACTGAATGAAAAGTAGAGGAGGACGGCAAAGGTATGGCGCTTACATTTTATTGGTATCCCAAATGCGGGACGTGCCGCAAAGCAAAGAAGTGGCTGGAAGAACATCAAGTGGAGTTCAAAGACGTACATATTGTTGAGGAGCCGCCTTCGAAAGATGAGCTGCAATCGATGGTGGAAAAAAGTGGGCTGGAGCTGAAGAAATTCTTTAATACGAGCGGCCAGAAATATCGTGAGCTTGGGTTAAAGGACAAGGTGAAAACCGCTTCAGAAGACGAACTTCTTACGATTCTTGCCTCTGACGGAATGCTGATTAAGCGTCCGCTAGTGACAGATGGAGAAAAGGTAACCGTTGGCTTCAAAGAAGATCAATATGAGAAGGAATGGTTATAATTCCAGCAGAAAGTATGTTTTCTTGCTTTGTGCCTTTATAATAGGTAAAGTTTTAATTGAAATTATATAATGGAGGGATTCAGATGAGTACACCAGCAGAATTACGTTATTCAGAAGAACATGAGTGGGTAAAGGTAGAAGGAGATAAAGTTCGTATCGGAATCACAGAATTCGCGCAATCCGAACTTGGAGATATCGTATTCGTTGAACTTCCGTCTGTTGGCGATGAAGTGAAAGCCGATGAGCCTTTCGGAAGTGTAGAATCTGTTAAAACAGTATCTGAACTTTATGCGCCTGTCAGCGGTAAAGTAGTAGAGGTAAATGAAGATTTAGATGACAGCCCGGAATTCGTCAACGAATCTCCATACGAAAAAGCATGGATGATCGTTGTTGAACTATCTGACGCTTCACAAGTGGACAGCTTAATGACAGCTGAACAATACCAAGAAATGACTCAAGAAGACTAATCTTGAACACTATGAGAGCCTGCAAACTGAATTCGGTTTGCAGGCTCTTTTTGCGTGATGAAAGTGGTTTGTCTGACCGTCGAAAGGAAAGAAACCCTAGTGAGTGAAAAAATTTCACTTCGAATGAAAACAAACGGCTGTAAGTGAAAACAATTGAGGTCTGAGTGAAAACAAAACTGGTAAATGAAAAGAAAGATGCGCTGTTGGAAAACAAATAGGATTTAGCGAAAAGAAACTCATACTGAGTGAAAACAACCATGATTCAGTGAAAACAAAATCAATGAGTGAAAAGTCATTTCGTAACTTTTGCATTTCCTTTTAAAAAAAGAGAAAATATAGGTAGAAATCAGCATTCGGTAAAGGGTGATGACGGTGGCAGCGGAGAAGAAGATTATTGTTGAGGGCACGTCTGATAAACGGAAAGTGCAGGAAGTGGTGAATGAACCAGTCGAGATCATTTGTACAAACGGCACAATCGGTTTAACCAAAATGGATGAATTAATCGATGAGCTGTTTGAGCACGATGTGTATGTGCTTGTCGATGCAGATGAAGCGGGTGAAAAGCTGCGCAAACAATTTGTCCGTGAATTTCCGGAAGCGCAGCATCTCTATATTGACCGCGTGTATAAGGAAGTAGCTTCTGCTCCCTATCGCCACTTAGCTTCGGTGCTGTTGAGTGCGAATATTGATGTGCGCAGAGAGTTTCTTTAAAAGGATGGATGATATGAGTACGACACAAGAGCAAGAATTATATACAAAAATCGAGCAAGCGGATTTGCTGGCAGTTTATGCTTATGCGCCTATGTGCGGTACGTGTGAACTGGCCGGAAAAATGCTTGATGTTGTGGAAAGTGCTGTAAAGGAATATGAATATACCCGAATCAATTTAAATTATTATGAAACGTTTGCGGAGAAATATGCGATTGAAAGTGTTCCTTGCTTGCTAATTTTCAGCAATGGTGAATTAATGGATAAGATCTATGCCTTTCAATCCGTTCCGTATGTATATGAACAGCTTCAGCGTTATATGAAATAAATTGCCGATATTTGCGTAAGAAATGTCGAGTGATTTATAAAGGAAGATTCCCCGTTTTCTCTAACAATATATAGATAGAGAAAATGGAGGGGAAGAAAATGAACGATTGTCTTCAACTATTGCAAGAGGCTTGCCGAGACCGCGCGCATATAAAGGGATTTTTACCCGCTGAGGCCGTAACTATTCAGCTAGAAACAGTTGAAGGATGCTGGCTGCTTTCGATTAGCCAACAGGGAATGAGTTGCGAAGAGAGTCAATCTTCCTCACCGGATTTGCGGATCATTGGGAGTCTCGAGACGATTTCCTCCTGGTTAACCGGGCGTGAGCGGCTGCAGACTCATCTTAAATTAGGTTCTCTGAAAGCAGTTGGCTTCTATCGTGTGCAGCTGTGGTTTGAATCATATGTATGGCTATGCCGGCCGTATGAGCAAAAGCATGCAGTAAATATTTAAATTAATTTTCTAAATAATTATATTTATTTGTTGACATTGTTTAAAAACGGGTGTTAAAATCCTTTAAGTATAAAGCACTAACTGAAAATTTAATTTACTCTTATCAAGAGTGGCGGAGGGATGTGCCCTATGAAGCCCGGCAACCGTCAGCGATCGTGCTGAAAAGGTGCCAATTCACACAAAGCTGTGGCTTTGAAAGATGAGAGAAAGGTATTTTTAAACGACAAAGCCTTTCTGCTCACATGCGGGAGGCTTTTTTATTTTAGGTTAATTAATGGACATTCGAGGAGTTGAGGCATCATGATTTCGATTGCAAACGTAAAAAAGGTGTTTTCTACTAGAAACGGACCAGTTACGGCGGTAGATGATATAAATTTAAACATTCAAGAGGGAGAAATCTTCGGCATTATTGGCTACAGTGGAGCGGGAAAAAGTACAATGATCCGTATGCTGAACGGGTTGGAAGCACCCACTTCAGGAACTGTGACTGTAGCAGGCAGAGAGATTTCCAAAATTAAAGGAGGCGCGCTTCGAAAAGCTCGCCAGGAAATCAGCATGATCTTCCAGCATTTTAACCTTCTCTGGTCAAGAACGGTTCGGGAGAATATCGCTTTTCCGCTTGAAATTGCAGGGATCGGCAAGAAGGAAAGAAAAGAGCGAGTGGACGAGCTGATTAAGCTGGTAGGACTAGAAGGAAGAGAAGATTCCTATCCTTCTCAGCTGAGCGGCGGACAAAAACAGCGGGTTGGCATTGCAAGAGCGCTGGCTAATAATCCGAAAGTGCTTTTATGCGATGAAGCGACATCTGCGCTTGATCCGCAAACAACGGACTCCATTTTAGAACTGCTAGTTGATATTAATAAACGTCTTGGTTTGACAATCGTGCTGATTACACATGAGATGCACGTGATTAGAAAAATTTGTCACCGGGTAGCTGTGATGGAAGAGGGACGTGTAGTAGAAATAGGTCCCGTGCTCGATGTGTTTAAAAAGCCGGAGCAGCCGATTACTAAGCGCTTCGTTCAGCAGGTAACGGAACCGGAAGAATCAAAAGAAACGATTCAGCATTTACTAGAGCAAATGCCAGAAGGACAAGTAGTGAAGCTGACGTTTATCGGAGAATCAGCGGAACAGCCGATTATTACGGAGTTAATACGCCGATTTAACATTGCGGTAAACATTGTGCAGGGGAAAGTCTCCCATACACAAAACGGAGCATATGGCTCATTATTCGTTCACTTAACTGGACCGAAAGAAGAAGTCACCGGAGCGGTAGCCTACTTAGAACAGCATCAAGTCGACTCGGAGGTGATTACCTATGCTTAACCAATGGTTTCCAAACGTAGATGGAGAAAAGATGTGGGAGGCCACGATTGAAACTTTGTATATGACGGGAATCTCTGTTCTTGTCACTTTTATATTAGGAACAGTCTTAGGACTCCTGCTGTTTTTAACATCAAAAGATAACATTTGGGAAAATAAAATCGTTTATACGATTGTCGCGGCATTTGTAAACGTGTTTCGCTCCATTCCGTTCATCATTTTAATCGTTTTATTAATTCCTTTTACAAAAGCACTAGTAGGTTCCATTATTGGTGAAAATGCAGCTTTGCCTGCGTTAATTATCGGTGCAGCTCCATTTTACGCGCGGATGGTGGAAATTGGTCTAAGGGAAATTGATAAAGGAGTCATTGAAGCGGCGAAAGCGATGGGGGCAAAGACAAGCACCATCATTTTTAAAGTGCTGCTGCCTGAATCGATGCCCGCTTTAATATCCGGTATTACGGTTACAGCCATTGCATTAGTTGGTTACACAGCGATGGCCGGCGTCATTGGTGCAGGAGGACTTGGAAACCTTGCTTACCTAGATGGATTCCAGCGCAGCCGAAATGACGTGACTATAATGGCAACGATCATTATTTTAATCATCGTATTTGCTATTCAATTTATTGGTGACAGGTTTACCACTAAGTTGGATAAGAGATAATAGATATAAAAAAGGAGGAAACATGTAATGAAAAGGTGGTTATTAGCTTTACTTACAGCTACAGTGGTGCTGGCTTTAGCAGCATGCGGCGGAGCTGACGAAAAGGAAGAAAAATCTGAAGGCGGCGACAAAGACGATAAGAAGATCGTTGTTGGTGCTTCCAATGTTCCACATGCCATTATTTTAGAGGAAGCAAAGCCTTTGCTTGAAGAAAAAGGGTATGAATTAGAAATTGAAACGTTCCAAGATTATATTTTGCCGAACAAAGTATTAGATGAAGGTGAATTAGATGCGAACTATTTCCAGCACGTTCCATACCTTGAATCTCAAAAGAAAGAACATGGCTACAAATTTGAAAATGCTGGCGGAATTCACATTGAGCCAATCGGTGTTTATTCTAAAAAGCATAAAAGCTTAGAAGAACTGCCAAAAGGCGCAAAAATTTTAATGAGCAGCTCAGTTGCCGATCACGGCCGTATTTTAACAATGCTTGAGAAAAAAGGGTTAATTAAGTTAAAAGAAGGCGTGAAGAAAGAAGAAGCAAAAATTGAAGATATTGAAGAAAATAAAAAGGATTTAGAGTTTGATTACAATTATGAAGCATCACTTCTTCCTCAAGTGTATAACAATGGAGAAGGCGACGCGGTGTTAATTAACTCTAACTATGCGATTGATGCAGGTTTGAATCCTTTAAAAGATTCCATTGCTGTAGAGGATAAAGAATCTCCATATGTGAATGTCATTGCTGTCCGCAGCGGTGACGAAGATAAAGAGAAAATTAAAGCATTAGTGGAAGTTCTTCGCTCGAAAGACATTCAAGACTTCATTCTTGAAGAGTGGAAAGGTTCTGTTGTACCGGTTAACGAATAAGTTCTAGTAAAAACTGACTCCATTGGGGTCAGTTTTTTTGTATATAAAATCTATATAGATGCATATTAAGCAAGAGAAAAAATGGAGGTGGGGCACTATGCAACAGGAATCTTATAACTCAACACAAGCCGCGTTAATGGAATATAAAGAAGGTCTTGGAGTTTTCTCAGAAAAGATGCCGGACCTTGCTCATCATTATAACGAGTTTACAGCCGCATGCTTTAAAGAAGGAAAAATTGCTCAAAAAGAAAAGCAGTTAATTGCTTTGGGAATTAGTGTTTATTCTCAAGATGAATATTGCATTATTTATCATGTTAAAGGATGCTTAGACCAAGGATGCAGTGAAGAAGAAATCTTGGAGACATTAGGAGTTGCTGCTGCTTTTGGCGGTGGAGCTGCAATGAGCCAGGCGGTCACACTTGTGCAAGAAGCAGTAATGGAGCTGCAAACAGGCAGTCATTAACACCTTATTGTACTCCTGCTTGATCCTTTAAGGGGTCAAGCTTTTTATTGCGGTAATATGGAGATTGAAATATCTAAATATTACGAATATGGGAGGAAAAGGTTTATATTTTACGTATGCGGATAAATAACAAGTGTCAGCAAGAAATATGAGTTGTGAGCAAGTGATAAGGCGGAATATGCGTTTTGTATATTACTGCCATCCTTGCTAAGATAAGAGAGTCTTAAATGTTTCAAAAAACTGAAAGGATTGATTCCCCATTAATAGTAACTCACTAAATTTCTCGTACACAGAAGGTATGGAAAAAGCTATGCACGGAGCCCATGGAGTAGGATATGAGGTTTACAGTCAAGAGCACAAAGTGAGAATGGATGTTGAAAAGAAACGTGAAGAAGAGTATATCGAAAGCCAACGGATGGTAGCAGACTATAACCGCAAGTTTACCAATCATATATCATAATGTTTCAACTGAAAAAGCCAGCGACTAAATCCGCTGGCTTTTTCAGTTATATGCGTTTAATTGAAAATACGGGGATTCACTCTATCAATCATTATTTATACATGTATATACAAAAAACAAGATAACATAACCTTAAAAATATTGGATAAAATAAAGAAGATATAGGCGAATTGTATAATATTGAGAAAATTCGTTCAGTTTTTGAAATTAATTTTATGATTTAAGAAACAAATAGTTTTCACTGGTTGAATATAGTTTTCATTTGTTATAAGATTGTAATGAGAATAAATTGAGAATGACAATAAACGTCGACAATAGAGATCGATAATGATGATGGAGGTATAGAGATGACAGCTTCAACTTTAACAGTTAAGGATTTACACGTAGCAATTGATGGGAAAGAAATTTTAAAAGGTGTAAACCTTGAAATAAAAGGTGGAGAATTCCACGCAATCATGGGTCCAAATGGAACAGGTAAATCAACTTTATCTTCTGCAATTATGGGTCATCCTAAATATGAAGTGACTTCTGGAAGCATCTTGCTAGATGGTGAAGATGTATTAGAAATGGAAGTAGACGAACGCGCTCGTGCGGGTCTGTTTCTTGCGATGCAATACCCAAGTGAAATCAGCGGAGTAACAAATGCCGATTTCCTACGTTCTTCTATTAATAGCCGACGCGAAGAAGGCGATGAAATTTCATTAATGAAGTTCATTCGCACAATGGATCAAAACATGGAGTACCTTGAAATGGATCCTGATATGGCACAGCGTTACTTAAATGAAGGCTTCTCCGGCGGGGAGAAAAAACGCAACGAAATTCTTCAATTAATGATGATCGAACCGAAAATCGCGATTCTTGATGAGATCGATTCCGGGTTAGACATTGACGCATTGAAAGTTGTTTCAAAAGGAATTAACAAAATGCGCGGAGAAGATTTCGGCTGCTTAATGATTACTCACTATCAGCGTCTTCTTAACTATATTACACCTGATAAAGTACACGTAATGATGCAAGGCCGCATTGTTAAGTCCGGCGGTCCAGAGCTTGCACAACGTCTTGAGTCAGAAGGTTATGACTGGATTAAACAAGAGTTAGGCATTGAAGACGAAACTGTAGGTCAAGCCTAATAATAGAGATCACTCTATATGAGGCAGCGGAGGCTGGCGAAAGGCCAGGCCTCTCATGCTTTTCTTTGATAGAACGTTTCTATAGATAGTTAAAGGAATGGGCGCTTGAATTTAGGGGCAGGTTTGAGTCCCCATTTCAAGCGTTTGCTATACAGAAGAGCCCGATCAGCCCGATAGCTTAGGAGGATGAACATGACTGTAGAAATTAAATTACCAGCAGACAAAGAGTATATACGCTCATTGTCAGAAGAAAAAGGCGAGAGCCAGTGGCTGACAGATATGCGCCTGGCTGCTTTAGATCTTGCATCTGATCTGCCGATGCCAAGACCTGATAAAACAAAGATCGACAAGTGGAATTTTACAGAATTTGATTATAAAGAGTTAAAAAGTGAAGCGTATGCTTCTTTAGAGGAACTTCCTGAACAAGCGAAGGTTTTAATAGATCTAGAAAAACAAGATAAAAACTTATATGTACAGCGTAACAATACAGCTTCTTTCCTTTCTTTAAGCGAAGAGCTAAAGGCACAAGGAGTTATTTTCACTGATATTGTGACAGCTGTTAAAGAACATAGCGATCTTGTACAAAAGTATTTCATGTCTGATGTTGTAAAAGTGAATGAACACAAGCTGACGGCGCTTCATGCTGCATTAATGAACGGCGGAATCTTCTTATATGTTCCGAAAAATGTAGAAGTAAAAGAACCAATTCAAGCCGTTTTTGTTCAAGATGACGCGAAAGCAACTCTTTTCAACCATGTGCTTGTGGTAGCAGACGATAACAGTTCAGTTACTTACGTTGAAAACTATGTTTCGACAACAGATGTGGAAAACGGTGTAGCTAACATTATTACGGAAGTGGTTGCAGGAAACAATGCAAATGTTGCTTACGGTGCAGTGGATACATTAGCAGCGGGTGTCACTACTTATGTGAACCGCCGCGGAATCACAGGCCGTGATGCACGCATTGAATGGTCATTAGGATTGATGAATGACGGCAATACGATTTCTGAAAACGTAACGAACTTAATCGGAGATGGCTCTGTAGGCGATACGAAGACAGTAGTCGTTGGCCGCGGCAAGCAGTCTCAGAACTTTACGACAAAGGTCGTTCATTTCGGTAAAAACACAGAGGGCTATATTCTTAAGCACGGCGTAATGAAAGAGGAAGCGAAATCTATTTTCAATGGCATCGGAAAAATTGAACATGGTGCTTCTAAATCGAATGCCGAGCAGGAATCACGCGTTCTAATGCTAAGTGATAAAGCTCGCGGAGATGCGAACCCTATTCTTTTAATTGATGAAGATGACGTAACGGCAGGACACGCGGCATCAGTTGGACGTGTAGATCCATTGCAGCTTTACTATTTGATGAGCCGCGGAATCACTCAGCAGGAGGCAGAGCGTTTAGTTATTCACGGTTTCTTAGCACCGGTTGTGAACAAACTTCCGATCGAAGGCGTGAAGAAGCAGCTGACGGAAGTGATTGAAAGGAAAGTTCGCTAATGAATATCAAGGAAATTAAACAATATTTCCCGATTCTTCATCAAGAAGTGAACGGTCATCCGCTTGTGTATTTAGACAGTGCAGCTACTTCTCAAAAACCTGTTCAGGTAATTGAGGCCTTGGATAAATATTATCGCGAAGACAATTCCAATGTACACCGCGGAGTCCATACGCTTGGCACGAGAGCAACGGACTCTTATGAGGGAGCGCGCGATAAAGTGCGTAAATTCATCAATGCAACGGCCACGGAAGAAATTATTTTCACCCGCGGAACAACGACTGCGTTAAACCTTGTTGCTTCTAGCTACGGCCGTGCCGAAGTGAAAGAAGGCGATGAAATTGTCATCACCTATATGGAGCATCACAGCAATATTATCCCTTGGCAGCAGCTGGCGAAAGAAAAAGGCGCAACGCTTAAATATTTGCCGCTGCAAGACAATGGTTCGGTTTTATTAGAAGATGCGAAAGAAATCATTACTGACAAAACTAAGATTGTTTCGATCATGATGGTTTCCAATGTGCTTGGAACGATTAATCCGGTAAAAGAAATTGCTAAAATTGCCCACGAAAAAGGAGCAATCATGGTAGTCGATGGAGCGCAGTCTGCTCCGCATATGAAGATCGATGTTCAAGATCTTGATTGTGACTTCTTTGCACTATCAGGACATAAAATGTGCGGTCCAACCGGCATTGGGGTTCTATACGGTAAGAAGCATCTTCTTGAAAAGATGGAGCCGGTTGAATTTGGCGGAGAGATGATTGACTTCGTCGGTCTGTATGAGTCAACTTGGAAAGAGCTTCCTTGGAAATTCGAAGGCGGAACTCCGATTATCGCAGGTGCGATTGGTCTTGGTGCCGCAATTGATTTTCTTGAAGAAATCGGCTTAGATGAAATTGAAAAATATGAGCATCAGTTAGCTGGCTATGCGATTGAGCAAATGAGTACAGTAAACGGCATGCAGATTTACGGTCCGCGTTCCGGGGAAGAACGTGCCGGTCTCGTTACATTTAATCTCGATGACGTGCATTCTCATGATGTGGCAACGGTTCTCGATGCAGAAGGAATTGCTGTTCGTGCCGGCCATCATTGTGCACAGCCTCTAATGAAGTGGCTTGAGGTTTCGGCGACAGCTAGAGCGAGCTTTTATGTGTATAACACAGAAGAAGATATTGACAAGCTAGTGAAAGCTCTTGTCAAAACAAAGGAGTATTTCAGCGATGTCTTTTAATAATTTAGATCAGCTGTATCGACAAGTGATCATGGATCATTATAAGAATCCACGCAATAAGGGACGGATTGAAGACGGAAGCTTAACTGTGGATATGAACAATCCAACTTGCGGCGACCGCATTCATTTAACATTGAATGTGGAAGACGGCAAAGTCACAGATGCAAAGTTCGATGGTGAAGGCTGCTCGATTTCTATGGCCTCTGCTTCTATGATGACACAGGCAGTCAAAGGAAAAGATATTGACACAGCGCTGAAGCTTTCGCAAATTTTTTCCGATATGATGCAAGGAAACGACTACCCGGATGATATAGAGCTTGAAGATATTGAAGCACTTCAAGGTGTGGCGAAGTTTCCGGCGCGTATTAAATGTGCGACGCTTGCATGGAAGGCGATGGAGAAAGGTCTTAAAGAAGATCAGCAATAACACCATGATAGGAGGAATGTAAGATGGCTAAAAAAGCACCGGAAATTGGCGATTACAAATACGGTTTTAAAGATAAAGATATTTCAGTTTACCGCTCAGAACGCGGACTGACTCGTGAGATCGTGGAAGAGATCTCTAAATTAAAAGAAGAGCCTCAGTGGATGCTTGATTTCCGTTTGAAATCATTAGAGCATTTCTACAATATGTCTATGCCGCAATGGGGCGGGGACTTGGCTTCCTTAAATTTTGATGAAATTACGTATTACGTAAAACCTTCTGAGCGTTCAGAGCGTTCATGGGATGAAGTGCCTGAAGAAATCAAACAAACATTTGATAAATTAGGTATTCCTGAAGCGGAACAAAAATACTTAGCGGGTGTTTCCGCTCAGTACGAATCAGAAGTGGTTTACCACAATATGAAAGAAGAACTTGAAGATCTTGGGATCGTCTTTAAAGA
This sequence comes from Bacillus ectoiniformans, assembly GCF_016908875.1. Lineage (GTDB taxonomy): Bacteria > Bacillota > Bacilli > Bacillales > Domibacillaceae > Bacillus_BX > Bacillus_BX ectoiniformans. Next base: position 89,811 of record NZ_JAFBES010000004.1, on the reverse strand, counting down.
TACAGACTCAGCTCTAAAAGAAAATGAAGACATTTTCCGTCAGTATTGGGCGAAAGTCATTCCTCCGACAGATAATAAATTTGCGGCATTAAATTCAGCTGTATGGTCAGGCGGATCTTTCATCTATGTACCGCCAGGCGTAAAAGTAGATACGCCGCTTCAAGCTTACTTCCGTATTAACTCTGAAAATATGGGTCAGTTCGAGCGTACATTGATCATCGCTGACGAAGGTTCAAGCGTACATTATGTAGAGGGCTGTACAGCACCTGTTTACACAACGAACTCTCTTCACAGTGCGGTAGTTGAGATTTATGTAAATAAAGACGCTTATTGCCGCTACACAACGATCCAAAACTGGGCAAACAACGTCTACAACTTGGTGACAAAGCGTGCGACATGTGAAGCGAATGCAACAATGGAATGGATTGACGGCAACATCGGCTCTAAGTTAACAATGAAATACCCAGCGGTCATCTTAAAAGGTGAAGGCGCGCGCGGTATGACATTGTCCATTGCCCTAGCAGGTAAAGGCCAGCACCAAGATGCGGGAGCGAAAATGATTCACTTAGCTCCAAATACATCATCTACGATCGTATCTAAATCGATTTCTAAGCATGGTGGTAAAGTAACTTACCGTGGAGTTGTTCACTTCGGTAAAAAAGCGGACGGCGCTCGTGCGAACATCGAATGTGATACATTAATTATGGATAATCAATCTACTTCTGATACGATTCCTTACAATGAAATCTTGAATGACAATATTTCATTAGAGCACGAAGCAAAGGTATCAAAAGTATCTGAAGAGCAATTGTTCTACTTGATGAGCCGCGGTATTTCTGAAGAAGAAGCGACAGAAATGATCGTCATGGGCTTCATCGAGCCATTCACAAAAGAATTGCCAATGGAATATGCCGTAGAAATGAACCGTCTGATTAAGTTCGAGATGGAAGGTTCGATCGGTTAATATGGAAAAACCCAATCTGCGGATTGGGTTTTTTACGTGGGTTGAAATCTGCGTGGTGGGTGGTGAATGCTGCGATGGAGAGAGCGAAATCTTCGCCCCGGCAGGATTAGGTGCAAAATCGGACAGAAACACGGCCGGAATGGAAAGAATAAATGGGAAATTGGAAAGAATAAGAGCGAATTTGAAAGAATATCACGACATTTGGAAAGAATATCACGACATTTGGAAAGAATATCACGACATTTGGAAAGAATGCCGCGCGTGGAGGATCATAATCGTCGCCCCGGCAGGAATAAAGGGGAAATCGGACCGAAACGCGGCCGGAACGGAAAGAATAAATGAGATTATGGAAAGAATAAGCTGCAAAACGGAAAGAATATCACGATATTTGGAAAGAATGCAGCGCGTAAAGGATCGCAATTAGCGCCCCGGCAGGAATAAACATGAAATCGGACAGAATCGTGGCCGGAACGGAAAGAATAAATGTGAAATTGGAAAGAATATCACGACATTTGGAAAGAATGTCGCGTGTGGAGAATCGCAATTTGCGCCTCGGCAGGAATAAAGGGGAAATCGGACAGAAACGCGGCTGGAACGGAAAGAATATCACGACATTTGGAAAGAATGCAGCGCGTGGAGGATCGCAATCGTCGCCCCGGCAGGAATAAAGGGGAAATCGGACAGAACCACGGCCGGAACGGAAAGAATAAATGTGAAATTGGAAAGATTAAGCGGTGAAACGGAAAGAATATCACGATATTTGGAAAGAATGCCGCCCCTCATAGAGAAAATCCACCACAATCGCCCCGCTCAAACCATAAAAAAAGGAACATTTTAAGATTTTCACTTAAAATGTTCCTTTGAACAAACTATTTTTTAACCAGTTCTTTAATTGGTTTGCCATCAACGAAGTTAGGGGTCTCGAGTTCCATCCACTTATAGGCAGTGGGAGCAATATCGAGAACGCTTATATCTCGTTTAATTTTTTTCTTTTCAATTTGATCTCCATAAGCAAAAAAGACAGGCTGGAGCGTTTTTCGCTCGGGATTGCCGCCATGGCTGCCTAGTGCAACAGAAGGACGGATCGGTGAACCCACATGGTTATCCACAATATATCCCTCTGCCGCGGAAAGAACGACATCTCCCGTGTTCGTATGATTACTATTTTTTAATTTCTTGGAATCGGATTTCAGAATCTGTTCGTAAGGATTTTCTTTCTTGTCGGTGACGACGGCGTAAGAGCTTGCAAGCAGTTCCTTTACACTATCCATACTCCAGCCGTTTGTATCTAAGTCCGTTTTAAACGTGTCATAATGCAGGTTTAATAGTTTCTTCCTTGATGAAAGTTTCCGCTCATCTTTTATCTTAGTAAAAACCTCAACAATCTCTTCCTGTACTTGTTCATATTCTTTCTCTGTAACTATGCCGCCTTTTTCGCGGCCTTTTTTATTAATATACACATGGGCCATTGAACCGCTGGATACTGCATATGCTTTGGACTTAGAGATATCTACTTTTCCTTCTTTATCTAAAACAAGCAATCCGGCTTTCTTTAATTCATAATTTGGAGAAATGGATGAGTGAACTGGTTCCATGCCATGATCGGACACAATCATTAATCGGTCATTGCTGTCCATTGCTTTCAACGTCTGTCCAGTTGTCTCATCTGCTTTTTTATAAGCCCATTTCACATAGCTCATATATTCTTTGGATTTTCCTTCTTTATGACCTGGCTGACGGGGATCTGTTAAAAGAAATTCATGTTCTTCATGATCAATCTGCGGGTTATAAAACATAAGCAAATCAGGCTGATATTGATCTTTTACATACAATGATACATCGTTCATCCAGTCTACAAAGCGACCGCTGATTTCTTCATATTCTTTTCTCGTAATCCAGCCTTTTTTAAATGCAGGTGTATCATCTTGGTCGGGGAAGAAGCCAAACTTGTTTTTGATTTCCTCTGAAAAATTTCCGGGTCCTTCGATCACCCCTGATGTGATGGCTGTCCGATATAATTTGGCGGATGATAAATCGGGCTTTACCCCTTTTAATTTAAACCAAAAACCTGCTGATTGACCTTTTTTCACTTTTAGATCTTTGGCAGCCCAATCATTTGCCTGAAAAGAAACATCGCTCTCATCAATCGTTTGATCCTCTGACAAATAAAAATGGGTGTAGTCCGTTTTGTTATTGTCTGTTGCATCGAGAGCCAGAAGATGCAGTTTTTCATTCTTTCCTTTTTGAACTTTAATAGACAATTCTGCTGATTTGGCTGGGGAATAACTTTCAGGTGTATTTGTCCAGTTTTCCGCTTTTTTAAATTTGAGATTTTCTAGCTTGCTTTCAGACCATGTCTGACCATAATAAATGGCATAATCCGCTTCCTTTTTGCCTTTTGGGTTAGAGCCAGGAAAGCCGATAGTCGCTGTGGTTTTTCCTTGATTTCTTACTTCTCTCCATAGTGGCGGCACATCAATGTTAGCTAAAAAAGCATCCTGTGTCTCTGTCAGCTTCGTATCAGGATAATGAAATTCATTGCTGACAAAGCCGGTTTTTTCTGGCTTTGCCCCTGTTGCAATCGAAGCGTGGGATGCGGCAGTTAAAGAGGGGTTAACGGTTGTCACGTTTTTAGCAACCACACCGTTTTTTTGAATCTTTTTAAAATGAGGCAGCATTCCGTCCTTTATGTATTGTTGAGTTAAATCGTGACGCATTCCATCAAAAGACAGAATGATTGTTGTTTCTTTATCAGGTGCTTGTGCATAAGCTGCGGCAGCTCCCGGCAGCAGTGACAATGATAATGTCAAAGTCACAACTTTATAGTATAGCGATCTAATTGTTCGATTTTTTCCCCGTGACACGAAGTTTCCCCCTAAAATTTCTATAGTAGTTTCATATTCCACGTTTTTAAGAGAGTAAAACAAAATTGAAGATTCGCATATTACATCAGATAGTCAATAACTTGTTACAATTATATGGAAAAATGACAAGGATCATTTACATTTTGTTATAGATCATTTACGCTTACATTAAATAGTGAGGTGAAATTTGGAAATGTTAAAGAATAGAGTCCGTGAATTGCGTGCCAGATTTCGTATAACGCAGCAGGATTTGGCTGATCGTATAGAGGTTTCGAGACAGACGATCGGTTTAATTGAAAAAGGAGATTATGCGCCGTCTATTACGCTGGCATTAAAGATTGCTCGTGAATTTCAGTTACCCATTGAAGACATATTTTATTTAGAAGGAGACAAGGAATCATGCTGAAAAAAGTGTTTCAATCACCATTGTTTAATGCACTTCTAATTTTGAGTTTTGGCCTGATCTTGCTTGGGGAGCATTTCAAGAACGAAGTACCGAGTTGGCTAAACATTGATCCATTCGTCTTGATCATTCCTCTTTTTCTGTTGATGGGACTCATTCCAATTCATAATCGAAAGAATCCCAACGATCGGATCAAGCCGACACTCATGCCGATGGAGTTTAAGGAAGAGGATGAAGGGCTTAAGTGGATTACCTTTCAAGCAACAAGAAAGGTCTATATTTTCTTTGCATCTTCCATGCCTTTTGCCATTGCTTCTGTCGCTTACCTTCACCATATTCCATACTATCCTCTGCTTTTATTAATTGGACTCGGGGTGATCCAGTATCTGATTTATTGGTACGAAATTAGAAAATATCGATAGGGGGATGGCACATGGATACGTATTATCTAGTTTGGCTCATCATACTGGCGGTGGGGTTAGAAGCTTTTTTGATCTTTTTAATGGTGAAATACAAGAAGGGAGATATTGACGAGAACCCCTTCTTCACAATGATTCAAAAGGAATGGAAGGTCATTTATTATGCTTTCTTTCGCTGGAGAACGGCTCATCATGATCAAGATGGACAGTCTTTTTCCTTGCATAAGCAGTCGAACTACTATTGGTTATTTTTAGCCTTGATGCATGAACAAGTGATTGAAATGGTTGTGTTTCATATCTATTTAAAAGCAGAGGCTCCATCCATGGCCTATATACTAACTGCTCTGCATATATACAGCATTCTTTACATTTTAGGAGACTATAACTGGCTGAGAAATACACCGGTTAAAGTGAAAAATAATCTTGTAGAAATGAAGATTGGTTCAAGAAGAGAATTTCATTTTCATATAAAAGACATCCAATCGATTCAAAAGGCTGCCATTCAATATGATCAAAAAGGCGGAATGATCCATGAAAAGGGAGTGTTTCACGTTACGGCTTTTCCTAGGCTGCTGACGCACATCTTCGGCATGGGTGATGAGTTAAAGTACGAAATCATTTTTACATCTCCTAGAATCTCGAAAAGTTATTTTGGTATAAAAAAAGAAGTGAATAAAGCATTCCTATATATTAAAGAATCGGATCAGCTGGCTGAGCTGCTCGAGCAGAAGATGGATCAATATGTGGATGAAGTGAGTGAGGTACAATCAGCAGAACCAGCGGAAGTGATCAGTAAACAGCCGCTGATTCATTGGAAATTATATTTTACCATTCTTGGGATTAATGCGGCCGGTGCAATGGCTATTGTTCCTTATGCACTGGCAAGGGGAAACTTTCATCAGGAGATGGGAGTATCAAAGACGGAATTCTTCTTTATATTCACTGGTCAAATGATAGTAGAGTCAGCTATCCTTATTTTTTTAGCGATGCTGATGGCGAAAAAGGTACATGTAAAGACACCGATTTTAGATACAGTCGTTTCCAAGAATAAATTGGACGCAATATATATGAAAAAAATGCTGGCGGCAGCGGGCTATGGAGTACTTGCGGCCCTTCTCATTATCCTCATCAGTCTGACCATTTCTAAGCCGCTTGGAATAGATAATTCTTCGATTAGTGAACCAGTCTGGTGGCTAGGGATCATGGGTTCGTTTGGTGCAGCAGCCACAGAAGAAACGATTTTTCGCTTCTTCTTAATCACCTTCGTCTTGTGGATCGTTACTAAATTAAGAAAGCGCTCTCACATACAAACTTCTGATTATTGGGTAGCGATCATATTTGCTTCCTTGATCTTCGCGGGACTGCATTATGGAATCGCTTCTGCTACTTATGAAATGACTATTGGTTTATTTCTAGGTATGCTTTTAATCAATGGAACAGGAGGAATTGTATTTGGACTGCTGTTTCTCAAGTCAGGGATTGAATTTGCCATGATCGCTCATTTTATGGCGGATATTGTGATTCACGTGATTGCTCCGCTGTTTATTTCATAATTTAACGTTCTCACCTCTTCTTTGATAGGGTGAAATTCCGGTTTAATTGGGTAATAGTAAAATAGTGCGGAAAGTCTTCCGTTTTTACTTGAAGAAGACGCCACTTAAATATGCTAAAATGAACGAATAAGAGGTGATTTCATGCTGAACATTGGTGTGACGGGATGGGGAGACCACGATTCTCTATATACAAATGGCACTTCTTCTCGTGATAAATTAAAAGAATATGCCGCTCATTTTCCAGTTGTTGAGGTGGATGCGAGCTTTTATGCTGTGCAGCCGCTTAGGAATATGCAAAAGTGGACGGATGAAACACCTGAGCGCTTTCAATTTGTAGTCAAGGCGTATCAAGGGATGACCGGGCATGAGCGCGGTGAAATTCCTTTTGATTCGAAAGGAGAGATGTTTCAAGCATTTCGTGAGTCACTGCAGCCGATGACGGAGAGCGGTAAGTTATCCATGGTGCTCTTTCAGTTTCCGCCTTGGTTTGACTGCCAGCGAAAGAATGTTGATTATTTACGTTATTGCAGGGAGCAGATGGGAGACCTGCCCTTGGCGCTAGAGTTCCGTCACCAATCATGGTATTCCAAGGCCTACTTAGATCAAACCCTTACCTTCATGGAAAAGGAAGGGTGGATACATTCTGTCTGCGATGAACCGCAAGCGGGAGATGGGTCAGTGCCTATCATATTAAAAGCAACGCACCCAGAGAAAACGCTGGTCCGTATGCATGGAAGAAACCGCAATGGCTGGCGAAAGCAAGGGAATAAAAATTGGCGTGATGTCCGCTATTTATATCGTTATAATGAAAACGAATTGAAGCAGTGGGCAGACTATGCGAAGGCATTATTAAAGCAAAGCAAAGAAGTATCTATCTTATTTAATAATAATTCAGGCGGGGATGCAGCTGATAATGCGAAACAGTTCATTGAACTAACGGGGACAGAATATCATCATTTAGCACCGAAACAGCTAGATTTATTTTAACGTTTGGAGGAAATGGTTGTGGAGTGGGTTTTACTGATGAGCATTGGTCTAGTAGCAGGGACGATCGGCTCGTTAATCGGTCTTGGCGGCGGTGTGATCATTGTTCCTGCTATTCTATACTTTGGATCAATGGCCATGCTGTTGGATTTATCACCGCAGCAAGCGGTAGGTACGTCACTTATTATTATGATCTTTACCGGCCTGTCTTCTACTCTTGCTTATATGAAATATAAAACCGTCGATTATAAAAGCGGGTGGATATTCTTCATTGGCAGTGGGCCAGGGGGTATTGCGGGAGCTTATGTGAACCGCATTTTAAATATGGAATCTTTTCAAGTCTACTTTGGTATCTTTATGATCATCACGGCTTTAATATTGATGTTCAGATCTAAGGTCAAGCCTCTTCCGGCAGCGGGAAAAGGCGGTATTCAGCGAATCTTTACTGAAAAAAATGGCCAACAACTTACATATAGCTTTCAGCCGTCACAGGCTATTCTAATCGCCTTTTTGATCGGTTTTCTTTCCGGGATATTTGGTATTGGCGGCGGTTCCTTGCTTGTGCCGGCAATGATTTTGCTTTTTGCTTTTCCGCCCCATGTAGCCGTGGCAACGTCTATGTTTATTATTTTTTTGTCAGCGATTATTAGCTCTTTAACTCATGTTGCATTTGGACATGTGGTGTGGCTGTATGCGCTGGCCTTAATTCCGGGAGCTTGGATTGGAGCTAAAGCAGGAGCTTATCTCAATACAAAATTGAAATCGAAAGCACTTGTATCACTGCTTAGAATTATTTTAATCATCATCGGCATACGATTAATATATCAGGGTCTTGCTTAACTCTTTCCGCAAGAAATGAGGTGTTTATCTTTGAAAGAAACCATTCATATTTATCATACCAATGATCTTCATAGCCATTTCGAAAATTGGCCTCGCATACACCAGTTTTTGCAAGATAGAAAAGTGACACATACAGAAGCAGGAGAAGATGTGCTGGTCGTTGATTTAGGAGACCACGTCGATCGTGCCCACCCATATACGGAGGGTACGCTTGGCAGAGGCAATGTCAAGCTCTTAAATGAAGCTGGCTATGATGCGGTTACCATTGGAAATAATGAAGGAATTACCCTCTCTAAAGAAGGGCTGAACCGGCTTTACGAGGAAGCAGAATTCCCAGTGGTCATCGCGAATCTGTTCGACAAGCAAGGACAGCGGCCGCAGTGGGCGATTCCTTATAAAATCTTTGAATTAAGACAAGGTTTAAAGGTAGCTATTACGGCAGTAACCGCTTTTTTCTCTGTATCCTATGAACAGCTGGGCTGGAAACTGTCTGTTCCTTTAGAAGAGTTAAAAAAGCAGGTAAACGATCTGAAAGAACAAGCAGATCTTGTCATTGTCTTTTCTCACCTTGGCTTGCATGATGATGAAAAGATCGCAGAGGAATTGCCTGTGGATCTAGTGCTCGGCGCTCATACTCATCACTTATTGCATGAAGGAAAAGAAATCAATGGAACTCTTCTCGCGGCTGCGGGCAAATTCGGATATTATGTCGGACATGTGGAAATTGATATAGACCCTTTAACTAAGCAGGTTCTAACGAAAAGAGCAAGGGTGTATGAAACGAATAAACAATTGAAAGCACCTAAACAAGAAAAGCAGCAAATTGAGAGTTATACAGCATTGGGAAAACAAGTACTAAAACAGCCGATTGTCTCCCTTCCTGTTCCCCTGGAAAATCATTGGTTTCAGCCTTCTGTTTTACCCGAAATGCTAAATGAAGCGCTGCTTGAATGGTGCGAAGCGGATTGCGCTTTTTTAAATGCCGGTGTGGTGCTGAATGGACTCTCAGAAGGAACAGTGACGAAGTATGACCTGCACCAAATGCTGCCTCATCCAATTAATCCTTGTTTAATCCTTCTTTCTGGTGCGGAGCTTAAAGAGGTCATTAAACAGACCCTCGACGAGAAGTGGCCGCATTTGGCTATTAAAGGACTCGGTTTTAGAGGGAAAGTGATGGGACGCTTTGTGTACAGTCAAATTGAAGCGGATCTTGAGAAATACACATTTAAAGTAGCAGGAAAAGAGATTGAACCGAAACGAATCTATCGGGTGGCTACATTGGATATGTTCACCTACGGACACTTCTTTACCGAGCTGTACAGGGCAGCGGACAAACAATACTTTATGCCGGAATTTCTCAGAGACGTAATGGAATGGAAGCTGCTTCAGCTGTATCATAAGCCGGAATGCAGCGAATTGTAGAGGCTGAATCCATCTAAGTGCGGATGACTCTTGCAAATATTTCAATCAATTAAAAAACATCTTTGCCTAAAAAATATTTTTGCGTTATCCCTTCTTCTTGCCGCATACATATAGCTAATAGAAGGAGGGGTTTTTTTGGCTGCGCCTAGAAAATGGAAAACGAAAAGAGGGCCGCTCCCTCTGCAATATGTCTTATTAATTACCCTGATTCTCTTCACTTTTTCGACTGCTTCAAGCCTTTGGATCATCAATGAAAGTGTAAAGCCAACTCTGCTCAGCTATGCGGAAACGGAGACGAGAAGGATTGCAGCGATGGTGATCAGTAAAGCGATTAACAAAAAAATAGCTCATGTCATTGATATTAATGACATCATTGAAACGGTTCCGGGTGATACAACGACGACTAAATTTAATACGGAAATCATTAATCGAGTGCTTGCTGAAACCACAAATTTAGTGCAGTTGAACTTAAAAGAAGCGGAAAAAGGAAATTTGCAGGCGCTTGAGCTGCTGGCTGATGTAGAAATTGAAAACGAAGAAACGGAAAATTCAGAAGGCATTGTGTACACGATTCCTTTAGGGCAAGTGACAAATAACGCTTTGCTCGGAAACTTAGGTCCTAAAGTGCCGATTCGATTTCATGCCATTGGTGATGTGAAGTCGGATGTGAAATCAAATGTAAAACCTTATGGCATTAATAATGCATATGTAGAAGTGTTTATTGAAGTAGAAGTCAGCGTGCAAATCATTGTTCCATTTGCCACAAAAGTGACAACTGTTAAGCAGGATATTCCTGTTGCAATGGGGCTTATACATGGCCAAGTTCCGAATTTCTATAACGGAGGCGGAAATACTTCACCATCCATTACAGTACCTGCCAAATAGACAGACTGTGGCAGGAGAGGGTGGTTTTGCAAGGGAAGGCAGGAAAAAGGTCTTGGCAAAAGAATTATTAACTGTTACACTTTTACTAACTGAATAGTTGAACCTTATCACAATCCGGTGGGGTAGAGGCTGCAGAATTAATGAGTAAACAGCGTGAGGATGACAACAGAGATCGCGGTTGAAAGGTGGTTTTGCCGAAGTACCATATATGTGTCAGCATAGTTGGTATTGGGGTTATTCTGAAAAAGAGTAACACTCTCATTGCAGAATGAATAGATTGTCTGTAATGGGGAGCTACAGATCGCGATGGAGGAAAGACTTGCATTACGACAAAAGGTAATGATAGTTTTCTCTATCAATGCCTTTTTTTTGTGCTTAAAAAAGCGCAGGTGTACATTTCCGATTCCGTAGTCCGCCTCTTTCACATCAACAGGAGGAGAAAAAAATGGAAAATACAATCTTTTCGTTATTGCCCCCAGCATTAGCCATTTTAATGGTTATTCTGACGAGGCGAGTACTGCTTTCATTAGGAGTGGGAATTATTGCTTCCGCTTTATTGCTTGCAGATTTTAACTTAGGAAAAACAGTATCGATTGCCTGGGGAGCTGCTTCAGGTAATGTATATGCAGACGGAGAATGGAGTACGTGGAACCTTTACATTGTGTTCTTTTTACTTATTCTTGGTATGATCACTGCGTTTATTAACATATCCGGTGGAAGCCGTGCGTTTGGAGAATGGGTAACCACTCGAGTGAAATCAAGGGTTGGCGCTCAAATTATGGCAGCGATCCTCGGGATTATTATTTTTATTGATGATTATTTTAACGCACTTGCGGTCGGACAGATTTCACGTCCAATTACAGATCGCCAGCGGATTTCACGTTCTAAGCTTGCTTATATTATTGATTCAACATCAGCTCCGGTTTGTGTTGTTTCTCCAATTTCTAGCTGGGGAGCGTACATTATTGGGATTATCGGAACGATTCTCGTATCACATGAGGTCACTCAATATACGGCATTCTCTGCGTTTTTGCAAATAATACCAATGAATTTCTATGTATGGGTGGCTTTAGGACTTGTTTTCCTTTCAGCCTACATGCAATTTGATTTTGGTCCGATGAAAAAGCATGAAATGCATACGATTCAAACAGGAGAGGTTCACCCGACAGATCGCGAAGCTGCGGGCGAATTGAAAGATGATCTGCCTGTCAGTTCAAAAGGAACGGTTGGAGATTTGCTTTGGCCAATTATTGCTTTAATTGTTGGGACAGTAGCTGCAATGCTTTGGACCGGCAGCCAGGCGGTTGAAGGAGAAGTGACGATTCTAAAGATCTTTGAAAGCACAGACGTAGCTAAATCATTACTGTACGGCGGTTTGTTTGGGTTATTGGTTTCAGTCATTATGTTCCTCCGTCAAAGCATGGTCTTTAAAGGCGTCGATACTGGCATCTTCTTTACAGGTGTGTGGGAAGGCATTAAATCAATGCTTCCTGCGGTTTATATTTTATTCTTTGCTTGGACGATCGTCGCATTAATTGGCGAGCTTGAAACAGGAAAGTACTTGGCAGGATTAGTTGAGAAATCCAACATGGATATTGCCTTCTTGCCAGTCGTTTTATTCCTTGTAGCAGGGGTCATGGCTTTCTCTACAGGAACGTCATGGGGATCATTCGGCATCCTTCTTCCGATTGCTGGGGAAATCGCTGCATCAACAGACATTTCACTTTTGCTTCCAGCCATGGCGGCAGTTCTAGCCGGAGCGGTATTTGGAGATCATTGCTCACCTATTTCAGATACAACGATCCTTTCATCAACTGGAGCAGGAAGCAATCATATTGATCACGTTCTAACCCAGACTCCATATGCCTTATTAGCGGCTGCGATTGCTGCTATTGGGTTTGTAGTCATTGGTTTCACAGGAAATGCTTGGATTTCATTAGCTGTATCACTCGCATTATTAGTGGCGACGGCTTTTGTTTTGAAAAAGATGAATCCAATGGATGAGGTTGTAGAAGAATCTAAATAGTAATTTTGTAGCTGGCTCATGAAATTTTCTTTTCTTTTTTTCGCCATAAACTTTTCAGGAATTTAGAGAAGTTGACGCATAGAAGAGAAGATCACATACATGAGCCAGCTTTTTTATGCATGGAAAAAATTATTCTTAAAAAATTTTTGAAAATAATATTTACTATTACATAATTACTAGATATAATAATGATGATAATTTTAAATTGTCTGAATAAAGGTAAAATTTCTAAAATAGGATAGAGTTATAGGAGGGATTATTATGGATCAACAACGTCAGCAGTGGGGAACAAGAGCAGGTTTTATCTTGGCTGCAGTCGGGTCTGCAATTGGGTTAGGGAATATTTGGAGGTTTCCTGCAGTCGCTTATGAAAATGGTGGAGGCGCTTTCTTTGTTCCGTATTTATTCGCATTATTAACAGCAGGTATTCCGTTATTAGTTCTTGAATTTACAATTGGACATAAATACAAAGGTTCAGCTCCATTATCGTATGCGCGATTAAGCAAAAAGTTTGAATGGCTTGGCTGGTGGCAGGTGGCGATTTCATTCGTTATATCTACTTATTACGCCGTTATTATCGCTTGGGCGATGTCGTTCTCATTCTTCTCCTTTGATTTAAAGTGGGGAGACGATCCAGGAGGCTTCTTGTTTGGAGAGTACTTAAAGTTAGCTGAAGCTCCAGGAGAAGTTGGAGGAATTGTTTCAGGTGTATTTATTCCGTTAGTCGTTGTTTGGGTGATTACACTAGGAATCTTAGTTAAAGGTGTTAAAAAAGGGATTGAGGCAGCAAACAAAATCTTTATTCCTGCACTTGTTATTTTATTCTTAATTATTGTTGTACGGGCACTGACTTTAGACGGAGCTATGGCAGGTCTTGATGCATTCTTCAAACCGAATTGGAGCACCATTGCTGATCCAAAAGTTTGGGTAGCAGCTTATGGTCAAATCTTCTTCAGTTTATCAATCGCTTTTGCAATAATGGTCACATATTCAAGTTATCTTCCAAAGAAAACAGATTTAACGAATAATGCATTTATTACTGGTTTTGCAAACTCAGGTTTCGAACTTTTAGCTGGTATTGGCGTATTCGCTGCATTAGGCTTCATGGCTCAGCAGCAAGGAGTGCCAATTAATGAAGTAGTTACAGCAGGAGTGGGCTTGGCTTTCGTTGTCTTCCCGCAAATTATTAACGAATTCCCTGCATTCAATGGCCTGTTTGGCACACTATTCTTTGTCTGTTTAACACTTGCTGGTTTAACGTCATTGATGTCGATTGTTGAGACATTTGTCGCAGGTGTACAAGATAAATTTAATGTTTCGAGAACAAAAGCCGTATTAGTCGGCGGGGGCTTATCCGCCATTATCTCGATTCTGTTTGCAACAAACGGGGGCTTGTATTTCTTAGATGCGGCAGATTATTTCATTAACCAATTCGGTGTTGCACTAGCTGGATTAGTGGAAGTAGTAGTTGTTGCATGGGTACTAAAAGAGCTTAACAATCTTAAATCACATGCAGACAGCATCTCAGATATCATGCTGGGTGCTTGGTGGAAAGTATGTCTTGCGGGTATTACACCAATCATCTTAGGTTACATGATGTTCCAAAATATCTTAACGAACATTAAAGATAATTATGAAGGATACCCGACTAGCTTCTTATTATATTCCGGATGGGCTGTAGCCATTGGCGCCATTGTCATTGGATTTGTGTTCATGTCATTGAAATGGAGAAAGAGTCCTCATGAAATGAATAATGGAAATAAGGAGGTATCATAATGTCAGGCAGCGCAATCGTGATGATGATTATGGGAATAGTAATTATTTGGGGCGGGCTTGGAGCAAGTATTGCAAACGCAGTGGCTAAGTCCAAAAAGGCCAAGTAAATAAGAAGAAGGGTGTATAGCTGAATGTGCTATACACCCTTCTTTATTAGGAGTCTGATTGCCGCTCCCAATTTTTCAAATGAGGATACGGATCAAAAGACCATTCGTTTTTGCCATTGTCCTTGTACATGCCAAAATGCAGATGCGGAGGGAATTTTCCTGATGTGCCAGGCGGGCCATAGCCTGTGCTGCCGACACCGCCAATGATGGTGCCGGGTGCTACAGTTTGTCCAATTTTTAAGCCATCAGCAAACCCGTTTAGGTGGGCGTAGTAATAGTATGTGTTATTGATATCGCGGATGCCAATTCTCCAGCCGCCAAAGCGGTTCCAGCCCTTCATTTCTACGATACCGTATGAAACAGAACGGACTGGCACGCTGTAATTGGCAAAAATATCGGTTCCTTCATGGGTTCTTCTGCCGCCCCAACCGCGAGCATCTCCCCACGTATTCTTATATGAATAGTTAAACCGTTTAGGAAGAGGAAAAGTTTTATCCTGCAAGTTCAGTTTTCCATAGTTTTTATACATCATGGCGTTACCGATAATTAGACTGACTGACTTGTCCCGCTGATAATAGCGCCATAAGGCAATTTTTATGTTGTCATGGTCGGTCCCATAAGATAAAAGGTATTTTCCAATGGCAGCTAATACATCTTCGCTATCCGTCCGGTCTGCTTTCCCATCCCCATTTCCATCTACACCAACCCCATGAAAGAAAGCAATAGTTAAAGGGGAAGTATCCTCATGATTAGGGTTCATATACCCCGCCCACTTTTCCGGCGGAATATAAACAGAAATGTTATCTTTAGGTTTAGGCAAGTCATCCCTTACAAACCGGAGACTTCTTTCATATTGATCGATCCCTGCATAGTAATACCAGGGGATCGCAGTAGCTGTCTCCATCTTTTTAAATAATTCCATCCGGTTCTGATACATTCTTTTATCAGCTTCGGTTTCGGCCGCTTCAAAAGGCATCGCATTCAGAAACCATATGGATAGAACCAGCCAAATGACTTTCTTCAAAAATATTCCCTCCCATTAGTAAAGGTTTCCTTTTATTTTGCGATAAAAAGCAGAAAATCATTCATGAAAATACTGTATTGTTCCGCTAGACATGAAAAGTTGTGTTACAATATTTACTGTGATAAAGTGTCAAAAGAACGTACTTTCTTTCTTTTAGATGAGGGTCTGTTTTAGTCGACTGATACAGGCTGAGCCATACATAGTCACTCTGGACTCTTTTTGCTATAACAGAAACGAATGGAGATGAAGAGAATGAGCAAAAAAGAGGAACATTTGCGTAAACCGGAATGGTTAAAAATAAAGCTTAATACGAATGAAAACTATACAGGTTTAAAGAAAATGATGCGCGAAAACAACCTGCACACCGTTTGTGAAGAGGCCAAGTGTCCTAATATTCACGAATGCTGGGCAGTTCGCCGGACAGCAACATTCATGATCTTAGGTGATGTATGTACGAGAGCCTGCCGTTTTTGTGCGGTTAAAACCGGTCTTCCAACAGAATTGGACTTGCAGGAACCAGAACGAGTAGCTGATTCTGTTCAATTAATGAACTTGAAGCATGTTGTTATTACAGCCGTTGCCCGTGATGATTTAAAAGATGGCGGGGCAGCCGTATTCGCAGAAACAGTTCGTGCCATTCGCAGAAAGAACCCGTTTACTTCTATTGAAGTATTGCCTTCAGACATGGGCGGCGTGGAAGAAAATCTTCGTGTGCTTATGGATGCGCGTCCTGATATTATGAATCATAATATTGAAACGGTGAAACGCTTGTCTCCAAGAGTCCGTGCCCGTGCAAAATACGAACGTTCTTTAGAGTTTTTGAAGAGAGCCAAAGACATGCAGCCGGATATTCCAACGAAATCGAGTATCATGATTGGGCTTGGCGAAACGAAGGAAGAAATTATTGAAACGATGGATGATCTGCGTGCGAATAACGTGGATATTATGGCGATCGGCCAATATTTGCAGCCTTCTAAAAAACACTTGAAGGTGCAAAAATATTATCACCCAGACGAGTTTGCGGAGCTTCGTGAAATCGCTATGACAAAAGGCTTTAGCCACTGTGAAGCGGGACCTCTTGTCCGTTCTTCTTACCATGCCGATGAACAAGTAAACGCAGCTTCAAAGGCCAAACAAGAACAAGGTGAAATCGCTTCGCTTGAAGCATAAGATAGCAAGGAGCCGCTCTCTTCGTGAGAGCGGCTCCTTACATATGCAGAGAATCTGGCATCAGCTTCGGCAACCAAGTGAGTTGCTGATAACCCGAGCAAAGTTGCTGATAAATCTAAAAAGTTGCCGATAACCCGAGCAAAGTTGCCGATATCGTCTAAAAAGCCTATTTGCCCTTCACACCTGAGCAAACGACTTTTACATTTCGGATTGTCCAGTAAAATACGCTAGGAGCTCGGGTCAAAAGATCAGACACCATAAAGGCAAAGAGCGCCTTTTTGGTATCTGCCTATTTGCCTGTCGCTCCTGAACAGCGCATTTTACATTTCTTTGTCAGCCTTGGTTTCTCCATTTGGGTTTTCGCCTTCTACGGTGCTTTTGCCTTGTGGAGAGTTAGCTTTCATTAATTTGATGGTTTTTTCGATTGTGTCTTCGGCTCCATCCATGTTAGGGCCCATTGGTGCAATGTTTTCGATGTCACGGCGAAGGCCGGTGTCATCGGTTACGTAGACATGGTACCAGCGTGGAACGACACTCATGGCTGTCCGCTTTACTTGGTCAGCGGCATTCATGCGTTCTTTTTTTGTTTTTGCATCGGTATCATAAGCGATCAATACTTCCTCATCAGTTACGAGCACAGAACAGTCATTGACTGATGGATTTGCTACACTTAGTTT
Organism: Bacillus ectoiniformans; assembly: GCF_016908875.1. Taxonomy (GTDB): domain Bacteria; phylum Bacillota; class Bacilli; order Bacillales; family Domibacillaceae; genus Bacillus_BX; species Bacillus_BX ectoiniformans. The sequence goes on along the minus strand of NZ_JAFBES010000004.1, from coordinate 72,697 downwards.
ACTGATGGCATCAGCCGTACGCTCCCGATCCATGGTATACATATCTTTATAAGAAACGGTTTGTCCTTGGATCGGACTTTTTTGCTGGCGGACATAGCCGAATTCAGCATTTGATCGTTTGGTCATGACCTCGTCTTTATACGTACGGGTTTCATTTTCGTTATAAAGGTCTTCACGGTCACGAACATTCAGTGTATTCCCATTTTTATGAACCATTCCTTGCTCATCAGCAGCATTGTCATTATTCATATTACAGCCTGCAAGCATCACGAAGCTTGCCACACCCATAGCTAATAGTGGTTTTTTCATTTTTAGCACCCCCTAGGCATTAGATTGCCCTCGGTTTATTGATTTTTTGCTTAGTAATTTATGGCGAATCCGCTATAATGAAAGAAGGATGAAAAGGATGGTGAAATAATGGTTTGTATTCAAAATCATTGCTATGAAATCATTGATGAAAATAACGATGGATTTAATGAGGAAGTATTCCGTGAACGATACAGCGACATTTTAACTAAGTATGATTACATTGTAGGCGACTGGGGATACGGTCAGCTGCGATTAAAGGGCTTTTATGATGATAAAAATCAAAAGGCTTCATTTGATTCTAAAATCGGCACATTAAAGGAATATTTATATGAATACTGCAATTTCGGCTGTGCCTATTTCGTCGCAAAAAAAATAAAGAAGTAATCAAGGGAGAATCAAGCATGTAATGGCTTGGTTTTTTCTTTTTTTTAGAGGGAGCATTTACAAAAAGCTGCCTTTGTAAAATGAAGGCAGCCTGATCTTTGTTAAGACGTAGATACGTCATCGTATGGAGGACTTTCATTCTCTTCTGGGTCGTCGTGGGGCGGGTGGGCACCTTCCATTTGTCTAGGCAAATGCTGATGCAGCGTCTTATTTTCATAGTTAAAGGCACTGTAATATCTTTGTCCTTCTTCCCATGGAGTGGACTTGTTGCTAACGGGTTTGTCTTTATTAATTGGTGATCCATAAGGTCCTTCCGGCAGCTGCTCAGGCGTTAAAAAGTTGCGTCCGGCTTCTACATTCGAAAAGTCTGTATATTTTTCTTCCTCTTCCATTTCATCGTTTGGAAACATGGTGAACACCTCCAGCGTCTTTTCACATTAATTTGTCCGAGAGCGGGTGAAATATTCGCATGAAAAAAGGATTCCCAATTGGAAATCCTTTGAGGCTGCATTAGATGACTTCATATAAAAAATCGCGAAGTTCACTTGCTTCTTCTTCGTTTAATTGGAAAGCGTGTTCGAGATAACCGGGTTCATCTAAATCATCGCGGCCAATGATAGCAAAGCGGCTGCCCTGAATATTTAAGACTAATTTCTTTCCGTAATGCCGATCAGTGTGAGTGATGGCAAGGTCATAGCGGTGATGTTCACCCATGAATGAAACGAAACGGGTTTTCGTATCTTCTGTGTCATCATACAAGAAAAATCTTTCTGACATATCGATCCCTCCCTCAAGTTAAGAGCGGCGCATAGTGCGGCCAGTAGTCTTTTCATTGTAACAAATGAAAGTCCGAGTGGATAGGAATGTTTTCTCTTAAGAATTAATGGTAAAATAAGAAGGAATCAAAAGAAGTGATGGAAGGGTGCTCACTGTGTATTTTGTGGATCGGGAAAAAATCGAAGAAACATTAAAGTTCATGGAAGTTCAGCTTTCGGCTTTTGAAAAACAAAGCCAATGGGAATCAGCACTGGAGTTAGCCGCTTTAGAACGGATGGCTCACACGGTGATTGAATCTATTTTAGATGTAGGAAATGCGATGATTGATGGGTTTATCATGCGTGATCCAGGAAGCTACGAAGACATCGTAGATATTTTAGATGACGAGAAGGTGATTACGAAGGAAATGACAGCTTCTTTGAAAGTCATGGTAGGTCTGCGAAATCCGTTAGTTCGTTATTATACGAGAGTGGACCATGAAGAAGTGAAGCAGGCATTCTCAGATCATTTAGATGCCTTGAAGATGTTTCCTGAAAAGGTAAGAGCCTATTTAGTGTATGAATTAGGCCCAGTTTCTGCGTTTAAACCATAAGATGCGGCGCTTTCTTATATGAAAGCGTTTTTTTGCGCCATAATAATAAACAGAGGTGACGAATAAATGAAATCATATAAAGGATATTTAATCGATTTAGATGGAACGATGTATCGAGGCACGGAAAAGATTAAAGAAGCAGGAGACTTTATTTCCAGGTTGAATGCGGCGGGCCTTCCATATTTGTTTGTAACGAACAACTCATCAAGAACGCCTGAACAGGTGGCAGAGAAGTTAGTTGGATTTGATATTCCAACAACGCCTGAACAAGTGTTCACCACATCTATGGCAACCGCTAGTTTTATTGCCGAGAAAAAAGCCGGAGCGACTGTGTATGTGATTGGGGAAGAAGGCATTCGGTCAGCACTTGCTGAAAAAGGGCTAGAGCTAGTTGACCATGAACAAGCGGATTTTGTTGTAGTGGGCATTGACCGGGGAATTACGTATGAAAAGCTGGCAACTGCCTGCTTAGCCGTTCGTAACGGAGCAACGTTTATTTCTACAAATGGTGATATTGCGATTCCAACAGAGCGGGGCTTGCTGCCGGGGAATGGATCACTGACATCTGTAGTAGCGGTCTCTACCCAAACGGATCCGATTTTTATCGGTAAGCCAGAATCCATCATCATGAATCAAGCTTTAAAGGTGCTCGGAACCGATAAAGAAGACACGATCATGATAGGCGACTACTACGACACAGATATCCTTGCTGGCATTAAGGCGGGGATGGATACGCTCCTTGTTTACACTGGTGTGACGCAAAAAGAGCATTTAGAGAAGTATCAGGAGCAACCAACTTACACAATTCAAACATTGGATGAATGGGAAGTGAAATAAAAAAGATCCGGCCGCATTGCGTGGGCAGCTGAAAGAATCTTTAAAGGGCAGCTGTTTAAATTAGCAGGGTGATTGGTTGTTTTCACTTCTGGATGCTTCGCTTTTCGCAGGGGGTGAGGTGAACCTCCTCTGCGTGGGCTCTCTAGTCACGACTTGAAGAATACACAATTTTTGACAGAGAAAGGGCGCCTAATTTTTAGGCTTGTGGTCATTCGCCGATAGAATCGAGGAAGCCGCCGATAGAAAGTCCAAAGCCGCTGATAGAATCACGAAACCCGCCGATAGACAGCTCTATCGGCGTTAATCGTACAATAAAACAAAAAGCAAAATTGACGAAATAAGGCTGTTTTTGCCTATTTGTTCTATAGTGATCCGTAATCGGCTCAATTTTAAGAAGAAGACTTAATTTTTGGCAGCTAATTGCTTCATCATCCAGTCAATTAGCTGAAAAAAAGCAACCTAAAACAAAAAACCAGGATCGATCCACATTTATGGAATCATCCTGGTTTTTTTTAGAATTCACTTTTTCAAACGCGGCCGGATTTTTTTATTCTGTATGTGCAGCCCGGTGAGCCAGCCTGCTTGAAGCGGCTGCGGCAATCGCTCCGATAATATCATCAAGGAAGGTATGCACCTTGCCATGCGACTTATCGTTTAAATGATCGAGAATGCCGGGTTTTTGCTTATCGATGTACCCGTAATTCGTAAACCCGATGGAACCATACACATTCACAATAGATAGGGCAAGTATTTCGTCCACGCCGTATAGTCCTTCATCGGATTCGATAATGGATTGAAGCGGTTCTTCAAGCAATCCTTTTTCCGCCAGTAGATCCATTTGAATACCTGTTAAAATCGCGTTTTGAACTTCACGTTTTCTGAGTACGCGTTCCACGTTTTCGCGGCATTCCTCTAGTTCAAGGTTTGGATGGTATTTTTGCTGCAGGAACAAAACAAGTTCAGCGATATCATCAATCGTCACTCCGCGCTCTCCAAGCCAGCGGCGCGCTGTCTGTTCCGACATACTCATAACTTTCTTCTCCTCCATAGTCATACAATCACCTTTTTCTCTAATATGTTAGTCTAAAGCAGATCTTCTTGCTATTAGTATTCAAGACGTGAATATAGAAACCCTTTAAATCATTGTATTCAACAACTGCCGTAATCATTCTATTAACTATATACCCAGTGACGTTCGTCCTTATTCATAATGACCGTAAAATGTAAGGAGGAGAAATTTATGGATGGAAAATCTTTATTAGAAAAACACTTTCAACTCCAGCCTGAACAAGTCGTAGTCGAAGGGAGCGACACTCGCTATTTAAAACAAGACTTTATTTATTCTATTATCGATGTAACAAAAGTGGAACAAGACTTTTTGCTGGATTATTATCATATGTCCAAACATTTAATTGACCAAGGTGATCGAAGAGTTTCCGCTTTTGTGAAGAGCAAAGACGAGAAATTTCTGGTGACGGAAGATAAGCAGGAGTTCGTGGTTTTACAGAATAAATATAGGAAAAGCGGTCAATATTCTTCAATTGCGAAGGAGCTTGCAATGGTTCATAAGCGCGGACGGACACTGACCGAGGAAGTGAAAGCCGTTAATTATCTAGGACTATGGAGATCTCAATGGGAGAAAAGAGTAGATGATCTGGAAAAAAGGGTGATGAATATAATTCAGCAGCCTCCATATGAACCATTTGATACTTTAGTGGCAGAGGTATTTCCTTATTATATGGGGCTTGCGGAGAATGCGATTCAATACGTCGCTGACACGGAAATGGATGATCAGCCGCTTCTCAGTGATTATGGAACAGTGTGCCATCGGAGTTTTCATGAGAAAGCTTGGGGGAATCAGACGAATTGGCGAAATCCCTTTGACTTAGTATTTGATCATGCGGGCAGAGACCTGTCTGAATGGATTCGTTCCTCCTATTGGGACCGGACTTTGTTCTATCAATCCAACTTGCAGAACTTTCTTCAAGATTATCAGCAAATAGAAAAGCTGTCTCCTTTTTCATGGCGACTGATTTACGCAAGGCTGCTGTTTCCAAGTCACTTTTTTGATTGTGTCGATCAGTATTTTTCAAGTGCCTCCATGCATGTGAAAAAAGTGAATGAAGACCGTCTAAAAGGGTATGTTCAAAAGACGAGAGAGTATGAGAGGTTTTTAGGATCCTTTTATGAAATGGTGCAAGTTCCTGTTAGGAGTTTGAAAATTCCGGAAATTATTTGGTTAAAGTAAGAGTACCTATGGTAAAATGATAGGGCGAAGAGTGACGAAAAAGAGGTGGAAATGTGAAACCATATGTATATGTGACAAGAAAAGTGCCAGAAGAAATTTATCATAAGCTTCAAGAGCAGTATGATGTAGACATGTGGCCGGAAGAAGAAGTTCAGGTGCCGAGGGAGCTGCTTTTAGAAAAAGCACAGAAGGCAGACGCTTTGCTAACTGTGATTTCTGATCAGTTAGACGAAGAGCTTTTTTCCGAAGCGAAGAACTTGAAAGTCGTAGCTAATATGGCTGTCGGTTACGACAATGTCGATTTAGATGCGGCAAGCAAACATCAAATCGCGATCTGCAACACTCCGGATGTATTAACGGATACGACGGCTGATTTAACGTTTGCCTTACTGCTTGCAACGGCTCGCAGAATGATCGAATCTGCAGAGTTTGTGAAAGAAGGAAAGTGGAAGAGCTGGTCTCCGATGCTTCTTGCCGGAACGGATGTCCACCATAAAAAAATCGGGATCGTCGGAATGGGGAAAATCGGAACTGTCGTGGCAAAAAGAGCCGCAGGTTTTGATATGGAGATTATTTATCATAACCGCAGCCGTCATGAAGTGGCTGAAGAAATGCTTGGGGCAACGTATTGTTCCTTCGATGAATTGCTAGAGACAGCGGATTTTGTTGTTTGTCTTGCTCCGCTTACTGAACATACAAGAGGAATGTTTCAGCGTGAACAATTTCAAAAAATGAAAAAAGATGCCATTTTTATTAATGCAAGCCGTGGTGCCATCATTAATGAACAAGCTTTGTACGATGCATTAGTTGCAGGCGAGATTGCAGCGGCAGGACTGGATGTATTTGAGAAAGAACCTATTAGTGCGGATCATCCGCTGTTATCCCTTTCAAATGTTGTCGCTTTGCCTCATATCGGAAGTGCAACGAAGGAAACCCGGATGGCGATGATGGAAACTTGCTGTGAGAATCTTGATGCCATCTTTAATGACCGTCCTCCAAAAACGCTAGTAAACAAAAATTTACTTAGCCTATAATAAGCTGTCTGCCACTTTTTCCTGCTGGAGAAGGTGGCATTTTTCTTTCCAAATAAAAAACCGGTAAGACATTTATCGTGTCTCACCGGTCGGCAGTTTAATTAAAATACTTGCTCTACTTCTACTACGCCTGGCACTTCTTCTAAAAGAGCACGTTCAATTCCAGCTTTCAACGTGATCGTTGAACTTGGGCAGCTGCCGCATGCGCCTAAAAGGCGAAGCTTAACGATACCATCTTCGATATCAACAAGTTCACAGTCTCCACCGTCACGTAAAAGGAATGGACGTAATTTATCTAATACCACTTGCACATCATCAATCATTTGTTGTTCTGCCAATGTAATCGACTCCTTTCATCTACCTATAATATATTATAATGATTATAATTAAAAAAATCCATCGATTGATAAACATTTTCACTATGAAGATGATTTTAATTCGATGATACTTGACTTTTAGTATAAAATGAAGAAGAAAATAGTTAAAGTTTATGAAAAAGTGGAGGTTCTTAATGAGAAAACCAGTTGAGATTATTGTATATGGAACAGAACAGCTTTGCCCAAGCTGCGTCAACTTGCCTTCATCTAAAGAAACCTATGAGTGGCTTGAAGCGGCTTTAGCTCGTAAGTATCCCAACCAGCCATTTTTCATTAGTTATGTCGATATATTTCAGCCGCAGGAAGAAGAGGAGAAACAGAATTTTGCCCAAAAAGTGATAGATGAAGACCTTTTTTATCCTGTAGTGGTGCTCGAAGGGGAAATTGTAGGGGAAGGCAATCCTAAATTAAAGGCGATCTATAAAGAAATGGAGAAGCATGGGTATACAGAATAAAGGAAATCCGACTTGGGTTTCTTTTTTTATGGATAAATAACCCATATATAAATTGTTTAAGTCAATATAGAGTTAATTAATTCACAAGTGACTTACTGACACCTAGATTTAATGTGAAAAAACTTAGAAAACTCATTTTTTTCTACCTTTTCAGACTTGGCACGCTTTTTGCATATATAAATATGTAAATAATTAAAGCAAGCTGAAAAGGGGAGTAAACATGACAAAACAATTTGCTAATATGACAGTTCAAGTACCAGGAGATAAAGCACAGAGTCTAGTTGAAAGAAGAAAACAAGCCGTTCCTCAAGGAGTCAGCAATGGAGTGCAAACATTTGCTCAATCTGCTGAAGGAGCGCTAATCCATGATGTTGACGGTAATACATTTATCGATTTCGTTGGTGCGATTGGCACAATCAATGTCGGCCACTGCCATCCGAAAGTGAAAGAAGCCTTGCATAAACAAGTAGATCAATACATTCACACAGGTTTCAATGTCATGATGTATGAGCCATACATTGAATTAGCAGAAAAATTGGCTGCGATTGCACCAGGCGACCATGACAAACAAGTCATTTTGTTAAACAGCGGAGCAGAAGCGGTAGAAAATGCGGTTAAAATTGCTCGTAAGTATACGAAGCGTCAAGGAATTGTATCATTCTCACGCGGGTATCACGGCCGTACGTTAATGACGATGACAATGACAAGCAAAGTAAAACCTTATAAATTCGAATTTGGCCCATTTGCTCCAGAAGTATACAAAGCGCCATTCCCTTATAACTATCGCCGTCCAAGCAGCACAACAGAAGAACAATACGAAGATTATATCATTGAGCAGTTTAAAGAGTTCTTCATTAATGATGTAGCACCTGAAACTGTCGCTGCTGTTGTGATGGAGCCGGTTCAAGGAGAGGGCGGATTCATCGTTCCATCTAAACGATTCGTGCAAGCTGTCTATGAAGAGTGTCAAAAACACGGCATCTTGTTCATTTCGGATGAGATCCAAGCTGGTTTCGGACGTACGGGCCGTTATTTCGGCATCGAGCACTTTGATGTAGTGCCTGATTTATTAACGGTATCTAAGTCTATGGCTGCGGGACTTCCAATCAGCGGTGTAATTGGCCGCAAGGAAATCATGGAAGTTTCATCTCCGGGAGAACTTGGCGGAACATATGCAGGAAGTCCGCTTGGCTGCGCGGCTGCTTTAGCAGTGCTTGATATTATGGAAGAAGAGCAATTAAATGAGCGCGGTGAGAAACTTGGTGAAGTAGTGATGAACCGCTTCCGTCAACTAGCTGATAAATATGAAGAGATTGGTGAGGTTCGCGGTTTAGGTTCTATGTGCGCAATGGAATTAGTGAAAGACAAAGAAACGAAAGAGCCGAATAAAGAGTTAACGAACTTAATTATTGCTGAAGCAAATAAGCGCGGATTATTGCTTCTGAGCGCTGGTGCATACGGTAATGTTCTTCGAATTCTTATGCCTTTAGTTATTACCGATGAGCAATTAGCTGAAGGGCTGGATATTTTAGAGGAATCAATGGCAGCTGCTGTCTCACACTTATCTGTAGAAGTGTAATTTCCTGAAGAGCATAGGCTAGCTTATCCCCTCGTTCATTTTTTGGTATAATACAAGAATCATTTAACGGGGGGAAGGCTTGTTATGAATCATCCTCAGGAACCAGTGTACAGTGAATTGTATGATATTTTCGAATCGTCTTTCGATGAGATCTTTGTAACCGATGCCAATGGAGTGGTTGTCCGTGTGAACTCCACTTGTGAAAAAAACTATCAGATGGCAGCGGTTGATTTAATTGGAAAGCACGTGAAAGAATTAGAGAAGATGGGGATATTCTATCCTTCTGCTACATTAAAAGTAATTGAACGGCCGCAGCCGATTGAGATATTTCAAATGACCAATTCTGGGCGCTATCTGCATGTGCGGACAAGACCGGTCTTTAATGAAGATGGTGATTTAAAAAGTGTCATCAGCTACTCACGGGATCTAACTGAAATTATGCAGCTTAGACATCAAGTGGAAGAGATGGAGGATCAGATCGCCACATACAAGAAAGACTTTCATGAGCCGCTTGAAGTAGAAGGATTAATTACGAAGAGTGAAAAAATGGAACGGGTCATGGTGACGATCCGCAAGATTGCTAAAGTGAATACGACGGTGCTTTTGCTAGGTGAAACGGGTGTGGGGAAAAGCCGCATCGTCCGAACCATTCATCAGTTAAGCGAACGGCGTAATGAAGTGTTAAATGAAGTGAATTGCGCCGCATTGCCAGATCAGCTGCTTGAGTCAGAACTATTTGGCTATGAAGGCGGTACATTTACAGGAGCTTTTCGAGAAGGGAAAAAAGGGTTGATTGAGTTATCCAATAATGGCACGCTGTTTCTCGATGAAATCGGTGAATTGTCATTAACAGCGCAAAGCAAACTTCTGCATGTGCTGCAGGAGAAACAGATCCGTCCCGTTGGAGGAAAATATCCGATCTCTTTAAACTTGCGAATCGTTGCGGCAACCAATAAAAATTTAGCTGAGATGGTCGAGCAGGGAACATTTCGAAGAGACTTATACTACCGATTGAATGTGGTGCCTATTCAAATTCCTCCGCTGCGGAAAAGAAAAGAAGATATCATTCCGCTCACTTATCATTTTCTGGACTACTTTAATCAACAATATGATTGCCAGGTTCGATTTTCTCCCAAAGTACTAAATGCCTTTCTGGATTTTTCATGGAAAGGAAATATTAGAGAACTTGAAAATATGGTCGAGCGTCTTGTCGTTACCAGTGATAATGTGGTTACTCTTAACGACTTGCCGATTGAAATGTTTGAACAGAATTTTGTGAAAAAAGGAAATACATTGCCAGAAGTGCTAGAAGAAGTAGAACGCAATATGGTGATTCAGGCTTATGAACAATTTTCATCTACTTACAAAGTGGCTGAGTTCTTAGGAATTAGCCAATCATCTGCAGCAAGAAAAGTAAAGAAATACATCGAGAGGGTTGAAGGAGATGGATAATAACAAGCAAGAAATGAAAAAGGTTTTATCAAAAACGGACGTATTATTTTTAGCAATTGGAGCAATGCTCGGCTGGGGCTGGGTTGTTTTATCAGGAAACTGGATTCTTGAAGCAGGCTCCATCGGCGCAATTATCGCCTTCGTGATTGGCGGATTGCTCGTTACATTTGTTGGGCTTGCGTATGCTGAATTGGCATCCGCTATGCCGGACTCTGGCGGAATCAATTATCATGTCAATCGGGCGATGGGAAGAAAAGCATCGTTCATCGCATCTTGGGCGATTACGCTCGGTTACGTATCGGTTGTTACATTTGAAGCCGTAGCCTTGCCGACCGTTGTGGATTATTTAATTCCCAACTATCAAACTGGATACTTATGGACAATTGCAGGCTGGGATGTCTACTTGACTTGGGTGCTGATTGGGTCAGTCGGAGCCATTTTATTGACTATTTTAAATTACATTGGGGTAAAAGAAGCTGCAGTAGCGCAAGTTGTCTTGACCAGTGCAATTGTTTTAATAGGGCTGCTGTTAGTTTTCGGTTCAACGATCAATGGGGATACGAGTAATTTAGATCCTTTCTTTGTAGATGGGGCAGCTGGAATTATGGGCGTATTAATTATGATTCCATTCCTGTTTGTCGGATTTGATGTCATTCCTCAGGTGGCGCGTGAAGCGAACATTCCAGGCAGAGATGTCGGTAAAATCTTGATTGTATCAGTCGCCTGTGCGGTTATATTTTATTTAATGGTTGCTTTTGGCGTATCAATGGTACTGGATGATGAGGCGTTAAAATCCTCACAATTAGCGACGGCTGATGCGATGGCAGCAGCATTTGGTTCTCCGATCTTTGCTAAGATCTTAATCATTGGGGGAATCTGCGGGATTGTAACAAGCTGGAACGCATTCATTATCGGAGGCAGCCGAGTGATTTACTCGATGGCACATAACGGAATGCTGCCAAACTGGTTTGGACAGCTGCACCCGAAATATAAAACACCGACGAATGCCATTGTTTTTCTTGGTGGATTAGCTGTATTTGCTCCGCTGTTAGGACGTCCTGCTCTTGTGTGGATCGTTGATGCCGGCGGACTTGGAATTGTGATTGCTTACTTCTTAGTGGCAGTATCCTTCATAAAATTACGTAAAAACGAACCTGAAATGGACCGTCCGTTTAAAGCAGGGAAGTCGAATGCAATCGGCTGGCTGGCAGTTATCATGAGCTTTGGTTTTATCGCTTTATATATGCCGGGCATGCCTGCAGCTTTAATCTGGCCGTATGAGTGGATTTTATTTGCCGGCTGGGCAGGGATAGGTGTATACTTCTTCTGGCAGATGACTAGAGAAAAATATCAGAATAAAGAGAAAAGTGAGAAACGGAGAGTCGGATAATATGAAAAATTGGAAAATGTATATTAATGGCGAGTGGGTAGACGGAGATAAAAAAATCGAGATTATTAACCCAGCAGTGAACGAAGCGTTTGCGACTGTTCCTGATGGAGGAACGGAAGAAGCGGAAAGAGCGGCAGATGCTGCTTATGAAGCATTTAAAACATGGTCGAAAAAAACAGCGGGCGAGCGCAGCGCTTATTTGAACAAGTGGTTTCAGCTGATTGATGAAAACAAGGAAGAGATCGGCAAGCTGATGACAGAAGAACAAGGCAAGCCGCTGAAAGAAGCGATTGGTGAAGTGAATTATGCTAATAGCTTCATTTCCTGGTATGCAGAAGAAGGAAAGCGCATTTACGGTGAAACGATCCCTGCGTCTGATCCGAAGAAACGGATTATCGTACAAAAGCAGCCAGTTGGAGTGATTGCAGCCATCACGCCTTGGAACTTCCCAGCTGCTATGATTACTCGTAAAGTCGCACCTGCTCTAGCAGCAGGCTGTACAGCAGTAATTAAACCGGCGGAGCAGACACCTCTAACAGCGATCCGTTTAATGGAACTGGCTGAAGAAGCGGGTATTCCAAAAGGTGTGCTCAACCTAGTAACTGGTGATGCGAAATCCATTGGGGAAGCATGGATGAAAGATGGCCGTGTACGTAAAATTTCTTTTACCGGATCAACAGAAGTTGGAAAGCTTTTGATGCGCGGTGCAGCTGAAACGATGAAGAAAGTATCGTTTGAGCTTGGCGGACATGCACCATTTATCGTGACGGAAAGTGCGGATCTTGAGAAAGCAGCAAAAGGATTAATCGCTTCTAAATACCGCAACGCTGGACAAACTTGTGTCTGCGCAAACAGAGTCTATGTTCACGAATCCGTAGAACAAGCATTTACGGAAGCGTTCGTGAAAGAAGTAGAGAAATTCAAAGTTGGAAACGGCTTAGAAGAAGGCGTGGATATTGGCCCATTAATCGATGAAGACGCTGTAGCGAAAGTAGTTGGCCAGCTGGATGATGCGAAAGAAAAAGGCGCGAAAGTAGCCATCGGCGGCAGTGCGCTAAAAGATTCAAACGGGTTCTTCGTGGAGCCGACTGTGTTAACAAATGTATCAGATGACATGCTTTGCATGGTGGAAGAAACATTTGGCCCGATCGCACCGATCACAACATTTAAAACAGCAGATGAAGTGGTAGAGCGCGCTAACAACTCACCATTTGGATTAGCGGCTTACGTATTCAGTGAAAACATTTCTGAAGCCATTCAAATTTCAGAAGGACTGGAATATGGAATCGTTGGCTTAAATGACGGACTTCCATCTGTTGCACAAGCGCCATTCGGCGGCTTCAAAGAAAGCGGCCTCGGACGCGAAGGCGGTCACTATGGCATTGAAGAATACCTTGAAATCAAATACATTTCATTAGGATTTTAATTGAGTGAAAGACACTCTGCTTCCTTTAGGACGCGGAGTGTCTTTTTTTTGGGCTTTGACGGGGTCCAGGTACGAGAGCGAAAAAATGTGATGTGAAGGACAATAAGTGGAGTGTGAACAAAAATAACTGTTTGACATAAGCAAAACGAAGGATATTAATGAACTTCACTATATTATGTTTACACGTCTTTTATTTAGTGAAAAGTGGATACTGGTACATATTTTAGGTGGAAGGGGACTAATGAATGAAGAAATGGATGTATGTCATGATGCTGATAGGGTTAATTTTTGTTTTAGCGGCATGCGGCAACAAGGATGAAGCGGAAAAAACGGAAGAAACACCAGTAGATGAGCCGGCAGTTGAGGAAACTCCTGCAGAAGAACAAGCTAAAGAGCCATCTGAAGAAACAGCGAGTGAAAAATTGATGGTGACGTTAAATAATGCGAATGAGGAAGAGGTTGGTACCGCAGAGCTTGAGGAAACGGATAAGGGTGTAAAAATTAAGTTAGATGCCAAAAACCTTCCGGCTGGCACGCATGGGTTTCACATTCATGAAGAAGCTAAATGTGAAGCGCCAGACTTTAAATCCGCTGGGGGTCATTTTAACCCAACAGATGCCAGCCACGGAGCAGACCATGAAAAAGGCCCTCACGCAGGCGACCTGCCTAATTTAGAAGTTGGGGAAGATGGGACGGTGCAAGAAGAATTCACTGCAGAAAAGGTGACTCTTAAAACGGGAGAAACGAATTCTTTGCTAGCAGAAGGCGGAACGTCACTTGTCATTCATGAAAAGGCAGATGATGGGAAATCACAGCCGTCAGGAGATGCAGGCGATCGTATAGTATGTGGAGTTATAGGTGGGTAGACAATAGAAAAAGAAGGTGAAAAAAAGTTTGGGCATCTATCTTATTGTCCAAACTTTTTTAAGGTGTGTGTCAAATTTAAACAAAAAATAGAAAAAGAGAGTTTTGATTCTTTTATCATAGGGTAAAAGAACTATGTGTAAGGAAAAAATAGTTGAGGAAAAATTTTTGACTCACATACAATTTCCTCTCGAATAGCATGATACAATATGTTGTAATAAAACTATTCAACTGTTTAAATGTTCCTTATAATATAAATATTGAAGTACTGAATAATAGGAGGATAAAAGTTTTGTCTAATCAAGTTACTCTCAACAGCACTGTATTTTTATCCAAATTGATCACTCAGTATGCCTATATACATGAAAAAACAGTAGGCAAGACAGCAGGTGAATACGTTCGGCAAATTGGACTCCGTACAGGGGAATGGATCGAGGGTTTATATAATGATCAGCATACAGGCCCATGGACGGTTGATGAGTATGCGGCGATCATCGTAGACTTGAAAAATTCAATTGGTGGACACTTTTATATTTCAGAAGTGCATCCGGATCATGTGGTAGTGAAATCGACCGCTTGTCCGTTTGGAGAGGCTGTGCAGGATGCACCTCATTTATGTAATATGACCTCGAGTGTATTTGGCGGTATGGCTTCCCGTCAATTTGGCTACGCCAAGGTCTCTCTAAGAAAAAGAATTGCATTAGGGGATCCAGGATGTGAAGTAGCTGTCTATTTCCAGCCAGAGGGAGCAGATGAAATAGGCGATGTTTATGAAAACTTGCGCAGAACACCAGACAATGGAGACCCGTTTAAATGGGAAGAAGAAACCATCTCACTTCTGCATGAAGAATTAAGGCAAAGTGATGAGCTCATTATGAAATTATTAAATGAGCTTGAAGATTTGCGGAATCAAGTAAAAGGCGATCAAGGACATAGATGAGTAAAGTTGCAGGTGAGAATGTCTCACATTTTTTCTTTGTGTTACAAGAGATAAGTGATTAACTTAGATTCTATATTTTTTTAAAGTTCATTTGAAATTGGACATTCTTTAGTTGGAGGATAGGGTATGGAAAACGAGTTGCGATTTTTAGGAGAGAAGATTTTAGAAAGAAGATATCAAATAGCGGAGCGCATTCATGAAAACACTAAGCATCAAAATCCGGACTATATTAACGTTTCGTATGATGAGATCATTGAGGTAAAAGTAAAGTTCATCGAAATGTTTGGCGACATACTGGTAAACCAGCCGGAAGAAGAAGCTGCTTCTCGAATGATTTTGTCTTATGGGAAAGAAATGGGGCAAGCGGCTTGCCAATTCGGCATTTCATTAGATGAAGCATTAAAATCTACGACAGAGTATCGGACCTATATATGGGAAGAGCTAAAGAAAATTATTAAAGAAAATGATATGAGCATTGATACGGTCTTTGATGTGAATTTTGTCCTTGACCCGCTTCTTGATCAAGCAGTTTATGCTTTTAGTTCAGCCTATGTGCATTTTCATCAGGAGACACTTGAAAAGTCTAAAATGGCTTTTTTAGAACTATCAGTTCCGGTGGTTCCTATTACGACAGGTGTAGCCATCTTACCTTTGATTGGCCATATTGATACAGAAAGAGCCAGCCTGCTAATGGAAGAAGTGCTTCAAAAAGCGACTAAATATAAACTCACACATTTGCTGTTTGACTTATCGGGTGTACTTGTTGTTGATACCATGGTAGCTGATCAAATCTTTAAAATTGTGGACGCGCTTTCTTTGCTTGGGGTTAAAACGATGTTAATTGGGATCCGGCCGGAAGTGGCTCAAACTATGGTGACACTCGGTGTGGATTTCAGCGGAATCACGATTGAAGCCAATTTAGAACAAGCGTTAAAGCATTTACAGCAATCCATAAAATTATTTTCCTAATAAAAAAGGATGAATCCCCATGCATACACGAATGGGGATTCATCCTTTTGTTGTTCTATGATGTTTGTTCTAAGGGGAGTATATACTTATCCGTTATGATATTTGTACATCCAAAGGACACCTGATTTAAGGAAGCGAGCGACTCGGCCTGTAATTGCCCGGTCAGCTACAAAACCAAATCCTTGCTTCTTGCCGAGTGAACCTAGAATTCCTTTTAATTTCATTTCAGGCATCGTTTCAGGCAGCGGTTCATTCTTCCAGCGCTTCTGAAGAACTTGTACAATTTGTTCCGCTTGCTCCTCAGCTAACTGGGCACTCGGTGCATGAGGAAGACTAGCACAGTCACCTACAACATACACATGCTCGTCTTCAGGCAAGTTATGGTAAGGAGTGAGTATCACACGACCTGAAGAATCAGCTTCTACTTCCATGTTGCGAACGACTTGACTAGGCTGAATCCCAGCTGTCCACACAACCGCATCCATTGGATAAGTGTCTTCATGATTATGTATCGTGTGAGGCTCGACTTTCGTGATATTGGCATTGTTAATCACTTCTACTCCATGATCGACAAACCATTTGTGAATGTAGCGGCTCAGACGCTCCGGGAAGTCTTTTAAAATTCGCGGACCGCGGTCAAACAATTTAATATCAAGGTCTGGGCGGCTTTCCCGTAATTCACTGGCCAGCTCAATTCCGCTTAACCCTGCTCCTACTATGCCAATTTTAGATCCTGCAGGCATGTTGGACAATGTCTGATACGTTTGTCTAGACTTTTCAATTGACTGAATACTATGGGTGTATTCATCTGCTCCTGGCACATTGTGATACTTATCTTCACAGCCAAGCCCAATCACTAGGTCATCATAGGAGACAGCGTCCTTATCTTTTATAAGGACTTGTTTATTGTCTCGGTCAATTCCAGTGACTTCGCCATATACAACATTCAAGCGAGAGTGCTCAGGAAAGGCAACTCGAACTTCATGATCAGAAATCGTTCCTGCTGCCAAAGCATAGTATTCTGTTTTTAAACAATGGTACGGTACTTTGTCTACTAATGTGATTGATACATCTTCTGGCAAGTGGTTAGGCAGCAAGCGCAAAAGAACACGCATGTTTCCATAGCCTCCGCCAAGCAACACTAACTGTTTCATCGTAATATCCCCTTTTGTCTATATGTATTAAAGTATGAGCACATGAAAGGATTTAAAGTCACAAAAAAGTCATATATTTTTTCTACCATAAAGAGTATATCGAAATAAGCCGCTTTTCACAACACGCAGCAAGGATTTTAGAAATAAAGTTTTCTGCTTTTCTCACGTGCCGTGAGATAGTAGAATAGGAAGGAAGAGGTGAGAACAAGCGAATGAAACCAATCATTGAGTTCTGTATCAGCAATTTAGCAAACGGTGCGCAAAAAGCGCTTGAAATATTAGAAAGAGATCCTAATCTCGATGTCATCGAATATGGGTGTACAGGCTATTGCACAAGGTGCGCCGAAGGCTTATTTGCCCTGGTAAACGGAGAAGTAGTCGATGGTGAGACCCCGGAGGCTCTAGTAGACAACATTTATGATTATCTTGAAGAAAACCCGATGTTTTAATGGTGAAAGGGACTGTCAGTTAAAGGCAGTCCCTTTTCCATGTGAAGCCGAATGTGCCTAACTAAAAAAGGACTGCTGTTTAGTTCAGTCCGGTCTGTTTAGGATGAGTGCTTCATTGTTTCTCTTAATTCATACCAGCGGTCGCGCGCCATTTCAATAATCTTTTTATCATTTGATATCCGCTGCTTTTCGATCACCTTTGAAAAATAAGTCGCTGCTTCTTCAAGGTGTCCGCTTCTGCGCAGCAGTTCTGCAATTAAATAAAGCACTTTCACTTCCGACATTTGTGTAGCTGTTAAATCTTCATTCAAGTAAGCATACTCGTATTGTTTTGCAGCCATCTCTAAAAAGCGAATCTCTTGCGCGCTGTTTTCGAGGTCGCGATAGAGCCAGGCGGTGCGCAAGGCTAGACCGGCAATTGTTAAGTGCTTTTCCCTCTTAATCATTCCATTATAAATCGCTAATTTGTAACTGTTGATTGCTTGATGAATCGTTCGTAAGCTTCCATAGTTCTGAGATACCCATTGCGAAGCTACCTTTTCCTGAAGCTCTTCTTTCACATTAGGGGCAAAGTATTTAGCGAAGTCATCCGTATAGGAAAATCCGCAGTGTACGCAAATCTTCACATTATAAAATAAAGGGTTAATATCTCCCTCATAAATTGGCTTTAAATCTGTGTCATGTTCCTTCACTTTTACAAAACTTGTGCGTATTTTAGTAGTAGGGAAGGTCTGCTGGCATAACAAGCATTTTTCTTGTTTTTCGTAAAAAGGAGAGACTTTTTCCATAGGGTCCACCTCCTGAAAATAGTTTATCGTGCCATATTACTTACTTTATTCTATTATTATAATACAAAATATGATAAAAGTATTGGGTAAAAAGAATGTTTCTTAAAATTGTTTGTTTAAGCAATAAATGCGGAAGAGTTGAGATGGCGCTTATTGCCGTATATACTATTAATAACGATAAAGGATGGAGGGATTCTGTTGGAAAACAAGCAAGTTGTCACCATCACTGAAGCTGCGGCTTATCAGATAAAAGAAATGATGAAACAAAATGAAGAAGAAGGCGCGAACCTGCGTGTCACTGTTCATGGGGGCGGATGCAGCGGATTGTCTTACGGCATGGGGTTTGATCAGGAAGTTAAAGAAGATGACACAGAGTTGGATCAATTCGGCATCCATATCGTTGTGGATAAAGAAAGTGTGGATATTCTAAGCGGTACGGTGATTGACTTCAAACAATCGCTGATGGGCGGCGGTTTTACAATTGAAAATCCAAATGCTATTGCTTCTTGCGGCTGCGGGTCTTCATTTAGAACAGCAAAAGATGCGGGTACGCCGGAGAATTGCTGATAAGGTAAATATAAAAGCTTGAGGGAACGATGTCCTCAAGCTTTTTCTTATATTAGAATCCATCCGCTTAACACCATGCCCATGTTAATGACAAAATGAAGAAACATAGCAGGATAAATCGAATTGGTTTTTAGAACGACGATGGCATAAAACACTCCGCCAAAAGAAAAAAGCAAGCTGGTGGACAGAGGAAAGCCGATGCTCAAGTGCTGAAGTCCAAACCCGAGACTTGTGATGGTAATGGCATATAATTGAGATACCTGTTTTTTTAAAGCCGATAAGAGCAGTCCTCGCCAAATCAGCTCTTCTAATATGGCATTAATCAATGAAAAGGCGAAAGCAAATAACAGAATAGATTGAATCTCATTCCATTGTTGCTGCGCGATAAAGGGAATGAAGATGGCTATATTGATGATGAAGGCACTCATCAAAAAATAGGATGTTTTGATTGTATGAAACGGAAGATGCATCGGCTGATTCCAATTTAATTTATGCTGAAAGAAAGCAACCTGTTTATTATGTAAGAGAAGGACCGAAATAAGACTCGCGGCAATAAGAAGAAGAGAACTTCTTTTGAGCACAACCTGCCATTCTTCGCTCAGAGAAAACCTCTCTACGACTTCCGTCATCAGCTGGAAGCCAAGAAAACCTAAAAGAAACGCTATAAAGATGCCGGATAAGAAACGGTACTGCTTATTTACTGCTAAGATGAAAAGCAAGACAATAAATAGTGAAGGAAAAACATTCCATATTTTTAATGAAACAATGATAATTCCGCTAAAGAAAAGCAGTGCCAATAAGGTTAAAATGATATTTTTTTGCAAACTCAACCACTCCTTAGCCTTATTTTACCAAATGTATTGACCAGGGAGGAAAGAAATGTTTATCCATAAAATTGATCAGGAAACTTCTTTGAAATTAATTGAATATAAAGATGCTGACAGCCTTTTTGCCTTAACGGATGAATCGAGACAGTACTTACGCGAGTGGCTGCCATGGATCGACGCAACAAAAACGGCAGAGGATACCAAAGCTTTTATTCAAAGCTCTTTAAAAGGGTATGCGGATAACAAAAGTCTTACAACAATCATCCTCGATAAAGACGAAGTGGCTGGAGTGGCAGGGTTTAATACACTAGACTGGGCAAATCAATCTGCTGCTATTGGGTATTGGCTAGGGGAAGGATTTCAAGGCAAGGGGATCATGACGAAAGCGGTCAAAGCTTTAGTGGATTATGCGTTCGAAGAAATGGGACTGAATAGAGTGGAAATTCGGGCGGCTGTAGAAAACGTGAAGAGCAGAAGCATACCTGAAAGATTGAATTTTAAGGAAGAAGGCATTCTTAGACAATCGGAGCGGCTGTATGGCCGGTATGTCGACCACGTCGTATACAGTATGCTTGCTGAGGAGTGGAAGTAACTGACATAAGAATTTCACTGCAGTGAAATATCGCTTAATTCTTAGGTCGATAGTGAAACGCTGATAGAATCGTGAAAGCTGCCGATAGAACCGCGGAAAGCGCTGATAGAATGACAAAGCCGCCGATAGAACCGTGGAAACCGCTGATAGAAGGCCTTAGGTGAACAATCTCTCATAAAACAAAAATAAAAATTAGCTAAATAAGGTTGTTTTTACCTAATTGTTCTATAGTTAGTTAAAAATCGGCTCAATTTTAAGCAACATATCACTAAAAAACCCAGGATCAATCCATACATTTGGAATGATCCTGGGATTTTTTTAAGAATTCACTTTTTTAGTAACCTCGCATGGACAAGTGGAGGTTGTTTTCATATGCTTTTCAACGCTTCTTCAATTGGTGTGCTTCCGCCGACAATTTCAAAGATCTTGTGTTCAGTTTCTTTCGTAAGCAAGGAATCAACCAGCACTTGTGCGACATCGTCACGTGAAATCATGTTGTTCTCAAGCGCGGTAAAATGACGGGAGATATCAATCATCCCAGTACCTGGTTCATTTGTTAAACCGCCCGGCCGGACAATGGTGTAGTTTAATCCGCTAATAGCCAGGTGCTGATCTGCCGCTTGCTTAGCTATCACATAGGGTCTGAGTGCTTCCGGAGCCATCGCCGGATTTTCTGTGCCGATAGAACTCAGCATAATAAAACGTTCAATCCCTTTTTCTTTGGCGAAATCTACCGCCTTTTTCGCGCCTTCTTGATCTACAGCAATGGTTTTATCATGGCCAGTGCTAGAACCAGATCCAGCGGCAAAAATAACCGCGTTCACATCATTCATGGCAAAGCTGAAATCCTGTTCTAAATCCGCAAGTATTGGCTTTGAACCGAGTTTCTCCATCTCTTCCGTATCAGACGCTTTCCGAATCATCGCCCGAACGAGATGCTGGCTGCTGTCAGAAAGAAGTTTCACCACTCTTTTGCCTGTATGACCTGATGCACCGATGACAAGTACGTTCATTCCATTCACCCTCTTTAATCATATAGTCTACTTATTAAAGTACCCAGTTTATATGATTAAAAACAGAAGGATTATTTTTGCTCGAATAATGATGTGCTATGAAGCGGCTGCACGCGCGCTTTTGGATCTAAATAAGCTTTTGCGTTATTCACAGCGGTAGGCGCTTCGCCAAATCCAGAGGCAATCAGCTTTACTTTGCCATCATATGTACAAATATCTCCAGCTGCGTAGATGCCTTCAAGGTTTGTTTCCATTTTAGAATTGACGACAATGTTATTCTTTTCGATATCGAGGCCCCAGTTCTTGAGGGGTCCCAATGAAGAGACAAACCCAAAGTTAATGATTAAATCATCAAGTTCCAACGTTTTTTTCGCATCGCCTTTTACCTCTTCGAATGTGATGGAATGGATGCTGGAACCATCACCTGTTAATTCGCTGGGAATATAAGGCGTTAAAACTTGGACGTTTGATTGAAGCAGCTGTTCTACGCTGTGTTCATGAGCTCGGAATTTGTCTCGGCGATGCACAAGCGTCACTTCTTTCGCAATCGGTTCGAGCATAAGAGCCCAGTCTACCGCGGAATCACCGCCCCCACAAATCACTACTTTTCGGTCTGCAAATCGATTCAAGTCCGTCACAAAATAATGAAGGTTTGCTTCTTCATATGCTTCTGCCTGAGGGAGTTCCAATTTTCTAGCCTGAAAAGCACCGTTTCCTGCTGTGATGATCATCGTTTTTGTATAATGAATGCCCTTATTAGTTGTTAGTTTAAATGATCCGTCAGGAAGTTTCTCTAGTTCTTGAACAGATTCCCCTAGACAAATAGAAGGGGAGAACTGGTTCATTTGTTCAACCAGGTTATCTACGAGTTCCTGTGCCCGTACTTTTGGGAAACCTGCTACATCATAAATGAATTTTTCTGGATAAAGAGTTGACAGCTGTCCGCCTAACTGAGGTAGGCTTTCTATAATTTTTACAGATGCTTGGCGCATGCCTCCATAAAACGCCGTAAATAAACCGACAGGACCGCCCCCAATAATGGTGATATCAAACACTTGCTCACTTGTTTCCATCGTACCCCTCCTCTAAACTGAAAGAATCAAATCATAAAACCATCTTATCATACCTACAATAGAAAAGAGACTGATCTAAAAGGGATTTATTTCATGTTTTTTATGTGTGAAATCGGGAAAGTTGATAGAAGAAAATCAAAAGAATTAATTGGCTCAAATGTCTTGAAAAACGATTCTAAAAAGCATATTATTGAAACAGATATGCAATTGTTAAGATTTTATGACAAACTTTAGAATCTTTTTTTACAATTATTCGTGAAAAATATCACATTCTTCATGAATAGTTTTATGTTGCTCAAACGGTGCGAAGCGATTCGCAAATATATGGATAAAAGGTGGAAGTGATTATTGTGAGAAAGCCGAAAATAGTTGTACTAGGTGCAGGTTATGGTGGATTAATGACGGTTACACGTCTTCAAAAAGCATTAGGCCAAGATGAGGCAAATATCGTATTGGTTAATAAAAATGATTATCACTACGAAACAACATGGCTGCATGAGGCATCTGCTGGTACATTGCACCATGATCGTGTTCGCTATGACATCGACAGTGTCATCAATCGCAGCAAAGTAGAATTTATTCGTGCGGAAGTAGAAGATATTAAGACAGACGAAAAGAAAGTCGTGTTAAACACTGGAGAAATTGATTACGATTATTTAGTATTTGCATTAGGCGGAGAGTCTGAAACATTTGGAATTGAAGGTTTGAAAGAACATGCTTTCACTATTTCTAATGTGAATGCTGCTCGTCAAATTCGCGAACATATTGATTATCAGTTTGCCACATACGCGATGGAAACGGAAAAGAAAGATGAACGTTTGACAATCGTTGTTGGAGGCGCTGGTTTCACTGGAATCGAATTCTTAGGAGAAATCACAAACCGTGTGCCAGAACTTTGCCGTGAATATGACATTGACTACTCAAAAGTTCGTATTTACTGTGTAGAAGCAGCTCCAATGGTTCTTCCTGGATTTGATCCTGAGCTTGTGAAATACGCGGTCGCTCACCTTGAGAAAAAGGGTGTAGAATTCAAAATTGGCACAGCGATCAAAGGTGCAACACCAGAAGGCATTAAAGTGGCTAAAGGTGAAGATGAGACGGAAGAAATTAAAGCTGGTACAGTTGTATGGGCAGCCGGCGTTCGCGGAAGCTCTGTCATCGAAAAATCTGGAATTGAAAACATGCGTGCCCGCGTGAAAGTCAATCCTGATCTTCGTGCGCCAGGCCATGACAATATCTTCGTCATTGGAGATTCTTCATTAATCATTAACGAAGAAATCAATCGTCCATACCCTCCAACTGCTCAAATTGCGATGCAGCAAGGTGAAGTATGCGCGCGCAACTTAGTGAAGTTAATTAAAGGCAGTGAAGATGCGTTAGAAACATTCACTCCTGACATTAAAGGTACTGTATGTTCTCTTGGTGATGACGATGCGATCGGTGTTGTTTTCGGCAAGAAAGTTACAGGAACAAAAGCTTCATTCATGAAGAAAATGGTCGATAACCGTGCATTATACATGATCGGCGGACCTTCTTTAGTGCTTAAAAAAGGTAAATTCAACGTACTATAATCATACATCACAGAAATGGACCGTCCTTTTTAAGGCGGTCTATTTTTTTGCGGAGGAGAATAAGATGAAAAGAGGATCGGTGTGGTTAGCAGCAGCGGGACTGGTAGTGGATGAAATGGGAAGGTGGCTCGTTGTCAAAAAGAATTACAGCGGATTAAAGGGACAGTGGTCACTTCCGGCAGGTTTCGTGGACGCGGGAGAAACAGTTGATGAAGCAGCTATTCGCGAGGTGAAAGAGGAGACGGGAATTGATAGTGAAATTTGCGGTGTGATTGGTATTCGCACGGGCGTTATTCGTGAGAAATTAAGTGATAATATGGTGATCTTTCTGCTAAGGCCGATTGTCCCCAATCAGTCAATTAAGATTCAAACAAGTGAGTTAATGGATGCATGCTGGATGATGCCCGAGGACCTGCGAAGAGATGAATCTACTTCTGCGTTGTTACATACATTGACTAAGACTTTTCAAAAGGAATCGTTAAGCTGCATTCATGGGTTAGATCCGGGCAAGCAATTTGAATATACGACATATAAACTATTCTTCTAAAAATGATATGAATATGAGCGAAAAAGGATATTGTTAGCCGTTCTCCAAACATGATATATTATCAGAAAATTAAAATAAATCGGAGGCGGACAACTATGAAAGCAAAAGCAAATGTGAAGAAGTGTGTTTATTGTGAAGGAAAAGGATATTTTCAGCTTTTACTCGGCGGTTCAGAGACTTGCCCGAAGTGTGAAGGCAAAGGATGAACCCATTATAGGCTAGACTGCTTTTCCGACTATGTGGATATCTGATACATCGTACAATTGTCGCTTATTCGTCATTGACGTTTTCTCTTAGTTTCAGTACACTAAAATTTAGTGATTTAAGGGAGGAAACGTCATGCATATAGCCATTTTATTAGTGTCTATTTTATTATTTTTCGTGCTGTTTTTTGGCATCGGCTTTTTGTTAAATATGCTTTTGCGAATGACGTGGGTCATGGCGATTTTATATCCGCTCGTCACGATCATGATTGTTGACGGCATTAGCACATTTGACTATATTTTTAACGCGAATGAATCGTTTAATCTTTTAGGAAACAAGATTACCTCATTACAAGCAGCCGATTTAGTGATTCTATTAAGCGGATTCTTAGGAGCTGTTACAGCGGGAATCACGATGAGAGTACTGCGGGAAAAAGGCTATCAAATGTTTTAACAGCTTCTAAATTAAGGAGCTGTTTTTTTGTGCGTAAGTCTAATGAATGGAAACAAGCAGCCTAATCCATTCATTAGACTGCTAGTTACCTCTACTTTTTAAAAAGCGGATCAAGTTCTATCATTCGATAGCTGTCGGGATGGAGAAGCATAGCTAATTTGTGTAATCCAATGAGGAGACGGGGAGACGGACGGCAAAAATATTCCTCTTCCATCACAGCCACACGTCCAGATTGCACAGCCTGCAGGTCGATCCAGCCCGGTCTTTTTTTGACAATCTCAGGATCTATTTTTTCTGTCTGCACCCCCACCCAAGAGAGAAGAATGTAATCAGGATCGCGCTGTTTTACATCATCCCAGCTGGTTTGAAAATTAGCCGTGTGCTCAGTGGCGAAAACATTCGTTCCCCCAGCGAGTTCGCTTATTTCTGTCAGCCAATTAATGCGCCCTGGTGTAAAGACAGGTTTAGGCCACCATTCCCAATATAATGCGGGATGGTTCTCTATCGTATTAGCCACCTGTTGAAACAGCTTTAATTGCGAAAAATATTGGTTCGCTATTTCTTTCGCTTGCTCTTCAACTCCGCAAGCTTTACCTGCTTCAAGTAATGAATCACCAATATCCTGCAGGGATTGAGGGTTTGTGACTATATAGGGAAGTCCGCGTTTCTTTAATTCCTCTATATTTTTCTCCATTCCAGGAACGCTTAACGAAGCGATCACAAGATCAGGTTTCAATGCTTCTACTTTATCCATATCAATAGAGAGGTCAGGACCTAGTTTAGGAAGAGATTGGATAGAAGCAGGCCAGTCAGAAAAGTCATCCACACCTACTAGCTGACTAGTTAGACCAAGGTATTCCACAAGTTCGGTGTTACTGGGACAAATGGAGATTAAACGCATGATTTCACTCCTTTAAGAAGATTCTTTCTTTTCAGTGTAGCATGTTACATTCGAATCGTGTATTTCTTTTCGATATAATGAAAGTGGAGGTGGCTAGATATGTTTACGGTAAAAAATGAACTATTTTTGCAGCAGACAGAAGAGAGTTTAATAGTTGGTTTATATGATAAACCAATTAAATTTGAAGGTGCATTAAAAGAACTGGACGATGCATTTGACAGTCAGTTAACTGAATTAATAAAAGAAGGGGATCTTTCTGCAAGGTCTAAGGCGATTTCGATCTTGCCGACTTATGGAAAGCTGCCTGTAAAAAGATTAATTTTCATTGGGCTAGGTAAAGAAAAACAGGCGGATTTCCACGGAGTGAAAGAAGCTTTTGGCCATGCCTTTACACAAATTAAAAAGCTCAAGCTGACATCAACGGCTGTGGCGCTTGACAGCTTTCAATCCGATGCAATGGAAATAATGGATTCCGCTCAAGCATTCAGTGAGGCCTTTGGATTGGCAACATACGAATTTAAAGGGTATAAAAAAGCTTCGAATGAGCCTGAAAAACAAATTGAAAAGCTAACCGTCTATACAGAAGCAGACACGGATGAAATCAAAGCGGCTCTTGCAGTCGGTTATGCATTGAGTAAAGGCACCAACTCAGCAAGAACGCTGGTGAATACACCGGGAAACTTAATGACAGCATCAGACCTTGCACACCATGCTGAACAATTAGCTGAAACGTATGGCTTTGAAGTGGAAATTCTAGAAAAAGCAGAAATTGAGAAATTAGGCATGGGCGCATTTTTAGCCGTCAATCAAGGATCGGCCGAACCGCCCAAAATGATCACATTAAAGTACCAGCCGAAAGAAGAGTGGACAGATGTACTTGGACTCGTAGGCAAAGGAGTCACATTCGATACAGGCGGTTACTCCATCAAGCCAAAAGACGGAATTGTGGGCATGAAAACCGATATGGGCGGAGCAGCAGCTGTGCTTGGTGCGATGGAGATTATTGGAGAGCTGAAGCCTGATCAAAATGTCGTAGCCGTGATCCCTGCGACAGATAACATGATCAGCGGACACGCGTTTAAGCCGGATGATGTCATTACGTCGATGAGCGGAAAAACGATTGAAGTGCTGAACACAGATGCGGAAGGGCGGCTAGTTCTTGCTGATGCCATAACCTATGCTAAGCACCATGGAGCCAATTACCTTGTAGATGTGGCGACACTGACAGGCGGTGTCGTAATCGCGCTTGGTACAGATAAAACAGGTGTGTTTGCAAATAATGATGAGCTATATGAGGAAGTTCTCGCTGCCTCAGAAGAAGCGGGTGAATTTATGTGGCGCCTGCCGTTAACAGAGAAGGATAAAGAACGGATTCGCAGCAGTAAAATTGCCGATTTAAATAACTCCCCAGGAAGAGAAGGACACGCGATCATGGGAGCGGGCTTCATTGGCGAATTTGCTGAAGGCACGCCATGGGTACACCTCGACATCGCTGGTACAGCAGATACGAATAAGAGCGGCCCCCTCGGACCAGACGGAGCAACAGGCGTCATGGCGCGGACTCTCGCCTTACTAGCCGTAGCAAAAGGAGAAAAATAATTTTAGGAACACCGTCTGATTGTGCAGACGGTGTTTTTTTGATGCAGCGGGACTCTTGATTGGGCAGGATTATTCCGTGAACGGCAGCGAGGGTTGATCAGCCGCCCCCCAGTCTAAATTACGAAACGGCAGGATTATTGAGTGAAATGGAAAGATTATGAGCGGAAATAGAAAGAATACCGGCTAAATCAGAAAGAATTAGAGTCCAATTGGAAAGAATCTAGACCGAAACGGAAAGAATGCAGCTCAAATAAAGCGGCCAGGCACATGTCTGGGTGGTGGCAGCGAGGGTTGATCAGCTGCCCCCCAGTCTAAATTATGAAACGGCAGGATTATTGAGTGAAATGGAAAGATTATGAGAGGAAATGGCAAGATTATAGGCCAAATTAGAAAGAATTAGAGTCCAATAGGAAAGAATATTGGCCAAAATGGAAAGAATGCAGCTCAAATAAAGCGCCAGACACCTGTCTGGGGGTGACAGCGAGCGATGATCAGCCGTCTCAAGTCAAATGTACGAAATGGCAGTATTATTGAGTGAAATGGCAAGAATATGAGCGGAAATGGAAAGAATATAGGCCAAATTAGAAAGAATCCGAGCCAAATTGGAAAGAATATTGGCCGAAATGGAAAGAATCCGTCCCAATTTAAAAAGAAATCATCCCCCAACCACATACCAGCCCGCTAAAACAACATTACACACGTACACTAGCTCTTATCTCCTACGATTCTACAATTTTCTATTGACAGAAACCTTCAAAATTTGCTATCTTTTAATCATGTTTTAGTTCTTTACCAATTTAGCAAACTAAAGGGAAAGGGGCATCTTAGATGAATGCTGTAGTAATTGCTGTCATCATCATGCTTCTCCTCAGTCTATTACGTGTAAATGTTGTATTTTCATTGATTACGGGTGCACTGGTCGGGGGAGTTATTGGTGGCTTAGGAACCGAGGGAACGATTACGGCTTTTTCAGAAGGCGTAGGCGGCGGAGCGAATGTGGCGCTCAGCTATGCATTATTGGGAGGATTCGCGGTAGCCATATCGAACACCGGACTGCCGAATGCTCTAGTAGAATTTATTTTGAAATATGTAGGTAAAAAAGAGGATGCGCGAGCAGAGAAATTATCAAGAGCTCTTATTCTATTTCTAATCTTATTAATGGCTTGCTTCTCTCAGAATCTTGTACCTATTCATATTGCGTTTATTCCATTGTTAATTCCGCCATTATTAAAAATCATGGATGAGTTAAAAATGGATCGCCGGTTAGTGGCTAGTGTGCTGACATTCGGATTAGTTACACCTTATATGCTGCTGCCGGTTGGATTCGGACAAATCTTCCACGAAATTATTGCGTCAAACATGACAGACAGCGGAATGAAGGTCGATGTGAACCTAGTGCCGAAAGCGATGCTGATTCCAGCAGCTGGAATGCTTGTCGGATTGTTAATTGCTTTGTTCATCTCTTACCGGAAACCGAGAACATATGATAACCCATTAATGCCAGTGACGGTCGCTGAACAAAAAGGCTATTCGAAAAGCGGAATTATCAGCTCTTTGATCGCGATTGTGGCAGCGCTTGTCGTGCAGCTTATGACTGATTCCATGGTCTTTGGCGCTCTTGCGGGTATTATCGTCCTTTATGTAACGAGAGCGATGAAATGGAATGAAGCTGATCGCCTGCTGACTGACGGTATGCGTATGATGGCGTTTATCGGATTTGTAATGATCGCGGCTTCAGGCTTTGCTAATGTCATGAGTGAAACCGGAGATGTGGAAACATTGGTGAAACAAGCAGCTGATGCAATTGGCGGAAATCAAGTGCTTGGCGCATTATTAATGCTGATCGTTGGCTTGCTTGTAACAATGGGAATCGGTTCATCTTTCTCAACGATTCCCATTATCGCAACAATCTTCGTTCCGCTGGCGATGGAGTTAGGGTTCAGCCCAATGGCTACCATCGCATTAGTAGGAACGGCCGGAGCACTTGGCGATGCGGGTTCACCAGCATCAGACAGTACGCTTGGCCCGACATCTGGATTGAACGTGGATGGACAGCACAATCACATTTGGGATACATGTGTACCTACTTTCCTTCACTATAATTTGCCTGTCATCTTATTTGGCTGGCTGGCAGCAATTATTCTTTAACGAAAAAAGGCTTCCTCGACAAGAGAACGATCTTGTTGGAGGGAGCTTTTTCTTGTTTTTTTGTATTTTCATAAAAGAATCAGTCAGAAAATGTGCAAGCCGCCCATGCCTGTTCGCCCGACTTTGCATAAACCATTAGTAGGCAGAAAAAGGAGGTTTACTAATGTATCGAAATCAATATTATCGAAACCAGCGATTCTTACCGTTTTTTGGAGCGCCTTTCCTTGGAGGATTATTAGGCGGCTTTTTAGGAGGGGCTATTTCAAGACCTCCGTACTACCGTCCCCCTTGCTACCCGCCGTATTGCCCGCAGTATCCGCCATACCAGTGGTATCAGCCAGGACCATTCAATCGTCCACCATACGGCTACTAAGCAGATAAAAAGGACTTCCGCATACTTGGAAGTCCTTTTCGTCTATTAATAAGCTTGTGAAATACGCCCTTGATTTTCTTCTTCCGTTTCATTCATTGCTTGCTCTTCTGCATCTAAACGATCGATCTCTTCCTGCGTCAGCTTTTCTATTTTAAATCCGGTAAATCCGTAAATGATTGCAATGACTGGACTGATAAAGCACAACAATGCATATGGTGCGTATTGAAAAGTGGAAACACCGAGAGTGGCTGTCATAAATGCACCGCAAGTATTCCAAGGCACCAACGGAGAAGTCATCGTACCTGCATCCTCAAGTGTCCTCGATAAATTCTTAGGGTGGAGCCGTTTCTTTCGATAAGCTTTTACATACATCCGGCCAGGAAGCAAGATGGACAAGTACTGATCGCAAGCAACGACATTCGCTGTCATACAAGTGACGACTGTCGTAGCGATTAAACTGCCGGTAGATTTAGCTAACTTTAATAAGCTGTTAACAAGGGTTTCTAAAATTCCGCTCGTTTCTAGTATTCCACCAAAACTCATGGCAATCATGACGAGAGAAACGGTGTACATCATCGCTTCTGTTCCGCCATTATTCAGCAAGTTGTTTAAGACTTCACTGCTCGTTTCTTTTTCAAAGCCGTACACCATGATTCCTAATATATCAGAAACAGCTACGCCTTGAACGAGGACAGCCACAATAGCGCCGAGAATTGAGCCGATGACCAGACCTGGTAGAGCAGGGGTCTTCATAGCGATTAAGCTTAAAACAACGACAGGAACAAGCAGCAGCCACGGGCTGATAATGAAGATATCGCTAAGGCTTTGCTGAAGCGCTTGTACTTCTTGAATACCAGCTGCTTGTTCTTTAAAAGAAAGACCGATAAAGTAATAAATAACAACCGATATGAAAAGTGCTGGAATAGTGGTATAAAGCATATGGCGAATATGGTCAAACAGATCTACTCCAGTAATACCAGGAGCCATATTCGTTGTTTCTGACAACGGAGAGATCTTGTCCCCGAAATAACAGCCGGAAATAACAGCTCCAGCAACCATAGCAGTATTCACACCAAGACCAGCACCGATCCCCATAATAGCGATGCCAATTGTTCCTGCTGCTGTCCAGGCATTACCGGAAGCAATGGCGACGATACTGCAAATAATGGCAGCTGCCGGAAGGAAATAAGCAGGGGATAGAATATCAAGACCGTAATAGATCATAGTTGGAACTATACCAGCCGCCAGCCACGTGCCGATGATGGTGCCAATCACCATTAAAATCAGCAGGGCCTGCATAGCGAGGGACACGGCATTAATAATTCCTGATTCTAAATCACGCCAAGTATATCCTAAATAAATTGAGACGAGAGAAGCCACAGTAGCACTTAATAAGAGAGGAATATGAGGATCTGCTTCATACATAAATATTCCTGTAAATAAAAAGCCAATCATCGCTAGGATAGGAATCAAAGCGATGCCTAAAGAGGGTGTTTTCTTCTTAGTCATTTTCTAGCACTCCTTTAATAATGTGTATTTTACTAGATTTATTGCAAGTAATGTGCCAAATAATTAAATTTTCTTAATTTTCTATAACTAGAGACTTTTAGAGGGTTAGTGTGTATGAAATAAGCTATATTTATATACAAGTTTGCATAGGTTATGCAATTATGCATAAGAAGCGATTTAAAGGATTTAAAAGAAAAAGGTCGAATAGTAAAGTGAATAGCAATTCATTAAGAGGAGGGTACGTATGGAACTGAAACAAACATTAATTCACACATTGGGCATGGAGTTTGTCACGATTGAGGATGGGAAAGTAGTGATGACGATGCCTGTGGACGAACGGACACGTCAGCCATTTGGCTTCTTGCATGGCGGTGCTTCGGTAGCTTTAGCTGAAACAGCAGCGAGTGTAGGCACTGCTCATTTGATTGATCAAGAGAAGCAGCTTTGTTTTGGGCTAGAAATCAATGCCAATCACATTAAAGCTAAGAAAGAGGGAGTAGTGACGGCGACAGCAGAGGCGGTGCATAAGGGGCGTACAACGATGGTATGGGAGATTAGGCTGACAGATGAAGAGAATCAATTAATCTGCCTCTCCCGCTGTACAATGGCTGTTGTGGATAAAAAAGGCCGTTTCAGTTCAGAATAACCGGGTAGATACGTATACAAAGAGGAGGGAATAATTATGCCTTGGAGTAAAAATGATTATCCTGATTCCATGAAGAATCTGCCCGACGAGGTTCGTGATAAGGCGATTGAAATTGCCAATGCCCTGCTAGAGGAAAATAAAGATGAAGGACGAGCCATCGCCATTGCGATTGACCGCGCCCGCAGCGCTGTTGGAAAAGGCCATGGCAATGACGAGGGCCGTCCAGTATACCATCTGCAGCCGAAAGAAGATGGCTGGCAGCTGATCAAAGAAAATGGGCAACGAAGTATTTTAACAGACGAAACAAAAACGGATTTGTCGGTCCGAGCGAAAGAATATGTAAAAGAACATGATGGGATCTTGGTGGTCCATAAAGAAGATGGAAGCGAAGATCAGCGCTTATATGAAAATTAATAGTAAGTAAAAGAAGCGGACTCGTTTGAGTCCGCTTCTCTTTATGAACCAAGAGAATCTGTTTTAGTGCTCTCGTTCTTTCTTTTTATATTGTAGATCATCACGTACGCTTTTCTCCCAGAGCTTCACTCCTGAATTATAGGCAGCGCGGCTGATCAAGTGCCCTGCCACCGGTGCTGTAATGAAGATAAACGCAATACCGAGCAGGATTCGCGAGCTAAAATGGCCTTCTATGAAATAAAAGTACAAAAAGGCGGCGAGCAAAATGCTCATTACACCTAGCGTAGCACTTTTAGAAGCGGCATGGTTACGCGTATACACATCAGGTAAACGAATCAACCCGAATGCCGCCACAAGGCTGAGAAAGGAGCCGAAAAGTAAAAAGATCACAATCAACCATTCACTGATTACGGTCATTTTCAATAATCTCTCCTTTCTCTAGGAACTTAGCAAAAGCAACCGTTCCGATGAAAGCTAGAATCCCCATCAAAAGAATGACATCTAAAAAAGCATTCGTATTTAACAGCATGGAGATGATCGCAATAATGGCGACAAGATTAATGCCAATCGCATCAAGTGCCACTACCCGGTCAGGAACAGTCGGTCCTTTAATGAGCCGGTAAACAAGCCCAAGCATAGACAGTGTAAGACAGATTAAAGAAATCTTCATGACGAGCTCTAACATTTACCTGCTCACCTCCATAATCGCTTTTTCAAACGTGTTTTTAATACTTTCAATGGAATCCTGTACATCCGCAATATCAATCGCATGAATGTAGAGTGTCTTATTATCATCTGATACATCAACAACAAGTGTACCAGGCGTCAGTGTAATCAGATTGGCAAGAAGTGTGATCTCCCAATCTGATTCGAGCTCTGTTTCTAAAGCAAAGATGCCGGGTTTAATGGCTAGTTTAGGCTGCAGCACGACTTTCAGCACATCAATATTAGCCATGATCAATTCTTTGAAAAACAGCATTGTTAAGTAAATGACCGCATATACACGATGCATATAGAATCGTGTACTGAAAAAGCGGCGCATGCCATAAATGACAATTAAGCCGATTAAATATCCGACGAAGAAGGTGGTGCTCGTAAATGAAACCTGCAAAAACATCCATAGAAACGCTAAAAAGAAATTAAGTAAAATTTGAAAAGCCATATGACATCACTCCTTTAACACTGCATCAATATAGATTGTCGGATTTACGAGTGCATCAGTGGCTTGTGAAATAATCGGATACATCGTTTCAGCCCCGACTCCGTAAACAACGGAAACGGCAACTAGGATGGCAGCTGGCGCCCATAGGAACCATACAGGCTGCTGATCTTCACCTGGATAGTCTTTCGGTGCTTTCCAAAATCCGTTCATAAAGATTTTAATGACGGAGTAAAGAACAAACAGACTCGACAATAGCACCGTCAGAGCGCCGACATAAGCCCCTTCTTCTAATCCCGCTCGTACTATCATTAATTTGCCAGGGAAGCCGCTTAAAGGCGGGATGCCGGCAAGTCCAAAGCACGTTAGCAGGAAAGACCATCCGAACAGAGGATACTTTTTAATTAACCCGCCCATTTGGCGCAGGTTGCTTGTTCCTGTAATTTTGATCATGATGCCGATCATTAGAAATAGTGCCGCTTTAATAATCATATCGTGAATGATATAGAAAATGGTTCCTCTAATTGATTCTTCCGTTAGAAGAGAAACGCCAAAAGCAAGAACACCGACTGCAATGATGATATTGTAAATGATAATCTTTTTAACATCCCAGTAGGCGATCGCCCCGATACATCCTGCGATAATTGTGATGATCGCGAGTATCCCTAACAGGTCATGAGTAAACGCCTGATCATGGTAAAAGAACAGGGAATAGGTTCTCATAATTGAGTAGACACCGACTTTAGTCAATAACGATCCGAACAGGGCAAGTATCGGAACCGGCGGTGCATAATAGGATCCCGGCAGCCATGAATACATCGGAAAGATCGCGCCTTTTAATCCAAATACAATTAAAAACAGCACAGCGACGACTGTCAGAATCGGCGGCTGTCCGACTTCAGCGATGCGCTCTGAAACATGCGCCATGTTTAAAGTGCCGACAATAGAATACAGATAGGCGACCGCGATAACAAAAATCGCGGAAGATATGATATTCACTAAAATATATTTAATCGATTCACGGAGCTGAATTTTCGTTCCGCCAATAACGATCAGTACATACGAAGACATGAGCATGACTTCGAAGAATACGAATAGATTGAATATATCACCCGTTGTAAACGCACCGTTGACCCCAACGAGCAAGAATTGAATAACGGCATAATAATAGAACCGTTCACGTTCCACTCCTATTGAGCGTGCTGAATAAATGATCACGCACAACGTGATGAGCGAAGTGGTCGTAACAAGCAGGATAGACAGCATATCTGATACAAGCGTAATGCCAAAAGGAGCGTCCCAGCTGCTTAGATTGAGTGACTGAACACCATCTGCACGCACTTTCATGAGCAGTACGATGGAGGCTGTCAGCGTTCCCAGTGTGGAAACTACAGATAACACACGCTGGGCGGCAACATATTTCACCATGAATATAAGCACAATGGCTGTGAAAAGAGGAATAAGTATCGGCAATATTAATAAATTAATCATTTGCTTCATTTCCTCTCATTTGATCCATATTATCTGTGCCAATTTCCTGATAGGCTCTGTAGGCCATAACCAGGAAGAAAGCAGTCACACCAAAGCTGATAACGATGGCGGTCAAAATTAACGCTTGCGGCAGCGGATCGACATAAGATTTCGCGTGCTCCCCAAGCAATGGAACGGTACCGGTTTTTAAACCGCCCATCGTAATTAATAGCAAGTGAGCGCCGTGGCTGAGCAAACCCGTACCGATAATAATACGAAGCAAGCTCTTTGACAGCATTAAGTACACGGCACTAGAAAACAATATTCCAATGACGATAGACATTAAAATCTCCATTATTCGCTCTCTCCAATCGTTTGAATAATGGTCATGGTCACACCGATGACAACTAAATAGACGCCTGTATCAAACAGCACGGCTGTATGAAGTGACGTTTTGCCTAATAGCGGCAAATAAAAATAATCGTACGCGTGAGTTAAGAAGGGAACATTGAACAATAAAGCGCCTGCTGATGTACCTACGGCAAAAAGAAGTCCGATGCCAATTAGCGTAATATAGTTAATCGGAAATCCTTTTGCGACCGTTTTAATATCATAAGCTAGCAGCAGCAGCACGATAGCGCCTGATGTTAACAGCCCTCCGATAAACCCTCCACCGGGATTATAGTGCCCGGCGAAAAATAGGTGGATGGAAAAGAGAATAATGATGAAAAACACAATTTTACTGACTGTTTGCAAGATGACATCATTTGTTCTCATTCGCTCTCCCCCTTTCCAATCGAAGCTTAATCATTCCGAAAATACCTAAAGCGGCAATTCCAAGCACACAAATTTCAAATAAGGTATCAAAGCCACGGAAATCGACAAGAATCACGTTTACCATGTTTTTTCCGGCGGCTTTTTCATACGTATTCTCAATGTAATACTGTGAAATCGGGTCAAACAGCTTGTTGCTGTGTGAAGCGATGGCAATCAATGTAACGATGATCCCTACACTCAGCGAAATAACCGCGTTTCCTAGCTTAAAGCTCATTCGCTCTTCATGGCGGCTGAGTTTTGGCAAGTGATAGAAGCACAGCAGGAACAAGGCAACAGACACAGTTTCAATGACTAATTGAGTCAACGCCAAGTCAGGGGCTCTGAATATGACAAAGAACAGAGACACTGTGTAACCCACGGCTCCTAAAGCAATAATCGCTGTCAAACGTGATTTAGCAACAAGAATCGTGATAATTGACGCGATGATTAAGACCACCAGGGCGATTTCGTACAGACCAATTGAGGCCAGGTTGGATGTCTCCATTTTAAAGGCATCTTTTGAAAACATGGTGAATGCAAGAATGCCTGAGAAGAAGACAAAGATATAGACCAAATAGGTGCGTATAAATCCCGTCATATAAGATTTAGTCAGGTTGGAAGAACCTTTTTCACCCCAATAAAGAGCGGAATCATATAGGACATTTAATGTAACCTTGCCAGGGAACAACCGATAGATCTTGTCCCACTTGTTCAGCGTCACATATAAAAGCGCGCCGAGTGCAAATACACCTAGAGTCATAAATAATTCTAAATTAATGCCGTGCCAGAAAGAGATGTGAACATGCAGCTTCTCCCCTGTTTCGACTAGAGAAGGGATAATGGCCGCTGCAGCTGGCTGAATTAAGCTGTACGCCAATATATTTGGGAACAGTCCAAATACAATCACAAGCGCAGCTAAGATCATTGGCGGAATTAACATGCCAACAGGCGCCTCATGCGGTGTCACTTCTAATTTCTCGGGCTGGAATTTGCCAGTGAACGTTTTGAAAACAATCATCATACTGTAAATAAAAGTAAACACGCTTCCGATCCAGGCAAGTACAGGGAACAAGATCGCCCAAGTCCCTAAATTAAAAATATCGAGTTCCAATAATTGAACCATGCCTGTGAAAAACATTTCCTTACTTAGAAAGCCGTTAAATGGCGGCAAGCCGGCCATAGAAAACGAGCCGATCAAAGCGATGGTAAATGTCACTGGCATAAAGCTAAGCAGACCGCCAAGCTTGCGAATATCACGGGTACCGGTTTCATGGTCAACGATCCCGACAACCATAAACAAGCTTCCTTTAAATGTAGCGTGATTGATTAAATGGAACACAGCCGCAATGGTTGCAAGCGTGTAAATGTTGTCATCCAAGAAATCAACATGCAGAGCGGCAGCGCCAACTCCAAGCAGTGACATAATTAAACCGAGCTGACTCACAGTTGAGAATGCGAGAATACCTTTTAAATCCGTCTGTTTAATCGCGTTGAATGAACCCCAGAATAAGGTGAAAATTCCGACGCCTCCGACTAACCAGAACCAGGAACTTGAAAAAGCGAAAATTGGACTGAGCCTAGCGACTAAATAAATTCCCGCTTTTACCATGGTAGCAGAATGCAAATAAGCACTTACTGGAGTAGGCGCTTCCATTGCATCAGGAAGCCAAATGTAAAATGGGAATTGAGCAGATTTAGTAAAGGCTCCGAGAAGAACGAGGATCAATGCCCCAATGAAAAGCGGGTGATCCACTAGCTGATCAGACTGGGCAATGAGTTCTCTAATGCTGAATGTGTCTCCCATAATAGAAAGAAGCAAAAATCCCCCAAACATGGACAATCCGCCGAACACTGTAATGATCATAGATTTCAGCGCGCCATAGCGGGAACGCTCACGATCATACCAGTAAGCGATCAATAAAAAGGAGGAAATAGAAGTCAGTTCCCAGAACATATATAATGTAACGAGATTGTCTGACAGTACAACTCCAAGCATCGCTCCCATGAACATTAATAAATATACATAGAAATTGTGCAAGCTTTCTTTTACTTTTGATAAATAAAAGATCGAGTAAAGCACGACTAATGAACCGATCCCCGAAATTAATAAGGCGAAAAGCACACCTAAACCATCGACATAAGCAGTAAAGCTGATGCCTAATGATGGAATCCAATCAAATGATTCTTGTACGAATTCATTATTACGTGTGACTGGTAGAAATTTCAGAAAATAAATAAAAAGTAAAATCGGCAGGAGCAATACAAACCAGCCAGTATGTATGCTTTTAAATCCTTTATAGAAAAAAGGAATAAGAATAGCCATTAAAAAAGGAGAAAAGATGGCTAAGTGCAATAAGGACAAAATGATCCCTCCTTGTAGAGTAGTGAAAGATTGATCTGAAATAAAACACCCTTGTCCATGAAGGGTGTTGGTTTCGCTTGCCAAATTCCTTTTTAAGCAGGGCAGGAAAAATTCTCAACGTTAATCAAGCCTCAAAAAGAATTATATCGTAAAAAATCCGTTCATGCATTCATAAACGCGGAAGAGAGGTGAAACTCGTTTCGTGTTAATAAATATGAAGAAACGCGGAAAATTAAAAGGAAAAAAATTTTTTCAGCGGGAAAAAACCAGGCTATTTTAACCATATGTTGCTTCCAGTTTCCAAAAAATATTAAAAATCTCTTGTCTTTGGAAGTGAGCTCTTGCATAATTAAAATTGGATTGAATTTGACAGGAGCGGAAATTTTTAATGAAAAATACTTATTTAACTGGCTACTTGCCATTCGTTGCTATTTTATTATTTGGTTTATCTTTGTCTTTATACACCCAAGGCCTCGTGTTAGGTCTATTCAAAAAAGTAGGTTTATATAATAGTATGCTCGAAGTGTTTACAGAAACAGAAATGAAACTGACGATTGTTGCGGCATTGATGCTATTATTCTTTATGATTTTTGCTACGCTGAAAGTCATTGCCAATACTATTAACGAGTTATCATTATTATTCTTTTCAAAAGACACCGAAGGCGATCTTCTCAAAAAAGTAAGAAGCGGATCGATTGTTTTCTTTGCTGGAGGGTTACTCTCATTAATTAGCTTCTCCTCAGCGGTAGGGATCATTACGATCTTTTTGTTAACGACGATCGGCTATTTCATCTACTTTGTTTTCAAGATTAGTCCGGACTTAACTACTGCCAATATTGTTGGTATCATTGCGTTTCAAGTCGTTTTCTGGGCGGCTCTGGGAACCTTGCTTGCCTTGTTCGTCATGAAAATTTACAACGGCGCGCTGTCGAGCATGCCTATCTAAAAGCCGCCGATTGGGCGGTTTTTGTCTTTAGAAATATTTAGGGATTGCTTGTAAAGAACTAAAAAACGCTCGAGACCATCATAAAGATGATCTCGAGCGTTTTTCTATTGCATGATTCTTCGCCAAATGATTTGCTGAGGAGCATAGCTTTCTAAATACCGAATGCTTTGTGGCTTATCTTTTCCTACCCATACCGCCGATGTGTATTGATCCGTCAGTCCGGCAAACCAAAGGTCACGTGTATTATTAGTTGTTCCGGTTTTCCCTCCGGTGTAGGCTTTCCCGACATTTGCTTTCTTTCCGGTCCCGTTTCTAACCACGTCAGTAAGCAAGATTCGCATTTTATTCGTTGTGTTATTCGTCCAGACCTGTACAGGCTGATCTTTCCATTCATATAATACGTTACCTTTAAGATCCGTCACTTTTTGAATCGCACGAGGCGGCAGGTACGTACCATCGATGAAAGAAGTATAGGCACCAGTCATTTCAAGCGGCGTCATACCGTGCGTGAATCCGCCGATGGATGCAGATGGATTATGATCTTGCTGTGTTACTTTAGAAAATTGGAACGGCTTCATATAATTGAAAGCATCTTCAATTCCTGTTTTCATAAATAAGCGAATAGCAGCTGTGTTATAGGATTTAGACAACGCTGTTTGTAACGAAACATTGCCATATTCTTCGCCGCTGTAGTTCTTTGGACAGTAGCTGCCAATGCAATACTTGTCGGCACTGACGATACTCGAAGGTCCAGCCCCGTATTTTTCAATATAAGGCGCGTAATCAAGTAGCGGCTTAATCGTTGATCCAGGTTGTCTGTAGGCTTGGAATGCCCGGTTAAACTCCGTTTTATTAAAATCTTTGCCGCCCACTAGAGCGACTAAATCTCTTGTGTCATTCTTAATGACTGCAGCGGCTCCTTCAACCGAACTGTAAGAAAGGGTCGAATTAACAGCTTTTCTCGCCTTTTCCTGCAAGTTTGGGTCAAGTGCTGTATGGACAATGATACCAGAATCTTTTAATTCCTCGATCCGCTCATTGCGTTTTTGATAGATTGCTTTTCGGCTTTCCTTATCTTCCGTAGAGGCCAGCTGCTCATTGAATCCTTCTGATGTAGAAATCAGTTCCTCAAGTTCAGCTTCAACGTAAGTGGAATAATCGGTATATTTATCGAGTCTGTCTCTGACCTTCAGGTTAATCGGTTCCTTTTTGATGTCCTCTGCTTCACTGGCTGTCAGGAACTCTTCTCGCACCATAATATCAATCAAACGTTCTTGTCTGTTTTTTGTCCGTTCCATATTTCTAATCGGGTCATATCGTGTTGGGTTATTTGGAATCGTTGCGATCAGTGCCATTTCTGCTTTTGTCAGCTCATTTACATGTTTTTGAAAATAAAACTGAGCTGCAGCCTCTACGCCATAGACTTGATTGTTAAAATAAATGGCATTTAAATAGAGGTTTAGAATTTCATCTTTTGACAGTTTTTTTTCTAGTTCGTACGCATACAGTACCTCGGATACTTTACGGACGAAGGTCCTGTCATGAGATAAATACACGTTCCGTGCCAACTGCTGGGTAATGGTGCTTGCGCCTTGTTCAATTTCATCAGATTTTGCATTAACCCAAATGGCACGCATAACCGCAGCTGCATCAATACCAGCATGCTCGTAAAAGTGCTGATCTTCAGATTGCAAGAATAGTTCCTTTAAGAAAGGAGGAATCGTCTTGCCGTCTGCTATTACACGAAATGGCTGATGAATTTCCAAATACGGATCCCCATTCTTATCGACTATTTTGCTGGCTTGCGGCAATTTCACTTCTTCGATCGAGATTTTTTCTTCGACGACTTCATCAAAGCTCTTCACTTTCTGTGCTTCTTCATTTGCGAAATAAAATAGAAACACAGCAATCGGAAAGAGCAGTACTATTAAAAAGTAACCAAAAACCGTTCTCATTCCCTACCGTCTTCTCCATTCTTATATATATTTAGACCTGTTAAGTACTGATATAATTTCCTTCATTTATCATAAGCTATAGAATGGTATTTATAAAGAGCTGAAATTGATAAATTAGGAAAATCTACAAATACTTATCATTTAGAATAATTGAATATTATCCTATAACAGTCAAAATTTTCGATTAATTCATGGTATAATAAAAAGATGAAAAGTTTGCTAAAATGGCTTACAGGAAGTGTTCGCTGCTTTCTGTAGAAGGGAGGAAATCAATTGAATGAACGGTTGTTTTTTATCGATTTTGAATTTTCCATGCCAGATGCTTCCTTAAATCGCAAAGGATTTTTTCCTGAAATTATTGAGGCAGGTATAGTTGTCGTTGAACAGGATGCAATAGTTAAAAAGTATTCCTCCTATGTAATCCCATCTGCTTTTCCAAAGCTGACAGAAAGATGCAAGCGGTTCTTGAAGATTAGTCAGTCGCAGGTAGATCGCGGTGTGCCGTTGAAAGAAGTCGTTGAATTACTGGATGAAATGAACCAAACGAAGAAAGATCGAATCATTACATGGGGTAATATGGATATGAGAGTGCTGAAAAAAAACTGTGAAGAAGCAGGACTTGCTTTTCCATTACAGGGAGTGTGTATTGACCTGTCAATGGAATATAAGCGGTTTTTTGGGGATAAGAATCAAACCGGTCTTTGGAAGGCTGTGGCAGAGTACGGCAAAGAGGGAACAGGCAGGCATCACCGGGCTCTTGACGACGCACTGACAACTTACCATATTTATAATCTGATTGAGAAGGACAAAGGGTATATGGAAAAGGCCGAACCAACCACCATTGGGGATCGTGTAGATTTCTCTAAACTATTTAATCAAATGGCTTAAAAAGCCAAATCTTATGATAGATTTGGCTTTTTAAAATGTCATATTATACATAAGCTCGTATTCTTTTTGAATCGCTTGCATTGCATCGAGGCTTTTTTCAGCAAAGGCAGAATCATCTGCTTCAAGCTTGCTTTTCAGTTTATGAAAGGCCGTGTCAAGAGATTCGAAGTAATCAGGAATATCTCCTTCATATGGGTTGACCGTATTTTCTGGAATGTTCGCCTGCTCTCGATGAGCCAGAGCTTTTCTCTCATGAAAAAACGGCACATCAGCTGTCTTAGGGTTATGTAAATCTCCTTGTGCAGGGTGACGCAATACTGCTAAAATTCGAACTGTATACTGCCCAGGTCTCACAGCGGTAATTTCTCCGATGTATTTCCCGGTTTTATAAAAAGCTGTCACGATCTCGCCTGTATTCATTTCACCATCTCCTTTTCTTTAACCATATCAAAAACAGTTAAGAAAGGAAATGCAATCATTACTTTACGTATTGGGAGGAAATTATGTGAAACAAGTAGTCATGATGATCTGCCTTGCCTGTTTATTCGCACTAACAGGCTGCGGCAATGATGCTCCGAAAGAAGCGGACAAACAACCAGATGAAAACCTGACTTATCCGCAATTAACAGCCGAAGTGTCCGACAATGAACAATTGGTGGAAATGAAGACGAATAAAGGAATCATTAAAATCAAACTGTTTCCAGAACAAGCGCCTAAAACAGTTGAAAATTTCGTCACCCACAGCAAAGAAGGGTACTATGAAGGATTAACTTTTCACCGTGTGATCA
This sequence comes from Bacillus ectoiniformans, assembly GCF_016908875.1. Lineage (GTDB taxonomy): Bacteria > Bacillota > Bacilli > Bacillales > Domibacillaceae > Bacillus_BX > Bacillus_BX ectoiniformans. Next base: position 29,852 of record NZ_JAFBES010000004.1, on the reverse strand, counting down.
AGGATTTCATGATTCAAGGCGGTGATCCGAACGGAAATGGAACGGGAGGAGAAAGCATTTATGGCCAAGCCTTTGAAGACGAATTCTCGCCGGAACTTCTGCACTTTAGAGGCGCCTTATCAATGGCGAATGCCGGTCCGAATACAAATGGAAGTCAGTTCTTCATTGTGCAAAACCCAAACCCGCCCGCATCCAAAGAGGAACTAGAAGCGGCGGGGTATCCTGAACAAGCAGCAGGCTACTATGCAGAGAACGGGGGCACCCCAAGCCTTGATTCCCGACACACCGTGTTTGGTCAGGTCGTTGAAGGAATGGATATTGTGGATGCGATTGCCGACGTAGAAACGGGAGAGGCTGACAAACCGAAAGAAGATGTCATCATTGAAAAGATCACTGTCATCGAATAGTGAACAAATTTTGAAGCAGCTGCGTGGATGCAGCTGTTTTTTGCGTAGATAGAATTGGTTTAAGGAATGGTTCTTGCTATAATAAAGGCATAGTTTGACTTCATATAGTGAAAGGAGACGCCATGCTGCTGCAATCTTTCGTTTTACAATTATTTTTGTATTTTCCAGAAGACAAGTCTGAATATATTCCCGCTGCGATCTCGATGTCTATCTTTATGGCGATGGCTGTGTTTGTTTTTTTGTACATTAAAAAGATATCCAAAAAAGAAGAAGAAAAGACAAAGCATCTCGAAGAAAAGTATAAAAAGTAAGCGGCAACCGATACATCAGATGCTTTCGTCATCTGATGTTTTTAGATTCTCGAAAGATTTTCATTTTACACAAATTGTGATATAGTTTACAAGAATTAAAGGAAGAATTCTGCCGCCGGGCAGGAGAGGTTCGCGAACTCCCTCTATAAAAAACTATGGGAAAACCTGTTATTTAAGAGGTTTTTTTGTATTGCCATTTCAATGGCTGATTTTTTAACATCAGGAGATCTTGAATCTCTTTCTTCTTTCAAATATTTAGAAGGAAGGAAGATTATAGATGAAAAAAGAAAATGCAATTGTTGTTTTCAGCGGCGGACAAGATAGTACGACGTGTTTATTCTGGGCGAAGAAGCAGTTTAAACAAGTCATCGCCGTCACATTTGATTACGGGCAGCGCCACATTGAGGAGCTTAAATGTGCGGAGGAAATTGCCAAAGAGCTGGACGTTCCTCATCATATTTTAGATATGTCTCTGCTTAACCAGCTGGCACCCAATGCACTAACTCGTAAAGATATAGACATTACGGCGAAAGAAGGAGAAGTTCCATCTACGTTTGTTGAGGGAAGAAATCTCTTATTCTTGTCGTTTGCGGCAGTGCTTGCGAAGCAATATGATGCGAGACATATAGTTACGGGTGTCTGCGAAACAGATTTCAGCGGCTATCCAGATTGCCGGGATGTGTTCATTAAATCGTTAAACGTCACATTAAATCTTTCCATGGACTATTCTTTCGTGATTCATACGCCATTAATGTGGCTTGATAAAGCAGAAACGTGGGAACTCTCGGATCAGCTTGGCGCATTCGAGTATGTAAAAGAAAAAACTCTGACATGCTATAACGGCATAAAGGGCAGCGGGTGCGGGGAATGTCCGGCATGCGTACTGCGTCAGCGGGGACTTGATCAGTATACAGAAAAAAGGGAGGCCGGCCAATCATGATTCAGCAAATATATCCGGCACCATTACATGCATATAGTTATGAACTGAATAAAGACCTGCATTTTGCAGCCGCTCATTATGTTCCGAGCGACGATGCAGGAGCTTGCCGAAATTTACACGGACATACGTATTATGCGAATATTACAGTTGTAGGAAACCAATTAAATCAATCAGGGTTTCTAGTCAACTTTCAAGATATTAAGCGTTTAATTCATAAGCGCTTTGATCATACACTTTTAAATGATGATGCTCTTTTCAGCAATGAGGATTCTTTCCGATTCCCGACAACGGAAGTGGCGGCGAGAACGATATGGGAAGTCATTCAAGAGTATTTAGACGGCTTAGAAAATCAACCGAAATGCGTGCAAGTCTTTTTAAGAGAAACACCGACGAGCTATGTGGTGTACCGTCCACAGCAAGGTGATTTCAAATGAGAAAGATTCCTGTACTTGAAATCTTTGGCCCTACGGTTCAAGGGGAAGGAATGGTTGTGGGACGCAAGACGATGTTTGTCCGGACAGCCGGCTGCGATTATCGCTGTTCGTGGTGCGATTCCGCGTTTACATGGGATGGCTCGGCCAAAGAGGACATCCGTATGCTGACGGCTGATGAGGTCTGGGGTGAGCTTGTTGCTGTCGGGGGTGCCGCATTTAACCATGTCACGATTTCAGGAGGGAATCCTGCTTTACTGCCGCAAATCGATGGATTGATTCAAAAGCTGAATCAGCACGGCGTGAAAACAGCTTTGGAAACTCAAGGCACCATCTTTCAGGAATGGTTTTACGACATTGATGAATTAACGATTTCACCGAAGCCTCCGAGTTCGGGGATGGAGACAGATTTTGAAAAACTAACCGCCATCATTGAGCCGCTTTCGGAAAAAGAAAAAAATATTAGTTTGAAAGTAGTTATTTTTAATGAAGAAGATTTAGCTTTTGCTAAAGATGTGCACAAACGGTATCCTGATGTTCCTTTTTTCCTGCAGATAGGGAATGACGAGTTAGAAGAACAAGACGACAAAGAATTGCTAGTTCACCTTACGAAAAGATATGAATGGCTGATTGACCAAGTCATGCCTGATGCAGACTGGAAAGATGTCCGTGTGCTTCCACAGCTTCATACCTTTGTATGGGGAAATAAAAAAGGCGTGTAAAAAACCAGCAGCTGACCCCTTCAGCTGCTGGTTTTTAAGTTATCCTTGTATGGCTTTTTTCAGCCGGTTCAATCCATCTTCTACAATAGAACGCGGACAGGCCACGTTCATGCGCATGAAGCCTTCACCGCCGGCACGGTATTTACTGCCTTGACCAAGTGCCAGTTTGCCTTCATGAAGGATTTTTTTCATTAGTTCTTCATCGCTTAAACCGAGTTTTCGGCAGTCAATCCACACTAAATAGCTGCCTTGTGGGTTCATCACCGTCAATTCTGGAATTTCCTCGGAAATAAAATCTTCCACAAGCCGACAATTGCTGCGAATGTACTGAATGGTTTCATCCAGCCATGCTTCTCCTTCTCGGTAAGCAGCTTCCATGGCGGCTGTTCCCATCATATTTAGTGTGAAGAATCCATGCTGAGCGAGTACTTTCGACAATTTCACCCGCAGCTTCTCATTGGCAACGATCATGGCAGAGGCTTGCAGACCTGCTAAGTTAAAGGTCTTACTAGGAGCAATGCTAGTGACTGTGATATCTGCAAACTCTTCTTTGATCGCGGCAATAGGCGTGTGAATATGAGGAGCGGCCGTTAAATCACTGTGAATGTCATCAGACATAATGATGACATTATGCTTTAAACAAAGCTCCGCCATTTTCGTCAATTCCTCTTTTGTCCACACGCGTCCACCTGGATTATGAGGGCTGCACAATAGAAATAATTTCACATGATCAGGAGATAATTTCTCATCCAAATCCTCAAAGTCTATATAATAGTGGTTATCACGCAAAATGAGCTGATTATTGATGACTGTTCGTTCGTTTCTCTCGACCATTTCGAAAAAAGGAGTATAAACGGGGGATTGGACAACCACGCCGTCACCTTTTTTAGTAAAAGCCTGAATAGCTGTTCCAAGAGAAGGAACTACCCCATGGTTGAATAGTAGCCACTTCGTATCAATATCATACCCGTGTCGTTTCTTCATCCAGGCTTGAATCGCTTCTTTTGTTGAAGCGGGAATGCCTGTATAGCCATACACACCATGCTCTGCTTGTTCGATTAAGGCTTTTCGAACGGCTTCTGGCGCGGCGAAATCCATATCAGCAACCCACATTGGCAAGGCGTCTTCTACACCAAATACATCTTTAACGTTATCCCATTTCACTGCCCCTGTTCCTACGCGATTGATTACTCGATCTAAATGATTATCCAAAACTTCCACCATCCTGACAAATAGTATATGTTAATGGTAAGCTATTTTTATGAGGAAGAAAAATGATATGAACTTCCGGTTTAAACTTTTCAAAGGTGTGGATAAAAATGGATCAAACGATTAAGTTAAATATAGAATTAGGGGAAGTCATTCGTCAGTGGGATCCTTTCCATGCAGGAGCGGATTTTTATGACACGGAGGCCGCTGACGTCATTCAAGCTGTTCACCAATTGGACGATGAACATGAACTAGGCAAAAAAATCAAAGACATTTATGAATTTTCATTTGAAGAATCTTTGGATCTTGTTCATTGTATAGATCTTGCGAAGAAGCTTTTAGAAATTAAAAACCGTTCTGCTTGTGAGCTATAAACAAATAAGGCGCCATGTGGCGTCTTTATTTGTTTGAGTTTGTCTGAAGAAAATCCTGGATTAAACGGGCGGTTTCCTCCGGCTTTTCTTCAGGAACAAGGTGGCCGGCACGCGGAATGACTTTAAGTACGCTTATCGGCAGATCGTCGGCTAGACGTCTTCCGGTTGAGAGGGGAACGATTCTGTCATGTTCCCCGTAAATAAGCAAACAGGGAGTAAGGATCGTCTGTAATTCCTGAGATGTAAAATCTCCTTCGCGATGACGTAAAAAACGCGCAAGACCAGTGAAGATGTCCCGTTTAAGAAAGGGTTCCTCGTATCCGAGAATCATCTCATCTTCAATCATTGCCTGATCGAAAACCACTTTTCGCAAATTTCCTTCCACACCGGTTTTTTCTAACCATTTTTTTACTAACTGATCGGCAAATGGCAAGTAACTGGCTGCGATCAGTCTTTTTTTTGCTTGAGGAATGTAGCCAGAAGCAGAAATCAGTACGGCATTTTCCGCTATCTCAGGATGGTGCTTGATAAGGTGCAGAGCTAATTGACCGCCCATCGAATGGCCGGCAACTGTAATATTAGTCGCAGAGAGCTGCTTGATTAAAGCCGCAATGGTATATGAAATGTTCCGATAAGAATAATGATATTTTTTGGATTTTTCCGTTTTGCCAAACGGAGGCCAATCAATCAGCAATAATGAATACTGTTCTTGCAATAGCGGTACCAGTTTTCTGAATGAAAAAGAAGAGGATAGAAAGCCATGCAAGAATACGATCGTTTTTTCAGCATGCAAGTTTGGGAGCCATTCGTAGTACAGCTTAATGCCGTTGATCTGTTTTTCAATCGGTAAACGGTCCTCAGTCATCAGGAAGCTTCCTTTCAAATGAGTTAGAATATAGAAAGCATAAAAAGTTTTAAATATTATGTCAATTATCTCGTCTTTTCTCTGCTAAATTTGTTATACTTATATCGTTTACTTCGAATATCAGAGGGGGAGAATTATGCAGCTGAATGAAAAAGAAGTGGAGATCTTAGAAATTTTAGAAAAAGACGCCCGTCTGCAGCCGCAGGATCTTGCAAAGATGGTGAGTCTTAATGTAGAAGAAGTAGAATCGATCATTAAACGATTGGAAGAAAAGCGAGTGATCGTTCATTATACAACCCTTGTTGACTGGGCAAAAATAGATAGCTACCAAGGAGTTACAGCCATCATTGATGTAAAAGTGACACCGCAAAGAGGAGTGGGGTTTGATGAAGTGGCAGAAAGAATTTACCGCTTCAAAGAAGTGAGTTCCGTTTACTTAATGTCTGGTGTATATGATTTGTCTGTGTCAGTTGAGGGCCGTTCGATGAATGAAATTGCCCGTTTTGTTTCTGAGAAACTGTCTACACTAGATTCAGTCGTTTCCACCACGACTCATTTTCAATTGAAGAAATATAAGCATGACAGCATTATTTATGAAGAAGAAAAGCAAAGTGATAAAAGAATCGTGGTGTCTCCATAATGACGATTACTAAAAGTTATGTCGCTAAATCCGTTGAAAATATGCGGCCGTCAGGGATTAGGAAATTTTTTGATTTAGCCGCTACAATGGAGGGGGTTATCTCCTTAGGTGTGGGTGAACCGGATTTTATTACCTCTTGGTCTGTCCGTGAAGCAGCGATCCTTTCATTAGAACGCGGATTCACTTCTTATACAGCTAATGCTGGCCTGATTGAACTTCGGGAAGAGATTACGCGGTACATAGAACAAGGGTTTAAGGTAACGTATGATCCGAAAGAAGAGGTCATTGTCACAGTGGGAGCCAGCCAAGCAATTGATATCGCTATGAGAGCTATTCTGGATCCGGGAGATGAAGTCGTTGTTGTTGAGCCTTGCTTCGTATCTTATGTTCCTCTTGTCGAACTAGCTGGAGGAAAGGCAGTAACCGTGGAAACCACTGGACAACACGGCTTTAAGCTGCAGGCAGAGGAATTAGAAAAAGCGATTACGCCGAATACAAAGGCACTCTTGCTATGTTCACCAAACAATCCAACCGGGACCCAGCTTGGAAAAGAAGACCTGATCGCAATCAGTCACATTGTCCAAAAATATGACCTATTGGTTATTGCCGATGAAATTTATGCGGAGCTTGCTTATGACGAAGTCCACACGTCAATTGCAAGTTTGCCGGGGATGAGAGAGAGAACGATTTTAATTAATGGTTTTTCCAAAGGATTTGCCATGACAGGCTGGCGCTTAGGATTTATCTGCGCACCTGCTGAGTTATCGCAGGCGATGCTGAAAATTCATCAGTATGCGATGATGTGCGCTTCCACACCTGCACAATATGCGGCGCTCGAAGCTCTGCAAAATGGCCAGAGTGATGTGGAGGAAATGAAAAATGATTACCGCCGCCGCCGGAATTATTTTGCCCAGTCACTAAATGAAATTGGACTTTCCTGCCATGTGCCGGGCGGAGCGTTCTATGTATTTCCTTCCATTCAATCGACAGGTTTAACTTCTGAGCAATTTGCCGAACAGCTGCTATTAAAAGAAAAAGTCGCAGTTGTACCTGGTTCCGTGTTTGGAAAAGGCGGAGAAGGATATATCCGCTGCTCCTATGCGTCTTCCATGGCACAGCTTCAAGAAGCGATTAAGCGCATCAAGCGGTTTATTGATAGTTTAGAACAGAGCTAAAAAAAGGAGCAGACAGCCCGTAGAGGTTGTCTGCTCTGTTGTTTTTATTCAAATAATCCAAAAGACTGCAGGAAGATCAAGATGATCGCTGCTGGTGCTAAATATTTTACTAAGAAGTACCAGATGTTAAATAGTTTCGACGCAATAGATGATCCTTGGCTAATTTCTTGGTACACATCACTCTTTTTCATTCTAAATCCGACAAATAAAGAGATGAACAATGCTCCAAGCGGCATGCCGATACTATTGGTAATGAAGTCAGCAAAGTCAAAAATAGACTTGCCAAATACTTGAATGTGGCTGAACACACCAAACGATAAGGCGCTTGGAATTCCGGTAATAAAGATGAGAATTCCGGCAATCCACGTATATCGTTTTCTCTTGTCAGAGTCTCCTTTTGTCAGGGCAGCCACTACAATTTCAAGAATTGAGAAGGCTGACGTCAGAGTAGCAAATAACAAAAGAAGCAAGAATACGAAGAAAAAGACGCTGCCAAAAGCTATTTCATTAAAAACAGCCGGCAATACGACAAACACAAGCCCTGCTCCTGCATTTGGCTCAAACCCTAAAGCGAACACGGCAGGGAAGATCACGAGTCCGGCTAATAATGAAATGAAAATATTCATTCCCGCCACAGATAAGGCTGAGCTCGGCAAGTTCACTTCTTTTCCTAAATAAGAGGCGTACGTAATCATAATGGAAACCCCAATGCTAAGTGTAAAGAAGGCTTGTCCTAAAGCAAGTAAAGATGTTTTGGCTGTGAGAAGCGACCAATCAGGTTTCAGTAAAAACTCAACGCCTTCCATCGCACCATCCAGTGTAAGGGAACGAACCACGAGCACCATAAATAGGATGAATAGAGCTGGCATCATATATGTACTTGCTTTCTCAATTCCATTCTGAATGCCGCCGCGGACAACAAGGATGGTGATAATCATAAATACTCCTTGAGCCAATAAGACTTCTGCCGGGCTTGCAATGATCTGGCCGAATAAATCTTCGTATGAGATTGCGCTGTCAGCAAAAAGCTGCCCTGTCGCATTGCGGTAAATATAGGATAAGATCCAACCACCAACAACACTATAGAAGGATAAGATAATAAAGGCGCATATAACGCCCAAGATCCCAACAAGGGGCCACGCTGTATTTGGTGCCAGCACTTTAAAAGCAGAAACGGCATCTTTCTGCGTGCGTCGGCCAAGATAAAATTCCGCAAGCAGTATCGGTGTGCCGATTAAAATTGTAAACAAAATAAAAAGAAGAAAGAATACTCCTCCTCCATTCGTTCCAGCCATATAAGGAAACTTCCATATCGCTCCAAGTCCAATCGCTGAACCAGCTGCTGCGAGGATAAAACCGATCTTTGATGACCACTGTTCTTGATTATTCATGTGATTCTCCTCTTTCAATTCATGATGATTGTACTAATGTACTATGATTTTTTGCAAAAGGATAGACTTTTATCAAAATTCACTGAATTTAATTGAATTGGAAATACTTACATATCTATTTATGGGATTTACTGGTATGTGAACGATAAGTTTAGAAATTTCACAGAGTTTGTGGTATAATTTTGTGATGCGTAGATAAGGAAATAAATTTTAGGAGTGTTTTGATGGAAAATAAATATGAACCAGGCCAAGTTGTTACAGGAAAAGTTACAGGAATTCAACCGTACGGAGCGTTTATTGCTTTAGACAACGGAACGCAAGGATTAGTTCACATCTCAGAAATTACTCACGGCTATGTAAAAGACATTAACGAACATCTTAAAGTCGGTGACGAAGTAAATGTGAAAGTGATTTCTGTTAATGAAAGCGAAGGAAAAATCAGCTTATCCATCCGTGCAACGGAAGAGCCGAAACCAGCTGCAGCAAACAATCCGGCACGCCGCCAAGCAGCAGCGATCAAGCTTGACGATGACGGTGAAGGTTTCAACACATTAAAAGACAAACTTCAAGAGTGGATTGCCCAATCCGAAAAGAAATAAATGATTAATTAGATCCCCGCAGAGGCCGAAGCTGGCCATGCGGGGATTTTTTTATAGGCGCGGCAGATTTGAATATGTAGTTTGGCATGAATAATCGGGAAACGGAAAGAATAATGTTCGGATTGGAAAGAATATCGGTTGAAACAGAAAGAATCCAGGCGAAAACAGAAAGAATGATCCGCAGGGTGGCCACGGAAAAGTGGGTTGGCAGGAATAAACGGGGAAACGGAAAGAATATTGCTCGGATCGGACAGAATATCGCCAGAAAAGGAAAGATTCTCGGCTGAATTGGAAAGAATCCAAGCGAAAACAGAAAGAATGGTCATCAGTGTGGCCGCGTAAAATCGGATTGGCAGGAATAAATGGGGAAACGGAAAGAATAATATTTGGAACGGAAAGAATATTGCCTGAAACGGAAAGAATATCGGCTGGATTGGAAAGAATCCAGGCGAAAACGGAAAGAATGGCCAGCAGCGTTGGTCGCTGAAAAGCGGAATGGCACTCGCCTAAAAAAGAATCACACCTCACACCTCTAAACCTAGGACATTTTTTAAGAACACAGCAGGAATTCCAGCGAAGTAAGAGAATATAAACACTAATTCTGAAAGGAGTGATCATTTGATTGCTAAATATCGAGGTCGTCCGGTCAAAATTCAGCAATTAGAAGCGTTGTTGAGGAGGCTGCCTGAGCACCACCCTAAAAGAGAATTAATAACAGCAGAATTAGCGAAATCTTTAGCTGGATTGCGAGGGGAAGAATCTTTAGATTATTATTTAAGTTATCTGCCGGAACAGGAGTTCATTATTTTTCAGGATCTGCGATTAAAAAACGGTCTGCATTTTTTTCAAATGGACTTTCTTCTGTTGTCAGCTTCTTTTTTGTTGATCATTGAAGCGAAAAATATTTCAGGCACATTATTTTTTGACCCGCTGTTTCACCAGATGATCCGAACAACTTCTGCAGGAGAAGAGGCATTCCCTGATCCGGTTTTACAAGTGCAGAATCAAAAGCGTCTTTTCACTCAGTGGATACAATTTCACAAGCTGCCTGCCATCCCAATCGAAACACTTGTAGTTATGACTAATTCCCAAGCTGTATTAAAAACACATTCGGATACGAAAGATTATGTGAAATCAGTCATTCGGAGTCCTTACTTACAAGCAGCTATCGCTAATTTTTCTAAACAGCATCATACGGAACTATATACTCCACAGCACCTTCGGAAACTTCGCAAGCTTCTTCTCCAACATCACACCAGCAACGAGATCAATATACTAGAGCGCTTTGGCCTTTTTGAAAATGAGTTGTTAACAGGTGTCCATTGTCCGGACTGTTTGAACTTACAGATGGAAAAAAGAAGGGGGAAGTGGTACTGTCCTCGATGTTTAACCCAATCGAAGAACGCTCATTTATCTGCTCTGTCTGATTATTCTCTGCTGATTCGCACAAGTATTACTAATCAGCAGCTGCGAGCTTTCCTCCATATTCAATCCCCATCCGCGGCTGCCAAACTTCTGCAGTCAACCCATTTCCCTCATACCGGTCAAACCAAAAAAAGAGCGTATCAAATTTTGCCTTAGATGCCTGCGCATAAGCATGGAATTAAGACACACAATACTTATGATTGAAAATTGATCATGAGGAGGAATCATCCATGCAAATACCAGGACAAAACCCGATAAATCAGCAAAATCAACAAAACCAGTTAAACCAACAAAATCTTCAATCTAATTCCATTCCGCAGCAAATGAACCACGGCGGGCATGAAGTCTTAGACGTACACGAAGTGCTTTCGGCAACAATTGATGTCATGAATCAATATACTTTGTTAAAGCAATACGTGCAGGAGCCTGAGCTGCTTCAAATCATTGATCAGCAATATCAATTTATTCAACAAGAATACAACACGACAGTAGAGTGTTTTAAAACTGGGCAAAAACCAGCTGTGCCGACCCAAACATATAATATGCAGCAAACGCATGATTTCATTTATGGGATGCAGCCAGGGGAACCTAAAAAGCCGATTCAATCTGCTGATGAAATTTCAGAAGAGCATGTTTCTAACTGTTTATTAGGAGCCTTGAAGTCATTAGCCTCCTTAAAAGCAATGTCTGCCTTAGAAGTAACAAACCCTGTCGTGCGCCGCGTTTTGGCCGACTCTGTTCCGAATGACATTGAAATGGCTTATGAATTATCCCTATATCAAAACAAGCGCCATTACTATCAAGTGCCGCAATTTGCTATGCAGGACATGCAGCAAATGATCAATGCTTATGCGCCGGCTCAAACTGCACAAGCTGCACCTGCGACAAATATTCCTCACTAATATGAGGGCGAAGGCACTGTCTTTATTAGGCAGTGTCTTTTTGTATGAAAAAACAAAGATTTCAAAAGAATTTGTCAAAACGAAAAATTTATGTATAATTTATAGTAGCCGTTTAAATATTCTGCATATTGAGCAAAAATATTTTGCAGGCGCTCAAAAAATTTGCATTTCATTTGCAAGAATTTTTGATATTATACAATATGTAAGGGTTTTCAATATGCAGAAAAAAAGAATGGCTCAGAAAGAAAATGGGGATTAAGATTCACTACATAAAAAGTAGATGTATTAAAGAAGGGAAGAGGATATATGAAAGAGCAGAAACACGAAATTCACGTGCCTTTTTGGTTAGCTATTGCGCCAATCATAGTAATGGTTGCAGTTATGGCTGTAACAATTATTAAATTTGAAGGCAGCCCGCATGTTCCATTAATTATTGGAACAGTGACAGCGGCATTGATCGGCTGGCGTCTAGGATATAAATGGAATGACATGGAAGAAGGTGCCTATAAAGGTATCCGTCTCGCGCTTCCGGCAATCTTAATCATTATTATGGTAGGCTTAACGATTGGCGCATGGATTGGCGGCGGCATTGTGGCTACTATGATCTACTACGGCCTCAAAATTATTACACCTTCCTTATTTTTAGTTTCTATCAGTGTGATTTGTGCCATTGTCACCTTAGCGATCGGAAGTTCATGGTCAACAATGGGAACGATTGGTGTAGCGGGAATGGGAATTGGCATCAGTATGGGAATCCCAGCTCCAATGGTTGCTGGAGCGATTATTTCAGGTTCTTATTTTGGAGATAAAATGTCACCGCTTTCAGATACGACGAACCTGGCTGCAGGAATCACTGGAACCGATTTATTTGAACATATTAAACATATGTTTTACACAACAATCCCAGGTATGGCCATTGCGCTTATCGTGTATTTCTTCTTAGGCAGACAATTTACTGCTGGGTCTGTAGATACAGGCAAGATCAATGGTGTACTAGATGTCCTTCAAGATAGTTTCGTTATCTCACCATGGCTTTTGTTAGTGCCGTTAGCGGTTATCGTGTTAGTCGCGAAAAAAGTGCCGGCTCTTCCAGCTTTGGCAATTGGTATTTTCCTAGGTTGGCTATGTCATGTATTCATTCAAGGCGGTTCAGTTAGCGATGCAGTCAATACTCTCCAAGGCGGATTTTCAATTGAGACAGGTAATCAGCTTGTAGATGACCTATTCAACCGCGGTGGTATTGATTCAATGATGTACACGGTTTCTTTAACAATTGTGGCAATGACGTTTGGCGGAGTCATGGAACAAACAGGCATGCTGAAATCAATTGTTGATCAAATCTTGAAGCTGGCTAAATCAGCAGGAAGCTTGATTGCGACAACCATTGCATCTGCTTTTGTAACGAACGTAACAGCATCTGAACAATATATTTCTATTTTGCTTCCGGGCAGAATGTATGTAAAAGCATACCGTAACAAAAAGCTTCATTCTAAAAACTTATCACGTGCATTAGAAGACGGGGGAACGGTTACTTCTCCATTTGTTCCATGGAATACGTGCGGTGTGTTTATTCTATCTACTCTCGCAGTACATCCATTCGCTTATGCTCCGTATGCAGTCATGAACTATGCGGTTCCGCTTATTGCGATTCTTATGGCCTTCCTTGGGTTAAAGGTGGAATATCTATCAGAGGAAGAAATTCAAGAAATTGAGAAAAAAGAAGCTGAGCAAACTCAGACAGCCTAATGAAAAAAACGGCCCTCTATCCGAGAGCCGTTTTTTTACATTTTCACAATAATTTTTCCGCGCACATGGCGCCCTTGAAGTTTCTTCAGTCCATTGACTAATTCTTCTCTTGGCAGCACTTCTGTGATGATGGGATCGAGCTGTTTGAGAGCAATCATGTTCATTAGTTCTGATGCCATAAAAGCTAAATTCTGAATGGCAGCCTCATCTTCACTGGCATGAGCGGCACCGAGAGCGACTTCATGAATAGAAGGCGAGAGTGAAAATGGTTTTAATACGGATAAATCGGGTCCGCCTGCAATGTAAGCCAGCTGCCCAGAGAAGGCGAGGCGTTCTAAGTCTTGTGTGGCAACGTCTCGGCCAACTGTATTTAAAATTAAATCGACACCACGGCCATGTGTTTCATCAAGAATTCTAGCCGTCACATCTTCGTGTTTGTAATCGATGGCGACATCAGCGCCTAGTTTCCGAACCCAGTCATGGTTCTCAGCCGATGCTGTTGTGAACACTTTTAATCCTTTTTGTTTAGCGAGCTGAATAGCGAACCCTCCAACACCGCCCGCGCCAGCATGGATGAGAATGGTTTGTTTTTGATCCGTATTCATTTTTTGGATCACAGCTTGGTACGCGGTCATACCAGCACAAAGAATGGATGCGGCTTCTTCATAGCTGACTTCATTTGGAATCAACGCTGCGGCTTTTGCAGAAACAACTGCCTGTTCAGCAAAGCCTCCGTTTTTCGTTAAATCAGTATGAATGGCCACACGATCGCCCACTTGAAAACCACTTGCCTCTTCACCAATTCCGATGACTTCTCCGGCTAAATCTACTCCGGGAATATGCGGGTATGTCCAATTCGCATTTCCGTTGATCGCTAATTTATAATCAACAGGATTCAAAGCGGCAGCTTTTACCTGAACGAGCAGCTGACCTGTCTGTACAACGGGTGTTTCAATGGTTCCCCATTGCAAATGATCAAGGCTGCCAGATTCTTTTAATAATAATGCTTGCATTTAAAGTTCCTCCTTAATTAATAAGCGCCCTCTGAATACGTTAATTCATAAGAGTGGGAATAGATCTCTACCAAGTTGCCGAAAGGATCTTCACAATACACCATGCGGTAAGGTTTTTCGCCAGGGTAGTATTCGCGGATCGGCATGCGCTGTTTTCCTCCATGTGCTTTAATTTTTTCTACTAGTTCTTCAATGTTTGGGTCTTGTACGCAGTAATGAAAGATGCCTGTTTTCCAATACTCAAAATTGTTTTCTGGTGTTTCATTTTGAGGGAATTCAAATAATTCTACGCCAATTTTGTCACCGGTAGATAAATGAGCGATTCTAAATTTTCCCCAGCCTTTGCCGAAAACGTCTGTGCACATAATGCCGATTGCTGAATCGTCTTCAACGACGTCGGACGGCTCCATAATGACATACCAGCCCATTACTTCTTTGTAAAAAGCTACGGCTTTGTCTAAATCAGGTACAGATAAACCAATATGTGAAAAAGTTCTAGGATAAGTCATAAGTGTTCCTCCTCGTGTTTTTTCATTGCATTGATGTATGATAATAGATGAATCGAGTGAATGCTAGTACGTACTTTTAAGTAACGGCGTGAAAAGGAGAGACAGTTGTGAAGCCTAATCAATTTCCTGTCAATCGCGCATTAACTGTTATTGGCGGAAAATGGCGCCCCCAAGTATATTGTACCCTTGAATCAGGTCCTAAACGTTTTTCTGAAATTGAACGGGCCATTCCGGAGATTAATCGCAAAGTATTAACGGATCAGCTTCGGGAATTAGAGCAATTGGGCATGGTTAAGCGAACGGAGTATGACAGTAAGGTTCCGCATGTGGAATATGAATTAACCGAAGAAGCCTATACTCTTCAGCCGACGATGAAATGTTTGTGTGAGTGGGGAGAACATGAAGGAAGAAAATAAATGAAGGGCAGCCGCTTGGCTGCCCTTTGCATATGCGAGCAAGCTCTGCGAATGGGCCGGTGAAGGCTAGTAGCAGCTTCTCTCACATTATTGTTCTTTCTCGATGTCGTATTTACGAATTCTGTACTGCAAGTTTTGCCGGCTCATGCCAAGTGCTTTAGCAGTTTTCGTCACGTTAAAATCATGATGCAAAAGCGCTTTTCGAATGTAATAGGTTTCTGCTTCTTGAATATAATCATCAAGGGGAAGGATGGTTTTATTATGCTGATATAAAAATCCTTCGATTTTTTCCTGATCGATTGTTTGTAAGCTAGAGCGAGATTGATTGCGAAATTGAATAGGTAAATGATTGAATGTCATCGTGTCTTCATGATCCATTAAATTCATTGCACCCTCAATCACATTCTCTAGCTGGCGGACGTTTCCTGGCCAATTGTATTCATTGAAATAGGTTCTAACCTCTTCATCTACGAATCGGACACTCATGCCGAATAAGTGATTATATTTATCAATAAAATAATTAGTCAGGGTATCAATATCTTCTTTTCTTTCGCGTAATGGGGGAAGGAAGATGGAAACGACACTTAAACGATAATAAAGGTCTTTTCGCAGTTTCCCTGCTGCAATAGCATCAATTGGATCTTCACAGCTAGTAGCAATAAGCCGAACATCAACAGGAATAAGTTCAGAGCTGCCAGTACGTTTCACTTTCTTCTCCTGAATAACATGAAGCAATTTCGCCTGCAGCGAAAGACTGAGGGATTCAATTTCATCAAGAAGCAGTGTGCCGCCGTTTGCCTGTTCAAATAATCCTGGGCGATCCATCTGATCATTCTTTTCATTTCCTGCCGATCCGAATAAAAGATCTTCCATTAACGTGTCAGGCAAAGCTGCGCAATTCTGTGAAATAAATGGCTGATTAGATCTTGGGCTTCCGTTATGAATACTTTGGGAAAATAATTCTTTTCCTGTACCCGTCTCACCCACAATCAACACAGAAGAGCCTGTCCGCGTGGCGCGCTTGCTTGTTTCAATTAATTCTGCGATTTGCGGGCTGTTGCTGATGATATGTTCAAACGTATAACGTGTGTCGCCCTTGATTAAGATATTCTCCTGGATCATTTTTTCAAGTTTGGTGATATCCTTCGCAATTTCTACAGCGCCAATAATGGAACCGCTTTCTTTAATGGGGAAGGTATGGTTAATAGTTGTAATTTCTTCTCCCTTGTTATTAAAGTACGTTTGTTTTACATTCTGTATGCTTTGGCCAGTCCTGAGCACTTGCCATAAAGTACTTTCTTCTGCGTGTTCAAAACGAAAGACTTCAAGAATGTTTTTATCGAGAACATCCTCAATATTCATTCCTTCTATTTCCATCATTCTTTGATTGTATATGATCGTTTTCTCGTTTACGTCTATTACGTGTATACCCAAATCAATTTTTTCTACGACTTCTTTATACATAAAGTTCAGTAATTCCAATGGTTTTGCAGGCATAGGCTCACCTCAATTTTCAGATATATGTATATTTTAAAAAAAAACACTTGAAAAAAGCAACAAAATTTTGCATTATAATAAATGTAAGGGTTTTCTATATGCAAAAAATATTTGCATATTAACCAAGAACCCCGGAGCAAAAAATATGGGCAGCATAAAATAATTTCATTTATTGGAGGAGGACATTTACATGATTCCTTATAAACACGAACCTTTTATTGATTTTTCCCAAGAAGAGAACAAACAAGCCTACCTTGAGGCGTTAAAATTAGTTGAAAGTTATTTAGGTCAAGATTATCCCTTAGTGATTGGCGGAGAGAAAGTTACGACTGAAGATAAAATTGTTTCTTACAATCCAGCTGACAAGAAAGAAGTCATTGGCCGCGTGTCAAAAGCAAACCAAGAATTAGCTGAAAAAGCAATGCAAGCAGCGGATCAAGCGTTCCAAAGCTGGAAAAAAGTTAAACCTGAAGTAAGAGCGGATGTATTATTCAAAGCTGCTGCGATTATTCGCCGCCGCAAACATGAATTCTCTGCTTTATTAACGAAAGAAGCAGGAAAGCCTTGGAATGAAGCAGATGCTGATACAGCTGAAGCGATTGATTTCCTAGAGTTCTATGCTCGTCAAATGCTTAAATTAAAAGATGGCGTGCCAGTTGAAAGCCGCCCAGGCGAATACAACCGTTACGGCTACATACCTTTAGGAGTAGGAATTGTCATCTCTCCTTGGAACTTCCCATTCGCGATTATGGCGGGAACGACAGTAGCTGCCATCGTTACTGGAAATACAGTTTTACTAAAACCGGCTTCTACAACTCCGATTGTTGCAGCGAAATTTGTTGAAGTGATGGAAGAAGCAGGTCTTCCTGCAGGCGTATTAAACTTCGTACCAGGAAGCGGTGCTGAAGTAGGGGACTACTTAGTAGACCATGCGAAAACACGTTTTATCTCATTTACAGGTTCACGCGATGTCGGCCTTCGCATTTTCGAACGTGCATCTAAATTAAATGACGGTCAAATCTGGCTGAAGCGTGTGATTGCTGAAATGGGCGGAAAAGATACGATTGTGGTAGACAGCGAAGCGGATCTTGAATTAGCTGCACAATCTATCGTTAAGTCTGCATTTGGTTTCTCAGGTCAAAAATGTTCTGCATGTTCTCGTGCGGTCGTTGTAGAAGATGTATACGATCAAGTGTTAGAGCGAGCAATCGAACTGACAAAAGAAATTAAAGTCGGCAACCCGGTTGAAAATCATTACATGGGACCAGTGATCGATCAAGCTGCATTTGATAAAATCATGAGCTATGCAGAACTTGGCAAAGAAGAAGGACGCGTTGTAGCTGGAGGAACAGGCGACAGCTCAACAGGTTACTTCATTCAGCCTACAATTGTAGCTGATGTAGATCCACAAGCTCGCTTAATGCAAGAAGAAATCTTTGGCCCGGTTGTTGCTTTTGCTAAAGCGAAGGATTTCGATCATGCGCTTGAAATTGCTAACAACACGGAATATGGATTAACAGGGGCAGTCATTACGAAAAACCGTGAGAAGATTGAAAAGGCACGCGAAGAGTTCCACGTTGGAAACTTGTATTTCAACCGCGGCTGCACAGGCGCAATCGTTGGATACCAGCCGTTTGGCGGATTCAATATGTCCGGTACAGATTCAAAAGCAGGCGGTCCAGATTACCTGCAGCTTCATATGCAAGCGAAAACAACATCAGAAACTCTGTAAAAACAACATACATCAATATAAAGTGGAGCCTCAGACCCTGGGGCTCCATCACAATGACATCGGGAGGAAATACACATGTCTCAATCAAAACAAATTATTGATCAAACAGAACAATATGGCGCCAACAACTATCATCCGCTGCCGATTGTAATTTCAGAAGCTCAAGGGGTTTGGGTACAAGATCCTGAAGGGAATAAATACATGGATATGCTTAGTGCCTATTCAGCTGTCAATCAAGGACACAGACATCCAAAAATCATTCAGGCATTGAAAGATCAAGCGGACCGTGTTACGTTAACATCACGTGCATTTCATAACGATCAATTAGGCCCATGGTATGAAAAAATCTGCAAGCTTTCTAATAAAGAAATGGCTCTTCCGATGAACACGGGTGCAGAGGCTGTTGAAACGGCAATTAAAACAGCGCGCCGCTGGGGATACGATGTCAAAGGAATTGCTGACGGACAAGCTGAAATTATTGCTTGCGAAGGTAACTTCCATGGTCGTACAATGGGAGCAGTATCCTTGTCATCAGATCCTGAATACAAACGTGGTTTTGGCCCAATGCTTCCGGGAGTTAAATTAGTTCCTTACGGTGATTTAGAAGCGTTAAAGGCAGCGATCACACCTAACACAGCGGCTTTTATCATTGAACCAATTCAAGGGGAAGCTGGAATTAATATTCCTCCTGCTAACTTCTTGAAAGCGGCCTATGAACTTTGTAAAGAAAACAATGTTATATTTATTGCAGATGAAATCCAAGCAGGTCTTGGCCGTTCTGGTAAACTGTTTGCTTGTGAATGGGAAGGGTTCGAGCCGGATATGTATATCCTAGGTAAAGCTCTTGGCGGAGGCGTTTTCCCAATCTCTTGCGTCGTTGCTAATAAAGATATTTTAAGCGTTTTCAATCCGGGATCTCACGGTTCGACATTCGGAGGAAATCCAATGGCATGTGCGGTTTCCCTAGCTTCTCTTGAAGTGCTTGAAGAAGAAAAGCTTGCAGAACGTTCTCAAGAATTAGGCGAGTATTTTATGGGTAAACTAAAAGAAATTAACAATCCGATCATCAAAGAAGTACGGGGAAGAGGATTGTTCATCGGCGTGGAACTGCATAAACCAGCTCGCGAATATTGTGAAGCATTGAAAGAAGAATTCCTGCTTTGTAAAGAAACTCATGACACGGTCATTCGCTTTGCCCCACCATTAGTTATTACGAAAGAAGAACTGGACTGGGCGATCGAGCGTATTCAAAAAGTGCTTGGCTAATAATCCGGCACTGAACAATGATTAAATAATAAAAGAGGCGAATTTCAAATGGCGGAAAATCTAAATTTATTCACATCTACTCAGAATGTCATTAAAGAGGCGCTAACCAAATTAGGTTACACGGAAGAAATGTATGAACTTCTGAAAGAGCCGCTTCGTATGTTTACAGTGCGTATTCCTGTGCGTATGGACGATGGATCAACAAAAGTATTTACAGGGTACAGAGCTCAGCATAATGATGCAGCTGGTCCTACAAAAGGCGGCGTGCGTTTTCATCCTGAGGTGAATGAAGAAGAAGTGAAAGCATTATCCATGTGGATGACGTTAAAAGCTGGTATCGTGGATCTGCCGTATGGCGGAGGAAAAGGCGGGATTGTATGTGATCCTCGCCAAATGTCAATGGGAGAAGTAGAGCGGTTAAGCCGCGGATACGTCCGTGCGATCAGTCAAATCGTAGGTCCATCTAAAGACATTCCTGCTCCAGACGTTTACACAAACTCACAAATCATGGCGTGGATGGTCGATGAATACAGCCATATTCGTGAATTCGATTCTCCAGCATTTATCACTGGAAAGCCGCTTGTACTCGGCGGTTCACATGGCCGTGAGAAAGCAACGGCTCAAGGTGTGACGATCTGTATTCATGAAGCGGCTAAAAAACGCGGCATCGATATTAAAGGTGCGCGTGTAGTCATTCAAGGGTTTGGAAATGCGGGAAGCTTCTTAGCGAAGTTCATGCATGATGCCGGAGCAAAAGTCATCGGTATTTCCGATGCATATGGCGGGCTGCATGATCCTGAAGGTCTAGACATTGATTACTTGCTAGATCGTCGTGACAGCTTTGGTACCATTACGACTTTATTTGAGAACACGATTACCAACCAAGAGCTTTTGGAATTGGATTGCGACATTTTAGTTCCAGCGGCCATTTCTAACCAGATTACAGAAGAAAATGCCGACAACATTAAAGCATCCATTGTGGTAGAAGCGGCAAACGGTCCGACTACGCTAGAAGCCACTAAGATTCTAGCTGATCGCGGCGTCTTATTAGTGCCTGACGTTTTGGCAAGCTCTGGCGGAGTAACGGTATCTTACTTTGAGTGGGTGCAAAATAACCAAGGTTACTATTGGACGGAAGAAGAAGTGAATGCAAAGCTTCATACTGCCCTTGTTAAAGCATTCGATAACATCTATGAAACAGCACAAACAAGAGGAGTAAATATGCGCTTAGCTGCTTATATGGTGGGAGTTCGTAAAACGGCCGAAGCTTCTAAGTTCAGAGGATGGGTATAATTAGATTCAGAAAACCAGCAAAATAGTAAGCCTCATATAGTAGGCCGGTGACTAGTCACCGGCCTGTTTGTTTTACAACTATCCATTCATTCTAATTATGCATTTGGTACGGGTTCTCTGTTGTGACGCACTTCTTTGTCAGGTTTAAACAATAAACCTAAGTTGATTAGGCCGGCAAGTCCGACAAGCGTATAAATGATTCGTGACAGGCCGGATGTTTGGCCACCGAATATAGCAGCAACTAAATCAAACTTAAATAGTCCAATCAGCCCCCAGTTAATTGCTCCAATAATGGTTAACGCAAGCGCAAAACGCTGAAGTCCACTCATTTTTTACTCCTCCTTTCTCTACTTCTTTCCTAGTATTCTTCATTGATAAAAATTTATTCCAATCTAATTGGAGTCAAAATTTTTGATAAAACTCCTCATTTCTATAATAATAATGTCGAGGAGGATGATCGCAATGAATACATTCGTTTACTACAATCCAGTGAAGTGGATTTTTGGAAAAGATACATTAGAAAGCCTAAAGGGTGAACTTTCTTCATATGGAAAGAAAGTGCTGTTGGTATATGGCGGCGGAAGTGTAAAGAAAAGCGGCCTATACGATCAAGTTTTTGACCAATTAAATCAAGCGGGTGCCGAGGTCTTTGAATTAGCAGGCGTCGAACCTAATCCTCGTTTATCAACGGTTAAACGCGGGGTAGAAATATGCAAGCAAGAAGAGATCAACTTTATTTTGGCGGTCGGCGGCGGAAGTGTTATTGATTGCACAAAAGCAGTAGCTGCCGGCGCGAAGTATGATGGAGATGTTTGGGATCTAATTACGAAGAAAGCGCCTGTTGAATCAGCCTTGCCGTTCGGAACGGTATTAACGCTTGCGGCAACAGGATCTGAAATGAACTCTGGGTCAGTTATTACGAACTGGGAAACGCAGGAGAAACTAGGCTGGGGCAGTCCGCTTGTCTTCCCTAAGTTTTCTATATGTGATCCATCTTATACGACTACTGTTCCTAGAGATCATACGGTATATGGCATGGTAGATATGATGACGCATATTCTAGAACAATATTTCCACAACACCGATCAAACACCGCTGCAGGATCGCATGTGTGAATCCACTCTGTTAACAGTGATGGAAACAGCACCAAAATTGTTAGAAGATCTAGAAAGCTACGAGCATCGTGAAACGATTATGTACGCAGGCACCATCGCATTAAATGGCATGCTGCAAATGGGCTACCGCGGCGATTGGGCAAGTCATAATATTGAGCATGCTGTATCGGCCGTTTATGATATCCCTCATGCGGGCGGTCTTGCGATCTTGTACCCTAACTGGATGAAGCACAACATTGATGTCAACCCGAAACGCTTTAAACAACTGGCTGTTCGTGTATTCGGAATCGAAGCAGAAGGCAAATCAGACAAAGAGGTTGGACTTGAAGGCATCGAAGCATTGCGCAAGTTTTGGTCAAGCCTTGGTGCTCCTGAACGTCTTGCGGATTATCAAATTGATGACAGCCGTTTAAGTGATATTGCGGATAAAACGCTGTTTAATGGAGAGTTCGGCAACTTTAATAAATTGAATAAAGAAGATGTCATGTCCATCTTGACCGCTTCATTATAAAGAGTGAAAAATATACGAGGTGCCTTATAGGCGCCCCGTATATTTTTGTTTTTATCCTTTCAGGTGAAGGCTTTGCTTGCTAAACAAGGTCACTTTCGTTAAAGTAAAGTGGAAAAAGAAGAGCGGAGGTTTTTAAATGACCCATATTCAATTTGACTACTCAAAAGCACTTTCGTTTTTTGGTGAACATGAAGTGGAGTATTTGCAGGATGCAGTAAAGGTGGCACACCATTCACTCCATGAAAAAACAGGGCAGGGCAATGACTTTTTAGGTTGGATCGACCTGCCATCTGATTATGACAAAGAAGAATTTTCACGCATTCAAAAAGCAGCTGAGAAAATTAAAAGTGATTCAGGTGTGCTTTTAGTTGTTGGGATTGGCGGCTCTTACCTTGGCGCGCGTGCAGCAATTGAAATGCTTAATCACAGCTTCTATAACTCTTTATCGAAAGAGCAAAGACAAACGCCTCAAGTCGTGTTTGTTGGAAATAATATTAGTTCCAGCTACATGAAAGATGTCATGGATTTGGTGGAAGGTAAAGACTGGTCTGTAAACGTAATCTCTAAATCAGGAACGACAACTGAACCAGCACTTGCTTTTCGTATTTTCCGCAAGCTTCTTGAAGAGAAATACGGAAAAGAAGAAGCAAAAGCCCGTATTTTTGCTACGACAGACAAGGCGAAAGGTGCGCTTCATACATTAGCATCTGAAGAAGGATATGAATCCTTTATTATTCCCGATGATGTCGGAGGGCGCTATTCCGTATTAACCGCTGTAGGATTATTGCCGATCGCGGTTAGCGGCGTAAACATTGAAGAGATGATGAACGGAGCGAGACAGGCAAGTGAGGATTTCAGCGAGTCAGAGCTTGAAAACAATATTGCCTATCAATATGCGGCTGTTCGCAACGTGCTTTATAACAAAGGGAAAACGATTGAAATGCTGATTAATTATGAACCAGGCCTGCAGTATTTTGCGGAATGGTGGAAGCAGCTGTTTGGCGAAAGTGAAGGGAAGGACCAAAAAGGAATATTCCCTGCGTCAGCTAATTTCTCTACAGATCTGCATTCTATGGGGCAATATGTTCAAGAGGGACGCCGCGACCTTTTTGAAACGATCATTAAGGTGGAGAATCCTCGTCATGAGTTAACGATTGAAGCGGAAGATAACGACTTAGACGGTCTGAACTATTTGGCTGGTAAAAGCGTCGATTTCGTTAATAATAAAGCATTTGAAGGGACGATGCTCGCTCATACGGATGGTGGCGTGCCGAATTTAATTGTGACGATTCCAGCAATGGATGCGTATTCTTTCGGGTACCTTGTGTATTTCTTTGAAAAAGCTTGTGCGATTAGCGGATACCTGCTAGGAGTGAATCCGTTTGATCAGCCAGGTGTAGAGGCTTATAAAGTCAATATGTTTGCCCTATTAGGCAAGCCTGGATTCGAAGAGAAGAAAGCGGAACTTGAGAAGCGATTGAAATAAATCATTTTGCGAACAGCAGTAAATTCAGTTTAGATTATAAATAACAAAGCTTTAGCAAAAACACATGGGGTTTACTATCCATGTGTTTTTTGTGTTTTTGCTATAGATAATTGTCTATGTATCGTTTCTTTTTTAGGGGAGATTTTAAAAGTAAGACATTAATCGGGTGGGGATCTTATGAAGAAAAAATATTTGGTTATCTGGATCTGCTTATTCATCTTTCTTGTTCAACCCTATGTAATTAAAGCAAAGGAGAAAAGTGTGGATGATCCATTGCTTTATGAGACATTGTTAACGTCGCTCTCTCCTTATATTTCAGAAGGAGTCATCAATTATTATGGATACCCAAAATCATATGGTTTATATGATGCAAAATTAGTAAGTATTGAGAGAAGCGGAGAAGGTGAATTTAATTTTAAAGTAATTGTTAAAGTATATACTTTCGAACATGCTCATAACCCGCCTTATGGGAAAGAAACGATGACCTTTGATATAAGTCCGATGGGAATTAAACGAATGGACTACGACCATGAAGGAGATGAAGAGGAAAGAAAAACGACACAGTTTTATGCAGAGGTTATTTCAGAGATCAAACAATCGTTCGATTTAAACTTAGAGTCATACGAAGAATATAATGATTCACAGCTTCAATATAAAGCAGAAAAACAAAAAGAATATCAATCCTTAGCTAAAATTACTGAATCAATCATTGTGAACATTTTAAACCCTGAGATCCACCCGCCGTATAAAAACGTGATTGATCCCGTAACTTTTATTCTTGGTGATAGCGGCTATATCCTTTTTAAAAGAGCGGATGGAACAAATACAATTTTTGAAGTAGTAAGTGATAAACAAGAATGGAAAGTGATAAACGAGAAAAGTAAAAAAGGGAAAATCATGAAAAAAGAATTGATTTGGTATATGTAAAAGAGGCGCAATAAGGAATTCCGCAGGGGTTTTTTCGTATGTTTGGGAATACTACTCCTATAAGAAAGGGGTAGAAACCATGATTAAATTAGAATCTGCTTTAGAAGGAAAACAGTTCAATTTATATGAACTGGAACAAAAATTAAAGCCAATCGGCTATTCGATTGGCGGTAATTGGGACTATGACCATGGCTCATTCGATTATAAGATGGACGATGAGGTAGGGTATCAATTTTTACGTTTGCCTTTTTCGGCGATAGACGGACAATTGGATACCCCGGGTGTTATGGTGCAATTTGACTGCCCGTTCCTGCTCGCTCATAAATACCAAATTGGCCTTGATGATAATGCCTCTACCGGAAGTTTTAGCGGATCCTTTAATCAATTCTCTGAGCCGCAAGATCCTGATGCGAGCTTTCCAGAGGAGTATATTGCCGTCGGAAAGCGCCTATTGAAGCAAGCAGAAAAGATACTTATGGCTGAATAACTAAAAGTGTGTCTGATGATTCGATATGGAAATCAAGGGGAGGATTAATGTGAATTTCCTCTCCTCTTTGAATGCCAATCAATAAGATTCTATCCTTTAAAAGGATTGAAGAAAGCTGCTGAAACGACAACCCGATCCACTTTGGTTCAAGCTCCAAAGCTTTTAAATGTCCGCCATTTAAAGGGTCTAAGAGATGAATAAGTGTATCGGACACCTCTTCAAAATAAATGCTGTTCAGCATGACGGAACTTGCATAACGGTTTGTTTCAATAACTTCGTCAGCTCCAGCTCTTTCTGCATTAATGACTTGATCTTTTGTCAGGATTTCGACCACACAATACAGATCTGGGTTGCAGCCCTTCATGGCGACGAGCGTTAAAATTGAATTCATGTCCGCTTGTCCTTCATTCATATTAGGATCAGCGGTGATTAATGCGAATTTGGCATGCGGCAATCTTGCTTTACGCATTGTGTCATCCTTAAATGGCGATCCTTTAATGAAGTGTACGACTTTTTCAGGATAAGGATTTTCTTCCAATGTATAATCAATCAGGACAATATGCCGAGCGACAGGCGATTTCTTAATCTGGTCAATAATCTCTTTTGACCGCTCATTCCAGCCCACTATGACTAGATGGTTATTATGTGTGTATTCTGATTTTCCTTCACGCAAGGCGTTTTGGGAAGTAACAGCGGCTGCGGCTAAATTTATGTAATAGGCTGCTAAAAAGCCGGCGCCAGCAAAAATCAGACCGATTCCTACTAGTCTTCCTGCGAAAGTTTCAGGTGTATAGTCTCCAAAACCTACAGTAGAAGCAGTGACAACTGCCCACCAAATACCTTCAAAAATAGAAGGGAATGTTTGAGGTTCAATATAATGAATAGCCGTTCCAAAAATGAATATAGAAAAAATAGCCATTCCAAAAATCCGTACTAAGATAGGCGCTTCAACGAATTTATAGTAAATATTTTGCAGCAAGGGAATTGCCCTCCTTTCTATTTGCCTACTCATTATCCCCTTTTTTTGAAAAAGTGAAACAAAAACTATTGCCATTTTTTAAAAATTGCCTATAATATTCATTAGAGTCAAAAAAGAGGGGCATTAGCTCAGCTGGGAGAGCGCTACACTGGCAGTGTAGAGGTCAGCGGTTCGAGCCCGCTATGCTCCATATTGAACAAATTGAAAAACCTCTCGAAAGGACGCGTTGAGAAGCGAAGCCCTTTTGAGAGGTTTTTCTATGTCTACGTATCAAGTTTTATTCCTTTTGACTGACGCCGAGCACAATGATTAATAGTATGAATGATAATTTAACGATTTTATCTTTTGTAATTGCACGCAGTATGGCGACGAGAACAATTCCGATGATTGGATCATCCTCTAAAAGAAAAATCGTTAGTATATCAAGTAAAGGCAGTACCTCATCAATCAAATCTGAAAATGGAGGATTCATCAGGTGCTCCTTTTTTGTTTATTGTATGAGCACCTTCTCGCAAGTGTGAGGGTGTGCTAAATTTAGTGAGGAATTACTTAGTTGGACGCTCCAGTGTAAGAATTTCATCTTCAAGTGAAGAGAACTGCTGCTCAACTACATGCTTAGCATCGGTAACGGCCGCATTATAAAAGTGAGGGGCTAATGATTCCTTAACAAAATCTAACACACGTTCAGCGGCAAATTCTGAGATATCTTCTTCTCTTTCTTGAATAAAGAATTCTTGAATATCAGCAATCATTCTGGTTTGCTGATCTTTCGTCAATTTATAAAACACTTGCAGCACTCCCTTATCAATTATTGGTCTGAAATAAGTGTACATGAATTTATTTTCTTTAGGAAAGCAAAAAAGCCGCGCTGCTCATTTGAAGCGGGCAGCATGGCTTTAGCGAATAATGGTTTATTGAATAAGTTCACTTTCTTTTTGGTCTACATCGGAAATGACGGATGTTTTTTCAGCTTTCATGTCAGCCGAATCCTGGCCGCAGCTTGTAAGAATCATTGAAGCAATGATTGTGGTTCCTAATATGGACCCTCCAGCTAATCGTACCCATTTAGTTGTCATATATACATTTTCCCCTTTCTCTTTTTATAAGTGGATAAGTGTATATATGTATTCCCGATTTACTGAAAAATATGCCTGCAACAAGAAAATACTGAAAAATTTGGTTAAATAGTCATTTTATAAACTTTCAATTTCAATATTCTCAATATGGGGCATTTCTGAGATGGTGTAATAGACTTCCGTTGTCCGTCTTTTAAAATGAACAGAAACCTTCAATTCAAGCAAATGGGTATGCTCTTTCTTTAAATCTTTAATGCGAAGGCGAGCCACTGAAATATGTTCATTTTCAATCTTTTCGATGACGTCATTAATAAAGTCTTTGTTTTTCACTGTCATTTTAATTAGTAAACTTTTCTCCTGCAGGCTGCTAGGTCCGTATACTCTAAAAGCAATTGGTACAATTTCAACACTGAAAATAATTAAAGCAAGACCTGCGATGGCTTCTAAATAAAAGCCTGCGCCTACGACAACACCTATTCCTGCAGCTCCCCAAATCATGGCGGCTGTAGTTAATCCCGAAATGCTGTCATTTGCTCTGTGCAGAATCACCCCTGCACCTAAAAATCCGACACCGGAAATAATTTGGGCAGCTAATCGCAGTGGATCCATCGTGATATTCACTTCATCACTTCCTGGCGATTTATAGGCAGATTCAATCGAAACGATCGTGAGCAAACAGCTTACAATAGAAATAACTAAACTTGTTTTCAGTCCGACGGGCTTTCTCTTTAATTCGCGTTCAAGCCCGATTACTAGCCCTAAAATAGCGGATAGTCCTAGCTTAAGCATGATTTCGTATTCGTATATCCATTCCATATAAACACCCGCTCTCTTTAACCGAAAAATTATATTAATTATATAGAATATAGACGAATTAAAAAACCTATTTTAAAAAAACAACTTCCTATAGAAGGTGAACAAGAATGGAAAGACCAAAAGTGAATCCCTATTTAATTTTAATGATTGGTGTAATGTCTGTCTCTACATCCGCTGTTTTAGTGAAATTCTCTTCAGCTGAATCGGGTGTCATTGCTTTTTACCGATTATTCTTTACTGTTATGCTTATGCTCCCTGTCTTCCTTTTAAAATATAGAGGAGAATTAAAAGATATATCTAAAAGAGATTGGCTATTCTCATTCATTTCGGGCTCTTTTTTAGCGTTCCATTTTATTTTATGGTTTGAATCGCTAAATTACACCTCTGTTACTAGTTCTACTGTTTTAGTTACGCTGCAGCCGCTTTTTGCATTCGCAGGCACCTATTTTCTTTTTAAAGAAAAGTTTTCTCTTGCGGCTGTGGTTGGCGGGGGAGTGGCCATTGCAGGCAGTGTGATCATTAGCTGGGGCGACTTTCAAATAAGCGGACAAGCTCTATATGGAGATATACTCGCGCTCTTAGCCTGTGCACTAATAACAGGTTACTTATTATTTGGGCAAACAATTAGAAAAAGAATGTCCTTGATGACTTATACGTTTATTGTTTATTTTAACAGTGCTGTTGTTTTATTTATCTATGTACTTATAAAAAAAGAAAAGCTCTATCCTTTTCCGGCTGAAGACTGGATTTATTTCTTGTTATTAGCATTGATTCCGAATCTGCTCGGACATACTTTATTCAATTGGTCTTTAAAATAAATAAGTACATCTGCCATCTCCATGGCGATCTTATTCGAACCTGTTGGCGCGGGTTTCTTGGCATGGTGGCTTTTGGGCGAAAAGATTATTCGAACTCAGCTTATAGGTGGAGCGGTGGTCATAATAGGTATTTTGTTATTTATGGGAGTTCATAAAAGGATAAAAAATTTGCTGAATCAAAAAATGAACCTTTGGAGCAGCAAATCTGAAAAAGAAGAAGCCTAGAAATGATGCTAGGCTTCTTTTTTATATATAGAAATTGAATGAATGGAAAACGCATTGAAGATGGAGCATTAATTAACTGAAAGGATACAACTCTAAGCAGGAGGAGGTGAAAATTATATTGATAATGTTTAGCTGAAAATTTATCAACCGCGCTTGTATTGTGCTATTGTTATAAAGCGGGTTTTCGCCGAAGGCTAGCAAATGGGTAGGGAAGTAATAATAGAATGGAAAAAAGAAAAACTTTTTTAGAAAAACACTTGCTAAAGTTTTTTTAGCGTGATATATTATTACTTGTCCGAAAGACAAAAGCCAACAAAGAAAAACAAAATAAGATGTTTTTAAAATAGCTTTTGACAAAAGGTGTCGAATGTGGTAAATTAAGAAAGTCGCATTTGGCCGACATTGATCTTTGAAAACTGAACAAAATAAACGTCAACGTTTAAATGAAACAACCGACAATGCAAATTGTCAAAATGAGCAATCAAACATCTTTTTGGAGAGTTTGATCCTGGCTCAGGACGAACGCTGGCGGCGTGCCTAATACATGCA
>NZ_JAFBES010000003.1 GCF_016908875.1 Bacillus ectoiniformans | reverse complement strand
TCACTATGGACACCCTTGCTTTTGGCTATGTACTTACCGCTACCAGGTCGTACTCGGGACTTTCACCCGTTAGAGTTCGCCCATGCTGGGCGAACAAAAAGGATGCCCCTCATGCAGGAGCATCCTCTTTGCTATATCGTGCTTGGCAATTCATTCTTTTTCCGTTCCGACTGATCAACAACTGACGCCCCAACTATATCACCAATCACATTCGATGCCGTTCCGCCCATTCCGATCAAGGCATCGACACCCGCGATCAATGCGACGATTTCAAGCGGCAGCCCGTACATCGTTAAAACAGCTGAAAGAGTTACTAATCCCGCAGCTGGAACACCTGCTGTTCCGACTGATAGCAATGTACCAATTAAGACAATCGTGAAGAAATCAGTCGCTGAGAGTGATAGATCCGTAATATTTGCTGCGAACACAAGCGAGATTCCCATGCGAAGCGCTCCGCCATCGGAGTTGAAAACAGCCCCAAGCGGTAAAGCGAAATTTGCTACCTTTTCAGAAACGCCCGCTTTTTTCGCCGATTCAATAGCAACCGGCAGCGAGGCAATACTGCTTGATGTGAAGAATGCAGTTGTGTACGCCTCTTTCGTTTTCTTAAAGAAGTCAATGACAGACAGGCCGGAGAACTTAATGAATGCCGAATAGACAAGCAGCCACAAAAGGATAATTCCTAAATAAAATACGCCTAAGAACTCTAGAAGCGATTGAAATGCTTTCCACCCTTGGCTGCCGAATGCTCCTGCACTAATCGCAAATATACCGATTGGCGCATACAAAAGCACACCCTTTAATATTTTATTGAACAGCTCATTAAATGCGCGAAAAAACGTATCCAGCAAATTTCCGTATTCAGCCATTTTTTCGTCGGTTGAAAATTTCATAAAGGAAATACCCATCCCAATAATCACTGCTGTAAACAAAATAGCCATTAAATCCCCCGCGGCAAGTGCCGCGAAAATATTTTGCGGAACGATCTGTAAAATCACATCGGCAAAAGCCGGTGTATCCGGTTTATCAACCGTGACATTCGGAAGCGTCAGGCCTTCTCCTGGATTGATCCACAACGCCAGTGCTAAACCAATCAGTACAGCGGCGGCTGTTGTAGCAATATAATAGAGAATGAGTTTGCCCCCAATTCTGCCTAGCTGCGTGCTGTTCATCTGATTCACCGCTAATACGACCGTTAAGAAAATCACCGGAATGGCTACTAAACTCAGTAAATGAATCAGCAGCGTCCCAAGCGGACTCAGCACTTCCGCTTCCTTTCCTGCTACAATGCCAACCAAAGCCCCTAGCAAGAACCCCAGCGACATCTTCAAAACAAACGAAGAATCCTTATATTCTTTCCATATGTACATACCTATTATTTCACGCCTTTACTTTTTTGTGGGGTCAGACCCCCAATGCGTTAATGTGCAAAAGTAATTGTACTTGATAAATGCAAAAAAGCCTATGATTAAGTGTAATTATTATCATAGGCGTGTTCACTTATAGTGATATTTTATTATCCTTGATCCATATATTGCGGGACTGTCGCGGAATCAACGTCCATCTTGCTGACCTACCCCGTTCATGATCATTTGCACAGTCATCTCGATTTCTTTCTCATCGTTCCAGTTTTCTTCTGGAAGAAAGATATACCGTACAAGCAGCAGTCCAAAAATGCTAGATGCTGAAAAGCGAACGACAGCTGGAGCAGGCAAGTCAACAATTTGACCTTTTTCCTTATAGTATTCAACCAATCCAGTAAATTTATCAAATATTTTCTGGGCAATATGCTCTTTAAACTGTTCCTTCAGCTCGGGATGAAATGGAATTTCCTGAATTAAGATTTTAAAAACAGTCATATTATCTTTCAAAAATTCCTGACGGTTGATAATCATCGCTTTTAGGAAATCCTCGTACCGTTCGTATTTCGCATCTAAGACTTTATTAATATCCCGAATAACAAAAGGGGCAATTAATTTAGCCATCGCAGGTGAGACAATGGACAACAAAAGATCCTTTTTCGTTTTATAATGTCTAAAAATCGTCCCTTCCGCCACGCCGGCCTTTTTCGCAATTTGGCTGGTAGAGGTAGCGGCATATCCTTTTTCAGCAAACATTTCGATGGCCGCCTCCACGATTTTCTGCTGCTTTTCTGTTAACGATTCTTCCTGATCAAGCAATTGCTTAAAAACATCTTTTTCTTCAGACATGCTTTGACCCCTAACATCTTAATTTACCTTATATTTTACGGTATTTTTTTAAGGCTGCAACATTTAACAAAATAAAGAGAAGGGAGAAGCCAATCAGCATGGAAAATGGAAACAATATATCTTCAAAAGCAAACCCTCGAATCATTACATCCCGAAGTGCATCAGCTGCATAATAGAGCGGCGTGATCGGGCCAACCCAGCTTAACCATTCTGAAATGGTCTCTAAGTTAAATAATCCTGAAAAGAAAATTTGCGGAATGACGACGATCGGGATAAATTGCATCATTTGCAATTCATTTTTAGCAAAAGCAGAAAGCAGAATTCCTAGCGTCAGTGCCGTAAAAGATAGAGACACAATAATGATCAGTACATAGAAAAAGCTCCCTTTCATCATCATATCCAGTACATAAATAGAGTACCAGGAAATCAGCGAAGCCTGCAAAAGAGTAACGAAACCAAAGCCAATTACGTAGCTCATTACCATCTCCCAAATCTTAATCGGCGAGACCAGCAAGCGTTCGAGCGTACCGGTCGTTCTTTCCCGTAAAAAAGAAACACCGCTGACTAAAAACACAAAGAAGAAGACAAAGAAACCGAGCAAGACAGGGCCGAATGAATCGAACATGCCCATTTCTTTGCTCCCGTACACATATTCAATACGATCAGAAAAATCGGTCGAAGGAGACGGGAATAGCGTTTGTACCTTCTTCATCACCGCTCCATTTATAGACGGATCGCTGCCTTCAACAACCACCTCAGGCTCTGCAGGATTCTTAAACGAAACATATCCATCTAAGCTGCCATTTTTGATATCCGCTAAAGCTTTCTCCTTATTGGCATATACTTTAAATTCGCTGACATCAAGCTTTGATTGAAGCGGTTCAGATATATGCACGACCGCTACCTTGGCTTCATAATCGTTCGTGTCAAATACTAGCGAAAGCATCGTCATGATTAAAATAGGCGCCAAAAACATCAAGGCAAGCGTCCGTTTATCGCGCATGAGCTGCTGAATAATCCGAAGAACAAATCCACTAATTCTCAACTGACACACCTCCATTTTTCAAGAAAACATCTTCAATCGAAGTTACGCCATATTGAGATTTAATGGCCTCCGGCGTATCGCTGGAAATGATTTCACCATGTTGAAGCAGCCCGAGCCGGTCACAACGTTCGGCTTCATCCATTACGTGTGTGGTGATGATCAGCGTTCGTCCTTCTTCCTTCAGCTGATGAAATCCATCCCAAATGTCTTTTCTTAAAACAGGATCAATCCCCACCGTCGGTTCATCTAAAAATAAAATATCCGGCTCATGCAGCAAAGCGATCGCCAGTGAAAGTCTTCTCTTCATTCCACCGGAAAATTGATGAACAGGTTTATTTAAGTGTTCAAGCAAGTCAACGGTTATCATGACTTTCTCTATTTGCTGATTCCGTTCAGCTTTCCTCATTCCATATAAGGAAGCCATAAATGACAAATTCTCTTTCGCTGTCAGTTCATTGTATAAAGCATCTGACTGGGCCATATATCCGATCGAAGGATATAGTTCTTTCGCCTTCAATCGCTCCCCTTTTACTGTTACTTCACCAGCTGATGGCCGCTCCAGACCGATCATTAATTTAATCATCGTTGTTTTACCTGAACCCGATGGCCCTAACAACCCGTAAATTTCTCCTTTATGAATGTTGAGAGACACTTCTTTTAATACTTCATACACACCAAATGACTTCGAAACCTTATTTAAATGAACAATTGGCTGCAATGAAATCCCACCCTTCTCATTAGTGAGTGATTACTCACTTTTATTATATTTACTTACTTAACATTTGTAAAGTGAGTAATCACTCATTTACATCTGAAAATATTTTACCTGTTTTTTCATATTTTAAGTGATGTTCTACCTTCCCCTTTATACCTAATAAAAGCAATTGTTAAATGGTACTAAAAATATTTTATGTAACAATTTTACTGTTTTTATAAAATTATAATATTTTTTATATACGTAATATTTACAATATTTTGATTAATTGGTATGCTTCATTCACTTAGATTGGAAGAAAAAAGTTATTTCTACTACTATTTTAAGGGGTGTATGAGTTGATAAAGAAAAAGACGGTACTAAAAGTCCTCTCTAGTTTTAGCGCTACTACCTTAATGGCATCCGCATTATTTTCAAGCAGTGTAATGGGTGCTCCGATCGAACCAAATTCCATCTCCTCATCTAGCGAATCAGCACCGATCGATGCACACATCATCAACGAAGAACGGCTGGCAAAAGCTTTGCAAAAACGTGGAGTCATCTCCAAAAATGCAACTTCAGCAGAAATTCAGCAAGCTGTGCAGGAGTATATCCATAAGAAAAGAGGAGTGAAAAATAAACCTTCTCAGGATCAACAACAGCACGAATTTGATATAAAAGCGAAGGATTTCTTAACCAAACAAAAGAACCAGCTGACCCAACAGCTTGAAAAAGGACATGAGAATTATAAAAAGGGAAAACCAACGGGTGAAGTGAAAGTGAACGAAGCAAAGCAAACTTCTTATCAAGGAGACGTAAGAACAGATAAAGTTCTCGTTTTATTAACTGAATTTTCCGATTTTAAACACAATCAAGTAGAACAAGAAGAGGGATATATGTATGCGGAGGATTTCAGCCGTGAACATTATGAGCAGCTGATGTTCGGTGATGAAAAGTTTGAATTATTTAATGGTGAAAAAGTGAATACATTTAAACAATTTTACGAAGAGCAGTCCGGCGGCAGCTATACGCTGGACGGAACTGTATCTGAATGGCTGACGGTCCCCGGAACAGCGAGAGAGTACGGAGATGACAATCCAAACGGAGGCAATGATAACTTATCTCCAAAAGGACCTCGCGATTTAGTGAAAGATAGTCTAAATGCAGCTGTGGCTTCTGGTATGGATCTGTCTGAATATGATGTTTTTGATCAATATGATCTGGATGGAGACGGAAACCAAGCAGAGCCGGATGGGTTAGTCGATCACTTGATGATTATTCACGCCGGAACCGGACAAGAAGCTGGCGGCGGTGCTCTTGGTGATGATGCGATTTGGTCCCACCGCTGGGCGCTTGATGGCGTTTATCCGGTCGCAAACAGTACGGCGAAAGTGGATTATTGGGGAGGAAACATGGCGGCCTACGATTACACCATTCAGCCTGAAGATGGAGCAGTCGGTGTGTTCGCGCATGAATTTGGCCATGACTTAGGACTTCCCGATGAATATGACACTCAATATACGGGCCATGGTGAACCCGTTGCTTCTTGGTCGATCATGAGTGGAGGAAGCTGGAATGGAAATATTGCTGGCACGGCGCCGACTAGTTTCTCTCCACAAAATAAAGAGTTTTTCCAAAAGACGATGGGTGGAAACTGGGCAAATATGGTGGAAGTCGATTACAAGGATATCGATAAAAATGGAATAACTTCTTACTTGGATCAAAGTGTCACTAAATCTAAAAATCCAGGCATTGTAAAAGTGAATCTTCCTCTTAAGGATGTAAAGGGCATCCAGCCAGCTTTCGGTGAAAAATATTATTACAGTACAAAAGGAGACGACCTTCACACGGCATTAATCTCTCCTGAATTTGATTTAACCGCAGCGACAAAGGCAGAATTCAACTATAAAACTTACTATGACATTGAATTTGACTATGACTATTTATATGTCAAGGCAGTGACTGACAGCGGCCAGGAAGAAGTCATTGATGTCATTGGCGATGAAGATACCGATCAAGACGGCCGGGCAGAATCAACGAAAGGCCAATGGATCGATAAGTCCTATGATTTAAGCCAATTTGCTGGGCAAAAAGTGACCTTGCACTTCGATTATGTAACAGATGGCGGCTTAGCTTTAGATGGTTTTGCTTTAGATAATGCCTCCCTGACGGTTGATGGAAATGTTGTATTTACAGACGATGCGGAAGGTGAAGCGAAGTTTACGACCGATGGTTTTGTAGTTTCCAATGGTTTTGATAAAAAACCTCACCACTATTATCTGGAGTGGAGAAACTATGCAGGATCTGATCAGGCGTTAGCCTACTCACGCGGAGTCAAGTATAATACTGGATTAGTCGTATGGTATGGAGATAATAGTTTTACAGATAACTGGACAGGCGTTCACCCGGGCGAAGGCTTCCTTGGAGTAGTGGACTCTCACCCTGAAGCGATCATTGGCATGAGAAACGGTTCACCATCTATTGCTAACAGCACTCGCTACCAAGTAGCAGACGCCGCTTTTTCAATGGGTCAGGCTCCTTCATGGTCGATTGATTCGCCTGCTCGCGGTGCGTTTACTTACGACGGACTAGCAGGCGTTCGTGTCTTTGACGACTCGAACACCTACATGAACGAAATCATTCCAGATGCTGGCCGAATTGTTCCACATCACGGATTGAAATTTGAAGTCATTGGAGAAGCAAAGGATAATTCCGCAGGTGCGGTTTGGGTTCATAAGTAATTTTAAGGCGACCTCGATGATTCGAGGTCGCTTTCCGCTTGTTCTATTGCAGATGTTTAGGGGGTTCGATTTTATGGTCATTCGCCTTTATTTCAGAAAAAATATCTCCTTGACTTGAAGATTGAGTCGGCTGGGTAATTCCACTCATTCTTGATGGACTTAGAAGTTGCTTTATTTGTTGCAGTTCCTGCTGCAGCATCTGAAAATCTTGTTTGTTAACTGGCTGGGCATTTTCCTTTAACTCATAGCCTACCTGTCCATTTGCTTCTAAAGTAGCCCACTTGACATCGCTGATCTTTGACACGTTTTGCTGTCTTAATTTCATTTCTAATTGATCTACCGTGAAGCGCAATTTCTTTAAATTTTTCTCATGTAACACG
This sequence comes from Bacillus ectoiniformans, assembly GCF_016908875.1. Taxonomy (GTDB): domain Bacteria; phylum Bacillota; class Bacilli; order Bacillales; family Domibacillaceae; genus Bacillus_BX; species Bacillus_BX ectoiniformans. Next base: position 378,890 of record NZ_JAFBES010000003.1, on the reverse strand, counting down.
CCATTTTCTATTAGAATTTTCGACTTCCCTGTAATGAATTTCTCTACTTGATCCGATTTTATCTGGGCATATTCCATCACGATAAGAGTGAGAACTAAAATAGCACCTACACCGAGCGTTGTCCAAATGTTTTTTCCTGCAACCGGCTGAATGAGTAAAGATCCTATGCCAATCATAATGACAGTCTGCGCAAGGGTCATTTGCGAAATTGACTTTCTCCCAGCGAACCGTAATAGCAAGGTACCTCCTATTACGATCAAGACCGCTTTCCATATCCAATCAAAATCCACCATTCTCACTCCTTATGACCTGTTTCTAACTAGTATGATAGTTGATCGGCTTCTTTATTCTTTTTATATAAAACACTGAATGTGCTCTAATTTGTTTGCCCCATGTTTAACCGGGTAACTAATAACTGTCGAAGGTGAACACTAAAAATTTGAAGGGATGGATGAAAAATGGAACACAATTTAAACAATACAAACGGTCAAGGTGGAAGAGTGGAAGAGAAATTAGATAACATGAGCAGCGGGAAAAAAGACGAGATTTTAGCAAACTTTGATGAATTTAAAGAGTACTTAGGCGGTAAAGTATCAATGGGTAAAAAGCTAGGCCTCGGTGAAGAACAACTTGCCAACACCGCACAAAAAGTGGGAGACTACCTATCTGCCAAAGAAGACCCACGCAACCGCGAAGAAAAGCTGCTTCAAGAACTTTGGAAAGTCGGAACCGACGAAGAAAAACACATGCTCTCTCATATGTTAGTGAAGCTAGTGGATTGATGGGGTCAGTCCCCCACTGCGTTAACGCATTAAACCACGAAAGCTGCGAATGGAACGCACTCCATTCGCAGCTTTCATGGTTTTTTATTATTTATGGCGGCAATTTTTACATACTTTAATTTTCTCATTGGTGTTTGTAAGATATGTGTACAACAGCTTGATTCTCGTTTTTTCGCATAATGGACATGTGCCTCGCCCTCTTGAAGGGAGTTTCTTTAATAATTTTCCTCGATTTTGCTTTGCCATCTCTTTCAGTCCTTTGCGAATAGGGTGTTTCTTCTATTAAATGCTGAGAACAGAAAAAGATTGATGGGCGTTATCACTATTTTTAATAATAGGCTGAAGCTTAGGGGTCAGACCCCCACCACGTTAAAGCGATAAAGAAAAGTCCTTTAGACTCTGCTCTAAAGGACTTTTCTTATGGTTATTATTCAAATGAGTCAGCCATTAATCCAGGTAATGAGATGTCCCATCCAGCTTGTGATTTATATTTGTATTCCCCGTAGATCATTCCATAGACAGTCACTACGTCATCTTCCACATAATCCGTTAATCCATCATATTCAATGAAGATCACATCATTACTATCCCAGCCATACGACTCTTGAGTGACAGAGAGACGAATGTTCGTGTAATCACCATCTTCTAAAATTTGAATAATCTTCCCAGTATATTTCACATACTCACCTGTGTGGCGATCCGGATTCTTTTTCAATTGCGGATAGCTGATAGTCTGCGCATTAGCTTTCTTTTCAGCTAATTCTTGCTCCGCTTTTTTCTTAGCCTCTTCTTCTTCCTTTGCTCTCGCTTCAGCCTCAGCTTTGGCTTTTGCCTCTTCTTCAGCTTTCAATTTAGCTTCTTCTTCAGCCGTTAACTTCTGCTCTTCTTTGGTTTCAGCCTCTGCTGATACTTCACTTGTTGCAGGTTCTGCAGCAGGTTCACCGTCTGGAGAATTCACGATTAAAATAATCCCAACAATTGTTGCCACAATAGAACCGGCAGCGAATTTCATTTGACGTTGAGCTTTGCCATTCTTTTTAATAAATGAAATGAAAGACATGATTAAAAATATAATGACGGCTATGAACCCCGCAAAAAATAATAATCCCCCAACAATATCCATATATATCCTCCTTTAAAAATATCCTGAAATAATTTCAGCATTTAGTACTATACCATAACAAAATGGGTGAAACAGCCAATTTATATAAAAAATATCTAGTTATTTTTTACTTTAAAAGTATTAATATCCCAATAAATTAGTTCGTTAAGATTTAAATAATAAAAACCTTTCTGCTAATGCCCTTTTTTAACTATTGGAATTATATTGGAATTAACGGTATACTAATATTAATTTCACTTAACATGTTGGGGTTGATCATCTATGGGACAAAGAGGAAGAATTAAAGGATCAAATGGTGAAGAGCGCCGTGCGATGCTGTTAGAGGTGGCCGCAGAAGAATTCGCTAATCATGGATTCCACGATACGAAAGTTAGTACAATCGTGAAACGAGCGAATGTCACACAGCCAACTTTTTATTTGTACTTTCAAAATAAAGAAGCTATTTTTCAGGAGTTGATTCAGTTGTTTCGACAACGGCTTGCTGACCTAACAAAAAACAGCCGTTTAGAACCTGATGTGCAGCATTCACTTTCTGAAAATATTAAAAAAGGTTTACGAGAAATCTTTACTTTTTTTAATCAAAATCCCTTTTTAACTAAAATCGGATTTTTTACAGATACTGACGCAGAAGAGGTCAAACGGCTAATGGCGGCCCAAGTTAAAAGCAACCTTGAAGCTGAAGTGAAATTAGGTTATTTTCAGCAGGACCTGGATATGGATACAGTGGCTAATAGCTTAGTCGGAACCATTGAACGCTTGACACTAACTAAATTATTTACAAAACAAAAAACCCCGGACGAACTCGCAGAGGAAATCGTTCAATTATTTTTGTTTGGGTTGAAAATTGAAGACTGATTTTGTGTTCCCATTGTAAAAGCCTTGCAGCGAGCTGCAAGGCTTTTTGCTAACGCATCGCGGATTTCCTAGCATGGGTTCTAATAAATCACTTTCTGATACAACCCTTTATCTTTAATATAATCATAACAAGCATCCGGCAGCAGGTACCTTGGTTCGCCGCCGAAGGAAAATTCTTGTCTAATGTATGTAGAGCTTATTTCCATGGCCAGTCCTTTGTCTAACAGCTGAAATCTTCCGTCATCGTAGTTTCTTAATAGCGGGGATAATGAAATGGTGGCCGGCATGTCGATTCCATTCCGTGCCATGACGATGAATTTGTTTCGACTGACCAGCTCTTCATCCATTCTCCATTTTCCAATACCTATATCTACCAGCAAATCCGCTCCCATAATGAAATAGAAGTCAGCGTTGGGCAAAGCTTCTTTAAAATATTCCATCGTGAAATACGTATAATGCTTTCCTGGTAAAACATCTAATTCATACGTGTCTAAAATAAATGCAGGATTATCTTTTATAGCTAATTGAATCATCTCAACCCGGTGGACATCTTCCGTCTGCAGTTTTTTATCGATGCGCTTTCCGGAAGAAGGAAGAAAAATGATGTAGTCCAATTTTTTTCGATGAGCCACAGTAGAGGCACTCCAGAGATGAACATTGGTGATCGGATCGAAGGACGAACCGTAGATCCCGATTTTCACCCCTTTTTCAAATAATCGATCTATATTTTTACCGGGGTTTATCTCTTTAAAATAGCTCTTTAACATTTCAACAGTTTTCACCATTTCTCTTCCTCCGTCCTTTTACGCTTTAACGCGCCGGGGGTCTGACCCACTAGCATTGCATAGATTCAATTAATTTGAATTTATAAAAGAAATTAACAGTTCATATTCCAAAAAAGGGAGTAGGGTGCTAGATTGACCTTGTTCCCTTTTTTTACCTTTTAGTAATTTCCTAAGCGATTATCTTTTCTTCTCTCTTTTGGCACGACTTCTTTGACCAAGGCGACGGTTCCGACATGCAAGGTGTTCTTTTTCGAGGGGATTGGCACTTTTCGTCTTCCCTTAGACACTCTCTTAACCCTTTTTGGTTTCAATGCTTTTTTAAAGGATGCATTGGTTTGATAAAGATACGTTTGAAGAAGTCGAAAGAATTCCCAGGCGGTCTTTTGGGACTCCATTTGGAGTTTCACGATCAGCGATAAACCATAAGCAATAACGGCTAAAAACATTTGGTTCCATATTCCCTGAGGTTTCGTGCTCCAAATTTTTGTGAATTTCAGGTGTTGTTTAATCCATTTAAAGAACAGTTCAACCGCCCAGCGACTACGATAAATCTCCATTATTTGGTGATCCGTTAGGTCGAATCTTGAGGTCAAGATTCGATAAACTTTACCCTCATCATCTAGAAACTCAACGTACCTTAATGGTATTTTCGATATGCCGTATAAGACTTTAGCATCTTGGATGACAGAAGGGTGAGTCGGTTTGAACTCCTCGATAGTATACAGTCGAAGCGATTTTGTAATCCTTACGACAAACGAAATATTTTTCGCTTGCCAATCCATAAGGTTCTTTTTAGAAGGAAACCCCCGATCCATTACGTATGTTGAATCTGACTCTTCTATTAAGTGCTCAGCACTTTCGAAATCACTCACCGTACCTATTGATGGTACAATTTTGTCAGGAAACACTATTTCTTCGGACACTACCACTAAACGGGTGTGCATTTTCACCGCATGGTGACCTTTTGAGATGAAGGACCAATCACATAATTGTTGAGGCAGCCTGATTTCGGTGGAGTCTACGATTTTTAAACGTCCAATTTCTTTTGAGATTCCCTTAGGCAATTTTTTCATCCCATCGATCAAAGATTTGATTTTTTTCACCACTTTGATAAAGAGCTTTTGAAGCCATTCTGTCGGAAGATCGTTAATACGCCGACTAAGCTGGGAACCGCTAATCTCTTCAATTTCTAGTTCCTTTCGAAGTTTTGGATAAGCTTCTAATTTCTCCACCATATGTGAATAAGAACTCCATTGATCTAACTGAGCTGACACAAATATCTTAATCAACGACTTTGTCGTAAGCTTGTAATTTCCATAATCAATAAGCGGACAATCAAAATCCTCGGTAGGAAGAAGGGATAAGCATTGACAAATAAGCAATTGACGTCCTATACTTTTCTTGTTCATTGGAAAACTCCTTTGTAGAAGACTTGTTTGTTTTAGGGAACAACACAAGGTCAACAACTTCTACAATAGGAGTTTTTTTCTTTTTCGTAAACTTTTTATGATATTTTACATATTTTTCAATGCGTGCAACGCTAGTGGGTCTGACCCCATAGCCTTTTTTATATTCTCCATTTTGTTATTCCAGCACTTCTCACTTAAATCGACGGGGTATTCCTCAGGAAATAATGAGCGTTTGTATTCATCCCAAAGCAGCTCTAGGTTTTCTTTTGCATATTGCTGAACGTCTTGAATGTTCGGCAGTTGATAAACTAATTCCCCATCGATAAAAATATCCGCGTGCATCTCTCTCGCTTCAAAGTTAGTCACGAACTTAGACACATAGGTGTGAACGGGGTGAAACATTTTCAGTTTTTCTTCTTCTTGAGGATGTTCATCACTCATGGCGATGTAATCTCCCTCTGAGCGGTTGTTGACTAAATTAATAATACGATACAGTTTCTTTAATCCCGGGGTCGAGACTTTCTCTGGGTTGCCCGAGATTTTAATGGTATCGACCATTTCCCCTTGCTCGTCTTCAATCGCCACCATTTTGTAAACAGCTCCCAGCGCCGGCTGATCATAAGCTGTAATGACCTTAGTGCCTACTCCCCACGCATCTATTTTTGCTCCTTGTGCTTTTAAATTGATAATCTTTTCTTCATCTAGATCATTCGAAGCCACAATCTTCGTCTCTGTAAATCCAGCCTGGTCCAGCATTTTTCTTGCTTCTTTAGATAAATAAGCCATGTCCCCGCTATCCAAACGAATCCCATTAAACTGTATGCTGTCCCCCAGTTCTTTTGCGACCTGAATAGCCGTTGGTACCCCTGACTTTAATGTGTCATACGTATCGACTAAGAAGGTACATTCGCTGTGGCGACGGGCATATTTGTGAAAAGCTTCATATTCATCTCGGTAGGCTTGCACCAAAGAATGAGCGTGCGTGCCAGCAACCGGAATGCCGAATTTCTTGCCTGCTCTTACATTGCTCGTTGCCGAAAAGCCGCCGATATAAGCCGCTCTCGTTCCCCAAACGGCTGCATCGAATTCATGCGCCCGTCTAGTCCCAAATTCCATCACTGACTGTTCGCCTGCCGCTAGTTTAATTCGAGAGGCTTTGGTGGCAATTAAAGTCTGATAGTTTACGATATTAAGTAAGGCTGTTTCAACCAGCTGCGCCTCTGCTAAGTTTGCTTCTACTTGAAGAATCGGCTCATTGGCAAATACCAGCTCCCCCTCTTTCATGGATCGAATCTTCCCATTAAAGCGGACTGTTTTAAGATATTCTAAGAAATCCTCCTTATACCCCAATTCTTCTCTTAAATAATCAATATCGTGATCAGTAAATCGATACCCTTTGATAAAATCAATCATCCGTTCTAGTCCAGCAAAAATTCCAAACCCTGATCCAAAAGGCAGTTTGCGAAAATACAATTCAAACACCGCTCTGCGATTATGAATGCCGTCTTCCCAATACGTTTCCGCCATATTAATCTGGTACAAATCTGTGTGTAAGGCAAAACTATCATCTGTATATCTGTCAGTCATGTTCATATCCTCCTGGCATCGATTTTTTAAAGAGTCAATTCTTTCGAACGAACGATGTGAATGCCAAATTTATTTTTTAATTCTTCATATGCTTGTTCCGTTTCCTCTTCAAAACCGGGGATGGAACTTATACAATCATCTAGCACATAAAATCTTGCGGTCATCTCCCGATCATCGGCAAAATAATCCACCATTTGTTTAACAGATTCTAACACACAATGGGACTTTGCTTCTCCTGCAATGATGATTTTTTGATAAGACTTTAATGAATTCAGAAATTCATAGTTACCATAATCTGCTTCAGCGAATTCCGGTTTAATGATTCCATACATTTCACTCAACGGATCTTGCCCTTTAATAATTTTCTTAATTCTTGTGTTTCGAGCAATGGAATGAAAATGAATCATATTGGAAAACTGGCTTTCTAAAGCGGCTCCTCTTGTTCCCTCGATACAATGGTAAGGCCAGATGCACAGCTGTTTTTTTCCTGATTTTTCGAGATTGCGAATGTACTTAAGGCTCTCTTCCGCCTTTTCCGCGGCTGTCCACTTGCCCTTTTCTATATCTTCAGCTGAAATGATCGTAAATGGAGCTGGATGGTTTCCTTGTTCATCAAGCCACCACACTGGGTGAAAAATTTGGTTTAATTCATGCGTATCAAGTGAAATAGCAATGTCCGTGATTTTATGAAAGTTATCATAGAGGAATCTCGTCACGTTTTTGATATCGGTATGGGAGTTGGGCACGCCAAGCTCTCCATTTTCCATAAAATCATTCTGATAATCAATGCCAATAAACAGCACTTTCTCTGTGTCTTCGTTAGAGGGTGAGATCCCTTCTGCACTTGCCAGACTTAATAATTCATTCATTTTCACGGAGCGGCTGCTGCCAATTTCATCGATATTCACAATCGTGTCAAAGCTCGTTTTCATTTTTCCACTCTCCTCATCATTTTAATTAACAATTATTAATTTGTTAATTATTATCCTTAAAAAAATAGCAAGAAACTGCTATTTTTATTTGAAGTTACTTCCAAATAGAAGGGATCACTTCTGCATCTGTAAATGTATAAAGTTTAGACGGCCGTTTTGTCCGCCCAGTGGGTTCGGTTGTCTTTGGTTTACTCTCTTGATCAAGAGCTTCTGTGATGAATGGAAGCGTTGGTGCTTTTCTGAAAAAAGCCGATTTGCTTTTGACATTGGTATCATCAATTGTCGCAAGAAGAACATGCCTTAGTTCCTCCAGCTTAAATTCTTTCGGTAAAAAATTTTTAGCGACCGTTGTTTGAAGCATATCTTTTTGAACCGATAACAACGCATCTTTAATAATTTTTCTGTGATCAAATGCTAAATCAAGGTCAAACACGTCATCCATTGAGAACAATTGCACATCAGCTGCATCATCCGCCGCTTGTCGGTTCCGAATGTTTTCTTCAGGCACGATCGCATAATGAGCATTCGAAATGATCCAGCCGCGTTTGTCTCTTCCTAGTTTATCATATACTCCATAGTGCTCAATGTGAACCCCATCAACACCTGTTTCTTCTTTTAGTTCCCGTTTCGCTGCTTCATAAGCCGTTTCATCCGGCTGAATAAATCCGCCCGGAAGCGCCCACTTTCCACCTTCTATATTAGGCTGCCCTTCCGCATCCAACTCCGCCCGCTGAATCAGCATCAAACCCAATTTGTATTTCGAACTCGCTTCAAGCTTAGGCTGATGTGCTTCATTCGCCACCAAAGTAAAAATCGCAATATCACTCGTATAGCCATCCGGTGTTCTGTACTTGCCTGAATCGTAATGAATTAGTACATCTGTCATCGTGAGTCTCCTTATGGGGTCAGTCCCCCGCCACGTTAAAGTAGTAAAGGTAATTAATTGAAATGTTTCCTCTTTATTTAATTAACAATTATTAATTTGTTAATTAAAATATACATGAAAACATTTATCTTTGCAATTATTTTTTGGGGTCAGTCCCCCGCCACGGTAAAGCGTTAGAGAAGAAATGAAGAAATCAACGTTTCTTTAAAGGTTGTTTTCTTCTTTTATTTATCTCTTTTCATGCATTCTCAAACATTCACCCCCACCACTCCCCACAGGTCGATTTTTTTATAAACCATAAAAAAACGCGCTTGATCTATGATCAAGCGCGCAAAGGGGGAAAGGAATTGATAGGAACGGGTTATGGTAATAGTATGGTCCGATAATGAAGTTCCTATACATATAATTTAAATTTTTTTGATTTTACAAAAATCATGTTGTGAAAGTCGGATCTTGGACTGGAAGTATTGGTTTTGAAATAACTGAGGGAAATGGGAGATCTTCAACAAAGCGGCGGTAATATTCTTTTTTCGGATCGGGGAAATAAGATAAAATATTTTCTGTGGTAACGTGCGGTGACGGGCGATCGGAGACATAGACAGCATGACTGCTCCACGGGTATTGATCGGGGCTCTTTACCATGTTCGCTTCTAACGGATTTAAATGAATGTATTTACTAACTTTCAAATGATAACTAACCGTGTCAATCAATTTAGCACCGTATCGGCCTTGAAACACGTGTCCCACGACCTGATAACGCTTGTTAAAATATAAAGCATAATGGGTGTTCAGCATTTTCATCATGTACTGAGGATGGTGATCAATGGTTTCAACTTGGAGATGGATGTGGTTCGACATGAGGCAATAGGTGTGGAGGTAAAAGGGGTACATCTTTCGGGTCTCTTCTAATAAAGATAAATATTTATTCCAGTCGTATCGATCATAAAACAGCGCTGCCTGCCGATTGCCGCGATTAGTAATATGATAGATCGCTCCCGGAAACCATTGCCGATGCTTTCTAGCCAATAACTAACACCTCTTTCTTCATTATTTGCTTGCATAAGAGGTATTCTACATAATTCGCTTATTTTCCTTTTAGAAGGATAAAAAAGTCCCGCCTGTGTGAGGATGCGGGACTTTGCTTTAGTGGTTTAACGCAGTGGGGGTCAGTCCCCCACCGAAAAATTCATCTTTACAGAGTTCTTTAAGTCTTTCCCGTTCAACCCGGAAATCTTTTTGCCAATGTAAAGCGTGTATGTACTTCCGGCTTCATATGGCTGTAAAGCAGATACGGTGATGGATTTTGTTTTACTTGAGTAACTAAATGTAGTTTCTACAAGGTTCTTCTCTTCGTCAAGAATGATGATATCTAGTTCTGAAAGTGTTTTTTCATCTAGTCTCTGGTTAAATTTGATCGTCCATTCCTTTGTTGTAGCCACATCTTCTACAGGTGCTTTTTCTAACACACTCTCATCTTTTTCTATTTCTTCATTCACGTTCTCTTGAATGCCTTTAATTTGTGCCACGATTGCTGTAATCTCTGCTTTAAGTGTAGCAATACGGTCATATCGCTCCTTTAAAGCTGCACTGTCGGCTCCTTTTCTAGAAAGAGCATTTAACTGGTTGGTCACTGCATTCAGACGGTTTTCAAGTGCATGGAATTTACCAGCGTAACCCGGAAAAGCCTTTACTTCATTTTCTACTTCTTCTACTTCCTCCTCAATCTCTGTATCTGTTAAGTCTTCATCCACAATTACGTCTTCCGATTGAGCTGTTGCATGATCAGCTGGTTCTTCTACACCTGCATTCTCTTCATCTGCAGGTTCCTGAGGAGTCTGCTCTTCAGTTGTTTCATCATCATTCACAGGCTCTTCGTCCGTACCCTCTGCAGGTAATTCTTGTTCCTGTTCTTCAGGTGTCTGATTTTCCTCTTCTGGAACATCAGTATCTTTTTCAGTTTCTTCTTTTTCTTCCATACTTGCAAGCTTTGCTTTATATGCAATTAGGAATTCTTCAATTTTATCTAGCTTTTTGTCGACCGATTTAAGCTGTTGTGTCTGGCCTTTATTTTGACCTTTTTCCTTTTCTTTTGCTTCCTTCTTCTCTTTCACACTGTTTACCGGCTTGTGATCTTCTTTTGGTGCTGCATAAGCAGGCGCTGACAACATCATTCCTGTTGCAAACACGGCCGCAACAACCGGGGTAACTTTTCTGTACATTCCCTTTTCCTCCTCTATTTTTAGGCAATGGCAGCTGGCTGGCATAGAGTAATCTCCTTAGCCCCTATAGCTTTGTGACATCAAATTTCTTTGATTGTACTTTGTATTAATATCGACCTCTTCTCTATAAATCTTAATACACGAAGTTAATAATGGGTAAAAGGTTACAAAAATACTTTTATACTATGAATTTAATGTAAACAAAGGAAAACTTATGATATTTTAAACATAGTCTTATAGTTTTAAGTGAAAGTACCTAATCACTACATTTAGATTCGCCTTTTATGAAAAAGTCGAAGGAGGAGAAACCTTGAAAAAACCGAAAGAAGACACAATGAAAGGGATCATTATAGGTGCTATACTCACGGCAGGGATTGGATCTGGAGTTACATATGCTGGCACAGTGATTGATCAATATAAAACACCACGGGGGAACATAGCCACGGTGGAAGAGGAACACATTCATAAAAATCGGCTAGATGTGACGGTAAACGGACAGCCAGTTGAAAGTCATACTTGGTATCATAATGATGAAAAGACCTTTGTAAAGCTCCGAGATATTGCTGAGATGCTGGGAGCGGAGGTAAACTACAATCCTCAGACGATGTCAGCCGATATTTTTACTGCGGATGCGCCAGCTGTTACAGTAGATCTGACTGAATACGCTCCGCCAGAAATGAGCGTTAAATATTTCAAAGGCGAAGGAAATGAATACGCTTCATACACTGAGTCAGTCATGTCGGTAAAGAATGGTCTGCTTGAAACCTATATTGATAACGGAGGTACGAGAGCGTTGTCAATCTTCGACATCAGTCAAAATGAACTGGCTAATGTCTATCATAAAACGGAAGTCTATGATCAAGGCACCGTCGATCTGTCTAAATTAGATCGATACAAAAATAGAGAGGCCCTCCTCCAATCCCCGCTCCGGCCAGGTCAAGAGATTAATGGATGGAAAATCACCAAAACAAATGCCGAAATCCAGCTACCCTACGGCATAGTCGATCATGTCATCGTCAAAGAAAAACAAATAACCCAAAAAGATGGCTCCCTTATAATTATGAAAGAATACTGGGCCAAAGGTTTAGGCTTGGTCAAAGATGAATACATAGACATTGGCTCCAACTTCACTGTCACTTCTGAACTAGAGAAGATAGAGCCTTATAAATAGAATGTCGCCTCTTTCACGCTTTAACGCAGTGGGGGTCAGTCCCCATTTTATTTAGAAAGGATGATTAAAATGAAAAAATTTATTCTATTCACGTTGTTATTTGGCTTCATTTTCTCAAGTGTGCAGCCAGTAAGCGCGGCGTACAGTGAAAGTTTCAGAGATTTAGATGAACACTGGGCGCATGAGGAAATCGACTATCTCTATCAAAAAAGCGTCATTAAAGGTTATTCTGATGGTACGTTTCGACCGAATAACTATGTGACTCGCGTGCAAGCGATGACGATGATTGCCCGAGGATTGAAATTAAACTTAACCAATCGTCCCAATCCAGGATTTAAGGACGTTCCAATGAATCACTATGCTTACCGCGAAATTGCAGCGGTTGTGGATGAAGGTATTTACCCTAAGAGTGCCTACCTCTACCCGAATGCATTGATTTCACGTGAAGTCATGGCGAGAATGGTAGCAAGCGCTTTCCAACTAGAAGGTGAAAGTACGGTGGCCTTTAAAGATGCGCCCGTCGGTTATTGGGCTTACCCTTATATCACAAAGCTTGCCGCAAATAACATTACAACCGGCTATGCCGATCAGACATTTAGACCGAAGAACTCGTTAACAAGAGCTCAATTCAGTGTGTTCTTAACACGAGCATTAAATGACGACTTTAAAACCTATGCTTATACAAACGCGAAATTTAACGTGACGATGAATCTGCCTTACTACATAAAGGACAAATTAGTTATAAAAGAAGAAACGAGCAGAAATTATGATGGAGTTTATCAAGAAACACTCAACTTCTATTATCAAGATACACGCGTGGCCAACCAACTGGTATGGGTTGCAAATATTATGCGCGTCCCAGCGAAGTATGCTTATAATGAATTCGGTCCGTCCTACCGACTTATAAAAAAGAAATCTCAATACGCTTACTTCATGGGATCTCCTGGCGAGCACCCTTACATGTACTTTGAAAACAGCGAAAGACCTGTTACACCTGAAGCACATGAATACATCCGCTTCTATGACCGGTTAGCAAGTACGATTCCGCTGCTGGATTATAAGTAAAAAAAGGTGCCTGCCCTTTGTCGCTTTAACGCGATTGGGGTCAGGCACCCCTGTATAGATACCGCACTCCCTACCCCGTATTTCACTTTGATTCCCCATAAGCATTTCGGTATATTAGTATTATGACATTTTATTCATTTTAGTATTTTAGGAGGTACGTAATGAGGAAAAGTATTTTATTTTTGTTAGTTGGACTCTTATTTTTCACACAAATTCCGAAGACAGCTTCGGCGCAATCCTTTAGCGATGTTCCGAAAAGTTTCTGGGCATATGACCAGGTCGAATGGGCTGCATCTAAAGGGTATGTCAAAGGTAATAATGGGTTATTTAAACCAAATAACCATTTAACTGAAGGTCAGTTTGTATCTATGCTGATCAATTATTTTAAACAAACAAATGTACCTGCTGCGAAGGCCGGCGAACACTGGGCTCAACCCCTGTACAATCGGTTAAAAGGGTATAATCTCCCGTTAAAGGGATATCAGTCAGACGCAATCAAAAACACTATTGTCACGAGGGGAACGGTTGCAAAAGTGCTTGCTGCCGCAACAAAGGGTGAATTAATCGATGAAGCAACTGCAGTGCAATTCATGTTTGATACAGGGCTGTCCATTGGAAGAGACGGGATCAAAACGATCAAAAGCTATGGACCAGAAGAGCCTTTCACAAGAGGCCAGGCTTGTACGATTTTATTAAGAATGGAAACGGGCAAGTTAAACTCCCTGCACACAGCTAAAGAAAAACTAAAAACGAAAGAAGAAATCGTTCAGCAGTTTAACAAAACGAAAGCAACTTTCACGGGAAATCCATTTTTACAAGCACCGGCAATTAAAGCGCCTTACTCTACAGGTAAATTGCAATCTGGATACATAAAAGACGGCGAAAATGCCATTAATTTTTATCGATACCTAGCGGACTTGCCTCCTGTTCAAGCTTCGGCTGAATTAAATACATCAGCTCAGCATGGTTCCGTACTGATGGCCAAAATGAATGCCGTGCAGCATGGCTTTGCCCAGCCGGCTGATATGCCTAATGCCTTTTATCAAAAGGCGGCCAATTCATTGTCTTCAGCTAACCTGCAATCATTTTATTCCTATGAACATACGCTGCGCTCAGTGACTAGAAATGATTTCAACTCTCTAGCTTACGCTGTTAAGAGATGGATCGCTGATGCTGAGCAAGAAAATTATTCAGATGTAGGGCATAGAAAATGGGTGCTGCATCCAGCGTTATCCACTGTCGGATTTGGTATGGCTATTAATGAAAAAGATCGAGGCTACACAAGCCTGCAAGTGACGCATGCTGCGGATTCTCCTTTTGGCCGGGAGTATGTCGCTCACCCGAATAAAGGTTTTTATCCAAACGAGTATTTTTCAACGAGAGAGTCTTGGTCTCTTTCATTAAACCCAGACATTTATCAAGCCCCGTTGGAAAAGAATATAACGATTTCTATGAAGCGTCTCTCTGATGGACAAACGTGGAAGCTTACTAGTACAGATAAGAATTATTTAAATAGCGGAGAATTCCTTTCTGTGGACTCATATACAGGCTACGGTGGGGCTTATGGAATCACTTTCCACCCTGGAAAACATTATCGTGCATACAATGGAGAATACGAAGTAACCGTAAATGGGCTAAAGGATCTTCAAGGAAATCATAAGAATCTGAGCTACACAGTGAACTTCTTTTCCCTTTTAGATGAAACGATGAAGCCCGATACGAATGAAGCCACTGCTGCATCCCCTTTTGCCCGCAACAAACAAGCAGTGTATTTCGTTGAATCAGGAAAGGTGTATGAGTTAAAAGGCGGCGTTAAAAAGAAAATTGCTGAAGTACCTGGGGCAAACGCAAATGAAGTAGCTGCGACAGAGCACGATTTATTTTTCAAAGCCTATCAGGGAGGCATTACTGAGGTATATAAGTATAATTTCTTGTTAGGAAAAGTGGAGAAATTCCCCTATGATTCATTTACCGTAGACAAAGAATTATCTGTCTCAGATCAGTATGTATATCTCGGCGATATGAGATTCCTGCATGATGGGTCGTTATATCAAGAAAATTATTATCCAACTGAGTATTATTATAGTGAAGATGATGACGAAGGCCGTCCACAAATTTACCATATAGGGAAAAATGATGCGCCGGTTCAACTTACATTCGACAAAACCCCAGGAAAAAGCGTACCGCTTAAAATTGGGGATTGGGTCTACTATCAAAGTTCTGACAGTATCAGTCGATTCAATTTAAAAACAAAACATATTGAGGAATTAACTGATAGTGAGGACCCTATGTTTAGCTACAAATACTTGGATGGGAAAATTTATTACATTGCCTACTACACACTCTACCGAATGGATCTAGATGGCTCGAACAAAGAAGAGTTAGTAGATTATAATGTCGATGACTTTGCGGTGTACGACAACCAACTATTTGTACTCAAGGGAAATACCTATTTCAGTGACGCTTTAGATCGTTACGTTCGTGAAACGAAAGCGTACCGAGCTGATATGAATGGCGGAAATATGATTGAACTTTGATTAAAACAGGGGACGGCTGTCTGTTTCATTCCCATGGCGGGAGTGAGACAGGAGAGCCGTCCCTGTGTTTTAGTTTATTACTTCTTGACCGACACCTTTATACAAGTTTTACCCAATCCAACTCTTAATCTTCAAATTGACGAATGTCAGATCACTAGGGAAATTGTGTTTCATCGTCTCATCTTTCACTATCTATTACTGATCTTGGCTAGTTGTGAATAGGCATTTCCGTAGGAGTCGGTAAACTTTACAACACCGACATTTTTGGCATAATACGTTCTGTTTCCTTCATCGTCTATGACTTCAACGCAGTTTTTGAATGTGCCTGCTAAAGTTTTAACTGTTTTGGATACTGAATTCACGTAAGCTTTTCCGTTCCCTTCCGTTCCGATCTCCCACCACTTTCCTATTTCAATTGGATAGTGAATATCTGTATAGTATTCTGAGTAAGGATAGCCTAAATAAAGACCATTTAAATCTTCTTTGCGAAGATATTCGTAGCCCTCATTTGTTTTCCACATATCCCAGCCACCGTATTTTTTTACATAAGAATTGCTGATCTTTTCTCCGTCAATTACATACGTATATTTCTTATGGATGTTAGGCATATAAGAATCCGCTACCTTTAAATATGCCAAGGCAACGAAAGCTCGCTTATTATTGTGTCGAATTTCTGCCCAGCCTCCAGGTCGTCTCGAATGAATATAAGTAACCTGTCCTTTCTTTAACTTTCCTACGACCTTCGCTTTGGCACTTGGGTATTCTCTTACATTCAGAACATCTCCATTGACTAACACCTTCTGTGGATGTTCTGCTGCATATGTTTGATTAGTGATAACTAAAAAGACGAAAGCACATAACACAGCAAACATTTTTTTCAAATGAATCTACCTCCTGCTTTTTACTTAAGTATTTTTTAAATGATCCTAACGATCCTTACACCTTCTTCTATCCAAATAATCAAACGGAACCTATCCTCGTCTCCTCTCAGAATTAAAATTTTTTAAATATTTTCTCTGAAATATCTTCAGGTGAACTCACGGATACGAGTGGAATTTCAATAGCAGACGCATTTTCCAGACCCCAATAGCGTGTTTTCCCTTTTTCTAATGCTGTACTTGTCCAAATCCCATCTGTATGGTTAATTTCAAAAAATCTCTCATTTCGGAAAGGATCCCAGAAGACCCAGTGATCAGAAATCGCAGGTGTTCTTGTCCAATATGTAAAATCAAATGTATATTTAATCAGAGAAATAGTTGGATAGTTTTCTTCTCCTACAAGATCCACTTCGATTCCATAGACAAGTCCATCCGTCATATTAGGCAGATGCGGCAATGGAGATTCATTCTTCAGCTGATATAATTTGATAAAGTTGCTTGTTAACCAGCCATCGTAAGCAGAATCAGATTTCCATCGCAAAAATTTTGGCGTGAGAGAAGTATACCCCTCTTTTTCTCCAATTCTGTCTAATTCATTTAGTAATAAATGTACGTTTTTATAAGTCTCTTGCAAAACTTGAACCGCATTTGATATATTTTCTCCTAAATCAGTAACCACTTTTGTAGACATACGACTGACCCTCCTTAATGTCTTGAACATGCCAATTCCATGAATATTCATTGTCTATATTCTTATAATCATAAGCATAGGGTGTTTTCATAATAGGCGGTATCCCTTCATCTAAGGCAAATCCCCTAAAACGAATAAACCCTTTTTTATGCAATAAATCCCGCAAATCCTTTAATATGAATTGCTGTCCTCTATCTAATTGGTCAATATTCAGCTCTCTTAGCGACTCATAGATATCCTCCCAGCACAGATAACCAAGCTCAACTGAAGGAGAAATAATAGAACGGCCTTCCAATGTTTTTTTCACATCTACCATCATTTCATAAGGAGCAAGAAAGAGTAAGAATGCATCGCGGGTTCCAGATATTCGTTCAAGCATTCTAGAGTAGCGGGCTAGCTGGTTTATACTTTGCACAGGCTGATCTTGATCGGTTATGTCTTGATCCTCGGAAGAAATCCCGCTTAGATATTTAACTTCTATACCTATAACCATTTCATTAAAAGAAATGAATAAATCAATTTCTCCTTCTTCCTCTCGGTGCCAGAAATTCCATGTAGCAGGAAAGCCCGTTTGACCATCTAGCCAGTCTCTCCATTTATCGTTACTATGATCTTGACTGAATTCCGCTGAAGATAATGCTTGTTTCAAACCAAGCTCGAAAGGTAAATAACGAATGGCTCCGAAAAAGCTTCCTGTAAGTTGATCCTCCGATCGGTCTAATAGATAGCTACTGGATTGTGAGATTTTATTGTGGATTTCTGCTAACAAAATTCATCACCTCTTCCTTCTCATTTTATAAAAACAGAGGGACGCCTTTACTTAATTGAAGTGATATCCCCACATGCCGAAGCGCAGCTACCATCCCGCTCTCTTGAACCAATCCAGCCTACTCCTTTTGCATAGTAATCATAGTAGCGGTGAATGGAGTAACCATCATTCGTTTCGACAGCAACCTGTACTACGTTTTTAAAAGTACCAACCGGCGTCTTGCGTGTGACGCTTGTCGATGTGATCATATGTTTGGATACCGCGTAATAATCATCTCCGCTGAACACGTTTGTCCACACAGTACCTGCTTTAATTGGATATTTTAAATCCTGTGTTTTTATAAATTTGCCTGAATAGTAATAGCCGCTGAACAAACCTTCTAGGCTTTCGGAAAAATAGAGAACATTCTCTTCCTTTTCTGCGTAGGTAAATATACTTCTCCACCGATCATAGCCCCCGCTCGTCCCGATGTACTTCATAGTCGATGAGCCTTCATAGTATGAATAGGAATATTTCTTTGATTTTTGAGGAAGGTAGCTATTTGTTAATTTTAAATACATAGCCGGAACATAAGCTGGTTTGCCATTATAGCGAACTTCTGCCCATCCACCAGGCCTTGTAGAATGGACATAAACTACATTCCCTTTTTTAAACGATCCAACTGATTTTGCAGAAGGGCTAGGATTTTCACGTGCAATTAAAGTTGATAAAGATACAGTTGTTTTTTGGGGGTTCTCCGCTGCTTGAGAATCAACAGTATTTATACTTAACAGCATAATTAAAGAAAATAAAAGGCTGACAGCTAGTTTCTTCATAACATCCAACTCTCTTTCTTTTGTAATAGGTAAATTATTCTACAAAAGAGCAATTATACCTTCTTCCCTTCTATTAAGTTACTTATTTAAAGTCACTGTTTTTCATGATAAATCCGCTTATATGTAGTAGAACAAGGTCCCTGTCCTTGGCTCCTCCTTTCCAAAAGTTTCCGTATTTAACTCTTTGTTTGGTCTACACTTAGTCCAAAAGTAATACAATGCAAGGAATGTAAAATAAAGGAGTGAGTAAACATGGAAAACAAAACCATTATTAAAACTCAAAAATACTATCTGTTTCTAAAAGAAATGAATCGTCTGCATAATATGGGGCGTAATGTCGTGACACACTCAGATTTCAAAATAAACCTAGCAAAAAATCTAAATCTATGGGAAAATCTCGAAAAACAGCGCAAAAAGGATGATATAAGGGCTTTTATTGATGGTACATTATCGGAACTATTTTTAAGTGGTTATATAAAACGAGTAGAGACAGCTGAATATAGAATCACAGATACTGGAAAAGAATTTTTAGATGAGTTACGCGAAACTCTTAGAGAAAGTTTCTTCTTTGAATTTCCATCAATAGATAAAGAGTTATTGGAGGAAAAAGCGAATGAAGCGATAGTAGTCAATAAGCAATTCGAATATTCGCCTATTGATGATCAAATCTTAACAGATGATGATATTGCCGAATTGGCTTTAGAAGATTATCGAGAAGTTTATCAAAATTATTATATTTAAATTCAAAAGTTTAGCACCAGCAAATATAAAGAAGTGCTAAACCTGATTTTTTCCTGTAAGAAATTTCATAAAAAGGACAGGTTGCTCAACTTAAAAATCCTTGTAGAGATCGAATCTCCACAAGGATTTTTAACATTACTTGGTGGAATAACGGATGTGTCCCTTTATCATTCCCTTAACTTATAAGCAATTGCTCCAATTTCTCTTTATCTTGTAAAGAAACTTTCTTCTTCCCTTGGTAACTCAATATATATTGAAGCATATGGCGGTTATCGCTATGTGAAAATACGGGGATATCCGAATCATTATGAACCATGACACTGCAATCTGGGTTAGCGAAGTAGACCGCCCCCTGAATCCAGGTATCTACACCATTCGATTTCAATAAACGCGATAACCTATAGACATGGGTTGAAACTTGTTTAATAGGATTGTAAAAGGTCTTATTATATGGATTGCCCTTTCTGCCAATCTTATACTGTGTCAGCTGCGTGTCGTCTGAATTTCCTTGAATCTCACCATTAAGATTTTTAGTCTCTATTACAAAGATCCCATTAGGACCAACAATAACATTGTCTAATTGACTTTTTTTCCCTTCTGCTATTATTTCTAAATCTGAAAAAACTGTATAGTCCTCTGGAAGTTGTTTGAAAAACTCTAAAGCCTGTTTTTCCCCTTTTAATCCTGACCTCAGTATTTGGATCTCTTTAACAAGCTGTTTATTCTTTCTAGCGGGTATCGTCATTAAAGCGAAGCAAATAATTGGTCCTATAAGAGGCAGGATAGATAAATGCAAGATAAACGCCCCAATAGTTAGTCCTAAAATACTAATGCTTCCACGCCGTTTTGCCCCATTTAATTTCTTGATATCCGTTTCTAAATGATTCTTATTTGAGATGATTCTAGCCATAGTAATTTCCTCTCTGCTCATCAAAATTCTTTTAAAAGTGATTGTGCATGTTATTGTTCATTTGTTGTTGCATTTCCATATCTCTTTGATGATGTTCCATAGCCTCCCGTTCCATCGTCTGGCGCTGAAATTCCATCGTTTGCTGTAACAATGTATTGTCATTCTTTTTCACTCTCTTGCCTCTCCCACTCTTCCAAACAAAATTTTCCAGAATAATAAAAGCTATAATTAGAAGAATTAACTCCATGTTGATCTCCTTTATAAATAGATGATTTCTATTTATTATAGTATCAGATTTTTCTAAAATTGGAAGAGCGGCTAGGGGACGGGCATCTTGTTCAACTAGAGGTAACTTAAGAGTCTTTCTTTAATCGCAAAAAGAAGTTAGTGCTCTCGAGCAACTAACCTCTTTGCTTTATTTTATTTGGGACAAGGGACCTGTCCCTCTGTCCCCTTTCACTTCCAAAATTTAATCACCCGTTTTTCTTTTATAATCGTTTCTCTTAATCTTTTAAGTAAAATATTTTTCATGTCGACATTTCCATCTTCTACATAAAACATGGTATATAAATTATACTCGGCTGCCTTCTTCATCAATTCGGCAAGTAACAAAAGACCTCCACCACTTAGCCGGTCTGAAGCTTTAACGTAAAACGATTGACAGAGAATCATGTTACTTGCTATCTTTTCACAAATAATCCAACCTTTTATTTCACTCTCTACACACAAAGCGAAGCTTGTGTCTTTATCAAAACGTTCCATAGCCCTAAAAGAAATAAGGTAATTGAAAGACCACTGATCGGTATCATTTTTTAGCTTAGACACTTCAGATTGATGTAGGTTCTTCCATGGAACGATTTCTACGCTTTTAAATTTGCTTAGTTTTGTTAACCACTTGTGTCTATGTAATTCTGGAGGAGAACAAATAAATGAAGTTACCATAGGCAGTGATGGTGTCCAGCCTTTTTCAAGAAAAATATTTATCATTTCCTCTTCATCTGCATCTGTATGCAAAATCAATTCGAAGGAAGTATAACCTTTTGTCTTTAATACCTCTTCTGTTCTAAGTAATAGAATATTAACTGCTAAATTATGATCTTCCTCCACTCGGACAGTAAAATAAGTAACATTGGCTTTATTGTTGTTGACTTCTAATTCAGCAATTGAAATACCAATTGGCTGATCTTCCAATAATATTCCTAGTGCTTCAACACGCACTTCGGCCTCCTTAAAAAGCCCTAAATGCCTTGGCAGCATCAGGTTACGAAAAATCGAATAATTATCTTTATCAACATTTACTGTATTAAACATGGCTTCCACCTTATAAAAAGAAAAGCCCAATGATACGGACTTTTCTTCTCAAATTTATTTCTACCTATTGAAAGGAATCACTTTCCGGGGAATATGTGAATTCATTTGCATTTCCTGTACCGCTCGTATAAAAATTATTTTCTAATTTAAATTGACCTGTTGCATTATGATCTGTTCTAGAAACCTTAAGCATTGATTGTGGAACAGGTGCCTGACTAAATTCAGCCCACGTATCTGTGCCATTTCCAAATGTCAATGTGATAGTATCGTCAGCACTCATTAATCCATCAGGATCAAGGGTTAAAGTGTTAGAATCTACTGCAATACCAACATTTTCTACTGTTTCACCTGTTGCTTCCGCACTAAAATCATCCTCTGCTAACGGGCTTGCAAACCAAGAGGAAATACTATTAAGATCAATTTCTATATTTTCATTATCTGGAAGATCCATGTGCAATGAGATAGTGACAGCAGGCTGAGATGTTGCGGAACTTATTGTTCCATTCTTAACACTGGCAGATATCGTCTGACTCACACCGTACTTTACAACTGCACCTGAGCTAGTAACCTCTGCTACCTGTACGTTAAAAGATGGTTGTATCTCTCCATTTTCAGGGAGATCGTCCCATCCTGATAGTATTTCTCCTACATTTGGTCTTGGGGGGTTTGTTTCTTCACTAAGTTTATAAACAAACTTATTTCCATCAGCAGTTGCAGCTGCAGGACTTACATTAACGGTAGCTGTATTATCTTCTAGGTTCCTTGTAACTTCAACTCTTAATCCTGAGACAGGCCCCTGGATTGGCAGATCATTCGCTGTAACGACTTCTGTATCTGTCCCAGGAGATTCATTTCCATATTTATCAACGGCCACAATTGTGTATGTGTAAGCTTTTTCTGGTGTTGCTTCCTCGTCTGTAAAGGATTCAACATCACCATCTACTTCAGCTAGCTGAAATTCAGGAATTCCAGCCTCGGTTCGATAAATATAATACTTTTCCAAATCAGTTTCTGTATTCGGTTCCCATTTTAATATATTGCGAACTCCACCAGCAGCCTCTGTATCCGTATCCTCACTTTTTACAGACAACCCTTGTACTGCAGCTGGTGCTACTTTATCTCTTAACCTGATAACCCCTGTCGTTTCACTAGATGCCACTGGCGTTCCTTCCCCATTAAAGATAGAAGAACCATCCGCTGGTGTAATACTGATAGATTCTTTCCCATTTGGAATTCCTTCCACCTCTAAATACGCTCGTACCTGTGTTTCACCGCCATATAGTGGATCACCACGGAAATCACCTAGAGATTTTATTTTCACATTAGTGGCTGTACCAGATCCCTTTACAAAAGATAGTTTCAGGTCAGATACTTCTATCGCTTCGTTCTGTCCATTATCTCCATATACGCCTTCGTTAAAGATAATGTCAATATATTGGTTATCTCTATTAAAGGCAGATTTAATAAAAGGCGGAGTATGATCTTGCAACAGGATAGTGCCTCCGACTGAACTCTCACCATTGTCATTCTTGGCAAAAACACCTATCCCCACAGCACTCGCAGGAACACTTGTATTTTCACGTATTGCAAAGCTAGTCACATCTGCGTCAACTTCACTAATTGGCTCACCTATTTTATCACCCAAGATATTTACATAGCGAATAACATATTGGGTTGTTCCATCCGCATTTCCAGGCACCCATGTCAACTCTCCACTAATTTCACCTTTAGAAGGATCAAGATCGGTAAAATAATTTACGGTTACCCTTTCTTCTGGCTCACCTACGAGATGTGTGACTTCTGAAGAATAGAGCGGAATTTGTGGCAACCCTGGGATATTATCAAGATCAATGACATCTTGAAAATTGTAGATGGTTATATCCTTTCCAGATTGATCGCCAACTACATTTTTTATATTACTTTTATTTAATGATAAAGTAACTTTGTCTCCGGCCACTAAGTTATCAACTGTTCCAGCCAATACAAACAGCGGAACATATTCACTCACATTATTTTGGATAGCTTCTATAGATAGTCCCGAGACTCGAATAGTTTTAAGCACTCCTCCCTCTGAAATTGAAGTGAATTGAACACCAGGGACTTCCACTTTTTCACCGTCAAATGTGAATGAATATAATTTTAAATCTTTTAAATCATCTTCAGTAATGCCTTGAACTTCTGAAGCTTGAATGTCTATTTGGCCAATTGCCACTTTTTCTTTCAAAGGATATAAACCAAATGCATATAATGGCTTTTCGGTTCCCGTAAATTCTTCTGAACTGCTACCCTCTTTAAAAGCATTAGGCAATTTGGGTGAATCAAATAACATCATATTTAACATGAGCGCTCGTGTAAGGAACGTAACTCCTGTCACGTTAATTTCTTCTGAAGCATTAGAAATGTTGCCGGAAGAATCAACCGCATACAAAACATAGGATCCAGGAGAGAATTCGGTTAAATCAAATTCTCTAGCTACCCCTGGTGCCACCGCTTTCCTAGCCGCAACTTTAAAATTCGACTCCCCTTGGTTATTCACAGCGGCATTTAAAGCGTCAACCGTTTTAACTGTATTTTTAGGAACTAAATATAAATATCCCTTTTTGCTGCTTTTCGCACTTACTTTTCCAAGAGTCGAACCATCTAGCGGATTTAGAGAAATAGAACCAATCTCTATTTCTGATAATCGCGGTACAGATATCGACGGGGCACTTCCACCACCGCCGCCTCCACCAGAACTCGGCACATCAGGGTTTTTCTCTCCGCCCACTTTTTCAATATTACCTTTTACTTGATCGTAGTTTTTAATCACTTCATTCGGCTTGACGCCATTAGGGAACTTAAGATTCTCTACTTTTGTATCATTACCCAGTAAAAATTTAGATTCTTTGTCTTTTGTTTCCATCATTCCAATCTTTCCAGTTGTTTGTAAGGAAACAACCGATTGTTCTGATGCTATGATACTTCCAAAATCTCCAGATCCAGAAATTGTGATGTTTCCATTGCCCATCACAACTATTTCTCCTACATTCGCATTTATTGTTAAGTTATTTACACCAGAAGGAATAATCAGTTTGGCTATGACTGCTGATCCTTCCGCTTGAAATACCACTAGACTTCCAATCATAATAGCATTCGTTTTTGTATTTCCCTTATATTCAATTACGGCATTCGGCTTATTAATGTCCAATTGGTTCAAGTTAGAGTTATTAAATATTACTGATGCTCCGTCTGCTGAATCTTTAGCAGCAGCTGCTTGGTATTTACTACTATATGATTTCCGATTTAAAGATTTATTAGAGAGAGTTTGTGCTTCATCTGAAATAATCGTTTTCCCTTCAACTTTTACACTTTCCGCATAAAACGATTTTTCTACACTTTTCCCTATTTGCAAATTGCCCTTGATGGTAACATTCTGCAAAGTGGTAAAATCTCCGTTTACGATCACGTCAGCATCAATAACTGCGCCTTTGCCGTCAAAGACCACATGATTAGCGTATGGAGCGGTTTCATTAAGACTGGCCTTTCCACTTGCAGTTAGTTCAATCTCTTCTATTTTTTTGATTTTTCCGTCAATTAGAGACAGATTCATTCTTGCACCTTTTAAAGCATTTAGGTTAGTGGAGTTTAGCCATGTCTTCAATTCCTCTGTCAGTTCATATGTCCCTGATTTCAAGACAATTTCTTTTTCAGTGATATTGATGATTTCGGACGAAACTTTACTCTTTGACTGTTCGCTGCGAATGATAAAGGATGCCATTTGGCCACGCAGCACTGGTTTGTTTGGCGAGAAGGTCGTAGGGGTCGTTCCTGTTGTAATCTCTTTATCAAGTAACGGTTTGACGTATTCTGCAAACCAATCATCTTTTTTTACATCTGTGAATGGTGAGTCCGTTAACTGGCCTTTTTCAAATTTGAAGGACAGCGCAATAATTTTGGCCATCTGGGCACGTGACAATGGTTCATTCGGTTTGAATTGATCATCGTACCCCTGAATAATGCCGGCATTGGCCAAAGCTGCCACATATCCATAAGCCCAATCACTTTTCGTCACATCCTTGAAGCCAGGATCTTTCACATTTTTGGTGTCCATGTTAAGCGCCATTGCAATAATCTTGGCTGCCTGGGCACGCGTCACTTTTGAATAAGGACGGAATGTTTGATCGTCATATCCTTTGATGACTCCGCGTGCGTTCAGACTTTTCACAGCTTCATAAAAGTGATCATTTTTGTTTACATCTTTAAAATAATCCTTATTTTCCTCAGCACCTGCCTGCGGTGCAAAAGCAACAATAGTACTTGTGGCGACAGAAGCACAAATCACAGAACTCAAAAGTTTCTTATTCTTTTTATAGTTATTAGACATATGATCCTCCAATTTTAATATTCTTACAAATATTATTCTTGATTAATATAATGCTTAATGTGATTAGTTTATCAGTTTTTTCTGTTACTTTCATCATGTTTATTTCGACAAAAATAGTGATTTAGTCTTTGTGTCTAATAAAAAGCAAACCAAAAGACCTAATAGCAAATTAGTGAGGGTTCTTCAAAAGGATAGGCAGCGAAATACAATACATAAAAAAATCCTGCCCCAGTTGAACTTAGGGCAGGACTTTTTTTACTTATTTTTCGATAATCTCTAACGCATTGTATAGCAATTTAGCTGCTTGAATACGGCTTGCGTGTTCGTTTGGCGCGAATACTTTCTTGCCGTTTTGTTCACGCCCACTGATGATGCCTAATTGCGCTGCCATGTTTACATGCGGCTTCGCGTAGTCATAGATGTCAGCTTGATCTACAAAATTCGCTTCTTTTACTGTTTTTGGCAGTGCTTCTGGTTGCTTGTATTCAATCGCACGAATGATCATTGCCGCCATTTGCTGACGCGTGATTTTGTCGTACGGCTTGAACTTGCCATTGTGCCCAGTAATAATGCCTGCGCGACTTGCTGCTTCCACTTCCATTGCCGCTTCCTTCATTTGCTTCTCGGTTACATCTGGGAAGATGCCTTCATAGGAACGAACCGGAAGCTGTAAGGCTCTTGCTAATAGCATTGCAAATTGTGCGCGCGTGATTTGATCATTTGGCGCAAAGTGATCCGGGGTTTTTCCATTAATTATGGATCTTGAAGCCAACACTTCGATGTAATCGCGTCCCCAAGCTGTGCTTGCTGACTGCACATCGCTAAATGTTTTCGCCTGCTCAATAACCGCGTATTTAGAGAAGTGATTCACAGTGAATGTCATTTCTCCATTCTTCACTCGGCCACCTTGATACTCCCATTTCTTCGCTTGCTCATTTAAATAATAAGCAGCGGCTTTACGTGCATCCTTCACGTTCTTCACTGGAACCGTTACTTGAACCGGATCTTTAGATGTAGCAATAGAAGTAGCTTTTCCGGATTTTTCTGTCGTAATGCTAAAATCATACAGCGCAGAAGCAAATGTTTGCTTCTTGCTTAGCTGCGGCAGATCACCTGCCACTGCAGTTTTTGGAGCAATCACAAAGCTGATTTCTTCACCTGCTTTTTCTGTCATTGCTTTCAGCGTAGCAGCAGTAAATGACAACTCCACACCAGCGGCCGAAATAACTACCGGCTTCTTGCTAGCAGCTGCTTTCTCTAAAACTGCTTGGCCAACTACTGCTTTATACGATTTCGCCTCTTTGTTTTCAGGTACTTCAATTACAACAGATTTTGCTTTTTCATCTTTAATCTGATCCTCTACTTGTTTCTCATCCACTCTTAGCTGCTGCTCACCTGTCTTTTCATCAAATTCAGGCTTCCCTGCTGCTGGCGGCTCTGGCGTCACAACACCTCCACCGCCTCCTGAACCTGGGTTAGAAGTAGCTGCTTCTGTTGTAAACGTAAATTCTTTCGTTCCAATGACTGGTTTACCTGCATAGTCCACCACTTGATCACTAACTGAGAATTTGTAAGATTGGCCTTTTTCCCAGGCAGCGTCTGGTTTAAAAGTAATCGACTTCGCCAGCTTCTTCGTCGGATCTTCTTCAAAGAATCCTGCTTCTGTCTCTTTGTAGCCATAAAATTCTTGAGTAGCTACATTCATTCCAGCTATGCTTTCATTTCCTTTTTTCACTTCAATCATCGTGGAAAGATCCTCTATAGCAACAAGGCGGTCAAACTCAATCGTAATGCTAGATCTAGTTTTCACATTTGTCGCATCATTTGCAGGTATAACTTTAATAATCTTCGGTGCTGATGTCTGCACAAGCGGTACATTCAATTGTGTTTCTGGCGGCGGAACCGTCACAAACCGACTGGCATAGTCTTCATATGCCGGTTTAACGAATTTCACTTGCCATACACCTTGTGGTACGTCCCAGCCATAGCGGCCTTCGTCATTCGTTACTTGGTTGTTGATCTGTCCATATTTCTCTGCATCCCATTCTTTCCAGTTCTTAACATCTGCTGAGGCAAGAGCGGCATTTTCATTCGCATCAAGACCTTGGAAAACAGTGGCTGTAACGCCTTCTAATCGGTTTTCCATACTGCCTTCAAATACGAAACCTGATGGATCGATTAGGACTAATACCTCAATTAAAGGCACACGATATTCTTTGTCACCCTTTTTATAGACAACTTCGAATAATTGTTCTCCAAATGACGCCCATGGCCCTGGGAAGATTCCCGTAAACTCATTACCGTTTTTCGTCATTTTCACTGTTTTACCGATAAAGTCAATAGAGGCTTCATCTACTTCTTTATCGAATGCAAGCTTCACATTAATTGGCATATTTTCACTAATCGCCATTGTAGCGATGCCAACATTTGGGTTTAACTTCACATTTTTGTTCCATCCCGCATTCACGTTTACACCCGTGATGACTGGAATTTCCTCTTGATAGTCGACTTGCACTGGATCAGATGTATAAGTGTTGCTTCCATTGATGACTTTTGCGTAAAGCGTATGTGTGGATGCTTCTAGGTTAGGCAGCTTCACATCTGCGTGCCACCAGCGTCCTTCTACTTTTGTCGTTGCTAAGCGTACATCTCCGTCATACACTTCCACCGTTGTTCCTGGCTTTGCACTTCCATATACTTTGATTTCTGCTTTACCAGTCGCAGCTGGTGCATTTAATGTGACGAATAAAATATTCGTTGTTGCTGATAAAACTTTTTCTGTATCATTTGCGCCAAGCTTCGCCGTTACATGAACGATTGGATCTTGATCATTAATCGCTTCTTTCACTTTTGCTTCAAATGTAATGACACTTTCGCCTTTCGGTGCTTTAAGATCGGCTTTAGCAACAGCTTTACCATTTAAAGCAATTGATGCTTCAGTGATCACCACATTTTCCGAGATCGTTAGATTGATTGGCTGCTCAACGTCCGTCTTATTATTTGTCTCTAGACGATACTTCACCGTTTTTCCTGGTGCGACGATCTGAGAGTTTCCAGAAAGCGTGCCAGTTAATTGATCAGTAGCTTGTTTTGATAAAACGATCTTTTCCTTTTGCCCATCCGTTGTAAACTCCACTAGCTTTTCAAATTCAGGGTAATCATAAGCACTTACCTTCAATTGATAATTTTTACCCTGAGTTAGATTAGAAATGCGAAGTTGACCGTGACGGTTTGTGTACTCGCTCGTTACGTATTTTTCACCGTCATAGACGTGTATGTTAGTAAATGGAACAGGCTTTTCATTTGTATCCACTGTCGTTATCTCAAGATAAGAACCGTCTTTCTCAAGAGTCAGTTCAATCAAGTTACTAAGATCTGCAGCTGCCATTGTTTGAGAAAATGGTTTATACCCTTGTGCATGAATAGAGAAATGCAAGTCACCTGAACTTGGAATCCCTTTTAGCTCGAATTTCCCCTCGCTGTCGGTTGTGATGTAATTACTATAGTTATTTCCACTGACATATACATTGCCTTTTGCAAGTACACTATCCGCTGACGTCTTCACAACCCCTGTAACATCGCGTGCTGCTTGTAATTCAATCGTCAGCTCTTTGTTTTCAGTCAAATCGACGGTCGCATTGTAAGTAGTGAAGCCGCTTTTGCGAATCGTTAACTGATAATCATCGGCTGCGAGAGCGTCGACTGAATCTCCTGATATCATTGATTTCTTTTCAATAAAAGCTTTTTCATATCCGAATAGATTAGATACTTTATTGCTTGAGAGCGTCGTTGTAAAACCCTCTAGATCTTCTCCGTTGCTATTTTTCACAACTAACTTCAATTGATTTGTTTTTTCTGCTACTTTATCCACCTTGATGACGAATGGTTTAGAAGCATCAGTTACTTCTACTTCACCAGTTGTCGCTTCATAAACTCCTTTAGCAGCCACTTGGTAAGAGTAAGTACCCGCCGGAAGCTGCGTGAAAGACTTTTTCCCGCCCCAACTTGTTAATAGACCATTTTCACCGACAAAACCAGAAAAGAATTTTCCAGTATCCTTATGCGTTAAAGATACACGCACGTTTTCTGTGACTGCTTGTCCTGCCCCATCTTCTACCTTAAATTGTACATCGTCTAGGTAAATTGGAAGATCAAGCGTCACATTCTCTAAGTCTGTTGTTTCAGCCTTAATGGCCATTGGCAAATCAGTAAATGAGCTTTTATAAGCCACACTCACTTGATAACTGCCTTTTGGTACAGAGTCAAACACGAAGTTACCCGTTGCACTCGTGACCGTTTCTACTGATTTACCCTCAGCAGTTTTTAAGATCACTACCGCTGTTTCAGTTAAAGCTTTTTGTCCAGCTGTTACTGTTCCAGAAACCTTCACGGCATCTAATTTCACTTCTACTTCATTTGATTCCACGCGGTTACCCGCTGCATCCGTTGCAGCTACTTTGAAAGTATAAACTCCACCAGCAGTTAAGTTCTTAAGTTCGTAGCTTGGTGTAGTTACATTTTTGGCTACTGACACCCATTGGTCGCCATTTTTTTGTAAAACTTCATATTCTGCATCAGGATCTACAGGTGCCCATGAAAGGGTTTGTTTTTCAACTGTCACAACCGGTGCAACTGGCGGAGTCAAATCAACTGTTAAAGGAACCTTAGCTGATTTCTCTTCTTCAAATTTTACATAGACTAGATACATTCCCTCTGCTGCAAACGTTCCTTCAGCTGTAAACGTACCATCTGCTGCCGATTGTCCCGTAGCAATCGTTGATTCTTGATTTTCTTTAACAGCGATTAAGCTAAATGGCTTATTCGCGGGGCCCTTACCCGTAAAGTTCACGTTCTTCTCATTCACGACTGAACGCTCTGAAAGAACCGTAACTCCCCCAGGTGTTTCAGATTTAATCGTAAATTCACCTTTCACCGTTTCCATTGCTTTCGTAAATGGATTCTCAAATGTTGTTTCTAGCGTATACGCACCAGCGGCTAACTTTTCCGCTAATTCTAAATGAACCCAACCAATTGAATGTCCGGTGAATGTTTGAATTATTCCCTGTGAATTCTTTAACTTATAAGTAACAGGTTTTTCTGCTTCATACTTGTCACTCATCATCTCTTCAAGCAAGAAGTCCCCATACGATACTTCTTGATGTGCTTGTAAATGATGCTTGCCTTTTTGGTCCGTAAACTGCTCCGCAAAACGAAACGAGTATTCTTGATCGCTTTTAATTTCTAATGTCTTTCCTGAAGCAACTTCTACTTCGTTCGTTCTCCAGAATAATTGACCTTTTTCATAGTATGTTTGGAAATTAATAAGAGCTTTTCCTGGCAAGGCATAAAACTCGTTATTCATTTCTCCACCTACATGAAGTTTCGTGTCTGGATAATAAATACTGCCGTGCCCACCGTTCGTTTGTGGAGCAAATGGTGTATTAATACTTACTTTTACTGCTTGGTTTTTTTCATTTGTGAAATTCACGTTTGAGTCTGTCGATTGAATTTCTTTTGTGAGCATATAATATTTTCCGTCTACTTCTCCAGCATATGAAACAACTGCGTTATCTCCCTCTGGAAGCCTCAGTTGATACTCTTGAATTGTCCCGGCAGAACCTGCATGTAGACGATCCATATTCACTGAAAATGTGCCGCTGCCAGGAAGTTTCACTTCTACTTCTCTGCCATAATTCTTTAGATCAATAGATGAAAGTGTGCGGATCTCTGCACCTGTGTAATCTTGACTATAAAAAGCAATTAGAGGTACACCTGTCGTTCCATTAGGGCTTAATTTAAAGCTAGCCTGCACCTTATACCTCTTGCTATCTTCTAACTGAATATCTTCAAGCTGATCAAAATTAAGAATACCATGCACGTATTCCGAATTATCTCCATCAGAAACGACTGCTTGGTTAAAGGAATCCAAGACATATCCGTCAGGTGCCATAACGGAAATCCCTTTACGAACAGTGATGTCTTGTGTGACACTTCCATGATCTGATGATACTTTAACCGTGTAATCACCTGGTTCAAGCATTAAATCGTTCACTTGAACATATGAATGAGTTAAAGTCTGACTATATACATGATTAATTAAATCTGACTTTTTGAAAATCTCAACCTTTCCATTAGGAAGATCATAGATAAACAAATCTCCTTTTTGCACTTTCAACTCGCCATTTAAAGATTGGCTAGAAGAGTTTTGACTGAAATGAAGATTCATGCTAGAAGTTGCACTTCCACTAAATGAGAGCGTGCGATTGCCCGTAATTGCTGGATTAGCTACTTCCCAAGACTCTTGTTCTCCATGAAGGGTAATATGTTCATACGTGTCCTTGGGTATAAAAATATTACCGCTAAAGCCTTCAGTAAAATGGATATTCGCATTAAAATAAGCTGACCAGTTACTAATTGAAATACTATTTAAATTAGTAAACTCGCTCGGCGTTAGTTGAACGTTTGCCAATCCTTCTTTTGAGAAATGGAACTGCTCAGTCTGTTCATTCGCAGTAAATGTTTTTTTAGAGATGTATGCGTGGTTGTCTGTACCCATGCCACTTAATGTAAAATAAACCAGGCGATCACGCTCGATTAACAAGCCTTTTTCATTATATAACTGATCATTAAGTACTTTTTCTCCGTATTTATAAGAATATTGAAGGTTCACCCCTTCTTGCATATCGCTTACATTCGGAGAGAACAGCAGTACATTGGAGTTCCAAGGCACCTTATTGAGCGCTTTCCATTCTGCACCCGTGCGAGTTTGGCTGTCAATGTATCTAATATGATCTGTACCGACTTCTAGTTTGTACACTATTTCCATTGTGTAAGAACTTAAGTCATTAATTGAATCTGGCAACTGAATAGTTTGACTCGTCCAATCGACTTGGGCATCATAATACGTGTTAGTCTCATCAAACAGATTAACATACCCGTTTATTAATCTATAATCATTCGCCGTTTCAAGAGACAATGTATGACTTGTCTCCTCTGCCTGACCAGTTAGTGGAGCTAAATTAGGCAGTAAAACACTTAATACAAGCATAAAAGCTAAAAATACCCGGAATTTTTTATCCAAATCCTCACACCCTTCTAATATACGAAGTTACTATTTTCCTACTACTTTAGTTTATATGACAAAAGATGGATAAACAATAAATAAATGGAATTGACTTTATTTTTTTTGATGAAATGATACAGTGGAGACGGTTCTTGTGTTTCACACTCACCGAAAGAATACCTCCTTTGCATTAGTTAGGTATGCATGCGTATTGAAGATAAAAGTATAAAAGGAACATCTATTGAACATAAACCAACAAATCTTACCAGTGTAACTTACTGCACGAACTTCAACTTAGAAAGGGCCAACTAATTCAGCTCTTTGCACCTAGAATTAGTACCTATATTACGAAGATTTTTTATATTCCGATTTAAACGTGTCCATTTCTTAGATCATCTTCTGTATCAATTATTTCGAATATCTATGGGTAAGGTTCCTTTTCGAGTATTTCCAGCAACTCAACACAAAAAACTCTCTCCTACAACAAGAGAAAGCCTTTTATTTAAAGATTATTGGGTAAGTTTATATTTCGGCTCTCGAATGAAAAAACGAGAACCTTCCCCGCGTTTTATAAAGAAGGTATTCAAACGAGGTTAGAAAAAATACTAAAGCAGAGGGACA
Organism: Bacillus ectoiniformans; assembly: GCF_016908875.1. Taxonomy (GTDB): domain Bacteria; phylum Bacillota; class Bacilli; order Bacillales; family Domibacillaceae; genus Bacillus_BX; species Bacillus_BX ectoiniformans. The sequence continues at coordinate 345,377 of NZ_JAFBES010000003.1, read as the reverse complement.
CGAAAACTACGTTGACAAACACCGTTTTGCAGTTTACTTATTATAAAGCCACCATAACGTCTTAAATTGTAAACTGATGAAAATCTTTTAGTTTAACGTTACATCCAAAACGTTCTTAGTATCCATTTTCTTGTAGGTATTGCTAAGATAGCCCCTAAAAACGGTGCTCCTGTCAATGTGTTAAAATCAAGTGTCCTCTCCGAAATACAATAAATTACCGCAAACACTAATCCGATTATTGCACCATAAACCATTGCCCTTATAATCATTTTAATCCTCCTCTTTCCCTAGGTACATTATTAATAATAGGTATATTTTACCTTTTATTTTCAAGAGTAACAATACTGAGAAAAAATTTCACAAAGTTTATTATTGAGTTGCTAAATTAAAAATGTTCTTACTTTCTATTGAACAATCACTTACTTGTGACTTATACATACCATTCATATGTATTTCCTTCCAATAATTAACTAATAAACCAAAAGCTCAAGAAACAAACTCATATGAAAGAAGTTAATGAACAAGCTATATAAAAAAACTACTTTTCCATTTAATATCGGTAGGATAAGTCACTGAATAAGTTTAAAAGTTTTTAATCGAATAGTAAAAGGTCTTAACGAAATCAAGGAAAATAGGAAATACATCTAAGAAGCTTTGAATCGGGCTATATAGAAGGCCGATAAAAAATCCAAAAAATAACATAAAAAAGGCTAGTATTCCACCAGTAATAGCATAGAAAATATCCAAACCTAAAAAATAATAAAATGATCCTTTTATCACTACATCCTCTAGTACTTCTTCACCTTTGTATTCTAAAAGTAGCTTATTGGTTTGATAATTAGCTGCGATTTTCGCTGGTATATTGACTAAATAAGAAATATTATAAGCTGTCATTGTGGTGGCACTAAAAGTTGTGGTAAGCTGCTGCTTATCTCCTGGAAGTTGAACGTGATACTTTAAATCTCCTTCACCCCAAGCTAGTGATAACTGTCTCATAAAAGCGGGGTCACTAACAAGTTCATCCTTCGTTGCATATTGACCTCCTAATACATAAAGAAATCTCTCTTTCTGCTCCTTCTCTAATAAAAAGTTGGCTACTTCATTTATTGTAATGTTTTTAAAATTCGCTTCTAATGATTTGTCATGAAAAGTAGCAGCAATTAACTGCTTTAAACGATACTCATCTACTTCTTCAGGTATTGCTTGACTACAGCCGCTTAATAAAAAAATTAAAAAAATTATACCTAGACTTAGTTTCTTCACTGATCTTTCTCCCTTAATGATTATATTAATTTACAATTACTAGATATGTGATTGAATTGATGATTTATCTGAAACAGACAGATCTGCCAAATAAGAACCGTCCTCCTGATTATCTAAACATACCTTTCCACATTGCGCATGAAAGTTATCCCTATTTTCTCATACCTGTAAAACGGATTTTTACTATCCCAATTGTCATCCATTTTTATTGAAGGCAGAATTTTATCTTCCTCCACAGTAACGGTACAAACATAATAGTAATTTAATAAAAGTTCATAAATTCTTTCTTCTCTAAGTTCCCCTTTTTTAGCGGCTTGCACAATCTCCTTGATGTATAGATTTTTAGAAATCATATGCTCGTACACTAACTTCTTTGAAATTTGCCCAGACTCTAAACACTCCTTCGCGTTAGACGTGATAAAATCTGTCATGCTATGATTTCCTTTATATGTACCCAATTGCCTGTAATAACTTTCTGTAAGGTAATATAGACTATCACCAATTCCTTTTGCACTAAGATGATAAGCTTTTAAAATTTCATCTTTGATTTGATTCTTCAACAAAAGTACATTGTACAAATTCTCACTTAGAAACTGAATGTAAACACTCCTGTCGGGATCAGACAAGAAAACTTTTGTGTATACTCCTCTTTCTATACCCCAGCTGCAGCTCCGTTTAATTGCGTACCAGAGCGCTTTACTTACCGCATTTCAATATAAGTATCAAATACAGGTTGGTTAAACTTTGTTTGTCTAAAAAATATCTACTAGCTGCTTATTTTTAAATTTTGTTCCATACGTTACAGTTCTTTCAAAGTCTAAGATGAATTTTAATGCTTGTTCATTCAAAGAGTATTTTCCTTTCAGTTTTGAGACCAATCTTTTTAAAACCTCCTAGAAACAAAGGGACGGTTGTTCTATTTCATTCCCACGGTAGAGATGAAACACGAAGGACCGTTCCTGCGTTTCACTCAAATTCAACAACAATTTTTTTCTTTAGTTCTGCTTTTAACGTTTTTTCATAGTAGATAAGGAAGTTTTTTATGGGATATTCAACGAGTTGATCATTCTGGTGGAAGGTGACTCCAAAGCTCTTCATATAGGCAATCAGGTTCTGCATTGATACAACAATAGTGTTACCTGATTGATGGTCTTTGACCCACTTTAAAACCACTTTCCGCCAATCCTCCCTATTGCCACCTATATAAAGCTCTCCTGCTATAGGCTGTGTCAGCAAAAGGTCTCGTACCTTCTCTTTCTTTTCTTTTTCCAATTGAACTACAGTCGTTTGATAGCCCGCTTGTTCTAGATTTGACTGATACGTATGATGGCTTCTATCTTGCCATCTATCTGGGTGAACCTCGATCGGTCTTAAAGCCGCTCTTCTCATTCTTTCTTGCATTTCTTTTTCAACTTCCTCATCTTCCAGCTCTTTAGTATTTTCCCTTTGTTCTGTCCATTCTTCATCCCAATTCCATAACCGTGTCTTTTGTTTTGCTTCAGCCACTCTTATTCGTTCTCGCTTTTCTTTCAGCATTTCCTGCTCTGTAGCGAATTGTTTTTCCTTTCGATTATTTCTTCAAGAAAATTATTCCTCTTCTCCTCTTCATTCTCCTCAGAAAGTATAAATTGATCCTGTTCTGCATTAACTTTTAATGCTTTAGTAAGCGGCACTACGGAAGAAGATAACTTATAAAAAGTGATATTCCTTTCATGCTTAGAAATCGGCAGGAAGCGAAGAATCGTACAATGGCGGTTATTAATATCTACATATGCAATATTTCTCGTATCACATTCACCACTATCAAACCCTGTTTCAATCTTGAAAAAGTCGAGTAACTCTCCTTGAATATTTTCATTAAAGAATGTATCCCATAAGTCATCTTCATGGTTTTTACTAGTCACATGAGTCTCAGCATTCAGCAGTGTACCTTTGTTCGTCTCTTCTAAAAATGAGAGCCAACTGCTATCTACAAAAGAAAAGACTTTAAAGCCTTCTTCTTCATATGTTTTCATGCGTTGAGATAAATGACGGGCATAGCTTCTGGAATTTGCCCCTTGACCGATTGCCGTAAAATAATCAACTGCCCAGCGTTTATCCGAGTGTGGGAATTGGATAATGAAGTCTGGAATAAAGGAAAGCTTCTTTTTATAATGGTAACCTCGGTCAATGGTTATCCCATAAGGCTTCAGTTCCCCTTCTAATATTTCTCGAAAAATAGTGAGGCCAATATCTTTCTTCGAAGGATCCTCAAGCTTAGACAGTTGCTTTTCGTACGTTTTCGTGTTTTGGGAATAAGAGCACTCACTTTCATCATTATGCCTAAAATAAAATGGTCTTCCAGCATCCTTCGTTAAATTCATATTTACTGTTTTTCCGCAGCATAGGCAGGTAAATGCTCCTTTTTTTGAAAACATACGATAACGATCTTCAACCCTTCGTTTCACTTCAACGCGGGTTAAACCTTGCTGCTCCAGTTCTCTTCTCTTTTCCTCAATGTTAAAAACGGAATGATGCAGATTAGCTGACTCCAAGTTCTACCCTGCCCCTTTCAACTTATCGTCTCTATGACTATTATACCATTATGGGAATTTATGGTGATATTGATTTTTGAAAAATCTAGGAGGTAGACGAACTATATGAATCAATCCAAAATAAAAACTCTCTCTTATAAATAGAGAAAGTTTCGTTGAGCAATGACTCTTCTACGGAGTCGGCTATTTCGGGTCTAGTGAAATTCGAGAAACATCGTCGTGTTTCTTAAGGTTTTCTTGTTTTCTAAAGCAACAATTGGGTTCTCGCTTCACTGCAAGAACTATTAAATTAGAAAATCCTTTTTTAAACTTCCCAACTCTTCTTTGAAAGGTTTCTTCATAATCTTCACTCAGAAGTCAGGATTGTTTCTTTTAAAAGGACAGGTGACTCAACTTAAAAATCATTCCAGAGATAGGAATTACATTACTTGGTGGGACAAGCAACCTGTCCCTGTGTCCCTCCATCATCACCCAGAAAACACCACATGCAGCTGTTGCCAAGGGCAAATGAAGGAAATCGGCTGCACCATGGTACGCGAAGAAGCTGAATTTATTCCGGCGAGAATGAAGAAAATCCAGCATATTGAACATGCCTATGAATGCAAAAACTGCAAAGGCAACTCTTCACAAAAAGCGCAGATCAAGCGCGGGAAAGCACCGCAGCCTCCCATTCAGCGCAGTATCGCCAGCCCTAGTGTATTGGGCAAAGTCATCTACGATAAATTTGCCCAGTACCTGCCTCTTTACCGGCAGGTAAAGGAATGGGAACGGCATGGCCTGAACACAAATGATAAAAACCTATCCAATTGGGTGATTCGTGCATCGCGCGATTGGCTTCAGCCAGTGTACGAAACATTGAAGGCGCAGTTACTGTCTAAATCCGTGCTGCATGCCGATGAAACGTACGGGCAAATCATTCATCGTTCGGATGGAAAATCAGGACAAGCCAATGCTTATAATTGGGTGTATCGTAGTGTACCGAGCCAAGGACCTGAGATTGTTTTATTCCAAAGTTCTTTATCACGGGCTCGCTCTGTCCTCGAAGGTTTTATCCAAGGGTACTCCGGAACGATGATCTGCGATGGCTATTCCGCCTACGGCAAAATAGCGGGTATTACCTTCGCCAATTGCTGGTCGCACGTCCGCCGGTACTGGCTGAAAGCTGAAAGTAAAAACGGTCAAATCGACGTCAGCTATTGTGATGAATTGTATCGACTGGAAAGGCAATTCAAGCATTTGTCTCCGGGCAAGAGAAGGAAACAACGGCAAAAACATTCAAAACCCGTGGTTGAAAAGTTTTTAGCGTGGGTGGAAACTTCCCCGTTCTTCGGGGAAAAACGCCCTTGCCAAAGCAGCTGACTACACGCTTAATCGAATGGCCGGCCTGAAAGCCTTCCTGAATGATGGCCGAATCGAAATCGATAATAATCCAGCTGAAAATGCAATCCGGCCAAATGTCATCGGCCGAAAAAACTGGCTCTTTTCCGTCAGCGAAGCTGGCGCGGAAGCGAATGCGATTTGTCTAAGTCTCGCAGAAACATCCAAAGCAAATGGCATAGATTTTTATCGGTACCTTGTAAAGCTATTTTCAGATCTGCCCAATCTGGATATCCATCAGCGTCCAGAGGTTTTGCGTGATTATTTGCCATGGTCAAAACAGATCCAAGAAACATGCGGAAAAATAAAATAGCGGTATATCCCAAAAAAACGAGGGGTTTACGGCTATTCGATGTGCGTACCAAAAGGTGCGTTTATTTTTTTATAATTCGGGCTTACTTTGAAACTACTTTTATCGGGTCTTAAAAGTAGGATAATAATCAATCTTACTTAACTTAAAAATCCTTGCAGAGATCAGAATCTCCACAAGGATCTTTAGAATTTATTTGGTGGGACACGGAACCTGTCCCTGTGTCCCTTCCGATAAGTCGTCTATATCGGTACCGCAGGCCGATAAGAGCAAAATAAGAGGCAAAGATAAACCGCCAATGAAATTCCTTAACATCGTGTTCTCATCTCACTATCACTCTTTCCAATTATTGAATTACAAGATAATCTTACCATAATTGGAAAGTTACTGGGTATCAAAATTTATCATACGAACATTATGAGTCATGTTCACCTGTTTACTGTCTATACGTCTTAATGCTTCGGATCTTGAATGATGTGGCAAAGGATGCAATAGGCGAACTTGAAATAATTGATAAATCAACGGCTTGCTGGATAATTTCCAATAACCGATCACGTGAACACCAACCATGACCGATCAATCGTGTGACTGCAGGTTCTAACACTGACAAAAACTTCTTTGGCAATCGATTCTTTTCACTGAGCAATAGTCTGGATGGATCAACAGTTAAAATCTTTTCCCGTGTAATATTCATCCATACATCTTCTGCTCTTTCTAAATTTCCTTGTACAAATAAAGCCGTATTTAAAACTCCAACTGATGTTCCTGCTACAGCAGTGATGGATTTTTCTATACCAAACTCTCTAAGTTCTTACCAAACCCCGATTTGATATGCTCCTATCCCTCCACCACCTGCTAAAACAAGACCTATTCTTCTCATAAATTCACCTTTATTTTCAAATTTAATAGCTATATTTAACTATAATAAACTTGGATAAAATCAAAAATCCAATTTGAAACTACTTTGATCGGTCTTAAAAGTAGGGTAATAATTAATCTTACTTAACTTAAAAATCCTTGCAGAGATCAGAATCTCCACAAGGATCTTTAGAATTTATTTGGTGGGACACGGAACCTGTCCCTGTGTCCCTTCAGTCTTGTACCTCATCAACTTATATTGCTGTTGATCTATCAATCTCCAAAGTTACAGTATAAGTTTCTGTATTCCCTAATGCATCCTCAAGCTCAAAAGATAATGTATAGATACCAGTTGGGTAATCACCAGGAATAACCATCCCTACTTCTGCATTATCATTGAGATCCCATTGAGCTGCATCTTGTAATCTTACTGTATTATCATAATTATTAGCGATGATGTAAGCAAATGCTTCGGTACCCTCAATAGCATTATTTAGATAAGTTTTATATGGTTCAGACTTGTCCTTATAATATCCAGTTGTAGGATTTGTAAAGTTCTCTGCAGTCAAACCATCCCCTAGATCTATCAGCTTTACTTCTACTTCTGTATTGGCAAGATCTTTAGTAAACCCAGTTCCGTTAAATGTAAGAACATGAGGGGTCTGAGAATTACCATCAGTTTTAAGTACATAACCGTTCTCAAAGTTGCCAGTCAATTCTCCAACATTAGCTTGCAAATTAAAATTTGTCAGGGCTGGTGCAGCGGTAATATAAACTTGGAATTCTGTAAGGAATCTAGTCAAGCTATCTACATTAATTGTGTATGCTGAGTTTGTTGGTGATGGTTCTCCGTTCAATTGTGCAAAGTCATTAAGCGCAATAAATTTGTTAACATCTTCAACAATTGGCTGAAGAATATTGATATTATTTGTAATTACCTCTGATGCTTCGCCATCGAAAGTTTCAACAGCTTTATAAGCATCAATCATCGCTTCTACATCATTAGAAACCACATCAGTTCCAGACTTTAACTTAGTTGAAAAAGCAACTTTTGCTGTTTCGTATGCAAGACCTGCATTAAAAGTGCTTTGAACAGTTGCCTCCGTTTGATATTCTGTTCCTTTACGATCTAGAACAAAATTCGCAACAGACTGTTTCTTACCAAGATCAAGAGCAGCGTAGTCACCTGTTGTCACGTTGATACCTAAATCTGAAGCATTAGTTTCCAGTGCTGTTACCATTGTTGATTTATCTGTTGCCGCATTCACTGCCATTAAGGCTGCGCTATTCCCGCCTTATACTGCGTTTCCACAGCTTTCGGTCGGGCCTACACCGCACAAGCGGCTTTCACCGCATGCGGCGTGCCATCAACAGTATAGTTCTATTTTGATTTGGAAAGGGCAACCCGAAAGCTACCTTTTTCAAACAAGCTTGATTTTGGGGAAATAAGCTTGATAGAACAACTACCACTGACTGGGTTCCTTCGCTCCCACATGTTTTCTCCTTCTCGCATGTTGCCATACAAGTCCCAGCGGCATGTGATCGACACTACTATGAACCCGCTGCCATTCTCCTTGCTTCACTGGTGCTGATCCACCTCTTCAAAGAGAACTTCAAACGTTCCGTTATGTCCATCCCTTCTTTTGACAACCTTAGGCCTCCACTATTCAGGAATGAGAACGGCCAGTTTAACAGTCAATTACACTGACCGCCGCTGCATCATTTCAAATGCAAGGGTAAATACCGAACTCCTAGCAATCCGCGGTATATACTACCTCACCCTGCCTGCATGGATTCGTCTGCCTGGCCATAGCTGTCTTTTAAAGAGCCCCGCCCCAATTATTTATTGGGTACGACTTCACCTGACTTAGTCCATTCCGCGTATCAGCGCGTCATTGGACCCAGGAGGATTAGGCACTTGCTTCAAAGACTGTTGAGCAAGGACAGGATATTCTCCTGTCAATTGGCGCATAACAGTTAGAAAGGATTCTCTATTTTAAAAACAGAGCCTTTCCACTTTTTTCACTAGCGTGCTAGCTTATAAAGTAACGTTTCGTTTAGTTTTGTTGAGGAGTGCTTTCTACTGTAATGTTTATTGTTACTTCTGTTCCTTCTATCATTCCTTTAAAGGTATAGATTCCAGAAGGGAACCCGTTAGGAATAATCATTCCTGTATCTGCTAGAGTTGGATCTCCTTCTGCCGCTTGTGTTCCATCTTGAATTTTCCATCCCGTACCTGATTTTACTAGATTGAACATGGCATTTACTTCAGTATCCTCTGCACTAGTCGGCACTGTATTTAGTAGGTACGTATACCATGCTGGCACTGTTTCAACATTTGGTTTTTTATGAGTGTCATACCAATTTCTCAGCGACTCGGATTGTTCGTCATCATATACTAATTTAAAACCATACGTTCCATCTTTAGCATTTAATGCCGGTTGAGAAAAATTAGTACCAAATTGCACCACTGTATTTTCAGATAAATTTGAATCCAACGTTACTGAACGATCGATACTATGCTGGAACAAGTCACTAAATGGAATGGCTTCTGTACTTGTTGCATCAGTAAACGATTCGTTCAACGCCTTATTTTCAGTTGATACTTCTGAGACAGCTACTCCATTCCGAATAATCTCAACTTTTACTCCTGTTGGTTCGTCATCTTCTGTTGCTATCCAATCTGTTGTATTCCAGCTTCCAGATGGATACTTTTGGTTTGGAGTAAAGATTGTTGAAGCATAGTTTCCTTGTCCATCGTATTCATTTAGAAAGATGTTTGTTGCAAGATCCTTACCCTCTTTAGAAGTACTAGTTGCTAGAACTTCATTTCCCTTCATCAAGCTTACCTTTACTTGATCTCCATCCTTCAACTTCGTCTTTTCCTTATCCGTCAAATAGATTCTAGCTTGCACACCTTTATAAGTATTATTATCTTTTTCTACTTTATATGTGACATAATCTGCAATCGTTACTTCTGGATAAGATGCTTGAATTACTTCTTCCCACGAAATAGTTTCTTGACTTGACCCATCTTTAAATTGCTCATTTAAGTTTTTAGTTTCTACCACTGTAGAAACTGCCACATCATTGCGAATAATTTCTACCTTTACTCCCGTTGGTTTATCGTTTGCTGTTGCTGTCCATTCTGACGTAGTCCAGCTTCCAGATGGATACGGATGATTTGGCGTAAAGAAAGTAGATGCATAGTTTCCTTGTCCTTCAAACTCGTTTTTAAAGATATCACTTCCTAGGTTTTTGCCTGAATTAGAGATACTAGTTGCTAGAACTTCATTTCCCTTCATCAAACTTACCTTTACTCGATCTCCAGTCTTCAGCTTAGCTATTTCCGCATCCGTTAAGTAGATTCTTGCTTGCACACCTTTATAAGTATCGCTACCTTTTTCTACTTTATACGTGACGTAGTCTGCAATTGTTACTTCAGCTCCTGTTAATACGGTAGTCTCTAAAGCGATATCCGCTGGCGACAACTTCGCCGGGACTTCTCTATCGTTTAATAGTGAACCATCACCTAAATGAATCCATGTGTTTCCAATTCCACCCGCACTTGTAATTAGAGTATTTACTGCTGACTTTTTATCGTCTGTTAACGTGATCACGATTTTGTTACCTTCCATTGTATACGATCCCGCTAGCTCGATACTTCCATTATTATCCAAGTTAGAATTTATTCTAAGTCTGCTAATATCCACGGCGGCGACTTTTTCAGCATTTTCCAACGTCAATACAAGCTTACCTGCGTCTTTGTCATAACCCACTTTAGTATCAGTTACTTTGGCACCACTGCCATTCTCTTCCCAATCAACAACTAAAGCTTTAAGATCATCTAGTTTTTGTAAAGAAGCTGGTTTAATTCTATGCTTTAAATCCGTGTTTAAGATAAAGTGCTCATTAGCAGCACTATAGTAAGCTGGACGATCATTATATTTGAAATTCTCTTTTTCAGGTAACGCTGCAATCATTGCCTCTACCTCTGCAGATTTTCCAGTAACCGCCAGACTATACGATGCTTTTCTACCATTAGTCATCACGACTTCGTGGTTGCTAGTTCCTGCTATCAGATCATTCAAGTTGATCCATAACGTATATTTATTATTCCAATTTGCATCTTTTTGTTTATCTGTCGGTACTCCTCCACTGACATTCATCGTTACTGGAATAGAGCTATCACCCCATTGAGTGGTGATCCATTGTAATAAACCTTGTGTCACATTATCACTGTTAACAGTTATAGTTTTATTGGTAACACTGAAAATCGGTTTAATCTCAATACCTTGTACAACACTGCTTGTATTTGAGAACAGCGCATTCATCATTTCATTAATGTTCGCTTCGTTACCAAAGTTTCCTGTTGCTACTGCTGGTCCAAAGCCAATGGTCGGTGTAACTACACCACCTCCACCGCCTCCACCACCAGCAGGCGGTGTTGGAGCTGTCGCATCAGGGTTCTTCACTCCTCCAACTTGACCCACATTACCTTTCACGCTGTCATAGTTATTAATTGCATCTTGCGGCTTAACTCCAACAGGCAGCACTAAATTATCAACCTTCGTATTGTTACCCAATACAAACTTGGAGTCTTTATCAGCTGTTTGAAGCGTGCCTACTCTTCCAGTCGTTTGAACAGAAACTGTAGATTTTCCGTCAGCCACTACTTTGCCAAAGTTTCCGCTGCCTGTAATGGTTACACTTTGGTTGCCTTCCACTACAATTTCCGCTACATCTGAATCGATGACTACATTTTGAACACCAGCTGCTATCACAATTTTAGGAATGACAACAGAGTTAGCTACTTTAAATGTAACATCTCCAGAAAGTGATACAGAACCTACAGTTGAGGAACCTGTCGATTCGAAGGAGACACCAGATGTACTCACTTGAACGGTTCCTAGATTTGAATTATTAAATACGATTGTTACTTTAGCATTTGCTGTTACTGCAGCTTGGAATTTGCTTACATATTGCTTGTAAGCCAATGATTTATAGAACTTGCTCGTTTGCTGTGCAGAAGCTTTCACTTCATCAGAAACGACTGTCTTCCCTTCTACTTTCACGCCATCAGAGTAGAAAGAATTTTCAATACCCTTACCAAGGTGAAGGTCACCTTTAATCGTGGCATTTTTCAACGACACATAGTCAGCATTTACAATAATATCAGCGTCAATAACCGCACCTTTTGCATCAAATACTACGTGGTTAGCATAAGGATTATTAGAATCTGTACTCACTGATCCATTAGCTGTCAGTTCAACTGACTCTACTTTCTCTACTTTCCCATCTTTAACTACTAAAGTGATTTCTGCACCTTTTAAAACAGTTAGGTTTGTTGGATTTAGCCACTTTTTCAAATCAGCTGATAGCGTATATGTACCCGCTTCCGTTACAATTTCCTGATTAGTGATATTGGTGATATCAGATGTAACAGCAAGTCCTTTTGTTGCGTGCTCACTTCTGTAAATGAAGGATGCCATTTGTCCTCTAAGTACAGGTTTATTAGGAGAGAACGTTGTCGGAGTCGTACCCGTTGTAATCTCTTTTTCTATTAATGGTTTTACGAATTCTGCATACCAATCTGATGTTTTTACATCATTAAAAGGAGATTTCTCCAATTTACCACTTTCTAATTTAAAGGATAAAGCAATAATTTTGGCCATTTGTGCACGTGATAATGGTTCATTAGGCTTGAATTGATCGCCATACCCTTTTATGATTCCAGCATTAGCTAATGCAGCTACATAACCATAAGCCCAATCCGTTTTAGGTACATCTTTAAAGCCAGGATCTTTCACGTTTTTAGTATTCATGTTCAGGGCCATAGCAATAATTTTGGCTGCCTGCGCACGAGTAACATTTGCATAAGGACGGAAAGTTTTGTCCTCATACCCCTTAATGACACCTCGAGCATTTAAACTTTTTACAGCTTCATAGAAATGATCTGCTGCCTTCACATCTGTGAAGTTAGTATTTTCTTGCGCACCTGCTTGAGGAGCAAAGGAAACAAGCGCACCTGCTGCTACTGAAGCGGATAAAGCTGAGTAGAAAAACTTTTGTTTTTTAGTCTTAGACATAAACACCCTCCTAGTTAATAGTTCAATAGACTTATCGCAATGAATATTTTACCATATTTACAATAATTATCTACAAATCCCTAGTTAGGTATTATTACTCATATGAATATCATGATTAAAGTAATTATTTTTATATACTTATTTATCTAACAGACTATTAAATGAACAGGTGAATTTATTAGTGTTATTACAATTTTTTAAAAATTATTATTATACTCCTCACAAATTAATTCCGTCGAAATCTGTCAATATTACTCGAAAGTTATTTTCCATATACCTTGTCACCTTCTTCAATATTAAGCTGGAGCAACTTCATAGGTACATTCTCTATCTGTTTACAGGATTGTTTATTTCAACACTTTACTCAATCTCAAAAACCTCTATTTTCCTCCCAAAAAATAACCCTAATTTCTCATAAGAAATCAGGGCGTACACTCAAATTTATTCAATTGGTAAAGTTCTTATTTCTCTCATTCCTTGATAAGAAGGATCTACATCATTTTCAAAAAATGCCTCAACAACCACCCAATATTCTTTGTCAGGTTCCAGTTCAGAGAAAGCATAACTTGTAGTATTTAATTCCCCACTAAAAATGGGCGGAATGTCAATGTTTGTGTTGAACAAGACAACTTCATACGTATAACCATCCCCGAGGCTTTCCCAATCTATTGATAGACTATCAACATCGGGAGTAACATTGAAATCCATTTCTGGAGGAAGCTCCATACCTCCTCTTCTCAATTTTACATCCTTATAATTCTCTCCTTTGATCACAAACGAAAAACTGTTTACCGGTCCATTTTTAAACCTAATTTCTGATTCTCCAATATCTAGATCTTCTCGAGTAAAAGTCGAATCATCTGTTTCTACAGACTGGATCGCCTGACTCCACTCAGGATCTTCTTCTTCATCTTCAAAAAGAAATCCATACACATCCCCATCTTCATTTAAACGGAGGGCTGGCGGTCTATAAACAATAGTATAATTGTCTTCTGTTTCATCTTGAGCCTTCACAACTAAGTGGTCTTCGATCATCATGGCCCCATCCGCTTTATCTTTTACCGTGACAGTAGCAGTAGATGGAACTTCAAACAAATTTAAAAAGTCTTCTACCGTTTTCTCTGTCATTACATTACGAGGAATCACTATCACTTTATTTTCAATTGTTATTCCATTTGCAGGCTCTTTTACAGTAAGAGATTTTTCACTACTTAGTTCATTCAGAACTTCGCTTACGACCCTTCTCTTCCCATCTAACTGTACTTCATCTGTGTAAACAAAATTGAATGGCTTTACATCAGCCGGTTTAATGGTGTGCGTTCCTTTAAATGTACCGGAGTCAGGATCGGTTTCCACTAGGATAATTTCCTCTTCGTTTATGCGTATCTTCACGTGGTCAGAAGTATCTGAATTTACATTTAGATCATTATCCCTCAGTTCAATAGTAATTTCACCGCCGCTTTCTAGTGTATCGGCAGTAAGTTTAATTTGCCCTGTCAATCCTGGTTTAGTTAGATTCTCTATCGCACTTGTTAATTCTTCTTCAGCTGTGTTCACCTGTGGCTGTGTTGAATTTTTATTATTGGCTGTGCTTTCAGCTGAAGTAAGAATGTTTTGGAACGTTTCCCATCTAACAGTGGAGTATTCAGCTCCGTTGTAACCTTTTGCCTCGGTAATCAACTCTACCAATCTGCTTTTATCTACCTTAGGAGCGCTGCCGCCTCCTCCCCCATAAGAAGGTGGATTTAGATCAGGGTTGTCAGACCCATTAATTTTCTTTATATTCTCTTTTATCGTTTGATAATTTTTCATCATATCCTTAGCCGTTTTATTCCCTGGTAAAATAAGTTCTTTAATAATTGTTTTTTCCCCGATATGAAGTTCAGCTTTTTCACTTGTTATTTCTACCCGGTCAATCGTCCCTTCCGGTTTGATCGCCACGGCTCCACCTGTGGAAACAGTCACTTTTTTAGCATTGCCTTTTCCAGTAAGGTTGGTGGGAGAGGTGATAGAAATATCATTCGCATCTGATTGGATATCTATATTTTGAGCTTTCTTTTGAATGGTCATGTTCGGAAGTGGAGCACCGCAGCTTCTCTCTAATAGAGACACATTTTCGGAAAAAAGCATGGATTTGATTTCCGTTGAGCAGCTAAGTTCAAGATTAATCGCGCGTTCAACCTGTAAGTTATTTAATGTAGAATCAACCATGGTGGTACGCATGTTTTCTTTTGCTGATTGCACACTCATATTCTTTGAGTCAGCCACTACTGTATTTCCAAGAACAACAATGTTTTCTCCGCGCAAAGAATGTTTGGCTCCTTCGCTAACAATCAGATCCTGCTTTATTTTCATATTTCTTAGTAAAATAAAATCACCGTTTACTATAAGTTTCCCTGGAAGCTCTCCGCCACTTCCATCGAAAATGATATACCCGTTCGTTACTCCACTATTGCTCTCTTTTCGACTTGCAGTCAATTCTATCTCTTCGACTCGAATTAATTGGTCCCTTTTCGTGCTAATTTTCAGTTTAGCTCCTTTTAACGCTTCTGCATTAGAGGAATGCAACCATTTCTTATCGGCCTCATTTAAAGTGTAGACGCCTTTACTTGTATGAATTTCATTTTTAGAAACTTCTAAAAGAGTGGTCTCTTTCTGTGTTTGTTCAATAAAATGAATCATGCGGAACATAAATATGGCCGTTTCTCCACGATTAACCGGCTTATTCGGAGCAAAGGTATCTTGTGTCGCCCCTTCTATCAGGTCCCACTTCAACAGTTCAGGCAAATAGACCGAAAACCAGTCGCTGCTTTTCACATCTTTGAAAGGACTTGTGTTCAGTGTTCCCGCTTTAAGATCAAAAGCTTTACTTAACATCTTCACCATTTGTGCACGGCTGACAGGGTGATTAGGTTTAAAGGACTCCCCATATCCTTTGACAACATCTGCTTTTGTAAGTGCTTCAATGTAAGGAAAATGCCAATCCGTTGTGTTTACATCTTTGAAAGTAGGCACCTTTTTTTCTGTTTCTTTTAAACCCATTATTAAACAAACGATTTTTGAGAATTGTGCTCTTGTTAAAGAACGATCCGGCCGGAAAGTTCCATCATTGTAGCCCTTCAGTACCCCTCTTTTATTTAACTCTTTCACAGCAGCTATTAACTCTTCATTGTTTACAACATCTTTAAAGCCCGCATCCCCTTTTGCGAGCCCTGAAGCTGGAGCTGAAATTAAAGCACTTGTTGAAACAGTCGCAGCCACTGCCCAAACAAATAATTTTTTTTGATTTCTTTTGTTTTCCTCCATGTTTGCCTCCCAATATTCTCGGAATCCACCTTATTACCTAAATAACATGAATAAAATGTAAATAATATTACAATTATTTATAATACTATAAAGTAATTAATATTCCTGCTGATTTTTAAAATAATCAATGGGACAAGAGACCCGTCCCTCTGTACCTCCAAAATAGGGAAACCTTTCATCTTAAGAAATACGGACAAGGTACATCTATGACCAGTGTACTGGAAACAATTGAGAAAGATGATTGAAGAAGCATATTCGGAGTTCAAGTCAACTAGAAGAGCGGCAGAAGAGTTGGGAATCACTCAGTCCTTGCTGATGAGAAGTGTTCGGAAATATGGGATAAACCTGGGGGACAAGGGGACAGGTCCCTTGTCCCGCCAGCCAGATCAAAAAGTATAAAGTACATTAGACTTAACCTTTGGGGATTTGCCAGAACAACTAGATTCCCCCATAGCAAAAAGAGGTTGGCAGTCCCAACCTCTTTTTGCTATGGGTATATTATAATTAATGATTTGGGACAGTGAACCTGTCTCTGTTGAAACTATTAGATGGGACAATGTACTCTCTTTATGCTACTGGTAATTCACTTTTATCTCTCAATTGGATTTAGTCCCCAAGCTCATATAGATCTTGTATCTCAATAGCAGACAGTGCCGTATTATACATTCTGAAGTCATCAACTGCACCATTTACTGGATACCAATCATTATTCATCCATCCGATCGTTACTCCATACGGATTAGAAGGACCGAAATTAGCTGGAGCAGTTAAAGCCTCATGGTCGGTTAGTATACCATTCACATATGCTTTAGCACTGCTTTCGGAAATAACATAAGAAATGTGTACCCATGTGCCAAGAGTAAAGTCAGCAAGTGCATCAACCCCTATGCCAGGAAGACCAAGGTTGCTTCGTTTTGTATCTTTTGTATACAAATAATTAATGAGCCTTGTTTCTCCTCCTTTTACAAATATACTGTGAACACCATAACTGTCTCGAAATCCATCGCCATTTTTCCCTTCATAACTATCCATTCTTACCCAGTAGGAAACGGTCATTTCTTTATCAAATACAAGGGATGGGCTAGGTAGTGTATTCACACTTCCCCTTTGATCAAACCCATTAAACTCAATCGCCCTTCCAACTGCTCCCTCATCGTAAGATATGTTGAATGGATTCGTAATGGTTCCATTGTTTCCGTAACCTGAATGATCAATAGTCGTGTCATCGAACGTTAAATGCAAAACTAAATTGCTATTCTCGCCTTATACCTTTTGGTTTTCGTACGAGCCTTCACCGTGCAGGCGACTTTCATCGCACACGGCGATCTATCAGCAGTATTTCTTTTCTATTTACTTATTTCCCCGATTAGAAAGATTCTACAAAATAAATTTAATTCCTGCATTTCAGAAAAAAAACCTGGGACAAGGGACCTGTCCCTTGTCCCACTATTCGGTGGCGATCTTGAGCATTAATTGTTGTGTGGCATAATTAGGAGATAAATTTAGCTCTTCTTTGAGAAGATCAGTATATGCTTCGTAAGTCTGCCTGGCTTGCGTTGAGTGTTTCAATTTAATCAGGCATTCTAAAAATTGATAAGTAGAGGTTTCATGCAAAGGTTCAAGCTGATAAAGCTTCTCTAGAATATTCAGGCGTTTCTCGTCTTTTTTCTCTTCTTTAAGAAGCCCTTCAAGTTTCTGTACATAGTTCTTGCGAAGAGACTCTTGGTAAGCAGAAATCCACGGATATCCCTC
This sequence comes from Bacillus ectoiniformans, assembly GCF_016908875.1. GTDB lineage: Bacteria > Bacillota > Bacilli > Bacillales > Domibacillaceae > Bacillus_BX > Bacillus_BX ectoiniformans. The sequence continues at coordinate 327,888 of NZ_JAFBES010000003.1, read as the reverse complement.
TCTTTGCAGATAATCTTCTGTATACAAAGAGGTGAATGAAAGTACATCAGTGACTTTTCGCTGGCCCAGTGCCGCTAATAAAGGGTCTGTATCTTTCTTTAGCGGTAACTCTAGTGAGTAACTGGCGCCAGAATATTGGAGTGCCTTCTCATACCCAATATCCTTTAGCTTTTTTCTTAATTGATACACAGTGGTGTGCAATAAGTTCACCGCTTTATCTAACGGCTGATTCGGCCATAAATCTTCTAAAATGAGGGAACGGTCCACAGGCTGATTTTTATGAAGCAAATACGCGCACAATTCTTTCACCTTTTTCGTCCGCCACTTGACGAGTTCCCCCTCTTCATCCATCAGCATAAACTGGCCGAGAAAATAGGCACACAGCGGCCGGTCAACCTTCACCTCAGCCTGTAGCACATCCCGCCTGTCCAGTATATGTGAAAGCAAGGACTGTAAACGCTCTTTCTGAATTGGCTTCAGTAAATAGCCTGAAGCATGCACATCAAACGCTTCTAATGCAAAATGATCATATGCGGTGACAAATACTATTTCAGTTCGAGGCGCAAATGTCTTTACCCGCCGGGCCGCCTCAATCCCGTTGATCGAAGGCATATCTATATCTAAAAATACAATATCCGGAGTTAATTTCGTAATTTCTAAAAGTCCCTCCTCTGCTAATGTAAACGTTCCAACGACTTCTAATTGACTAATCTCTTGAAGAAGATTCTTTAATAAAAGCAGAGCTAATGGTTCGTCATCAATTAGCACAGCCTTCCACATTTAAGCGTCCTCCTGTTCTTTAACCGGAATAGAGATAGTAATAGCCGTCCCCTGGTTCAATTCACTCGTTATTGTAATAGATGCTCCATGTATTTTTCGGATTCTCTTTACAATGTTAGCTACTCCAATTCCATTTGGCGATGATTCGGTTAAGAGCTCATTCAGCTTTGCTTCTGACATTCCAACTCCATTATCTTCAATGGTAATCTCTAATTTCTCATCTTTACTGATTGTTAAAGTAATTTCTCCTTTTACCTGTTTTTTACTGACTCCGTGCCGAATGGCATTTTCAATCAGCGGCTGCAAAATTAGCGGTGGAACATCTTCTTCCACCGCCGCATCCATCTGAATGATAAACTCAAAACTTTCCGGGAAACGGATTTTTTCAATTTCTACATAAACTTTAATTAAAGCTAGCTCTTTCGACAGCGGTACCTTCTCCTGAGTATTTGAAAAGTGAAAACTACCTCTTAAAAACGTCGCGAAATCGGTGATCAGCTTTCTAGAAAGATCCACATCTACATAACTTAAAGCTAAAATCGAGTTAAGAACATTATATAAGAAATGTGGACGAATTTGTGCCTGCAAAAACGCCACTTCCATTTGAACCGCCGACTGTGCAGATTCCTTGATTAGCAGAAGATTTCTCATTCTTGTTTTTAATTCCGTATAATCTAAAGGCTTTTGCAAGAAATCATTGGCACCTGCATCAAACGCTGCGATCATATCTTCCGGGTGAATGGCTGCTGTCAGCATTAACAAAGGCAGCTCAGTCATAGAATAGCGTTTTCTCACTTCACGTGCTACTTCATAACCTGAGAGACCCGGCATCATGATATCTAAAATTAATAGATCTATATCCGGGTGAGTCTCTAACATCTTAACCACTTCTGTTCCTTGGGAAAGAGCAATGACATAATAGCCTTCTTCTTGCAATGTTTCCACCATCACCGATAGAATAACAGCATCATCCTCAGCTATCATTACTTTCTTTCCTGGCTGAGCATACAGATAAGGGAATTGCAAATGGTCTTGAGGGTTGCTGTGGTCTGTCGGAGACCAATCTAGTTCTACTTCCGACTCCTTGCTCACTGGCAAGGAAATATAGACACTTGTGCCTGCACCAGCTTCTGATTCTACCCATATTTCTCCAGACTGAAGTTCCACTAATTGCTTGGTGATTGTTAATCCGAGCCCAATGCCAGAATGATCTTCCCTGGAGGTAGCGCTTTGCTGATAAGGGTCAAATAATGTTGGAAGCAGTTCTTGCTCAATCCCGCTTCCTGTATCTGAAATAACAGTAATGATCCGCTCATCTTTCTCATAAGCATAAATGGTAATTTCACCTGAACTCGTATGCTTCACTGCATTATCAATTAAATTATAGAAAACTTGTCTCATTCGGTATTTATCCGCAATCACAGGTGATAGTTGGTCTGATATTTGAACTTTTAATGAAACATTTGCTTTCACCATGTACGAAAAAATTTCGACAACGCTGCCAGCGGTCGCTTTAATATCCACTGCCTGAGTGTTAATGGCCAATTCTCCTTGCTTAAGCTTGGATAAATCCAGAATGTCATTGACTAACGCCGACAGACGCTTGGCAATCTGTACGACTAGCCCTAATTTCCTTTGATGTTCGTCAGTTAATCCCTGTTCCTCATGAGAATCAAGCATCGACTGTAAAATCATACTGACTCCATGCAGAGGTGTACGGAATTCATGTGACGTTTTTGCCAAGAATTCATCTTTAAACTCGTCAGCTTTCAGCAATGCTTCAGATAGCATTTCATTCTTTTTATACGTATCGGAAAATCTGAGCGCCATGAATAAAGAAAGCATTAATAAATAGGCAAATGGCAGAATGGGGGGCAAAACAGTTAAATCCGTCTCACTCGATACATTAAAGGTACCCGCTACAAAGTAAAGAATAATGGCGACCGAACTGATGACTAAGTAGGAGCTTCCGGTTACTTTCGAACGAACGGCACGGACTTGAATCCAAATGATTATTAAAAACACGCTAAGTAAATAAACAGAATATAGATACTGCAAATGTGAATTAATGTGAACAGGCAATAGAGCTGTTCCAATCAAGAGATATCCTATTCTAACCAAGAAGTTGGCCGTTGCTTTTGGGGTATAATCGGGCAGCGCCTTCACAAAATAAAGCAGCAAGAAAACACCTATTGCAATTGTGGATACACCTTGCAGCCGTTCAAACCAATCATATGGCATCTGCTCCAGAAGAACGGATAGAATTTTCTCTCCATGGGTCAGCGTATAGAGAAATATTGATACTGAAAAAAGTGCCAGATAAAATAGCTCTCGATGCTGTTGCATATGCAAATAAAAACCATAGAAATAAATCGCCATCATTGAAAAAGCGGCACACATGATCCAATCATATGCAAGAGTCGTATTCGTTAAATTACTAATAGACTGGCTGCTGCCGAGATAAATAGAGCCCATGATCCCTCCGCCAGAGGCATAATGAAAATTGGCTACTTGAACAACGATATCCAGTGTTTGTTTATCAGCATAAAAATAAGCAGTATAAGGGGTATTTCGCTGCTGGTAGAGAGAGCCGCTCTCAGAAGGTTTCCCGCTGTTTCCAGCAAGTTTTCCGTTCACGTATAAGGCATGGGACATACGGATATTAGATGTTTTGATTCCCAAAACTTGTTGAGAGGCCGGAAGCTTCACACGCAGCCGGTAACTGCCTGCCATATGCTTTGGCACGGATTGTCCTTTGACTGTGTAATGTGACCAAAGTGAAGGGACAGATACGAAGTCTTTCTCATCTGCTGTCTCAAACCCTTCTGAATCCACTAGCCGATTCGGGATAAATTCCCACTCTCCATGCAACTTTACCGCTTCATTCTCTGCAAGCTTTAGCTCCTTGAGATCCACCACTCCCGAGACAGCGACCGCTTCCTTCACTTTACTCATTTGAATAAAATAGACACTAAACATTACTAAAAACACTAACGCTCCACAAAATAATAAGATTAAATTTAACCTCAACTTCATCTTTTTCCTCCACCTTAATGACAAAGGGGAGAAAGTTCTCACATTACATCTCTATCGCGCAGATGTAACTTGAAAACCTTCCCGCTTTTCAAAAATACCCTGCTCCAATCTCATGCGAAGGGCAGGGTGTCTTGTTGTTTATCCTTTTACAATATCTAGTAAGTAGTATAGCATTTTTGCTGAGTAACAGAATAATATTTCTTTGAAGATTAGGAGGACAAGGGGTCCCTAGTGAGAGAGGACAAGGGACCTGTCCCTGCGTCTCACTTTTATGGTTGATCTGGTTGGAAAAACGGCAGTTCAAAAATCATCCATTTACCAGAATGCATTTCAGCAATATAATAACGTTCATTATTATTAATATCGGTAAGTTTGAAGTATATTTGATTATTATTCACCGCTCCGGGAGCACCAATATTAAATGTTGCTTCCTTTCCAACTACAGAAGATGTAAGGCTAGCGCCTCTATATTTTATAGAATTATGAAAACCAATAGTAACAGCTGCTTCTTCATCTATCGTAATAGAGAATCCATTGGAACCATTGGAGGCTGTAGAATTAACTATTGCAGTAGGTGCAGTTGTATCACTTGACACGGGTGGTGCGCTATTCTCGTCTTATACCTTTTCTTTTTCTCAGTTTTATAACGAGCCTTCACCATGCAGGCGGCTTTCACCGCACACGGCGATCCGTCAGTTTTTTTCTTGCTTTATTTCCCCTAATTGATTTTGAAACAGTGGAGGGTGATTCTTCTGTTTCAATCTTACAAGGTCCATACCTGTGTATCGCTTCCACTTAGAAATGTTTGCTGCCATTCGCTTCTCTTACTTTTGCATTCGTATCAATTGGAACTCCGTCTTTATTTTTTATTGTTGCGCTTGGAGTAAATTCAATATACTCAGATTCTGAAGCGTCAGCATATTGGCTTGATGTAGTGGAGGAATTAGGAACGTTCCTAAAATTATCTATAGTGAGGATCGTTCCCGTTTCATCAAGTGAAATGTAATCTATATCGGGATCATTACTCCTAATTATTACATATCCTACAACTTTAAATGTTCCAATTTGAAAATCATTTATTTTCGAACCAGTAAACTCCATTTTTTGAAAATATGCGTCAGTGTTTATGGCTAATTCATTCAGTGTCGTTGGGTTGACCATGCCACCTATTGTTAGATCACGATGAATAGTTGTTGGGTCGATCTCTTCACTAAATGTAATAACAATTTGATCACCATAATCCAAAGCCGCTTCTTTACCCGTTCCATTTTTAAAATCGATGCTTGAAACTTTGAATGTATTGCTATTCTCGCCTTATTCTACAAGATGTAGATTTATCACGAGCCTACACCATACAAGCGGCTTTCACCGCATATGGCGTGCGATCAGCAGCTAGGACATATGAACGGTTCCCGCTGTTTTGTTTCTCCGGTAAAAGTGAATCAAAAGAACCGTCCTCCTGTTTCACTTATTTAAGCTTAATTTTGGGGAAATAAGCTTTAAGAACTTACTACTGACTGAGTTCCTTCGCTCCGACATGTTTTGTCCTTCTCGTATGTTGCCATACAAGTCCAAGCGGCATGTGATCAACGCTACTATGAACCCGCTGCCATCCTCATTGCTTCTGTGGTGCTGATTCACCTCTTCAATGAGAACTTCAAACGTTCCGTTATGTCCATCCCTTGTTTTGACAGCCTTAGGCCTCCACTATTCAGGTATGAGAACGGCCAGTTTAACAGTCAATTACACTGACCGCCGTTGCACTATTTCAAATGCATGGATAAATGCCGAACTCCTAGCAATCCGCGACATTTATTACCTCACCCTGCCTGCATGGATTCGTCTGCCTGGCCATAGCTGTCTTTTAAAGAGCCCCGCCCCAGATTTGGGTACGACTTCACCTGACTTAGCCCCTTCCGCGTATCAGCGCGTCACTGGACCCAGGAGGATTAGGCACTTGCTTTTTTGACTGTTGAGCAAGAACAGGAACTTCCCCTGTCAATTGGTACATAACAGTTAGAAAGGAGTCTCTATTTTAAAGACAGAGCCTTTCCACTTTTTTCACTAGCTTGCTAGCTTATAAAGTAACGTTTCGTTTAGTTTTGTTGAGGAGTGACTGTAATGGTTTTAGATACTGTGTTTTCATTGCCATTGACATCATATTTATCCACGTAAGTAATAATCACTGAACCCGATGGTAAACTTGCTGTTGTTCCAGTAAAACTGTCCGAGTTATTACCCGTCTCAGTCAGCTCTAGTGTTTCGTTACCAACTAATACATTTACTTTTTCTATTACATTTGGATTTTTATTAAGGTCGGCATCTGTGACTGTCACATCCACTGTACTATTCTCTTGCACTGTGGCAGCAGAAACTTGCAATGTTCCTGTCGTCGTCGGCACTTTTTCTAGCGCAATATCAGCATTCGTCAGTTTCGCTGGCACTTGTTTGCTATCTAAAAGTGAGCCGTCACCTAGGTGAATCCATGTGTTTCCAACACCACCAGCATTTGTAATAAGGTTGTCCACTTCTGCTTTTTTACTGTCCGTAAGAGAAATGATAATTCTATTGCCATCTATTACGTAAGTACCAGCTAATTCTAAACTTGTAACGTTCGCTGTTCCATAACTAACTTTCGTTCTGCTGAGATCGACTGCAGCCACTTTCGTTGCATCATTTACATTCAGTACAAGCTGGCCTGTTGTTTGGTCATACGTGACTTTAGTATCCGTGACAGTTGCGCCGCTTCCGTTTGTTTCCCAATCGGTGACTAATGTTTTAAGGTCACTTAGCTTTTTCACATGTGCAGCAGATACTTGCGATTTTTGATCTTCCGTCAACAAGAAATGGCTGTATTCCGCACTATGGAAGGCCGGACGGTCATTGAAAGTGAATGAATTTACATCTGGCAGCTGATCGATAGCCAATTCGACTGAGTTAACAGTTGGATCTACGGAAGCAATCTGGCCAGACTCTAATGGAATGTCTGATTTGGTCAGCTTCGCTGGTACATGTTTTTCATTCAGTAACGTGCCGCCACCTAAATGGATCCATGTGTTACCGATACCGCCAGCAGCTGTAATGAGATTATTCACCTCTGTTTTCTTCGCTGCCGGCAGTGTAATGGTTACTTTATTGTGTTGCACTGAATACGCTCCACTTAATTCAACACTGCCATTGCCACTATTAATTTTTATTCGGCTTAAATCTATAGAGGTCACTTTTAATCCATCATTTATATTTAGTACGAGCTGACCAGTGTCTTTATCATAGCTGACTTTCGAGTCTGTGACGTCAGCACCGCTGCCATCTCTTTCCCAACCGTCAATCAATGTTTTTAAGCTGGTTAACTTTACCTTTGCTCCAGCATCTACTTGTGCTTTTTGATTATCTGTCAATACATAATGGCTGTATTCAGCGCTATAGAAAGCCGGACGATCGTTGAAAGTAAAGTCGTTTTTATTTTTTAATTGTTCGATAGCCGACTCAACCGCCACTACCGCTGGATGTTTGGTAATTGTAATTGAGACTGGCTGTGATACGTTGCCAGAACGATCGATTGCATAGAGTTTGTAGGCTCCAATAGTTAATCCAGTAGTTGAAATCGTTACACTTGTATTAGCTGAAGTGACATTGGCTGTTTTGGCTGTTCCTCCAGTCACAAGTGTGTCTAAATCGGCTTTGGTTGCAGGGGTTGCTCCCACCGGCACTAGGTAAACGGCACCAGTTTCTGTGCTTGTAATCAATGCATCGGCTTCACTAGCAATCGACTGGTTCTGCGCAGTTACCGTTGGAGCCATTCGGTCAGGTACACTTCCGCCTCCGGTGGCCGGTGGAGGCACATCAGGGTTTTTCACTCCGCCAATCTGATCCACGTTGTTCTTTACGTTCTCGTAATTGCTTATGGCCTCTTGCGGCTTGACACCTGGAGGGAGAACCAGGTTCTTCACTTTCGTATTGTTGCCGAGTACAAATCTAGACGTTTTGTCTGCTGTTTGAAGTGTACCTACTGTTCCAGATGTCTGCACGGTAACGGTAGAACTTTGATCAGCCACTACTTTCCCGAAATCTCCACTGCCTGAAATGGTAATGCTTTGATTGCCTTCTACAACTATCTCTGCTACATCTGAGTCAACCACTACATGCTGAACGCCGTCTTCAATCACGATTCTTGGGATAACCACTGAATCATCTGCTCTGAAGGTAACATTTCCAGAAAGCGAAACCAATCCCATCTTAGAGGAGCCCTTTGGCTGCACATTTACGTTCGATTTATTTACTTGAACTGCCCCTAAATTTGAATTGTCAAAAATAATTGAAATTTGATTATTGACCGCTGTTTTTTCCTGAAGTTTGCTTGCATATTGCTTATAAGTTAAAGATTGATAGAATTTATTTGTTTGCTGGGCAGAGGCTTTCACTTCATCAGCGACAATTGTTTTTCCTTCAACCGTTAAATGATCTGAGTAAAAAGAATTTTTTACTCCTTCTCCAAGCTTAAGATCTCCTTTAATTTTCGCATTTTTCAGCGTCAAGTAATCTGCACTCACAATGACATCTGCTTGAATTGTTGCACCTTTTGCATCAAATACCATGTGGTCTGCGTAAGGCTTACTTGATTCGGAACTCGCTTTGCCGCTCTCTTTAAGTTCAACCGACTCTACTTTTTCTACTTTTCCATCTTTTACGGTCAAATTAATTTGGCCGCCTTTTAAAGCAGCTAAATTAGCGGAATTCAGCCAGCCTTTCAAATCTGCCGGTAAGGCATAAGTGCCCGCTTTTGTTACGATATCCTGATTGGTTATATTGGTAATTTCAGATCTTACTTGTATTCCTTTGGTTACATGTTCACTTCGGTAAATAAATGACGCCATTTGACCTCTAAGGACAGGCTGATTAGGCGAAAACGTTGTAGGGGTTGTGCCAGTTGTAATCTCTTTATCTACTAACGGTTTCACGTACTCCGCATACCAATCTGTCGTTTTTACATCTTCAAATGGAGATTTTTCAAGTTTTTCAGTACCTAATTTAAACGACAGCGCAATAATTTTTGCCATTTGTGCGCGTGACAAAGGTTCATTCGGCTTGAATTGGTCTCCATACCCTTTCATAATTCCAGCGTTCGAAAGCGCAGCTACATATTCATAGGCCCAGTCTTTTTTAGGCACATCTTTAAAGCCAGGATCTTTTATATTCTTTGTATTCATGTTGAGAGCCATTGCAATAATCTTCGCTGCTTGTGCACGAGTGACTTTCGCATAAGGACGGAACTCTCTGTCATACCCATTGATTACTCCCCGTACATGCAGACTGTTCACGGCATCATAAAAATGATCTTCTGCTTTAACATCTGTAAACTTATGCTGTTCTGCACTTACTGAAGGTGCAACGGCAGTTAAAGCACCGGCGGCTACTGAAATAGACAATGCTGAGTAAAAGAACTTCTCTTTTCTTTTTTTAGGCATAAATACCCTCCTTTTCCGTGAAACAAAAGAACGGGTGGGTCTTGTATTTTTCTTTAACAAATTCAGAATAGAACAGCAGATCCACCCGTATGTTTCATTTGTACTAGTTTACCGTTTAATTCTGAACAAAATCTGTACATTGTTAGGGGGACAAGGGGACAGGTCCCTTGTCCCACCATCCAGATCATAAAGTAAATTAGTCTTCCCTTTCTTAGAGGATTGAGTGATGTATTAGAGTTTTTGCTATAGGTAAATTAAGATTAATTATTCGGGACATTGAACCTGTCCCTGTGTCCCTTTACTAACCTTTTTGGCAAAGGAATTAGATCTGACCCAATTATTTTTTATTTTCAAAAATTTTATTGATATGGTGTGTAAAATTAGAATATACTTATCTTGGGGAAATAAGTAACAAAGAACTTCTTTTGACGGATCGCCGTGTGCCATGAAAGTGGCCTGCACGGTGAAGGCTCGTTATAAACCGAGGTAGAGTCGGATAAAACGAGAATAGTATAATCGCAAGTTCAGCTCAAAATACATCAGGATCAAATGTAATGGTAACGCTCGGAGGATCAAATGTTCCGTTACCTGATAATAAGCAATTAAACTCTGTGACTGTAAACCCAGCAAATGACGTATTCACAGTCCAGCAATCTGGCACTTACGATTTAGAGTACAAGGTATATCTCACTACAGAACTCTTTGTTAGTTCTAAGATCTTATTAAACGGTTCTTTGCTTCCAAATAGTGAATTTAATCCTGCTGCAGTACCTGCTAATTACTTAACGAAGAAAGTTACAGTCAATTTAGCAGCAGGCGATTCCATAAGCCTACAACTCTATGGTTTATTAGGGGTTGTTACATTAGTTGGAAATGATGTATCTAAAGCTACAATGTTGAGTATTACCAAAAAATAAAGGTGAGACATGGGTGAGACAAGGGGACAGGTCCCTTGTCTCACCATTTAGACTATAAAGTAATCTTTCTTAGAGAGATTGAATGAAATATTAGAGTTTTTGCAAGGCAGCTGAACAAGTTTTCACATAGCAAAAAAGAGGTTGGTACGCTGCCAACCTCTTTACTTACATAAAATTTATTTTAGTTCGTCCGGGACGAGGGACCTGTCCCTCTGTCCCCCCTTTCCATATCTCTTTGACTTTGTTCCATAAATCTTTGATGTTGTTCCATAGCCTCCTGTTCCATCGTCTGGCGCTGAAATTCCATCGTTTGCTGTAACAATGTATTGTCATTCTTTTTCACTCTCGAGCTTCTTCCACTCTTTCCAACAAAATTTATTACAATAATAAATGTAGCAATAAGAAGGAATAATTCCATATTGATCTCCCTTATAATTGGATGTTTTTCTTAATATTATAATATCAAATTTTTCTAAAATTGGAAGAGTGGCTAGGAACCGGTCATCTTGTTCAACTAGAGGCAACTTAAGAGTCTTTCTATAATCGCAAAAAGAAGTTAGTGCTCTAGAGCAACTAACCTCTTTGCTTTATTTTATTGGGACAAAGAACCTGTCCCTCTGTCCTCCGCCCGGTGAACCACGCTTTTTGAAAATCCGGTTACTCTGGAGATCTGCCTAATTGACACTCCTTCTAGCTGTTTAAGCGCTGCTAATACCTCATCTCGATCTTCCCTTTCCATTTGTTGCAGGGCACTCATATTTTCAACGCCTAATTTACGCATTTGATCTCTTACTTCTTTGTCAGTGATCATGGTTTTTCTCCAATCATCTAGACACTTGTCATCGTTCTTCTCTTGCATATACTGGATGAAAAGCTCGATCGCTTTCTTTCGATTAGGAGAAAACATGGAGAGTGCATAGTCGATATCTACAAGGGAGGTTTTGTGGAGATATTCGTGAAGACTGGTCCACTTGCTTTCAAATACAGTTCTTGCTAGGCCAGCTTTGAGAGGGTTTTGGTGAATGTATCTTAGTACGGTCATGAAATAAGAATCCGTATCGACCGCTTCACTTTTATAGCGCTCTTGAAATAGGTGTCCGCAGCGCGCATATTTCCAGTTGTACCAATACACATAGCTTGAACTAATTCTTTTAATCGATTCTGAGATACTTTCCTCCTCTGACTCTTTCATTAATAAATGAACATGATTATCCATTAGACAATAGCTAAAAATTTGATAATTGCTTTTGCCTTTATATTTACTCAGCACTTCTAAAAACTTGAATTTATCCTCTTCTTCTTCAAAAATGGTTTGCCTGTTTATGCCTCGGATCATAATATGATAGATTCCGCTGCTGCCTTTTCTCCTTGATTTTCTTGGCATGACATCACTTCCACTATAGGAATTTTTCTATTCTCTTACGACCTGCAGACCTTTTTGATTGCTAGTTTCCCTTATATGAATGGCTTTCCATACAGATTCGTCAGTGATGTGGATGCTGCCTTCTAGGTCTGAAATTGTTCTTGCTAAGCGAATGATCTTGATTTGGACACGGTTGCTCCAATGCTGTTTGGCGGCTGCCTTCGCAATCATTTTGCGCTGGTGTTCCTTTAGAGGGCTGGTCCTGGATAGTATCTCAAAAGGCACTTTTGCATTGTAAAATTGTCCTTCATAACGAGAAAATTGCTGCTCCTGTGCTTTTTTCACTCGATCGCGAATAGCTGCGGAAGATTCACCATTTCTGTGCTCCTGATCAAGATGAACCGGCTTCAGTGCCAGCAAAATATCCATCCGATCCAACACAGGCCCCGACACCCGATTCCGATACATTTGAATTTGTTTCGGGGTGCATGTGCAATAATGGTCGTGAGAACCGAGAAATCCACAGGGACAGGGGTTCATGGCGCCAATGAGGATAAAAGAGGCTGGATAGGTGACAGTTGAGTGAGCACGGCTAATAGTGACTGTTCCCATTTCGAGAGGCTGACGAAGCATATCTAATGTCTTTTTTGGAAACTCGGCCATTTCATCAAGAAACAGCACTCCGTTGTGAGCTAATGAAATTTCTCCGGGCTTTGGGTAAGATCCGCCGCCAATAATTGCAACAGAAGATGCGGAGTGATGAGGGTGTCTGTAGGGAGAGATTTGCGGGTTAGTCAGCTGCTCCTTGGCAAGCTGGTATAGACTGATCACTTCTAATTGCTTTTGTTTCGTCAGCTGGGGGAGAATAGAGGGAAAGGCTTCTGCCAGCATGCTCTTTCCGCAGCCTGGAGGACCGCTCATCAGCACATTATGACCGCCTGCAGCAGCTACTTCTAATATATGCTTGGCCTGTTCATGACCAATAATATCGGTGAAATCTTTTGGGTGTGTGTACGGAATCTCTATATGTTGATCTGCCGGCCTTTCTGTCTGCAGCGGCAAAGAAATTTGTCCGGAGAGATGCTGTAGCACATCACGTATATGGTCAACAACGACGCATTCCAATCCTTCTAGCATATCGATCGGGATCAGCGGATCATAAGGAAGAAAGGCTTTTTTATATCCTAAACTTCTTGCAACAAGTAACGCTGGCAGCATTCCCTCTACTTTCTCAATGGTTCCATCTAAAGATAAAGCGCCGATGAACAAAGTATCAGGAGGTATTTCTGCTTTTATATGATCCATCTCCTTCAGTATCCCAATGGCAATAGCCAGATCAAAAATAGGACCGTTTTTCTTTTGTTCGGATGGAGATAAATTAACAACTATTTTTTGCCTTGCACCATCCGAATCCACTGAGCGAATAGCCGATAACACTCGCTCTTTTGACTCTTTTACAGAGGCATCCGGGAGACCGACAATGACCATCGCATCCATACCGCCGGATATTTGCACTTCTACTTGGACGCGGTAGCCTTCTAAGCCGCGCAGACCAACACTTGAAATTTTTACAGTCAAAGAAAAGCCTCCTTTTTATTGAAGAAATGATGCAGCGAGTGAGAATGATCAGAGTTTGTGTAGTGGGAAAATGATAGTAGTGTAGAGGAAGTACTTTTGGAGTTATAGAGTAGATTCGACAAAATGGGAGCAAATCCTGCACATGATCTAGAATTTTTTAAATTAGTCTTATAGAAAGTTGAGGGCGAATCTGGTGACGCACGGACATTGTTTTTGAACAATGAGTAGGACGAAGCATCCGGACCCGTGTCCTTACTTTATTCCATGGTTTATTTAATGTATAATGGGAATATAATAAAAAAGAGAAGTGCGCTAACACTTCTCCTTGCAACTTCTACCGTCAGGGTGGTGGTTGTTTAAAAATAAGTTTATTTTTGTGAACCACCCTTTTGCTTCCTACGGCGCGGGGTGGTTTTCTTGTTATCTAAAACGTTTTTTCGAAAGGTATGCGCAGCAACTTCCCGCACAATTCCCTTCAAAATTTCACGAATGATTTCAAGAAATGTTTCCATGATTATCACCTCCTTTCCTAAAAGGAAAGAAGAACGACAACCAACCACCCTCACAATATTCAGTTGCTCTTCCATTCTATCACAATTCTATTTAAAATCTTCTTTGAAAAATAGAATAAAGCCTTGTAGAGATCGGAATCTCCACAAGGCTCCCACTGGAACTTTTTGGTAGGACAAGGAACCTGTCCCCGTGTCCCTTCCTTCCCTAGCGGCCGAACTAGCCATACTTTTCCTTGTTTCACCTCTTCCCACTCCTCTGTTATTTACTTTCATAGAAAGTATAACGAGAAAATTTTAGTTTCGAAGGGGGAAAGAAAAGTTTTCTAAGAGAAAACAAACAAAAAAAGAAGCCCTGCAAAGATTGGAATCTCTACAAGGCTTCTGGAACTTTCGGGTGGTACGAGGTACCTGTCCCCGTGTCCCTTCCCTGCAGAGCAATATTACCTTTAATTGAAAATATTCCATTAAATTTGGATGCCTCTTAGTTCTATCATGTAACCCAATTGCTCATATTCATCTTTAAGGTACTCAACCATATTTACAGTTTCACTCAAAGAATTACATACCTTATTTTCTTTAGGAACATTACCTTCATTTAATAGATGAACTTGATAAGCACCCATAGGCGTTGCTCCTACGACAATTTTAATTTTCTTCATTATATTATTACTCCTTTGTTATTTCTACGGAATCAGCTACATCATAAAAATAGGCAGCCTTTTTCACACCTTTCGAATGTATAGGTACGTTATCTTTCTGTAGCCTATAATTGAATACAAACTTAAAAATAAATCCCCAAAAAGCTCCTATGGCTTTCTTCTCAAAATTGGTGAATTCTTGGTCTAATGTATTAGTTGCTTTTAAGAAAACTTTAACAGGTGGAATTTGTAATACATCATTACAAAAGATTATGTGACTCATTAGTTTTTCATCTTGCACAGCCTTTATACATGAATCCCATATATGACCTGAATTCGGAAATTTAGAAAAAGGCTTATAAATGCTTGTAAAATCACTATCTATCTTCTGAATAATTGAATTTGTTGATATTTTCATTTTGACGCCTCCTAACAATTCGTTTATAAGACTCTAAATTAAATGGTTATAAATGAAGTGTATAAAATATACTATTATTTGTCAATGAAAACTTAAAGTTAAGAATGTGTGAATCAAATAACGTTACAAAGAAAAGTAAACAAAGTTTTATTTATCAATGGTTTCCCAGCATATAATGCTCTCTAAAAATTTATCTCGATTAAAAGAAAAAGCCCTGCAGAGATTTCTCTCCACAAGGCTTTCTTTAAGGGCCGCTCTTTCGAGCAAGTGGGACGAGGTACCTGTCCCCGTGTCCCTCGAAACATTCTCCCTTGATTAGTCCAATTCGAAAGCGATCCGTGCCATCAGCGACTAGAACAACGTCGTCTGTTTTCATCCATCGTTGAAATGCAAGCATACTGATACCAGTTTCCGTAAACGCTACATCTCGAAACTTCTTATCTAAACAATCTTCTTCATTATATTTTAACAACAACTGTAACTCGCTTTTCGGCAGCGAATATTCAACTTCCATATAGCTCTTTTTCAAATAAGTTTGAAATGCTGTCTTCTTACCCAATGGCCGAACTAGCCATACTTTTCCTTGTTTCATCTCTTCCCACTCCTCTGTTATTTACTTTCATAGAAAGTATAACGAGGAGATTTTAGATTCGAAGGGGAAAAGAAAAATTTTTATAAAAGAAAGTAAACAAAAAAAGAAGCCTTGCAGAGATCGAAATCTCTACAAGGCTTTCCTTAAGGACTGCTCTTTCGAGCTGGTGGGACGAGGTACCTGTCCCCGTGTCCCTCTATGCTTGAAGAATCAGTTGAAACGGATTAAAGACAAAAGAAAAGCCTTGCAGAGATTTCTCTCCACAAGACCTTCCTTAAGGACTACTCTTTCGAGCAGGTGGGACGTGGTACCTGTCCCCGTGTCCCACGTGTCCCCGTGTTATTTGCTTTCATAGAAAGTATAACGAGGAGATTTTAGATTCGAAAGGAAAAAAATTAAAAAGAATTTAAACAAACAAGAAGACTCCACAGAGATTTCTCTCCATAGAGCCTTCCACAGGGAGTGACAAGCCCCCTCCTTAGTTAGAATAATTTACTACATCAAGTCCAGTTGTTTCTGCTTGTAAAGCATTAGGAGTTGTAGCAGTATCCTTAGTATTTGCTGGAGTTGTAGTGGTAGTTAATTTAAATCCAGCAGAAGCAGCAATTGCAGTAGCAACTTTAGCTTTGTCAACTATAATATTAAACTCAACTTTATTTTTGTCCGCCGATACAATAGTCGCGTCATCTAGAGTAATAGTTACCGGTGTACCTTCAGTTGATTTTAAAACAAATTCTGCTTTATCAGCAACTGATAGCTCTTCACTAAACACAGCAGTTAATTTGTAACCATCTGTTGAATTTCCAGTTAAGAACGCTGAATTAACTTTCGGAGCAGTTTTGTCGACTACTGTTACTTCATTACTAGTATAAGCAATAGTAGAGTTAGCTTCCGTTTTAACATTCGAAGCTGTAATTATTAACTTACCACCTTTAACAAGTTCGGTTGGTAATTTCTTTGTATCTGTAACAGCACTGAAATCAATTAATGCAGTATCGCCTACGCCGCCGGATACAGTAGTAACGTTATTGAAAGTAACTGTAGTTCCTTCAGGTAGCGCTAAACCATTAACAGTATAGTTAGCAAGGTTATCTGCTGCTCCAAGCTTATAATCTCCTGTAGTTTTATCAATTCCATTTACAACATCTGCTTGGTTAAACTTAACCAACACTTTACGATTAGCTGTAGTTGAATCTAACACTGCAGAAGTTGTAGCTCCATCGAAATCTGAATCGATTGTTGCTACTAGCTGTGGAGCCACCGCACCATTATAAGAAAACTTCAATGCTTTTGCCGCATTTTTATTCCCTGAAGTATCAGTAACAGTGTCTACTTTAAGAGCTAAGTTGTAAGTGTCATTTGCTAAAGCTGCTGCTGTAGTAAGCACAACCTTATTATCTGAATCACTGCTAGCATTAGTTAGGCTAGAAGTCGCAACTACGTCACCTTTACTGTTTGTTAATACAAAATCAGTATTATCCACGCCCATAACTTTTTCACTGAAAGCTACTTCAATTTTATTATCAGTACCTGGAAGTACGCGAACACCGTTAAACTCTGGTTTTACAGCTTCTTTAGCAAGAGTAACTTTTTCTGTTTTTTCAGAAATAGTATTTCCAACAGTATCTTTTAATCCCTTTACTGTAACAGAAATTTCAGCTGAAGTTTTGTCAGATGCAATAGGGCTATTATTTAATGTTACATGGAATGTCTTCTTATCATCTGTATCAAGTGTCGCTAAATTAGATTGTGTAAGTACATTGTCGTTAGAGTCTTTAACTACAATTGAATCATAAGCTACAGATGAATTCATTTCTTTATCAAAAACAATATCAAATTGCTTCGGATTTTTTGCTTGCAATGTAAATGTTGGTTTTACTTCATCACGAACTACTGTCACAGATTGTTTAAATGGATTTGAAGCATAGTTACCTGCTAAATCAGCTAATCCGGCGATATTTAATTCGTATGATTTACCAACTTC
The DNA here is from genome assembly GCF_016908875.1 of Bacillus ectoiniformans. Lineage (GTDB taxonomy): Bacteria > Bacillota > Bacilli > Bacillales > Domibacillaceae > Bacillus_BX > Bacillus_BX ectoiniformans. The sequence continues at coordinate 310,605 of NZ_JAFBES010000003.1, read as the reverse complement.
TAAATCTTTAGCTGAAGAATTAGCTAACGCAAAAGTCCAAGTTTTCTGATCACCAGAAGGATTTGAAGCAGTAGCTATATCATCACCAATTTTAACAAGGCCAAATGACACAGGTTCAGTAAACTTAACATTAATAGCTCTTGTCGTTGTAGAAGTAGTTAAAGCTTTAATTTCTTCAATAGCAGGAGCGGTCTTATCATCTAGTTTAACTGAAGTAGAGAATGGTTTAATAGGTTCTTTTGAGTCTTTAACGACTACATCTTTAACTGAAACATTGTAAAAGTCACCATTCACTAAATTACTACTTGTAGTAAGAATGACAGATTTCTTATTTGGACTTAATTTTACTGTTGATGTTGATTGCGTAAATTTACTGCTACCTGTTTTAACATCTGTAATACTAAACGCGGCGTTTGTGACATCAACTTCTTTATTGAATGTAATCTGCACCTCTTTAAGGTTATTCGCCATTACACTCTCAACAGCCGGAGCCACAGGAGCTGGAACCACTACTGCTGGTTGATCGTCCTCAGCAATTTTCTCGTCCATGAATTCAACTAATTTGTACTCTTTGCCAGCTACTTGCTCAGAAGTAGTAAGGCGTACATATGTGAATTCTGCATCTTGAGCAGCTGCTGCTTTAACTGGAGCTGCAACGATTTCAGCGTCTTTCACTTCTAGGTCACCATCAAATACGAAATCAGATGCTTCAACAGAATCTACATCGCCTTTAATAGTAACAAGAAGGTGAGTGCTGTCTTCTGATTTGATTTCAGTAACAGTTGGAGCATCAGGAGCTGGTTCTGCATCAACTGCGCGAACTAAGAAAGAAGCGTATTGCGCACGAGAAACGTGAGATTTAGGGTTATATTCAGAAACAGCTGTTACACCGTTTTTAGAAAGAATCTCGATGTACGGACGGAACTCTTCGTCAGCTGCTTCAAGATCTTTTACTTTGTTTTCAACTTCTGGATCATTTACAAGGTTGAAAGCTTTAACTAAAACTTTCGCCATTGCTTGACGAGAAATGTTGTTGTTTGGAAGAAGGTTGTTGTTAACGCCTTCGAATGTACCATATTTCTTAACGATCAAAGATGCTTCGTAAAGCTCTTGATCCGCATAGTCAGCAGGAACGTCAGCGAATGGTGTAACACCAGCTGTGTCAACTGTTCCGTGAACAGCTTCAAGGTGACGAGCAAGAGTTTTCACTACTTGACCACGTTTCACGCTTGTGTTTGGCATGAATTTGCCTTCGTTTTCACCAGCAGTGTAACCTTTAACAAGACCTAGTTCAGCTGCTTTATAGATATTGTCTTTATGAGAACCGAAATCAGCCTCATCTTTGAATTGTGTTTCTGCTGCGAATACTGGAGATACTGCAGTTGCTACTAAAGCAGCAGTTACAGATCCTGCAACGAACTTGCGGTAAGACTTTGGTTGGTTAGCCATGTAATTATTTCCTCCTCAAGAAATGTCTAATATGGTAAGTCTGTTAAGAGGATATGTAAAATATGACACTCTTAAGTAGACTTGGTAACAAATACATATTTTAGTATATATGGATAAAAGAAATGTGTCAACAGATTACAAAAACCTGCTTTACGCAAAATTATTGTCATATTCTCTGACTAATTCACTTCTTTCGTCTCATGAGTAATTTTACCGTATTTTTTTCCAAAAACAATAGTTTTTTAGAAAATTTTATCAAATATATTATTATTTTTTCCAAATCAGAAGAAATAAAGGATCTTATCCCTAGGTATGTATCTATTCTATATTCAACCAGTTTTCTTCATCATCTATTACAACTGCCATTTATACTAATCACCTATCAACTTTATATTTCAATTATGTTACAAAAACCTATGTATTTCCCCATTTTTCTCCTCATTAAACCTCTTATTTCTGTGTTTCTTCCTATAATAAAGGCTTTTTCCTTTCAATTTTTCTTGTAAATCTGTTACTCAACTGTAACGTTTAAATCTATGAATCTATGCTAGAATATTTCTCGGGTGGAAAAATAGAGAAAAAAGTAACCGAAATTATACAGTTGAAATAATTTTCATTGTTTCATTAGAGAGAGGAGAACAAGCTTTTACCATGAAGAGGCTATTTGTTGTAATATTTACTGCATTGTTGTTTTTGCTCGTGCCGAATCTGGAAGCGAGCGCATCATCGAATTATGATCGCTTAGTTCCGATCGCTAAGAAATATATTGGAGTCCCATATAAATGGGGCGGCACGACACCTTACGGATTTGATTGTTCAGGCTATATCGGCCAAGTATATAAAGAGATCGGGGTTACATTACCTAGAACCTCAAGACAAATGTACCAAACTGGAACACCTGTTTCGAAGAGCCAGCTGCAGGTTGGAGACCTAGTTTTCTTCAACACAAGCGGCAGCGGCATCTCCCACGTTGGAATTTATGCGGGGAATAACGAATTTATTCAATCTTCCTCATCAAAAGGTGTTTCTACATCTACTTTAAGCAATACTTACTGGAAATCTAAATATGTTGGAGCGAAACGTGTTCTTGCCCATTACGGTCAAGCCGGCCAGTTCCGCGATGTTGGTTCAAGCCACTGGATCTACCCAGCTGTTTCAAAATTAGGACAAGAAAATATTGTTGTCGGCTACCAAAGCGGCTACTTCCGTCCAAACGACTTTATCAAGCGTGCGGATGTTGCGGCTCTTTTAGCTGAAACATTTAATATGAGAATGAATAACCGCACACCGAAATACCCAGACGTAACTGGTCCTCACTGGGCAGTAGGCGTTGTCAATGCGGTATCTACTGAAGGGATCTTCTCAGGAGATAGCCGCAACCGCTTCCGTCCAAATGATGTATTAACACGCGGACAGATGGCGAAGGTTATGGTGAATGCGTTTAACTTAAAAGGATCGTCAAGCAAAGAGTTTACTGATGTACCTGCGAACCACTGGGCGCGCAACTACATCAAAACATTAGATGCCAGCGGATTAACAACAGGTTATCCGGACGGCTCATTCCATCCAGAGGATAAAGTAACAAGAGCACAGTTTGTTACATTCCTTTACAGAGCGTTATATTAATAGAAGATGAGTGATGGCCTCTCGGGATTCCGAGAGGCTTTTTGTTTGGGTTAGAGGATGAATTTGGACCGCTGCTTTAACGAAAAAGCGCTTAGAACCAGAGCAGGTTCTAAGCGCTTTTTGTTAGTTTACCTTCTTGATCGTCCGCTCTAGGAACAGGGCGAATTGTGATCGTGTGACCATATCATTTAAACGATACGGGTTAGCAATGGTGATTTGGTTAAAGCTGAGCTGGTTGATCGCTGGGTAGTTCCAGAAACCTTTTGGCACGTCTTGAATGTTAGTTTGGGTTGACGGCTGAGCTAGTTCTTTGCCGTAGGCTCGGATTAAGATGGCTGCCATTTGATTTCTTGATAGAAATTCATTTGGACGCAGGTCGCTGCCTTGGCCGATCAGCCCATGGGCTTCCGCGATTTTCATTTCTTCATAGTTTAAGTCGCCCGGCTTCATGTCTTTTGCCTGCATTTGATAGCCGGCTGGAAGCTTAAGGTCTAAGGCATCGACTAGCAGCTTGGCTGCGTGGCGACGGTATAATTGCTGATTCGGACGGTAAGTACTATCGCCGTAGCCGTTAATGATGTTCTTTATTTGTAGATAAGTGACCGCTCTTTGGACTTCCGGGCGGTCTAAATCCTTCAGCCACGTCACCTTCGAATTTGCAGCTAATCCATTACACGATACATACCCTTTTCCAGTATGGCCACTGACCCCATAGTAGACCGTGTGCACTTTCGGATCGTTTGTTTCTTGTATATCAGTAATCTGATAAGGAGTGAAGCTCAGTACCTTCTCCCCACCTTTGCCAATAGCTGTTTCTAAAACGGTTTCTTTCGAAGTATAAACTGTCTGGTTCTTTTCAAAAGATTGCTTCGTTGGTGTTGCCGTCGGCCATTGGTATTGCATTTGGTTAAATGTTACTTGACCGCTTCCTTCATCAATAGCCGCTTCAATCACTGGTGTCTTTCCTATTGGCAGCTGGCTATGGTTTCTAATAGTCGTAAAGACTGCTTCTTGAAATGGGGTATGTCCTTCTCCTGGAAGATTCGCTCCTTTTACCCCGTCATAGGCCAATATCGCAAAATACCAATCTTCTATTTTATTCATTTCGTGTTTATTTACTTTCGGAAGGTTGGTATTATTCCACTGCTTTACTAAGTAATTGGCCGCTGATTGAATGTTATAATGCACATCTGTTTTTAATCGATTTACATCAAGATTCTGTTCTTTCCAGCCGGGGGCTTCTGGATTAATACCCATCACACCGATGCCACCTTCCGCTGAAAGGACTGCTTTCCCAGTGGTATCCCAATGCTTTAAGCCTGATTTCTGATAGGCGATCGCTTTTAGAATTTCTGCTGGAATCCCGCGGTCATTCGCCGCTTTTGTGATCGCACCTTTGATTTCAGCTGCGGTTTGCGGCATCAGCTTGCTTTTATCCGTGACGACTGAATCAATGGCTGCATAAGGAATATTTAAGAATCCAGATCCTCGGTTATACCCTGTACCGTTGTGCTGAATCGCCTGCAGCTTAATCGCTGGTGAGAATTTCGCATCAAGCATATAGCCGCTCACTTCAAATGGACGGTTGCCGAATGAGATCTTGAAATCTCCTTGTCCCGTCGGCCATTCACCCATCAATGCCGATACCTGCTTGCTGGAGCTGCTTTCCCCTTTCAGGAACAGCTTGCTTGATGCCGGGTATTTCATTGACAAGTCTAAGTCGTAGGTAGAATTGGTGTATTTCTTATAGCCGGTTAAGTAGAGAGAAAGTGGTGCCGGCTGTTTAAACTGACTTCCGAAGTGCGTCGCCCAATAAGAATAGATCGACGGTGTTTCGAATGGCGGCGCTACGTCTGTGTTCATCTGTAAATATTTCGATATGGCAAGCTCTGACCCAAACAACTGCACATAGTCCTCTGCCATCTGCTCCGCCATATTCCATATGTAGTCTCCGGTTGGATTTGTATGGATTTTCGGGTAGCGGGAGAAGCTTCTTGATTTGTAATAATTCGATTGCTTCCAGCTGTCAACATCGAGCTGTTCTTTTTGAACCAGCTGATAATAAGTTAAATGATGTCCATATTCATGAGACATTGTGTAGGCAAGAGAGGGAACGGTCGTGTATTGATTGCCGCCGTACAGATGAATCTTGCGGCCTTTATTATACGTATATTTCCCTTGATTGTACTCATACTCAGCATAGTACATCCCCATGACGCCTTCTCCGCTCGGGTAATCCGGGAAGATCATAATATCCTGCAGGTACGATAGCTCCGACCCATGCTTGTTCTTTAAAAGCTCCTGCTCCAGAAGCTTCAGCTTATCGGTTCCCCATTTCGTACTGTAGCTTTTAAACGTGACACCGCTTGCTCCTTTATAAGAAGCAACGAGTGTGTAGCGGCTCTCAAACTCGCTTTGAGCCTTAAAAGACTTCGTTTCATCTGTCACATGGGCATGAGCTTGTTCAGTGACTCCCCATGATAATAGTAATAAGACCAAAAACATCAGTGCTCGCCAATTATTCATTTCATTCCCCTCTCTTTCTAGCAGCTTCTGTCTATTGTATCAAACTATGAAAATATTTGTTGTTCCCTTCTATATATAGGAGAATAGACTCACAAACTAAAAATACCCGGCACCTAATGAAAAGGAACCGGGCACTTTAATTATTTCACTTTCACTGTATACTCTTTCGTCGAAGCTTTATTGTCTCTTTCTGTTACTTTGATGAAGTACTTGCCTTTTTTCAGCTTCAGGCTGGAAATCACTTCGGTATCGTTCTCTCCGTAGCGGTCAACGCTTACGATGACTTTACCTTTCGCATCCATGACCGTCAATTTGCCGTCTAGGCCTGATTCCATATCTACGCTTAGGCGCATTGCCTGTTCTTTCGCCACGTTTAGGTCAAAGAAGTCGGCATCACCGAAGCTTGCTCCTGCGTTCATGTAGGCTTTACCTACCCATTCAGTGCCTTGCTTCTTCATTGCAATCGGTTTTTTCGGCGTGCCGCTCGACAGCTGTGTCATTTGATCTTCATCTTTTTTATTCAAATCGACGAGCTGAACTTGGTATGGCTGTAATGTCGGCGTGCCAGCCATCATATTGTTGGCAACCACGAAATAGCCTGTTTTCTCCTTGGCTTTAATAGATGTATTGGCGCTCGGAAGGTCTTCATTTAACAAAGCCATTTTAATAATATCCATAAAGTCAGGTCCGAATGTGACGGACTTCATGGCTTCTTTATCGTCAATTCGCATATTGCCGTTTGTATCTTCAATCACCATACCCGTAAGCATTAATGGCGTTTGCAGGTCTGCCGGCAATTGACTCACTTCTTTGCCAAAGGCTTGCGGTTCAACCATTAATCCGTAGACTTGTTCTTTGCCATAATTTTTAAAGTAATAGTAGTCGATATCATCCGCATACGCTAAATAATTCGTATGCTTCATGCCCGGTTTTAACACTTTCGCACGGAGCATTTCGTTCTGATCTTTATCGTCTTCCTTCGGCGCGTCTGTCAGCTTCTTCACTTTCAAGCTGTACGGATCAGCTGCAACATTGCCCATTTCATCCGTTGTGGAGATGACATAAGTTTTGTTGGCTTTCAGCGCGATGGCTGCTTTCGCTTCACCTGCTGCTCCGCCTCCAAGTAAAGAGAAAAGACTAAAGCTTGCTCCAACATCTGCAAGCGGAATCAGTTCTTGCAATTCTTCATCGTATTCAAAGACTGTTCCCATCGGACTCGCGTCGCCATTGCCATTTAAGCTGACTTCAAAAATGGCATTGTTCTGCGGTTTAAATTTGTAATAATCGATGTCGCCCATCATCTGCAGGTAGCCTTCAACATTTTCTCCTTCAGTGATCGTCAGCGCTTTATCCATTACTTCGCTTGCAGTCGCTTCTTTCTGTCCAGATAAAAGACCGGTTAATAGGTCCTGCCAAATATCCTTCCTTGACTGCAGCTGCTCCTGATAGTCTTGTGGCGTAACAGGCGGTGCCATGCCATCACCTACCGGAAAGTCCGGAATGTCATACATCGGCAGCCCATCTTCATCCTCCGGCAGATTCGCTATTTCCGCTTTTAGCTCATATGGATAGGCAGAGCTTGTTGCATACAGTTCATCCATTGCCGGAGTCATGCCGAATAAGAAGGACAGATCCATGCCGAAATCAAACCCAGCCAGGTTATTGTTCGTGACTTCTACTTTGTACGTTAAGCCAGGAACCGCTTGGAAAGATAGCTTTTCTCCTTCACCCGCTCCATTTTTATTACGGACAAACGCTGGACCCATTTCTTCTTCCGGCATTTCAGCAGAAGGATCTTCGGCAGGCTCCTCTGTCTCAGCCGGAACATCTGCAGGCAGTTCTTCTTCATCTTCAACTATGATCGCCGGCTCTTCCATATAGATGCTCATAGCAGAATCTACACCCGGAAGGCCCGAAACAGATAGAGACACGACTTGCGGAGCATCAACTGTAAAGGTGAAAAAGTCAGAGTCTGGCATCTCACCACTTGCGAACAGACGGTGTTCCTTCGTTTTATAAGGAAGTTTATCGATCGCTACAGGCTGCTCGGCTGTTGCTTCGTCTTCTGTTAAGTTCGTGAAGATCTCCGTTTTCAATGTAAATGGAGATTGTCCAGAGACATTGTAGTTACCATTCATGTCTTCTACCGCAATGACAAGCGCGCCATCTTCTACTGCTTCATACAAGTATGCCTCATCCGCCCCCGCTTGCGTACGGTTAATTTTCACCGGCTCCACGTCTTCACTTGCTTCACCGCCCGGATAGAAGTAAAGCTCCATGCCGTAGTCGTATAATTCGCTGCCAGACAGTACCGTTTGCAGAAACTGTCCTTCTTTCAAATCAACTTTATACCACTGTTTCTGTTCAGGCTTCGTTAATGACCCTTTTACCTCTGCTTTTGGCGCAGGCTTTAAGGTCTTCGCTTTCTCCAACTGTTCATTGGCTGCATATTCCTCACGCTTTGGCAGTTTTTTGATATCATATTTTAACGCTGCTTCTGGATTGATTAACCCATTGGCAAATTTCGCGTCATACCCTTTTGCACCTAAGTCGGTTGCTGTGCTTTCCAAAATGGCTTCGATTTCATAGCCTGTTAAATCCGGGTGCTTCGTCTTGATGAGTGAAGCAACGGCTGCTACGACTGGGGAAGCCATGGATGTACCGCTTAGCTTCATGAAAGTAGACCCTTTTCTCGTATTGAAAGCCGAATTGTACACGTTTTCTCCCGGTGCCACTACGTCCACAGACGGACCGTAATTAGAGTAGCTTGATAAGGCTTTCTTTTCATTTGTGGAACCAACACTGATGACGCCACTGTATGCTCCTGGATACGAATAAGCATCCGTTGCTTCATTTCCTGCGGCCGCTACTAAAGTAATGCCTGCTTCTAATGCTTCGTCAATGGCTTCTTGCAAAATTGGGGAGGACATTGAAGAACCGATACTCATATTAATGACATCTGCATTCTTTTGAATCGCGTGTCTGATCCCTTCGGCAATTAAATAGTCATTCGTGAACATGCTGCCGTTAAACACATCAATCGGAAGCAGCTTCGCTTTCGGGTTGATGCCTTTTCCTCCGATGCCGTTATCGGATTTACTGCCAATGATCCCTGCTACATGTGTGCCGTGAAGATCTGCTTTCGCGCCATTCGCCGGACGAACCACATTATATGGCGGAAGCAGCTGACCTTTTAATTCAGAGTGATTAACATCCACTCCCGTATCAATGACTGCTACGGTCACATCATGCTTGCCTGCTAGCTTCATCGCTTTTTCGATTTCTAGCTGCTGCAGATGATACATACTCTCTGATTTCGGGTCTGGAGAAGCCAATGTTTTATATTTCACACTCGGTGTGATCGCAGTGACAGCTTTTTGCTTCTTATAGTAAGCCGCTGTTTCTTTCAATCGATCTTCTGACTTCACTTGCACGACATCATAGCCCAGTGCCGGGTAAGAACGAAGGATTTTCACCCCAGCGCGCTGGTGAACAGGCTTCGCGAGCGGCTTGCTATACTTTATAATCAGCGTATCAGTGCTAAGTCGCTGTTCTTGCTCCTGCTGCTGCATATACTTATTGGTTTGGCGCTCTTGGCTTGATTGTTTAATTTCTTTAACCGCTGCTGTTCCGCCTTCTGCCTGTTCATTTGGAGCTGCCTGAACAATGGCTGGAACCGTCAGCAATGCCGCCGTCGTAAGTGCGGTCGCTTTTTTCATGCGTTTCATTATGTAACCTCCAATATTTTCAATTCCTGCTACTCTACTATAAACGAATCAGAAAGGAAAAAGTTTCATTATTTTAATAAAATAGTAAATGAATTGTCTGCTATTTGAAATTTTTACCTGTTTATAGGTAATTTTTTTTAGCGCATAATGAAAATGGAAAATACCAGTGTTATACTAAAGGATAAGGTACTTTTGAGTGCAAGGAGAGAAAAAGATGATTTCATATATTCAGAAGCTTCTAGGACAAACGGATGAAAAACGCTTAAAGAAATATTGGAAGCTAGTGAACGAAATAAATGCGTTAGAGCCAGTGATGGAAGGATTATCCGATCAGGACCTGCGCGGCAAGACCGCTGAATTTAAAGCAGCGATCGAGAGTGGCCAAAGTGTGTTTGATATTCAAACAGAAGCCTTTGCGGTTGTTCGTGAAACAGCGAAACGTGTACTTGGCATGCGCCACTATGATGTGCAGCTGATTGGCGGACTGGTACTTGCAGAGGGAAATATTGCTGAAATGCCTACGGGAGAAGGAAAAACGCTTGTCGCTTCCCTTCCGAGCTATTTGCGTGCGCTTGAAGGCAAAGGCGTTCACGTCATTACGGTGAATGAATACTTAGCTCGCCGTGATCGGGAGTTAATTGGGCAAATCCACGAGTTCTTGGGGCTGACGGTTAGCTTGAATCTGCCGATGATGGAACCGGGACAAAAGCAGTTCGCTTATCAGGCAGATATCACGTACGGAGTTGGCACCGAGTTCGGATTCGACTTTTTACGGGATAATATGGTCTATGATGATCGCCAGCGCGTGCAACGTCCATACCATTATGCGATCATCGATGAAGTCGACAGCGTGCTCGTCGATGAAGCGAAGACACCCCTGATCATTGCCGGAAAAACAGGCATCAGTATGGAGCTGAGCTATTTATGCGCCCGCATTATTAAAGGCTTTAAGCAAGACGAGCATTTTACCTTCGATGAAGAAACTAAGACAGTCAGTTTCACCGAGGAAGGCATTAATAAAATTGAACAAGGCTTCGGCGTCGACAATCTCTATGAATTAGAGCATCAAACACTCTATCATTATATGATTCAATCACTTCGGGCGCGGATGATGTTTGAGAGAGACGTAGATTATATCGTGAAAGAAGGAAAAGTGCTGCTTGTCGATATGTTCACCGGCCGCCCGATGGAAGGACGGACGCTCAGCAATGGTCTGCACCAGGCGATTGAAGCGAAGGAAGGCTTGGAAGTAACAGAAGAGAATAAGACCCAGGCAGCAATTACAATTCAGAACTACTTCCGGATGTACCCTACCCTTTCTGGTATGACAGGAACAGCGAAAACGGAAGAAAAAGAATTCCAGGAAATCTACGGCATGAACGTTGTACAAATTCCGACGAACCGCCCGATTCAGCGAATTGATCTGCCTGACCGCGTCTTCCGTACGACTGAGGAAAAATATACGGCTGTCGCTAATAAGGTGAAAGAATTGCATGCTGCCGGACGCCCGGTATTAATCGGGACCACCTCTATTCTGCAGTCAGAGAAAGTGGCTGACTTTTTAAAGAAAGAAAAGCTGTCATTTGAATTGTTAAATGCGAAAAGCATCGAGCAGGAAGTTCGCTTGATCTCACTTGCCGGACAGAAAGGTCAAATTACGGTTGCTACGAATATGGCTGGCCGCGGAACTGACATTATGCTTGGTGAAGGCGTTAGTGAACTCGGCGGTTTATACGTCGTCGGTACCGAGCGCCATGAATCGCGCCGAATCGACAATCAGCTGAAAGGCCGCTCTGGACGCCAAGGCGATCCAGGTATGACGGAGTTCTTCATTTCATTAGAGGATGATATGTTCCGACGCTTTGCCCGCGAAGAAGTCGATAAGCTGTCTGCCTCTGTGAAGACAGACTCGATTGGCGAAGTGAAGAAGAAGAATATTCACGAATTCGTTGACCGTGTACAGCGCCAAGTCGAAGGCTCGAGCTTCTCGATCCGCGAATACAACTTAAAGCTGGATGATGTATTGAATGTTCAGCGAAACACAATTTATGATTTGCGCAATCGCCTGTTAAGCCAACAAGAAGTGTTGCCGATTGCCAAAACGATGGTCGAATCTTATGTCAAAGAAGTGATTGAGCGTTATACACCAGAAGACCTGAAGGATTCTGAGTGGGATCTTGGAAAGCTCGAGAATAAGTTAAACCGGGTGTTGCCGAGCGGAGAGATCTCTCTGTCGAATGAGGATTTTGGACGGAAAGACATTCAGCAGCTTGCTGAAGAGCTGAAAGTGCCTTATTTAGAGGAACTGGATAGCATGGTGGATGATGAAACGAAGCATCAAAGTATTCGCCGCTTCTTAATTGCCCTTCTCGATCAGCATTGGCTCTCTCATATTGATGCGATGGAACGTTTAAAAGAAGGCGTGGGACTTCGCAGCTACAGCCAAGAAGATCCGATGCGTCAGTATCAGCGGGAAGCACTGGAACTATTCAGCCTAATGTATTATGAGTTAGAACAAGACGTGAGCCGCGAATTGGCGAAATTGTTTACTGCGATTAAAGAAAAAAATAAGTAAGGGACCGCAAGAAGCCATCTGCTCCATCTTTGCAGGTGGTGTGCTCCCCTCTTTGAAAGGCGGAACAGTATGTTTAATCTATTCAATCGAAAAAAAGGAAAAGCCGGAAAAGACAGTCACATTTCTTCGAAAGAACTAACAGGTGAAGAAACAGCGGGTTCGGAAGCTAGTGTGCAGACGGCTATTTCTTATCATCCCGATGTGGAGATTGGTTCTGAAGAAAAGTATTACTTTCAGTTTCTTAATAATGAATTAGAGCCGCTGAAGCCGAACCAAATTTCTCTTGCCGGCATTGAACTGCGTGCCGATGAAGATAAGGTGGAAGTCACCGCTTTTGTTCGCAACAGCTTAGCGAAAGGAATTAAGCTTCAGGAAACGCCGCTATTATTATTAGGTCCAGATGGTATAAAGCTTGCCCGTAGAACGTTTGATTTGAGTCAAATTGGAGAAATTCCAGCCGAAAGCAGCCGCCCTTGGGCATTTGTGTTTGCTAAAGAAGACTTGTTTGCGACCGAGTTTCCGCAAACGGGCTGGACACTAGCTTTCGAATTAAAGAAGCCGCACGCATTGGATTTAGATGAGTCTTGGGAAAAGAGTTTACAAGCCGCGGGCCAGGAAAAATTACAGCAGCTGATTCGCGACATCGAACCGCCAAAACCAGGTGAAGTGAATTTTATGGGGCTTCAAGCTGTGAAGCAAGAAGATGGCAATCTTCACATCACGATGCTGATCCGCAACGGCAGCGACAAGAACATTACGCTTCAGCAGCTTCCTTTGATCGTTGAAGATGCCTCTCAAGAAGTGATCGCGAAAGGCGGTTTCAAGCTAGATAACTTAGAAGTGAAATCGAATACAAGCAAACCTTGGACGTTTATCTTCCCAGCAGAAATGATCACGAAAGAAGACATTGATCTTAGCCGCTGGAAAGCGTACCCGCCGCAAAATTAAATAAAAAAGGCTGACTCACCGGCTCGCATGGATGCGGCAGGATGAGTCAGCTTTTTTTGGGGTGGTGTTTAGGTATTGATTTTAATAAAATATATTTTTCCTTTTAACTAATACATAATATTAGCGAGATTAAATTAGATTTTCGCCATGTATAGCGGAGGCTTACTTTATCGCATTAACGCAGCGGGGGTCTGACCCCAAAAGCAAAAAAAGAGAAAGACACCGGCTGCCGGCGTCTTTCATGGGCTTTTTCCAACCAAATTATCATGTATAAATAAGAGGAAATAACTATCTCTACATGATTATTTTACCATCTTATCTAGTATTGTACAATTAGTTTTTCAACTATATTTTACTTCTTTCTCGATGCTGGTCGAGGCGATCGCGTAAGCAATCATCAATAGGAACACAAGATCGAGTAATCCCGTGTGCATGGATATCGTAAATATTGTGGTTACGAACGCATAGCCTACTGTTTGATACGATTTAATTCCGGTATTCTTCACTTGGTTATACAGCATGGAAACCATTAATCCATATAGGAAGAAACCAATGACGATCGCTATATATCCAGCCTCAGCATACAATTGGCCAAGGAATGTCGGCGTAGTTGTACGGCCTGGACGGGTAATGTATTTTCCTTCTTCGGTACTGATGGAATTCACCATTTCAGTCACCATCATTCGCGGCGAAATTTGTTCTCCCGGCATGACTGTAGAGAAGATTCCCTTATGAAGCTCACCATATAAGTAACCATGTTCATCAGTATATTCCATAATCTTGCTTAACACGATATGACCAGTAACACTTTCACTATTCAGCGCGCGAATCCATTTCGGTGTTTCATTCACTTTGCGCTGGATCGCTAAATTGTCATTCTCTTTCTTCTCTTCTAACTCAACTTTCGGGCCTTCCCGCTTGTTGAACTCCTTCGTCGTATCCTCTGTCAAAATACGCATGAAGCCAAACATTGAAAACAGGATGCCGATAATCACCAAGAAGCCGATAAACCACGTTAATTTAATTCGTTTAATAATATAGTGGAACACGATAAATGAAGTGAAGAACATCACGATAATCGGCGTACGGTAGCCCATTAAGACGAATAACCCTAGGACTCCGACTAAAATTCCGCCGTACGTCAGCTTCTTCTTCGTTGTTAGTTCCTTTTGCTTTAAAATATGGTGGCATAGCAGGAACAAGACCGCATACCATAAGAATGAACTTAGGAAATTCAGCTTTGGATCTAAATTTCGGCGAACCGACTCATCAGAAATTCCGACTTGGCCGGTAAATAGCATGATCGCATAGGCAACCAAGCCAATCGCACCTAATAAATATAAGAAAATGATCGTTTTCCCTTTTAAAAAGGAAAGTCCAAATGACGGGAACATCCAATTCTTCTTATCTGCAAGATACACCGCTCCATAATAAGCTGCCAGCCCGACAAACACCGGCAGAATAATGCTTTTCTGCACGTTAAAATAATCAAAGCGATAGAAGTCAAATAGACTCGTGAAGAAATAGATGATTAAGATAAACGGCATAAAAAAGTAAGGCGAAAAGGTATCAATACGATTTACTTTACCTAACATTTGTTTCATATTCATGAAGTAGAAGTTCCTCTCTTAAGAAGAAGTTTCTTTCCCTCCCCTTCTTAGCATTTCTTTCATTGATGTGCTTCTCGTTAAGAACAAGGCGACAAAATAGGCACCTGCTCCAATGGCTACCATGATGGCTAAATAAATCACGTCATGGAGCTCAGCAACCGGTAAATAACGGTCGATTGCTATTAGCAGAGCCGCCATGGCTGAAGTGGCAAGAATAATTTTTACATACTCGCTGCCGATATGACGAAGCGAAAAGCCGCCCATTAATTTATACAGCGTCGTAAATGTAATAATCGAATAGATCATCCCGACTAAGGAAGCTGATAACGCTAAGCCTTCGGGACCCATCCATTTAGACAAGATCCAGTTAGAAATAATATTGATGACCACAGACAACAGACCGATCCGCATCATTAAGTGGCCTTTATCAAGTGTATAAAACCCTTTGGCAATGACAGCCTGAATACTGTAAAAGAGAACCGACCCCATATAAAAAGCCGCAAACAGCGTCGTTTGGGCTGTCGCTTCCGCAGTAAAGGCACCGCGCTCATAGGCTAATCGGACAATCGGCTCCATTAACAGCAACATGCCAATTACAGTCGGGGCTAAAAATAAGAACATATAGTTTAAGCCTTTTTCAATTCCCCGCTTAAATAGGGCATCGTTTTGGTCCGATTTCGCCTGCGCTAGAATCGGAAAGATAATCGTCGCAATCGTGACCCCAAAAATTGCCTGGGGAATATTCACAAGCCGGAAAGCGTAGTTTAATCCAGAAGCGACCCCTTCTCCAAGCCTTGAAGCAAACAACATATTGACCATTAGATTGATCTGGCCAACCGCAATGGTCAGTCCCACCGGCCAAAAGATGGCGTAAAACTGGCGGACTTCCTGCTTGTCCATTTTCTGCTTCCAGTTGAGGAATCGGTTCGGCTTCATGACAAACAGCTTTAATAAGAACGACAGGAACGTACCGACTAAATAACCGATTGGCAGGCCATAAATGCCTAATGAATCATGAAAAAGAATCGCAAACCCAATCGTGCTGAGAACGACAATGGTTTGTGAAAATACGGAGAACGAGAATTTCTTGCGCGCGTCAAAGTATCCTTCATAGACCGCATTCACACCGACAAGCGCCAGTGAGAAGAAGTACAGCACGGCTGTCCAGGTGGCAATCTCCATTCCGTGTTCATACTTGGCAAACTCCGGATATAAAAACCGGACGAGCAATGGCGAGATGGCTGCTCCAATGAAAGAGACGATCAAAGCAATCCAAAACGTGCCTTTTACGATATTCGTTAAATGACTGAAGCCTTTTCCCTCGCGTTCAAATTTATAATAGCTCGGCAAAAAGGCTTCTTTCATTCCTGTCAGTAAAAATAGTACCAGTGCATTCGGAATCGTCATTGCGACGAAGTAGACGTCGGCTTCATATGACTTTCCGAATAAACCCGCAATGACCATTTCACGAATCATGCTTGAAAACTTAAGAAAAACAGTGGAAACCAAAAGCAAAAGGCTCGCTATTTTCAATTTACTCATCTTACTTGCCCTTCATCGCTTTGATTAAGAACATCGGTAAAATGACTTGTCTTTTCCACCGCCAAGGTTCTTTCAGCAACCGGTACAGCCACTCCATCCCAAAGCGTTGGAAAAGAGCCGGTGCACGCTTGATTCTGCCGGAAATAACATCGAAAGATCCTCCGACACCTTGATACACTTTCGGTGCCAGGTGCGGCATATGGTTCACAATCCAATATTCCTGAGCAGGGCTTCCAAGCGCCACAAAGATAATGTCCGGATTCGCCTCATTAATCGTTTGCTTAATGACTGCTTCATCTTTCTCATAACCATTTAGCGTTCCTGCAACTAAAAGACGCGGAAACATTTCCTCAAGCTTCACTTTCGCTTCATCTGCAATGCCCGGTTTAGCCCCGTAGAGAAATACGGATTTGCCCAGCTGTTCTGCTTCACGGCAAAGGGTCATCATCATATCAATGCCTGTGACCCGCTCACGAATATTGCCGCCTTTTAACCGTGAAGCAATTAAGACGCCGACACCATCCGGGATTTGATAATCCGCTTTGTTTAAAAGCTTATGAAGATCTCTGTCTTCTTGAGCTTTCATAATTTTCTCCGGATTAATCGCCACGATAAATGACTTTTTATTCTCGTCGATTCGCTTAAAAATCGAATCCGTAATTTCCTTATACGTCATACTGCAAATATCAATTCCTAAGAAATTTTCCTTCATCTCATCACCTATTCTGTGAGATCCATCTTATTTATATGTTTTTCGAGTCACCGAGTACAAGAACTTCAAATCCAGCTTGCTCCCACTTGCTTCTTGGCAAGCAGTTCTTCGTGTCGATCACGATTTTTGAGCGAACGGAGTCTTTCAATTCCTCAGGGTTCAACTCTTTAAAATTCTGATGGTCTGTCAGCACTAAAATTATATCTGCATGAGATACCGCTTCGTTCAGCTCTTGTGTCTGATGTGGCAGTTTATTTTCTTTAATGTGCGGATCATAAACGGTTAGATCCACATTCATTTGTTTTAAGTTTTCAATGACTTCAAGCGATGGACTTTCGCGCATATCATCAATATTGGCTTTAAACGCTAATCCGAAGACAGCGACACGTCCATGCTGAATTCCTCGCTCTTGCAATGTCTTTTGAACCTTTTCGGCTGTATAGCCTGGCATAGAGTCATTGATTTGGCGAGCTAAATGTACAAGCTTGGCTGTTTCTGGCTGCTGCTCCACTAAGAACCACGGATCAACCGCGATACAGTGGCCGCCAACACCTGGACCTGGGAAGTGAATATTCACACGTGGGTGGAAGTTCGCTAAATGAATAGCTTCCCACGCATTGACACCGATATTTTCACTGATTTTCGCCAATTCATTAGCAAACGCGATGTTGATATCGCGGTAGGTGTTTTCAATTACTTTAACCAATTCCGCTGTTGTCGCGTCTGTTAAATGAATGGTGCCTTTAACAAATACTTCATATAACTCTTTCGTCATTTGAGAAGAAGCTTCGTTAATCCCGCCGACAATACGGTCATTGTTAACCAATTCTTCAAATACACGGCCTGGAATGACTCGCTCTGGTGAATGGGAAATAAACAGTTCTTCTCCAATTGTTAAGCCTGTTTTTTCAAGTACTGGAATCATCACATCTTCGACTGTACGCGGAGGCACAGTTGATTCTAAAATGACGAGACTGCCTTTTTTCACAAATGGCGCTATCGCTTCTGTCGCTTGACGCACATACGAAAGATTGGCCGTTTTATCTTCATTGATCGGTGACGGAACAGCAACGATGAATACATCTGCTTCCACCGGTTCTGTCGATGCTTGGAATAACCCTTGGTCTACCGCTTTCGTCAGCTGCTCTTCCAGCCCATTTTCCTCAATGTGAAGCTGTTTATTATTAATCATTTCAACTGCTCGCTTATTCACGTCCACACCGTGCACCTGCATGCCGTGGTTCGCAAACATAACGGCTGTAGGCAATCCAATATAACCTAACCCTACAACACAAATTTTCTTAGACATAGTTGACTCTTCCTTTCAACAGGTTAAAAAGTTAACCACCTGATTATTATAACGGACTTTCTCTCTCGGTGATAGCGGTCTTCCGCCCTTTGGTTGTTCCTTATATTAACAGTGCTGGCTTGATTTGATCATCTGGCGTCCGATCGATAGATAGTTAATCCCAGATGCCGCTGCTTCTTCAAGCGAATAACAGTTGCGCCCATCTACTATATTCGGCACCGTCATTTTGGTGCGGTAACTTTCAAGAGGAATCGATTTAATTTCTTCCCACTCGGTTACAATAAAAGCAACGTCTTTATCTTGTAAACATGCCTCTGCAGAAGAGGCATAGTTAATTTTATTTCCATAAATGGTTTCGACGTTTTTCATCGCAATTGGATCGTAGACCTCTACTTCCGCTCCTGC
The DNA here is from genome assembly GCF_016908875.1 of Bacillus ectoiniformans. Taxonomy (GTDB): domain Bacteria; phylum Bacillota; class Bacilli; order Bacillales; family Domibacillaceae; genus Bacillus_BX; species Bacillus_BX ectoiniformans. The sequence continues at coordinate 292,175 of NZ_JAFBES010000003.1, read as the reverse complement.
AAGCAGCAATTCATTTAATAGCTCAATGGAAGGGGCTTCGCGGATATCATCGGTATTTGGCTTGAATGACAGTCCTAAGATGGCCGCTTTTTTCCCGGTCATTTCCGGATAAAACTCTCTAGCCTTTTCGAAAAGCTTTAGCTTCTGACGGCTGTTCACATCAATGACAGCTGATAATATTTTGAAATCATAATGATAGTCACCCGCAAGTTTCTGCAAAGCTTTTGTATCTTTTGGAAAACAAGAACCGCCAAATCCAATCCCTGCTCTTAAGAACTGTTCGCCAATCCGCTTATCCATGCCCATTCCCTTAGCGACATCTGCCACATTAGCTCCTGTCGCTTCACAAAGGTTAGCCACTTCATTGATGAAGCTGATCTTTGTCGCTAGAAATGCGTTTGATGCGTATTTAATCATTTCGGCACTTCTGACATCGGTTCGAACAACGGGAATATTAAATGGCTGGTAAATTTTCTCTACCAGGTCTCCTGCTAGTTGATCATTAGCACCAATCACAATCCGGTCTCCATTAAAGGAATCATGAATCGCTGAACCTTCTCGAAGAAATTCAGGGTTAGATACTACGGAAATCCGATGGCCGCTATGTTCAAAGATCAAATCTTCGATGCGTTCATTGACGCCTACAGGCACTGTGCTTTTAATGACCACTGTGCTGTCTGGTTTAATATGGCTGGCAATGGTCATCGCAGCTTCTTCTACAAACTGCATATTGGCCGAACCGTCTTCACTTTCGGGTGTTCCTACCGCAATAAAAATGCAATCTGCTTCTTTATAGGCTTCCCCTGGATCTGTAGTAAAAAACAGACGTGATTCTTCCATATTTTTTTTAATAATATCTTCAACGCCCGGTTCATAAATGGGCGACTTTCCTTCTGAAAGAAGCGAAATTTTCTCTTCCTGAATGTCATAGCAAATAACTGTATGGCCGACTTCCGCCAGACATACACCCGTTACTAGCCCAACATATCCGGTGCCAGCAATCGCAAGTTTCATTTTCATTTATCCCTTCTCTGCTCTAAGCAAATCTTCTAGGTATGTTAATAAGTCCTCGCGTAAATCCTGTCTTTTTAATCCTAATTCAATCGTTGCTTTAATAAATCCCAGTTTATCTCCGACGTCATAACGGTTGCCTTCAAAATAGTAAGCCAAGACGTCTTGAGTGTCGGTCAGTTTTCGAATCGCATCGGTCAGCTGGATTTCTCCCCCTGCTCCTGGGGCAATATTTTCAAGCAAATCAAATATTTGCGGCTGAAGAATATACCGTCCCATGATCGCATAGTTCGAAGGAGCTTCCTCCTGTAAGGGCTTCTCAACGACACTTTTAATCCGAAACAGATTCTCAGATAACTGCCGATCCTTTTCGATGATGCCGTATTTGGATACGTCATGAAAGGGCACCTGCTGAACCCCAAGAATCGATGTCCCAGGGTGCTGTTCGTACATATGTACGAGTTGTTCAAGACACGGGACTTCGGCTTCCACGATGTCATCACCAAGCATCACCGCAAAGGGTTCATTGCCTATAAAGCTTTTCGCACAGTGGATGGCGTGCCCCAGTCCTTTCGGCTCTTTTTGGCGAATGTAATGGATATTGGCCAAGTTTGAGATATCTTGAATGATCTCTAACCATTCCCATTTTTCTTTTTTCGCAAGAGTTTCTTCAAGCTCATACGATTTATCGAAATGATCTTCAATCGCTCGCTTGCCTCTTCCGCTGATAATGATAATATCTTCAATTCCCGATTGAACAGCTTCTTCTACAATATATTGAATTGTCGGCTTATCGACAATCGGAAGCATTTCTTTAGGCTGGGCTTTCGTCGCAGGCAGAAACCGCGTGCCAAGACCAGCAGCAGGAATTATTGCTTTCTTGATGGCCAAATCCTGCACCTCCAATATCTCTCACAATAAACTACTATATTATAACTCAAATATCCATTGTACAACATTGACACCTATTGAAAAACCAATAATTTTTATGCATCAGAAAAATATGGCAGGAAGCGGAGCATTTTGTTTGAAGGCTGGTTTAATGAAAAAGGAAATAGGGTAGAGAAAATAAAAATATCCGCACGGCCTTTTGCCGCACGGATGCTAAAATTAAAAAGGTCCAATTGTTCATTTTCACTAATAAATAAATTCATTAATAAAATCGTTTATAGCCGACAAAGCGCTGTTTAAAATATGGATTATCCAAGCTTGTGATGGTAATGCCTTGTGAAGAACTTGCTTGGATAAATTGATTAGCGCCAAGGTAAATCCCCATATGAGATATCCCTTTTTTGTACGTATTTTCGAAGAAGACAAGATCCCCAGGCACAGGGTTATTCACGTAGAACGAACGGCTGTAGAAGCCTTCTGAGTTTGTTCTCGGCATTTTCTTGCCAGCTTGGTTAAAAACGTAGTAAATATAGCCGCTGCAGTCGAATCCGCTCGGCACGGCTCCGCCCCATACATAAGGCGTGCCCATATGAGACTTTGCTTCACTAATTAGTTTCGCCACAGAGAATGATGTACTTGGCGCTGGCTTATTGCTCGGCACTTCAATGGACGGAGTAGAAACAGACGGACTTGTCCCTTGGATTTTCAGCTTTTGCCCAACAAAAATTGTGTCGCTTGAGAGATTGTTTAACTGCTTGAGCGCCGTAACCGTTATTTTATGCTTGGATGCGATTAGACCTAGGCTGTCCCCACTTTTTACAACATAAGTGCCGTTTGATGCTACTGGCTGAGGTGCTGGTGTGGGTGAAGTATTTGGCTGCGGACGGCTTGGTGCTGACGCACTTCCGCTGACTTTTAACTTTTGTCCGACAAAGATCGTATCGCCTGATAATCCGTTCAATTGTTTTAACGCTGCGATGGTCATTTTATGCTTAGAAGCGATTAGACCTAGACTGTCTCCGCTTACCACTGTGTATGTACCGTTTGATGGTGACGGTGCTGGCGCGGCAGGAGGCTTTGGAGCTGGGGCTGTGGTCGCCGGAGCTTTGCCGCTTACTTTTAATTTTTGGCCGACAAAAATCGTGTCATTGGTTAATCCGTTTAATTGTTTTAAAGCGGTGACGGTCACTTTATATTTAGACGCAATTAAACCTAGGCTATCTCCGCTCACTACTGTGTACGTGCCGGTCGCTGGCGGCGCAGCTGGTTGTGGCGCTGGCGCAGCAGGCGGCTTTGGAGCTGGGGCTGTGACTGCCGGAGCTTTGCCGCTTATTTTTAATTTTTGACCCACAAAAATGGCATCGCTAGTAAGACCGTTTAGCTGCTTTAGCTGTGCTACACTCATTTTATGCTTAGCCGCAATGATGCTTAAGTTATCACCGCTCACTACTTTATACGAACCGGTTGCTCGTGAAACGGGAACCGTTTTCGATGGCGTGGTTGGCACGGACACTTTTGCCCCTGATAACTTTAGTTTTTGGCCGACCATCAGTGCATCCGATGAAAGTTGATTCCATTGCTTAATTTGGGCAACAGACACTCGGAATTGACGGGAAATCTTCGAAAGAGTATCACCCGCTTTTACAGAGTAAACGGTTGAACTTGCCGTCATCACCGATTCTGATGAACTCGAGTGAACGCTTCCATTTAACTGCAGTACTTGGTTCGGATAAATCGTTGTTCCTTGCAGCTCATTCAACGCTTGAAGAACGGTTGGAGATGTCTTGTACTTGACCGCAATACTATGCAAGGTTTCACCAGGTTTCACCGTATGATTGGCTGCCGCTTCTGCCGTCATCGCAGCACCTGTCGAAAGAATGGCTGCCGCTGTAAACGTAACTAATGTCTTTTTCATCGCAATTACTCCTTTTCCCCCATTAGATTGTGAACCGTTTCACTTTTTATATAGTTTATATCGCCCTGTCTTTTTATCTATGAAGAGATATAGATAAGTAAAAATTGTCAAATTTATGTCTTGATTGTACTAACCCTTATACACACTAGGTTAGTCCTATGGTTCTGCTCTGTTAGTTTCTACACCCCGCCAATGATCACCTTTAAAAAAACTCTAAAAAATACATAATTTCTAAATAATAGTAATATACTCCTTGTTTTCCTTCTTTAAATTGTCATTTTTATAAGCAAAAAGCCGCCCAGCACCTATATAGGCTGGACGGCTTTTTTTTATGGACTTAAGGGCTGACTTCATTCCACTCTTTAAAGATGGCTTTTCCGGCTTTCACCGCGACTTTGCTTCCCCCTTTTTCTCTGACATCTTCAAACATGAGAGCCAGGACAAACTGAGGGTTTTTTTGGTCATAAGCAACGAATAACCCGTTTTCTTTTCCTTTCGTTCCTTGCGTTGATTTCAATTCGGCTGTACCCGTTTTTCCGGCAATCTCCATTCCAGGCAGATCTGCGTCTTTGGCTGTCCCTTTTTGAACAACCAATCGTAAATTTTGCTGTAGCAGCTGCGCCCCTTTTTCAGAAAGCAACCCTTCTTTCCATGTTGCCTTTTCATCTTCTGCATATAGGAGCGGCTTCATCATCGTTCCATTGTTAACGATCGCGCTGTATGCGGAGGCCAGGTGAAGCATGCTGTTTAACACTTCTCCCTGTCCGTAGCCGGTATCACTCAAGAGGGCCGTTTTATTTAAATCGCCGCTGTTGGAAATTTGAGAAGACCGGATCGGATACTCAAACGGCAGCTTATCCGCGTAACCGAATGCTTTTAGTCCTGTCGTGATGCGGTCCTTGCCTGCTTCTAATGCCGTTTGGGCAAAATATATATTGTCGGAATGAATGAGGGCTTCTTGTAAATTCACCGGCTCGCCAATATCTTTTACCCGTGTGACTTTATAGCTCCCCCAAGATGAATCCTTTTGCCACTGCAGTCCGGTAATCTCTCTTTCATTTTTCGGATTGAGTGTTCCCGCTTTCAGAGCAATGCCTGCTATGATCGGTTTAATCGTTGAACCTGGAGAATAGGCGGCCGCAAAGCGGTTGAGCAGCGGTTGCTGCGGGTCGTTCTGCAAGGCTGTGTAGCGGCCGGTGCTGACTCCAAGCACAAATTCATTCGGATCAAATCCCGGAGAACTGGCAAGAGCCAGCACTTCACCTGTCTTCGGGTGGATAGCTGCGGCAGTCCCTGGTTCATTATTTAATTGGTTATAAATCACCTTCTGCAATTCAGCGTCTATGGCGACTTTGATGTCCTCACCGTTTTTGGCCGGTGTTTTAGCTAAGGTCACTGGTTCCGCCTTTTGCTTTTCAATATAGATTTCTTTGCCGTCTTTCTCTCGAAGTTTTTCTTCTAGCAGCTGTTCTAGACCGCGTTTGCCCACTTGATCATCTGCGTTGTAGCCTTTATTCTTTAACTCTTTTAATTCTTCAGCGGTGATGTCTCCGATAAAGCCTGTTAAGTGCGCAAGAGCTTGTTTGTACGGATATTCCCGCATCGCTTGTTCTTGTAGGGTAACCCCTTGCATACCACGAAGCTGATTGATGAGGCTGTCATTATATAATGAAACTTTCTTCAAAGGGACAAACTGCCCCGGTTGTACCCAGCTTTGCTGCAGTTGCTCCTCGATAAAATCTGATGAAAGATCGAGAAGGGATGCGACTTCTTTTTTCTTCGCTTCATCTGCTTCTCCCGCAATTAATCCTGCCTCATATCCGCGTCCATTGATCGCTAACGAATTGCCATTGCGGTCGAAAATTTGGCCTCGCTCTCCAGGAATGGTGCGAATCCGGACTTTATCTCCTTTTTCAAGCTTCGGAAAGATGTAGGTAGAGTTCCAATTTACGAACCAATTATCGCCTTCTTCTCTTTCTTCAAGCTTTAGCTGCACCTTTTTTTCAAAAGAAATCGGTCCAGCGAGGGTATCCATCGTCACTTTGATAGGAAGGGAGACCTCTTTTTTGTCTTTCCAGTCGGTTTCTTCTTTTGAAAGCGAAGTAATCTTCAGGTTCTTCACTTCCAGATCGCTGTAGATCGTCTCGTAGCGTTCGGCAAATTCTTTTTGTTTCACTGTTTTTTTGGCAGAAGACGCTAGATAATCTTTGTACATCGGTTCAAACTTCTGTTCATTCCAAAGCTTGACGTATTCATTTAATCGCTCTTCAGGCGCTGGCACTTTATTGCAGCCAGCAAGCGCCGCTATAAGAAACAGCATTCCCGCAAGCAAATATATTTTCTTCATCCAATCCCCCCGGTGTGTGTTTTCCCAAGAAACGTTAATAGATTCATAGATTTTGGCCGACATTTCCAATTAACACCGACCATTATCACTATCCCTATGGTTTATTATAACAAGTTTGCCTCGAGAAGGGAAAAAAGGGGTCAGTCCCTCGGCGCTTTAACGCGCTGAGGGACTGACCCCTTTTTCTTATTTCCCTCTCATCGCATCCGCCAGCAAGACAAAGGCGGTGATGATATGCAAGACCATGCCGACGCCTGGAATCCAGCCAACAATAGAGGTGGTGATTCCGAGAATGCTTCCACCCATCTTCTTGCCTGAACGAAGGGCAAGCAACAAAGTGATGATATGAAGCACGGCCATGATGCCAAGCGGCGCCCACAAGTTTCCGATAATAATTGAAGCGCCGATAAACGGCAGTCCGAGCACTGCTTCCATGACACCTGTGATCCATTTCAATGCGTTGGTCACACTGATCCTCTCCTTTTCTTCTCTTAATAGTACGTACGGATCAGACGGAGAAAAGTTTCACATAACGCAATAAGATATTATTGACTAAATATTTTAGCGCTTTAACGCGACGGGGGACTGACCCCCAATCAAATAAACAAACGGAATCAGCACCAAACTTAGTGAGACGACGCCGATCCAGCCGGCGGCTTGCCAGATGAAGGCGGTGATGGTGCCGCCTGTGGCTACGCCGAAGTAGTAGCTGAAAAGATAAAGGCTAGAGGCACCGCCTTTGTGGTGCGTGGCGCGTTCGTTGACAATGGCGGTCATCAAGGAATGGACAACGAAAAAGCCAAGGCAGTTTAAGGATAAGCCGATGACGATCAGTGTGCCCGATTGGAACAGTGTCATCAATGTACCTGATATAAAGAAAGCGGTCCCTGCTATCAATAGTTTGGTTTTCGGGAAGGACTGGGACAGCTTACCCGCCGTGATAGAGCCGACCACTCCCGCGAAATACGCTGCATATGTAAAAGAAATCATTTTTAGCGACCAGTCAAACGGCGGTGACTGCAAATAAAATGGTAAGTATGACCAGAGGCCGGTGAATGCCATTTGCAACATGATCCCCGCTAAAAACAAGGGAATCAACGATCGGTTTTTAAGGTGGGCAAGCATTCCCGTAATGTCTTCGGCAAACGGCCGCTCACTTGGTTCAAAATACCGAGAAGGAGCAATCCACCATAGATAAAGAATGTACATCACCACATTCGCCCCCAGCAAACTTAGTAAAGCTGTCTGCCAGCTGGCGGCATCCGCTATATAGCCGATGCCGAGACGCCCAAGCATTCCGCCCATGCTATTAGCTGCTATGTAAAGAATAATGCCAAGTCCCACACTTCTTGGGGCCACTTCCTCCGACACATAGGCAATCGCGGCCGCCGGAATACAAGCAATGAAAAATCCTTGAATGAAGCGCAGTACTAATAGCCAGGCAAATGAATCAATAAATGGCATGAAAGCAAGCGGGAGCATTGATAAGAACAGCCCTATATCCATGATCTTGCGCCGGCCTAGCCTGTCAGATAAAAACCCAAAGATTAATAGACCTGCCATTAAAGCAATTACTGTCAGTGAAAGAGATAAACTCGACTCGGCAGGTGTGATGGAAAATTCTTTCGAAAACACCGGCATCAGCGGCTGAGCAAAATACAGATTCGCAAATGTAATCAGCGAGGCACAGACAAGCGCGCCGATCATCCGCCAGAACTCCTTATCTTTCGTTGTATACTTTCTTTTCAGCCCTGCATTTGATTCTGAACTCATTACATATACGCCTTCTTTTTTGTTATTTTTATCTGTCATTCGGCAGTTCCGTTATTTTCACAATTCTAATAATATCATATCGTTTTAGGAGGAATTTGGAAAGGCTGAACGATTCATGACTTTTCCATATGCTTCCGATATAATAGCAGGATACTATTTTTATTGTGAGGTTTTCAGCATTGTATAAAGCACAGAATTGGTTATCGTTAAACTTTTTTGCCTTCTTTTTTACATGGGGTATTTTCATGCCCTATTGGACGGTATGGTTAATTGACAGCAAAGGATTAACGGTCGAAGCCGCAAGTACAGTCGTCGCCGTTGGGCTGTTTGTTCGTTCATTCTCTACCTTCTTCATTTTCCCTGCGTTAGGAAGCCGTTTTGCTGTTGGTACTCTCCTTAAAGCATTCGCGCTTTTAAGCACGGTCATGCTCAGCTTCTTTCTTCCGTTTGACTCATTCATCGCCATGATCGTGGCCATGACGCTCTATAGTCTCGTTTATCCACTAATGCTACCGCTAACTGAGAGCACTGGCGCCATGATGATGCAAAGCGAGCACATTCATTACGGCAAAAGCCGTTCATGGGGCTCGATTGGCTATACGATCGGCTTGCTGGCTGTCGGAGCCATCACCGCATATTTCGGCGAACATTCCATTATTTATGTGATGCTTTTCGGATGCTTATTAATGGTGGCAGCCGCCTTTTATCACACACCGGATTCGTTAAAACGACGCTCTGATCAAAGCCGAGTACCATTCAGTTCCCTTTTTCAATCGAAACGGTTCGTGATCTCAATGATCATTTGCGTCTTGATCCAAGGCGCGCACGCTTCTTACTATAATTATGGATTTTTATATTTGCAGGATTTAGGCGTCAGCAATGTGTGGGGTGGAATTATTTTAAATGTAGCTGTCGTTTCGGAAATTATTTTCTTCAGCGTCGCGGATCGCCTGCTTAGACATACAAGAGTATCGAGCATGTTTATGGTGGCAGCCATCGCCGCGATCATCCGCTGGTCTATGTTGTTTTTCTTCCCAAGTGTCCTTGTCTATATTTTCACCCAGCTGTTTCACTCGTTGACATTCGGTCTTGCGCATTATGCCTTTATCCGCTTGCTGTACCAAGAGTTTGACAGCCATCAAATCCCGGCCGCTCAAGGGATCTACGCTTCACTCGGCATGGGATTAAGTACCTCGTTATTAACTGTCATAGGCGGGTATTTATATAAAGAAACACCTGGTCTTGCTTTCCTGGGAATGGCCTTTGTCATTATTCCAGCTGTCATTCTCAGTTATTATATGAAGAAAAAATTTGAGCCGGCTCCTGCGTAAAATTTTTCCCGGTGACCTTCTTTAAACCTGTATGTATAGCTTATACTAGAGGGTATACATACGAAAAAAGGGGTAGACTGATATGAAAATTGTCAAAGCAGATATATACGGCATACACTTGCCGCTTAGGTCGCCATTTATTATTTCTTATGCGACCTTTCATTATATGCCTTCCATCATTATTAAGTTAGAAACAGATAACGGATTAATTGGGTGGGGAGAAGCTGTTCCAGATGAACATGTAACCGGGGAGAACTTCCATGGATGCATCGAAATCCTCCGCCACTTGCTTTTACCGGCGGTTATGGACAAACATCCATTTCAGATCGAACAAATTCATCATATAATGAATCAAACGATTGCATCGAATCCTGCTGCCAAAGCAGCGATTGATATTGCCTGCTACGACTTGATGGGCAAAGCATTAAATCAGCCGATCTATGAGATCATCGGCGGCAAATACCATAATGAATTAACCTATCCTAAAGTTCTTAGCATTGAAGAACCCGATGTGATGGCACAGAAAGCCAAAGAAGCCGTCGCTCAAGGCTTCCAGTCGTTGAAGTTAAAAGTCGGAATGGATGCGATGACGGATGTTAAACGCATACAAGCGGTTCGAGAGGCCGTTGGATTCGATATGCCGATTCGTGTAGACGTCAATCAAGGCTGGCACACCTATTCCACTGCTGTTGGGGCTATGCGCCTGTTAGAACCCGTTCAGCTTTCATGGGTGGAGCAGCCCATTCGAATGGGAGATATCGATGGACTTGCCGCCCTCAAGCAGCAATCCATCATTCCATTAATGGCAGATGAATCGATCCAAAATGGTGAACAGCTGATCGAGATGGTGAAAAAAGACGCGGTCGACAAAATCAATATTAAATTAATGAAGTGCGGCGGTATTTCCCCTGCGATTCATATGGCGAAAGCCGCTGAATATGCCGGCATTGACTGCCAAATCGGATCAATGGTTGAATCGTCTATTGGCTCCGCAGCAGGGTACCACGCAGCTATATCCAGAAAGAATATTACGAGCACGGAATTAACCGGTCCGCTGCTGTTCTCTAAAGATATCGGAAACTTACAGTACGATGTGCCTTATGTACACTTAAGTGAACAGCCTGGTCTCGGACTTCAGATCGATGAACATATACTAGAAGAATTAACCGTCGCAAAAGCAACGGTCAAATAAGATAGGAGGATGCATGTTGGGTAAAACAAACACTAATTTAGAAAGCCGTATATTAGACATCTTTCATCACCTGCATACCCACCCGGAAATCAGCTGGAAAGAAACAGAAACAACTGCTTTTATTGAAGACTTGCTGAAAGCTGAAGGCGTGCGGACCTATACATTCGATGATTGTACAGGTTTGGTTGCCGAAATTGGCTCCGGCAAGCCAGTCGTTGCTGTCCGCGCTGATATAGATGCTCTTTGGCAAGAAGTGAACGGCTCCTTTCAAGCCAATCACTCCTGCGGACATGATGCGCACATGTCGATCGTCATCGGAACGATTCTTAAGCTGAAAGATGCAGTCAAAAACGGAACGGTGCGCTTTATTTTTCAGCCGGCAGAAGAAACAGGCAGCGGCGCTCTTAAAATGGTGAAAAAAGGTGTAGTGGATGATGTGGATTATTTATTCGGCATTCACTTGCGTCCAGTAGAAGAGCTGCCTTTTGGCAAAATTACTCCTGCCGTCCACCATGGTGCAGTCGCCTTCCTGAAAGGAAAAGTAATTGGACCCGATGCTCATGGCGCCCGTCCGCATCAAGGAACAAACGCGATTGATGTGCTGTCTTCTTTAAATAAACAATTGAAAACGATCTATTTCTCCCCATTTGAACCTTATTCGGTGAAAATGACGTACATGGAAGCGGGAGGTCAGAACTTAAATATTATTCCCGGCTCCGGTCGATTTGGGTTAGATGTACGGGCACAGAAAAACTCTGTTTTATTAGATCTTCAGAAATCAGTTGAGCATACGATTGAACAAATCATCCAGCTCTATGATGTGAAAATTGATTACGAATGGAGAGATTTCACTCCTGGAGCAGAAGTGTCGTCGGAAGCGGAAGAATTTATCCGCCAAGGGATTCTGCAAACGCATGGCAAAGACATGTTAGCTGAACCTTTAATCACATCTGGCAGTGATGACTTCCACTGTTATACGATTAAACGTCCAAACATTAAAGCCGCGATGATGGGAATTGGCGCAGACTTAAAACCTGGCTTGCACCATCCAGAGATGACTTTTAACAAGCGTGCTATCTTCCTCGGAATGGACACGCTCGCCCAAACCGTTTTACTTGCACTTGAGCAGGGTGAATAAATAAAAAAAGTGTCAGACTTATCACTTGAGTCTGACACTTTTTTAGTGAGGTGAAGGAATCAGCCTCTTTTTATAAACAGCCGCAATCATGTTTAATACATGGGCAGGAATCTTCTTTGGACAAAACGGCTTGAAATAAAACCAGTGAAAGGCCCTCTTTAAATCCCTCCATTGCAAGCAGTCCTTCGTCTGTCTAAACCTCGCGACATCGATCATTTTAATCTCGCCTTTAGACGTGAATAAGATGTTTCGCAAGTGGATATCAGACGGGTTCAATCCTCTTTTCTTGGCAAGCATTAACACTCGGTCCACTTCTTGAATCTTCTCTGGATCAATCGGAATGCCCTGCGTTAAGCAATCAAACAGCGTCAACCCTTCTATGTAATCTATGACTAAATAATTGTCTCCAGATTCATGCAATTCAGGAAACTGAGGAATTCCCTTTAACATTCGGTAGATTTCCGCTTCTTCCTGAGCAATAGCCTTAAACTCGGGAAAGAACACTTTTAACGCTTTATTATCAGAAGGAACTTTAAACACAAACGCACTTCGACCCATACCGATTAAAGTCAGGGACTCGTCTTTTCCTTCTAAAATGACTCTGCGTTTATTTCTTGTATATTTTACACTTTCGGCCAATCTGTAATAGTCGTTCACTTCACCGCCTCCCTTTCTTTAGTATATGCAGCTTATAGAAAAGTAGAAAAAGTACGTTCATTTCGCTCTTTTAATTTTTGAATCTTAGCACGGGGCAGCGGTTCGGTCAAATTATATGCGGCCTCTCTTACAATCAAGCTGTTTCGCAAAACAAAAAACCGCTGGAATCAGCGGTTTTTAAATGACTCTATTCTAAAATCGTTACTTTCACTGTGCGTTTTCCCCATTTTTTCGCGCGGCCAAGGTTTGAAATAAAGACGTCTACTTTATGTCCTTTAATCGCTCCGCCCTTATCGCCGGCAATCGCTTCCCCGTAGCCTTCTACGTATACTTTCGTGCCAAGCGGAATGACTTTCGGATCGACTGCGATCACTTTAGCGAATGGGTTTTTCTTTAAGTTAATACCTGTTGCCGTAACGCCGGAGCATCCTCGGCAGCTTGCTGTATAGGCAGTTGAAGTCACTGTAATTGTTTTATTTGACGTGTTGCTCACTGTTGTTGGTTTCGCAGGTGGTGTTTGTTTAGCCGCTGTTACATTTTTTACAGCTGACACCTTCAACACTTTTCCTACGTGAATAGTATTAGACGTTAAGTTATTCCATTGTTTCACTTGATTCACTGTAACCTTATGTAGAGTAGCAACTTTCCATAAAGTGTCCCCTTTTTTCACCGTGTATGTTGTCCCTTGAGCACTAGCATCATAAGCAAAACCACTGAAAAATAGTAGACTAGCGAACAAAACTGTTAAGAATTTTCTCACGAACTAAATACCTCCCCTTTGATCTAACAGGAACTATTGTACCATGAGAAATGAAGTCTTTAGGTTACAGCACTGTCTCCGTTCAGTTACATATTTATTGCAAAAAGAAGAAAAAACCCCATTATATTTCATTTTAATTACAATGTAACAAAGTTTAATAGAAACTCTTCGAGACAATTCCGTTGTTTTCGTATAAACTGTTAATAGTTTTTATGAGTTTTTTCAATATGTGTAAGGAGTGATCCCATGCGAACGTATCAAGTTGATGAACGCCCGCCTATGCTAGCATTATTACCTCTTAGTTTACAGCATTTATTCGCCATGTTTGGTTCTACTGTTTTAGTACCGATTCTTTTCGGTGTAAATCCCGCGACTATTCTATTAATGAACGGAATCGGTACGTTAATCTACCTTTTCCTATGTAAAGGACAAATTCCGGCTTATTTAGGGTCAAGCTTTGCGTTTCTTTCCCCCGTTTTCGCCGTTATGGCGACAAAGAGTTATGAAGCCGCACTAGGAGGCTTTATCGCCGTCGGACTTATCTTTATCCTAGTCTCTTTATTAATCAAAGTCGCTGGCACAAAGTGGATCGATGTTGTCTTTCCTCCTTCGGCCATGGGAGCCATTGTTGCCGTTATCGGACTTGAACTAGTTCCAGTCGCAGCGGAAATGGCCGGCATGATACCACCTGCGGATGCCGCTGAAAATTGGTCTCCTGATCGAAATGCGCTGATTGTTTCTATCTTAACGCTAGCCATCACGATTTTTGGAAATGTGATGTTCCGAGGGTTCTTAAAAATCATTCCGATTCTGATCGGGATTGTTTCAGGCTATGTCATTGCGGCCTTCTTCGGCATGGTGGACATGCAGCCGGTGAAAGATGCTGCATGGTTCGCCCTTCCGACGTTTTACCGTCCAGAGTTCGACTGGGCAAGCATTCTAATCATTGTTCCAGCTGCTTTAGTTGTTATTGCTGAACATATCGGGCATTTAGTTGTCACACAAAACATTGTAGAACGCGACCTAATGAAGAAACCCGGTCTTGGCGTTTCACTATTAGGAAATGGTGTGTCTACTGTCCTATCCGGCTTTGTCGGTTCGACTCCTAACACGACTTACGGTGAAAATATCGGCGTTCTTGCTTTGACGAAAGTGTACTCTACTTGGGTCATCGGCGGTGCAGCTGTGATGGCGATCGTCTTGTCATTCCTTGGGAAACTAGCGGCACTGATTTCAACGATTCCAACACCGGTCATGGGCGGAATTTCCCTCTTATTGTTCGGGGTTATTGCGGTATCCGGATTGCGCATGCTGGTAGAGACAAAAGTAGATTATTCAAAAGCCACGAACATGATCTTAACTACTGTCGTACTTGTCATCGGTTTAAGCGGTGCCACACTTACATTTGGCACATTCCACTTAAAAGGTATGGCTTTAGCGACGATTATTGCCATCTTGCTCAGCCTATTCTTTGCTTTGATTGACAAGTTTAAGCTTTCGAATGATTATGAGTGATTGTAAAGCAGCCCGCGGGCTGCTTTTTTTTTGGAACTAGGGCTGATTGTTTCCACAAAGAAAAACCGCCAAGTCTGAAGCTTGGCGGTTTAATCTTTAATCCTTCTTGATATGTGTCCAGTTGTCTTCCTGATACACTCGGCCTTCTTTCATTAACTTGCCAAGTGCGCGCTTGAACGCGCCTTTGCTTAAGTTAAAACGTGTTTGAATTTCTTCCGGCAGACTTTTATCTCCATATGGCATGGAGCCTCCGCGCTGCTCTAGGTAAGCAAAGATTTTTTCTGCGTCATCTTGCAGGACTTCCTGCTTGCGCCCTAAAAGAGACACATTGACGGAGCCATCGTCTTTCACATCGACGATCCGGCCATCCACTTTTTGGCCGAGGCGAGGTTCTACCTGACGCTCTGAATCATGAACAAATCCACGATAGCCTTCTGCTGTAATGATGAACGTTCCTGCTTTAGTTGCGCGGTATACAACACCCGTAATGTCTTTGTTGTAATCTTTCTTCGTTGCTTTCGCAAACTGTTTTTCCATCACATCTTCTGTTGCCGGTTTAGCGAATAAACGGTCGTTCCGGTCAAGAACCAATGTGCAGTAAAGACGATCACCGACAATTGGACGAACAGAATACATAAATGGAAGGTCATCCACTGAAACAAGTACATCCTTTTTCAGGCCGATTGAAACAAAGACGCCCAGTTTCTCATGGACACCGACAACTTCTACCCAGTCATATTTATCTTGCGTAATGATTGGCTTGTGCATTGTAGCCGCTAATCTTCCTAAGTTATCTTGAAACAAAAACACTTCTACTGGCTCATCCGGATCAAAGTCATCCGTCATTTCACTGCGATGCAATAAGACTTCTTCTTCTCCATCTGTTAAAAACCAGCCAAATGGCGACTCATTTTCTACATCGAGCGTCACTATCGTTCCAGCTTGTAAAATAGACATATATTTAAAATCCTACCTTCATTTAAGAGTTATTAATCAATTTTCCCGATTTACCCTTAATTATAACAGGCTTTCCAATGAGAGAAAGAAAAAGATTATTCACTTTTTCATGTAAAGAATCCTCGCGAACCTTTCACCAAATTTCGTCTGCCCTTAACTCTTTCCCTTGTTTGTTTTATAATGGGGAGATACGATAATTGATCAAAGAAAACGGGGGCATTTGATATGGCTGGTAATGAACAGGTTCTGAGGAAGCGCCTGGACTCTTTCGGGTCAGAATTAAAAGTAGAGTTAAGTCCGGCACTGCCGGGAGACGCACGCATCATGGAGGATGGCTTTCGAATGTTTACTTCTCCTGCCGTTTCCTTAGAACAAATGGATTCAGACAGCATTGAAGCCTCTTGCAATATCATGCCTGGCCAAAAATACAAAGTCTCGCTTGATCTGGGATTTCCATCTTTCAGCACGTGCACCTGTGCAGAAGAGTATTGGTGTGTTCATCAAGTGGCGGTATTCCTCGAGGCTTATCATGAATACGGTTCTGTGCATCAATGGATGAAGGACTGGCGAAATAATGATTCATCTGAGGATTTGCTGAGTGGTATTCCCGGCATCATGAAAGCCAGTGAACTGCTGGCCAAGAAGCCGGCTGAGAATGATGGTCCTCAATCTTGGATGGAGAGAATTCATCAAACAGCGGAAGAGAAACTTCATGCAAGAATGATCGAACGGAATCCTCATATGATTGAATTCGAAGGAAAGAATTTGTATGAGGCCCTTCTGAAACAGCGGCCATTAAAAAGAGAATGGCAGCCGCTCTATCAGCTGTTTTCGAGCTTTGGTTTATTTACCTATGTCATGAATGTATTAGACCATCAAACAGAATCGAAAGAATTCATGCACCGGGCCGCTTCCTCCTTTTTATTTTACCTAGTGGAAGAAGCTGCGGATGCAGCGGAAGAAATCGGCGTGCACGCGCTGCCTTTTGAGTTTGATTTCTATATGGACTATTTAAGAGAGGAAACCGGAGAACTGCTTTCCTCGCGCTATCAATTGTTTACTGTCGCACGCACAGATATGTACCGCCATTTATGGACTTCTCTCTTTAAAAGAGAAGCGTGGCGCAAACAGGAAATGAACCGGTTGAAAGGACTTGTCGATTCCGACAAGTCCCCGTCGGTAACTATTGCTTATCTGCATCAGCTGCTTCTAACTAATCGGCTGGATGATTTTTCGAAAATGGCCGATACCTTGCCGGAAGCTGAACTTGATCTCTATATGTTTTGGCTCTATGAAGCTTTCTCTAGTAAGCAGTATAAGAAAGCGCTCATGCTGTTATCCATTGCAGATAAGAAGCTTGAAGGCTATATTGAGAAGCTGCCGGATGGCTATCAGCGGCGCCAATTCGTTCACTGGTTCCTGACGTATATTGACGTCGATTGGCTGGCATCTAAAGAGCCTGTGCTTTATAAAAACATATTGATGCGGCTGCTCCCATACAGTTACGTGGATTTGAGCACCTACGTTTTGTCACAAGGAGATTACCGCGAATGGGTTGAATTGCAGCTGTGGATGAATTATGACTTGATGGAACTAGATACAATGGGGTTAAAAGAAGCAGCTAAACAGGCGCCTCATGAAGTTCTTCCCATTTACCATCATGGCATACTGAGGCTAGTAGAAGAACGCAATCGTGAAAGCTATAAACGAGCCGTTCGATATTTAAAGCGGCTGCGGACCATTTATAAGAAGTTGAAGCAGCAAGAGCGGTGGGATTGGTATTTCTCCGCTTTATTAAATGACACGAAACGCCTGCGGGCTTTCCAAGAAGAGTGCAGAAGGGGAAAATTGGTTGATGCTTAACACTAGATCTATTCATATTCATATCAATTGGTTAGACGACGGACACTTTTTCCTGCGTGCGACTGACAGGCAAAACCGGACCATTTCAAGAGGTGTATGGGTCAAGCAATTATTCTTGGCTCACGAGGAGAGTTATTTCGGCTCACGTATGCAGTCGATGACGCATCAAGGGTATGAAGGGATTGTCCTTTCCTCCTGGCAATGGGTCACCTTATTCAAGAGCGAACAATTTAACCGCTTTATTCATTGGGAATGGGATGAACTTGGCCATTTCAGTTTGGCTGCGGCTCCTGTGTTATATGATGCCGTAACCGAGGGCGGATTTTTGCCGAACTTTAATGAAGAAGGTTTAACCTGGACGGTGCCGGATTCTGTGTGGGATGAATTCTCGCCTTCATTTTGGGAGGAAATCCACGTCCCTCATATGACTAATCGCGAGCTCGTCGACCGCATCTTCCAAAAAAGTACGGAAGAAGCGTTTAGAGAGGCTGGCAAGAATCATCTTTCCGCTGAAAGATTAGAGGCAATTACCGGAGGCGCATTAACTAGCGAAGAGTTGAATAGCTACTTTGATGAAGGCCGCTGGCGTGAATGGATGGGTATGGAGGAAAGCGAAGCCCCTTTTTCTATCGGCTTGCGTCTCACGGAACCTGAACTTGACGGAGATGAATGGCAGCTCGAAACGATCTTAATTAAAAAGAAGGATCCCGAGAAGATTGTTCATTTAAACGGACGCCACCCGAAAAGCTGGGCTCCCTTTCTTCATGAAGCGAAAGAAGAAGAACAGCGCTGGCTCCGTTTATTTCCGTGGCTTGGAGAGAATGAACTTCACACTCACCTTTCTGAAGAACAGGCCTTTTTATTTTTAACAGAAGCGAGCGAAAAGCTCATGACGCTTGGTGTGAAGATCCTCTTGCCTTCCTGGTGGGAAAGCGTCCGCAAAACGAAGCTTTCGCTGACAGCTAAAGTGGCTTCTCAAGGGTCTAGTCACCGGCCATCCTTTGTCGGATTACAAGCCATTTTAGATTTCAATTGGCGCCTCTCGATGAATGGTGCTGATTTTTCAGAGAAAGAGTTTGAACAGCTTGCTTCTGAAAACCGCCGGCTCGTTAAAGTCAATGGAGAATGGATTCAACTGGATCCTGAAATGATTCGGAAAATCCAAACCTTTATGGAGAAAGCGAAAAAAGAAGGACTAAGAATTCAGGATTTATTAGAACAAGAGCTGATGCCTGATGAAGAAGAGGAATCGGATGATTGGAACGACGCTCGGATGTTTGCTCAAGTGCAAATTGATTTAAACCGATCATTCAGAAAAATGATTACCCAATTAAAAGACGTATCGACGATTCCTCTCATGCCGGCTTCCGACTCCCTGCAAGGTGAACTGCGCCCGTATCAGCAGCTTGGATTCAGCTGGCTGGCGTTCTTGCGCTCCTGCGGCTTCGGAGCCATTCTAGCCGATGACATGGGGCTCGGTAAAACGATTCAGCTGATCTCTTATTTGCTTCACGTGAAAGAAAAAGAACAGCCTGAGACGGCAGCACTGATTATCTGTCCGACATCAGTACTCGGCAATTGGCAAAAAGAACTGGAACGGTTTGCTCCGGACCTGCGGGTAGCTCTTCATTATGGCAGCAGCCGCGCGCAGGGAGATGACTTTAAGAAAATCGCTGAACAGTCTGATGTGATCCTGACGTCTTACGGCTTGTCACATTTGGATTTTGACACGCTTTCTGAAATAAACTGGAGCTCGATTGCTTTAGATGAAGCACAGAATATAAAAAATGCCCATACGAAACAGTCTAAAGCGATTCGGAAACTAAAAGGCGCGCACCATATTGCCTTAACCGGGACGCCTATGGAAAACCGTTTATCAGAACTGTGGGCGATCTTTGACTTTACCAACCATGGATACTTAAACACTCTGCCGCAGTTTCAAAAGAATTTCATTGTTCCGATTGAAAAGGATCAAGAAACTGCGAAGATTGAACATCTGCAGGCGAAGATCCGGCCATTCTTATTGCGCCGTACGAAAACGGATCCAGAAGTGGAGTTAAACCTGCCAGATAAGCTTGAACAAAAAGAATACTGTCCACTAACCGCTGAACAAGCGGTGCTTTATGAGCAGCTTGTGAAGGATACAATGGATGAGATCAGCCGGCTGTCTGCTTTTGAACGGCGCGGATTAATCTTGCAAATGCTGAATAAGATTAAACAGCTGTGCAATCACCCAGCGCTTTACTTGAAAGAACAGCAGCCTGTCCATGTACTCGAACGGTCTCAAAAAATGAATAAGCTCACAGAACTAATTGAAAACATCGTAGCTCGTCAGGAAGGCTGTTTAATTTTCACCCAATATATCGGCATGGGTGAGATGATTCAATCCCACTTATCAAAACATTTCGGCCTCTCCGTTCCGTTTTTAAACGGCTCAACGACAAAGGAACAGCGTGATGAGTTCGTCAAACGTTTTCAAGATGGCGAATTTCCGGTCTTTCTTTTATCACTAAAAGCCGGCGGGACTGGGTTAAACTTAACAGCTGCCAATCATGTCATTCACTTTGACCGCTGGTGGAATCCGGCTGTCGAGAATCAAGCAACTGACCGCGCCTACCGGATTGGACAGAATCGATTTGTCCATGTGCATAAAATGATTACAACCGGGACACTAGAGGAAAAGATAGATGCGATGCTTGAGAAGAAACAAGCGCTTAACGACGAGATTATTAAAAGTGATCAGTGGATTACCGAACTCTCTGATCATGAACTTGAAGACCTGTTAAAGCTCGGTTAATGCTTATGTAGAAGGCCTGTTCAGAGGGGTGAACAGGTCTTTTGTTGCGAGGAACTTGCGAGGCTGGCAGACCTTTCGTTAGTTCGGGGATCATTAGAGGATTAAAGTTGGTGAATATGCTTGATTAAAGCATCACAGGAGGCGCAGAAGATTCTTTTAATTCCTGCTCTAAACGGAGCATTTTCTCTTCTAATTGGCGGATTCTAGCGAGGCTTTTCCCTAGGCAATAGGTAACTTCTTCTAATCTTCTTTCTAAGCTTTCCATTTCGGCGGCTGATGACACATACATTTTTCTCATCTCCTATTGCGGAAAAGTCATGATCGGCAGCAATTCAGGTGTCTCATTTGATTTCTTTCCCAGAAAGCGAATGGTGTGGCTCATCACTTCTGTGACATAGACTTTCTTGCCGTCCTTTTCATAATTTCTCGTTTGAATCGTACCCATGACACCGACTAGTGCTCCTTTCTGACAATACTTCGCCGTGTTTTCTGCTGATTTATTCCAGGCCGTACAATAGATAAAGTCTGTTTCATTTTCCCCCTCTTGATTGCGATACGGGCGCTGTACAGCGAGGATCATATTCAAGAATGGACGGCCATCTTGCGTATGTCGAAGCTCAGGGTTTTTTGTCAGTCTTCCGACAAGCGTCACTTGATTAATCAAGGGCTTTCCTCCTTCCTATAGGCTAATGTGATCATATCAGCAGAAGGCTAAAAATGTAAAATGCTGAAAATGTTACTTTCTCGGCAGAAACTTGCTGAAAAAGGGCACTTTCTTAGAGGAAGAGTCGAATTTCCTGCTAGAAAGTAACAAAACCGCATATTTTTAATTTTTTTGTTGGGAGTAGGAGTTAATAATAGGAACGTGATATACTTTTTTTATAAGCCTTTTCTGATGGAAGGAGAAATTTCATGAAAACATTTAAAATTGCCGGCTTTTTTATAAACGATCACAGTGAAATCAAGGAAGTGGAATTGATTGACGGCTTGATTATCAATCGCGAAGACGAACATCGCTCTTGGCTGATTGAGGTGTTTATGAGTGAATCCTACAATGACACACTCCAGAAGATTCAGCATCAGGAAGAAGCAATTGAAGTACATGCATTAATTACTCACCCGGATAATGATCCGGCTATTTTCTCTGTACAGCTGAGGGAAGTTACGTATTTAACTAGTGGAATTAGTGCGATTTTTGAAGGAAGACTGCTTCAAATGCGCAATGAATACGCCAAGCAAGTGCTCGCAGACCTTATTGAGGAAGGCGTTAGCGACCAAGACCTTCTTGACTCATTTAATACACGCATTCAAAAGCGTAAAAATGTGCCCATTTCGAAAAGAACAGCAAAATGAACCTGATGGGCGGCCCAGGTTCATTTCTATTTATATATTTAATGAACGTTTTCGGATTCCAAACGGTTCTCACCCGTTCTGATCGTCACATTAAGCAATCTGATTATATATTGAATATCCTGCTTACTGTAATCAAGCAGTGGAAGCTCTTTCTCGTAAGCACGATAGTAAAGAATAGAAGCTACCTTTAATTCGGCTTCATCTGCAGGGCTTAACGGCTCTGCTTTTTTTTTAGTTCTTCAGTTAAATAGTCTATAAAAAATTTCGCTTCGGCCTTGCATGAGATCTCATAGCTTGTGCCTAGTTCTTTTTGAAGAGTGTTTAATTGATCGAGCTGTTCTTGTGATGCGGGTTCCGTTAAAATTTTGTCGATCACTTCATTAATCTTCCCAGCCAGTTCTTGATGGAACACGGGGTCAGCTTTCATTTCATCACTGATTTGGCTATACCATGAAGCGCTTTCGTTAATATAATTTCTCCACCCACTAACGAAATCTTCAAGGTTAAATGCTTTTTCACTCCAAGATATGCTATTCATATATTGCGTGAAAGAAGTTGTGATCGAACGAGTGATACTTATTTTCACACCTTGAGATAAATTACTTAACATTTGCAATAAGTACCTCCTAGCTTGTACTTTCCCACTCTTAATAAAATACATCGTCTATTACTTTATCATAACGGAGGGGAAAATGACAAAACTTTTATTGATTTTCAGATTGCTACTATAAATAGTTTAATTTTCCTTTCGCCAAACTACAAGAGGATAATTTTACCGAAGTGTAAATGTGAAAAAGGGGTCAGGCTCTCTCCACTGTATGGGGGAAACCTGACCTCTTTGTTCTTACTTATTCTCTTCTTCGGTTACGCCGCTTTCGTCCACGTCACCGTTTTCTTCCACTTGATTTTCTTCTTGCTGCATATCTTCTTCCATATTTTCTCCTTCAGTTGCTGGTTCTTCCTGCATTTCTTCTTCAGTTGCCGGCTCTTCCTCTTGCGTCTCTTCTTCTTGCATCTCTTCCTCTTCTGCCGGATTTTCTTCTTCCACCGGCTCCTCATTTCCACATCCTGCAAGAAGCATAGCCGCTAATGCAGAACCTCCTATCATTTGCAACAGTCTTTTATTCATCATCAATCTCTCCTTTATTTTACATATTTGAATATCGATCAGCCTATCTTTTATAATTCCCATTTTCTTTTAAAATAATCACTTTTTTACAAGTGATTTGGGGACAGTCCCCATAAAAAAGCAGCCAGACTTTTGTCTGGCTGCTTTCATGCGTTCTTCTTATTGAAGTGCAAACATAATCTCCGCTTCGCAAACTACTTCTCCATCTACAGTCGCTAGGGCTTTGCCTTTGCCGATAGAGCCGCGCAGGCGAACCATCTCTACCTCAAGACGAAGCTGGTCTCCAGGCGTCACCTGGCGCTTAAAACGGCACTGGTCAATTCCTGCAAAGAAAGCCAAACGGCCGCGATTTTCTTCTTTCTTCAGCATGGCTACGGCGCCAACTTGGGCTAAAGCTTCCACAATTAATACCCCCGGCATGACCGGATAGTCAGGAAAATGCCCATTAAAAAACTCTTCATTGGCCGTCACGTTTTTAATGCCCACCGCTTTTTTTCCATCTTCTACTTCAATGATTTTATCAACGAGCAAGAATGGATAGCGATGCGGAATAATCTCTTTAATCTGCTGAATATCTAACATATTTCCCCCACCTTAACCTATGCTATTGATCAACACTTCCACTAAATGTATCCATGTTGATGGTAAAAAAACTTCTAAAGGGTTTCCTTCTCCAATTAGACTGTAACCTACAATGGCTCCTAATGTGGCAGTCACCAAGAAGAAAAAGAAACCTACGACAAAACGGCCGAGGGGTGTGAGACGGGTGCGTTTAGTCGTTTTCCTTAAGTTATCTGTCACAGTTTCCTCACCTCTACCGTATACCGTTAACCAATCCCATCATTTGATCTGATAGAGAGATCGCACGGGACTGAAATTGATAAGAGCGCTGTACATTTGTCAGTTCAGCCATCTCTTTTGCAAAATCCACATTTGATTTTTCAAGTGTACTTTGCTGCAAGCCGATTTCATTTCGTTCAAGAGCCGCTAAATTCCGCATGATTTGGTCTTCCGGAACAGCGGGATTCGCTGGAAGTGTAAAAAAGTTGGCTCCTTTTTGCTCGAGAAACTGCGGACGGTTGACTTGCACAACGCCTAAGTTAACCGTCTGTGCCTCACCTATAGTTAAGACTCCGCCTTCTCGCAAAGAAATTGGGCCGTTCTCTGAACTAAACGTGATGATATTATCATTTTCATCAAGCACAGGGTGGCCTTCGTTCGTAACAAGCATCACTTCATTATTATTGACCGGCGTCACAGAGAAAGCTCCATCGCGAGTGTAATGAACTTGACCTTGTCCATCTTCCTGCACTAATACTTTAAAGAATTGATTTTCTTTTGTAAAGGCAAAATCAAGCTGGCGTCCAGTTGTCTGCAAGCTGCCTTGCGAGCCTATGACTTGAGACTGAGCAATTTTGGCGCCCGCTCCGACTCGAATGCCCGGAGGTGTTAACCGGCCAATTTCCTGATCTTGTCTAAGCATATTTAATGACTGCTGATTGATTAACTCCGCAAACGTCGCTTCACGGCGCTTATAGCCATTCGTGTCCACGTTGCTCATATTATGGCTGATGATATCTAGTTTTTGCTGTAATTGACCAAGTGTATTCACAGCTGTAATCATTGTACGGTTCATTTCATTTCCACCTTTTAGGAGTTTAGTTCACGCGGCCAATTTCGTTTGCGGCTTTCTCCATGCTGCGGTCATAGGCAGTTAGTATTTTTTGATTCGCTTCAAATGCCCGGTAAGCCGTCAGCATATCCGTCATTGTTCTCGCAGCATCCGTATTGGATGCTTCTAAAAACCCTTGTTTCATCTGAAATTGAGCTTCATTTTGCGTATACGCATCTGGAAGTTCTCCGCCTTCTGAACGAAATAATCCATCTCCCTCTTTAACCAGAACATTCGGATTCGCTGCTAAAGCGACACCTATTCGTCCAGCCGCTGCGCCATTTTCAGTAATTTGTCCAGTTTCATCGACCGTATACTGGTCAGAGTTCAATTGAATTCTCTGTCCCTGTTGGCTAAGGACGTAATGCCCGCTTGCCGTCGTTAAGTACCCCTCTGCATCAAGTGTGAAATTTCCATTACGCGTGTAGCGGGTCACTCCGTCAGAGCCTTGCACGGTATAAAAAACCATTCCGCTCTGGCCAGATTCTTCATTGACCGGCATCGAGATATCTAATAAAGCTAGATCCGTTTTAGCACCTGTTTCACGAAGATCCCCCTGTGCAAAAAGAGGCATCGTTTCTTGCATATAAACACCTGTATTCACTGACCCTAAGCGAGGCTCAAATGGCAGGTTTAATTTCTTCTTTGTCGGTATTGACACTTGATCCATGCGCTGAAGGAGCATTTCAGGAAACGCGCGCATAGAGGATTGGTCGGCTTTATAGCCAGGAGTATTCGCATTAGACATGTTGTTAGTCAGCATTTCAGTCCGACGCTGCTGAGCGATCATACCGGATGCTGCTGTATAAAATCCTCTAAACATCCTTTCACCTCATTGTTTAGGTTGTTTGGTTTATTATAACATTTTATAGACCAGGCAGTTACTCTTGAATGTGACGTGCCACCTAATATTAATAATTGTTAAATTTCCATTGAAAGAAGGAGACAGTTCTTGGTTGATTACCGCGAATGAAAGACTATAGTCAAAGGGCTTATTTTCTATGAAGGCATTATACTGAGAGGAGAACAAGTGAGACGGAAACCCGCCTCGCTTGTCTTGTATTACTTAATTTTCTTTTTTGAAAGCTTTTCGATATTATCAAGCATTATTCCTGTGCCAATCGCAACACAGTCCATTGGGTTTTCAGCTACTAAAACAGGAAGCTTTAATTCTTCCGCTAAAAGCTGATCCATTCCATGCAGCAAAGCACCGCCGCCTGTTAAAATGACTCCGCGGTCAATAATATCTGCTGACAGCTCAGGAGGGGTTTGCTCAAGTACATTTTTCGCCGCTTGAACAATGACAGCCACTGACTCTCTCAAAGCTTCCTCAATTTCACCTGAATACACTTTCATGGTGCGAGGAAGTCCAGTGACCATATCCCGTCCGCGAATGTCCATTTCTTCATTTCGGCCGTTAGGGTACACCGTTCCGATATTCACTTTAATATCTTCTGCTGTCCGCTCACCGATTAACAGCTTGTACTCTTTTTTAATGTAGCTAAGAATCTCAGCATCAAAGTTATCGCCGGCCATCTTAATGGATGACGCAGTGACGATTGACCCCATTGATAGAACGGCTACATCCGTCGTTCCGCCACCAATATCAACAACCATGTTGCCGCTCGGTTCAAAGATATCCATCCCTGCTCCGATCGCTGCGACTTTCGGTTCTTCTTCTAAATAAATTGTTTTCCCGCCGCTTTTTTCAGCTGCTTCACGAATCGCTTTTTGCTCGACGCTTGTGATATTCGTCGGACAGCAGATTAATATCCGCGGTTTAGACAGAATTCCTTTTACATTTAACTTGGTTAAAAAGTGCTTCAGCATAGATTCTGTAATATCAAAGTCCGCAATCACCCCATCTTTTAAAGGGCGAATCGCAATAATGTTACCCGGCGTTCTGCCCACCATGCGGCGAGCTTCTTCACCAACTGCCAGCACTTTATTCGTATTCTTATCTATTGCTACTACCGATGGTTCGTTAAGAACGATCCCTTGGCCTTTTACATGAATTAATACATTTGCAGTCCCAAGATCTATTCCAATATCTTTAGAGAGCATAAAGTAACCTCCTTTTATAAAAACAGCTGTCATTTTCATCGTTTCTATGTCAATTTTCATATGATACAAGTTATATTTCCCAATTTTTTATTTTATCATATTTGAAATAAAAATGATCCTAAATTGTATAATAATTGATAAATTATTAATATTTTGTTTCTTGACTGTGAGCATGGGGGGGAAATTACTTTTGGCGTTTGGTCGTTGGGGGTGATTTGCGGTGTTTGCGCGAGGTCTTCTCTCTAAGGGGTGGTTGATTCTTTCCGATTCGCGTCATATTCTTTCTGTTTTGCCATTTATTTTTTCTATTTCACGGCATAATCTTTCTATTTTGCTCCTTATTCTGTCCAAAATGACCTAGATTCCTGCCGATCACTTGATTCAGCGATCTCCGCTCAGTCGGTATCGTCGCATTCTTTCTGTTTTGCCATTTATTCTTTCTAATTCACTTCATATTCTTGCTACTTAGCTCCTTATTCTTTCCAAAACGCTACAGATTCCTGCCGATCACTTGATTCAGCGATCTCCGCTCAGCCGATATCGCCGCATTCTTTCTATTTTGCCATTTATTCTTTCCGTTTAGCTCGATATTCTTTCCAGTCCGGCTTCTTTTCTTTCCGTTTGACCTCGTATTCTTTCCAAAACACCAATTATTCCTGCCAAAGTGCATCATTCTACTCTTCTCACACAGCAGCTTGACCGTCACAGCAAAAAGCATCCGCCCGATTAAGAGGCAGATGCTTAACTTTAGTTTAATGCTTCTTCTTTTAAATATTTTTTCTTTGTCGCTTCTCCTCCTCTTAGATGCCGAATTGATTTGTGGTAATCCAATATGGCTTTGACCCGCTGTGCGAGTTCCGCATTGATTTCCGGCAGTCTTTCTGTTAAATCCTTATGAACGGTGCTTTTGGATACACCAAACTCTTTGGCTATTACACGTACGGTCTTTCTTGTCTCCACGATATATTCTCCGATCCTGATGGTTCTCTCCTTGATGTAATCGTGCACAACGCTCGCCTCCCTTATTGGATGTGAGACGTGTGAAATGAGACTCGCTTTCGCTTCGTTGAATAATATCGTCCCGCATGTATCCCTTCTGCGGTAAGAAAGCTTTCACTTTCTTTCTTTTCGGCATATAGTCTGCTCACTCTGCTAATCGGCGTTTGCTCGTCTAACGACCCCTCACCTCAAACACTCCCTCTAAATTTCTATTGCAGGTTTTATTCTTACTATACGAGCGCGAGCCGGAAAATATGATAACTACTGCGGTTATTTCTGCATACGAAAAAAAACAGCTCATTAAGAGCTGCTTTTTTCCTCGTTCGTATCTTCTTGGCTATTGCTTTGATCTTCAAGTTTGCTTGATTCTTGCTCTGATTCTTCAGCTGCATCCTTGCTTTCCTCAGCAGCACCTTGGTTTTCTTGTTCAGTCGCTTCTTCTTTCTCCTCATTGACGACTTCTTCAATCGCCGATACTGGTTTATTGAAGAATTCTTGCGGATTTAGCGCCACTCCATCTTTTCTTACTTCAAAATGTACGTGGATGCCTGCTTTTTCATTGAAAAGACTTTGACCCGCTTTTCCAATCACATCGCCTTGAGCTACTTCGTCACCAGCTTTTAATCCGATATCTTGAATCGATTGATACGTAGTCACTACGCCATTGCCATGCTCGATTTCAACAACATTCCCAAGCAATGAATCTTCTCTTACTTGCGTAACTTTTCCGCTTAATGCAGCTGTAACGTCAAAGCTTTTTCCGTCCTTCGCTGCAAAGTCCATCCCTGTGTTAGGGTGATACGTATTGTTGTAAACGACTAAAGCCGTTTCTTGCTGCTTTTCAGAAGCATTCTCATCGTAAAAGTTGGTTTTGACGATGGCTTCGTTCTGATTTTTCACCGGCAGCATGATATTCTCAATCGTTGAATTCACTTCTGCTGCTTCTTCTTCAAATTCTTCAATGAGCGCATTTCCTTCTAAATCTGCTTCTTTAGCTGTGTCTACACTTGCTACTTGATACCAGATAAACCCAGAAATTAATAGTGCGGCACTCAATAAATAGACTGCTGGAAATACCCAGCGCTTCTTAAAAAAGTCTTTCATTTTTGGGGGAATTGGCTTTTTTTCTCCCTCTCTCATGTTCATCACCTCAGCAACCAGTTTGAACAGGATTGGAGAATTATATACCTTCGTTGGAAAATATTTCTGAAATCTATTTATTTTATTTTTTTCCGAAGCTTTTCTTAGTAATAGGTAATTTATTCTATGATTCCACCTCTGGCATTTCTTGCTGTGCACGTAAAAGAGGAAAACGTTAAAAAAACCGCCACAAAAGTGAAAATATTTTAAAACTAAACCATGCTACAATAAAATTCAGCCAAATAGATTGCAAAGGATGGTGATCGCTATAATGAAATCATTTGCCAGAGGCTTGTCCACTATCGCACCTTTTCTATATATGATTGCCATATGGGTCATGTCGGGCCTGCCTCATGATGCCATTGTTCAATTGCCTCAAAATGACGTTGACCGATGGATGAAAGAATCACTCCACCTGATTGAGTTCGCTATTTTATATGGTTTAATTGTAAATGCCTTTCTAGCAAATGGCCGCTTTACAACCGCTACACACTTAGCAGCCGCTATTATCGCCTCTTTTTATGGCTTAATAGATGAAATTCATCAAGCATTTGTCCCCTACCGCTCTGCTACAATCATTGACGCAGTTAAAGATATAACAGGCGTTCTCATATGTTATTTAATTGTCCGCTACACCTATTTTGAAAACCCACGCAGCCGAATCACTCAAATGATGCTCAAATTCAGCCGGTGGGCGAGTTCCTAACTCCTTGATCGTTTATTGGATCAAAGGAGTTATTTTTTTGCGGTTGCCACGTTTAAATAGCGATCCGCTTGATCAATAGCGACTTCCTGGTAATAATGCTTCACTATTTCCTGGTGATCTTTCCCTTCTTTCGCCATGAAGTTCGCCCCGTATTGACTCATTCCAACGCCGTGTCCGTACCCTTTCGTTGTAATGATCATTTCTTCTTGTTTACGAACCCAGCTGAAATCAGATGATGGAAGCTCTAGCTTTTCTCTAATCTCTCTGCCGGAAAACTCTTTGCCGCCAATCTTCAACTTAGCAATTCTGTTGCCTGATGTTCTTTCCAAGATACTGCCAACTTCCTTACTCGACTTTAATGAAATGCCTAGCCTATTTTCGAATTCCTTTACAGACATCGTCTTTTTAGCTTCATATTTAGGAGAAGCCTCATCCCATTTACTGTTCACACTTTTTAAATAGGGCAAGGATTCACTCCAATAGTCTTCTGAGTTCTCTGTGTATCCATTGCTTGTTGAGAAGAAAGAGGCGGTGATTGGCTGCTGATTGTACGTAAGAATCTTACCCGCTGTTTCCTTTACTGCTTCTTCAATCTTTTTCGATTTCCATTCATAATCTTTTCCCCAAATGTCTTGGAGCTCCTCTTTACTCTTAAATACTTGATGCGTCACTGTATCTGTGACATTCGCTTTGCCGTCGTTTACCATACTGCCGCTCATCATATGTTTGACAATATAGGTTCTTGCGGTGAGTGCCTGGGCTTTTAATGCTTCTTTTTCAAATTCAGCCGGCATTTCAGCTGATACGACGCCCGCCACATATTGTTCAAGCGGAAACGTCTCAACTTGTTTTTTCTGAGAACGGAAGACAGCTACATCCACCGGTGACTCATCGAGTGATCCTTCATTCTGTTTAGGCTGAATATTTTCTTCCAATAAGGTTTCTTCATGGCTAGAGCCAAATGGAATGACCAGCAGAGCAGGAATAATAACAGCGATTAACGTAAGAAATGATAGTCCGATCCATAGCGGGTTAAATTTTTTCACACTGGATGCCTCCATTCATAGATTTGCGCAGCAATCTGTAGCGGTTCAATCTATCGTCTCCATTACAAATGGCGCTAATCATATACATATGGGCAAAAAAAGAGGTTTATGTTTAAAAATTGAATAAAAATGTAAAAAGGCGGCAACAATAGAGAAGTATATATTTCTCGGTATAAATTGAAAATATTCTATGTATAATATGAAAAAACCCGCTTATCACTAAGATAAGCAGGTTATGCCTTAACTATTTTTTTCTGCTGCAAATTCTTCTGTTGTTTCTAAAGTTTCTTCCTCATCATTCACACGAGTAATATCTGCCCCAAGCGCAGCAAGTTTCCCATGGAAGTTCACATATCCACGGTCTAAATGCTTTAACTCTGTTACGCGGGTATACCCTTCACCAATTAAACCAGCAAGGATCAAGGCAGCACCAGCACGTAAATCAGTAGCCGCTACTTCGGCACCTTGAACAGTTGCAGGGCCATTAATGATCACTGAACGGCCTTCAATTTTAATATTCGCATTCATCCGGCGGAATTCTTCTACATGCATAAAGCGGTTTTCGAAGACTGTTTCTGTAATCACACTTGTACCTTCCGCTTTAAGCATCAATGCCATCATTTGAGACTGCATATCCGTAGGGAAACCAGGATGAGGCATCGTCTTAATATCAACTGCTTTTAGTTTTTCTGGTCCAATGACACGTAAACCATTTTCTTCTTCAATGACTTGCACACCCATTTCTTTTAGCTTGGATGTAACAGATGACATATGTTCAGTCACGGCACCTTCAATTAACACATTTCCGCCTGTAATAGCGGCAGCTGTCATAAACGTTCCAGCTTCAATCCGGTCTGGAATGATCGCATGATCCGCTCCTTGCAGCTGCTCTACTCCTTCAATGCGAATGGTTTCAGTTCCAGCTCCAACCACTTTACCGCCCATACGATTTAAAAGATTCGCTAAATCAACGATTTCTGGCTCTTTCGCACTGTTTTCAAGCACAGTTGTACCTTCCGCTAAAGCGGCAGCCATCATGATGTTTTCAGTTGCTCCCACACTAGGAAAATCTAAATAAATTTTTGCGCCTTTTAATCTGCCATTTACTTCTGCATCAATAAATCCGTTTTCTACGCGCACTTTTGCACCCATTGCTTCAAAGCCTTTTAAATGCTGATCAATCGGTCTTGACCCAATTGCACAGCCGCCAGGCAATGCAACACGTGCTTTTCCAGTACGTGCAAGTAAAGATCCCATGACTAACACAGATGCTCTCATTTTACGAACATACTCAAATGGTGCTTCAACAAACAGCTCATTTGATGCATCAACTTCAACTGTATTGTTTTCAAATTTCACGACACAATTTAAGTGGCGTAATACTTCATTAATTGTATATACATCAGAGAGCGTCGGCACATCCCGAATAATGCTCTTTCCTTTACCAGCTAATAATGTTGCAGCGATCACAGGCAAAACTGAGTTTTTTGCACCTTCTACTTTAACAGTCCCATTCAGCCTTTGTCCGCCGCGGACGATAATTTTTTCCAAGGTATTCCCCTCCGCGTCCAATTTATATATTAATATTCAATCGTAATGATCGGCGTGCCAATTACAAAGTTTGTCCCGGCACCCAATCCAGTTTCTCTAAGCCCAATTTGCAGATTCATTTGTTGTGATGGCAGTGGAAGGGTTTCTTTGAAGCGCTCTGAAAATGCGGATAATGAATAAAACCCTGATTCTGAGATGTCTTCTATTTTCTTAGCCTTCCAGACCAATAGTAATGTGGAAATTTGATTTTGCAAAACTTCCTCAAGTTTACCACCGAATTCTCCTTGAATACAAGTGAAAATTGGAGGTGTGTTGTTAAAAATTTGTGAATATGTTTGATCAAATTGTTCGTCCATAAACTTTCGCAGCGCGGATTCATCCGTAATCTTCACTGTATAGATCAGATAAGCCGCTGCTTGGTAGTCACTGTCATAAGATAATTTAATTTGCTGCTGGATATGTCCATTTGAATGAACAGCCACAAGTCTATCTTTCTTGCTTTTTTGCACATCCGAGTATTCCCAGTTCGGAAACAGGGTCTTGATCTTGCGAATCACATCATTCATCTGCTCTCTGCTGGTTTTTTCTCGGGTATGTATCATCCATTCGTTAATCTTTCCCTCTTGTTTCTTCACTTCGTCAGTCATTTGAAGCAGGCCGGTCTGATCCTGTGCAATGGTACTATTCCCGTAATTAACCAGAATAAAACTAAAAACTATTAATATAGTAAGAATCTTCTTCATGATCTTCATCTCCTTCCTTCCCAGTATGCACCGGAAAGAAAGAAAACATACGAGAATTGCGCGAAATTCGCATCCTCTATAAATCTTGTGAAACGATTCACGCATAACATGAAAATACCATGTGCAGGATAAAAAATCCACCCTAAAAAAATATTAAACAAATTCGAAAAAAATGCAAGCATGAAAGAAGAACTAGGTATTTTTTATTATTAAAAAAGAAGAGGCAGTTGGCGGGACCATACGAAGTAATCTAGAAAGAAGTTGCTTACCGTTGATCCTATAGCGAGGGACAATAATATAAATAATAATCTTGCTTGTACAATATGGTTGGCTTTTAGAACTTGTTCATATCGCAGAGCCTGAAGGGACCAAAATGTTAACCCTATAAAAAAGAGGTGCGAAACCATACTAAAGAGTGCTTGCTGGCCGAATTGTTCATACATATTATCACCTGCCTATTTCAATATTTGAAAAAAGAAACCTCCCGCACAGACGGAAGGTTTCTCATTTTATAACTTGCCTTCGTAAACGTCAATACGGTTCATAGCCCGTTTCAACGCTAGTTCAGCACGTTTAAAATCTGCATTCTCTTGTTTGTCGCTTAACCGGCGTTCAGCTCTCATCTTAGCTTCTTTTGCCCGGGCAATATCAATATTTTCAGCTGTTTCAGCAGCTTGCGCTAATATCGTCACTTGGTCCGGACGAACTTCTAAAAAGCCGCCGCTGATAGCAACCAATTCAGGTTTGCCAGCGCCTTTGCTTAAACGGACAGCGCCAACTTGTAAAGGAGCGACCATCGGAATATGTCCTGGCAAAATACCTAGCTCACCGCTTTGAGCTTTAGCGCTTACCATTTCAACTTCCGATTCGTACACCGGGCCGTCAGGAGTGACGATACTGACTTTTACTGTCTTCATTACTTACCCCTCCTGATCCCTTATTATACCTCTACACCCATCTCTTTAGCACTTGCAATGACTTCTTCGATCGGACCTACAAGACGGAATGCATCTTCTGGAAGATGATCGTATTTACCTTCAAGGATCTCTTTAAATCCGCGAACAGTTTCTTTAACTGGTACATAAGAACCTTTTTGACCAGTAAATTGTTCTGCCACGTGGAAGTTTTGAGATAAGAAGAATTGGATACGGCGAGCACGTTGAACAGTTAGCTTATCATCTTCTGAAAGCTCATCCATTCCAAGGATCGCAATGATATCTTGTAATTCTTTATAACGCTGAAGTGTTTGCTGTACTTGACGGGCAACACTGTAATGTTCTTCTCCAACGATTTCAGGAGACAATGCGCGAGATGTAGATGCCAATGGATCTACCGCTGGGTAAATACCCATCTCAGAAAGCTTACGCTCAAGGTTAGTTGTTGCATCTAAGTGAGCAAATGTTGTAGCAGGAGCCGGATCCGTATAGTCATCGGCTGGTACATAGATTGCTTGGATAGATGTAACTGAACCTACGTTTGTTGATGTGATACGCTCTTGTAATTGACCCATTTCAGTAGCAAGTGTCGGCTGGTAACCAACGGCAGAAGGCATACGTCCTAAAAGGGCAGAAACCTCTGAACCTGCTTGAGTGAAACGGAAGATGTTATCGATGAAGAATAATACGTCCTGGCCTTGCTCATCACGGAAGAATTCCGCCATAGTCAAACCAGTAAGTGCCACACGCATACGCGCTCCAGGCGGCTCATTCATTTGTCCGAAGACCATCGCTGTTTTGCTGATAACGCCAGAATCGCTCATCTCGTGGAAAAGGTCATTTCCTTCACGAGTACGCTCTCCTACACCGGCGAATACAGAGATACCGCCGTGCTCTTGAGCGATGTTATTGATTAATTCCTGGATTAATACGGTTTTACCTACTCCCGCACCACCGAAAAGACCAATTTTACCGCCTTTGATGTATGGTGCAAGTAAGTCAACTACTTTAATACCAGTTTCAAGAATTTCTACTTCAGTAGAAAGTTGTTCAAACGTAGGAGCTAGGCGGTGAATGGCATCACGGCGTGCTTCTCCTGCGATTGGATCGTTCAAATCGATTGTTTCACCTAGTACGTTAAATACACGTCCAAGAGTAATATCTCCTACTGGTACAGAGATCGGCTGACCCATATCTAATACTTCAGTATTTCGTTGTAATCCATCTGTTGAAGCCATCGCGATTGTACGTACGGTATCGTCACCTAAATGAACAGCTACTTCTAGAGTTAATTCAGCTGCTGCAGAACCCGCACGAGCACCAACCTGCACTTTTAACGCGTTGTATATTTCAGGAAGCTGACCGCTTTCGAACTTAACGTCAACAACCGGACCCATGACTTGAAGAACGCGTCCTTTGTTCATCTCTTTCCCTCCTAACTAGCATTTGAGTGTGAAAGGAGGCTGCAGCTGATTCGTCCCTGCCGCAGTCCCGTTTTCACGAACTTACTATTCTAATGCCGCTGCTCCGCCAACGATTTCAGTAATTTCCTGAGTGATCGCCGCTTGACGCGCACGGTTATATTTCAATGTTAAATCATTAATTAATTCTTTCGCATTGTCAGTTGCACTTCTCATGGCTGACATACGTGCGGCATGCTCACTGGCTTTCCCATCAAGCAGCGCTCCGTAAATTAAGCTTTCCGCATATTGTGGAAGAAGAACTTCCAAAATTTCTTCTGCAGACGGCTCAAACTCATAAGAAGTCAATTTATTCGAGCTAGCGATTTCCGTTAAAGGCAGAACCTTTTTCTCGGTGACATCCTGCTGGATCGCACTGACAAAATGGTTGTAGTACATATAAAGTTCATCATATATACCATCGGCAAACATACCGACTGTCTTATTCACGATATCTTTAATATCCGCAAAATTAGGCTGATCCGGAAGACCAGTAATGTCGGAGATTACATTCATACCGCGGTTGCGGAAAAAGTCTCTTCCCATACGTCCAATGGCAATAATGACATATTGATCACTTGACGTATGACGCTCTTTAATTAAATTATGAACAAGGCGAAGAATGCTGCTGTTATAAGCTCCCGCCAAACCCCGGTCAGAGGTAATAACCAAATACCCGGTTTTTTTAACGGGGCGAGAGACTAGCATCGGATGTGTTACATCTTTGCTTCCAAGAGCGATCGATGCTACCACTTCCTGAATTTTGTCCATATAAGGAACGAATGCTTTTGCGTTCGATTCCGCACGGCTTAATTTAGAAGCGGAAACCATTTCCATCGCTTTTGTTATTTGGCTCGTCTTTTTAGTAGATGTAATACGAGTCTTTATATCGCGTAACGATGCCACTGGTTCTCACCACCCTTTTATAATGTTAAATCATCTTTCAAAATGGACCAGCCGACCCTGACTAGATCAACTAATCAGGCATCGCTTCAGGTCAATTATTCGGATTTCGCAAACGTCTTCTTGAATTCGTTGATGGCTGCTTTCATTTCATCATCAGAAGCAAGCTCTTTCGTCGTGCGAATGTGATCTAACACGTTCGTGTGGTTGTGATCTAACCAGCCCAATAGCTCTTCTTCGAAACGACGAATATCTGCTACTGGAATATCATCTAAATGTCCGCGAGTTAAGGCATAAAGAATCACAACTTGTTTTTCAACCTTAACTGGTTTATTCAAGTCTTGTTTCAATACTTCAACTGTACGGGCACCACGATTTAATTTTGCTTGTGTTGCTTTATCTAGGTCAGAACCAAATTGAGCAAATGCTTCAAGCTCACGGTATGCTGCTAAGTCAAGACGAAGCGTACCCGCTACTTTCTTCATCGCTTTAATTTGTGCTGAACCACCTACACGAGATACTGATAAACCGGCATTGATCGCAGGACGAACGCCTGAGAAGAATAGATCTGATTGCAAGAAGATCTGTCCATCAGTGATCGAGATTACGTTCGTTGGAATGTAAGCTGAGATATCCCCTGCTTGCGTTTCAACGAATGGAAGAGCTGTAATAGAACCAGCACCTAATGTATCATTTAATTTTGCTGCACGTTCAAGTAAACGTGAATGCAAGTAGAATACGTCACCAGGGTAAGCTTCACGACCTGGAGGACGGCGTAGTAGTAATGAAAGTTCACGGTAAGCAGCTGCTTGTTTTGATAAATCATCATATACAATCAGTACGTGCTTGCCATTAAACATAAATTCTTCACCCATTGTTACTCCGCAATAAGGTGCAAGGAATAACATTGGTGCAGGTTGTGCAGCAGATGCTGTAACAACGATTGTGTAATCTAGAGCTCCGTGCTTACGAAGTGTTTCTACTGCGTTACGTACAGTAGACTCTTTTTGTCCGATAGCTACATAGATACATACCATGTTTTGGTCTGCTTGGTTAAGAATCGTATCGATCGCTACAGATGTTTTACCTGTTTGACGATCTCCGATGATTAACTCACGCTGACCGCGTCCGATTGGCACAAGTGCATCGATCGCTTTAATACCAGTTTGAAGCGGCTCATGAACGGATTTACGGTCCATAACGCCTGTTGCTGGGCTTTCGATTGGACGAGTTTTAGTTGTATTGATTGGGCCAAGACCGTCTACAGGCTGTCCAAGAGAGTTAACAACACGGCCGATTAATTCTTCCCCAACAGGTACTTCCATGATGCGTCCAGTACGGCGGACTTCATCACCTTCACGAATATCTGTGTAAGGACCAAGAATTACGATACCAACATTGTTTTCTTCTAAGTTTTGTGCCATTCCCATGACACCAGTTGAGAACTCAAGAAGTTCTCCAGCCATAACGTTGTCGAGGCCATGAGCACGTGCGATACCGTCACCAATTTGAATAACTGTACCAACATCGCTTACTGTAATATCTGACTGGAAGTTTTCAATCTGCTTTTTAATCAGCGCACTGATTTCTTCAGCTTTGATGCTCATGAATTTCACCCCACATAATTTATTGTTTTTTTCATTGTTATTACTTTTAAGCTTTTGATTAGCTGCTTGCTGTCAGTTGCTTTTCCATACGGTTTAATTTTCCGCGAAGGCTGCCGTCAAAGATACGGTTGCCAATGCGTACTTTTAATCCGCCTAAAAGGTTTGGATCAATTACATTCGTGATTCTTAGCGATTGCTTACCAACTTTTGCTGCAAATTTTGCAGAAACAGCTGTTTCTTCAATCGGAGATAACGGACGAACAGACTCAACAATTGCCTCTGCAATTCCGCGCTCTTCGTTAGCCAATTGTATGTAAGCATCTGCCACATCTGTAATATGACCTTCACGATGACGTTCAGTTAAAAGCATCAATGTGTTAACCACAAAAGGTGATGCTTTCATGAAAGCAGATTGCAGTAAAGCTTTCTTCTGGTCAATCGTCATTTTTGGTGATTCAAGCAAAAGTAAAAGCTCCTGATTATCCGAAAATACGGTTTTTACTACACGAAGCTCTTCTTCAATTGCATCCAATTGCTGTTGTTCTTTAGCAAGTTGGAATAGAGCGAGCGCATAGCGTTTAGCCACTGCGGAATTACTCATCGCTCTTCCCCTGCCTCTTGAATATAATCATTGATTAGTTTTTCTTGATCAGCTGCTGTCAATTCTTTTTCAATTACTTTAGAAGCAATCAATACAGATAGTGAAGCAACTTGTTCGCGAAGTGCTGCCATTGCTTGTTCTTTTTGCTGCTCAATTTCCATTTTCGCAGATTCTTTCAAGCGATCGGCTTCTGCACGGGCTGCTACGATGATTTCATTCTTTTGTTCTTCCCCTAGCTTCTTCGCATTTTCAACCATTGCTTGAGCTTCTTGACGGGATGCTTTTAACTCAGCACGAGTTTCTTCTAATAATTTATTAGCTTCTACACGGCTTTTTTCAGCCGCTTCGATTTCACCTGCAATATGATTTTCACGTTCTTGCATGATGCCCATTAATGGACCCCAAGCGAACTTTTTAATCAATGCAAGCAATACGATAAACATGATTAATTGGAATAGTACGTCACCGCCGTTAAAACCAGCTGATGAACCAAGTACAAATGCGTTTGCTGACACGCTCATTTCACTCCCTTCAAGAGTTTCAGCTTTCTTTAGAAAAAGAGAAAGCTATGAAATTGGCTTACGCTTATGCCGGATATTCCTTGGCTGCTTTGATGTAATTGTACATAAAGGAATGGCGAAGGTTCGCATGGAATGATCTTCGCCATTTGGAACATAATTCCGTCATTATTAAGCAACCGGCCTGCCCCCCTTCTCGAGGGTGGAGGTCGGTTGTATGTTTTATTGCCTAGAAATTCGGATTCATTGCCGCACTATACGGCAGATTCCGTTATTATTGACCTTGTACCATGAACGCGATAACTACGGCGATGATAGGAATCGCCTCAACTAGTGCTACCCCGATGAACATTGTTGTTTGAAGCATACCACGTGCTTCTGGTTGACGAGCGATACCTTCAACTGTTTTTGATACGATAAGACCGTTACCGATACCAGCACCTAGTGCTGCTAAACCGATTGCTATTGCTGCTGCTAAAAGACCCATTTTAAAAGTTCCTCCTTATTGTATGAAAATATTATTTTTTCGAAAATAGGTTTGTCCAAATTTGGACTGGGTATATTTTAATGATCATGGCTGACTTTGTGAGCCAGATAAACCATCGTTAACATGGTGAAGATAAATGCTTGGATACCACCGACAAAGATTGAGAATCCCTGCCATGCTAGTGTTGGGATGATTGCGGCTAAATGTCCGCCTACCCCTGTTGCTAGACTTCCAACTAGTAATGTTAACAGGATTTCCCCTGCAAAGATGTTTCCGTAAAGTCGAAGACCAAGAGTGAGTGTGTTGGCAAACTCCTCTATTATCTTTAACGGGAACAAGAACCACATAGGTCGTACGAAATCTTTTCCGTATTCCCCGAAGCCTTTCATTCTAATTGCATAATAGTGAGAAAGTGCCACTATCATTACAGCGAGAGTCAAGGCAACGACTGGATCAGCTGTTGGTGATTTCCACCAAAGGACATTATCAATGACAATGGCAAAAGGCAATCCTAACATATTCGCAACAAACACATACATAATAAGCGTTATTCCGAGTACGTGAAAGCGCCCTCCTGTTTTCCAGTCCATATTACTTTTAATAATGTTTCTCACAAAATCCATGACCCACTCAAAGAAGTTTTGCACTCCGGTAGGTTTCATAGCTAAGGAACGCGTAGAGATGACAGCGATTAAAAAGACAATAACACTTGCGACTGTGATCATCAAAACGTTGGATAAGTTAAAAGTAAGAGACAACCCATTAAAGAGTTCCAAATTGTACAATGGAGCTTCATGATGCAACTTTTTTCACCTCTCTTCCCCGTTATTGCTTTTTATTAAGTTTTTAACAATAAAATCTATCATAATGACAAAATATGATGCCATTAATCCCAATACTGTGCTTACAAGATGGATTTGTTCAGGAAAACTGAGAGCAATCATGGCAGCCAAAGCTGCTGATGCCATTCTTGAAAAAGTACCTAGCGACGGAACCTTTTGACCAGATTCAACCGCTTTGCCAAAACGATCCATTCGTTTGACCATTAACCAATGGTTGAAAAAACTGATGCTAGTACCGATGATGAGGCCCGCAAAGACAGGTTGATAAGGAGTTATTCCCCAGCCGAGTACAAACATGGAGAGTAAGTAGAGTATATACTTTCGGTGTCTTGCAAATGTGTGCTGGAGTTCCGGCATATCATACTAATCTCCCGAATAGAAATGTCGGACTGAACGCAACATGGAGTATACACCTGTTGCTAAACCTACTAAAAGTCCGATGATTAAAAAAAGAGGTTCTGTGTCCCATTTTCCATCTAACCAGCGTCCCGAAAAAATTCCAATTAGAATGGATCCGACTAGCTGAGCTAAAATGGAACTGTACAGGGCCATGGCTCGAAATAGCTTCCTTCGATTCATCATCAGATTCCACCTCTGACTTCCAATGGTATCCTGTTTATCCAAATAAAAAAAGCGTTTACACTATGTATAAACTATATTGTTCTTTACCCTTTGTAAGCATACAATAGGGGTTTTTTAATGTCAATGTGTTTACAGTGAAAAAGATCACAATCCGTAACGAATATTTCACAAAATTATCAAAAGTTTTCCCTTGAAATTAAAGAGACTTTATTAATAGAAGAAACACGCTCTAACCCTTGTCTGATTGATTGAAATTTTGTTTAAAATGACGCTTGTGAAGCAGAAAAAAGGAGGCCTCCGTCGCCGACAGGCCCCCCTTCTCTTCTCACTAGATAGTAAAACGATCCGGCTTTTGATCCGTTTGCTTAAAGTAATATCTAATCGCTTCACAAATACGGCGAGATGCTTCTCCATCCCCATATGGATTAGAGGATTGTGACATTCGCTTGTATGCTAATTCATTCGTTAATAATTCAGTAGCCAGCTGGTAGATGTTTTCTTCTTCTACTCCGGCAAGCTTTAACGTTCCTGCTTCGATTCCTTCTGGGCGCTCCGTCGTGTCTCGAAGAACTAACACTGGTACCCCGAGTGAAGGTGCTTCTTCTTGAACGCCGCCGGAATCTGTTAGAATTAAATGCGCTCTTGAGGCGAAATTATGGAAGTCAATGACATCTAATGGTTCAATTAAATGGATACGCGGGTCATTTCCCAGCACTTCATCAGCCACTTCACGAACAGCTGGATTCAAATGAACGGGATAAACAACTTGTACATCTTTTTGTTCTTCCACTAACCGTTTAATTGCTCGGAACATATTGCGCATTGGCTCACCTAAGTTTTCCCTGCGATGGGCTGTCATCAGCACCAAGCGGTCATTCCCCAGACGAGTCAGCACCTCATGCTCATACCCTTCTTTCACGGTTGTTTTTAATGCATCAATCGCCGTATTGCCTGTTACGAAAATTGTATCTTGCTTCTTATTTTCATTCAGCAAGTTGTTTTCAGATTGATTGGTCGGTGAGAAATGAAGATCCGCCATCACTCCTGTGAGCTGACGGTTCATTTCTTCAGGGTATGGTGAATATTTATTCCAAGTGCGAAGTCCTGCTTCCACATGGCCAACTGCTATTTGATTATAAAAAGCAGCGAGGCTCGCAATAAATGTTGTAGTTGTATCTCCATGAACAAGAACGATATCAGGCTTCACTTCTTTCATCACCTGATCCAAGCCTTCAAGGCCGCGAGTGGTGACATCCATTAATGTTTGACGATCTTTCATGATGTTTAAATCATAATCAGGCTTCACATTAAAGATGGCCAGCACTTGATCTAGCATTTGGCGATGCTGAGCTGTGACCGTTACAATTGATTCAAAATGTTCCGGATGCTTTTGAAGCTCCAGCACAAGCGGAGCCATCTTAATAGCTTCCGGTCTAGTGCCAAATATAGTCATTACCTTAATCGGGCGATTCATTGTATGAGCACCTACTTATTGATTATTTTGTTCCGAACAGACGGTCTCCTGCATCTCCAAGCCCTGGAACAATATAGCCTTTTTCATTTAGCTTTTCATCTAATGCAGCAATATAAATATCGATTTCAGGATGTGCTTCTTTAATCGCTTCTACCCCTTCTGGAGCGGCAATCAAGCACATAAATTTGATGTTTTTTGCACCGCGTTTTTTCAGTGAATTGATTGCCTCGATAGCAGAACCGCCTGTTGCAAGCATTGGATCTACTACGATTAAATCACGCTCTTCCACATCTGTTGGAAGCTTCACATAATATTCAACAGGAAGCAATGTTTCAGGATCACGGTATAATCCGACGTGCCCTACTTTAGCAGCCGGGATTAATTTTAAAATACCATCAACCATGCCAATACCCGCACGCAAGATTGGAACAATCCCTAATTTCTTACCAGCTAAGACTTTTGCGTTAGCTTTACAAACTGGTGTTTCTACTTCTACATCTTGAAGCGGAAGATCACGAGTGATTTCAAACGC
This sequence comes from Bacillus ectoiniformans, assembly GCF_016908875.1. Classification (GTDB taxonomy): domain Bacteria; phylum Bacillota; class Bacilli; order Bacillales; family Domibacillaceae; genus Bacillus_BX; species Bacillus_BX ectoiniformans. The sequence goes on along the minus strand of NZ_JAFBES010000003.1, from coordinate 249,684 downwards.
CATTAGTGAAGCTACTTCATCTACTAGCTCACGAAATTCTTTCGTTCCTGTGCTCTTATCACGAATCATTGTTAGTTTATGCTGAATGAGTGGATGGTCAAATACGTAGACTTTTCCCAAAATAATCGCTCCCTTATCTTTAAATACTATACGTCCATAAACAATTTTTTAAACAGCTTTATCAGCCGCCGGCAAAAAAATAAGCCGCATTCGCAGCAAACGTCTCGTTCATAAACCGGTCTTCATTAAGACCCCATCTTATTTTACAAAAAAAACGGGACAAGAACAATCAAAATCGTTTATCAATATATTATAGAAGGAAATTGTTCACCTGACGGATTCGGCAAGCCCCCCCCTTCTCCCCCTCCCCTCTTCACCCCAAAATAAAAAAAACAAATCTGCCGACATGCGCAGATTTGTTTTTTTAATTAATTATATAAAGGATACTTAGCTGTAAGGTCTGTTACACGCTTGCTTGCTTCTTGAAGTTTTGCTTCGTCGTCATGGTTTTTCAAAGTGAACGCAATGATTGAAGCAACTTCATCCATTGCCGGCTCATCGAAACCACGTGAAGTAACCGCAGCAGTACCAATACGGATTCCGCTTGTTACGAATGGGCTTTCTGGATCAAATGGAATCGTGTTTTTATTTACTGTGACTCCCACTTCGTCCAGCACTTTTTCAGCCACTTTACCTGTTAATCCCAAAGACTGAAGATCAATCAGCAATAAGTGGTTGTCTGTACCGCCGGAGACTAATTGAATGCCTTCTTTCGTTAAGCCTTCTCCAAGACGTTTCGCATTCTTTTTAATGTTTTCCGCATACACTTTAAAGCTTTCGTCTAACGCTTCACCGAACGCCACCGCTTTTGCTGCAATGACATGCATCAGTGGGCCGCCTTGAATACCAGGGAAAATCGATTTATCGATCTTCTTCGCAAATTCCTCTTTACACATAATCATCCCGCCGCGAGGTCCGCGAAGTGTTTTATGAGTAGTAGTTGTGACAAAGTCAGCGTATGGAACAGGATTTTGGTGAAGGCCTGCTGCTACGAGTCCAGCAATATGCGCCATATCCACCATTAAATAAGCTCCGACTTCATCCGCAATTTCACGGAATTTAGCGAAATCAATTTCACGAGGATACGCGCTTGCGCCTGCTACGATTAATTTCGGTTTATTTTCTACCGCTTTTTGGCGGACATCTTCATAATCGATCATTTGGTTTTCTTTATCTACACCATACTCAACAAAGTTGTATTGAACACCGCTGAAATTAACTGGACTGCCGTGCGTTAAATGGCCGCCATGGGATAAGTTCATGCCAAGCACTGTGTCGCCTTGATTTAAAATAGTGAAATATACTGCCATGTTTGCTTGTGCGCCTGAATGCGGCTGCACATTTACATGCTCGGCACCGAAGATTTGCTTCGCGCGATCACGAGCTAAGTCTTCCACTACATCGACGTGTTCACAACCGCCATAGTAACGTTTGCCAGGGTAGCCTTCTGCATATTTGTTCGTTAATACAGAGCCTTGCGCCTCCATTACCGCTTCACTTACAAAGTTTTCAGAAGCAATTAGCTCAATTTTTTCCTGCTGACGCTTTAGTTCATTTTGAATGGCTTCGAACACTGCTGGGTCTTGCACTGCAACTTTACTCATTATTAATCCCCTTTCGGCTCATCTCAAATTATTTTCAACAATATGTATTGCCAATTTTAAAAATTCTCTTTCATTCTAACATGTTTCTACTATCTTTCAAATGAAATATATGTAATTGACCATTTAATTTATAAAAAATAACCGACTTTCTACAAAAAGTCGGCAATAACTTAACATTAACTGCTGCATTGTTGATTTATATTCGTTTTTTCATAAACAGCTCTTGAACCGCCTATGAGTTTAGGACGAGTCTTTGCCAATGTGACATGGGCTTGTCCTATTTGATTCAAGCTCACTCTGAGCGGAACGGCGACATGTTTTAAGTGCATCCCAATGAACGTATCACCGATATCTATGCCTGCTTCCGCTTTAATAAATTCAACCACAACGCTGTTAGGGTTTTGCTCAAAAGCGTATGCCGCCATCGCACCGCCTGCTTGCCGAACCGGAATTACAGCTACTGCTTCAAGCTGCTCTCGTTCAGCCAATTCCTGATCAATGACGAGCGCCCGATTTAAATGTTCACAGCATTGAAAAGCAAGATAAACGCCGGTTTCATCCGCAAATGTGCGAAACTTAGAATAGATCATTTCAGCTATTTCCAGCGTTCCGGCCGTCCCTATTCTTTCCCCGGCAATCTCCGATGTAGAACAGCCTATAACTAACGTTTGCCCTTTTTGCAGTTTCGCCTGCTGCTGAAAATCCGTTAATACTTGAGTCAACTGGCTCTCTAACTCTTTTACCAACAACTAGCTCATCCCCTCGAATGACTATTTTTGTTCGTATTCTTTAATTTTACCTACACGATTTTCATGACGGCCGCCTTCATATTCTGTTGTCAGCCATACTTTTGCGATCTCTCTCGCAAGTCCTGGTCCAATGACGCGCTCTCCCATTGCCAGCATATTGCTGTCATTATGTTCACGCGTTGCTTTTGCACTGAAGAGGTCATGTACTAAAGCACAGCGAATGCCTTTCACTTTATTCGCCGCAATGCTCATGCCAATCCCTGTTCCGCATACTAAAATCCCGCGGTCAAACTCTCCATTTGCTACCTTCTCTGCGACAGGAAGGGCATAATCCGGATAATCCACTGAAGTTCCGCATTCGCAGCCGAAATCTTCATATTCTAATCCAAGTTCGTCAAGCAATCCTTTTAACTCTTCGCGTATATTCACGCCTCCGTGATCAGAAGCTAATGCAATCTTCATCGTTACCTTCCCCTTCCTAAACGTACCATATGCTTATTTTGTCATATCCTGCTGAATTTTTAAAGTTTTATACGCGGAACTGGGTAATGGTAGACTTCAATTCTTCAGCCTGGTCTTTCAGCTCTAGAATCACTTGTTCAATATGATTCATGACTTCCGTTTGTTCTTTGGTTGCTATTGTGACTTGCAGAGCGCCTGCGGATGTTTCTTCCGCTATGGCAGCAACCTCTTGAGATTGTCTGGATGTAATTTTTATACTGCTCATTTGGCGGTCAACTAATTCTGAAATCAATTTGACCGTATCAGCGACTCCATGAATCTTGTCCGTCATCTGTTCGATTGCGACACCTGCTGCCGATCCTTTGTCCGCTTCTTCATTCACTGTTTTTACCTGCGAAGAGATTCTTTGCACTACTTGATCAACCTCTTGCTGTATTTGTTTAATCAGTTCTGAAATACCAGACACAGCCGTGGCACTTTCATCGGCAAGCTTGCGGACTTCTTCTGCCACAACCGCAAACCCTTTTCCATGTTCTCCTGCACGAGCTGCTTCAATTGAAGCATTTAATGCCAAGAGGTTGGTCTGAGCAGCAATATCTCCAACAAGCTGAATAATCTGCTCTACTTTTCTTGCGTTGTCTTCAAGCCCTTTGACCGCTTGCAAAGACTGTTTATTACCAGATGAAAGTCTTTCCATTCCTTGGATCAGCGACTCAAAAATTCTTTTGTTCGTTTGGAGATCTTTCACCATCGCTTCAGCTTGAACAGCTGAATTTTTCGCTTTTGTTTGCACTTCAGCGGCAAGGTGCGTCACATCTTCAATTGATTCCGCCGTTGATTGAATAGCCATGGCGGAATTCTCCGCTCCTACTGAGATTTCATCAACCGTCCGCGCAATTTGTTCGGCTTTTTGAGAAGCTTGTGAAGCTTCATTCGATATCTTCACCACGCTGTCATTCGTCAAAGAGAAATTCCCCTCGATACTGTGAACCATTCCGCGTAAATTATTTAGCATGTTGTTAAAAGCCACCGCAAGTGTACGAATCTCATCATCACTTTTCGGCAGTTCCACTTCGTGTTCAATATGCCCTTCCGCTGCTTCTAATGCCGCTGTTTCCAGCCTTTGCAGCGGCTTCACGAAATATCCGCCTGCAAAGTAAGCAAGAATCCCTGACCACATAATTCCCATGAGCAAGGTGACGACGGTAAAGATAGCTTCATTGATCCAGGAGAAATAGGCAGGATACAAGTAATAAATAAAAAATCCGCTCGTTGAATACGTTATGACTGCAAGGACGGTAATAAGCAAGACTAGTTTCTTTCTTAGACCGAATGACGTTTGATTGCTGCGTTCCATAGCTTTCCCCCTTCTGATCCCCTCATCAATTTGAATACTTCTTTATTAGCTGATGGATTAATTGATCTAATTCAAGATAGGTCTGTCTATATTCATCAATTGTGCCTCCAAAAGGATCTGCCACATCGCGTGCCTCTCCTTCAACAAACTCATTCAATACATGTATTTTTTCTGTTGCCGGCGGATATAAATCAGCCAGAACTTGCTTATGGCTATTGGTCATCGTTAAAATCACGTCTGCCCAATCGATTAATTCTTGGGAAACTCTTTGAGACAGATGGTCAATGGAGATCCCTTTTTCAAGCAAGACCGATTTCGTCTGTTCCGATGCTGAACTTCCTTCTGCGGCAAATACGCCAGCAGATTTTATTTCCCAATTTTCTTGCTTATGCTTTAACATCGCTTCAGCCATTGGACTTCTGCAGGTGTTTCCTGTACAGACAAACAACACTCTCATAACTGAACTCCCTTCCCCAACTATTCATTACTTCTATTATATAAGATTTGATGATAAATGGGGAAAATAGTTCTATTTTTTACAATCCATTCTTATGGCAGCAACAGCTTAACACCAAAGGTAAGCAAGACGATTCCGCCAATCATTTCTCCATAAGACCCAACAAATTTTTTCGCTTTTTTCCCGAGCAATAACCCGCTCCAAGTTAGAATAGCCGCCGCCGCTCCAAAGCAAGTCAAAGCAACTGCCGCTCTCGCACCGTATATACCTAAAGTCAGCCCCACCGAAAAACTGTCCAAACTAACACTGAGCGCAAATAAAAACAGACTGAACCCTGCAACTCCCCGAACGGCTTCTTCTTCCTTCCTAAAAATAGACAGCACCATCTGCCCCCCTAGTATCAGCAGTAAGATCCCTCCCACCATTCTTGCCACTTCTCCAAAAGTGTTGGAAAGCATTTGTCCTGCTGCCATTCCAGCTAGCGGCAAGCAGACGTGAAATACCCCTATTAGTATTCCTATAAAAAGAATCCTTTTTAACCGGATCGGAGCCATCCCTAATGCTAAACTTGCCGAAAATGCATCCATCCCTAGTGCGAATGCCATCATTAATAGTGTAAGTAATTCTCCGCTCATATTGCTTCCTACCCCTTCCTCATTGGACGTGCTTCTCTTTCAACATATGCACGCATGTCCGCCATTAAGTATGAAGAATGGATATTTTTCACATAAAAAAAGCCTCTTCAGCCATGCTGAAAAGACTTTCCTCATAATTTGCTCTACTATTCACTTTATTCTCTAAGCCATCTATGACCCGCGGCCTTTTCTAGTCGGTTCATGATAGCGGACCCTACCCCTTCATATGGAAAGGTTTCGGAAAGAATCATATCCACATCCGATTCATTAAAGGCTCGAAGAACTTCATAGAGAGATCGCGCCACTGTCTCCAGCTTCGATTCAGATCCACATGGCAGAATCACATCGGCTTGGTAAAAAGACATTTGCTCCTCGGTTGTTAATAACCCGACCTTCTTTCCAAGTTTTCGCTGCTGATGAATCAGCTCCTGTATCCATTCACGACTGCCTTCTACTAAATACATAGGCGCGTCTGGCGCATAGTGCTGATATTTCATTCCTGGCGATTTTGGCTTTTCCAGTTCATCTTTTAAAGCTGGATCCAGACCTACTTCTCCAACCACTTGCTCCAGCTCTTCTTTCGTTACGCCGCCCGGACGCAAAATAACCGGAATCTTCCCGGTACAGTCAATCACAGTAGACTCCAGTCCCACGCCCGTTTCACCGCCATCTACGATTCCTGCGATTAGTCCGTCTAAATCTGCTTGTACATGCTTAGCTGATGTGGGACTTGGTTTCCCTGACCGATTCGCACTTGGAGCAGCAATAGGCAATCCCGCTTCACTGATCACAGCTAACGCTACAGGGTGATCTGGCATCCGCACTGCTACGGTTTCTAAACCTGCCGTCACTTGGCGGGCTAGCGCTTGGTCTTTTTTCATAAAAATAATCGTTAGCGGACCTGGCCAAAACGCCTCCATCAACCGCTCCGCCTGTTCAGGAATTGAAGCAGTTAAATCATCCAGCTGCTCCCTGTCTGCAATGTGGACAATAAGGGGATTATCCGCTGGCCTGCCCTTCGCCGCAAAGATCTTTGAAGATGCTTCTTCTGAAGTTGCATTTGCTCCAAGTCCATAAACTGTTTCTGTTGGAAAAGCGACAACTTGATTTTCTCTAAGCAAAGCAGCCGCTTCTTTAATTTGTGGATATGTTGCTAATGAATCCACATCTTTATCCACAAGCCAATATTTTGTTTCCATCGCTCTCACCTTTATTTTTCACATATTAAAAATCATTTATTCTCTCAATAAACCAGTGTTTTCAACATATTTCTCAATGCCAGACAAAATATGCGCATCATTTATTCACAAACTTGACCTTTTTATCCACAATCTGTGTGTAAAACTTTACATACGGTGGATAACCCTGTGGATGAATGTGGATAAATTTCTGAAAAATAGATAAATAATGGTTTCTTCCACAGTTTCAGTATAAACTGTTTATAACTTTTCTCGAAAAATAGCGAAACTTGTCTATTATTGCTTATTTCTTTTAAAGATTTCCACAATCGCTAATTTCACTTCTGGCACTTGAACTTCACCTTCTGCATACACTGGTTCTTTCTCTTGATCTTCAGCCGAATTTTCTTCAATGCCAGGACCAACAGCTGCTCCGTTAGAGAAGTCTAAAAAGCATAGCGGCGGATATAGAACACACCACCAATTCGCTCCTTCTCCTTCGCCAATTGTAATTAAAATGGCTTCATATTCTCCAGCAGGATATAAAAATTGGCCATATAATTTGGTTGGAAACTTCACTTTCCCAAACTCCGCTTTAACCGATTGAGAAGACCCTTCTTCCTCCGCTGTTTTCATCGCAATTGCTTGGATCTCAGGCAGCTTTTCTTTTAATAAAGCGCGTGCTTTCGGCAGCGATTCAATGTCAGCTACCCACTTCGTAATTTCTGCATTTACTGCATCTCTAATTTTTCGTTTAAGATCTTGGTCTGAAGCATTGTCACTATTAGCCAAAATCCGTAGGCGGATCGCCTCTTTTGGAATGACAATCGTCTCTTCAGCTTCCGCTGCTTGGTCTGGTATATATAAACTAACGATCGTTCCAATAGATAATAGTAATAAGTAAAGTACCGCTGTGAACTTGTTCATTGTTATCCCCTCCTGGCAAACAGTCTCGCCAGAAAAGGGATATCCTAAACACGCAATCTCATATTTTTTTCATTCTTAGAATCTATTAATTACGAAAGCCTCAAAAAGACCATTCGATCTTTGCCGTTAATATCATACTTTACTTCTACACTCGCTTTTGGAAAAGCATTCTGAAGCAAGTCTGCGACTAAGACTCCTTGTCCTGCTCCCACTTCAAAGCCGGCTAGTGATCTTGATTTTAATACTTTAGGAAGCTCCAAGCAAAAACGTCTGTATAAGTCTAGTCCGTCCGTTCCGCCGAACAAGGCTAGCTCTGGTTCATGATCAATGACCACTTCTGATAAACTTACCCGGTCCGAAAGAGGGATATAAGGAGGGTTTGACAGAATCACATCCAATTGAATCCCTTTTTCTATAAAGGGTGCGAGCAAATCTCCTTGCAGCCAATGAATATCCGCTTGAAGGCCTTGACCATTCGTTTGAGCCGTTTGCAGGGCTTTTTCCGATAAGTCTACCGCATACACGTTCATTTCAGGCATCTCAAGCTTCATCGTGATCGCAATAGCTCCGCTGCCTGTTCCGATATCAGCCATGGTTAATTCTTTCGCTGGAAAATGTTCTTTTATCATATTCAGAGAATGATAGATTAGCTCTTCTGTTTCTGGCCGCGGAATCAGCACATCACTATTCACTTGAAAGCGCCGGCCGTAAAATTCCTCATATCCTATTATATGCTGAACCGGCACTCCATCCACATGCCGCTGAACCGCTTGATGAAACGTTCTCTTTTGTTCATCAGAAAGTTCTGTGTGCAGACTAGCTAAAAGATCCGAGCGCTGCTTATTCACAATAAATTGCATCAGCAATTCTCCAGCATTCGCATCTCGTCCATGCTCTATTAAAAAAGAAGAAGCCCAATTGAGGGCTTCGTATATTTTTTGTGTCATAGCTACTCCTGCAGACTTTCCAGCTTGCTGGACTGTTCTTCTAAAATAAGCGCTTCTAGCACCTCATCCAGCTTGCCTTCTAAAATTTGATCAAGCTTCTGAATCGTTAATCCAATTCGGTGATCCGTTACACGATTTTGCGGAAAGTTATACGTCCGGATTCGCTCGGAGCGATCACCTGATCCAACCGCTGATTTTCGCTGTGCATCATATTCCGCTTGAGCTTCGCGCTGGAATTTATCATACACGCGGGCACGAAGAACCTTCATCGCTTTTTCTTTATTTTTGATCTGCGATTTCTCGTCCTGACAAGATACAACTACCCCTGTAGGAAGATGGGTAAGCCGAACAGCTGACATCGTTGTATTAACACTTTGGCCGCCTGGTCCGCTCGAAGCAAAAGTATCCACACGAATATCTTTCTCATGAATATCTACTTCTACTTCTTCCGTCTCAGGAAGACAAGCAACCGTTGCAGTAGATGTATGAATACGGCCGCCTGATTCTGTTTCCGGCACGCGCTGTACACGGTGCGCTCCATTCTCATATTTCATTTTAGAATAAGCGCCTTTTCCGTTAATCATAAAAATGATTTCCTTATAGCCGCCAAGTCCCGTCGCATTCGCTTCAATGACTTCAATTTTCCAGCCTTGAGTTTCGGCATAACGGCTATACATTCGGTACAAGCTGCCTGCAAATAATGCCGCTTCATCGCCTCCGGCAGCTCCGCGGACCTCCATAATCACGTTCTTATCATCATTCGGGTCTTTCGGAATCAACAGAATTCTTAATCGTTCTTCCAAGCTTTCCAGCTGTTCGGAAAGCTCATTCATTTCTTCTTTCACCATCTCACGCATATCCGCATCCAGCTTATCATCAAGCATGGCCTTCGCTTCTTGATATTGCTGCTTCGCCTCTTTATACTCTCTATACGTCTCAACCGTGTCTTGAATATCCGACTGCTCTTTTGAATAGTCTCGTAACTTCTTCGGATCATTGACAATCTCCGGATCACTTAAAAGCTCATTTAATCTGTCATAGCGATCTTCCACTGACTGTAATCGATCGAACATAAAATCCACCTCAATTTTTCGTCCATAATGTTCTTATTATATTATATAGGAAAAGGCAAGACAATCATATAAAAGCACGGCCGTCTGTTGGAATTATTCGTTCATTTATGGCTGCAGATATTTTGGAATTACTCAGCCGCTTTTTTTATTCTGTTTGCAAAACTGGTTCCTATATTCCCCTATTAACATTTCACTGTACATCATTTATGTATTAAGCAAATAAGACGCACGAAAAAATACGTCTCGTGCGTCTCTTTGTCTTATCGATTCTCTGCCTTTACCTCAACATCTATATCGTATCTCGGCAAAGCTTTCACTAATTTTTTGCGAACAGCGGCTTGATTCACTTCTCTTGGATTTTCAGCATACACAGTAACCTGCATACGGTTGCCATTGACCCAGACATTTCCCGGGCGATAATCCGTATAGATCTTGATGACTTCTCTTGCTTTATCCACATCCGTTCCCACTTTTGACGTATCTGAAGATAAATCTAAGAAGTTCGGGTTTTGATACAAATCCACTCGGTCATTTAATTCCTTCTTCTCTGCTTGTGACGCTTGATTATTGATCATATTTGTTCCCGCTTGATCCTCTTGCTGGTGAAAAAGAGAATTTTCTTCTTTTCCGCAAGCAGAAAGCGTCAATACGAATAAACAAGCAAGCATAAATAGACGCATAAAAAAACCTCCTTCACGTTAGGTTGACCCGTTTGAAGGAGGTTTATCCGATATTCTCAGCTTTCTTTTTCGAGCGTTTCCATTCGGGCAAAAGCTGCCGTTTTAGGTACTTCGTGATGATGACGGCATCGCGGTTCGTAGCTTTCTGCTGCGCCGACCAAAATAACCGGATCATTATATCCTGCTGGCTCGCCATTAATCAGACGCTGTGTCCGGCTTGCGGGAGATCCGCATACAGCACATACAGCCTGAAGCTTCGTGACGAGCTCAGCGACAGCAATCAGCTGGGGCATAGATCCAAACGGCACGCCTCGAAAATCCTGATCCAGTCCTGCTAACACCACCCGATGCCCACGGTCTGCCAGCGTTTGAACGACTTGTACAATTCCTTCATCAAAAAATTGCACTTCATCCACAGCGACAAGATCCACCTCAGAAGTCACTTCTTCTAAGATGACCGCAGAACTTTCTACAGGTTTAGCGATAAAAGAAGAACCATTATGGGAAACCACTGACTTTTCACTGTAACGATTATCGATTTCCGGTTTAAATACCATAATATTTTGTTTAGCAAACTGTCCCCGTCTCACCCGACGAATCAGTTCTTCTGATTTACCTGAAAACATGCTTCCGCAAATAACTTCGATCCATCCGGTTTGTTTCATTACATACATGAAAAGTCCTCGCTTTCACTACTCATTCCACAAATGTGTCTAGCTGCCCCTGATCAAGCGTCTTCCGCTTTTTTCAGATATTTTTAAATAAGAGCACTTGAAATCAGAACGTTCTTATTTAAAAATACCTGATTTCCACCTATTTTATCAGTAAAAATATAAAAAACAGGCAAGCAGATGAACTCCTTACCTGTTTTCTTATGTTTAAAATTAGTTGTTCTTCATGCCGTATTTCTTATTGAAACGATCAACACGTCCGCCAGCATCAGCGAATTTTTGACGTCCAGTGTAGAATGGGTGGCATTCTGAGCAAACCTCCACGCGAATGTCGCCGTTTACAGAACCAGTTTCAAACTCGTTACCGCATGCGCATTTCACTGAAGCTTTTTTGTAATTTGGATGAATTCCTGCTTTCATCTTTGTCATCTCCTTCCGCCCTGAGTCATTCGAAACAGAGTTTTGTATAAAAAGCACGGTTGGAAAGCTCCGCACTTATTTGTTAAACACACTGACATTATTATAACAAGGCCAGACAAAAATTGCAAACTAAAAAATAGTATACATTTTCTATCCTGCACCCCGCTAAAAAATAAATACGGGACCTCTAAATTTACCTTCTCAGCCGCGAAGCCGCTTTTTTATAACATCCGTTTTGACGCGCCATTTGTTTTGATTTCGCTTGTCAGCTGCTCAATAAAATCGGCATTGGACTTCGTCTGTCTCAGCTTGCGCAAGAATTTCTCTGCAAGGTCTGGAGAGTCAGACATCGTTTTGCGAATGGACCAGATCATATCCAGCTGGCCTTTATCAATAAGCAGTTCTTCCTTACGCGTACCAGAACGTTTAATATCAATCGCTGGGAAAATTCTGCGCTCAGCAAGTGAACGGTCAAGATGAAGCTCCATATTCCCTGTTCCTTTGAACTCTTCATAAATGACATCGTCCATACGTGAACCTGTGTCGACTAAAGCCGTAGCCAAAATCGTTAAACTGCCGCCTTCTTCAATATTTCGGGCAGCCCCGAAGAAACGTTTTGGACGGTGGAATGCGGCTGGGTCAATTCCTCCTGAAAGTGTTCGTCCACTTGGAGGAATAACAAGGTTATACGCACGTGCTAAACGAGTAATACTATCCATAAGTATAATGACATCACGCTTATGTTCAACTAGGCGCATCGCACGCTCTAGCACTAATTCAGACACTTTAATATGGTTTTCCGGCACTTCGTCAAATGTCGAACTGACGACTTCAGCTTGAACCGAACGTTCGATATCTGTTACTTCTTCCGGGCGCTCATCAATCAATAGGACAATAAGCTCGGCTTCCGGATTATTTGTTGTAATGGAATTGGCAATTTCTTTGAGAAGCATCGTTTTTCCGGCCTTTGGAGGAGCAACAATCAGACCGCGCTGCCCGAAACCTACTGGAGCAATTAAATCCATAATTCGAGTGGAAAGGTTTCTTGGGCTTGTTTCTAATTTAACTTGTCTATCCGGGTACAATGGCGTTAAAGCAGGGAAATGCACACGTTCCTTGGCAGATTCGGGATCATCCCCATTGACAGCTTCTACGTGAAGCAATCCGTAGTAACGCTCATTTTCTTTTGGAGGACGTACTTTACCGGATACTTTATCTCCATTTCTTAAGTCGAAACGGCGAATTTGTGAGGCGGAAATGTAAATATCCTCTGAGCTTGCCGAATAGTTGATCGGACGCAAGAAGCCGAAACCTTCTGATTGAATGATTTCGAGAACGCCTTCCATAAAGAAAAATCCTTGCTCCTCTGCCCGGGCTTTTAATATAGCAAATATTAATTCTTTTTTAGTCAGCTTGCTGTAATAGGAAATCTTGTATGTCCGCGCTAATTCATAAAGCTCTTTTAACTTTAAATTTTCTAAATACGATATTGTTAATTCTTCCATTTTGGCACCACGCTTTAATTTAGTTCTCTCCTATATAATTTTTAAATTAAAATGATAAGGGGAGTAGTGTGTTAAAAATAATAATGATATAGAGGGTTCAAAAACCATATCTATTTTAACCGTTGGGATTGAATGTATCAACAATTGGATTGTATGAGAGGATATTTTTGTACAATCAGTCACTGCACAATAGTCACTAGAAGAAGCAACGCGATACTTTACTATGAAATGTGATGAAATAAACAGCGGCCACAGACTGATCTAGATCGCCTGCTCTGCCGCTGCTTCATCAATGGATATTAAGATTATTTGATTACAAGGTTTGGTTTTTTGCTTAAGCTGTGACGCCCGTCAACAAACCGCACTGTACCAGATTTCGCTCTCATAACAACGGAATGAGTTTCGCCGTATGTTCCTTTAAATTGAACGCCGCGCAAAAGCTCGCCATCTGTTACTCCTGTGGCTGCAAATATGGCATCATCTCCGCGAACTAAGTCTTCCATACGAAGCACTTTATTCACATCAAGTCCCATTCCTTTACAACGCTCAAGTTCCGCATCATCTTGAGGAAGCAGACGTCCTTGAAGCTCGCCTCCAAGAGATTTTAAAGCAACTGCTGCAATAACGCCTTCTGGCGCTCCGCCGGAACCGAACAAAATATCTACACCTGTTTTATCAAACGCTGTGTTGATCGCGCCTGCCACATCTCCGTCATTGATCAGCTTAATACGCGCGCCTGCTTCACGAAGCTGAGCAATAATTTCTTCATGACGAGGACGGTTTAATACAGTGGCTACCACGTCTTCAATGTTCTTGTTTTTCGCTCTCGCTACTGCTTTTAAGTTGTCTAATACAGAAGCGTTGATGTCGATTTGTCCAACTGCTTCAGGACCTACCGCAATCTTGTCCATATACATATCAGGGGCATGCAAAAGGTTTCCATGGTCAGCTACCGCTAAAACCGCTAAGGCATTCCAGCCGCCAGAAGCTACAATGTTTGTTCCTTCTAAAGGATCAACAGCTACGTCTACACGCGGGCCATAGCCAGTACCAAGCTTCTCGCCAATGTATAGCATAGGTGCTTCATCCATTTCGCCTTCACCAATGACGACTGTGCCTTTCATTGGGATTGTATCAAATACGTCACGCATCGCTGAAGTCGCTGCGTCGTCCGCTTCGTTTTTCTTTCCTCGTCCCATCCAACGTGCGGAAGCTAAAGCTGCAGCTTCTGTCACACGTACAAGTTCCATAGATAAACTTCTTTCCATATCGTCTTCCTCCTGTGTTACAAACTGCATATTTTTTAAATCGTATATCATATTAACATATATATTGTAACACAATTAAACGACAGGGAGGGGAAGAAATTATTAGCTTTTTATTTGCTTTAGTTCTTCTTGACTTAGTTCTTCCCGCCAAATATCAGCGCCAATGTTGCTTAATTTCTCTACAAGCTGGCTATATCCGCGATCGATGTGTTCAAGTCCAGTGACTTCCGTGATTCCTTCGGCCATTAATCCGGCTATAACCAACGCAGCCCCCGCTCGAAGATCACTGGCTTTTACTTTCGCACCGTGCAATTGGACAGGCCCATTCACTATAGCCGATCTGCCTTCCACTTTCATGTGTGCGTTCATTCTCCGAAGTTCATCTACATGCTTGAATCGTGCCGAATAGATCGTATCCGTTACAATAGCTGACCCTTCTGCTTTCGTTAATAAAGAAGTGAAAGGCTGCTGAAGGTCTGTCGGAAACCCTGGATAAACAAGTGTCTTAATATCTACTGCTTGCAGTTTTTCTGCTTTGCCAACGTATATTTTGTCGTCGCCAATTTCAATGGGAACATTCATTTCACGCAGCTTAGCAGTCAAGGATTCTACGTGAAGCGGGATGACATTATCAATAATGACCCCTTCTCCTGCTGCTGCAGCCAGAATCATAAATGTACCGGCTTCAATCCGATCCGGAATAATGGTGTGACGGCAGCCATTCAGCTTGTCTACACCTTCTATTCGAATGACATCCGTGCCCGCTCCTTTAATCTTAGCGCCCATGTTATTCAATAGCGTCGCAACATCAATAATTTCCGGTTCTTTTGCGGCATTTTCAATAACCGTCCGGCCTTTCGCTTTGACCGCGGCGAGCATGATGTTAATGGTTGCACCGACACTGACTACATCGAGGTATATTCTCGCCCCGCGTAATTCTTTCGCACGCAAATATATAGCTCCTTGCTCATTGGTCACTTCAGCTCCAAGGGCTTCAAACCCTTTAATGTGCTGATCGATCGGCCGCGGTCCTAAGTGACAGCCCCCCGGTAATCCAATGACTGCTTTCTTAAACTTCCCAAGCATGGCTCCCATTAAATAATAAGAGGCTCGCAGTTTCTTTACTCGGCCATTGGGCAGAGGCATGGCGATCATATTCGATGGGTCCACGTTCATTTCCCCATCTTCAAAGGTCACGCCTCCTCCAATTTCTTCAAGCAAACCTTTTAGCATATGAATATCAGAAATGTCCGGCAGCCCTTCAATTGTCACTGGAGACTCCGCTAAAATAGTGGCGGGAACTAAAGCAACAGCACTGTTTTTTGCTCCATCGACTTTAATTGTGCCTTTTAACGGATGTCCTCCTGCAATTTTCAGCTTTTCCATATTTGACTCCCTTCTTTAAGCACTAGCACAGAATATCAAAAGGGATGTTACCCCAGGTGTTTGTACCGTCATTTGATTAATTTTAGTTTATCCCGTATTAGGGAAATCATGTATAAAATTGGATGAATTATTTCGCTTTTCTTTGTTCCCAATCTGCTAAGAACGCATCAATTCCTTTATCGGTTAAAGGGTGCTTAAACATTTGCTGAAGAACCTTGAAAGGAATCGTAGAAATATGCGCGCCTCTAAGTGCCGCTTCAGTCACATGCTGCGGGTGACGGATCGATGCCGCAATAATTTCAGAATCAATATTATGAATCGCAAAGATTGCCGCAATGTTTTCAATAAGATCCATTCCGTCATGGCCAATGTCATCTAAACGGCCTAAAAATGGTGATACATAAGAAGCGCCGGCTCTTGCTGCTAATAAAGCTTGGTTGGCACTAAAGATTAAAGTAACGTTTGTTTTAATGCCGTCTTTAGCCAAAGTCGCTACTGCTTTCAAGCCGTCTGGCGTCATTGGAACTTTTACCGTAATATTAGGCGCGATCTTAGCTAACTCACGGCCTTCTTTAATCATTCCTTCTGCATCTAAAGCAATAACCTCTGCACTGACAGAGTCGCTCACTAAATCCGTAATTTCACGAAGGCGATCGTGGAAAGGAACGGTTTCTTTCGCTACAAGTGACGGGTTTGTTGTCACACCTGACAGGATTCCCCAAGAATGTGCTTCTTTAATTTCTTCCATGTTGGCTGTATCAATAAAAATTTTCATCTCAAATTCCCCTTTTTTCTTATTAATTTTAACGAACGGACTTGTCCTATGTAAATGAAGCTTAGGACTCTCTTTTATATTGAAAGTACTTTTAATATTTCGAAAGTTGTTTTTATAGTGCTTTTCTATTACAAGAAAATATGCACGGAAACCGCCCTACTGTTATAAGGCGGTTTCGTACATCTATATATGGGTCGCTTACAGATCAGCTCTGCTTTTCGGTCTGTCTAGCAAAATGGGCTAGGATCTCGGTCAAAAGATCAACTAACCTAAAGGCACAAAACGCCTTTTGGTTAGTTGCCTATTTGCCTGTCGCTCCTGAACAGCGTAATTTGCTTTTCGGTGTGTCTAGCAAAATCCGTTAGGTGCTTGGGTCAAAAGATCTTCTACCCTAAAGGCAAAGAGCGCCTTGAGGGTAGAAGCCTATTTGCCCTTCACACCTGAGCAAACGGCTTTTGCTTTTCATATTACGCTTTACCCGATGAACCGAATTCTTGCATTTTGCCTTTTACTGTTTCTTTGATGGCTTCGCGAGCTGGGCCTAAGTATTTACGCGGATCGTATTCGTTTGGCTTTTCAGCTAGTACTTCACGTACGCGTTTGGCTGATGAGATTTGGTTTTCAGTGTTGACATTAATTTTTGCCGTTCCAAGTGAGATCGCTTTTTGAACGTCTTTCGTTGGAATGCCTGTTCCTCCGTGAAGAACTAAAGGAACACCTGTCAGGTTCATAACTTCTTCCATACGGTCAAAACCAAGCTTCGGCTCGCCTTTATAAGGGCCATGAACAGAACCTAGTGCAGGAGCGAAGCAGTCTACACCCGTTTCACGAACTAATTGATCACACTCTGAAGGAATGGCGTAAGCTGCATCTGCGTCTTCAACCACTAGATCGTCCTCTTGTCCGCCGATACGGCCAAGTTCCGCTTCTACTGAAACTCCGTGCAGGTGAGCTAATTCCACAACTTTTTTCGTTAATGCTATATTTTCTTCTAACGGATGGTGAGATCCATCGATCATAACTGATGTAAATCCTGCATGAATCGCTTTCGCACACATTTCAAAGCTTGATCCATGATCCAGGTGAATCGCAACTGGAACAGTTACTTTATATTCTTCCATCAAGGCTTTTACCATTTCAACAACAAGCTTAAATCCACCCATATAGCGGGCAGCGCCTTCAGATACCCCTAGAATTACTGGAGATTTCTCTTCTTCTGCTGCTTGTAAAATCGCTTGCGTAAACTCTAAGTTGTTCAGATTAAATTGTCCAACAGCATACTTCTTGTCCTTGGCTGTATTAAGCATTTCTGTCATGGAAACTAAAGGCATAATTATTTTCCTCCTTGATTTGAGACTGTAAGCAAATCCAATAAAACTTGTACTTACAGATTTAATTTTTTTACATTTGTATCATACCAAAATAATGTAGCCTTTACCAATCAGAAGCCAATGCGCCATGAAAAAGTCAATTTTTTGTTTGTTCGTTTTCTCTAGTGACATATTCTTTGACTGTCTTGCGAATGTCATCAATATCAAACGGCTTAGCGAAGTGCGTCAAAGCACCCAGGTCTCTTGCTTCTTGAATCATGTCTAATTCACCATAAGCTGTCATAATGATGACACGAATATCCGCATCTTTTTGTTTCATTCTTTTTAAAATTTCTATTCCATCCATACCAGGAATCTTCATGTCTAACAGCACAAGATCAGGTGAATGCTCATTGGCAATTTCAAGTGCTTGAACACCGTTTGCCGCTTGAAAAGTTGTATAGCCTTCCTTCTGAAGCACTTCATTCAATAAAATACGAATGCCGAATTGATCATCTACTATAAGAATCTTTTTATTCATGTCATTTACCCTCACTTCATTAAAAAACAGATTATACCGACTCGGTTATTTACTAATTATTTCTATTAATATGAGGGAAACTCCTGCTTGTAAATAAAACTTATTAAGTTTGTCTGATTTTCCTCAAGAAAAGGTTATATGTATAATGAACACAACGATTAGAAGGAGTGATCAATGATGCTGAAAATGTTTACTACACAATTAACGGGTCTTTTGCAGAGAATATCTGACAAAGAAGCCTTTTCTATAGAAGATGGAGCCCGCCTTTTAGCTCAAGCGTCAGCCGGTGAAGGCCATATATATATTAAAGGCTTAAAAGAAATGCAAGCCATTGAATATGAAGCAATTGAAGGAGCGGAACCATTCAGACATGCCCGCGTGCTTCAATCAGATACTCAAATTAAGCAAATGGACCGGGTGCTGCTCATCTCTCGATTGGCAAATGATCCAGAGGCCATTGCCATTGGAGAATCTCTTGCTGCTGAAGGGATTCCATTCGTGGCTATAGCAGGTCAAATAAAGGCTGATTCAGAGCCATCACTAGCTGATTTGGCAGATATATTTATTGATACGAAACTAACGAAAGGGATGCTGCCTGATGATTCAGGCGGCCGCACAGGCTTCCCTTCTGCCATGGCAGGCTTATATATTTACCACTTGCTAAAAATGACTACCGATGAAATTTTAGAAGATTATTGAAAAAATCGGTACAAAAATGACTACAGCTATGCCAGTGGACATTTATTCACAATAAGAACGTACACTCATTGTATAGAAAAAGCTGACTCGAAAGATCGTTAAACAATCTGTTGAGTCAGCTTCTTTTTATTATTTATTGGTTGCTTTTAAGGGCTGCTTCTACGAAGTCACGGAATAATGGCTGCGGACGCGTAGGTCTAGATGTAAATTCAGGGTGGAACTGAGCTGATACGAACCATGGGTGATCAGCAAGTTCGACGATTTCCACTAGACGGCCGTCTGGGCTTGTACCAGAGAAGATAAAGCCTTTTTGCTCCATTTGCTCGCGGAATTCATTATTGAACTCGTAACGGTGACGGTGACGTTCGTACACCACTTCTTCCTGGTATGCTTCGTAAGCTTTTGTTCCTTTTTTCAGCTTACAAGGATATAGTCCAAGACGAAGAGTTCCGCCAAGATCTTCGATGTCTTTTTGCTCAGGTAACAGATCGATAATCGCATGCTGCGTTTCAGGATCCAACTCAGAAGAATGTGCACCTTCAAGGTTCAGCATATTGCGGGCATATTCAATAGACGCCAGCTGCATTCCTAGGCAAATGCCGAAGAATGGAACTTTTTTCTCACGTGCATATTGAATAGCTACTAATTTACCTTCTGTTCCGCGATCACCGAATCCGCCTGGAACTAAGATCCCATCAGCATCTTTTAGCACCTCTTCCGCATTTTCAGGTGTCAATTCAGCTGAGTTGACCCAATCAATGTCGATATCGGCATCAAACGTGTAGCCTGCATGCTTAAGTGCTTCTGCAACAGAAATATAAGCATCTTGCAATTCTACATATTTACCAACAAGAGCGATTCTTGTTTTCTTAGACAGGTTGCGAACTTTATCTACAAGCTCTTTCCACTCGGACATATCTGCTTCATGTACTTGTAATTTCAAGTGATTGCAAACAAGGTCATCCATGTGTTGATCTTGAAGAGCTAAAGGAACAGCGTATAGTGTATCTGCATCAAGCGCTTCAATGACCGCTTCAGGAGCAATATCACAGAATAATGCAAGCTTGTCTTTCATGTCTTGAGAAATCGGCATTTCTGTACGAACAACAATGATATTCGGCTGAATACCAAGGCTGCGAAGCTCTTTTACGCTGTGCTGTGTCGGTTTCGTTTTCATTTCGCCGGCAGCTTTCAAGTAAGGAATCAGCGTACAGTGGATATACATGACGTTATCTTGGCCAAGGTCACTCTTGATTTGGCGAATGGCTTCAAGGAACGGCAATGATTCGATATCTCCAACCGTACCGCCGATTTCAGTAATAACTACATCTGCATTCGTTTCCTTGCCCGCGCGCATGACACGTTCTTTAATTTCATTCGTAATGTGAGGGATGACTTGTACCGTTCCGCCTAAGTATTCACCGCGGCGCTCTTTGCGGAGTACAGTAGAATAAATTTTTCCCGTTGTCACATTGCTGTATTTAGACAGGTTGATATCGATAAAACGCTCATAATGACCTAAGTCCAAATCCGTTTCAGCGCCATCATCGGTAACAAATACTTCACCGTGCTGATAAGGACTCATCGTTCCTGGATCCACGTTAATATACGGGTCAAATTTTTGGATTGTCACCTTTAATCCGCGGTTTTTAAGCAAACGCCCTAGTGAAGCTGCCGTAATTCCTTTTCCTAATGACGACACTACTCCGCCTGTAACAAAAATATATTTAGTCAACTTGTAAATCCCCCTTCAATCTATTGTTCCTTAATATGATTTCATTCATCCACTGCTTATATAGGGTTAAAAACACAAAAACGCCCCGATTACTTAAAAAGTAAAGGGAGCGTTATTAACGTTAGCAATTCTCTTTAAAGAGCCCAAATAAAATACTACAATTCCGCTTAAAAGAAGTCAAGAAAAGATTAAAAATCTTATTTTTCGTCTAAATCTTCATCTTCATCTTCATCTTCTTCGTCATCATCCAAGTCAAAATCATCGTCGTCTGTGACTAGATCATCATCGAAGCCGTCATCATCGTCCTCGTCTTCATCATCGTCATCATCCAGACCATCAATTTCATCCACTAGGTCTTCTAATTCATCGACTTCTTCTTCTAAATCTTCTTCGTCAAAGTCCAGTTCTTCTTCGTCCTCAAGATCTTCAACTTCAGCTTTTTTAGCTTTTTTCTTTTTCGCTTTCGTCTTCACGGCAGATACTGCTTCTTCCTCGATTTGATCCACAGGATACCAAGCGCGCAGTCCCCAGCGGTTCTCCCCTAGCGTAAGAAAGCTGCCGTCAATATTTAGATCTGTATAGAATTGCACCATACGCTGTTTCACTTCTTCATCAGAAATCTCTAAATATCCTTGAATCTTATTTAGAATTTCCTGGAAAGTTAAAGGCTGCTTGCTTTCTCCTAAAATTTCATGTGCCAGTTCAATAAAAGACATTTCTTTTAATTCTTCTTTAGACAATTGTTTCAAACTCAATTCTCGCACGTCCCTTCTCTATTTACAAACACTCTTCTCTCTGAGTGAAAAAGGCAATAATTAGAATGCATATTTTTCATTATAAACAAAAATAGCGGGCTTATGCTAGATTTATGTCACGATTCCCGCTTTTTTTTGTGTCCTTTTTACAGACGGGGTTTCTTCAGCCGTTTCAGTTTCTTCTTGAATATAAGGGCGTGCTGGCTTTTTCCATTCTTGATAACTTTTATAGAATAAATAGATGGCTAAAAGAAGTAGGGGGATTGAACCTAATTGCATATGATAGAGCCAAAGGAAAACAATGATATAGGCAGCTACTGCGATCGTTCTTGTCATTTGGTTCACCTTGTCACATCCCATCTTTATCCTGTTTATTGTACTTCTTTCTCCCTTACATTGTAAAAGAAAAGCTGAATTTCCTGTGTAAAGTTTTTGAAAATTTAATTACTGGATTTTTCGGTTCCCACAGTCTTTTTATTATTAGCTTGCCCATAACTCCTTTTAAGTAAACGCTTTCTTTATGCGTATTTTGAATCTTTACATATAAAAAGGCGGCTTACGCCGTCTCCAGTCTCTGAATCCTGCGAGATACAGCGATCATCCGCCGTTTTCCCACAAGCCAGTCTGGGACTCATAAGCCACCTAAATTGTTACATATTTCTTCTGTATTGACCGCCTACTTCATACAATGCCTTCGTAATTTGGCCAAGACTTGCTACTTTTACTGTATCCATTAACTCAGCAAAGATATTGCCTCCGCTGACAGCTGCTTCTTTTAAACGGGCAAGCGCTGCTTCAGTTTGGTCTTGATGCTGCTCTTGGAAGTTCTTCAAATTCGTAATTTGGGTTTCCTTTTCCTCTTTCGTCGCACGCGCAAGCTCCATGTTGTTAATATCGTCCTCTGATGGAGGGTTTGGATTCAAGTACGTGTTGACGCCAATAATCGGCAATTCACCCGTATGCTTCAGCATTTCATAATGCATGGATTCTTCTTGAATTTTCCCGCGCTGATACTGCGTTTCCATGGCGCCAAGTACACCGCCGCGATCATTAATTCTCTCAAACTCTTTTAACACAGCTTCTTCTACTAAATCCGTTAATTCCTCCGCAATGAAAGAGCCTTGCAGCGGATTTTCATTTTTCGATAAGCCATGCTCATTTGTAATAATCATTTGAATAGCCATCGCACGGCGAACCGATTCTTCCGTTGGTGTAGTAATCGCTTCATCATAGGCATTTGTATGAAGGGAGTTACAGTTATCCTGCAAAGCCATGAGTGCCTGCAATGTCGTACGGATGTCGTTGAAATCAATTTCCTGCGCATGCAGAGAACGGCCAGATGTTTGAACGTGGTATTTCAGCTTTTGCGAGCGCTCATTTGCTCCATACTTATCACGCATCGTTGTTGCCCAAATACGGCGAGCTACCCGTCCAATCACTGTATACTCAGGATCTAAACCGTTAGAGAAGAAGAAGGATAAATTCGGCGCGAAGTCATCAATGTTCATCCCGCGGCTTAAATAATATTCCACATACGTAAATCCGTTAGCGAGTGTGAAAGCCAGCTGAGAAATTGGGTTCGCCCCTGCTTCTGCAATATGGTAGCCAGAAATAGAAACAGAATAATAGTTTCTGACTTGATGATCGATAAAGTATTGCTGAATATCTCCCATCATTCTAAGGGCAAATTCAGTTGAGAAAATACATGTGTTTTGCCCTTGATCTTCTTTTAGAATATCGGCTTGAACCGTTCCGCGAACCGTCTTCAGCGTTAGGGCACGAACCTCGCCAAACTCTTCCACTGTCAGGGTGCGTCCGAGTTCTTCTTCTTTCGCTTTCACCTGCTGATCAATGGCTGTGTTCATAAACATAGCTAAGATAATTGGCGCTGGGCCGTTAATCGTCATGGAAACCGATGTAGACGGATGGCATAAGTCAAAGCCTGCATACAGCTTCTTCATATCTTCAAGCGTACAAATGCTGACGCCGCTCTCGCCTACTTTTCCATAAATGTCTGGGCGGTGATCTGGGTCTTCCCCGTATAAAGTAACTGAATCAAAAGCGGTACTTAAACGCTTCGCATCATCATCTTTAGACAGGTAGTGGAAGCGGCGGTTCGTTCGTTCCGGCGTTCCTTCTCCCGCAAATTGACGCTTCGGATCTTCTCCTTTGCGTTTAAACGGAAACACACCAGCTGTATAAGGGAAGGCACCAGGCACATTCTCTTTAAATACCCAGCGCAGGATTTCGCCGTAATCTTCAAATTTAGGCAGCGCCACACGCGGAATCGCTAAACCAGAAAGGCTAGTCGTTGTTAATTCTGTCACGATTTCCTTATCACGGATTTTCGTGACAAATTCTTTGCCGGAGTATTTTTCTTTTAATTCGTGCCAGCTATTCAGCACTTTTCTAGATTCAGGCGTTAAATGCTCTTCAACCGAAGCTTTCAATGCTTCTAGGGAAGACAGGACGTCACTGTTTGTTTCTTTTGCCTTAACCTCCTCGATCGCACCTTCAAGCTGGAACAGACGCCGGGCAATTTTCACTTGCTCCGCTGCTTTGCCATGGTAGCCTCGAACCGCTTCCGTAATTTCGCGCAGGTAATAGCGGCGATCATTCGGTATAATGACATTTTGTTTTTCGACATCGACGTTTTTGTCGAATGACGTGGACCAGTCTGTACCTGCTTTCTTATTAATGACGTCCACTAATGCCGCAAAAAGTGCGTTTGTGCCTTGGTCATTAAATTGACTGGCGATCGTCCCGTAAACCGGCATGTCATCAAGCTGCTGGTCAAAAAGGTTGCGGCTGCGCTGGTACTGCTTCTGAACTTGGCGCTTAGCATCCTCTGATCCTTTTCTTTCAAATTTATTGATCACAATTAAGTCAGCGAAATCAATCATATCAATTTTCTCAAGCTGTGACGGGGCACCGAATTCGCTCGTCATTACATACATCGATACATCAGAAATTTCAGCGATTTCCGCATCCCCTTGGCCAATCCCGCTCGTCTCAACGATAATTAAGTCGAAGCCAGCTGCTTTAGTTACTGCAATCGCATCTTTAATAGCTAATGATAATTCAGAACGAGAATTACGGGTGGCCAAGCTGCGCATAAATACACGATTAGAGAAGATGGCATTCATGCGAATCCGGTCTCCGAGCAAGGCGCCCCCCGTTTTTTGCTTCGTCGGATCTACGGAAAGAATCGCGACCTTTTTGTCCGGAAGTTCATTTAAGAAGCGGCGGATTAACTCATCTGTCAATGAGCTTTTTCCTGCTCCTCCAGTGCCTGTGATCCCTACGACTGGCACATTCGCCTTCATTTCATCAATCTGTTCTAAAATTTCTTTCGTCTCTGCCTGTGAAGCTGGATCGGCATCGACTTGATCCTCCGCTAATGAAATCAGCTTAGAAATGACAGGTGCTGCACCAGTTTTTAATTCATCTAACTCTGCTTTTACAGCACTTGTTGCTGTTGGAAAATCACATTCCTCAAGCATCCGGTTAATCATCCCTTGGAGCCCGCTCGTACGGCCGTCTTCAGGTGAAAAGATGCGGGCAATCCCATAGTCATGAAGCTCTTGAATTTCTCTTGGTATAATAACCCCGCCGCCTCCGCCATAAATGCGAATGTGCGAACAGCCCTTTTCTTTCAGCAAGTCATAGGTGTATTTGAAGTATTCTACATGCCCGCCTTGGTAAGAAGAAATCGCGATCCCCTGCACGTCTTCTTGAATCGCCGCATTCACAATTTCTTCTACTGAACGGTTATGCCCTAAATGAATGACCTCTGCTCCGCTGGCTTGTAAAATTCGTCTCATAATATTAATTGAAGCATCATGTCCATCAAAAAGACTGGAAGCTGTAACAAATCGAATATGGTGTTTCGGTTTATATATTTCCACTGTTTGACTCATGTTTCTCCCCCTTATTTTTTCACTCGGTATCCATCAATACCAGCAAAAAGCAAATCCGTCTGCAAGTCGATGTAGTCGTCTATTGTAAACGCTTTCCTCAAACTCCAGCGACGGAATCCCCACATTTGTCCTTGTACAAAAATATTTTGAGCGAGCATATGAATGGTTCGTTCATCCATTTCCAGCTCATTGTTCTCGACACAGCACCGAATCAGTGTTTCAAACATCCCGACCATTTCCATTTCTTTCTGCAGGACATAAGGCAGCGCATCCTTTGAAAGGGATTTCGCTTCTTGATACATGACAAGCACTTCATCCTGCATATCATCAACTACTTTAAAGTAATAGCCAACCCCTAGTTTCAGGTTTTCAATCGTACCCGCTTCCGTATCAATTTGCTGCAGCCGTTCTTTTACCTGATCATAAATGCTGTCGCAGACTAAGTAGAGTACATCTTCTTTCGTCCGTATGTACTCGTATAAAGTGCCTATGCTGAATCCAGAAGCTTTAGCAATTTCCCTTGTCGTTGTTCGGTGAAATCCCTTTTGCTTAAAAAGCGTAACGGCACCCCTAATCATTTCGTTCCGCCTTTTTTGGATCAGCTGCTCATCTTTAACAGACGCATGGACTTTTCGTTTATTGTTTTCGTTCATATCTATCAACCGCCTTATTAAGGGCCTTTATAAGATAGGTCTGAGTTCATGCGCCAGGGACTGACTCCCCTTGTTCAACTAGCCAGCTCACCCTGTCGCATGATTCTCTGTTTCCTCTTAACTTATAAAAAGTAATTGCCTTATTTCGTTAGCATTCTTGAAATGACAAGACGCTGAATTTCTTGTGTACCTTCATAGATTTGTGTAATCTTCGCATCGCGCATATAACGCTCAACTGGGTAGTCCTTCGTATAGCCGTAGCCTCCAAAGATTTGAACTGCCTCAGTTGATACTTTCATTGCTGTATCACCAGCCATTAATTTAGACATGGCCGATTCTTTACCGTATGGCAGTCCTTCAGATTCAAGCCAAGCTGCTTGATACGTTAAAAGACGGGAAGCTTCTACGCTTGTAGCCATATCTGCCAATTTAAATGAGATTCCTTGGTTAGCAGCAATCGGCTTGCCGAACTGCTGGCGCTCTTTCGCATATTCGACAGAGGCATCTAATGCCCCTTGTGCAATGCCTACCGCTTGGGCAGCGATTCCGTTACGGCCGCCATCAAGTGTCATCATGGCAATCTTGAAGCCATCGCCTTCCTCACCAAGTACGTTTTCTTTCGGCACTCGGCAATCTTCAAAGATAATTTCTGTTGTTGGTGAAGAACGAATGCCCAGTTTCTTTTCTTTCTTTCCAACAGAGAAGCCTGCGAAGTCTTTTTCAACGATAAATGCTGTTGTGCCGCGTTGTTTAGATGATGGATCTGTTAATGCAAACACGACATAAATATCAGCGATGCCGCCGTTCGTAATAAAGATTTTAGATCCATTTAAGACATACTCATCTCCATCTAAACGAGCTGTTGTTTTCATGCCGCCCGCATCGGATCCTGAACCTGGCTCAGTTAATCCATAGGCTCCGATTTTTTCCCCTTGGGCCATTGGCTTTAAGTACTTCTGCTTTTGTTCTTCTGATCCGAATTTATAAACAGGCCAGCCTGCAAGTGAGGTATGAGCTGACAATGTAACCCCTGTTGACGCACAGACACGTGATAATTCTTCAACAGCGATACAGTAGGCTAAATAGTCGCTTCCGATGCCGCCGTATTCTTCCGGCCAAGGAATCCCCGTTAAGCCAAGCTCCGCCATTTTTTTGAATAAGTCCATATCAAAGCGCTCTTCTTCATCACGCTCTGCCGCTGTAGGCTCAACTTCATTCTTAGCAAAGTCGCGCACCATTTTTCTAATCATTTCGTGTTCTTCAGTTAATTGGAAGTTCATTCTCTTTTCCCCCGCCCTTTTATTTGGTTAAATGCTTGCCGATGACTAATTTTTGAATTTCGCTTGTTCCTTCATAAATCTCAGTCACTTTCGCATCTCTGAAGTAACGTTCGACCGCATATTCTTTCGTGTACCCATATCCCCCATGTACTTGAACGGCTTCAATCGCTGACTCAACAGCTGTTTTTGATGCGAATAATTTCGCCATGGATGCTTCCTTGCCGCACGGTAGACCTTTCGTGCGCAGATCCGCTGCCCGGTAAACAAGTAACTTAGCTGCTTCCACATTTGTTGCCATATCAGCCAGTTTAAATGCCAGACCTTGCTGAGCTGCAATCGGTTTTCCGAATTGCTGGCGCTCTTTCGCGTACTTTGTGGCTTCCTCTAATGATGCTTCAGCGATCCCCAAGGATTGTGCGGCAATCCCGATTCGTCCCACATCGAGGTTAGCCATGGCAATCTTAAACCCTTCTCCTTCTTGCCCCAACAGATTCTCGGCCGGCACTTTCATATCTTCAAAAGTAAGCTGAAGTGTCCGTGAACCATGAAGACCCATTTTATGCTCGTCTTTTCCGATAATTAAACCTGGTGTATCTTTCTCAACGATAAATGCTGACACCCCTTTACCGCCTGCACTCGGATCTGTCGAAGCAAAAACAATATATGTATCTGCTTCTCCACCATTTGTAATAAACACTTTTGAACCGTTAATGATATAGTGATCGCCTTGTTTCACTGCTTTTGTTTTCATACTGGCTGCATCTGAACCCGCGCTTGGTTCTGTCAAACAGAAAGCACCTAAAAACTCTCCTGATGCAAGCTTTGGCACGTACTTGCGCTTTTGTTCTTCTGTACCGAAGTAAAGAATTGGATTCGTTCCGACTGATGTATGAACAGACAGAATCACCCCTACCGTTGCGCTGACTTTAGACAGTTCATGAATAGCAATGATGTAAGAAGTAAAATCCATTTCGCTTCCACCATACTCTTCAGGAATCGTAATTCCCATTAAGCCAAGCTCAGCCATTTTATTAAGTATTTCACGAGGGAATTCTCCATCTTCCATTCTCTCAATAAAAGGAGCAATTTCCGTTTCTGCAAAGTCTTTGACCATTTTACGCATCATTTCCTGCTCTTCTGTGAATCGCAATTCCATGCTCTTCTCCCCCTGTTGCCTTTGTTGTGATTAATTGGCGTCTTCCATTTTCATACCTGCGTGATTGATTAGCCCAACTTTTTACTCGTACGTATAGAAGCCTCTGCCGGATTTCTTGCCCAGCCAGCCAGCTTTTACATATTTTCTAAGCAGCGGGCATGGACGGTATTTATCGTCTCCAAATCCGTCATGCAGAATTTCCATAATGTATAGGCAAGTATCTAGTCCGATAAAGTCTGCAAGTGTGAGCGGTCCCATTGGATGATTCATTCCAAGTTTCATGACATCGTCAATCGCTTCTTTCGTTGCCACACCTTCATATAGCGTGTAGATCGCTTCGTTGATCATCGGCATAAGAATTCGGTTGGAGACGAAGCCAGGAAAGTCATTTACTTCTACTGGCACTTTATTGAGCGTATTTGTCATATCTTCGATTGTTTTATACACTTCATCGGAAGTAGCTAGACCACGGATAATTTCTACTAGCTTCATAACCGGAACCGGATTCATAAAATGCATGCCGATCACTTTCTCCGGACGGTCTGTAGCTGCGGCAATTTCTGTAATCGGTAATGAAGAAGTATTAGAAGCTAAAATCGTATGCTCTGGCGTGATTTCATCCAGCTGAGCAAAAATTTTACGCTTAATTTCCATGTTTTCAACCGCCGCTTCAATGACAAGATCTACGCCACTCGCATCTTGCAGATCTGTAGACTTTTCAATGCGGCCAAGGACTTCTTCTTTCTCGGCTTCAGTCATTCTTTCCTTTTGCACTTGGCGTGAAAGATTTTTATCAATCACACCTAATCCCCGTTCCAGAAATTCTTCTTTTATATCATTTAGAATGACTTCATACCCTGCATGCGCACAAACTTGAGCAATTCCTGACCCCATTTGCCCTGCGCCAATGACCATTAATTTTTTGACTTTCATTTCTTCTCCCCCTCGTAAGTAATTGTACGTTCTCTTTAAAAAGAGGAGGGCTTAAAAAAAGGAATAGTTATGTACCTTTCTTTGTGCCTCCTCTAGTCTAGTTTCAATTAGCTGCCTTTAACCTCGATCATAATGGCGTCGCCCTGGCCTCCGCCTGAGCAGATCGCTGCTACACCAATACCGCCGCCGCGGCGTTTTAATTCGTAAGCCAATGTTAAAATAATTCGCGCTCCGCTTGCTCCGATTGGGTGTCCTAGTGCAACTGCCCCTCCGTTTACATTGACCTTTTCAGGATCAAGATCCGCAATTTTTCCGCTGGCTAAAGCCACCGCAGCAAAGGCTTCGTTAATTTCAAATAAGTCGATTTCTTCAAGAGACTTTCCAGTTTTCTTTAAGATTTCATTAATAACAAGCCCTGGCGTTTGCGGAAAATTCTTTGCTTCAACAGCCACTTCTGCATGGCCAATCACTGTAGCTAAAGGTGTTTTTCCTTCTTTTTCAGCACGCTCATCGCTCATTAATACAAGTGCGCCTGCTCCATCATTAATGCCAGGTGCATTTCCTGCTGTAATCGTGCCGTCTTTGCCGAATGCCGGACGCAGTTTTTCAAGCACTTCTTTCGTTGTATCTTTACGAGGCGCTTCGTCTTGTGTCACAACGACTGGCTCCCCTTTTCGCTGCGGCACTTCTACTGCTACGATTTCTTCTTCAAACTTGCCTGCTTCCATAGCTGCTACTGCGCGCTCATGGCTGCGTACTGCCCAATCATCTTGCTCTTCTCTCGTTAAGTTAAACTCTTCTGCTGTGCTGTTTCCGTAATTACCCATGTGCACACCTGTAAAGCTGCAAGATAATCCGTCATGAATCATCAAGTCGACAAGCTTAGATTCACCCATTCTTAATCCCCAGCGAGCTTTTGGCATCGCATAAGGCGCATTAGACATTGATTCCATTCCGCCAGCAACAATGATTTCTTCATCGCCTGCACGGATGATTTGATCCGCTAACGTGACACTGCGAAGACCGGATGCACACACTTTGTTAATTGTTTCTGTTTTCACTTCCCATGGAATTCCTGCTTCTCTCGCTGCCTGTCTTGAAGGAATTTGTCCTTGTCCGGCTTGCAATACGTTGCCAAAGATCAGTTCGTCTACTTGATCGGCACTGACACCCGCACGTTTTAATGCTTCTTTAATCGCAACTCCGCCAAGCTGTGAAGCTGTTAGAGAACTCATTACTCCTCCGAATTTTCCAAAAGGTGTACGTGCTCCATCAATAATTACTGTTTTTACCATTCTTTTCTCCTCCTTTAATTGTCTTTCCTCTGCTTATCGTAACCGTTTCCAATTTTGACTGAACGCTCGCTCGAAAGATTAACATAAAAAAAGGCGCGATGCCATTTTTTACTTCTCATACTGTTTATTTTAAAAGAAAATCCAATAAATTTAAATAATAAAATTGAAAATATTGAAAATTTATATTTTTACTTAGAAAGAAGGGGCTGCTCCCATTAGATCAACCCCTTTTTCTATTTAGTGAAGCGATGTTGGATTATTTTTTGCTGTTTCTTCAGAATCAGCTGGTGTTTCGTTCAGTTCGTTTTCTGCTTGAACCGTAACTTCCGTATCTGCCTCTGTTACTTCTTCTTCCTCTGGTTCTGCGACTGCTTGATAAGGGCCGAAGACCGCTTTTTCAAGAAGTTCCGCTACATCATATGTGGATACTGTTTCTTCCACTTCTTTCGCTTTCGTACCATCGGACAGCATCGTTAAGCAATACGGGCAGCCCGCACTGATCACAGATGGATTAACAGCCAAAGCTTGTTCGGTACGAGCCACATTGATTCGGTGACCTGTGTCTTCTTCCATCCACATTAAACCGCCGCCAGCTCCACAGCACATGCCTGTTTCGCGTTTGCGCTCCATCTCTACCAATTTCACACCAGGAATCGATTTTAATATCTCACGCGGAGGATCATACACGTCATTGTATCGTCCTAAGTAACAAGAGTCATGGAACGTGATCGTTTCATTTACCTCATATTGCGGTTTCAGCTTGCCTTCTTTGACTAACTGATCCAACAGTTCTGTATGGTGATACACTTCAGCTTTAAACCCTAATTCAGGGTACTCATTTTTAAAGATATTGTAGGCATGAGGATCAATCGTGACGATTTTCTTCACTTCATTTTTTTCAAGCTCAGCAATGTTGGCTGTTGCAAGCTCCTGGAATAAGAACTCGTTTCCTAAGCGGCGAGGCGTATCACCGGAATTCTTCTCTTTGTTCCCAAGAATGGCAAACTTGACGCCTGCTTCGTTTAATAATTTCGCGAAGGATAAAGCGATCTTCTGGCTTCGGCTGTCAAAGGCACCCATAGAACCAACCCATAGTAAGTAATCGAACTCTTCCCCTGCTTTTTTCATTTCTTTCACTGTTGGTACGCGAACATCATCGCGAAGGTCGCGCCAGTTTTCTTTCTCTTTACGGTTTAATCCCCAAGGATTTCCTTGACGTTCGATGTTTTGCATCGCGCGCTGGGCATCTGGATTCATTTTTCCTTCTGTTAATACGAGGTAACGGCGAAGGTCAATAATTTTATCCACATGTTCATTCATTACTGGACATTGATCTTCACAGTTTCGGCAAGTCGTACAAGCCCAAATCTCTTCTTCTGTAATGACATCGCCAATTAGACTCGGATGGTAAAGGTCCGCCGCTACTTCTGCTCCAGCTCCTTGTGCCGCACTCGCCATGGCCAGCTGATTGCCTTTCGTATTAGAAAAAGCAAATGCCGGAACCCAAGGCTGTTTACCTGTAACCGCAGCACCTGTCATCGTTAAGTTATCACGAAGCTTGACGATTAAATCCATTGGCGAAAGCATTTTTCCTGTTCCTGTAGCCGGGCACATGTTTGTACAGCGGCCGCATTCCACACAGGCATAAAAATCAATCATCTGTAGTTGATTAAAATCTTGAATTTTCCCTACCCCAAATGACTCTTGAGATTCATCTTCAAAGTCAATCGCTTTTAATGTCCCTGCCTGGTCCAGACGGTGGAAATATACATTGGCAGGCCCAGCAATTAAGTGAGCATGCTTTGATTGAGGAACATAAACTAAGAATGTTAATAGAACGAATAAATGAATCCACCATGACACGTAGAACACACCAATAGCCGGAAGCTTGCCAATTCCTGCAAATGCTACGGCAATGCTTGATGCTACAGGCTCCCACCACGTAAAGTGCACATCCTGTCCTTCATGCCAGATCAAGTCCATGCCATTTCCTACTAATACAGATAACATAAGCAATCCGATAAATATAAGAACTAGTCCACTTTTCCAGCCTCGTTTTAAACGGACAAGCTTCTCAATATAGCGGCGGTGGAAAGCCCAAACCACAGCGACTAGAATCACTAAAGTGACAATCTCCTGGAAGAACTTAAACCCCTCATATAATGGACCTAGAGGAAGATGCGCCCCTGGAACAATTCCTTTAATAATAAAATCAATAGCTCCTAGCTGAACAAGCAGAAAGCCGTAGAAAAACATGACGTGAATCGCACCGCTTTTCTTGTCCTTTAAAAGCTTTTTCTGTCCGAACACATACACCCAAATATTTTTAAGGCGCTCGCTTACGTTATTGTCAAATTCTTGTTTCTTGCCTAGTTTTATGAATTCGTATCGCGTTTTTAGCAAGTACACGAATAAATAGGCACCGTAAGCGATTACAAGAATGGTTGCAATTAAATTCACCCATAATAATCCATTCATACCCCGTTCTCTCCTTTCCAAGATGTCATCATCTTTGTCCCCCTTTTTCCGCAAACATTGCAAACAGAATAAATTTTCAGAATGTTTATATCTCTATTATATTATGAATGAGCATTCAGTCAACCAATTATTTAAAATAATTTAAAAATTTTCTTTCGCTCATCAATCCTATTTTTGTTTTTATATTTTTAGGGCAGACTACTTTTAATGATTTTATCGGAAGGACGAAGAACATGACTATAGCGGTGACCATTATTCTTCTTATACTTGTCTGGGTGTTCCTTGATCTATATCTTGGAAGGAAAAAAGCAAAAACCAAAGCCGTTGAGCGCTGTTATCCGGTCCGCCAAAGTCATATTTCTTTTTTCTGCAGCGGGACTGAACTGTTTGAGCAGCTCTATACAGATATACGCCAAGCCAAAGAAAGTATTTATACTTTATTTTACATTATTGAGAATGATGATTTCAGCAAAGAATACTTGCAGTTATTGAAAGAAAAAGCGGATGAAGGGGTAAAAATCTATTTATTAATGGACTGGCTCGGAAGCAGAAAAGTTCCAAAGTTCATGCTGAAGGAATTAAAGAACTCAGGAGTATGCACGGATTTTTTTGGAAAACCAAAATTTCCATTTCTCTTTTTCTCGCTTCAGCAGCGAAACCATCGGAAAATAACCGTGATTGATCATCAAATTGGCTATTTAGGCGGATTTAATGTTGGACGAGAATACATTAACCAGCATAAAAACCCTATGCTTTGTCCTTGGCGTGATTATCACCTGCGGCTGACCGGAGAAGGTGTAGCTGATCTTGAGCAAGAATTTTTGCATGACTGGAATCAAGAAGGCCGGCCTCAATTAAATAAAGACAGCCAGGTTGTTTATAAAGACAGCCAAGAAGCAGTGAATCATCAGATATTCCCTTCGCAAAATGGGGTTTTAGAAAAGAAATTCGCTGAATTGATTTCAGAGGCAAAAGATTTCATTTTTATCGGCTCACCTTATTTTGTACCCTCTAAACTGGTGTTTTCTCAGTTAATGCAAGCCATAGAAAGAGGCGTGAAAGTAACTGCATTAATTCCTAAGCATGCCGATCATCCTCTCGTTAAAGAAGGCTCTTATCCTTTTTTGCGTCAAATGCTCGCTAATGAAAATGTGGAAATCTATCAGTTTCAGAAAGGCTTCTATCATGCCAAGGTGTTAATGGTTGATGACCGAGTATGTGATATTGGCACGGCCAATTTCGATGAAAGAAGCTTTTCACTCAACTTTGAATGCAACTGCTTCATTTATAGCCCTGAATTCATGGAGAAGATCAAACCCGTCATTCAAAAAGATATAAAAAATTCCTATCGTTTAACGCAGTCTGATCTAGAGCGAACTAGCTGGGTGGGTAAAATAAAAGAAAATATTGCTTTCGTCTTGCGGCCTTACCTTTAGGGAAGTGCCGCTTAGGTATGGAAAGCAGCCTTTGAAAGAACGCAAAAAAGACTCCCAAAATTGGGAGTCTTTTTATTAGAACTGCTTACTTTTGAACGTTAGCAGCTTGAGGTCCACGTTGACCTTCTTCGATTTCGAAACGAACTGTTTGGCCTTCTTCAAGTGATTTGAAACCTTCGCCTTGAATAGCAGAGAAGTGTACGAATACGTCGTCTTGTCCTTCTACTTCAATGAAACCGAAACCTTTTTCTGCGTTGAACCATTTTACTGTACCTTGTACCATGTTAATTTCCTCCTGTGCGTGGATGAACCACAATCGTATTAATATTCTTGCTCTAGATATTCATTATAGACAAAAATCACTTTGTTTAGCCATTTTTCTAACATTCAATACCGAACAACAATAATTAAACTTAGTATAGCATGCCTATCTGAAAAAAGATAGCGATATGTGAAAACAGTTTTTAAAAAGTAAAAAATACCCAGGCGCTGCACGCAAGTTTTACATCTTTTCAGGTGCGGACACACCAATTAATTTAAGGGCATTTCTAAGCGTAATTTGGACCGCTTTGATTAGCAAAAGACGTGCTTTAGAAAGTTCTTCGTTGCTTGGATCAAGAACTTTCTCAGCATTATAGAAGCTATGGAATGCCGCAGCTAGCTCTTGCGTATAATTCGCGATTCGGTGCGGAATTCTCTTTTCCGCCGCTTCTGCTACGACTTGAGGGAAGTCTCCGATTTTCTTTAATAAATCGATTTCCTTCTCTGCTCCAATTAGAGATAAATCTGCTTCTGCATCAACTGTCAGGTTCTGCTCTTCTCCCTGGCGAAGAATGCTGCTGATCCGCGCATGGGCATATTGTGCATAATAGACTGGATTTTCATTGGACTCAGATACCGCTAAATCAAGGTCAAAGTCCATATGCGTGTCTCCGCTTCTCATCGCAAAGAAATAACGCACGGCGTCTAAGCCCACTTCTTCTACTAATTCACGCATCGTTACTGCTTTACCTGTCCGCTTGCTCATTTTCATTTTTTCACCATTTTTAAACAGGTGAACAAGCTGAATGACTTCTACTTCTAAGTTGTCTGCTTTAAACCCAAGCGCTTCAACCGCTGCTTTCATACGCGGAATATAGCCGTGGTGATCCGCTCCCCAGATATTGATGACTTTCTCATGGCCGCGCTCAAACTTATCTTTATGATAGGCGATATCAGGTGTTAAATACGTATACGTGCCATCATTCTTAATCAGCACGCGGTCTTTATCATCTCCGAATGGTGTAGAACGGAACCAAACTGCTCCCTCTTCCTCGTAGATATGGCCTAATTCGCGCAATGTAGCAAGGGCTTCATCGATCTTGCCATTTTCATATAAAGACGTTTCGGAATACCACACATCAAAATCGACGCGGAAATTCTTCAAGTCTGTTTTTAATTTTTCCATTTCATATTTCAAACCGTATTCTCTGAACGCTTTAAAACGTTCTTCTTCTGACATCTGAGCAAACTTGTCTCCGTGCTCTTCAGCAAGCTTTTGGCCAATCCCTACGATGTCTTTTCCGTGGTATCCATCTGCCGGCATTTCTTTATCTTGACCAAGCGCTTGGAAGTAACGAGCTTCTACTGATAAAGCCAAATTATGAATTTGGTTACCAGCATCGTTGATATAATATTCTCTCGTTACATCATAACCAGACATTTCCAGAACGTTACATAGAGAGTCACCGACCGCTGCTCCGCGGGCATGTCCTAAATGTAAATCTCCTGTCGGGTTGGCAGAAACAAACTCCACTTGGATTTTTTGATTGTTTCCTGCGTTCGTTTTTCCATACTGTTCATTTTCTTTCAAAACACCCGGCAACAGGTCACTTAAGTACTGATTATTCATGTAGAAGTTAATAAAACCAGGTCCTGCAATTTCGATCTTTTCAATAGATGCTTTTGTAGAATCAAAATTCTCTATTAATGCTTCAGCAATCATGCGAGGTGCTTTCTTAGCCACTCGAGCCAATTGCATCGCCATATTCGTTGCATAGTCCCCATGAGACTTATCTTTAGGCGCTTCTAAAATAACCGCAGGAATCTCTTCTTCTTTCGCAAGTTCCGCTTTTAATACCGCTGCTTTAATTTCCGCTTTTAAATCCTCTTGAACCTTTTCTGCAATATTCATTCTTTTACTCCTCCTTGTTTTCCAAGAATCGTATGCTCATCGAATACCGGCCAACCGGTGATCCTTGCATCATCAAGTGATAATTCAAATCAAAAGATCCTTCGAGCAATGATTGATTATATGTACGGCTAGAAACTAGCTTTTGTGTATCAGTCGTTAATAACAGTGTGCCATACTGACTTTCATAAGAACCGTTTAATTGTTCTTCAAGATTGAAAGCCAAACGCATCTTTACCGCACCGCTTCTAAGAATAAGTGCTTGTCCTTCAGAAAACTTGACAATCGTATGGATCGTTCCTTCTTCTTGAATTTCATCATACTTTAAGAAGTAAGATTGATTCTTTTGAATAAACGTCCCGATTAGTGACAATTCAAAGCTTTCCTTCTCACCTTCATGTTCCACGGTCGTTTTCAAATGAATACTTACAGGAATATGTGATGGCTGATCAGTGGCCAAGCTTTTCACGTCCTTTAATATTTTTCATCTCTATAACTAACTAATTATAAAAAGGTTCATTTAAAAATGCAATGAACAAGCGGAAAATAAAATTTTATCGCATCCCGTGGTTAAAGAATCGTCAATAGTGGTAATAACTTAAAAAGCCTAGTAAAAGAGGAGATGAAAGTATGGATGAACAAAGACGCGAATACTATGTAGATCCGGGCAGCAAAGAAGTGTTACCTAATACAGAAGGTGAAGGACATTTTCGCATTATGGCTACTGAACAGGAAGCAGCACATATTAGATCTGCATTTAATAAAGAATACAATGCCGAATTGGAAACCTTTGTCCGTGCCCATGTTCCCTTTCTTGACTATTCTAATGACAAAGCGGATGATCACTACGACCGTGAATTAATTACGGTGTATGCTTTAATCTATAAATTCGGTGATGCAGAAGCGCGCCGCCACATTGACGAAATGGGCATTCTCGGGAAATACAAGTTAAATGACCTAAAGGATTTTTAATCAAAATTGAGAGCACTTGTTGATATAAGAAAAACCGGAAATGTGCTGACATTTCCGGTTTTTTGTTCTCGATATTTAGAATATGAGCCAGTTCCGCAGAAACCGTCTCTTATTTCACCCAGCCTAACAGCATTTCGCGAATCAGCTTGCTCGCTGTATTAGCTGTTTGCTCAGACGCATCATAAACTGGAGCCACCTCTACTAGGTCTCCGCCTACAACGTTCACTTCTGAACGGGCGATCTCATGAATGGAAGCTAGTAATTCTCTTGATGTAATACCTCCGCAATCGACCGTTCCTGTACCAGGAGCGTGCGCAGGATCTAGCACATCAATATCAATTGTGACATACACCGGACGTCCGGCTAAAGTCGGCAGGATTTCTTTCAATGGCTCTAGCACATCAAATTTAGAAATATGCATGCCGTTCTCTTTTGCCCATTCGAATTCTTCCTTCATGCCTGAACGAATCCCGAATGAATAAACATTAGATGGTCCGATATGATCGGCAATTTTGCGAATTGGCGTAGAATGTGACAATGGCTCTCCTTCATACTCAGTACGCAAATCCGTGTGGGCGTCCATATGGATAATCGCTAAATCCGGATATTTCTTAGCCACGGCTTTCATCACCGGCCAAGAAACTAAATGCTCTCCACCCATACCAAGTGGGAATTTCCCATCCTCCAGCAAGCCGTCAATGTATTCTTCAATCATATCCAGGCTTCTTTGCGCATTTCCGAATGGAAGCGGGATATCCCCTGCATCATAATAATTAATCTCTTCAAGCTCACGGTCTAAATAGGCGCTGTATTCTTCTAGTCCGATAGATACTTCACGAATACGCGCCGGGCCGAAGCGAGACCCCGGGCGGTAGCTTACCGTCCAGTCCATCGGCATCCCGTATAATACGGCTTTGCTGTCTTCGTAGGTGGGATGGCTGCCAATAAATACTTTGCCAGAATAGGCTTCATCGAAACGCATGATCGTTCCCCGCTTTCTTCAATTATTCTGTTAAATCTTTAACGAACTTCGGAAGTACGAATGCTGCTTTATGAAGTTCTTTTGTATAATATTTCGTATTGATTTCATGGAAGCGGTCTTCGCTGATCTCTAGCGGATCGTGCTTTTTAGAACCGATTGTGAATGTCCACATTCCACTTGGGTAAGTTGGAATATTCGCTGTGTACAGACGAGTAATCGGGAAGATTTCTTTCACGTCACGCTGAACTTCGCGAATTAAGTCTGCTTTAAACCAAGGGTTGTCCGTTTGCGCGACAAAAATACCGTCTTCTTTTAATGCTTTAGAAATTCCAGCATAGAAGCCTTTTGTAAATAAGTTCGCAGCCGGCCCAACTGGTTCTGTGGAATCAACCATGATAACATCGTATTCATTTTCACTTTTAGCAATATGCATAAAACCGTCATCGACTTGCACATCAACGCGCTCGTTTTCTAATTCTCCTGCAATTTCAGGCAAGAATTTCTTTGAGAATTCAATGACTTTGCCATCGATATCGACAAGTGTCGCTTTTTTCACGCTTGGGTGTTTCAGCACTTCACGAATAACGCCGCCGTCTCCACCGCCGACAACTAATACGTTCTCAGGGTTCGGGTGAGTAAATAATGGAACGTGCGCCACCATTTCATGATAAACGAATTCATCTTTTTGAGACGTCATGACCATTCCATCTAAGAACAACATGTTGCCCCATTCTTCTGTTTCAGCCATTTCTAAATATTGAAAGTCTGTTTGCTCTGTATGCAGCGTCTTTTTAATTTTCATTGTAATGCCAAAAGCATCCGTTTGCTTTTCTGTATACCATAAACCACTCATATTCATCTTCCTTTCTCATTTGAGAGTACATTTATCCAAATAACATTATGCTCGATGTGTACTGAAAAAAGTATAGTAGAATACGGCAAAATTTCAAGTGAATTTTTTATTTCATAGAATATTTCCATTTGACGTTTAGTGACCAAGAGTTTTTTCCATACTAATAGTAATCTTATTCATAAGGCAGGTTAGCTTATATGACAGTCATTACCCTGTCAGCATCTCATAAAACAATTAA
Organism: Bacillus ectoiniformans; assembly: GCF_016908875.1. Classification (GTDB taxonomy): domain Bacteria; phylum Bacillota; class Bacilli; order Bacillales; family Domibacillaceae; genus Bacillus_BX; species Bacillus_BX ectoiniformans. The sequence continues at coordinate 210,124 of NZ_JAFBES010000003.1, read as the reverse complement.
ATGGATCCGCGCCTTTCTGTTTATCAGTTTCTTTCTGTGTATGTCTCTTATTCTGTTAGTTGGTGCAGGCTATCTTTATATAAAATATTTAGGAGAGCCTGAAATTGCTGTCCCGCAATCTACTCTCTATTTAGCAGGAGATGGTTCGGTCATTGGTGAAAGCCACGCCGGGGAAAAAAGGTACTGGGTGCAGCTGGATGAGATCTCTCCTGCTCTTATTGAAGCGACTCTGGCGGTGGAAGATCGAAAATTCTTTGACCACAGCGGCTTTGACTATAAGCGTATGGCTGGAGCAGCGATTGCTGACATTAAAGCGATGGCAAAAGTGCAGGGAGCGAGCACGATTACCCAGCAGTATGCCCGTAATTTATTCTTATCCCATGATAAAACGTGGAAACGCAAGCTGTCTGAAGCGGCTTATACGATGCGTTTGGAAATGAATTATTCAAAGGAGCAAATTTTAGAAGGCTATTTAAATACGATTTATTATGGTCACGGTGCTTACGGAATTGAAGCGGCGAGCCAATTTTATTTTGCGAAATCGGCGAGTCAGTTAAGTTTAGCAGAAGCAAGTCTATTAGCTGGTATTCCAAAAGGTCCTGGCATCTATTCACCTGTTGTCTCTTTAGAGAAAGCAAAAGAGCGGCAAAAGCTGATTCTCCGGGAAATGGTAAAAACTAAAGCTATTAACGACCAGCAAATGCAGCTGGCATCATCTGAGGCACTTGCCATCACTGGAAAACATCTTCATTCCAAATTTGAAATAGCTCCCTACTTTCGCGATACGGTTCAAAACATTTTAGCAAATAAATTAGGAATTGATAAACGAACAATTGACCTTGGAGGCCTTCGTGTATACACCACATTAAATGTTAAACATCAGCAGATTGCAGAAGAGGTTATGAAAGACACGATCGATGAACACTCTGACATTCAGCCTGGGTTTGTCGCGATTTCACCTAAGAATCATTATGTCACAGCTATGGTGGGCGGCCGTGATTACAATGAGAGTTCTTATAACCGGGCCGTACAGGCAATTAGGCAGCCCGGGTCCACTTTTAAGCCCTTCTTGTACTATGCAGCGTTAGAAAATGGCTTCACACCTGCGACCACACTTCGAAGTGAAGCGTCCACATTCCGTTATGACAATGGCCGAAGCATCTACACGCCACATAATTTTAATCATCGCTATGCGGAGAAAGAAGTGACGATGGAACAGGCACTGGCGGTTTCGGATAACGTCTACGCGGTGAAAACACACTTATTTTTAAAACCGAAAACACTTGTCGAAACGGCTAAGCGGTTCGGGATATCTACTACTTTACAAAAAGTACCTTCTCTCGCTCTTGGAACATCTGGAGTAAGGGTTCTTGATATGGTCAATGCCTACGCCACGATTGCGAACGGGGGGAAATACCAAGAGCCGATTTTTATCAAGCGGGTGGAGAATGCTTTTGGGGAAGTGATCTACGAGCATGAATCTGAACAGGAACAGCGATTTGATCCTCAGCAAACGGCGATCCTTACCCATATGATGACGGGCATGTTTGATAAACAGCTAAGCGGCTATGCCAAAGTGACAGGTCAATCACTTGCGCCTAAGATGACCAGACCCTATGCCGGAAAATCCGGATCGACGAAGTACGACTATTGGATGATCGGATTCACCCCGGAGCTGACGGCTGGAGTATGGACAGGTTATGACAACGGGGCAAACTTTACGAAGACCCAAGATAAGCCTTATGCAAAAAAAATCTGGATTGAATTTATGGAGCGGGCACACAAAGGCAAAAAAGCGAAGGATTTTGATACGCCAGATGGAGTCATAGCGGTCAATGTGAACCCGGAAAGCGGCCAAATTGCCGGAGACGGATGCCCCTCTTCCCGAACAATGTATTTCATTAAAGGAACCGAACCCGAAGAATACTGCGTAGAACACACCAAAAAGAAAAAACCAAAAGAAAAGAAAGCAGAAGAACCAGGCTGGCTAGAGCGATGGTTTCCGATGTTTAGGTAGAAAAGCAAAAGCCGTTTGCTCAGGTGTGAAGGGCAAATAGGCTTCTACCCTCAAGGCGTTTTGTGCCTTTAGGGTAGAAGATCTTTTGTCCCAAGCACCTAACGGCTTTTGCTAGACAATAAAGAAAAGCAAAACGTACTCGCCCAGGAGCGACAGGCAAATAGGCTATATTTTGAGTCAGATGGTGAATCGCCGATAGAATCTTAAAAGCCGCCGTTAGACAGCCTATAGGCGTTGATCCCCCGATAAAACACAAAGAAAATTCGGAGAAAATCAGGTTGTTTTTGCCTATTTATTCTAAAGTGATCCATCATCGGCTCATTTTTAAGGGGGAAGAATTGATTTTCAGTACCTTTACACGGATATCAGCAACTTTGGTCGGTTTATCGGCAACTTTGACCATATATCAGCAACTTCAACGACTTTATCAGCAACTTTGGCCATATATCAGCAACTTCGGTGAATTTATCGGCAACCGCCTAAATCATGGAGCGCGTAACGTCCACACGCTGCTCACTTGCATTTTTAGACAAACTAAAAAACCCCGGGTGTGCGTCCCGGGGTTTTTTAATGTCCTAGCTTATGCATTTTATGCATTGCCTTAAGTGTACTTTTTTTCCTATTATTCGGCAAGATGTGAACAATGATTTCAAAAAACGTTCAAACATTGTTCACTAAAAAGTAATATATTGGAACAAATTAAACACTCAAACCATTTTTTAATTCTTCGCTAGAATGCTCCCACATCTCTGCGTTATGAGATTGCAGGAAATCCTTCAGCACTTCCTTCGAACGGTCATCCATATGCTCAACAATAATCTGGCTTTTCAGCGATTTATCCATGCGGTTGACGTGCTCCGGAAGAGATTTATATCCCCGGCGAATCTCACGGTTAACAGTCATTTCGCAAGCCGTCACGCCTGCGTAAAAAGGACCCTCACCGCGATGGTCAATCGTCACCCACACAAGCCAGAAAGGTTTCGCATCAGGAACATCCTCTTTATTCGGAAGAAACTTAATTCCCTTCTCCACCGCACTGCGGGCATGCATAGCGCCTACATCAATGAAAGCTTCTCCCTCATTGACATCAATAAATACCGGCGACACATTTTCAAGGCTAAGCGCCCCTTTTCCGTACCCTTTATGTCCATCTGTCGGATCGTTTTTAATAATATTAAAGCCAACCTTTTTCTTCTTTTCCATGTAAAAAAACCTCCCCTTTCTCGCTTCATCAGCCAAACAATGTCATAAAAATGCTATTAAACCCCTGCAAGACAGCAGGCATGATCGTACTGAAAATTGGTTGAATCGTATATTGGTATAAAGGTGTAATGACTACGATTAAAAAGATGAGTGTCCCGTACTGTTCATATTGAGACAGTTTCACCCGCACAGACGCCGGCGATAAGTCCTCAATAATCCGATACCCGTCAAGCGGCGGGAATGGCAGCAAATTAAACACAAACAAGACGACATTCAGCCACACCATCATATTCAGCATGTCTAAGAAAAATGGAGGAATGCCTCCTCCCAGCGAAAAGAATAGAATCGCATAGGCAATCAGTGCAATAATAAAATTGCTCATCGGTCCTGCTAATGACACTAAAACACCAGCTAGACGCGGATTTTGAAAGTTACGGCGATCGACGGGTACAGGACGCGCCCACCCAAACCCCGCAATTAAAATTAAAATCGTTCCAATTGGGTCTAAATGCTGGATGGGATTTAACGTCAGCCTGCCTTGGTCTTTCGCTGTATCGTCCCCAAATTTATAGGCCACATACGCATGAGCAAATTCATGCACCGTAAAAGCCACAATGAGCGAGACCACCACAAATGGCAGCTCTTCTAATGAAAATGCTAAAAAACTCTCCAAATTATAAGCTCCTTTTACATAAATTATCCGTTACACAGCGATATTCCTGCTTTACGTTCTAGTCATTTCTTCATTTTAACTGATTTCCAGCTGAATATTCTACTATTTGCCTTTCCCTTTCAATGTTGCCTGTCCGGTCAGAAAAGAATACAATCTTACTTGAGTATGATTTTACATATTAGAAAAGGAGCGAATACAAATGCCATATGTAACTGTAAAGATGCTTGAAGGCCGCACAGAGGATCAAAAGAAAGCCTTAGCAGAAAAAGTAACCGCTGCAGTGAGCGAAACAACGGGAGCACCTCTTGAAAAAATTGCTGTCTTCATTGAAGAAATGCCTAAAAATCACTATGCCGTAGCAGGAAAGAGATTAAGCGACGAAGAATAGGCGCAGCTTGTAAAAAGGAGTTTGCAGATGACCGCAAACTCCTTTTATCTTTTAATGCGTCAATTGTTTGTTCAATTGTTCAATATAATCGTAAGCTTGGTCAATTTCTTCTTCTGTGTAGCGCTGCTTCCTTTTTAACGTAAAGATCTTATCCGCTACTTCTTCCCGGCTCAAGTGATCAAAGTAGAGCACCGTAGACACGAGTTCTAGAAATCTCGCACTTTGTCCATTCATTTCAGTCACGGTTTCCTTTAAAGAAGGAATAGCTACTTCCGTATGCTTCAAGAAGTCTGCTCCCTCTGGCGTCACTGTATAACGGTATTGATAGTAACCGCCCTTCTTTTCCCTCACTTCTTCAATAAACCCCATATTGCAAAGCTCTTCCACTCTTAGCGTTAATTCCTCAGAATAAGGCCCGTAAAAATGAAACTGAAACTTCTCCTGAAAGGGAAAAGAGATCTTTTTTGCGATATAAATCATTTTCTGCAGTTTCTTCCGTCCAGTAATTTCTCCGCAGGCAGCAAAGGCTCCCAGTAATTTTGCATGCTCTTTTAACACATTATTCAACTCCCGCTTCTTCATTCCCAAAAACTTAAATTTCCAATATGCTTTTTATCTGTCGTTTAATATTTCGCTTCGATGTTTCATCATCCAATAAATCCGCAGGAAAATATAACTTATGATCCGTTCTTCTTTTCCCTGAAATGGCATCGACAATATCTGATTCCCTTGACAGTTCCCGGAGCTCCTCGTTCTTCATCAGCAAATAAATAGGCAGTCGTTCTTCTTCTTCACCCGGCCGGTAGAAGTCATACGGCAAGTCCGAAGAAGAGTCAAACACAAGATAATAGTCCGGATCAATTCCGGCTTTTTTAAACAAAGATTCTAATTCACTATGTTTGCGGTACTCTTTCGCCGGATCAAATTCAACATATTTAAAAAGATTGCGGTTTACAAAACGCCGGCACAAATCACTTAAAATAGGATCTTCCTCTTCTTCCCACACTTGAAAATAATAGAGCATGACGGATTCATCCAGCTTTAAATAGTCCTTCAAGGTGTACTGCTCTTTAAAAATCGAATGGAAATGAAACGGATCTTGTTTAAATGTATAGCCATTCAAATAAAGTTCCTTAGCCCGGTGCAGAATCTTAGAAAGCAGCACTTCTGCACTTCTCGTCACCGGATGAAAGTAGACTTGCCAGTACATTTGGTAGCGGCTCATGATATAGTCTTCTACCGCATGCATTCCGCTTTGCTTAAAGACAACCTGATCTTCGCGCGGACGCATAATCCTCAAAATCCGTTCCATGTCAAAGTGGCCGTAGCTGACTCCTGTGAAATAGGCATCGCGCTGAAGATAGTCCATCCGGTCCGCATCAATCTGACTCGAAATTAAGCTGACAACCAGTTTATTTTCATACGTTTTCCCGATCACTTCCGCTACTTTTCCAGGGAAGGCCACGTCCACTTTTGCGAGCACTCGGTTCACTTCTGTCTCGCCTAAAATAATCATTTTCGTAAATTCTTCGTGGTCAAGATGAAAGACTTTTTCAAAGGAATGAGAGAACGGACCGTGCCCAACATCATGTAAAAGGGCCGCACATAAAGACAGCAAACGGTCTTCCACATTCCACTCTGGCCGTCCGGCAAACACGTCATCTACAATTCTGCGGACGATCTCGTAGACGCCAAGGGAATGGTTAAAGCGGCTGTGTTCAGCTCCGTGAAAAGTTAAGAAAGTCGTACCCAGCTGCCGAACCCGGCGCAGACGCTGAAACTCTTTTGTCCCAATCAAATCCCATATGACTTGATCTCTCACATGGACATACCGATGAACAGGGTCTTTAAATACCTTTTCTTCTTCTAGCTTTTTCTTTGAATATTCCATTCTGTACCCCCATTCCTAATCAATCATGTCTCCATTATAGCGAAAAATCCCCCGAATAGATGAACGGAACCTTGACAATTAGGAAGAAAAATAGGGGTCGCTGCATATACTTAATTACATCCTATAAAAATACTTTTTTTACTGACTTGAGCCAGACAAACAAAAAATCACCCTATCCAACGAGTCGGCAGGTGATTTCCAATTTATTTCTTTAGCTTTTTCTTTACTTTTTCCATCAGTTCATCTTCTGTCAGCGCTGCTAGTGGACGATTGTTGACAAAAGTAAATGTTTTTTTACGCCCAGGTCCGCAATAAGACTGACAGGCAATATCAATTGCCGCTTCCGGATCGATTTCCTTCAGCTTAGGCAACAGCGTTTTCAAGTTAACTGCCTGGCAGTCATCGCAAACTCGAAATTCGTTTGCCATCTATATACAATCCCTTCTTTTTTCAAAATGAAGCTAAACGGTATTTTACCTTGAATACGGCTCGTTTGCAAGTTTGCATAGAACCAGCATTAGGCTTCATACCAAGAAACAGTGAAACTATCAGAAAAAAATTATTTTTCATATTGTATAAAACTATTCCATTATGCCCATCCTGTAGCTAACAAACAATAAACAAATTAAGGGAGCTGAATAAACATGAAAAATAGACAAGATGCATGGTCTGAGGAGAATGATTTATTGCTAGCTGAAACGGTTCTTCGCCACGTTCGTGAAGGAAGTACACAATTAAACGCATTTGAAGAAGTTGGAGATCAATTAAATCGCACATCCGCTGCGTGCGGTTTCAGATGGAATGCCGTCGTCCGCCATCAATACGAGCAAGCTCTAAGTCTTGCAAAAAAACAAAGAAAACAACGCAATCGTCTGCTTGGAAAAGAACAAAGCGGTAAGAAGAAGCTACTCTACCAGCCACCGGCTCCATCGATCGAAGAAGTAGAAGCACTTGTCCAGCCGCTTGCAAGCGATACAGAAATAGCTGTTGAGCCTCTGTCGCTGCCTTTAAAGCCGTCCGCCTCTGAAACAAGTGAACTTTCACTAGAGAAAGTGATCGTTTTTCTGCAAAATATGGCAGGCACGCATTATCAGTCGGATCGTTTAAAACAAGAGAATGCAAGATTGAAGCAAGAGCTTGCCGCTATGAACCAAGAAAAGGAAAGGCTTGAAAGCCGCGTACGCCAGCTAGAACAAAATTCCGAAACGATGCAGGAAGATTACGAAACGCTTATGAAGATCATGAACCGTGCGAGAAAGCTGGTTCTATTCGATGAAGAAGATCCGAATACCACGGCCTTTAAGATGGATCGCAATGGAAACCTAGAGAAGATGGCCGAATAATAGATGGATGTGCCAGAGCTGTCTTCAATTGTTTGATCTCAGAGTTCAAACAATTGAAGGCAGCTCTTTCTTCCTTTCTCATTCAGTCAACAGTGCTTTTTCATTACGTTCTGTGACCCGCTGTAAATAGGCTTGGTACCACTCCAACTCCTGTTCTTGCAGAGAGCTCGCAAACAAATGGTCAGCAAATCCGTTCAGTGCGGTCAAAAAACGGAGCATGACATCTTGAACCGTTAATTCTTTTTGCAGAAGCTCTGACAGGGAAGCCATCGTTTCCGGCTTTATATCGGGGAATACCCACTTGGTTGCCTTTCCTTGCTTCCCAGCCTCATAAAACCGTCTGATCAGTTCCGCCCGTTCTGCCCCGCTTCCATTGATGCATAAATAAATCTGCACAGCGACACCATTTCGAAGGCGGCGCTGAGAGATGCCGGCAAATTTCTTTCCTCCGATACTTAAATCATAGCTGCCTGGACAATAGGAACCTACCACTTCAAACGCCTCAATCTCTACAGGGAATTCTTTAAACATTTGCTTGATTAACGAAAGCATAGCCTCATATCCGCGGTCGATATCAATTCCCTTTTCTGTATCAGGAAAGATCAGTGAAAGATTCAATACTCCTTCATCGAGAACTACAGCCAAACCGCCAGAATTGCGGACAATAACACGGAAGCCAGCGTCTTTTAACAGCTGCAATCCATCCTTAAGATCAGGCAGCTTCGTATCCTGTATTCCTAGCACAATCGTTTGATGATGAACCCAGGCTCTTGCAACAGCAGGACTTTGCCCTGCTCCCACAGATGTGCATAGCGTATCATCTGCGGCAAACGACTGCAGCGCATCGAACATCGGTCCGAGGCTTGATTGATCGATCAAACGCCATTCTCTTTGTCTTAACAGCTCTAACTCTTTACTCATCTGCCAATCTCCTTTACCTCACCCGAAAAATCTGTTCATTCTCTTAAAAAAAGCCGGCAACAGCCGGCTTTCTCTCTTTCTTATAAAGACTGTCCAGCTGTAATTAATGCCAGCTTGTACACGTCTTCTTCATTGCATCCGCGTGATAAATCATTTACTGGTGCATTTAATCCTTGAAGGATCGGACCGACCGCTTCAAAATTGCCTAAACGCTGAGCGATCTTGTACCCAATATTTCCTGCTTCCAAGCTTGGGAAGACAAACACATTTGCGTCCCCTTGAATATCAGAATCTGGCGCTTTCTTCTTCGCCACTGATGGAACGAATGCCGCATCAAATTGGAATTCGCCATCCACAAGCAATTCAGGCGCTTTCTCCTTCGCAAGACGAGCTGCCTCTACTACTCTTTCCGTTTCAGGAGACTTCGCAGATCCCTTCGTTGAGAAGCTTAACATAGCGACGCGAGGGTTAATATCAAACATTTCCGCCGTTTTCGCACTTTCAACCGCAATCTCCGCTAAATCCTGGCTGTCTGGAGAGATATTAATGGCACAGTCCGCAAACACATATTGTTCATCGCCGCGCACCATAATAAACACACCTGATGTTTTCGTTACACCCGGCTTCGTTTTGATAATCTGCAGGGCTGGGCGAACCGTATCCGCTGTCGAGTGAATCGCTCCGCTCACTAAGCCATGTGCAAGATTGTTATAAACGAGCATCGTTCCGAAATAATTTGCATCCATTAAAATTTGGCGTGCTTGTTCTTCCGTTGCTTTGCCTTTACGGCGTTCAACAAAAGATTGTACTAATTCATCCAACTTTTCATACGTACTAGGGTCATATATTTCGGTGCCTTCAAGAGAAAGGGAAAGTTCTGTCGCTTTTGCTTTTACTTCCTCTTCTTTACCAACTAAGATTGGTGTCAATATATTTTCAGCGGCTAAACGGCTGGCTGCTGTTAAAATTCGTTCATCTAATCCCTCAGGAAACACGATTTTTCTATCTGTTCCGCTTACCTTTTCTTTCAATGTTGTAAATAAGTTACTCAATGTATGTCCTCCTCATGTTTCATCCATTTTTAGCATACTCCACTCATAACAAAATTCAAGATAAAATGCTATTTTTTCAATTTCGCAGACAAAAGTTCTACTTTTCAAAAAATAATCTCGCCACTTTTTACTATTCCCAGCTATCCCTTAATTAATCATCAGGAAATAAGGAGTATGCTTCGAATTCACAGGTAAGTTTGTGATATATTAAGTAAGAAGACAAACTTTTACATAGGAGTGAATGACATGAGCGAAGCAGCAAAAACTCTAGATGGCTGGTATTCCCTGCATGATTTCAGGCTAATTGACTGGGCGACTTGGAAGATGCTTTCAAGTGATGAGCGCCAAACAGCAATTCATGAATTCCAAGGCTTCTTAAATAAATTGAACAAAGCACATGAGGCAAAAGAAGGCAGCCATGCATTCTACAGCATCGTCGGTCAAAAAGCCGATTTCATGCTGATGATTCTTCGTCCAACGATGGAAGAGTTAAATGCCATTGAAAACGAATTTAACAAATTGAAAATTGCCGAGTACACAATTCCTAGCTACTCATATGTATCAGTCGTTGAACTGAGCAATTACTTATCTTCTGAGGAAGACCCTTATCAAAATCCGCAAATCAGAGCTCGCCTGTATCCAGAGCTTCCAAAGGCGAAGCACATTTGCTTCTATCCAATGGATAAACGCCGCCAAGGCGAAGACAACTGGTACATGCTTCCGATGAAAGACCGCGGCGCTCTAATGAAAAGCCACGGCATGATCGGCCGCCAATACGCAGGTCTTGTTAAGCAAATCATCACTGGCTCCGTTGGTTTTGATGATTATGAGTGGGGCGTGACATTGTTTGCGGATGAAGTCCTTCAATTTAAGAAATTAGTTTATGAAATGCGCTTTGACGAAGTCAGCGCGCGTTACGGTGAGTTTGGCTCCTTCTTCGTTGGAAACTTGATGACAGAAGAAAAGCTTGCTCAAATGCTGCACGTTAATTAATCAATAAGATAAGCCGAAAATTTTAAGGTCACACTTAAAATTTTCGGCTTTTTTTCATGAGTAAAGAGGACAGTTGAACAGCCGAACTCAACGGCTGACATTTTATTTTATGAAAAAAGCCTGTCATGAATCACTAATTCGTACATACATATTAAGTGATAAGCCGTTCGAAAAAGTGAGGTGGAAGCGAATGGTTATTCCCTACAACGAGGAAGACGTCAAGCTTCTTGCGCGTTTAATGAGAGCTGAAGCAGAAGGTGAAGGCCAGCTGGGCATGCTGATGGTTGGAAATGTTGGAGTGAATCGCGTGCGCGCGGATTGCCTTGATTTTAAAGACATCCGGACTGTTAGAAACATGGTGTACCAGCGTCCTGGCGGCTTTGAAGCGACTCAAAAAGGCTACTTCTACCAAAGAGCTCGCCAGCAGGATATTGATTTAGCCCGTAAAACTATTAAAGGCGGACGCTATCATCCTGCTTCAAACTCTCTTTGGTTTTTCCGTCCAGAAGGCAACTGTCCTGCCCAATGGTACGGCCAAAATAATTCCGGCCGATTTAAATCGCATTGCTTTTTCACACCGCTTCAGTCTGCATGTCCTACGGTATATTAACTATAAATTTACGAGGAGGTTTTCTTACTATGCAATATCAAATGAATCCCTATCAAATGTACACAATGCCAAGCTATCAACAGGGTTACGGCTCCCCTTTTTACACAACTCCATCAGGCGGTGCGATTCCTGGGTCAGGAACTGGCTCGCAAATGCCAGGGCAGATGCTGCCTGTAGAGGAATCATATATTGAAAATATATTACGACTAAATCGAGGCAAAGTCGCTACTGTTTATATGACGTTCGAGAATAACTCAGAATGGAATGCGAAGGTATTTAAAGGTGTAATCGAAGCAGCCGGCCGTGACCATCTGATTCTAAGCGATCCCCAGACTGGAATGCGTTATTTACTGCCGATGATTTACTTAGATTACATCACATTTGATGAAGAAATTGAATATGAATATCCGTTTAACAACAACGTGCCGCTTACGAATTATCCGCCGAGATAATGACATCTAATTTATATTTATCCGCCCCGAAGACACGGACCTCTCCCTCGCTCTTCGGGGTTTTTCATTCATTGCCTCAAACAAAAACAACCTGAGTTCCTTGTAAGAACCCAGGCTGCCTTTAGTTATACATTAGTGAGTTAGCTTTTTACAACCGCCATAATTAATAATACCCATCCAGCCAAAAATGCTACGCCGCCGAGCGGAGTAATCGCACCTAACACACTAATCTTCGTCAATGTCAGTACATACAAGCTGCCTGAGAATAAAATAATTCCGATCAGCATCGCCCAGCCTGACCAGTTTAACAACGAGCTTGGTGAGATCTGGCCGATCAGGATTCCGACTAAAATCAGACCGGTTGCATGAAACATCTGGTATTGAACACCCGTTTTCCAAATATCTAAATATCTAGGTTCTACCTTTCCTTCTAAACCATGCGCACCGAATGCCCCTAATGCTACGGATAAGAAGGCATTAATTGCTCCAATTATAATAAAAACTTTCATTCATTCATCTCTCCTTAAAAATCAAAAATGGAATCACCATTCGCTCCGTCTTCTGTTTCCAGCTTCTCTTCTTGATTGATCGTTACCGCAGGTTTCTGTGGCAATGGCGATTGTACCATCGGCTGGATTTGCGGAGTGATGGAAGGCTTAAAACTTTGACTCCCTGTTTCACCAGGAGTATCTAACATGACTTCACACAATGTTTTGATCGTATATAAGTGCTGCTTTACGGAATCGCTCTTCTCTGCCTGTTTTGCTTTTCGCACTTCTTGTTCAATCCTGCTTAAAACAGACTGATGTGAAATATTCAATTTTGTCCCTCCTGTCAGCGTGTAATCTCTTTTTCAAATTGAAGAAGATCGTCATCAGAACCAAACACTATTATCTTATCATTAACCAGGAACCTGTCATCTGCTTTAGGCGTTCCCATCATGTTATCTTCTCTTAAAAGTGCCACAACTGTCACATTATATGTATTGCGTATATCTAATTCTTTTAATGAGCGGCCTGCGAGCAGCGATCCATCCTTCACTAAGATCTCCTCAATGCCATATTCATGGTGTCCGGCAGAAAGCACCATATCGATATACTGGACACTTAACGGTTTTAAAATCGACATCACCATCTGCTTGCCGCCAATTAAAGAAGGATTAATGACTCTGGAAGCACCTGCTGTTTTCAGCTTGGCAACCGTCGCTTCTCTTTCTGTACGGGCAATAATCTGAATATCCGGGTTCAAACCTTTGGCGGTTAACGTAATAAACACATTATCAGAATCACTTGGTAGCGTCGCAACTAAAGCAGAGGCACGATCAATCCCTGCTTCTTTTAGAACAGAATCCTCCGTCGCATCTCCGACAATATATAACTCTTCATTGTTTAAAAATTTATCAAGTGCCTCTTCATCTCTATCAATGAACACCGCTTGCATATCTTTTCTTTCCCTTGTATGTTCTAGGACCTGTTCACCGACACGGCCCAGCCCGCAGACAATGACATGATTTTCAAGACGATCAATTTTCTTCTTCATCTTCCTCACCCTCACTGACGTTGACAATTCTCCTTCGACGATTAAAGAAGCTATGGAACCAATGGAATAGGAAACCACCCCAACACTGACCGGTATAATAATGAGAGCAAACCATTTACCCGCATCCGTAACTGGAATGGTATCGCCATATCCGACGGTTAACACCGTAATCACTGTCAGCCAGAGCGCATCAAAAAAAGATAGCTGCTCAAAGTACATAAACCCAATGGTTCCGATCACATTCATACATAACATGAGAATGATGCTATTAATAAAATGAACATATCTCTTTCTTATATTAAATGGCATGGTTCATTTACCTTTTGGCTGTTTCGGAGAAAATTTATAGCAAGGGTGTCCTGATGCCTGCTGAACAACGATGGACGGCAGCTGCTTTGTCTTAAATCCATATGCTTTGCAGCCGCGCGGATTACGCTGATCCCATGTCACAAAAAAGTTTTTGCATTCAAAGCAATTGACTTTCTGCTGCAACTGATTCCCTCCTCACGTGCCCCCAACCTTTTTCTTCTTATTTTAACAAAAAATTATCTCTCATGACGTATTTCTTTTAAGTCCATATGTTCTGCCAATATAACCGTGTCGATAGCTGTCAATGTTCCACGTGAAACATCAGAATATGCTGATTATTCATTTAGAAGGCGACACCATTTGACAGGTTTCTCTCCTATTTCCTTTAAATATGCATTCGCTTGGGAAAATGGCGCGCTGCCAAAAAAGCCGCGTCTAGCTGAAAGCGGACTCGGATGCACAGATTGAATCACTCGATGTTTTGTCTCATCTATAAGTGCGAGCTTGGTTTGGGCAGGTCTTCCCCACAGAATGAACACAATAGGTTTCTCTCTGTCGTTGAGCGTTTGGATGACTGTATCGGTAAAGGTTTCCCAGCCTTTCCTGCGGTGAGAATGCGCTTCTCCCTGCCGAACTGTCAGCACCGTATTAAGCAGCAAAACACCTTGTTCGGCCCAAGGAAGCAAATTGCCGCTTGCCGGCATATCGCATTGAACGTCCGCTTGCAATTCCTTAAATATATTTCTTAATGAAGGCGGCAATGGAACATCCGGCATCACCGAAAAACTAAACCCGTGGGCCTGACCTGGTCCATGATAAGGATCTTGTCCTAAGATCACTACTTTCACGTCCTCATAAGGCGTATAGTGTAAAGCATTAAATATGTCATCCATCGCAGGATATATGACATGATTTGTATATTCTTCTTTTAAAAATTCCCTTAGCTTTAAATAATATGGCTTCGAAAATTCTTCCTCTAGTAATGGTGCCCAATCATTTGTCAGTATTTTTTTAGACATATAACCCCTCCTTACCTGTCTATGTTATACCCCACGGCGCCCATTTGACACTATTCTTTTCCCTTTAAAGAACTTAATGCATTCCTGCTAATTTCCAATCTGAAACTTTCTTCCTTGTGTTAAATGGTTTTATTTTTTAAAATATTATTACATATTAAATAATGAAGCCTCATACTTCTTCGTAATATGTTGGTTGATGAAATTTAGGAGGGTTTAACAACATGACAATGAAAAAGACATTAACAATTGCCGGTTCCGATACGAGCGGAGGCGCCGGCATTCAAGCAGATCTAAAAACATTCCAGGAGCATGGTGTATACGGTATGACGGCATTAACTACGGTCGTTACAATGGATCCCGATAACCATTGGCATCATGGTGTGCACCCGCTTTCTTTAGATACGTTGGAAGCACAATTAAAAACAGCGATGTCTGTTGGCATTGATGCACTTAAAACCGGAATGCTTGCTACACCTGAAATTATCGAACTTGCAGCCAAGCATATCAAGGCAAACGGCATCGATAAAGTCGTTATCGACCCGGTCATGGTATGTAAAGGGGAAGATGAAGTATTAAATCCTGAAACAACGGATGCGATGCGCGAATTCTTGCTTCCGATTGCAGCAGTTGTCACTCCGAACCTTTTTGAAGCGTGGCAGTTATCTGGAGTGGGGCCGATCCGCACAATTGAGGATATGAAAGCAGCAGCGGAGAAAATCCATGACCTCGGAGCAAAAAACGTGGTGATTAAAGGCGGCAAGCAGCTAGAGCATGAGAAAGCTGTTGATGTTTTCTACGATGGCTCAGAGTTTGCTGTTCTTGAAGCTGAAAAGGTAGAAACAACTTATAATCATGGAGCAGGCTGTACATTCGCCGCTGCCATTACTTCTAACTTGGCAAACGGACAGCCTGTTCATGAAGCTGTAGCCAATGCCAAAGAATTCGTGAATGCGGCGATCCGCCACGGATTTAAATTAAACCAATATGTAGGTCCCGTTATGCACGGCGCTTACAACAAAATGGACAAATAATGTTGAGGAAGAGGCTGTTGTAAACGGCCTCTTTTTTCAAGCTCAAATTTCGCTTTCCCCTCAAGATTCTAGTAAAATGAAGGATACCAATCTTATAAGGAGGAACATGATGGAGCCTATCATTGTTTCAAAAGTACAAGAATCCATTGATGATTTCGCGAATAAAGAAGTATATATCCATTTAGAAACGACAAATGGTGCTTACGCTTCTCACTTTAACGAAAAGTTTTTCTCTGCTGGCGCCTATATTCGAAACGCTAAGCTGGCATATGAACATGGAAAGATCGTCGGTGAAGGTCCCTACCGAGTAGGCTTAAAGCTTGAAATCGGCTGGGTATATGCAGAGGGATTAACCCATTTCGGCTATGACGAACAAGGAAGAATGCTTTTAGCTGGCCATGATTTTGATGGGAAGCTGGCTGTAGCCCTTCAAATAGGAGAAACACCATTCAAATAAGCAAAAAAGGAAAGGAGCCCTTCACATGTTAAAGGAAATTGAAATAGAACGCCAAGTGCTGGTGATCTTTCCGCACCCGGATGATGAAGCTTTTGGGGTGTCAGGAACGATTGCTACTTATACAAACATGAATGTACCTGTTACATATGCCTGCTTAACACTCGGAGAAATGGGCAGAAATTTAGGCAATCCCCCTTTTGCCACGCGCGAATCATTGCCTGAAATCAGGAAAGTTGAACTGCAAAAGGCAGCAGAGGCTTTAAACATTACTGATCTTAGAATGATGGGTCTTCGGGATAAGACATTAGAATTTGAAGATGACGCAAAAATGACCAAACTCGTTACTGATTTGATCGATGAATTAAATCCCTCACTGATCATTTCCTTTTACCCAGGCTTTTCCGTTCACCCGGATCACGAAGCCACTGCACGGGCTGTGGTTCGAGCTGTTGAACAAATGAATCAAGCCGACCGCCCTAAACTTCATCTAGTTGCGTTTTCTAATGATACACTCGAAAAACTAGGGGAACCGGATATTGTGTACGATATCAGTCACGTCTTTGATCAAAAGATGGATGCAATGCGTGCTCATATTTCGCAAACGATCTGGCTGTTAAAAGAAATGGAAGCTCAATTGGCTAAAAACGATGAAGAAACCGTCAAACGAGTTAAATTTGAACGGTTTTGGACATATTCATTTAAAGAGTAAACAACGAGCTGCCCATCATTAGGCAGCTCGTTTTTGATTAAATTAACAGATTGAATAAAAATGGATCATTGTTAATTTCTTTATATGGGAAGCCTTTTTGCTTCATTCGTTCAATTAGTGGGAAATAATCTTCTTTATACTTCAATTCAATTCCAACGAGAACCGGTCCTTCGTCTCGATTAGTCCGTTTTGTATACTCAAAGCGGGTAATGTCATCCTGCGCACCGAGCACTTCATGCATAAACTCTCGAAGCGCACCTGCTCGCTGAGGGAAGTTAACAATAAAGTAATGTTTCAATCCTTCATAGATCAGTGAACGCTCTTTAATTTCCTGCATACGATCAATGTCATTATTGCCGCCGCTAACGATACATACGATATTCTTTCCTTTAATTTCATCCTTATAAAAATCTAGAGCTGCAATAGATAACGCTCCTGCTGGTTCTGCGACCACCGCATTTTCATTGTACAGATTCAAGATGGCTGTACAAACTTTTCCTTCAGGAATGATGACAATATCATCTACAACTTCTTTACAGATTTCCATTGTCAAGTCGCCTACCTGCTTCACGGCCGCGCCATCAACAAACGGATCAATCCGGTCTAATCTGACCACCTTGTCGTTTTCTAATGATGTTTTCATGCCAGGCGCGCCTTCAGGCTCTACACCAACAATCTTTGTTTGGGCACTGATGCTTTTAATATACGACCCGACACCTGCAGCCAGTCCTCCTCCGCCAATTGAACAGAAAACATAGTCTACAGGGTCATGCATATCATTCATAATTTCTACACCAACGGTTCCTTGGCCCGCAATCGTGCGGCGATCATCAAACGGATGGATGAAGACCATGCCTTCATTTATGCAGTACTCATTCGCCGCTGTATATGAATCATCAAATGTATCACCAGTTAACACCACTTGCACATGCTCTCCGCCGAAAAGCTTCACTTGTGACACTTTTTGTCTCGGAGTTGTGGATGGCATAAAGATTTTCCCTTTAATATTCAGCTGTTTACATGAATAAGCCACACCCTGCGCATGGTTGCCTGCACTGGCACACACAACCCCTTTCGCTCGTTCTTCTTCTGTGAGGCTATGTATGAAATTATAAGCTCCACGCAATTTAAAGGAGCGGACCGTCTGTAAGTCCTCTCTCTTTAAGTACACATTGCATTGATATCTTGCTGATAGTAATTCATTTTTTTGAAGCGGTGTTTTCACCACTACATCTTTAAGTGTTTGGTTCGCAACCACGATATCTTCAACTTTTACTTTCGTTAAGGCTTTGCTCACAATTTTCCCCTTCTTTGTGTAAGTTTTAAAAAGTATTTTAACATATGAACCCTTGCATAGATAGGTAAAAGCCGAAATATATAAAAAATTCTGCTATTTGCTCAAGCCCTGCAAAAGTTCTTGTACTATTGTATGAGCTTGACTGGAATAGTGTCACCGAATGCCATTGTTCTCTCAGTTAAAATTGTTCAAGCTATCCTTTTACCTTTCGTATTGATAAACAATCGATTCATACGGCTTTAAGTGAAGTTTTCCGGATTCACCCGGGAGAGGCGATTGTTTTTCATTAGATAGGATGATCTGCGGGTTTTTCAACTTTGGCAATAGCTCAAACGGGATAATAAAATCTGTTTCTTCCTTGTAAAAATTGTTCACTACCACTACTGCCTCTTTACTGTTTATCCGGGCATAGGCCCAAACAGAAGGGTGATCGAGATGAAGCGGAATGTAGTTCCCGGTTGAAATGACTTCAAGCTCTTTGCGCAGCCTAATTAATGTCTGATAATGATAGAAGATACTGTCCGGATCGTTTAATGCGTTTTCTACATTGATCTCCTGGTAATTATCCATTGCACGAATCCATGGATCGCCTGCTGTGAACCCCGCGTGCTCCGTATCATCCCACTGCATAGGCGTTCGGCTATTATCTCTGGACATTGCCTTAATGCCTTTCATGATAGCTTCATGCGGCATTCCTTTCGCTTTTCTTTCCTCATATATATTGAATGTTTCCACATCACGATAATCAGAAAGTGAATCAAAATGGGCATTCGTCATGCCGATTTCTTCGCCTTGATAAATATATGGCGTTCCGCTCAGCATATGCAAAGCCGTTGCGAGCATTTTGGCTGATTGAATCCGGCACTCCCCTTCATCTCCGAACCTTGACAGTACGCGCGGCTGATCGTGATTAGACCAATATAAGGCATTCGAGCAGCCATGCTCTAGAAGCTTTACTTGCCACTCAGACAAAATGGTCTTCAGCTGAATAAAATCAAATGGCTTGACGTTCCATTTCTCTCCTTCTTGATCAACCTGCATATGGTTAAACATAAATACCATATCAAGCTCCTCATGCTCCTGCTTTGTATAATCAACAGCCAATTCAGGTGTCATGGACATCATTTCTCCTACAGTCATTGCCTGATAAGGAGCAAATACCTCATGATTCATTTCTCTTAAATACTCATGAAGACGCGGCCCATGTACGAAAGAACTTTTTCCTTTCGAAGTGGCGTCTGACGCATCATCTGCAAAAGATTGCTCTTTAGAAATAAGATTGATGACATCTAAGCGAAACCCATCGACACCTTTTTCAAGCCAATAGCGCATCATTTCATACAACTCTTGTCGTAAGGATTCGTTCTCCCAATTTAAATCCGGCTGAGATTCGTCAAACAAATGCAGATAATATTGTCCGTCAGGTGCTTGTTTCCAAGCGCTTCCGCCAAAAAAGGAAGTCCAGTTATTCGGCGCTCCCCCTTCCTTTCCATCTTTAAAGATATAGTAGTCCCGATATGGACTGTCAGAATCGGCTAATGCTTTTTTAAACCATGAATGCTCGTCTGAAGTATGGTTAACTACAATATCCATAATGATTTTAATACCTTTTTTATGGGCAGCCGAAAGCAATTGATCAAAATCCTCCATGGTCCCAAACAATGGATCTATTTGAATATAGTCGCTGATGTCATAGCCATTGTCCCTCTGAGGAGAGCAATATACCGGGGTGAGCCATATTGCATCCACTCCTAGTTCAGATAAATAATCGAGTTTCGTGAGCACACCTTTTAGATCACCTATGCCATCACCATTCGCATCAGCAAAACTTTTAGGGTAAATTTGATAAATGACTGCCTTCTCCCACCATTTCACTGCTACTTCACTCCTCTCCCATCTTTCTATGTGTTCATATAGTTGCCTCTTATCTAGACTTTCACAGTTAACAACAGGGAATAGATAAAAAGCCCTGCAAAAAAGGCCCGAAAATCACTTTCTTTTTCTTCAGGGAGCTCCTCTTTCATAACATTTAAGATCGTGCCGCCTGCTATAAAGGCAAATAAAAACGCAACGGCGCTCTCATGGATCTTCGTAGAAACACCTATAAACCAGCCCGCGAGGATAGCGACGGATAATACCCACCGTCCCCGTTTGTTATAGGATTCCTTATGGGTTTCATATAATCCATGATCATTGGCAATAAAATGAACGGCCATTGCGATGAAATAAAAGAGCAAGCCTTTAACCCCTTCAAATTCACCTTGTGCAAGTAAATATCCAATTAATGCGTTATAGATCGTGAATGAAGTCATATGAACCCAGAATGTGCCTTTAGAAACATTCCGGCTCTTATCTCTTGTGACCATTTTTTCTAATCCATAAAATATGGCTAAACTGACCATCGCGAATACATATATTTCTTTCTTAAATAGACTCACATGTCCCACTCGTTCTTGATGCTCATTTAACTCAGGGAGTATATGAAGAAAAACATATGCTACGGCGATTCCTCCTGCCGCAGATAAAAATCGGCTTCGCGGCACAACTTCTAAAAATCTCATATATTTTGAGGTGAAGTGAATAATAGCAAATCCAACCGCCAGCACTAAAGTAAACAGCTGCTCCATTTAATTCTCCCTTCATTTTTTGTTCACCTTTTCCCTGTCGGCAGCTATCAAAACATGGCAAAATATATGATAAAAAGAACGCAAAAAGCGCTCTTTATGTCTTATTTTCCTATCTTTTTTCAATAGTACGCGTGTCAGTGGTTAGTGCTTGGATAATAGCCTCTGCTACGCCGTCTTCATCATTTGAAGACGTTTCATAATCACATATCGCTTTTATTTCAGGAAGAGCGTTCCCCATTGCCACAGACCGACCCACTTTTTCTAGCATGGATACATCATTAAAGTTATCTCCAATGGCCATGGTTTCCTCAAGTTTGATGCCTTTCTTATCGACGAACCTCTCTAGAGCAATGCCTTTTTGCGCGTCACAATGAGTCAGTTCAAGATTTTCACTCCCTGAAGAACTTACCGTCAAACGGGCAATTCTGTTCAAACGGCTAGCCGTTTCTTCTAATTCATCTTTGTCGAAAGAAAACACAAGAAACTTATAGATGAATTGTGATTCGTCATCAATCACTTGCTGATAGTCGTCTACAAGGTGAACGTGACCTTTTGTAAATCGTTCTTTTGCTGCTTCTCGAATTTCTTCCCTCGGCACTTCTGTGTGTGCCGTTAGATAAACATCGACCATTATATCTAACGCCGCTTCATAATTCGCCGTATATGTTTCTTGATTGGTATAAAGCTCGTAATAAAGATTCATCTCTTTTAGTATTTGATAAATGTCATGTACTTGGCTTTTTTCCATATAAGCCTGGCTGACTATATTTCCAAACTCATCGCGCACTTCCGCTCCATTCGCACAAATAATTGGACAATCAATATCTGCTTCGTCTAAAGCAAAACGCGCTTCTGAATAAGAACGGCCTGTGGCCACAATGACTTCGACCCCTTCTGACTGAGCCTTCTTTATAGCCTCTCGATTTTGCTCACTGACATCCATTTTTCCATTTAATAAAGTACCATCCATATCTGTTGCTATACACTTAATCATGATTTCACCTTCAATATTGGAATTTATTGTACGAAAATATTGTAACATGCTTTTTCTTATCTCTTCATTCATACGCTTATGAGTTGTCATTATCATGCGCAAGCTGGTGAAATTATATAAAAAAGAGCAAACAGTTACGATGAACCGTCTGCCCTTCCATTTTATACAGCCATTAATACCCCACTTGATTTCTTCCGCTTTCTTTCACAGCATAAAGCAGCTGATCTGCTTCTGTTAACACTCTTTCCGGCTGGCTAACCTTCTCTGGAAAGGAGGCTACACCTATGGAAACCGTTACTCTTACTTTTAATTGGTTGACCGTAAATGAAGAACGCGCTATCCGATTTCTGAGCTTCTCTGCAATAAGCACCGCTTCTTTATGAGCCTTCTGTTTAATAATTAAACAGAATTCTTCTCCGCCGTAACGGTAAGCACTGCCCGCATCACCAACAACATCATCTACAATTTTCCCTAGTGACCTGAGCAATTCATCCCCCGCTACGTGGCCATGCTGATCATTGAACTTCTTAAAATGATCAATATCGAATAAGACTAACGAGAATGGAACAGGCTTCTTATCAGTTGATTGCTGAAATAGAAGCTTTAATTCTTTATCAAAGCTTCGACGGTTGCCTAAAGCTGTTAAATGATCCGTATTGGCGTCAGTCATATTTTGCATAAATAGAGAATTCGTTTTAATTACATATTCGATGAGCCTATATATAAAGTAGCCTCCTATGACAGAGACAAACAAACGAAAGCCAAGTAATGTGAAATAACCGGCGTGATTTTCTAAATTAATGTATAGCGAAATCCATACAATACCTTCCCCAATTAAAATAAATAGCATAAATACGGCTCTTTTGCTCCACTTTAATCTTGAAGCAGCCATGCAAATAATCCCTATTAGAACCATATTAGCTGCGGCCAGTAAAGCTTGCGGTGAAATTTCAAATAAAATAATTCTTCCCGCCGCAATCACAATAGCCGAAATAAGGCCTGCGAGCGGCCCGATGTATACAGCAGCTGCGACTGTCACAATATGTCTCATATCCGACACCGTATGTGAGTCCAGCTTTAATGATAAAAGCATTAATTCCCACCCAAGCAATCCAGCTAATACTCCTATAACTAGAGTCGATTTCAAAGATGGCACAGACATTTTTTGCAAAATAATACCAGCAAGGAATACACCAAACGCAAGTACAGCAATATTCAAAAATAAAGTTTGTATCAATCCTGTCCACTCCCAAATCTTAATCCTTTAAACCGTTCCAATTATGGTCTTTATTACCTATTATAAGACAATTATTGGCTAATTCTTCTTTGCTGTATTTGAACTTTTCAAAACCAAATAATTTCTTGTCAATATTGTGACAAAACTACTTTTCATGTTGACTTTCATGTGATATATTCAAGTGAAAACTACAAATTATTTATATATTATGAAAACAAGAAAGACCATAGATTTTTATGCGCAAATGAATTAAAATGAATAATCATTAATAATTATACAAACATACAACGAGAGGACGTCACAATATGCAATCTGCCAATAAATTTTCTTTATCTTCTATATTATTGTTTATTATTCCTTCATTAATAGGATTAGCTTTTTTCATGGTGCCGCTTCCAACTGAAGACGGGGTAACCATTCCGATTGCCCTGCTATCAGATTCTTTACAGGGATGGATCGGTGATTATATTCCTGCCATCATGACGTATTTAATCATTGCTGCGGCTTTAGGTACAGTCATTGTTAAGCTTTTCCGCCCGGCTTTCGTTAGAAAATCGGCTTTCTTAGCGACATTGTTCGATATATCAACTGTTTGGGCAGTGATTCGTGTCATTGGTGCTATTTTTGCCTTTATGGCTTTGTATCAAGTCGGACCAGAAATCATTCATTCAGATGTTACTGGCGGGCTGCTTTTAAATGACTTACTGGCCATTTTGTTTTCTACATTTTTATTTGCTGGACTTCTTCTTCCATTACTATTGAACTTTGGTTTACTTGAATTCGTTGGTTATTCTTTAACGAAAATTATGCGACCGCTGTTTAAGCTTCCTGGCCGTTCATCTGTCGATTGTTTAGCTTCATGGTTAGGTGATGGAACGATTGGCGTTTTATTGACGAGCAAACAGTACGAACAAGGCTATTATACGAAAAAAGAAGCGTCTATTGTGGGTACTGCCTTTTCTGTGGTTTCTGTTACCTTCTGTTTAGTCGTGATTTCTCAAGTAGGACTTGAGCGTTACTTTATCCCGTTTTACGTAACTGTCATTGTTTCTGGAATTATAGCCGCCTTGATCTTGCCTCGCATTTATCCTTTAGCTAACAAAGGAGATACCTTTATTAATGATGACGAGAGAAAGGGCGATGAAGAAAGCATTCCATCTGGCTATTCACCTATTTCTTATGGGTTTGAACAAGCTGTTGTGCAAGCGAAGAAAAATAAACCCTCAGAAGTTGTTTCAGATAGCTTCAGAAACGTTTTTGATATGTGGCTTGGTGTAGCACCTGTTGTCATGGCGCTTGGAACGATTGCTTTAGTTATTGCGGAATATACACCTGTTTTCCAATGGTTAGGTGTTCCCTTCATTCCTTTATTAGAGCTATTGCAAATTCCATCAGCAGCTGCCGCATCAGAAACCATCATGGTTGGCTTTGCCGATATGTTCTTGCCGGCCATCATCGGAGCGGATATTGAAAGTGAATTAACACGCTTTGTTATCGCTTGTTTATCTGTCTCACAATTGGTTTATATGTCCGAAATGGGCGGTCTATTGCTCGGTTCAAAGATTCCCGTTAACTTAAAAGACCTAATTATTATTTTCTTATTAAGAACCCTTATTACATTACCTATCATCGCTGCCGCCGCTCATTTAATTTTCTAATCACGAGATGGGCGCATATTTAAGAACCTGTCTGATTCATTTAGGACAGGTTCTTTGCTTTTTTCAACTAAGTAAAAGGCTTGAATAAAGCAAAAAGTAAAAATCATTAGTATACTAGAATGAAAGATCACATCGAAAGGAAGTGTTTGTTAACGTGACCAATAAAACCTGGTTTCAAACAGGAATTGCCATCATACTTTTCTTGTTAATTATTATGCTTTTTAGAGATATACGCGACGTTTTCAGTCCTTTGTATATCGTGGCTAAAACCGTTTTTTTGCCGCTTATCTTCGCAGGCGTTCTGTTCTATTTAACCCGTCCTTTAGTCAATTGGCTTGAAGACAAAAAATTGCCGCGCTGGGCCGCCATTTTATCTGTATTTATACTTTTAGGCCTAACCTTTTGGATTATTTATGCCATTGTCGGACCTATTTTTAACAATCAGGTATCCAAGCTTGTAAAGAATGTTCCGCAGATGACGAAAACAGCGGAAGAAGGAATTGATTACTTAATTTCCCAAAAAGAAAGACTGCCAAAGTTCGCCATTGAATCATTAGAAGATGCGGCTGGTCAAATTGAGAGCTATGCCATGTCACTTGGCACATGGCTCATCACCTTTCTGCAAGGGCTGCTCCAAGCAGTGATCCTAGTTGTATTAGTTCCTTTCTTTTTATTTTATATGTTGAAAGACAGAGAAGCATTCGCTCCATTTATAGCAGGGTTTTTCTCGGGAGACCGCAAAGCATGGGTAAGAAAAACCTTGAAGGACCTTGATGAAACCTTAAAGTCTTATGTACAAGGACAATTGCTAGTCAGCTTCCTGGTTGGTGTCATGCTTCTAATCGGATATTTAATCATTGGTCTCGACTATTCTCTGATCTTAGCGATCGTCGGCATGGTGACGAATGTCATTCCCTTTCTCGGCCCTTACCTTGCCGTCATTCCAGCGATATTCGTTGCCT
Source organism: Bacillus ectoiniformans (assembly GCF_016908875.1). Classification (GTDB taxonomy): domain Bacteria; phylum Bacillota; class Bacilli; order Bacillales; family Domibacillaceae; genus Bacillus_BX; species Bacillus_BX ectoiniformans. The sequence goes on along the minus strand of NZ_JAFBES010000003.1, from coordinate 184,742 downwards.
GGACTCAAGATCCGCAAATGGTCATCTATGTGGCCATTATTATGCTAGTCGCGCAGCAAGTAGAATCGAACTTAATTTCACCTAATGTCATGGGAAAAGCGCTAGATATTCACCCATTAACAGTGATCACCCTTATTTTAGCTGCCGGAAACATCGCCGGTATCTGGGGAATTATCTTAGCCATCCCAACCTATGCCGTAATCAAAACGATTGCGACTAATTTGTATCATAAGCGTAAAGAAATCAGAGACATGGCTACAAAAGAAGTCTAACAGGCCTTTATCATTCACTCCCTCTCAGACCTTTTTAGGATTGTGAGGGGGTTTTTTTAAAATCACTCTTCTCCTCTCCACATTCAAAACAGAGCAGTGCTCCCTCTATCTTCATTCCATTTAAAAACCCATCTAAACAATAAATATCTTTCTGGCATTTTTCACATTTTCCAACGAATTCCCTCATATTCAACCTCCTAATTTTTTGATTTTTCTATTAATTAATTTTATCGGTAAAGGGTATAACTTGCTAGGTTTCCTTCTTAAATATTTCATAAAAATCGGGAGGATAGCTCTTTAGCTCTAAAAGTATTTTAGTATAATGAAGAAGTATGATGTTAGACCTTTCACGTTTTGGAAAAATTATTCACCTGTTTAAATGATATCTTTGAGCATATCTGCAAGACAAGGAGGAAAAAATATGAATGTGCTTCAGATCATAACGGCAGCTATGCCCGTTTTAGCTGTTTTCATTTTACTCGTATTATTAAGACTTCCCGCTGCAAAGGCGATGCCGCTTAGTCTTATCGCTTCAGCCCTTCTCGCCTACTTCATTTGGCAAGTGCCGGCTACTCATATTGCAGCGGCTACTATTGAAGGGATGATCATCGCCGTATCCATTCTTTGGATCGTATTTGGCGCGATATTATTACTGAATACATTGACAAAAAGCGGTGCGCTGGACTCGATACGGAAAGGCTTTATCGGTATCTCTCCCGACCGAAGGGTTCAATTAATTATCATCGCTTGGCTATTCGGTTCATTTATTGAAGGCGCCGCCGGATTTGGAACTCCTGCCGCCATAGGTGCCCCTTTGCTAGTGGCACTAGGATTTCCACCACTCGCTGCCGTTTCACTTGCTTTAATTGCGGATAGCAGCTCCGTTTCTTTTGGAGCCGTTGGAACCCCCATCATAGTCGGTGTTGATCAAGGGCTTCAGCAGGGCAGTTCCATTGCGAAAGAAGTGGCTCCTGTTCTCTCTGCACAGAATCAAACACTTGAACAATACCTGCAAGGTGTCGCGGTTCAAGCATCAACCATCGATTTATTCATTGGAACCTTTATTCCTCTGATCCTGATTTCCATGCTGACTCGTTTCTTTGGCAAGAATCGTTCATGGAAAGAAGGCTTAGCTTTATGGAAATTTGCCCTTTTTGCTGGATTAAGCTTTACCGTTCCTGCTTTTATCGTAGCCAATCTGCTTGGTCCAGAATTTCCATCTATCATAGGTGGACTGGTCGGCCTAGCTATTGTTGTACCTGCGGCTAAAAAAGGCTTCTTGCTTCCTGAAGCTGCGTGGGGCTTTGAGTCAGAAGAAAAGGCAAGCAAGGCAAATGAATCTTCCTTGCAGAAACAGCCGCTTCCTTTGTGGCTGGCTTGGGTGCCATATGTATTAGTAGCTGTCTTTCTTATTTTAACCCGTTTAAATGTACTTCCATTTAAATCTGCTTTGCAGTCTGTCAAGGTTGGCTGGAGCAACATTTTAAATACACCAATAAGTACCTCGTTTGAACCCCTGTATCTTCCGGGTACAGTATTTATTGCGGTGGTATTGATTACGTTTTTCATTCATAAAATGAAGTGGAATGAAATGAGCGAAACCCTGCAGACGTCGGCTCGCACGCTCGTTGGCAGCGCCATCGCTCTAGGTTCAGCTGTTCCAATGGTCAGAATCTTCATTAATTCTGGAGTGAACCAAGCTGATTTGCTGAGTATGCCTTTGGAGCTGGCTTCTCTTATATCTAATTCAGTTGGAAATGGATGGCCAATTGTCGCTCCTCTCATTGGATCGCTTGGATCATTTATTTCTGGAAGTGCCACATTCAGCAATATGATGTTTTCACTGTTTCAATTTAGCGCTGCCGCCCAATTAGACATGAATCCCGAACTCATCCTAGCGCTGCAGGTGCTTGGATCTAACGCCGGCAATATGATTTGTGTATTAAATGTAGTAGCAGCCGCTTCTGTCGTAGGTCTAGTCGGCAAGGAAGGAGCAATCATTCGAATGACGATGATTCCCATGCTTTTTTACGTGCTTACCGCTGGTTTAATAGGTATAAGTGTAGCTTTCTTTCTATAAAATTCGCTCTGCTGCCTGCAACATGAGAATAACAACTTAGATGGACAAAGGAGATTTTTTCGTTGAAAAAAAATTCAATTATGGCCGTTTTCATTATTGTTCTGATTTCTTTCAGCTATTATCTATTGTCTCGCAGCGATTCTGCACGGTCGCAAAATAACGATTCGGAGCATACAGCCACTGTCTTTGTACACGGATATAAAGGAACTCTCCATTCTTTTCAAAGCATGCTTTACCGTTTTGAACATGAATATGGCTGGGGGAAAAAGAGCTTAATCTGCCGAGTAACGAAGGAAGGGAATGTTTTAGTCACAGAGCCTTCTTCGTATGATGCGAATGATAATGTTTTTATTCAAGTGCACTTTGAAAGCAATCGGGCAAGCTTTAAGGACACCTCTTATTGGCTGTCAAAAGTCATGTATGTCTTAAAGGAAAAATATGATATTGGCCAGATGAATATTGTCAGTCATTCTATGGGAGGCTTAATTACAACTAAATATTTGGAAGATTACTCAAAGGACTCTTCCTACCCAAAAGTGAAGAAGTTCATTGCCATCGGCAGCCCGTTTAACGGCTTGAAGAATCGACAATATCTTGAAAAAAATAACGGAGAGGCAAAGTACGACCTAATGCCAAACTCAAAAGCCTTGCAAGATTTATATAAACATCGCAAGGATTTTCCAACAGAAGTTGAAGTATATGCCATTGCCGGCACCGGAGACCAACTAGTGACGGTAAAAAGCGCACAGGCATTAGAAAAGATTGTTCCTGCCTCTAATTATAAAGAAACGATCATTGACGACCGCAGCATTTCGCATAGCGGATTACATGAGAGTGTAAAAGTTGATCGGCTTGTTGGAAACTTTTTATGGAATAATTAACGAAACGCTCCCGAATACACTGTTCGGGAGCGTTTCTTATGTGTAATGACTATAACCAGCGTAAGATACAATCATTCGACAAAATCATGTATATTTCCCTGGAAATATACTTATTTAAAGCCTGTGAAGGATTTCTTTGCATATCTGCTCAATAACGGATGGGTTGATCTCTTTCCCTTGAAGTTCCTCGGCCTCTTCTCGAGAGCGTTTGCCTTCTTCAAGAAAAGCCGTCCCTTTTTTCATCCATTCCCGGTAGCGCCCAGAGATCTCATTCAGCTCCACTTCAAATTTCTCATCTGTGCCGCTTACCACCGCTTCTTGATAGACATCTATGAGGTGATCATTCGGACCTTCAGGGAAATATTCATGCGGAGCCGTGCTGTCAAAAATCGCAAATCCAAGTTCGCGGACTATAATCATATCTAAACTGTCAGGATCTAATCCGCAATGATATATTTCTGTGTCAAATCCTTTTTCTTCGGCTTTTGCTGCGATTTTTTTCATCATGGTTGATTTTCCTGTTCCGGGACGACCTTTAATAAAATATCTGGCCGATAAGCCCTCCGTTAATTCCGGCACAAAATCAACTGCCCCTTTAAAGGTAGCCGCCCCTAAGAACCGACGCTTAACCGTGGCTTTCTTTTTAGCCTCTTTTTCCCCAAATAGCTGCTGAATGGTTGTATCTGCGAGCTCATTCGCTTTTTCCTTATTTAAGTGGCTGATATATATATGTTCCCACTCATCATGAACAGCGAGCGCCTGCTGAAAACAAGCATAGGCATTTTTATGGGCGATCTCATACCGCTCCGCTTGCAAAGGCGTCTCTTGCTTGGATGCACGATCTTCTAATGTAATGAATTGAACATCTTTGGCTATCGAAGAAGGATTAGTGGCGCCAAGCGTGGATTCAATCACAATAGCCGTTCTTTTCTCTGGCAGGACAATGCCCTCGGGCTGCTCAGGAGCAGTTAAACAATGAATGAACTCTGCCCGTTCCCCTGCTTTTAATAAATGCTGTTCTAGCTGCTGCATACAAGTTAAATTCTCTGAGCTCGTGCCGCCTTTTAAAATAAACAGCCGCTCCATATCCTTTAAGTTCGTGTCAAGCAAACTGTAATAACCTTTAGCCGTGTTTCCTTTTGTGAAATATCGTATGGTTTTACTGCTCATGCTCACACCTCTTTATCCTTTTTTTCCATCCCTTATCTATATGCTTTATGCTGAAAAAACATGAACATTTTTACTGACAAACAAGTTGCCTAACGAAAAAAAGCGCTCCATAGCAATAGCTGATGGAACGCTCTCTTCTATCTATTAAACGATCGTTTTAGAAACATGTGGCTTATTTAAAAATGTCTCGGTGGGCTTCTTTAATACTGGCTAGCACATCATCTACACACTTAAATTCCCGGCCAATCTTGTAGCTTTTAATACTCTTCAAGCAGCACTCTTCTCCAGGATCTTTCATGATTTTTACATACTCAGCAGTATCGCCTTCAATTTCTTCAAAACCATTCTCGCTAAAAATCGCGTCTGACTGCTGCAGCTTCTCATAAATCACCATAAAATTTTCTTTCATTTCACCAGTAAAATAGCTTTTAGAATCCACAAGGTTTTCAACGATCACTTTCATTCACTTCCTGTTCTTAAGTTATGAGCCTATTATATAAAATCCATATAAAAAGAGTACCCCTATTACAGTGATTTTATAAAAAACACACATAACAGTAACATATCCTTCACACAATTTTCATTGATTTTTTCTCTCGAGATGATCTTCCATAAAAAGTAAAAATATAGTTATTTTTCACACTATTTAGACGATAAAACCTATTGCTCATTGACTGTTAATTCATACTCATTGACTGCTTTTATCACCCTTTTTAAATCATCTACAGCCAGCTCCATTTGAGCGCCGATCTTACCGCCGCTGACTACCAACCGGTCCAGAGTTGACGAGGAAGCATCTATAAATGTCGAGTACAGCTTCTTCATTCCTACAGGCGAACATCCGCCTCTAATATAGCCTGTGTGTTTTTGAATATCTTTCACCGGAAGCATTTCTAGCTTTTTCTCTCCTGCTGCTTTTGCCGCCTTTTTTAAATCCAGCTCCTTTTCTACCGGAATGACAAACACATAAAGCTGTTTACTTGCTCCGACAGTAACAAGTGTTTTATATACTTCCTTTGGGTCCTTTCCAACTTTCGCTGCGACAGATACTCCGTCAATCTTTCCATCATTAGAATCGTATGTATAGACTTCGTATGGAACCTTGCTCGAATCAAGCATTCTCATCGCATTTGTCTTGGCTTTGCTCACAACGGACACCCCTTCTTTAAAAATCGGTATGCAATAAGTATAATCTAAAAAAGAGGTGAGATGAAAACTATGGATCATAATACGACATCAGCCATTATGGAAGTGATGAAAGAATTTTTCCCATCTAATACTTCGGTGGCTGTTTCAAACGCGAAGACATTTATTTATTATCAGCCAAGTAAATTAGTTGATCTGCATATTCAGCCGGGAGAACCTGTGAAACAAGGCAGCGTAACAGCAAAAGCTATTGCTGAAAAACACCAGGTGTCCGAATATATTGACAGTGAAGTGTATGGGATTCCCTATTACGCCATGTCTGTGCCTACTTTTGACGGCGAGGAAGTGACAGGTGCTATTACTACCATTTTCCCTGCTAAACCTACTCCTATCTCAACTAATTTCTTTACTATTAAATCGGAAGACCGCTGGTACCCTGTTCCATATGAACAAATTATTTATTTAGAAGCGGAAAATAGGAAAACAAAAGTACAGGCGCTGAACGGGGACGGCTATCACAAACTGAATTTAACGGAGCTTGAATTTATGCTTCCTGATGATTTATTCATCCGCGTTCACCGGTCTTATATTGTAAACGTCAATCATATTCAAGAAATTCAGCCCGATTCTCATTCTACTTTCCTGCTCATTATGAAGAATCGAATGAAAATCCCGGTAAGCCAAACCTATTCAAGTACATTTCGAAAGGCATTAAATTATTAATTCGTGCTTTATGCCGCTTATTTTCTGCTTTGTCTCTATTTTAAGGCTTTTCATTCCAAAACGAATGAGAGCTAATCATTAAATTGATAGAATATTAAAAAAGCGACAAGGGGGATTTGCGGTGAACCAACGTATTACGGATCGCTTGCGTAATATTGATTTACAACAAAGAATTGTCACAGCTGATGAGGCCGCTTCTTGGATTGAAGACGGCATGACACTTGGATTAAGCGGATTTACAAGAGCAGGAGATGCGAAAGCAGTGCCCATGGCCCTAGTGGATCGCGCTAAAGAAGACTCGTTTAAAGTAGATGTTTATACTGGGGCTTCCCTCGGATTCGATATTGATAAGCTAATGGCTGAGGCCGGAATTATTAACAAACGTTTGCCATTTCAAGCTGACTCTTCGATGCGCAAGAAGATTAATCAAGGGGACATGTATTTTACAGACCAGCACTTATCTCAAGTAGCTGAATGGGTTCGTGCGGATGTGTTAAATCCGATCGACTTTGCGATTGTAGAAGCAACGGCTATCACAGAAGATGGCGTGATCATTCCAACCACTTCTGTCGGCAATTCCTCTATTTTTCTTGAAAAAGCAAAAAATATTATCATTGAACTTAATTTAGCTCAGCCAGCTGCACTTGAAGGGCTTCATGATATTTATGATACAGGTAACCAAGGAGAGCGCTTACCGATTCCATTAACATTAGTGAATGACCGAATTGGTACGACAGGCATTCACATCGATGTAAACAAAATTAAAGGAATTGTATTAACAGATGACCTAGATTCTCCGTCCACGATCGTTCCACCAGATAAAGAGACGGCGACAATGGCTGCCCATTTAATTGATTTTCTTCGTGAAGAAATCAGCAACGGCCGGTTAACCAAGTCACTGGCTCCGCTTCAGTCTGGTATTGGCTCTGTAGCGAATGCCGTTCTGCACGGGCTGCTGGATTCTGAATTCGAAGATCTAGAAGTCTATTCAGAAGTTCTGCAGGACGCTGTGTTTGATCTGCTGGACAGCGGGAAAGTCCGTTTCGCTTCTGGATGTTCGATTACTTTATCTAAGGAAAAAATGGCTGAGGTGTTTCCTCAGCTGGATAAGTATCGCGATCAGCTCGTTCTGCGTCCGCAGGAAATTTCTAATCATCCAGAGCTGATTCGCCGCATGGGTCTAATTTCGATTAACACGGCTCTTGAAGCTGATATCTATGGAAATATTAATTCTACTCACGTTTCCGGTACAAAAATGATGAATGGCATCGGGGGCTCAGGTGATTTTGCCCGCAATTGCCGTTTGGCGATCTTTGTCACGAAGTCTATCGCTAAGGAAGGAAATATTTCGAGCATTGTACCGTTTGTTTCACACGTGGACCATACGGAGCACGATGTAGATGTATTGGTGACTGAACAAGGATATGCTGATCTTCGCGGATTGGCTCCTCGTGAACGAGCACGCAAGATCATTGATCATTGCGTACACCCGCAATATAAACAACAGCTGTCCGCTTACTTTGAAGAAGCGAAACAGCGCGGAGGCCAAACTCCTCACATCTTGGAAAAGGCTCTTTCCTGGCATACAAACTACGCTTCTAAAGGTACGATGAAAATGGCAGAAGCCAAAGACTATAGCCATACTTATTGATAACGTCGGCAAGGCGGCGGATGTTGCAAAACCCATTTTCCTAATCTCAAGCAAACGACGCACAAGTCCTGAAGCCGCCTGGCGTTAATATAAAATAATGATAAAAAAACGAAACCCTATCTCTAACTGTCATAAAAGGCGGCTCAATATGAGCCGCCTTTTTACTAGGCAAATACCGATCTACTCTATATAATAAAGTATCTGAAAACTGCATTTAATCAAACAACGGGAAGTATATTAACTTTAGTGTTTTCAGTCCTAAAAATTCCGACATCAAGAAAGTAGGTGCGTGCAAATGAATATTCCAGTACAAGAGCCTGTTATTATTTTCGGCATAGCGATTATTGTGTTTCTTGTCTCTCCGTTAATTATGAATAAGTTGAGAATACCAGGAATTATCGGACCGATCGTTGCCGGTATAATTATTGGACCTAATGGATTCGGCTTGCTTGCCCTTGACGAAACAATTAAATTGCTTGGAGCCGTCGGTTTATTATTTATCATTTTCATAGCCGGCTTGGAGCTTGATATCGATGGATTTAAGAGATACCGCCATCGCAGTATTTTATTTGGGCTCCTGTCCTTTTTTATTCCGCTGATCTTTGGTACGGCCATCGGTCTTTATGTAGAATTTGGCTGGGCTGCCGCTATTCTGCTCGGATCAATACTTGGTTCACACACACTCCTTGGCTACCCGATCGCAAGCAGACTTGGAATTGCCAAAAATAAAGCAGTAACAACTGCCATTGGCGGCACGCTTATGACAGACACACTAGCCATGCTTTTCTTAGCAGTAATAGCAGGTGCTGCTTCTGGTGAACTAAGCCTGCAATTTGGGATTACACTTGCTTTATCCACTGTGGCGTTCGTTCTATTTATCATGATTGGCACACCTAAAATCTCTAAATGGTTCTTTCGCAATTCCCATAATGAAGGTACACTTGAGTTTAATTTCGTCATGACTGTGTTATTTGTGTCAGGTTCTTTAGCTCTTTTCGCTGGTCTGCAGCCGATTATTGGCGCCTTCTTAGCAGGTCTTGCTTTAAATCGGTACATTTATGATCATGGCGTCTTAATGAATAGAATTCGATTTTCTGCTAATGCCTTGTTTATTCCATTCTTCTTATTATCCGTTGGAATGCTGATGGACTTAAAGGTGTTAATGAAAGATCCTAGTGCTTGGATTCTGACCCTGCTTATTTTAGCAGGCGTGATTATCGGTAAAGCATTAGCCGGTTGGATTGCTTCTAAAGTTTATAACTACTCTAAAGCGGAAAACCGGGTCATTTTTGGGTTGTCGATCTCTCAAGCAGCCGCTACCCTTGCATCTACACTCATCGGCTTCCAACTGGAATTGCTTGATCAGGCTACGGTAAACGCAGTCATTATCATGATTCTTGTCACATGTATTATTGGTCCTTACATGACAGAAAAGTACGGTAGAAAATTATCTACGGCTGATGAGGCAGAAGAGGAAAGCACAGTGGAGAGCCCAGAACGCATCCTTATCCCTGTGGCTAATCCCGACACCATGGAATCCCTGTTAGATCTAGCCTTTGTCATTCGCCAAGCGAAAATGACTGAGGAACCTCTCTATCCCCTCAGTGTAGTAAGAAAAGATGTCAAACAAGCAGAGCATCAAGTAGCAAGGGCTGAAAAAATGCTTGGGCATGCCGTCATGTACTGTTCCGGTGCAGAGGTTCCCGTTCGCTTGCTGACACGAGTCGATGAAAACGTGGGAAGAGGCATCGAGCGAGCAGTAGCGGAAGAGAGAATTACCACTATCATTGCTGGCTGGAACGGTTTAAAATCAACGGAGAAACGCTTGTTTGGCGGTGTCATTGATAATTTCCTTGACCATACAAACCAGCGAACGATTATTGCTAAGCTTGGGCACCCGCTCAATACAACGGATCGACTTGTGCTTTTAATTCCGCAAAACGTTCATCAAAAGCCTGGGTTTAAAGATAGCTTGAAGATCATTAAGCAAATATCCGCCCAGCTGAATGCACCGATCCATTGCCTCTTGCTCAGGGGTGAAAAGGAAATTTTCCAAAAGGTGTTTAATCATATAAAACCTGTTACGCCAACTGTTTTCACAACTGTTGAGAGCTGGGAAGAGCTTTATCGGGATAGAGTAGAAGAGTTAAGAAAAAATGATCTAGTGATTGTTATAAGTGCCAGAAAAGGAACCATTGCCTGGCATCCACAATTAGAATTAGTTCCTGAAAAAATGGCGACCGTCATCCCAGAAAGCTTCCTCATTTTTTATCCGACCGAAGCCAGTGAAGTAGATATCCGAGGAGCAAGAGGCACAGAAGTCCCTCGGGAATTGCTCTTTAAGAAGGATTATGACGAAATGTAAAATGCGCTGTTTAGGTGCGACTGGCAAATAGGCTTATCTCTAAAAGGGTTCTTTGCCTTTAAGGGATAAGGTCTTTTGACCCGAGCTCCTACCGCATTTTACTAGACAACACCGAAACAAAAAACACACGAATGCACTTTGGCATTCGTGTGTTTTTTGATGTTCTACTTTCCATTTCTCTGTTCAGCTATTTTTTCTTTAATTTTATTTATTTCCTTGCTTGGAGGTGACAGACTGACAACGACATCGCCCGTTTCTCCTTTTACTTCGTTTTTCTTCGTGTAAAATTCAAGCTTTCCTGTTGATTTTAAAATGAACAGTAAAATAGCTGAATCATCTCGTTCACTCAAATATTGTTTGTACGTATATTGCTCAGTCAGCTCTGTTTTTCTAAAAACGTAATGATTGTTCACTTTCGTATTTAAATCAAGCCATGTCGTATTTTTTGTAAATAACGAACGGCCTCCGATGGTATGCCCAAAATCATTAGATTTTTGCTGACCATCAACATAGTTATTTAATTGATATAAATTGTTTCGGCCGATTTCTGGAATAAATGTATTGCACACTAAAGCGTTATAAGCATCATCATCAGTCGCTGCAATTAAGTGTTCATATGGGTTCATATCTAAGTGATACTCTGTTTGTTCCGATAGAACTTCTCCAAAATACGTCGGAACTCCTGCTGTTCTTGCGGCATGCAGCTTTTGCCAAGAAGCATCTGCAATTAAGACAGGAATGTTCAGATCATCAAGGGTTTTAGCAAGTCTAACTGAGAAATTACTGCTCCCGACTAGAAGCACACCTGGCTTATCGTCTACAGCTAAGCCTAGTTTTTGTGCAAGCCAGCCAATTGAGAACCCATGTGCGCATACGGTTGCAAACACAAGAGCAAACGTTAATGAAGTTAAAATCTTGGCATCTTCATATCCCGCTTCGAGCAATGAACTGGCAAAGTAACTTGAGACGGTTAAGGCCACAATACCTCGCGGAGCTATCCACCCGACCAGCGCTTTTTCCTTGTTCGTTAAATCTGTTCCTATGGTAGAGACCCAAATCGATAATGGGCGAACAACAAACAGCATAAGCAGCACAAAAAGTATAATTTGAATATCCATTATTTGCTTTAATGTGTCTACTGATAAAGAAGCTGTCAGCATAACAAAGATAGTGGAAATCAACAGTATAGAAATATTTTCTTTAAAATGGCGCATATCATTAATGGAAGAAATATGCATATTGGCCATAACCATTCCCATTGCCGTAACAGCTAACAGTCCTGTCTCATGCATGACTTCATCCGAAATAGCGAAACACGCAATGACAGCTACAAGCACAATGGGAGACTTTAAATACTCGGGAATATGCCCGCGTTCAAGCATGATTCCGATTGATTTCCCTAATGCCCAGCCTAACACCACTGCAAAGGTGGAAGCAGCCAAGAATAGAAGCAAAGTCGTCACATTTACTTGCCCTGTTAAAAATTGAATAAATTCAAAAGCGAAGACCGCTAGAAGCGCTCCGAATGGGTCGACCACAATCCCTTCCCATTTTAAAATGGCTGCTGTTCTCGGCTTAAGCTTTGCTTGCCGCAGTAAAGGCAAAATAACAGTAGGCCCTGTCACAATAAACAAGCCGCCGATGACAAACGCCACCGCCCAAGATAAGCCCGCCACATAATGCGCACCAAGTGATCCTAAGATCCAAGCAATAAATGCGCCAAGAGTGACAATCCTCGTAATCGGCCGTCCAATTCCACGAATCTCCCGAAAGTCTAAATTTAAACTTCCTTCAAATAAGATAATAGCCACAGCCATCGCAATGAACGGCTTAAATAAATCACCAAACACTTCTTTCGGATTAACCAGACCAAACATCGGTCCAATGGCCAGCCCAGCTAAAGACATAACAACAATAGCAGGCATGCGAAAGCGCCAGGCAATCCATTGTGAAACAACACCAATTAATCCAATAATCATTAAGTTAAATAATAGGGAATCGAACATAAACGCCTCACTTCTATACTGATTTTTTGTATAGTCCTATCTTATCTTTTTCCCCCTTTTTTTTCATGCTTAACGCTTGAATTGCATTTGTTTTTCTGTTTCTTATTATGCACAAAAAAAAGACTCCCTACCACTTCTGGCTTGGAGCCTTTCAATCATTAACCGCCCATTGAATCACGAGGGTTTTTGGCTATTGAATTTTCTTTCAGTTCTTTTGGCTTTTCCTGAATATCTTTTGGGTCAAGGCCGTGTCCTAAAGTGCCATATGTACGGTCAGGATAAGGGTCAACCAATTCAGTCTTTGTCTTATAAATACGAGGTGTTTTGTACAGCGTCGCAAGCGCCTCTACTAATGGCATCTCATGATAACGTTCCGGCCAGCGCTTCTTCAGCTCTGCTTTTACAAGCGGATAATACTTAGAACTCATACCCGGAAATAAGTGATGCTCTGTATGGTAGGAGAAGTTAAAATGCAGAAAATCTACCCATTTAGGCACCGTCACTGTCAAGCTGTTAGCCAATGGATCATTAACCGGAGTTAATGGATTTAAACGATGGTTGGTCGAAATGTACGCCATTACGATGAAGTTTCCGATTAGCAGCGGAATCAAGAAGGCGAAAATCCACTTCACAGGCCCTATCCATACCAATAATCCAATCCATACTGTCCAAGGAATAATCAGTTGCATCCAAACAGCCGCGCGTTTTTCTGGTTTAAATTCAGAAATAAACCTAGCGAACATCCGGCTTGAATGAAAGGTAAACGTGATGGCCAAGAAAGCTAGTCCCAAGAAAGCACGAATAGAAAATGGCATACGATACATTCTTTGAAGAAATTTGCTGCTTGCAAACTCTTCAATCGTCGGCCAGGCATCCGGATCCTTACTCTCATCCTGAGTATGAATATGGTGCGTCATATTATGCCATTTTCTCCAAAGGCGAGGCCCTGTCGATAATGGAGCAAAGGCAATCGCGCCCGTTAAATCGCGAATCCACGCTTTTCTTACCACCGTTCCGTGGAGAATCTCGTGTCCAAGAAGCCCCATTCCTGCATAACAGCCGCCAAGAACTAAGGCAATGAGTAGGTTCGTCCATATATTAAAGTCAGTTAATGCAATTGTTAAAATCCCTGCTGTAACAACAAGCAAATAAGCAAGACCACCCCAAAGTCTACCAGGAACCGGTTTAAATGCTTCTTTCGGAAGGTGCGGTGCGACACGCGCAGCGTACCAGCCAAATGATTGAAGATCATCTTTCACTTTTACATTCCCTCATTTCTAAAATTGATCGAAAACAATAGATCCCCTAATGACTATTTACAGTTTCACTATGCCTAATCGTACCACTCCATTTTCTAATTTGTCAATAAATTTAATACTTGGTATTAAACACAGATAATAAATACAGGTGCTACTTCTTATGCACCTATTATTGTACAGACAGAATCCATTTGTTTTACAATACAGACAAACGCTTGATCTTTGCCAGAAAGGACGAACGATATGAAAAACATATCTCTCTATCGCATAGTAATTATTGTCAGCATGGCTGTAAAGTTCTTTATACAAGTGGTTTACTTTCAGAAAAGACATAAACGTAACTGGAACAGACAAGTGAACGACCGCTTTGAAGCTCTTTTAAAAAGACAAGCCTCTGAATATAAACGAACGGCTCTTCACTTAGAAGGTTTACTGATTAAACTTGGACAATTTTTGAGTACACGAGCCGATATCATGCCTCCTGTCTTTATTCATGAATTAGAAGACTTAATTGATCGCGTGCCGAGCGTGCCTTGGCTAGAAGCAAAAGAGACGCTTGAAGAAGAATGGAACAGTCCTTATGACCAAGTTGTAGCGGAGATCAACGAGCAGCCGGCTGCATCAGCGTCAATCGGGCAAGTCCATCGCGCTCAATTGCCCAATGGTGACATGATAGCTATTAAAATACAGCGGCCCGGAATAGAACGAATTATTTTAACGGATTTTAAAGCCGTCAAAATTGTGATGTGGCTTGCTAATCGATTTACTTCTTTCGGCAAACAGACCGACCTTTCCTCCCTCTATCACGAAATGACGGTTGTCATTGGACAGGAATTAAATTTCCGGAAAGAGCTGCAAAATGGCCTTTATTTTAAAAAGCGATATCAATCGACACCCGGCGTCGATATTCCTGCTTATTACGAAGATTATTCCACCAAACGCGTTCTCGTGATGGAATGGATCGAAGGGGCACGGATTACCGATTTAAACTTCCTCTCTAAGCACAAGATTGACCGTCACGATTTAGCCAAACAGCTCGTCTCGATCTTCTTAGAACAGCTGTTGCAGGAAGGGAAATTTCATGCTGATCCCCATCCAGGAAACATTTTGATTCAGCCTAATGGCACGGTTATTTTAATTGACTTTGGCATGGTAGGTGAAGTCAATCGAGAAGATGCCACCTATATTCGACAATTAGTAGAAGGGATTATTGTCGAAAATTACGACCAGGTACTAATAGCGTTAGAAAGACTCAGATTCCTCCTTCCTTCAGCGGATAAGAACCAGATAAAAAAAGTTATTACCACTTTGATCCATACTTATACCGAACAAGACTTAACCGCTATGGATGACTATGTCGTTCAGCAAATCCTAGAGGATATTCAAAGAATAGTCAAAAAACAGCCTATACAGCTGCCAAGTGAATTCGCTTTTTTAGGACGGGCTGTTTCGACTTTCGTAGGAATATTGCACATATTAGATCCACATATTGATTTATTGGAAGTGGGAAAACCCCTTGTTCTTAAATGGATCAATGAAAATTCGGCAGAGAAAGGGAAAAGTGCAGGAAAGCAAGCTTTACAAGTTTTTAATCAGTCTATCCGTCCCCTTCTTTCATTGCCGCGACAAATTCAGCAGGCACTCGACGAACCTAGACAATACCGGGAATGGATAGAGACGAAAGATCGGCTGGCGCTAGAGCAAACCTATGTGCTTTCTAAAAAGAGAGACGCCTTCTATTTTATGATCATAAGCTTAATTTTCGGAGGGATCGCCAGTCTATTTGAGCAGAGTATATTGCTTTACGGTAGCGGTACGTTATTCATTATCAGTTTC
The DNA here is from genome assembly GCF_016908875.1 of Bacillus ectoiniformans. Taxonomy (GTDB): domain Bacteria; phylum Bacillota; class Bacilli; order Bacillales; family Domibacillaceae; genus Bacillus_BX; species Bacillus_BX ectoiniformans. The sequence goes on along the minus strand of NZ_JAFBES010000003.1, from coordinate 169,353 downwards.
TTTTACTATTTATCCACTCTTCGTTCCCATCGAAGACTTTTAAAGAAAATAAGATAGTTTCGGCCTCAGGCTATACCATCGCCTGAGGTTTTTCTGTGCCCTTTTGAAAATCCTTGATGGACATTCATTATTTTCAATCCCTTCACATATTTATAGAGAGTTGAAACGAATATAGAGGAGTGGATGACGATGAATTCATCTCAACCAAGCTTTTTCAGTTTAATTGACCCTTATGTGTATCAAACGCTGCAAACCATTATTGGGAAAGAAGTAACCGTACAAACCATGCAAGGATCTCTGCGAGGCTCATTAAAGACGGTCATGCCGGATCATGTAGTTATTGAGGTCAGCGGCACACCATTTTTCGTTCGGATCCAGCAAATTGTTTGGGTATTTCCTAATTAAGGGGAGGCGGTACTATGTTTAAACGAATGGATAAAATGGCCATTGAGCTAACTGTTCCCGAATATGGAGATGCCAATGCAGCCGCTGCCGTTCAAGAATTACTCGGTGGTAAATTCGGTGAAATGTCGACGTTGAACAATTACATGTTTCAGTCGTTTAACTTTCGCCAGAAGAAAAAGCTGCGTCCATTTTACGACTTAGTGGCCAGTATTACAGCGGAAGAATTCGGTCATGTGGAATTAGTGTCCAATACTATTAATTTGCTTTCGACTAATCTGACTTTCCCTGGAGACCCTGATATTACTCCTTTACAAAACGGATTAAACAAGCGCAATACTCAGCACTATATCGCAACTGCTCAGGCTTCCATACCAGGAGACTCCATGGGCCAGCCGTGGACGGGAAACAATGTATTTAACAGCGGAAACTTAGTGCTCGATTTGCTCCATAACTTCTTCCTTGAAACCGGAGCCAGAACTCACAAAATGAGAGTGTATGAAATGACAGATCATCCGACCGCGAGAGAAATGATCGGCTATTTGCTTGTCCGCGGCGGCACTCATATTCTTGCCTATGCAAAGGCTATTGAAATAGCCACAGGAACAGACGTGACAAAAATGTTGCCAATTCCAAACCTCGACAACTCTAAATTTGATTATGCGAAAAAATATGAAGAGCAAGGATTAAACAATATCCTTTACACGTGGAGCGAAACAGACTATAAAGATATCCGAAAGATCTGGAAAGGAACAAATCCTGAAAACGGCCAAGAGCTTAAAGTTATTGAAGGAACCCCAAAAGGAGCTCCTATCCCGAATTTAGATGATTTGCCAGAAGAATTTGCCCCCGGCATTACGAAAGATCATTATGAGGCCATCGCTAAACGGCTAATGCAAAATCTCTAATTTAAGAGAAGGATCTCAGAAGGAGGTCAAAGATGAACCCACCTCATGTTGAAGGCGAGCGGCGTGCAGATCATTCATTAAAGGTAACAGGAGAAGGCGTGAGAACGGCAGCACCAGACCGAGCGATTCTCACGCTCGGTTTTGTTACGGAGGATTCAAATCCTGACACCGCTCAAAAAACCAGTGCTGAAACTGTATCTAACATGATTTCTGCCATTCTTGCCCTCGCGATTCTGCCAGAACAAATAAAAACCGAAGATTACAGAATCGATATTCTCTATGATTATATTGAAGGAAAGCAGGTCTTCAGAGGGTACCAAGTCACTCACCTTCTCCAAATCACAACATCGATGGAGCAAGCGGGCCAAGTATTAGATACTGCCGTTAAGAACGGAGCGAACACCGTATCAAACGTTCGATTCTCCCTCTCTAACTCCGAAGCCTTTTACAATGAAGCACTCGCTGCCGCCTATAAAGACGCAGAACAAAAAGCCCTCGCTCTCGCAGCCACGGCAGGCATCACACTGAATAAAGTTCCAGTGTCGATTCAGGAAATTTCCAGCGTGTCCGGACCTGTCCCATTTCAAGCCCAATTTGCCGTCAAAAGTTCAGCCCCTCCTCTGCAGCCTGGGGAACTAACCATTACCGCCACTGTGAATGTTGAATATGGGTATGTTTAAAAAAGTGAATAGCCCTGTTTTTTCTTGAGAGGCTTGAGTAACCTATGCTAAGCGGAAAATATCCGGTTATATATAGAATGAAGCTCATTTTACAGGTGTATAAGGGTAGATTTTCCGGCTATTCAAAGTAAAATCCTCCATTATCACGTTTTTCGAGTCAATAACCGGAATCCCTCCGTCTATTTAAACTATTTTCCATGCTATTTTTGAATTAAGCGAAATTTCTCTGCCTATTTATCGGACCAACTCTAAGCAGCAAAAAGTCACCACGCAAAAAGCCATCCGATTTTAGACCGGATGGCTTTTCAAATTGGCTTTATTGATCTTTCAGCATGTCAAACACTTGCTCAACGTCTTTATCGCCTCGGCCAGAAATGTTCAGTATCAAAATTTGATCTTTAGAAAGCGTTGGTGCCAATTTCACTGCATGAGCCACAGCATGCGCACTTTCTAAAGCAGGAATGATCCCCTCTGTACGAGACAATGTTTGAAAAGCAGCTAACACTTCTTCGTTTGTTACTGTGTAATATTCTGCTCTTCCTGATTCCTGCAGGTAACTGTGCTCAGGTCCGATTCCCGGGTAATCTAACCCCGCTGCTATAGAATAAGTCGGAAGCGGATTCCCCTCTTCATCCATTAATACTAAACACTTAAATCCATGAATAACCGCTGGCTTGCCTTTCGTTAAAGCCGCCGCTTGATCTGGCTCGACACCGATCAGTCGCACCGAAGGCTCATCTATATAATGAGCGAAAGCCCCAATCGCATTACTGCCTCCGCCGACACAAGCAATCACCGCATCCGGCAGGCGGCCTTCTTTTTCAAGAATTTGGCGCTTAGACTCTTCGCTGATCACCGAGTGAAAATGCTTAACCATCGTTGGATACGGATGAGGACCGACAGCTGATCCCAGCAGGTAGAATGTATTTTCATAGTTTTCTACCAAGTCATTTAATGCTTCGTCAACAGCATCCTTTAACCGTCCCTGGCCTTTGTCTACCGCAACGACTTTTGCCCCTAAGAGCTCCATGCGAAAGACGTTCAATGCTTGACGGCGCGTATCTTCTGCACCCATATAAATCACACATTCGATGCCAAACATCGCACACACCGTTGCCGTGGCTACCCCGTGCTGGCCTGCTCCTGTTTCCGCAATGACTCGCTTCGCACCCATTTTCTTCGCGAGCAGAATCTGCCCCATTACGTTATTAATCTTGTGAGAACCGGTATGATTCAGATCTTCACGTTTTAAATAGATTTTCGCTCCGCCAAGCTGTTCCGTTAAATGCGAGGCATAAGTTAACGGATTTTCCCGGCCGACATATTCTTTTAAATGATATTTAAATTCTTCATTAAATTCTGGGTCATCTTTATATTTATTAAATTGTTCAGCAATATAATCCAATGCTTTTTTCATTTCCGGCGGAACAAAACTGCCGCCAAACTGTCCAAAATAACCCTCTTCTACACTCACTTTGCTCATCTCATCTCTCTCCTCTGCTAACAAATAAACAACTATTCTGAAAAATTATATATACTATACCAATTATCTCCTATATCGTCAATTAGACCTTCACAAAATCTTCATTTCTAAAACTTAAGTTTCACTTCATTCTCATTTATATAATCCGATATAAACATAGATTAAAGATTAAGATTATTTTTTTACTTTTTTAACCATTTTAAAAACAACTGTGAGGAATTTACTATGAATAAATTATTTAAGCGGTTATCCATTCCGTTTTTAGCTGCATCCTTAAGCCTAATGCCGCTTCACTCTAATCTCCAAACTTATGCCAATGACAATATTGAACAAGAAGTCATTGTGGTTTATAAAAACGCCGCCGGAAAAAAGAAAGCCGCTCAAACAAGCGAAGAAGTCGACCATCAATTTAAAACGGTGCCTGCTATGTCTACAACGATGACAAATGGGACAATCAAAAAATTGAAAAGAGATAAAGACATTGCGTACATTGAAAAAAACACCGTTTTTCACTTAGCCAATTCTAATAAGCAAGTATTAACCGAAAAGCAAGTCCAGTCACAATCTGCTAGTGCTCTCTCTACGAAAGAGGAATCCCAATGGGGGTTTCAAGCGATGAAATCCTCTCAAGCATTCTCAAGCGGCCTGACGGGAAAAGGATTGAAAGTAGCGGTGATAGACACAGGGATTGCTAATCATGCTGAACTACAGGTGGCCGGAGGAGTTTCAACTGTGAACTACACCTCTTCATGGAGAGACGACCACGGTCATGGCACACATGTAGCCGGCATTATAGGAGCAAAGAAAAACGGATCAGGAATCGTTGGAATTGCGCCTGATTCAGAAATCTATTCAGTGAAAGTCATGGACCAAAAAGGAGAAGGTACACTGCAGGATATCTTAGAAGGAATCGATTGGTCGATTGCGAATAATATGGATATTATCAATTTAAGTCTCGGTACCAATTCATATTCCCAGCTGATGAAAGACTTATCAGACCGGGCATATGCAAAAGGGATTTTGCTCGTTGGGGCAAGCGGAAACAGTGGAAATGCTTCCGGGACTGGTAACTCTGTAAATTACCCAGGGAAATTCGACAGTGTGATTGCTGTTTCAGCCGTTGACCAATATATGCAAAGAGGATCCTTTTCTTCTGTCGGCGCCGAAGTAGAATATACAGCTCCAGGCGTGGGTATTATCAGCACGTACCTTAACGGCCAATATGCCAAAATGGATGGAACGTCTCAGGCGGCTCCCCATGTATCAGGCTTACTCGCTTTATTAAAGCAAGCCAGCCCTAACGCCACGGCTGAACAGCTTCGCAGCAGCCTGCTCAGCTATACTGCTGATCTCGGAGTGTCTGGAAGAGATCCTTGGTATGGATATGGAATGCCTGCTTACCAAGACGGAGTCGTTTCTACACCAAGTTCAAATGCAGATGAAGAATTTTTGCTTCAGCTTGAAGAAGCGACTGATCAGCTGGCTAAAGCGGATGAAACTCGCAAGCTATGGGACTATGATGCGGCGCGCTATACGATTGAACGCATGCCAGATCGTGAAGAAAAGCTGGCTTTAACCGAACAGATTGACTACATCCGCCAGCAGCTTGGTTTAGTAGAATTTTCATCCCTATTAGATTTGCCTTCTAATAAAACACTGCTTGTCCGTTTCAGCCGAACCATCCTTCCTGAGTCAGCGAATGCTTCAAGCGTCTTTGTCAGACACGATGGACAATATATCGAAGGAACTTCCCTGATCGTAAGTGAAGATCAGAAATCGGTGCAAATTCTGCCTCCAGCCGAAGGCTATGTTTCAAAAGGCGTTTACTATTTGTACATCGACACGACCATTACCTCTCCAAGCGGAAAGGCGTTAAAATATCCAGTCATTGTCCGGTTTACGATTCAATAGAAATAAGGGTCAGCTTCGGCTGGCCCTTATTCTTTATTATTTCAAAAGCGATCCAAGATACTTCGCAAGCTCGAGCATACCGAACTTGTCTGCTTTCTCTTCTGCTTCACTATTGTAATTCGTATTTGTATTTACATCATACGTGTAGATCTCACCTTGCTCATCTTGAATCATTTCAATCCCGGCAGCCTGTATCCCATTCGCTGCTAAAAAAGCCTCATATTTTTCGAGAATTGGATGATCAAACCCTTCAATAATTTCGAATTTCGCTTTTTCCTCTTTTTCTTCAGCCGGGCAGAATAAATCCTCAATTACACAAGCATCTGCCGGACATAGTTCAAACCCTTCAGATGTATCTACACGTACCGCATATAGAAAGCGGCCGCCAATAAACTCACAGCGAATAATATAAGGCTCAGGCGCTTGAATATATTCTTGAATCAAGGTAATACCGTCAATCGGTTCCTCAAAATCTTCACTTTCCACATAGCTTTTTAACGCATCTAACGTGTGAAAAAGCTGAACTCCCAGACCTTTTCCAGCCCGGTTGTGTTTCGTGATAAACGGCCCATTAAACTTCTCCGCAGCTTGAATAATCTGTTCTTTTCCAACCGCTGCCACTGTTTTCGGCGTTCGAATACCGAATTTGTTCAACTCCAGATACTGATTCACTTTGCTGACTTCTAACCGTAGCGCCCCCGTTCCATTCACTACTGGGCGGTTATGACTTTCAAGCCATGACAGCACCGCATTCGTCAGCTCAGGCGCATAGCGATGACCTCGTGTATGAGAAGAAGCACTCATTCGGTTATAAAACACACCCTCGGGAGGTTCAGTTGTCATATCCACTATCCCTTTATTTAAAAACCAGTCCTCATATGGAAGCCCAAGCTCATCTAAACGGTTGGTCAAATGAATCGTCCACTCATTATTTTCATGGATAATAAATATTCTTTTCATAAAATCCCTCCTTGTTGTAAAATACTTTTTAGGTTAAATTCAAAGTAAATCTATCCTAATAAAAGAGATTCGTCAAATGCAAACCCTTACATTATTTACAATTAGTTTATTTTTTGTTTGTTTACAGGGAAGTACCCGTTTCGAGAGGATCAATATGGGGTAAAAGTATCACGAAACGATTTTGAACAGTAGGAGAAAAGATTGACATGACACTTCGAAAAAAAATAATTATTTTTTTTACAGCCGCTTTGCTTCTCAGCCTGCTTTTTTTGTACCTTGCCGCCAACTATCTTCTCTTAGGGAACTTTTCTCGGCTTGAGGAAGAAAATCTTAAAGAGGATATGCAGCGCGTACTGCTTTCTCTTTCGGATTCGAAAGATCAACTTACTTATAAAACCCAGGATTATGCCGTTTGGGATGATACCTATCGATATGCGAATAACCCAAATCCGTTATATGAGAATGCAAATTTCTCGAAAGAAACGTTTGGCATTAACCGGTTTAACGCAATTATTTTATTAAATAAGAATAGAGACATTCTTTATCAAGGCGGGTATAATTTACAAACTAAACAAATTGAAAAGGTATCCCAAAGCTTAGTGAAGATGGTACAGAAAGACACCGTACTCGTTAGCAGCCAAACGGTTACTGGCATTGTTAATTTGCCAGAAGGCCCCATGCTCGTTGTAGCGCAGCCGATTCTGCAAAGTGATTTCTCCGGTCCATCTGCCGGCACGATGATTACCGGACGGTTTCTCGATAAACAAGTACTGTCTCGGCTAGTAGAAAAAACACTTCTGCCTGCCGAATTTGAAGACATTCAAGAAGTAAATATTCCAGCTCACATCTTGCCAAAGAAGCCTGTATCATTAGAAACAGCGCCGATATGGGTTGAAACATACGACAGTTCTAATCAAGCGGCCTATACGATCTTAACCGATATACACGGTGAAAATAATATCGCGCTCCGCCTGCCGAATGAACGTTCATTCTTTATGCAGGGAAAGAGCAGTGTCGTCTCTCTTTTACTTCTGCTAGCTTCCGCAGCAGTTGTACTATTTAATATTAGCTTGTATTTTTTAGATAAATCCGTGTTTAAGCGGCTTCGGGAACTCGCTCATACGGTGACCCAAATTCGTCACAGCAATGATTTATCTTCTCGAATAACCATTAATAGAAACGATGAAATATCTTCTTTAGAAAATGAATTTAATGCATTCCTCACTTCTCTAGAAACATCCAGACAAGAAATTATGACACTTGCCTATGAAGATACGCTGACACGCTTGCCAAATCGGGCCTTCTTTTATAAAGCGATGAATGAAGCCTTCTCTCCTCAACACGCGACTAAACGCTTGTCCGCTATTCTATTTATTGACCTGGACGGATTTAAACAAGTCAATGACACGCTTGGGCATGATGGGGGCGATCTTCTATTACAGCATGTGGCTCAGCAGATTAAAAGCTGCTTGCGTGAAACAGATGTCGTGTCACGATTAGGCGGGGATGAATTTACAATTTTTCTTCGTGACTTAAAGAGCGAAACAGAAGCACAAGATATTGCCGAACGAATTGGCCAAACACTATCACAGCCTTTCCAAATTCACGAGGCCCACGCTTCTGTATCTGCAAGTATTGGCATCAGCCTATACCCTGAACACGGCGATCACCCCGAAATTCTTATTAAAAAAGCGGACCAAGCGATGTTTCAAGCCAAACAGTCCGGCAAAAACAGGGTTCATTTATACAAAGCGGTGTAACAAAAAAAGTCCAGCTGACTTCCTATTTAGGAAGCCGCTGGACTCTTTTAATGAAAAACGATGGTTTTATTTCCGTGAACAATCACGCGGTCTTCTAAATGCCACTTCACTGCTCTAGCAAGCACACGGCGTTCGATGGATTGGCCTATCTTTTTTAAACCCGGCACATGATCTCGGTGATTCACACGCTCAATATCCTGTTCGATAATTGGACCTTCATCTAAATCATTCGTCACATAATGAGAAGTTGCCCCAATTAATTTCACTCCGCGGTCGTAAGCGCGCTCATATGGTCTAGCACCGATAAACGCCGGCAAGAATGAATGGTGAATATTAATGATTTGATTAGGAAAATGATCCACAAAGTCAGAAGTTAAGATCTGCATATAACGAGCGAGGATAATTAAATCGACTTCATGTTCCTTTAATAGCTTAATTTGTTCTTCTTCTACCTGTTTGCGAATATCTTTATTCGCTGGAATATAATAAAACGGAATGCCTAAAGACTCGACAATGCCTCTCGTATCTTCATGGTTGCTGATCACTAGCGCGATATCTGTCTTTAGATCTCCACTTTGCCATTCCCATAACAATTCAAGCAGGCAGTGAGATTCTTTCGACACAAAAATCGCTGTTTTCTTTCTGCCTTCTCCGTAAGCAAATTGGTGCTCCATCTCAAACTTTTCAGATAAAGCCAGGAAATCATTTTCCATAGCTGCTGCTTTTTCTGCTAAATTCGGCGCTTCGAATTCAATCCGAATAAAGAATGTTCCACCTTCCGGATCATTCGAATATTGGTTGGATTCTATAATATTTGCTTCATGTTCGAACAAGAATTTAGAAATGGCTGCTACAATTCCTGGACGGTCCGGACATTTAACCAGCAGTCTGCCGCGATTCCCCATTTTCTCCTGTTGAACAAAAGGTTTGTCCTGTACATTTATCTTCATTAAAATTACCCTGCCTTTTCATGTTGATTATCAATTATACTGCAACAAAAAATTGATTGGAATCGTTTTTTGAAAATTTACATACTTTTCTTTCATAAGCCGTAAAACTTATATTTATCGTAAAAACTCGTTTTACTTATTCCTAGAATTTTGGCTGCCTCTTGTTTATTTCCGTCAGCTGCGGCTAACGCTTGCTTTAATGCTTTCACTTCCGCTGCCGCTAATGTCTGCTTAAGCGGCAAAATTCCCGCAGGATCTCTCTTGAATGCGTCTTGTGCCTCTTCATCCGCTTCGTTAGGCTGAATGTCTTCCCTCAAATACAAAGGGAGGTGTGCTCTTCGAATCACATTCTCATCAAGCACATTGACCGAACGTTCAAGCACATTCTCTAACTCTCGGATATTTCCCGGCCAGGAATGAAGCAAGAGACGGTTAATTACTTCAGGGGAGATCGTAATATGCTGGCGGTTAAACTTCTTTTCAAGCTTCTTTAGCAAAACGTTAGCGATGGCTTCTAGATCTTCTGTTCGTTGTTTTAATGAAGGAATTTCAATCTTCATCACGTTCAGCCGGTAATACAAATCTTGACGAAATTCGCCCCTTTTCACCATTTCTTCTAAGTTTCGGTGAGTTGCCGCAATCACTCTTACATCAATTGGTGTTGGCGTTTGACCGCCTACTCTCTCTATTTCTTTTTCTTGAAGAACCCGAAGCAATTTACTTTGCATAGCAAGAGGCATATCCCCGATCTCATCTAAGAAAATGGTCCCGCGATGTGCCAACTCAAACTTTCCCTTTTTGCCGCCTTTTTTAGCTCCTGTAAATGCTCCTTCTTCGTAGCCGAACAATTCAGATTCTAATAAATGCTCCGGGATCGAAGCAGAATTGACTCGAACGAAAGGAAAGACTCCTCTGTTGCTGGCTCCATGTATTCCGTGAGCAAACAATTCTTTACCTGTGCCAGATTCCCCCAGCAGCAAAACCGCTGACTGGCTTCCTGACACCCGCTGAGCTAATTTCTTTGCGTTGACAAATTGTTCGTTCTCTCCGATTAAATCATCAAAGCTATATTTGCTTTTCAACTCGTTTTCAAAGCGCTTTTTATAATATTTCAACTCTTCTAACAGCGGCTGAACCTTTTTCGAATAAGCGAGCCAATCCTCTGAGTTTCGAAACATCACTGTGCCTACTGCGCCAACCAGCTGATCGTTCACAAATAGCGGATGGCGGTTAGCTATCATTTCACTGCCTTTAATGGAGTGAATCGAAGCAATTTCAGGCTGTCTTGTTTTCGTCACAATATGCATTCTCGTGTTTTCAATGACTTCTGTGACATGCCTGCCTATAGCCTCTTTCACACTTGTCTCAAGAAAGTCACAGTATGCTGAATTTATATATAAAATGACTCCATCACAGTCTACAACGACTACCCACTCAGCCGCTAAGTTAATGATTTCTTCGAGCCATTCATAGGGCAATTTACTCGATGAATGTTTCATTCTGTATCTCCTTGCCGAATGATTCGTTTTTGATCTACTACTTATCATACTACAACCATTAAAGCAGATAAACATTTGTCCCATGCCAAAAAGAGTGACCCTTGCCATGTCTTTTCAGATCTTTTCTCATTCGAGTTTGATCTGGCCTGCAAGAGTCACTCTTTATGTTTTATTATTTATTGTTATTGAACTGTATACCCGCCGTCAAGAACGACCGCTTGACCGGTCACTCCTTTTGCTTTTTCACTTGCCAGGAATATAGCGTAATCAGCAATTTCATCTACACCTAAAAGACGCTTTTGAGGAACTAATGGATAGATAACTTCCTCAAGTACACTTTCAAGCTCAACGTTTCTCGTTTTAGCCAAATCCGTCAGCTGGCCTCGCACAAGCGGCGTATCCACATATCCAGGGCATAACGCGTTAACCGTGATGCCGTGCTCAGCTGTTTCTAAAGCTGCTACTTTCGTTAAACCGATCACACCGTGCTTGGCACTGTTATAAGCTGCTTTCCCTGAGAAACCGACTAATCCGTTGATAGAAGCCATATTAATGATTCGGCCGTAGCCTTGCTCTTTCATCATCGGCAGTGCCTTTTTAATGGCCATGAATGGAGCTGTCAGCATCACTTTAATCAAAAGTTCAAATTTCTCTGTAGGAAATTCTTCGATTGGTGAAACGTGCTGCAGACCCGCATTATTCACTAAAATATCTAACTTACCAAATGTATCTGCAGTAAACTTAAAGCTGTCTTCCACCTGCTGTTCATTCGTCACGTCACAGACTACAGCAGCCGCTTCATATCCTTGCGCCTTTAATTCTTCTGCTGCTTTCATTGCCGCCTCTTCTTTTAAATCCGAAATAACGACCTTTGCTCCTTCTTTTGCAAAAGCTCGAGCTACTTCAAGTCCGATACCGCTCGCTGATCCTGTCACCATAGCTACTTTTCCCTTTAACATATCTGCCATTGTCTAGTCCTCCTATTTAAGCTGCTCGCTTACTGTAAATGCTGCAGCCGTTTTTTCTTTTACCTCTTCAAGTGTTGCGCCTTCTTGAAGTTCGGTTAATATCATTCCCTCATTTGTGAAATCAAAAACAGCTAAATCTGTAATTAAGCGATTTACTACTCCTTGTCCAGTTAATGGCAATTCACATTCTTTTTTTACTTTAGATTCACCTTTTTTATTTGTGTGCTCCATCGTGACAACCACACGCTTTGCTCCATTTACTAGATCCATCGCGCCGCCCATGCCTTTTACCATCTTGCCAGGGATCATCCAGTTAGCTAAATCACCATTTTCAGCCACTTCCATTCCGCCAAGAATCGCTAAGTCAATATGTCCGCCGCGGATCATAGCGAATGATTCGGCACTGTCAAAGAAAGAAGCTCCACGCGCTGCCGTGACTGTTTCTTTACCGGCATTGATTAGATCAGGATCTACTTGGTCTTCTGCAGGGTAAGGACCAATGCCTAATAATCCATTTTCTGATTGAAGCAGCACTTGATAATCATCTGGAATTTCATTAGCCACCAATGTTGGCATGCCGATGCCTAAATTGACATTCATTCCATCTTTAATTTCCTTTACCGCACGTTTAATAATCTTTAATCGAACATCACTCATTTGACTTCCTCCCCCTTATGATCTGACCGTTCGTCTTTCGATTCTTTTTTCGTAATTTTCCCCTTTTAACACTCGCTGTACATAAATGCCTGGTGTGTGGATTTCATCTGGATCTAATTCTCCTGCTTCCACAATTTCCTCTGCTTCCACAATCGTGATCTTGCCTGCCATCGCTGCTACCGGATTAAAGTTGCGAGCTGTTTTTCGGAACACTAAGTTCCCCATCGTATCCGCTTTCCATGCCTTTACAAGAGCGAAATCCCCAACAATTCCCCGCTCGAGCAAATACATTTTTCCATCAAATTCTTTATGGTCTTTCCCTTCTGCAATAGCCGTGCCGACACCGGTTGCTGTGTAGAAACCAGGAATTCCTGCACCGCCTGCTCTCATCCGCTCAGCAAGTGTTCCTTGAGGCACCAGTTCCACTTCTAATTCTCCGCTTAAATACTGCTGCTCAAAAATCTTATTTTCCCCAACATAAGAAGCAACCATTTTTTTGATTTGCTTATTCGCAAGCAAAAGTCCAAGTCCCCAGTCATCCACTCCGCAGTTGTTGCTCACAACTGTCAGATCCTTAACACCTTTATCCTGAATAGCAAGAATCGATTTCTCTGGAATTCCGGATAATCCGAAACCTCCTACAACAAGTGTCGCTCCATCTTGAATATCTTGTACCGCATCATCAAATGAGTCGAAAATTTTTCCTTTCCCCATAAAAAACGTCCTCCTCTTGTCTTTGTATTAAACCAATCCTGTTAAGTTATAAACAGTAATAATAAAGAATACAGCTAATGTTTTAATGACTGTGATGGCAAAAATATCTCTGTAAGACTGACGGTGAGTCAGGCCAGTAACAGCCAGCAGCGTAATGACCGCTCCATTATGAGGAAGAGTATCCATTCCGCCTGATGCCATAGAAATGACACGGTGCATGACCTCTGGAGGAATATTGTATTGAGTGATGGCTTCCATATATTTATCAGCCATCGCACTTAGCGCAATCCCCATTCCGCCTGATGCTGAACCAGTCACACCAGCAAGCGTGGTCGTCGTGACGGCTCCGTTAACGAGCGGATTCGTGAATGTTTCTGATATGCCTTTACTGATAACCGTAAAGCCTGGAAGTGAGGCGATGACACCCCCGAACCCATATTCAGCACCCGTGTTCATAGCAGCCAAAAGCGCGCCGCCAATGGCTGTGTTTAGTCCAGCCTTGAAATTGATCGTTACACGTTTCCAGTTGAATAATAGTGCAGCCACAATCCCTGTCACGAGAGCCAATTCCACGGACCAAATAGCAAGGACAGTTGACAAGTCGATTTTCCCATACGAGTCTAACCCAATTTTGGTAAAATCAAATCCGTTTGGATATAGCTTAGGCAGTGTTTCTGTAAAGAATTTGTTCATGACAGCGACAAGTACAAGCGGAACAAAGGCAAGAATTTTCTTAGCTGTCGATGGATTTTCTTCTGCCGGTGCTTCATCTGCATTCGAATCTTCTTCTTCCTCAATTTCATTATTGATACCGAAATACCCTTCCCCTGCTTTAGCCGCTTTTCGGCGGCGTGACTCAAGGTAAAGCATACCTACCGTTAAAACGAAGATCGCACCTAAAATTCCAAGTGTGGGTGCTGCATAAATATCTGTTTTAAAGAACGTCGTCGGAATAACATTCTGAATTTGCGGTGTACCCGGCAGTGCGTCCATTGTAAATGTGAATGCTCCGAGTGCTATGGTTCCTGGTATTAAGCGTTTCGGAATATTCGCCTCACGGAACAGATTTTTAGCGAATGGGTAAACCGCGAATACAACAACGAATAAGCTGACTCCGCTATATGTTAGAATCGCGCCCATTAACACGATCGCTAATATTGCACGCTTAGCCCCTACTAATTGAACAATGGTTTTGGCAATGGACTCAGCCAAGCCTGACATCTCAACGATCTTTCCAAAAATAGCCCCTAGTAAAAATACAGGGAAATACAGCTTAATGAAACCAACCATTTTTTCCATGAAAATATTAGAAAAGAATGGTAAGACATGGCTTGGTTCCGTCAGCATAACCGCTAATAGTGCACAGATCGGCGCGAACAAGATAACGGAAAAGCCCCGATATGCTACAAACATCAGCAAACCTAAAGCGAGCAAAATGATGATTAAATCCATTTCATGTACCTCCTTTATAAAAGCAAACGCTTTCAATTAAAATAAACAAACAATTCTTTAGTACTTTTATTGCAATTAGTATGCCAACTTTCATTCTTTTTCTCTCAAAATCCTAAAAGTCGTTAATTAGACAAAATTTATCGGTAATTTTTTGTCACCTTCCTCTCCCTTTCACCTCTAAGTTATTCCGTTTTTTCGGAATAATATCGCATATAAATTCCGCCAAAACGGAAAATTCCACAAATGCGGAATATTTTTTTAAAACCTTCCTATTAATTAAATAAAAACAGGCCTCATTGACCTAATTACCCCCATTGAATTATAGTTAATTAACAGAATTAAACAAAAATTAAAAAAGGGGGATGTAAATGTACAGCGAACCCATTGATGTAAATAAAGAATATGCTCTGTTAATGGATGAACAAGATCCATTAGCTCACTTTCGCAGTGAATTCTACTTTATCGAAGAGGGAATTTATTTAGACGGCAACTCGCTTGGTTTGCTTTCTAAACGTGCTGAACAGTCTTTGTTAAAGATGCTGGAATCTTGGAAGGCACTTGGAATTGACGGCTGGACAAAGGGAGAGAATCCGTGGTTTTACTTATCAGAAATGCTGGGAGAAAGAATGGCTCCTCTTGCAGGTGCTGCAAAAGAGGAAGTAATCGTTACAGGTTCCACTACTTCTAACCTGCATCAGCTGCTAGCCACCTTTTATCGTCCAGATCACGGCCGAACGAAGATTCTTGCGGACGAATTAACCTTCCCTACTGATATTTATGCGATTAAAAGTCAGCTTCGATATAAGGGGTACTCTCCGGATGAACACTTAATCCAAGTTAAAAGCACTGATGGGATGACCTTGAATGAAGAGGAGATTATTGCAGCCATGAAAGAGGATGTGGCGCTTATTATTTTACCGAGCGTACTATATCGGAGCGGACAAATTCTTGATATGAAGCGATTAACAAAAGAGGCTCATGAACGAGGGATATTGATCGGATTTGACCTTTGCCATTCTATCGGATCGGTTCCCCACGAATTAAGCGAATGGGGCACGGACTTCGCCTTTTGGTGCAATTACAAACATTTAAATGGCGGCCCAGGGAGTTCAGCCGCTCTTTACGTGAATAAAAGACATTTCGGCACATCCCCTGGCCTTGCTGGCTGGTTTGGTTCAAAGAAAGAGAAGCAATTCGATATGGATCATGAATTGGATCATGCCGAACACGCAGGTGCGTTTCAAATGGGCACACCTCATATTTTTAGTGCAGCTCCTCTAATTGGATCGTTAGACATTTTTGCAGAAGCAGGCATTCATGCAATCAGACAGAAATCGTTAAGACTGACTCGTTACATGATGGAGTTAATTAGCGCAGAGCTTACTGACAGCGGACTGATTATCAGAAATCCGAAAGACGATCTAAAGCGCGGAGGCCACCTGTTTCTCGAACACCCTGAAGCTGCCCGAATTTGCAAAGCATTAAAAGATCGTCATGTGATCCCGGATTTCAGATCACCCAATGGCATTCGTCTGGCTCCTGTTGCTCTGTATAATAGTTTTCTTGACGTTTGGAACACCGTTCAAATCCTTAAAGATATTATGAAAAATGAAGAGTATAAAAAATATCCTAACGAACGGGATGTGGTCGCTTAATGAAGTGGATTGATATCTCACAGCCGCTGACCAATTCTGTGGCCCATTGGCCTGGTGATGTTCCTTTTGTATATGAACTCACTTATATCAAACAGCAAACAGGTTCGGTCAACATCGGCCGAATGACGACTAGCTTGCATACCGGTACACATATAGATGCTCCATTCCATTTTGATGACCAGGGGAAAACCATACTTGAGCTAGAGCTTGACCCATTTATTGGACCTGCCCGTGTGATCGACGTTTCGTCTTTTGAGATGATTGGCAGAAAAGAATTGGAAGCGCTTCAATTAGATGGAGAGTCAAGACTTCTCCTGAAAACATCCGTACCTAATCAGCCAAATATATTTCCTAGGAAAGTGATTCCCATTCATCCGAACCTTGGTCCCTTTTTAAAAGAAAAACAAATCGTGTTACTAGGAGTAGACGTGCCATCAATTGATCCATTAGACAGCAAGGAAATGGCCGCCCATCATTCTCTTCACCAAAACGGCATTCATATTTTAGAAAATGCGCTGCTGGACCACGTTTCCCCCGGTAACTATGAACTGATTGCTCTGCCGCTTCCGCTTGAAGGAGCAGACGGCAGTCCTGTGCGCGCGGTACTTCGGCCAATCGAAACGACAAATAAGGAGGAATCCCTTTGACCTCATCTAATCAGCCGTTTGATAAAGAAAAACATATTCATACAGATTTCAGCAATAATATGACGTATGGCGAATATTTAGGACTCGACCAGCTGCTTTCTTCTCAAACGAGACTTTCCGGCCATCACGATGAAATGCTGTTTATTATCATTCATCAAGTCAGTGAATTATGGATGAAGTTAATTATTCATGAGATGCAGGCAGCGATCGACCTGATACAAAAGGGTGAACTTCAGCCAGCCTTTAAGATGCTTGCTCGCGTATCCAAGATTCAAACCCAAATCATTCAGGCTTGGGATGTTCTTTCTACGCTGACGCCAGCTGAATACATGGAATTCCGCGAAAAGCTCGGACAGGCTTCTGGTTTTCAATCCTATCAATACCGCCAAATCGAATTTATGCTGGGTTACAAAACAAGCCACATTTTATCAATTTATCAAAAAGACCCAGAGCTTCATGGTATATTAGAACAAGCGTATTTGGCTCCAAGCATTTATGACGCATCAATTCACGCGCTGGCCAGAGCTGGGTTCGCAATTGACCCGGATTTACTTACTAGAGATTTTTCTATTACTTATACAGGCCACCCAACTGTTGAAGCCGCTTGGCTTGACGTTTATAAAAACGTCGATCAATATTGGGACTTGTACCAGCTGGCAGAGAAATTAATTGATATTGAAGATTGGCTCCAGCAATGGCGCTTTCGCCACATGAAAACAGTCGAACGAATTATCGGATTTAAAATGGGGACAGGCGGATCCTCTGGTGTTACTTATTTAAAGAAAGTGCTGGATCATCGCTTCTTCCCTGAATTATGGGATTTGCGTACGAAGCTATAGTGTGATTCGCATGTAAGGAGTGTATGTATGGAGAAAAAAGAGCAGTGGTCCTCTAAGCTCGGATTTATATTATCATCTGCCGGAGCTGCTATTGGACTTGGTGCCATCTGGAAATTCCCTTATGTTACCGGCCAAAGCGGCGGCGGAGCGTTTCTTTTGCTATTTATTTTATTTACTTTATTAATTGGGCTTCCTATGCTGATTTCAGAATTTATTATTGGACGAGGCTCGGGCAAAGAAGCCGTCAGTGCTTACAGAAAACTGGCGCCTGACAGTGTGTGGACCATCGTCGGAAAACTAGGTGTTGCTGGCTGCTTTTTGCTGCTTTCCTTTTACAGCGTAGTGGGGGGCTGGGTACTAACCTATACGGTAACAGCTTTAGGCGGACAAGTGATTAAGAGCGAGGCCGATTACGGTGCACTGTTTGGACAAATTACCGGTTCTCCGCTTATTACCATAACTGGTTTAGCTATCTTTCTGCTTATCAATATGATTGTCGTGTCTTCCGGGATACAAAACGGAATCGAAAAAGCCAGCAAATATATGATGCCGCTTTTATTTATCTTTTTTATCGTCCTAGTTGTCCGCGCTTTAACGCTTGAAGGGGCTATGGAAGGAGTTCGTTTCTTTCTTCAGCCGGATTTTTCTAAAATAACAGGAGAGTCTGTGCTCTATGCGCTTGGACAGTCCTTCTTCTCGCTTGCTGTTGGATTTTCCTGCATGGTGACATACAGCTCGTATTTAGAAAAAGATATCAGCATCCCTTCTTCCGCAGGATCTGTTGCGATCATGAATATCTTTGTCTCAGTGCTTGCGGGACTAGCCATTTTCCCTGTCGTGTTCGCGTTTGGCTACGAGCCGACAGAAGGTCCGGGTCTCTTGTTTATTGTATTGCCATCTGTATTTTCACAAATGCCGCTTGGCGAGCTGTTCTTATTTATCTTTCTACTATTGTTCTTGTTTGCTACCCTTACTTCTTCTTTCAGCCTATTAGAAATAATTGTGGCAGCTTTTACAAACAAAGGACGCTCAAGAAAGAAAACCGCGTGGATTTCAGGAATCATCGTTTTCTTTGCCGGTATTCCAGCTGCTCTTTCTTTCAGTACACTGGCAGATATTCAGATTTTCGGAAAGAATGTATTTGATTCAACAGATTATCTCGTCAGTAATATTCTCTTGCCGGTCGGGAGCTTGCTGATTGCCCTATTCATTGTCTGGCGAATGGATCAATCTCTCGTCGAAAAAGAATTTATGCAAGGACGGACTCAATCATCTGGCACCTTCTCTGTTTGGTTGATGTTAATGAAATGGGCCGTGCCTGCTGTCATTGTTCTTGTCTTCTTAAATACGCTTGGCATAGTAGGATAAAATGAAGAGAGGTTCTGCAAAAGTATACCTTTTGCAGAACCTCTCTTTTTTCTATAGGATATCTATCCATATTTTAATCGCTGTCGCTGCTATTAAAACAGCAAGCAGCCATTGTAAAACTTTTGTGTTCATTTTCTGCCCTGCTTTTGCCCCAAGCGGTGCCGCTAAAATACTCGCTACTACCATAATAAGCGCCGGCATAAATAACACTTGCCCCGTCATAAGCTTTCCAGCTGTTGATCCGATGGAGGAGATAAAGGTAATAGCCAATGAACTGGCGATTGTCATTCTCGTCGGTATTTTCAAAACGACCAGCATAATTGGCACTAGCAGAAAGGCTCCCGCTGCTCCGACAATTCCGGCTCCAATCCCTACCACAAATGCCAGGAAAGCGGCCAGCCATTTATTAAAGACAATTTCACTTAACGGACGATCGTCTAAGTTTTTCTTAGGCAGAAACATCATCACAGCGGCAAGTGCAGCTAAAATACCGTAGACAACATTGATGACCTCTTCTGAAAACCCTTCTGAGCCGAATCCTCCAATGAAGCTTCCAATTAGAACCGCCGATCCCATATAAATAATTAATGTTTTATTTAAATAATCACTCTTGCGATAAGCCCATACTCCGGCAATTGTGGCAAAAAACACTTGCACCGCACTGACCCCTGATACTTCATGAGCCGTAAACGCCGCAAACCCCAAAAGCGGCGGTATGTATAGAAGCATCGGATATTTTATAATAGAACCGCCGATCCCTACCATGCCCGAAATAAACGATCCAATAAAACCGATTAAAAATATAATCCCCCAATAGTAAAGATCCATTTTTACCTCCCTCAGCTGCCTTATACTTTGTTCAATCGGTCGAATATCCTCACCTTTCTCAAGTATAGAAGGAAGTTATATAGTTATAAATAGGGGCGTCCCCCTATAGAAAGAGAATCCACTGAAGACTTTCTAGATGGATCACTGATGGGGAAATCCTATCGTCAATTGACATTTATATAATGGTTTTTAATCCCGTACTGAATGAATTCGTGCTTAGATTTTAATCCAAGCTTATTCATAATATTAGATTTATGATTTTCTACCGTTTTCGCACTGATATGAAGCTTTTCTGCCATTTCCTTATTCGTGTAGCCAAGCACAGTTAATCGGGTTATTTCCTGCTCTCTTAATGTGAGCACAGACGCACATTCCCCTTTTGATTTAAACATTTTTTCAAGCTGCGCTTCAGTTAATCCTGTATTATAGTATTTCCGTCCATGATAGACATATTGAATCGCTTCATACAGTTCACTTCCCTGGCTTTTCTTTAGAATAAATCCATCTACCCCTGTCTGAATCGCTTTACGGATATACGCTTCTTCATCGTGCATCGTTAAGAGAATAATCTTAATAGCTGGCTGCTGCTGCAGCATTTGCCTGGCTGCCGTATAGCCGTCTATCCCATTAGGCATAGAAATGTCCATAAGCACAACGTCAGGCTCCTGCTGCATGGCTAACACCAGTGCGTTATGACCATCTCCCGCATCTGCCACCACTTCAATGTCTATATAGTTTTCTAAAAGCAGGATTATCCCTTTCCTAATTAAATCATGGTCATCTACGATCATCACTTTTATCATTCGTATCTTCCTTCTATTCTTTAATATTTTCTAACGATAACTAAAGGAGCAGCAGATGTTCTAAGAGTTTGTTAATAAGATCTTCGCCGTTATTCTTGCTCCGTCTCCGGGTTCAGATTCAATATAAAGGCTTCCATTCAGCTGCCCGATTCTTTCTCTCATATGCTGGAGACCGAGTCCCCCTTTGGCCTGTTCTAAAATAAACCCTTTTCCGTCATCTTGAAATTCGATAATCAATTGATTATGTTCTTTCCACAGTAAAATATATACGTGATGAGAGTCTGCATACTTTACGGTATTATGGAGCGCTTCTTGAATCACTCGATAAATGTTGATTTCCATTGCTGAAGGTAAGCGTTCAGTTACATTTGTTTTAAAATGGATATGTAGGGAGGACGTATTCTTCACCGATTCAATCAATGTTTCTAATGCAGAAACTAATCCAAGGCCGTCTAAACTGGTCGGACGAAGCTGATGAGAATAGGCTTTGATGTCAGACATTGCTTTTTCAAGTTCTGCTCTCACTTCATTTAAATACTCATGAAGGCGGGCATCATCAACTCTTGATTCAATTGCCTGCAAAGCGACAGACACGGTGTATAAGGACTGGCTGACGCCGTCATGAAGTTCATGGGCAAGCCTTTTATGTTCCTTTTCCTGTGCTTCAATCAGCTTTTTGATCATTTGCTTTGACATGCGTACTTCTTCTTCTTTCTGCCTTAACGTTTGATCTCTAAGCACGAGTAAATATTCTTTTTTATGCTGTTTTGGATCATGATAAATAAGTGCTGTGCTCATTTCCACATCAAGCTTGTTCCCATGATAAACGGGCATTTGTGATAAAAAATAAGGAACTTCGTCTCGTGCAATTAAATAACAGCGGTTATTGTCATCTTTTACTCTGCGTTTCTTACAATAGGAGCAAAACGGAACAGATCCTCCTGTTTTCCAGCCTGTCAGGCGTTTCGCTGCAGGATTCATTATCAATATTTCTCTATGCTGATCCATGACGATGATCCCATCCTGGATATGCTCAAAAATTTGGTGAAGATATTTCTGATCTACATGGTAATTTTCCAATTCCCGCTCTCCTTTTAGAGTAATGATATTCTTTCATTGTATACAAAAAACCGCCGGTTATTAACCTTTTAACCGGCGGCCTTTCTACTATATTTGAGAGACTAATTGAACTTCTTTACTCCAGCGCTGGAATCCGCCTGATAAGTTTGTTACATTTTTTATTCCACTTGCTTGAAGAATGCTTGCCCCAATAGCAGAGCGCATACCTGAAGCACATTGAATTAAGATCGGCCGGTCTTGAGGAACCTCATTTAAACGGTTCGGCAGCGTGCCAAGCATGACATGAACAGCACCTGGAATATGCCCTTCCTCCCATTCTGTTAGATTTCTGACATCAAGAACTGTCACTTCCCCATTTTCCACTTGTTCTTTGACATTTCCAGGCTCAATTTCATCATAACTCTCAAGGGTTATTCCTTCTAAAGCTGCATTCACCTTCATCCAGCCCGTTGTTTTGTCAATTCCAATGGAACGAAGGGCGGTTAAGATTTCAGGTAATTGTCCTTCTTCTTCAAGTAATACATACAGAGGTGCTTCGTAATTCACGAGCCAGCCCGCCCAGTTTGTAAATGACTTATTAAACGGGATATTGATCGTTCCCTCTGCATGCCCTTTTGCAAACTTCGCCGGAACTCGTGTATCAATGACCATGCCTTTCTCTATCCATGCTTGTAACACGGATGCATCATCCGCTTCAACCGGCAATTCCAGATCCTTAAACAATGCAGCTCCCACTTTATTCACATGCTTCATTACAGCGAAATACTTTGGAGGTTCTGGCTGCCCCTCAAGTAATGCCTTAACAAATGGAGCTTCTTCTGTAAACTGCATAGCCCAGTTAAACATCTTTTCATAACCTACAGTAGAAGATGGCACAGCACCGAGCGATTTACCGCATGCACTCCCCGCTCCATGAGCAGGCCACACTTGCAAATAATCAGGAAGTTGCTTAAATCGTTCTACAGATACAAACATCTGCTTAGCCCCCGCCTCAGCAGTACCCATATATCCTGCCGCTTTCTCTAACAGGTCCGGACGGCCGATATCTCCAACAAACACAAAATCACCTGTAAAAATACCCATCGGACGGTCTGCTCCGCCGCCGTTATCCGTTAAAATAAACGAAATACTTTCTGGTGTATGGCCCGGTGTATGCATGACTTCTAGCGTTAAATTCCCGATCTTGAATGTATCTCC
This sequence comes from Bacillus ectoiniformans, assembly GCF_016908875.1. Taxonomy (GTDB): domain Bacteria; phylum Bacillota; class Bacilli; order Bacillales; family Domibacillaceae; genus Bacillus_BX; species Bacillus_BX ectoiniformans. Next base: position 146,592 of record NZ_JAFBES010000003.1, on the reverse strand, counting down.
GTCTTTTAATAGCTGATGGTCGATGCCATCAAGGTTTTGATACTTCCAGTTTTCATCTCCTTCATCTGAGACGTACATTTTTGCACCAAAACGATCCGCCATTTCACGAGAACCTGCCACAAAATCTGCATGAATGTGAGTTTCTGCAGCTGCTGTCAGTTTTAATCCTTCTTTTTTGGCTGCTTCTTCGTACTGTTCAATATTTCTTGAAGCATCAATGACAATGGATTCACCCGTTCTTTGACAACCTACCAGATAAGACGCATGAGCCAATTTTTCATCATAAAAATAACGTAACAACATCCCTTTCACTCTCCCCTATTTATTATTTAACTTTGGCAAAACTTCGATTAAACCTTGCACATAGGATAGACTCCTCTGCACATTAGGATCTTTCATCCATTTCAAAATGGTGAAAATAGATATATTCTGAGTGTTCGTCTCAGCTCTGAGCTGGACTTCTTTCCATAGGATTTTGCCTTTTTCTGTTTTTTCACGGATTGGCTGCATATATCCTTCTGCACTGTTTTGTAAATATTCCATAGATTGCTGGTCTTTCAGAACATTCTCAGCAAATTGAATGATAGGTTCTACTTTTTCTATTAATTCCAGCAATGCAGGCAGTTTTTCCAACAGGCGAATAGCCGCCTCTAACGTGTCAAGATTAAGGTTCGTTTGGTCCATTTTGTTCTTAACTGTTTCCATCGTTCGGTCGTCATTCAATACTGCCTGACCAAATGCGAATACGCGGTCCGCTTGCTCAAGCTTTGATACAAGATCAGGCAGCTTCGCGAGTAATACTTGAAGGGATTCTTGTACTTCCTTGCTGTCAAGCTCGTCCGTCCAGTCACGATTTTCAACATGAGTTGCCACTGTCCCACCTCTTTCCTTACATAATTCCTTTTAGCATTCCATCCCAGTACATAACAGGGAGTAAATCTTTTTTCATCATGTACATGCTGCGGCGCTCTAATGCTTGATTGAGCGGGAAAGATTCAGTTGGTTCCTTTTTATAATTAAATTCTGCCAGCACTAATCGGTTGTATCCGGTGACTAACGGACAGGAGCTATAACCGTCGTATTGGGCTTTCATTGGCTCACCTTTCAGTAAAGCCAGTACATTCTCAGCTACAACCGGTGCTTGCTTTCGAATGGCTGCGCCAGTTTTAGAGGTAGGCAGGTTCGCACAATCTCCAATTCCAAATATATTCTCATAGGTATTGTGCTGAAGTGTATATGGCTGCACATCCACCCAGCCGCCTTCATCAGCAAGGGGACTGTTTTGAATAAACATCGGGGCACGCATAGGCGGCGTGACATGAATCATATCGTATGGAACGACCGTCTGTTCTTGGGTGTCCAGGTTTTCGAATACGGCCTCTTTTTTATCTGCACGTATTTCAATTAAGTTCTCCCGGAACCGGGCATCGATCTTCTTTCGAACGATCACCTTTTCCAATGTATCTCGATATTTTTGCACATCAAAAATGGCAGGGTTAGCAGATCCAAAAAAGACATTGGTTTGATTTCGGACTCCGCTTTGATTAAAGTAATCTTCTGCTAGATACATAATTTTTTGAGGGGCTCCCCCGCATTTGACTGGTGTAGCCGGATGTGTAAAAACGGCATTCCCGCCTTTAAACTTCCGGATAACTTCCCATGTATAATCGGTATAGTCATAAGAATAATTGCTGCAAACTCCATCTTTGCCAATCGCAGCCTTTAACCCTTTCACGCCATCCCAGTTCACTTCTATACCAGCAGCAACAATCAAATAGTCATAAGAAATTGATTCTCCATTTGTGAGTTTAATATAGTTAGATTCAGGATCAAAAGACGCAACCGCGCTTTGAAGCCACACCGCCCCTTCCGGAATCACCTCTTCCATCGTTCGTTCAGAAGCTTCTTTCTTGGCTGCCCCTCCTCCTACTAGCGTCCATAGCGGCTGATAATAATGATTTTTTGCAGGATCCACTATAGCTACCTCTTTAGCAAGCGCTTTCATTCCTTTCAACAGCCTTGAAGCTGTACTGATTCCAGCTGATCCCCCGCCTACAATAATGATTTTGAAATGTTTATCCAATTCTATCTTCCTCCCTATTTCTTACTCTCGTCTGAAAAGTATGAAATTAGTTTTAAGGACTGTTTATACATTTATCATAGTGATTGACTGTATTTTATACGATAGGGGGTTTCCCCTATTTTGTCTTGTTTGCACGTCTCCTATCAGACATTTACTCTTTTATATCCCATTGTTTAATTCTTGTACTTAAAGGATATATTCCAAACTAATAAAGGTGAATTGGCATATTTTATATAAATACCACATTCTATATCAATATGGCATTAATGCCATGACTTTACGGCATTGACGAGATTGGTCAATTGGAAGTAACATGAAGATATAATAAATAATTCAAAAAATTCACAAAAGGCGATAAGGAGAGATTATCATGACAATTACTAAAGAGATGACAGAAAACGCGTTGCAAACTGCTCAAAACTACATAAACGAAGTCTTTGAAACTGTACAAAAGCGCAATCCGGGCGAAACAGAATTTCATCAGGCAGTAAAAGAAATTTTCATATCACTTGTTCCTGTTTTCGCAAAGTATCCTAAATATATGGAAAGCGGAATTTTAGAGCGTATGGTTGAGCCAGAACGCGTGATTTCTTTCCGTGTTCCTTGGGTAGATGATCATGGTAAAGTTCAAGTCAACCGCGGCTTCCGTGTTCAATTTAACAGTGCGATCGGTCCTTATAAAGGCGGCTTGCGCTTTCACCCTTCTGTGAATGCCAGCATTGTTAAATTCCTTGGCTTTGAACAAATCTTCAAAAACTCTTTAACTGGCCAGCCAATCGGCGGCGGTAAAGGCGGATCTGACTTTGATCCAAAAGGAAAGTCGGATGCTGAAGTGATGCGTTTCACTCAAAGCTTTATGACAGAATTAGTAAAGCATATCGGTCCTGATACAGACGTTCCAGCTGGTGATATCGGTGTCGGCGCCCGTGAAATTGGATTCATGTTCGGACAATATAAACGTCTGCAAGGCGCTTTCCATGCAGGTGTATTAACAGGAAAAGGCCTTAATTACGGAGGAAGCTTAGCGCGTACAGAGGCAACTGGTTACGGAACGGTTTATTTCGTGGAAGAGATGCTGAAAGGAAACGGTTCCAGCTTTAAAGATCAAACAGTTGTCGTTTCTGGTTCAGGTAATGTGTCCATTTATGCGATCGAAAAAGCGACACAGCTTGGAGCTAAAGTTGTGGCTTGCAGCGATTCCAGCGGCTATATCTACGATCCAAACGGAATCAACCTTGCCACAGTTAAGCGTTTGAAAGAAGTTGAAAGAGAACGCATCAGCGAGTACGTGAAAGAACATCCGGAAGCTCAATATACAGAGGGCTGTACGGGTATCTGGAACATCCCTTGCGATATCGCTCTTCCTTGTGCGACACAAAATGAAATTGATGAAGCAGCGGCTAGAACATTAGTCAAGAACGGAGTGAAAGCGATTGGGGAAGGTGCAAATATGCCTTCAACTTTAGAAGCAGTAGACGTATTCTTGGACAACAAAGTATTATTTGGCCCAGCTAAAGCAGCCAACGCAGGCGGCGTAGCCGTTTCTGCTCTTGAAATGGCTCAAAACAGCGCAAGAATGCCTTGGACATTTGAAGAAGTAGATGAAAAACTGCATACAATCATGAAGAATATCTATCGCAACAGTGTAGAAGCGGCATCTGAGTTCGGCTACGAAGGAAATCTTGTAGTCGGAGCAAATATCGCTGGATTCCTTAAAGTAGCAGATGCAATGCAAGCACAAGGCATTATCTAATCAAAAAATGAGTAAGAGAGCGGCTAAAAATGTCGATACACGTCGGCATTTGAAGTCGCTCTTTTCTTTTTACTGGAAAAGATTTATCATAGATAAGTTGCATAATTAACCGACTTACAGAAAGGCTGGAACACAACTTGAAACGGTTTTGGAAAAACTATCAATTCACTTTTCTTCTTTTAGGCGCCATTGTCATCGGGGGAGCCGCAGGTGTTATATTTGGACCTGATGCCGCTGTAGTTAAGCCTTTTGGGGATTTATTTCTAAATTTAATGTTTATGATTATCGTGCCGCTGGTATTTTTCAGCATCGCTTCCGCTATTGCTAATATGGACGGCATGAAGCGACTGGGAAAAATTATGGGAAGCATCTTTCTCGTATTTTTGGCAACAGCAGCGATCTCAGCTGTACTGGGTTATACAGGAGCCATTCTTTTCAACCCACTTGAGAAAACTGATCTTTCTTCCATTCAGCAATTAATGGCCGAATCAGAACCGGTGGATACAGAGACAGAAGATGTCACTCTTCCTGATCAGCTCGTTCAAACGTTTACGGTATCTGACTTCAACCTGCTGCTGTCTAAAAGCAACATGCTGCAATTAATTGTCTTCTCTATTCTTTTTGGACTGGCCACAGCGATGTCTAAAGAAAAAGGCCGACCGATGGCAGAATTTCTACAATCAGGAACCACGGTCATGATGCGCATTGTCTCCATTATTATGTATTATGCGCCGATTGGTCTTGGCTGCTATTTTGCAGCTGTCATTGGCGAGTTAGGCCCGCAAATTTTAGGCGGCTACGTTCGCACATTCGTGTTATATCTAGGATTAACGGTCATTTATTATTTTGGATTCTTTACGCTATATGCATTTATTGCGGGCGGAAAAAAGGGAGTCAAAGTTTTTTGGAAGCACGCGATTACACCTTCCGTTACAGCGATCGCTACCTGTTCAAGCGCGGCGAGCATCCCTGTCAATTTGGCTGCCGTTAAAAAAATGGGCGTACCTAAAGATATCGCTGAAACCATTATTCCACTTGGAGCCAATACCCACAAAGACGGATCTGTATTTGGCGGCGTATTAAAAATTGTCTTCTTATTTAGCTTATTTGGCAAAGATTTAGTCACTCCATCAAGTATATTAAGCATATTAGCTGTTTCTTTCTTAGTAGGAGCTGTTATGGGAGCCATTCCTGGCGGAGGCATGATTGGAGAGATGCTGATTTTGAGTGTGTTCGGCTTTCCTCCAGAGGTACTGCCGATTATCGCTGTCATTAGCACGATTATTGATGCACCAGCCACTCTTTTAAATTCAACCGGCAATACGGTTTGTGCCATGCTTGTGACTCGCCTAGTCGAAGGAAAGAACTGGCTAGAGAAGCAATTAACTTCTTCTCGCTCACCTCTAGATCATCAAATAGACGCATAACCCTGAAAAAGCCCATTTTCTGCTATCAGAAAAATGGGCTTTTTTGCTGCATATGATCACAGGTTTACTAATTCATAGCGAGCACTTCTTGTTTAGAACACGCTCGCAGCGGAGCCTGCTGAGAGCTCTGTGAAACCTCTTCAGGCTCTGCCGTGTTCTCCTGGCCTTCTTCCGTTTCATCAGCCTCTATCTCTGCCTCGGTTTCATTTTCACTGCTTGTCTGCGGTTGAAGCTCCCTCAGTTTTGAAAAGGAGACCGGTGGCGGCAGCTGATCTAAAGCACTCGCCGGGATCTTCATTCCACCAGGTCTATAAACAGCTAAAAAGGAATTCGCCATCTCTAAATAACCTGAACTTGAAGGGTGGACATCCTTTGGATTAGGAATCAGCTGCTTAGCGCTAGTTCCAAATGAGTCTGCAACAGGTACAAACGTTGCTCCTGCCCGCTCTGCTTCTTGCTGTATGATCTGATTTAATATCTGTAGCTGCTCATTGACAGAAGGCTTATGCTGATCATGTACATGCGGATAAGGAAAATAATATCCCATTGCATAGATGTCTGCATTAGGGTTCAATTGATTCAGCTGTTCAAAAAGCAATACATAATTTTCTCGAACTTTATTCAATGAGTACGCAGCTGGTATCGCGTCATACGTTAGGATTCCACGGACTGAATCGTTTTTTACTATACGCAGTAAGTCATTCGCTCCCGCAGAAATAGTCATTAAATCTGCTTGTTTAACCGCTTTCTGTACTTCTTTCTTCTTAAGCTGCTCTAGCACTTGACCTGTCGTATAGCCGGGAATCGCAAATTGTTTAGAGAAATTCTCCAGGCTGCCGCTTTGACCTAGGGCGAGTGCAATTAAATCTGTATAACTGGCCCCAATTTCTCTGTTGGGTGTTTGACCTGCCGCTAAAGAATCCCCAAGCGCTAAATAATTGATGCCAGAAGAAGCGCTTGCAGCTGGCGCAGTGGAAATGATTATAAGAATAGCTGCAAAAACCGAAGCAGCCACTTTTTTTATGATCATCAAAAGCACTCTTCCTTTCTTTTCTTATAGTGTATGTAATTTAAGAGCCGTACACAAATTTAAATGGTAAAAAAAGTAGCAGACAAGGCTGTTTCCTTATCTGCCACCTTCATTTATCCTTAAATATTCTATCATTGCTTCCCGATCTAGGGGACGGCTGATAAAGTAACCTTGTCCGCCGTTACATCTAGCGTTGGTAACAAAATCAAGCTGCAGCTCATTCTCTACAACTTCCGCCACTACACTCAGGTTTAAATTATGGGCAAGCGTGATGACAGCGAGCGTAATAGCCGCATCTGCATTATCTTTCTCTGCATTTTGTATAAACGATCGATCGATCTTTAATGTGTTGATCGGAAAATGCTTCAAGTAATTTAATGATGAAAAACCTGTGCCGAAATCATCAATAGAGATTGAGATCCCCATTTTCTGAAGACGCTTAAGTGCGGCAGCGGCTTCAACCGGATTTTCCATCACCGTACTTTCTGTCAGTTCAAGTTCGAGCGCTTTGGGATCAAGGCCTGTCGTTTCCAACACGTCTTTAACTGTTTCTTCTAAGTCGCGCTTTCTAAATTGCTGCGCACTGACATTTACACTGATCGTCAAATCCTTGTAACCTAAATCATGCCATTCCCGACACTGCCTGCAGGCCTCTCTTAACACCCATTCCCCTAAAGGAACGATTAGCCCCGTTTCTTCAGCCAGTTCAATAAAGCTTCCTGGGTATAGCAATCCATGATCGGGACTATCCCACCTGACCAATGCTTCCACACCATAGATCTTCCCTGTTCCTAAGTGCAGCTTAGGCTGGTAATGCAAAATAAATTCTTCTTTATCAATGGCTTGTCTTAATAATATTTCCATATCCATCCGATGATTGGCGGACTCTTTCATATTATCTGTAAAGAATTGATAGCCGTTTCTTCCTTTTTCCTTTAGATGATACATAGCAATATCCGCATTCTTGATCATCGAAAAAATTGTCGTTGCATCTTTAGGATAGAGACTGATCCCAATGCTCGGAGTAATCGTAACTTGTTTCTCCTCTACAGTAAAAGGCTTAGATAATATTTGAATGATCTTCTCGTTGAAATCGCAGATCTTATCTATTCCATACACACCTTTTAGAATGAAAACAAATTCATCCCCACCTAAGCGTGCCAGCATGATATTTTTCTCTTCCAGCTCTTTTAGCCGGCTTGCTACCTTTTGCAGAAGTAAGTCTCCCGCTTGATGACCCATGCTGTCATTGATCACTTTAAAATGATCCAGATCAAGAAGCAGCATAGCCGCACACCCTTCTGTATCCTGCAGGTATTCTTCCCCATTCTGTTCTATATACCACCGATTGGGAAGGCCTGTCAGTGAGTCGTGATAGACAATGTGTTCAACCTGTTCTTCTGCTTGAATCTGTTTTGTTACATCCAGAGCATAGCCTAATAAATATTCTTTGTTGGTCTGATTTTCTCGAACAATGGATTTGCCTGTTAATAAATGAACAGGCTTTCCGCTAAACTCCACCTTCACACTCTTGATCAATTGCGTCTTTGTCTGCCAGACTTTCAGGTCATCTTTTCGCAGCACGTCAGCGATCTGCTTCGGAAAAAAATCATAAACAGTCTTACCAACCAGTTCATGCAGCGGTTTGCCGTGGCGCTTGCAGCCTTCTTTATTCATAAAAACAGTTTTTCCAAGTTCGTCATGCAGAAATATATCAATGGGCAAAGCATCTAATATCGAATGGTTAAATGCCGAGGCCCCTTCTAATTGTATGGTAAGGAGCTGCTCATTTTGTTGCAACTCCATTACTCTTTGCTGCAGCTGTTGGATGAGTGCATATTCTTCTTTATTTATCATTCAGCTGCCACCTTCCTATTTAAAAAGAATATTGTCGAAAATGCTAAATTAATATTTACATTATTTTCATTTTATCAAAAAAGAAGCCCATTCACTTACTTATTTACTTTAATTTAATAAAAAAAAATCCTTATTATTGCCAATAAAGCGGAGGTCGCTCCATATGTTATAATGAACACACTATGAAAACATACGGAGGCTATATGCTAACATTTGATGAAAAACTATCTATTATTGAATCCTTCCCTGAACTTGAACGCAGAAATGTGTCACTTGGACGAGTGAACTTTCATTTCGAAAACAGTAAATCTGATAAGAAGAATATCGTCTATCACCTTCATCCGAATGGAAATGGGTTCGTCTATGCTGGTGAAGTTAAAGGTGTGAAAACAGATTCTAAAGGATTAGTGAATATTCGGGAGTATTCTGAAGAAGAGCTGCGGGTATTGATTAAAGAGGCGATTTATTCTCTTACTCCAGGAAACGAACCTGAAGAACCAGTAGAGGATTTTAAGGAAATATGGGTAAACGCCGACCATCATATCTTAACGCTAGTAGCGGAGGAAGAAGATTTATGGAATGTCTATGCTGGACCGAACCTGGATGGCACATTTACTTCTTATAAAGAAGCGGCGCAGTATTTAGATGAAGAAGGTTTCCATAAGTTATAAAAGTTAATTAGACCCCGGAGCGATTTCCGAGGTCTATTTTTTTATGTTTTATTTAGTTAGTTCAATAAATTTTTCATACAGCTTTTTAGAAATCGGACCTGCTTGACCGCTGCCAATTGTATGGCCATCCGCTGTTGTAATCGGAGCCACCTCTACCCCTGTGCTTGTCACAAACGCTTCATCTGCTTCAAACAAATCATCTGGCGTTAGGTGCTTTTCGACAAAAGGAATACCATCTGTTTCTGCAATCTGCTTCACTGCGAGACGGGTAATTCCGTGAAGAATTGAATCTGATAAAGGCGTTGTCACTAATTCCCCATTTTTCACAAGAAAGAAATTAGAGCTTGAGCCTTCCGTTATGTAACCATCTCGAACAAGAATCGCTTCAAAACAGCCATTTTCATATGCTTCTTGCTTCGCTAAAGTGTTTGGCAATAAATTTAATGATTTAATATAGCACTTCTTCCATCTTAGATCTTCTGTCAGATGCACCTTTACTCCTTCCGTCCGTGCTTTTTCCGGCAAATGGCGAGGCGGTTTCACAATCACAGAAAGTGAGCTTGGGCATGTTGGAAACAAGTGATTTCGAGGGGCAATTCCTCTGGTCACTTGCAAGTAGACTTCTGCATCTTCCAATCCGCTCTTTTGGATTAAATCATGTAAAAGCTCTTCCATTTCCTGACGGCTTTCATTAATCGTCAGCTTAATGGCTTCGGCACTTTTATATAATCGATCCATATGCTCTTTCATCATAAACGGCTTATTTTTGTACACCTTTATGACTTCATAGACACCATCACCGAACTGATGGCCGCGCTCATCAATTGGGACAACCGGCTGATCCATTTCTACAATCTTTCCGTTAAAATACGCTATTGTCATGTTCTTTCTCCTTTTCAGCAACAAAGGGCTGGTCTCCTATGCTGGATCATCAGCCATTGGAGAACAGACCCTTTTTCAGATTTTTTCTATTATACAACTAATTCAGCTCTTTTTAAAACTCATATAATACCAGCTGCCTTCTTTCACAATCGTTTTCATGGAATGAAGCGTTAATCCAGCTTTTTCTGAATCATGAACCAGCTCTTCTCTGCGCGGCAGCGGGTATAAGTTATCATGGGCGGTCATAAAGCAATTAAATGCGGCGGAGAAAGGTTGTCCTCCTCTTTCTAAATAGAGAGGAGTAATCACAATCATCGTTCCATTTGGACTTAGATATTGCGACACTTTGCTAAACAGCTCTTCCCTCGCATCGGGAGAGTAATAGTGAAGAAGGTTATTCATCATAATCACATCAAACATACCATGCGGAACATCCCAGCTTTCAATATCCGCATAATAAAATTTGACTTTATGATCCAGATTTCGTGTTTTCGCCTTCTTTCGGGCTGTCTCTACGACTTCTTTGCTAATATCTACACCCACATACATCCCCTTGTTCATCTTTCTGGCAAGCTTCATGAGATAGCCGCCTGTTCCGCAGCCAACATCAAGCACCCACTTCGGTTTTTGTGCAGCTGTATCTTCATACACATACGAGAAGGCTTTTTTCTCGATCAGAGAAGATGTCGCAGCAACCGTTTGCCCATATTCCTCACCGCAAAAACGATTCTTCTGCTTCGTTTCAATCATTTCCGGATAATTCATTAACGCCGGCATATGCATTTCAATCATTTCTTTCAGCAATTCGCCGATGCATTGTTCACTTTCTTTAGTAAAGTATTTCAGCATGCGAGACGATGATTTCACGTTTTCACCATCACCTTTTAAATGACCTAACACAAGTCCAGCATCACACCAGGAGTAAAACAGATTTTCATCATATCCGTTTTCTCTGATGACGTCTTCGGGGTCTGCTCCATTACGAAACTTGTCGAATAAATCTAATGTATATCCTACATATGCATGCCAAGTAGGCAAGAAGGATTCGTTTTTTTTCATCCAAGTACGCGCTTCCCACATCATTTTATATTCTGCTATCATACGATCTCTCCTCCGTTACAACTGTCTATGATTGAAACTTCCATGGCTGTTCATCTTTCTCATCGAATAAATGCCGTTCTTGATTTGTGACTTTTGGGAGCACGCCTTTTGGAAGCATCCCGATCTGAACGAGCCGGTCAATCCACGTTTCCTTCCATATGCCAAGTCCTGAAATATTCAGCATTTGTTTAAAGTGAAGAGAAGGGGTCGTTTCCATCCGTTTCAGCACATGGGTGCGGATTCTTCTCCAAAACGGTTGCCAGTAGGAATAGGCCAGCGCAGACTGATGACTCAGCTTCGATAAATATTCAGCACGCGGCTTTCTGACACTTTCATACAGCTTTAACTGCTCAGGGCGTAAATCGCCGTTTTCATACATACAGCAAAGCAAATCTCCAAGCGTATGAGCGTCTTGAATGGCTAAATTCATTCCTTCTCCTGCCATGGGGTGGACACTGTGAATGGCATCCCCCATTAAGGCGCAATTTCCACTTACATAACATTTGGCATTATGACGAATCGGGATCATCAGCTGAATATCCTTCCAGCTTGTAATCTGCTGTACATAGCCATCTAAATCTGGAAACAAGCGGGTATAGCAATCGTAGAATGAAGGCAGCCCCTCCCGTTTCATCTGTTTATACTCTTCCGGTTTAATTAAAAGAACGGTTCGGACTTGCTGGTCAGGCAGTGGGAAAAGCCCGAGAAAATAATGCCCCTCTACGATCATGATGGCTTCCGTCAATGATTCCGGCCTCGGAAAACTGACGGTCAAGAAATAATGGTTATACTCTGTATCTTTCAACGGAATTCCTAAGCTTTTTCGAATAGGCGAAATCCTTCCTTCTGCTCCAATAAAGAAATCCGCTTCGATCTCTATGGCACCTTCTTCTTTACTCTCGAGCATCCCTGTCCGTTTATGTACTCCTTCTTCTTTAAATCCGGTAAACTTCATTGGACGCAAGTAATGAAAATGAGGGAAGGATTTGGCTTTTTCTAATATCACACTTTTGAGCGTCTCATGAGGCACCATTAGTGCATAATTAAATGGATGATCTACCGCGTTATAGTGAAAGGTAATTTCTTTTAGCACACGATCTCCATCTATTTCTTTAATCGCCGTCGTTTTAAGCGGAAATCCGCGGCTGTACACTTCTTCATAAAGCCCAATTTTTGATAATATCTCCAGACTTTTCGGCTGCAGAAGCTCTCCTTTATACTTCACACTTGGCGTACGATCTTTTTCGATCACAGTTACATCTATCTCGCACTGAGCCAGTTTTAAAGCGAGAGTCAATCCCGCGATTCCACCTCCAGAGATACACACTTGCGTTTTCATCTCAATTGCCCCCCACCTTTAGATGAGAATCCTTTTTTAAACATTCCTTAAAATTAGGCATCACATAGGATATACAGCTTTATTCCCTCCTCAGAAATTCCTTAAACGAGCGAGTGTGTTTTCTGATGTCAGTCCTTAATCTTTGAATTTAAACTGTTGATAGGCGTATGATAGGAACAGAATTTTAAAAAAGAGGAGTGAGACTTTTGAGTAATAATCGCGAAATACTTTTAGTGAAACGCCCTGAAAATGAGCCTAGTGAGGATCATATGAAAATAACAGAAACAGTCATCCCAACTCCTAACGACGGTGAAGTGCTAGTCGAACTTTTATATGTATCGGTGGACCCTTACATGCGAGGAAGAATGAACGAGGGGAAATCGTACATTCCTCCGTTTCAATTGAACGAACCTATTGAAGGCGGCGCTGTGGCCCAAGTCGTTGAATCTCTTTCAAGTGAATTTGAGAAAGGTGACATTGTGACCGGGATGCTTCCGTGGAAAGAATATTCGGCAGTATCAGCTGCAGGATTAAGAAAGATTGACCCTGACCTTGGACCTGTGACCGCCTCTCTTGGCATCATGGGCATGCCTGGCTTAACCGCCTATTTTGGCTTAATGCATATTGGAAAGCCAAAAGAAGGAGAAACCGTAGTCGTCTCAGGTGCGGCTGGCGCAGTAGGGTCCGCAGTCGTGCAAATTGCCAAAATCGCTGGTGCTCGTGTAGTCGCCATTGCCGGCACAGACGATAAAGTCCAGTACGTAAAACAGACGCTTGGCGCAGACGCAGTAATCAATTACAAGACAGAGAATGTTGCTCAAGCTTTGAAGAATGCTTGTCCAGATGGTGTGGATGTCTACTTTGATAATGTCGGGGGAGAGATTTCCGATGGCGTCTACCCGCTCCTGAATAAATTCGCCCGAATCGTCCAATGCGGAGCGATCTCCTCTTATAACAAGCCAAACGATCAAGGGCCGCGTATTCAAGGTCATCTGATTAAATCCAGTGCATTGATTCAAGGTTTTACAGTCGGAGACTTTAAAGAACACTTCAACGAAGGATTTAAGTTCTTATCCAAATGGCTGCAAGAAGGAAAACTGACGTATGAAGAAACCATTACAGACGGATTCGAAAACATACCACAAGCCTTTATTGGATTATTCAGCGGAGAAAACACCGGAAAACAGCTCGTTAAAGTACGCGATATGAAATAATGAAAATGGGGTCAGACCCTCAGCGCGTTAAAGCGCCGGGGGTCTGACCCCATTTCAATATTTTTTAATAAAATTGTCGGAAGATTCCGTTATTCGTAGTATGATAGTAAGAGAAACTAATCAACGAGCGGAGGGATCCAAATGGTACCTAAGATTGTTGAGTTAAAGGAAGTAAAAGTCGTGGGTCTGTCTAAGACGTTTGAAGAAGCTGCCTTAGCTAAAGAGCTGCCGATTCTCCAGAACAATTTTCGCGAACGTGCAGATGAAATTTCACTTAAAGTGGATGACCACTTAATCAATGTTTGCATCAAAAAAGTCGGCACTCGCGTCACTCATTTTGTGGGAACTGAAGTAAACAGCTATGAGTCAATCCCTGAAGGAATGGAGGACTTCACAATTCCTTCGCAGTCCTGCATTTTTTTCGAACATCAAGGATCTCAAAGCACGGTTTGGAAGTCGTTCAGCCTTATGTACAAGTGGGCCAAAGATCATCATTGTTTATTAGACACGAATGGATTTAAAATTGATGTAACCATCACTGAAGATCCACCCGTTCATGAATTATATATCAAACTTGCGGACAAGATTGAGCAATCCGCAGAAAAAGCCGTTTAACCGAAAAGCCAATCGCGCTGTTCAGGAGCGACAGACAAATAGACAGGTACCAAAAATGGCGTTATTGGCCTTTTATGGTGCCTGATCTTTTTCCCGAGCTCCTAGCGAGATTGGCTGGACACGCTAAAAAGAGCCATCTCATTCACTGAGGCGGCTCCTTTCTTTTATCCAAGCGCTACATCTAAGATCATCATTACTGTGAATCCAAGCATTGCACCAAGCGTGGCAAGATCCGTACTTCGTGCAGACTGAGATTGAGGGATCAGCTCCTCAATAACAACAAATATCATGGCGCCCGCAGCAAATGCCAAAGCATATGGCAAGATAGGCTGAACCATTATAACGGCTGCTGCACCAATGACCGCTGCGATTGGCTCCACAATGGCTGAAAGCTGTCCGTAGTTAAATGCTTTGAGACGGGACATCCCTTCTCCACGCAAAGGTACCGATAAAGCAGCCCCTTCCGGCATATTCTGAATGCCAATTCCAATAGCTAAACCAATTGCTCCTATTAAAGAAGCATCATTCAATCCAATCGCTGCTGCACCGAAAGCCACGCCAATCGCTAAGCCTTCTGGAATATTGTGGAGTGTGATCGCTAAAAATAATAAGGTCGATTTTTTAAGCTGTGTTTGCGGCCCTTCCGCTTGATCCTCTTTCGTTCCAAGGTGTAAATGGGGAACGACAAAATCCATGAGGCGGATAAATAAACCTCCTAGTAAAAAGCCGATCGCTGGCGCCAGCCATGGTATTTGACCATTTTGTTCACTGAAATCAATCGCCGGAGCCAATAGTGACCAAAAAGACGCTGCGATCATGACGCCTGCCGCAAACCCAAGCATCATATTCATCACTGTTTTATTAATGGTGCGAAAGAAAAAAACAACCGATGCACCAAGAGCCGTTAGCCCCCAAGTCAACATCCCGCCTGATAAAGCCTGCACAGCTGGATTTAATCCTGAAAACCAATCCATAAACATATAGATCCGTTCCTTTCTTCACTAACTTAATCAACTGCCAATAGTCATATAGCTAAACCTTCTTCTTTGTTCCTATTTTGCACCAAGGCAACTTTTGTTGTCAAAGCCAAAGTCTTATCATGATGAGTAATGACTATTTTTAGCCATTCTATGTGGATTCATCCTGAATGTGCGCATGAATTTATAAAAATGGATCAAGGTTACTCGTCTCTCCAACACCCGCTTCTTGCAAAATTAAAACAGGCAGCCCTGTGGCTGCCTGCTGTTATTCTTTCGTTTCTAACTTTAAAGGGGCAGGAATGGTTTTCTCTACTTTTTTGCCCTTAAGAACATCGCCTGCTGCTTGTACAGCTAACTCGCCAATTAACTCCGGCTGCTGGGCGACGGTTCCTGCTAATTGTCCCGCTTCTACAGAACGAATGGCATCTTCATTTCCATCAAAGCCTACGACCAATATATCTTTTCCTGAACTGCTGATGGCTTCCATTGCACCTAATGCCATTTCGTCGTTATGCGCAAAGACCGCTTGAATATCCGGGTTTCCTTGCAGTAGGTTTTCCATGACAGTTAACCCCTTTGTCCGGTCAAAATTGGCGGATTGCTTCGCCACCACATCGAGCTTTTGATCAGCAATTTCATGGAAGCCTTTCCCCCGCTCACGTGTAGCTGAGGCACCAGGAACTCCTTCCAATTCAACGACCTTTGCTCCCTCGCCTACTTGCTTGGCGATAAATTCACCCGCCATTCTTCCGCCTTTCACGTTATCTGAAGCGACAAGCGCAGCGACATCTCCTTTTTCAGCTGAGCGATCTAATGTGATCACAGGAATGCCGATATTGTTAGCTGACTGAACAGCAGTCGAGATCGCTGATGAATCGGTTGGATTAATTAACAGCACGTCTACCCCTTGCTGAACTAAGTCTTCTACATCATTAATTTGTTTCGCCGAGTCATTTTGGGCATCAACCACAAGTGTTTCCATTCCGTTCTTTTTCGCTTCCTGCACGACTCCGTTCTTTAAAGAGACAAAGAATGGATTGTTTAAAGTAGAAACGGATAATCCGATTTTAATATCTTCTAATTTTTCCTTTGTAGCCGGCTTTGCCCATTCAGGCGGCTGCAAAGAACAGCCTCCTAAAAGAAGCAAAGAAACCGACAGCAGCAAGATTCCAATCTTTTTCATTTTCAAGGCCTCCTATGCGGCTTTTTTGCGGTCAATTAAGACAGCAATCAGAATGACAATCCCTTTGACCACCATTTGGAAAAATGATGAAACGCCAAGCAGGTTTAATCCATTATTCAGTGTACCGATAATTAATGCGCCAATTAGCGTGCCGACGATTAAGCCGCGTCCTCCAGACAGGCTTGTTCCGCCAAGTACGACCGCAGCAATCGCATCGAGTTCATAAGACGTTCCCGCTGTCGGCTGCGCAGAGTTTAATCGAGATGTTAAGATGGCTCCTGCAAGTGCTGCAAGTAAACCAGCTAAGGAATAGATCATAATTTTTACCTTTGTCACATGAATACCTGAGATCAGCGCCGCTTTTTCATTGCCGCCGATCGCATAGGTTTTTCGTCCAAATGGCGTTTTATGAAGAATCACCCACAGAACCACAAAGGCCAGCACCATCGTCACAGCCGGCACCGGAATACCTAAAAAGTATCCTCGTCCAAACAGTTGAAATAAATAGTTGTCTCCAAGGCCCGTGATCGGGTTACCATCTGTATAAACTAATGTCAGTCCGCGGAAAATGGTCATTGTTGCGAGTGTCGCAATAAACGGAGCCATTTTTCCTTTCGTGATCAACAATCCGTTAATGGCACCCATGACCGCTCCTAACAAGCAACCGATTAGAATCGCTAACATCGGGTCGATGCCAGATACAATCATTCCGGCCATTAATGCACTTGAAAGCGCCAAAATCGAACCGACAGATAAGTCAATTCCGCCTGTTAAAATAACAAAAGTCATTCCATAGGCAATTAAGGCATTGATCGCTACTTGTCTCAGCAAGTTTAAAATATTTAAAGGAGCTAAAAAGCTTGGATTTAAAATAGATACAATCGCAATTAATATGAACAAGCCAAGAAGCGGCCCAAGCTTTTGGGTAAACGTATTGAATTGGTTTAGTTTTCCTACAGGCTGAATTCCATTCGTCGTCATGTTACTGCCCTCCTGTTGCATACGTCATTATTTTTTCTTGAGTAGCTTCTTCTTTCGTCAGCTCGCCGCTGATTCTGCCTTCGTGCACGACGAGTATGCGGTCGCTCATGCCCAGAACCTCCGGAAGTTCAGAGGACACCATAATGATCGCTACTCCTCTATCCGTCAATTCGTTCATCAGCTGGTAGATTTCCCGCTTCGCACCGACATCGACTCCCCTTGTCGGCTCGTCTAAAATAAGCACTTTCGGTCCGATGCCAATCCACTTGGCAATCACCACTTTTTGCTGATTTCCTCCCGAAAGGTTCTTTGCGCTCGTCTCTGCAGATTCTGTTTTGATCGTTAAGCGCTTGATCAGCAAATCAACAAAATCCTTCTCGCCTTTCTCATCAATCCATCCCTTGGGCGCAAAGCTGACTAAGTTCGGAAGGGCGATGTTATCTTTAATAGAAAAATCTAGTATCAGCCCTTCTCCTTTTCGGTCTTCTGTTATAAAGCCAATGCCATGTTCAACTGCCTGCTGCGGTGTTTTCAGCTGGACCGATTGGCCAAACAGCTTGATTTCCCCATGGTCATACGCATCGAGACCAAATATTGCCCGCATAATTTCTGTGCGGCCTGCCCCCATTAAGCCAGATACGCCAACAACCTCTCCAGCTTTGACCGAAAAATGGATATCCGAAAAGACGCCTGACTTTGTCAGTCCTTTGACTTCAAGAGCTGTCTCACCAAGTACCGGCTTTCGTTCCGGAAATCGGTCCGTGATCTCTCGCCCGACCATTTTTCTCACGACTTCATCAAAGGAAGTTTCGGGAATTGGCTGCGTCTCGACGGTTTTTCCATCGCGCATGACAGTAATTCGGTCACAAATGGCGAAGATCTCTTCCATCCGATGAGAAATATAGACAATCGATACGCCTTCTTTTCGAAGGGCGTTGATCACTTCAAATAGCTTTTCAATTTCCCTTTCTGTTAAAGCAGCAGTCGGCTCATCCATAATGATGACCTCTGCATTCGTCATCAATGCTTTGGCAATTTCAATCATTTGCTGCTGGCCGACCGAACATTGCCCTGCTTCCTGTTCAAGCGGAATCGATACGGACAGCTTATTGAATTGCTTCTGTGCCAACGCTTTCATTTCTTTTGTTTTTAACAGCCCTAATGCCGTCCGTAATTCTTTGCCAATAAACAAATTGTCAAGCACTGTCATATCCGGCCATATATTTAATTCTTGATGAATAAACGCTACTCCGCTTTTCTCCGCTTCTTTCGGGCTTGCAAAGGTGCTTTCCTCGCCGTTGATCTTGATCGTTCCTTGATCACGCTTGTGAAGACCCGTTAAAATATTCATTAAGGTAGATTTACCGGCGCCGTTTTCACCCATTAACGCGTGCACTTCTCCAGGCAGCAGGTCAAAATCGACGCCTGTCAGCACTTGATTCTTCCCGAATGCTTTATGGATATTTGTCATTTCAATTTTCATGGCACTCACCTCTTTCTAGAAGATTACACCTGCTTGTAATAGGCAATTCGCGTAAGGCGTTGCTTCCCCCGTTCGAATCACCGCCTTCGCTTGTTTGGTCATTTCTTTAAACGACTCATGCGAAACATACTCGATCTTCGTTTCTTTAAATTGATCCTTTATATAACTGCTTGCGGCTTCATTCGCCGTCACAATCTCTTCTGCCACAATCACTTTTTCAATGACCATATCTTTTTCCACAGCAGTAACCGTTTCCACAAAACTTGGCGTTCCTAAAGTTAAGGCTAAATCTATTTTCATCACGCCATCTGGCACTGGCAGACCTGCATCAGCAATCACAAGCCAGTCCGTATGGCCAAAGTCAGCAAGAACTTTCGAAATATGACTATTTAGGATCCCTTGTTTTTTCATAACTGATCCTCCACTTCTTTCCGCATCGGCATCCCGCCTTGCGCGCCAAATTTAGTAACAGAAAGTGAGGCTGCCCGGTTTGCAAATCTCAAGCTTTCTTCTAAGCTGTTTCCTTCAGCCACAGCTACCGCAAAGGCCGCATTAAACGTATCCCCGGCACCCGTAGTATCTACCGCTTCTACCGGAAACGATGACACAACTACTTCTTCTGTTCCGTTAAAATACCTGACACCTGCTTTGCCTTCTGTGATCAGCACTTTGTTAGGATATTTTTTGAGCGCTTCCACTTGGCTCATACCGTTAAAAAGAACGGCCGCTTCATGTTCATTTGGTGTAATGAAAGCTGCCCGGTCAATAATTGATTGCGGCAATGGTCGTGCTGGCGCGGGATTCAGAAGCATTGGCACCTGCAGGCTTTCACACATTTCACTGACATATTCAACAGTCTCTACCGGAATTTCTTGCTGAATCATGACTAAGTCGGCGTCTTGAATCACCGATTGCGCTTTTTTAATATAATCCGGTGTTACATAATCATTGGCACCTTTTACCACCACAATACTGTTGTCGCCTTCAGCTAAAATAATATGAGCCGTTCCGCTTTCCATTTCGGTAACCGGTTCCACATAGGTCGTGTGAACTGCGTTTCTACGGAAGTTCTCAATGATTTCTTTTCCGTAATGATCGTCCCCTACACAGCCGATCATATATACTTCCGCTCCCAAGCGAGCTGCCGCTACTGCTTGATTCGCTCCTTTTCCTCCTGGAACCGTTCGAAACGATTCACCAAGAACCGTTTCGCCTGCTCCAGGCCGGATAGAAGATGTTACCACTAAATCCATTGACGAGCTGCCAACGACTGCAATTTTAACCATTGTTATCAACCTTTCTTGTTGTGTTTCGTTCTATAAATGTTACTGGCAGCTTAATGTGCTGGGACTCTATCGGCTTATTAGCGATTTGCGATAGTAATAGCTTTGCTGCTTCTCTGCCCATATCATAGGCAGGCTGTCTAATTGTAGATAAAGACGGAAACAGCAGGCTGCTAAGCGGAATATCATCAAAACCAATAATTTGTACGTCCTCGGGAATCATTTTTCCTAAGCGTGAGGCTTCGTGTATGACAGCCGCTGCAGTGATATCATTGCTAGCAATTACCCCATCGGCTTCCGGGTATTTGGTAAACAGTTCTTCTGCCCATTGCTTCGCTTCTTGAAACGAAAAAGAAGAGGTTGTCATCACATGGAAATCTACATTCGATTCCCCTAACACTTCAAGCGCTCCTTGAAAGCGATCCTGTGCCGGCTGAACGTGAACGGGCCCTTTTAAGACAGTGATTTTCCGGCTTCCTCGCTGAACGATTTCTCTTGCCGCGATTCTTCCTCCCTCTTTTCCATCCGCATACACTGAGAATTCCCCATCAGATGCCCGGTCTAAGAATACAGAAGGGATCTTTAAATGCTGATAATTTAACTTCCCTGCCTGGTCGGTCGCTGAAATAATCCCCGCGACATGATTTTGAACAAATGTGTGAATATATTCGAGTTCTTTATCTATGTTTTCATCACTGTTTCCGAATAATAAGCGGTAGCCTTGCTTTTGCACCTCATCTTCCACACCGCGCGCAAGCTCAGGAAAGAAAGGATTCGTAATATCAGGAAGCAGCAACCCGATCAGCTTAGATCCCCTTTTATAAAGCGATCTTGCAACTTCATTTGGACTGTAATTCAACTCTTTAATCGCTGTTTCCACGCGCTTTCTCGTATCTTCATGCACATACCCTGTTTTATTAAGCACGCGAGATACTGTCGCAACTGAAACCTCTGCTGCTTTTGCCACATCTTTAATAGTAGCCACCGCTTTCCTCTCCTTTAAAACTATATGTAACCGTTTACATAAACAATACCACAATTCGTTATTTGCTTCAATCTAATTTTTCTCTTATAAGACAAACAATTAGATTTTACAAAATTTTGTCTATTCTGTAGGCTTAATAATAAATCCAACAGTCCTACGAAAAGGAGAATACATCATGTTACATTGCAGAGACGAAGTATTGTTTTTAACCAAACAGCTTGTACAAGTAAAAAGCGTGGTGAATACACCAGGAGAAAAAGAGATGGCTCAAACCTTGCTGACCTTAATTTCTTCTTTTCCTTACTTTATAAAAAATCCATCTTATGTATGCAAAACTCAGACTCTTGGTGACGAAAGGGAACGATACAATGTGCTGGCTTTCGTCAAAGGCACCAAAGGCAGCAGTCAAAAAACCGTGATATTAATGGGGCATATGGATACCGTCGGGATTGAAGACTTTAACCAGCTTCAGGATCTCGCTTGCGACCCCGACAGCCTAATGGAGAAGTTAAAGACCGAGACCGTGCCGGATGAGGTGAAAGAGGATTTAGAATCTGGAGAATGGCTGTTTGGCCGCGGCTCGCTTGATATGAAAAGCGGGTTAGCAAGCCACCTCTATCTATTAAAATACTATTCTGAGCATCCAGAAGAACTAGAGGGCAATTTAGTTCTCGTTTCAGAATGTGACGAAGAAGACGGCTCCCATGGTATTTTATCCGCTTTAAAAGAATTGAAAGCGTGGAAAAAAGAACACGGCTTCGACTATGTTGCCGCCATTAATTCTGACTTTGTAGCACCAAGATTTAAGGGCGACCCGAATCGTTATATTTACAAGGGAACCGTCGGCAAGCTTCTTCCATCGTTTTTCATTACTGGCTCAGAAACACATGTCGGTTCTTGCTTTGAGGGATTGGATCCTAACTTTTTGGCAGCTGAATTAACAAGCCAAATTAATTACAATCCCGATCTATGCAATGAAGCCTATGGAGAGATCACTGTGCCTCCCGTCTCTCTGAAACAATCAGATTTAAAGCCTTCTTATACGGTGCAAACAGCTTTATCAGCTTATGTATATTATAATTTCTTTATCTATTCATGGACGCCGAAAGATGTGCTGGATCGATTAAAAGAGCAGGCTAGAATTGCCTTTGATCGCGCGCTTCATAAGTATCAAGAACGCTATAAACAGTACGGTCAAGTGAGCGGAGAGCCAATTCGAGAAATGATATGGAAGCCGCGAGTTCTTACTTACGAAGAAATGGAACTTGAATTAACAGAGCAATTCGGTGATAGCTACATCACTCACATGCAGCAATTTAAAGAAAGCCTGCTTCGCGATGACTCACTCGATACCCGCATGTTCGCAGCCCGTGTGGTAGAGGAATCCTGGCAATGGATGAAGGACAAAAGCCCGGCAATGATTCTTTTCTATTCTTCTCTTTATTCGCCAAGGATTGAAATGACCGGAAAGAATGAGTTAGAATCCCGCTTAATAGAAGCGCTAAACACAGCAGTGGATGCCATGCAGGAATCTTATCCTCATCCCATTGTTACGCGGAATTTCTTCCCGTACATTTCAGATATGAGCTTCGTTGCACTAAGTGATGATGAGGCAGGCATCCAAGCGGTGATCGATAATAATCCAGGCTGGGGAACCAAGCATTTCGTCAATTACAATGATATTCGAGACATTAACGTCCCTGTGATTAATATTGGCCCTTATGGTTTGGATGCTCACAAAAAATTTGAGAGGTTAGAAATGAATTATTCGCTTGAAATCGTACCGAATATCACCAATTTAGTGATCCAACAGGTTTTAAGCAACAAGTGAGAGAGAATCTAAAATTGCTCCTGCTGTGCGTTTGATTTCAAAAATCCGGGTATGTATGTACTAGGATAACAACTAACTTATGAGATTAGGCAGGAGTGGTAACATTATGATTCATGTAATTTGGTATAAGCGGGATTTACGGGTTCTTGACCATGAACCGCTCGTGCAAGCCGCTAAGCACGGTGAGCCTGTGCTGCCTATTTATATAGTTGAACCCTCCATCTGGGAACAAAATGACTTATCGGTTCGCCACTTTCAATTTATTAAAGAAAGTTTAAGTGATTTATCTAAAAGTTTATTTGACCGGGGCGTCCCGTTATATACAGGAATAGCAAAAATGGAAGACCTCCTTCAATCGATTTATGATACAGCCGGACCTTTCACCCTTTATTCAGAGGAGGAATCGGCTACTCCCTCGATCCGTGAAAGAGATCGAAGAGTGAAAAGCTGGATGGACAATCATCAGCTCGAATGGAAGGAATACAGCATGTTCGGCTCTGAAAAGCTGGCTCATATTGACGATGTTCAAACATCTTGGCATCGCTTTATGAGCCAGCCGCTTATTCAGCCGCCTGACAAACTAACTAAAATATCAAAAGCACAGGTTCCAAATCAACTGGCACCCAGTCTTGCACCGCTTGATCATTATTATGTAGAAGGACTCTTGCTTAAAAGGGGGCAGACAGGCGGAGAGCGCAATGCAGAAGAAACGTTAAATACATTTCTCACCTCTCGCTTTCAGCATTATCAACAGAACCGAAAGAAACCTGCTGAAGCAGGGATTTCAAGCAGCCGACTGTCACCCTACCTTGCATGGGGAAACATTTCTCTAAGGCAGGTGGTACAGCGTGCAGAAAAAGCCTTGTTATCTTCAGACAATATCTCCCACAAGAAACAGCTGTCATCCTACATTTCCAGACTCCAATCAAGCGTTGGGTCCATGATCTATTATCACAAAAAACATAATCGCCAGTCAGAAGACTCTCACACTGGTCTGAATGACGCTCGCAAATGGAAGGAAGAAATGTACCAATATTGGCTCCAAGGAAGAACTGGAATTCCTATGATTGATGCGGCGATGAAAGCCCTGCGTGATACTGGCTGGCTCAACTTCCGTTCACGTGCGATGCTCATTTCCTTCGCATGCAACACATTGCTCTTAGATTGGCAAAAGCCGGCTTCTGCACTTGCTCAGCTATCACTAGACTATCAGCCTGGCATCTTGAATCACCAAGTCGAATTTTATGCAGGAGTCTTAGAAGAAAGTGATTTTCCTATTTTCGACCCTGTCAATCAAGGTAAACAGCATGACCCGGATGGGAAATTCGTTAAGCAGCATCTTCCTGAATTGCTTTCCGTTCCTTCGGAGTATATTCATGAACCGTGGTTATATCCTAGGTTTCATACAGTAGAATATTCTTCGCCCATTGTTGATATTAAGTCAGCCAATGAAAAAGCTAAGTCATTACGATCTCAATATAACCAGCAAACAGAGACCAGAGCTTCTACAAAAATGTGGCAGATGCAATCGAACCGTCATCAAACAGATGACTCTGCCAACTCTAAACAAGATACACCGAAAGAACTTTCACTCGATTTCTTTAGCGAAACGGATTAACGTCTGTTTCGCTTTTTCTTTTCTCCACCTCAAAATTTCGCGAGTCTAGAATCTTTTCCCTTAGGCAACCTTGTTGCTATAGACCCACTCAGCCTTTGCTTGGTATGCTTATAATTCAAATAGCGCACCTTGCGCCTGGGGGATTGTAAATGGAAAGATATGAGGAAATGAAAAGAGGAGAAAAAGGTGCTTGGATCAGCATTATAGCGTACATTTCTCTATCTTGTATAAAGCTTGCAGCTGGATATATCGGACACTCTAAAGCCCTTCAGGCAGATGGGTTCAATAATACAACGGATGTCATCGCCTCCATCGCTATCTTAATAGGATTAAAAATCGCCCAAAGACCTCCTGATGAAGACCATCATTACGGACATTTCCGTGCAGAAACAATCGCGTCCTTAATCGCAGCTTTTATTATGATTTCTGTCGGGTTTCAAGTAATGCTAGAAGCGGGACGATCTTTTCTAGTGGCAGAAAAGAATGTGCCAGATCTCATGACTGCGTGGGTCGCCTTATTCAGTGCAGGTGTGATGTATCTTGTCTACCGCTATAATATTAAACTATCTAAAGAGATACATAGCCAGTCGATCAAAGCCGCGGCCGAAGATAATAAATCCGATGCTTTAGTCAGTATCGGCGCCTTCGTAGGAATTATGGGCTCACAGTTTGGCTTGCAATGGCTAGATCTGATTGCAGCTCTAATCGTTGGTCTGATCATTATCAAAACGGCTTGGGATATATTCATGCAAGCTTCTCATTCATTGACAGACGGATTCGATCAGCATTTGTTAATGGAAATTAAAGAGACGATTAGACAGATCCCCGGCGTATTAGCTGTTCGTGATGTGAAAGCCCGTTCTCACGGCACGCACACTCTTGTGGATGCCGTCATTTGTGTAAAAGCCGATCTGAATGTGATCGAAAGCCACAAGATCACCGAAGATATCGAAGAAGCCTTGTTCAATCAGTTTCAGATTGAACATACGCATGTTCATATTGAACCGATAGAAGAGTAAACTGCCACAAGCCACCATTCCTGTTAGGGAACGGCGGCTTGTTTATTTATATTATGAAAAGTGGTAGTTGCTGATATATTCTTAAAGTTGCTGATAAAAAAGCTAAGTTGCCGATATATCTTGAAAGTTGCCGATATAAACGCCGAAGTTGCCGATATATCGTGAAAGTCGCCGATATCCTCTATTCTCACTAATTCCTTTGAATACCAGCATCTGTCCGATAGCTTGCCGGTGTGCCCCAATACTCCGTTCTGTTATATTGAGGCCATTTCGATTGAAAGGCGACCAGGATAGGCGCTTGATCGAACTCTGGGTGCGCCATAAAAAAGGCGCGGTCACCAAAGCGAATCGCCTGAAGCGCGAGAGGCAGTTCACGCCTAAAAATAGCATCGCGAAAAGCGGTTACTTGCTGTCCTCCGACGGCCCCATCGACGTGCAGATAGACCTTTAAGGCTGGAGAAGGCTTCACCTGCCATTTTGCCAGCACTTCATCTCTCATTTCATTTATTTTATCAAAAGCAAATGCAGGACCAACCGTTAAGAATAAATCTCCGGTTATATCCGAGTGGGTCAGCGTGTACTTTCTCGGAACGATCGGAGAAACAGCTGTTGTTTGGCCTCTATATTCTACAAACAGTTTTTCAGGATTGAATACTGACACTTGTCTCTCACCCCTCATTGTCCTTAATCGCCTTGCTCCTTGCTGATGTCATTGCCAAATACCGCTACATCTGCGCTCATCGCCACAAAGTGTTTGCCATTCCACGTTAAAAATGTCTGGGCATATCCAAATGAATCCGCGTTATATCTTCCTACAATTCGCTGCATAGCTAACAGATCATAGGTTCCAGCTTTCTTATCGCGAACAATGGGAAACAAGCCTCCAAGCGGATTTACCCAGCCTTCAATTGGTTCTTTCAGTGTCCCATCCGGCTTATAAATTTCATCTAAATATTCCTGGCCTCTCCCCGTAATATCAAGAATAAACTGTTCCTTCATCGTTACATTGACCACTTCAAGCTTATATCCGTTTAAAAAGCGGACGGTGTATGGAAAAGCCTGATTAAACACCTCAAAGTCAAAAATTAATACCGGCTGATTCTTACTGACTGAATAAATATAGTAATAGGCTAAGCCGCCGCTGCCGCCCGAATCAATACTTACTAGAATATCTAATACGCTATCTTTCGTGAAATCAGCTAAAAACAAGCTCGCTCCATATCCTGCATTTTCTTTTAACGGCAGAGTCATATATTGACCCGTCGCTCCGTTTTGAATAACCATCATAATATTGTCAGCGAAGGCTGCTTGTGAATTTTCTTTTTGACCGATTAAAAAGATGCGATCGTTCGCTCCGTCCCCCGTCACATCTCCTCTTATATAATCAAGTACATACATATTATTCCTAAAATAATAGGAAGGATTTTTCATCCTTTGTCCCTCTCTCCTTCAATGCTTTACATATCATCGTTCTATCCTATGCGCGAAGACGGAAAGCGTGACAAGAAAGAAGCTGCCTCAGTTTATGAGACAGCTCCATTTATAACTTCACCGATCGTTTATTTTTAATTAATTCATTAATCACTTCTGAGAATACGAGCCCCATGGCAATCGAGCCGGAAATCATAAAGGCTTTCGCTGCCATATTTAATGCGGTGCTGTAATCATTTTGAACGAAATGCCGCATCGCATTGTAAGCCATCCCCCCTGGAACAAGCGGAATGATTCCAGCCACTGTAAATACAATACTTGGCGTTCGATACGCTCTGGCATAGATCTGGCTGATCACTGCAATCACAAAAGCGGCAATCACCGTAGCAGGCACAGCATCTACCCCATTAAGTGTCATTAAAAAATAAATCATCCAGCCCACCATGCCAACAAATCCGCATTTTAACAGAGATTCCTTTGGCACACTGAAAATAATACCGAACGAAACAGAAGCAATAAAACTCATGACTATATGAACTGCAATTACCATTCACATCTTCCTCTCAAAAGCGTGCCTGCTTGGATACTACCTTTAGAATATCGTCAAAATCACAGCTATTCCAGAGCCAATCGCAAAAGCAGTCAGAAAGGCTTCGGCCCCTTTTGCAAGGCCGGATATTAAATGACCGGCCATTAAATCCCGCACGGCATTGGTAATCAGAAGGCCGGGAACAAGCGGCATGACTGACCCAATAATAATTTTATCCAGCTCCGCACCTGCACCTGTCCAGTACAAAAAGTAAGCTAATAGCCCCCCAGATAGCGAGGCAATAAATTCAGAGAAAAACTTAATCTGCACATGATTGCTTACATAAATCAAGACGGAGAAGCTGCAGCCCCCCGCAAGCATGGCAGGTATGAAATCCGTCCAGCTTCCTTGCAGCATAATTAAGAAACAAGCGCTTGCCACAGCCGCTGCAATAATCTGGGCAGCCAGCGGAAAGGCCATACCTGTTTTCTGTAATTCTTGCAGCTCCTGATAGGCATCATCCACCGATAAATCACCGTTGCTGATTCTCCTTGAGATACTGTTGACCAAGCTGACCTTCTGTAAATCAGTGGTACGATTAGATATACGTATCAGTTTCGTTTTTGTTGGTTCAGCTGTTTCAATCGAGAACATGATCCCTGTTGGCGTGACGTAGCTATGTGATTCTCTGATGCCAAATGCTTTAGCGATCCGTCCCATGGTATCCTCTACCCGATAGGTTTCTGCCCCGCTTTCAAGCATAATCTTCCCCGCCAGCAGACTCACGTCCATAATGTCGTACTTTAATTCTAATTGACGCTCCATGCCACCCCTCCGTGTGAATAAATACCCTGACGTTAAACCCGCTATTCTAATACTTTTTGATAAAAACGACTTTCAAATAATTTCCTTCTTTAAACTCTTTGATCGTTTTAAAGTCCTCCGGAAGAGAATATTCCTCTAGCAATTTGTAATTGACGCCAGACTCTTTAAAGGCGGCATCAATAAACCCTTTAAACTTCTTCATATCAAACGTACTGCAGTTCGTTGAAGCCACAATGACGCCATTTTTCTCTGTAATAGCTATCGTATCCTTTAAAAGATCTTTATAGTCTTTGGATGCACTAAATGTATGCTTCTTCGATTTCGCAAAGCTTGGCGGATCTAAAATCACTAAATCAAACGTAAGATTTTTCTTCACCGCATACTTAAAGTATTTAAAGACATCTTCGACGATTATATCTTGCGCTTCATGATCCATTCCATTGATAGAAAATTGCTCAATTGTTTTTGCGAGGCTGCGGTTCGCTACATCGACACTGGTTGTTTTTGACGCCCCTCCAGCTGCTGCGAATACAGAAAAAGCGCCTGTGTAAGAAAACATATTCAACACGTTTTTCCCATCTGAATAAGCGTCTCTGATTCTTTTTCTGACTTCACGCTGATCCAGAAACACACCAACCATCGCGCCCTCGTTTAAGTAAACGGCAAAGTTCACGCCATTTTCCTTTACCATAAGCGGAAACTGCCCTCTTTCACCAGAGACAAAATCATCATCTTCTATGTATTGTCCTTTCACGTCAAACCGTTTCTTTTCATAAATTGCTTTATATGTCTCTGTCTGCTGCAGGACCTCCACCACTTCTTGTTTAAACTGATAAATGCCGTGACTGTACCAATTAATTAAATAATATCCGTCAAAGAAGTCAATGGTCAGGCCGCCAATACCGTCTCCTTCTCCGTTAAATACGCGAAAAGCCGTGGTTTCTTCATCTTGAAATAAGTGTGAACGGTGGTTGAGTGCCTTAGTAATTTTCTTCTTGAAGAACGCTTGATCAATGTCCTCTCGCTCATCTCTCGTTAACACCCAGCCGTATCCTTTGTTCTGTCTTCCGTAATATCCTTTAGCGATAAATTGATTGCGGCCGTCAACAAGGTTAATGATTTGCCCCTCCTCTTGAAGAAGACGCGGATCTGAGAGCGCTTCTTTAAAAATAAGCGGGTATCCTTTTTGAAACTTATTTACGTGCTGACTTTTTACTTTTATATTTTTTTCTTTATACATAGAATCATCCCATCCGTATTCCGGTATTTTGTCTTATCATAACATGTCATGTCCGCCTTCTCACCCTCATCCATTCAAAATGCCCGGCAGGCTTTCTCTCCGAAAATAATTTTTGATATTAAATAACGTTCTGGCTGTGTCTGTCATACATTATGTAAGTGATCTTTTTCTAAAAGGAGAGGACAATATGAAGAGCATCATTTTTCTCGAGACTAATAAGTCCGGTTCAAGCCGCGACGCGATTCGCGCAGCTGAAAGTTTGGGGTACCACACGATCCTCTTGACCACACGACAAAAAGCAATAGAACAACGAAGCGAATATCCTGATGTACATGTCATGCAATATATGGAATCCTTTGAAACAGGAGCAGTAATCGACGTCGTTCGATATCTTGAAAAACAAGGGAAAGAGATTCAAGCAATTGTGAGCTTTGTTGATACGTATGTTTATCAAGCTGCTAAACTCGCTGACCAATTAGGAATCGGCCGAATAAGTACGAAAGCCATTTTTAAAATGGAAGATAAGCTGGAAACGCGCAAAGCGCTGAAGAATTCCTCCATCACTCCATTTTATCGAATTATTTCACCTGATGAGGATATTGAAAGCATTTGGAAAAGGTTAAAAATTGAGAGGTTTATCCTTAAATCTCCTTATTCCACCGGGTCTAAGGATGTCATCCTGGTCGAGAATGAAAAGCAGTTCTATAAAGCGGTTCATGTACTTAGGAAACAAGACCCAAAAACCCCTTTGCTGATTGAGGAGTATGTAGAAGGCGAACAAATTCTTATCGAAGCCGTCGTTCAAAATGGCGTCCCACAAATCTTAGCTATTTTGGAACAAGAGATTCTAAAAGCCGAACGCTTTATCGTTACAGGATACAATGTATGGGTCAATCCTCCTGAAAAAGTTCATACCTCCCTGCAGGAAGTCTTAATTACAATCGCCCATTCGTTAAAAATCCGTGATGGCAGTTTGCATGTCGAACTTCGGGGAACACCTGAGAGCTGGAAGCTGATTGAGATCAACCCCCGTATTTCTGGAGGCGCGATGAATCGTATCATTGAAGCAGCCTATGGAGTGAATGTGGTAGCAGAAACATTGAAAATGGTAGCTGGGGAGAAAGCAGACTTTCAAACTAAACATACGAAGCCCGTTTTCGCCCAGTACGTCACTCTTGATGAAGGCGGCGTGCTTCAAAGAGTAACTGGCAGAAACCGTGCGCTTAATTCGCCAGGGGTTGTGGAAGTGTATATTAAACCTAGAAAAGGAACGTATTTATCTGTGCCGATGTCCATGGGCCACCGCTATGCGTATGTGCTCGCCACTGGTGAAACTAGAGAGCAAGCACGCTTAAATGCCAAACAAGCAGCCAAAGAAATCACCTTTCACTTAGAATAGATGTACACGAAATTTAAGTCCGTTCCTACAGATGGCAGGCACTGAAACGATAGTTTATTCTTTTCTAAAGCAAATCTTAAATAGATAGCCCAGGATGATCGCCACATATATGGAATGATTCTGGGTTTTTCGGTATGGACGCTTTTTGACACTCTATCCGTGGTTTTTTGAGGTTCTATCAGCTGCTTTTCGGTTTTATCGGCGGCTTTTCGCATTCTATCAGCGGCTCCTCGGCTTAAGATGATCAATGCAGGAGTCTCACAGACAAGCTTTCTTGCCCTTTACTATAAACCCTCAAAAAATCAATCTTAAATTATTGGCAATAAGCCCAACAATTACATAGCAAATGCCCTTATTTTTCATGTTATAGTTTTTGTGAAAAGGGTAAACAAACTAATTTTAGGCAAAGGGAGAGAATTATGAAACAAAAAATCAAATTAGCATCCATTACGACGATGATGGCTTTAGGCAGTCTTTATACAATGCCAGCAGCAACAGAAGCAGGGATGACTTCAAGTAATACTTCTACTCAGCAGCCAACTAGTACAGAAACAGCACCTAAGCCGGTTCTTGGGACTTCAACAACACAACAGCAGCCTGCAGCGAATGCAGAAACGCTTGATGCATCTGCTCAAACGAAAGCTGATCAGATCATTAACACAGCTGTTGGTTTAATTGGGAAAGCAACTTACAACCGCTATACATATAAACCAACGTACCCTTACCAATTCGGATGCAGCGGGTTCATTTATTATTCCTTCTTGCAAAACGGTATTGATATAGGTACGCGCGACACAGATATCCAAGCAGAACTTGGAACACCTGTAGCTAAGAGCGATCTGCAGCCAGGAGATATCGTATTCTTTGACGGCAATCCGAACGACAATGATCCTCAAGATCACAACGGAATCTACATGGGCGACAATAAGATTGTCCATATGGCCGATTCTAAGAAAAACGTAACGATTTCTGACTTAGACAGCACAGATTACTACCGGAACAACTATGCACATGCACGTCGTGTAATCCCTTCTTTCATGGAGCCAGCCGAAAAAACAGCAGGACACCATGCAGTGGACACTGTAAAAGGATTAATGGGCAAAGTAAAATACGGTTCTTACAATGAAGACACTCTTACGTTTAACAATCCAGGACTTACTTATTATGTCATGAAACAGCATGGCGCAGACCTTGGAACGAAAGACGTTAAAGAGATGGCGAAAAAAGGGACGTATGTTTCTAAGGAAAACTTACAGCCTGGTGACTTATTGTTCTTCTCTAGCAGCTCTAGCAACGGCGCTCCAGCTCAAGTTGGCATTTACGCAGGAAACAAACAATTCTATACAATTTTTGATTCAAGCGGCATCCAGCAGCGTTTAACAGCTCGTGATTATTATGAAGAGCACTATGTAACAGCTCGTCGCGTGCTAAAATAATAAATATTTAAACCTTAAAGAGGGTGACCCGAAAGTTGATGCTTTTGGGTCACCCTCTTGCTTTGTCTCATTGAAAAGACAGTTGATTGCTGACGTTCGCAACCTATTTCTTTTCACTCAGCTCTTTTTCTTGCGCGGAACAAGCAATCAGATAAAATAAATCAATAGAAATGCAGCTGTAATATTGCCTAATGCATGCGCCAGCCAAGAAATGTACAGATTTTGAGTTTTATAAAAAAGATAGCCAAAAAAGACACTATCAATAAACACCGTGGATAAGTCCATGGTGACTGTGACGGGGGTTCCGTCGGAAATATGCAATAAAGCAAAAACAAAAGAGGTCATGAGTATAGACGGGAAGGCGCTTAGCTTCCAGTTTAGCCTTTTTTGAATGAGTCCTCTAAACACAATTTCCTCTCCTAAAGCAAGGATCAGTAAGGTTAGTACGATCTTTGTATCAAAAGACGTAATGAAGGACGTTCTTTCTTTCACTTGTGTAATTAACTCAGGAGAAAAATTTGTGAATAGCCAAAAGTAAATAAATTGAAGAAAAAACGCCACTGTAACAAAAGGAATCCAAGTAGTTTTTAAATCTTGGACGATGTCTTTATGCTTGAACACCGGCTCTTTAATAGAATGTTTTCTCGCTTTATTTTCAATAAAAAAATAAAGAATGGGAATGATCGAAACGATGCCAAGTAATTTTGGAAAAAAGAATGCCGCTGCCACCATCATGATGACCAGCAAAAGCATTTCATAAAAAGGTTTGTTTCCTGAAACGGCCTTTTCCAAGTGAATGACCCCTTTTCTTATAAATAAACTTACAATACTCAGAAAATTTTAACACAAAATGTGGTTAAATTATCCTATTTCAGGATTTTTCTGCTATTGATTTTTTTAAATAGAAAAAGAACATTACACTATGCTATGTAATGTTCAACTATCATCTCTATGTGATTGATCGAAACAATATTCTTAGAATATTATTTTTCCTTTTGATTCTGTTTCAAGAACTGCACCGTCTCCGTTAAACTCAAACGGCTGGCACCTTTAATAAGGATCGTGTCTCCTGGCTCCAATATTTCCTGGAGCAGAGCGTGGCATTCTTCCCGTTCAAATACCGAGAAATGAACGTTTCTATCTTCCGGCAGTCCGGCTTCTAACGCTCCTTTTCTGATCTCATCCGCCCGATAGCCATAAGAAATCAAAAAGTCTACGCCGTTGTCGACTGCATAGCGGCCTACAGCCTGATACTCTTCTTCAAGTTTGTCGCCAAGCTCCGGCATTCTTCCTAACAGAGCAACCTTCCGCCCTTTTGCTATATGCTTCATTACATCAATCGCTGCTTTCACCGCTGGCGGATGCGCATGAATGGTGTCGTCAATCATTGTCACGCCAGAAGGCAAAGGATATACTCTCATTCTTCTAACTGGGTGGTGGAAGGATTCTAGCCCTTCTTTGATCTCACTCGCTGTAAAACCTAGCATATCCGCTGTCGCAATGGCACTTAAGGCATTATACACATTGTGTTCGCCAAACATGGAAATCTTAAATGCATGGTTCACTCCATGAAGCTTCATCTCGAACTCCATGCCTTTTTCTCCATAGGTTACGTTTTTAGCTTGATAATCAGCTGACTTATGAATACCAACTGTTCGAATAACCCCTTTAAAGTTTTCCGTTTCCAAGAATCTGGAATTGTCATCATCCGCATTTAAAACGAGCCACCCATTCGGATCCATGCCATGAATAATTTCAGACTTAGCAGCGGCTACCCCTTTGATGTCGCTGTCGAAGTTCCCTACATGGGCTAGCCCTATATTCGTAATAATACTGATATTTGGCTGAATGATTTCACAATGAACCTTGATAACCCCAGGGTAAGCCATGGCATACTCCAGAACAACTGCTTCATGGCTGTCATTAATTTCTTCTGCATGCTGTCTCGTGTGATCGGTTGTATTCCAATTATCCTTGGAATCAAAGATAGTAAGCCGCGTTTTTAGAATCGAAGCCAAAAATGCTTTCGTTGTCGTCTTGCCGGCACTGCCCGTAATACCGATTATCGGACGATCGAAGGTAAGTTTTTTCACAGGCTCCTCCTCGCCTTTCTTATGTTCTTTAGCCAAGTACATGGCATATTGAATCATCAGCTTTACGACATCGAGCTCTAAATAAAAGGCAGGCGGACAGCCGGGGCGCCAGTTAACTTCATACACCCAAAGCCTTTGATTCTTATCCACTCCCACATCAAATCCGAGTTCATCTAATCTTTCCTCATAGTATTGATACTGAAGCTGGTCTAAGTGCTCGGCTAATGACAAGGAGAAATGCTCGAGTGTCCGTTTCATGTTGAAAGCATCGTCACCATACTCTTGCTTTAGAAACGGCTCTAAGTAATTCGTGTAGCCTCCGTTATTGATATTAGAAATAATACTTCCTTCGGGTGCGATTCGAGGATAGATCGTTGTCACTACCCATTTTCCATTCCCGTCTTTTTGCAGGTGCAAGCGAAAGTCAAAGGCAGCGCCGGACTTCGTCACACTTTCAATATAGGGCTGAATCAAGAACGGCTCTCTGTTTATGGAGTCTTTAATTAATTGCTGGAATTGATCTTTAGTATAAACGCTGTCAAGGTCATCTTTCTTCACTAAATATTGATTGTCAGCCAAGCACTCTAGCAGGTGAATACTTTGGCCCTTTCTTCCATTCTTCGGCTTAAAAATGGCTTTTTCATATTTTTGAAGATAAGTTAGCACAGTGGCGAAATCTTTAACCTCTTCTGTCGGCAATAAATATTGGTCGAATTCCTTCGCCTCGGTCAACCTTCTTTGCACACTCCATTTATTCCCAATCGAATGGGTGGTAAATGGGATTTCCGCTTTTAATTTCTCGACAATTTGTTTAGAGCGGCTTAACTTCATTGGACTGCCCGTGTTATAGATTACATCCGGAAATGGCACCGTTTTTTGAACCCAGTCGCCATCCTCAAGGACATATGCATGAATGGTTCGATTTAGAAAGTTTACTTTTCTAGGAGAAAAGTAAAAAAAGTCAGCTCCCTCCGCTTTGGCCACTGCTGCATAAGCGTAGGATTTTAGAACCGTACGCGGATCCTTTCTGTGATGCAGCATACCAATTCTTATCATAATAAGTCTCCTTTCATTCTTGGTTATGATAGTACATTCACAAAGCGAATATTTGGCAACTGACAAATACCTTAAATACCGAATTTAGACTTTCTCACTACAAAAGATCACTCTCCTGCCCATAAGAAAGTGATCGAAAAAGGTGATTATCTACGCCGCCTCATCCTTCTGGCTAAATTTTGAATCGACCTCGTGTACATATCTCCTTTAATGAGCAACACACACTTCTTATTCAAAACCAGCTGCAATAAATTAAAAGCGGCTCTCGGTGTCTCCAGTGCATACACGTCAAGCTTAGGGTTCTTTTTTTGGGCATGCCTAGCCATCACTACTGCCCGCTTTCCAATCGTAATGAACATATCTACTCCAGATGCCGCGACCATTTCCGCGGCCTCTTCATGAATCTCTTGATCAAATGCACCAAGGTCTGTAATGTCGCCAAGAACCGCAATTTTCTTTTTTCGTTTCCCTAAGTGACTTAATACCTTTAAAGCAGCCTCCAGAGAGTTTCTTGTAATATGCCACGTATCATCAATGATAAGACTGTTATTAAACCCAAGGGTGACTTGAAGCTTTTTCCGGTTGTTTCTAAAGTCGTTTAGGCGAGAAATCGCTTCTCCAAGCTCTACTCCTAGGTGATGAGCGACCGCTAAGGCCCCAAGTGCATTATAGACCTGATGTTCTCCGTAGCCAGGAATAAACGCACGCCATCTCCTGTTCTTGTGCGTTAAGATGAAATTCATTCCGCCCTCTGCATAAGAAATCTGCTTCGCTTGGTAATCACATGCGGAATGGACGCCAAATGTATGGATCTGACCGTCAAATTGAGTTAAATCTAATTTTTTAATGTTGCTGTCATCATGATTAATAAAGAGCTGGCCCCCAGGCGCAATACCTTCGATGATTTCTCCTTTTGCCAGTACGTAATCTTCTTTATGGTCAAAATTATTTAAGTGATGAGCATCAATATTCGTAATGAGGCCTATGGTTGGCTTAAAGTACTCACAGGCAAGCGTCACATCTCCAGCTCTGCCGACAGCTGTTTCATATACGGCTACATCTGTAGAATCATTCAAATTGAGAAGATAGTATAAATGAGATGATCGGGAGTTGGCACTGCTAACCGTTCCTTCTACACACCGATCTTTCTCTAATATATGTTTAAGCATATCTTTCGTTGTTGTTTTACCTGAAGTACCGGTGATCGCTACTACGGGAAGGTCAAACTGATCTCGATAAAAATCTACAAATGTCCAAAAGGCCTGTTCAATGTCATCTACAAGGATAACAGTTAATTCAGGCCTGTGATCAAACTCGGTATACCACCTTTCCGTCACCACACAAGCAGGTCTTTTATAAGATAAGTTCTCGATGTTTTCTTTGCTGCTCGTTCTTAAGAATAGGACACAAGTGTCAGTGGAGATATGCTGATAGCGATACACCGCTTGATCTAGTATGATGTTTTCAGATCCTTTTAACAGCTGACCATTGATTATATAATTTAATCTTTTCACAGAAAGAAGCTTCACCTTTTCACCTCCTCTTTTATATAGATTATCTTTTAAGGCGAAAGTTGCCTGTACATCTAAAAAAGAAGTGTGCTCATTGTAAGTTTATGAAGTAAAAAGGTGATTAAGACACGGCCTCTGCCTAAGAAACAAGCTTTAACCCTACTGCTCCTCCAAGGATCATGACAAGGAAAATTTAGTGGAGTTGCTGATATATGGTTCGAAGTTGCTGATATATCCTAAAAGTTGCCGATATGTCGTTCAGAGTTGCTGATATATTCCCAAAGTTGCCGATATATCACTCGAAGTTGCTGATAAACCTTATAAGCCGCTGATCTTTCTCCAGAGAAACTACCGATCATTCACTCTTCAAAGCTAGTTTGCTCTTCTATCAGCAGATACAAGTCTTCCTTTTATGACCTATCCGCTCTTTCTCTTCCATCTTTGCAATATAGTCTGTTGCGACAGGCACTTTACAGGAAGTATCTCCCACATTCACTCGGACTTTCCCCACTGCTTTAGCCACTCGCTTCGCCTTTTCTAAAAGCGGGGCATAAAACGCACCAACCGCGATGATAAATCCATTCATCACATACCGAACACGGTTTTGTTCCGAGTGAATCTTTTCTTCTACATGCGAGAGAAGATTTTTTACTTCTGCATAATCAATTTCTTCATCTGGCGTAATCGATAAATAATTTGTATAGGTACTCCATCCCGCAGTCGCTATAAGTTCCTCGTTTGATGCCATCCACTCCCGGGCAAGTTCAAGGGCATAGGCAGATTCTGCTGCCACCTGGGCTACTGTATATTCACTGAGCATATACCAATTCGCCTGCTGAACCCATTCCTGCAGCTGTTCTTTTGTCATGAGTGTAGGATCGACACTAAGCCCTGCCAAATACATGGCATCACTGTTGCCGGATCCATACAGCTTTAAGGCCAGCTCCTGATTTTTCTTTACTTTTTTTAAGAGAAATTTTTTAAGATCCCCGATTCTCACCCCAAAGAACGGCTCCTGTGCTCCATGTTTGACCAGTGTCTTCTTTGTTTGTTCGGATCCCAATTCCTCAAGCTTAGCCATTACTTCTTCATATGTGATCATTCCTCATCCACCTGCCCTTATATATTAGCTGACTTTACCCCTGATTCCCGTCTAATTATTTTCCAACGGGCAGCTCCACTGTAAAAGTCGTTCCTTCGTTTTCCGCACTCTGCACATAAATATGGCCATCATGCAATTGAACAATCGTCCACACAATGGATAAGCCCAGTCCAGTTCCCTCTATTGTCCGTACACGCGCGGTATCTGCCCGATAAAAACGATCAAATACCCTCTCTATCTCTGTCTGATTTAACCCTATTCCGCTATCTTTAAAAATGACTGCGATGGATTCTCCTTTTTCTTCTAGGGATATTTCAATACTGCCATTGGGCCGGTTATATTTAATCGCATTTGTTAATAGGTTGTCCCAAGCCGCATAGAGTAAAGATGCGTCCCCTGTCATTTCCGTATCTGGTAAAGTGTAGCTAAGCATGATCCCTTTCTCGCCCACTATCCATTGATAATTTCTTATTAGTTCCTTGATTTGCTGACTAATATTGAAGGTACTTTTTTTCACTATATTTTCATTGCGATCTAAAGAGGCGAGGAGCAGTAATTGTTTGGTTAAAGTGGACAGCCTTCCAATTTCATCATGAATGATTGATATGTAGCGGCTTTTTTCCTCTTTACTCATTGATTCTTTCTCCAAAAGGTTTGTATATCCTTTTATATTTGATAGAGGCGACTGAATATCATGGGAAATATTAGAAATGAACTCTTTTCTTATATCATCTATTTGTTCTAACCTGTTGGCCATCCTTAAGAAGCTATGCGAAAGTTCTCCCAGCTCATCTTGACGACTATGATCAAGTTCAACATTGAAATCGCCATTGGCAAGAGACCTTGTAGCGATCGTTAGTTTTGAAATGGGCTTTATTAAATATTTCGCACTAAAAATCACCATGATAATACTCAGACTAATCGTTAATGCAAGCAGCCATCCAAATAAAAGGTGCATTTCATTAAAAAGAAGTTTAATATCCGGTCTAAGGAAAAGAGCATATTTTTTTTCGTCATGAACTAACGGAAGACCAATGGTATTCTTTAATTCATTGGCAAAGAAACCTGTGACAAACGTTTCTTGCGGAAATTGAAGAATTCCATGATAAGTTTGACCGTTCAATACATTCTCTTTAGTTGCAGCAGAAAGACTTTTATCCCTAAATTCCGCTCCATAGAAAGACTCTTCGCCAGCATGGTCAACTAAATAAATTTGATATCCCATTGATGAAATATTCTCCAAGTACTCGTTTAAGTTCATTTGAGGGTGATCTTCAGTGAACGCTGCAATGGATTTAGCAATTTCTGTGTTTTTTTGGTCATTATCAGGCTTTAACTTTTGCTGATAATAAGTATTGGCTAGCAGAAAGCCTAGAATGCTGCTCAGAACCATGATGCCAATCGTAATGACCACAAACTTTACATACAGTGTTTTCATTCTCGCTTTGCCTCCAGTGAATAGCCAACCCCTCGAACGGTTTTAATTTGAAAATCATCCGTCCATTTAGAAAAACGTTCTCTTAGTCTTTTGATATGAACATCTACTGTTCGTTCATCCCCTTCATAATTCACACCCCAAATTTGTTCGATCAAGTGTCCTCTAGAAAATACTTGCATAGGGTTCGACATTAGAAAATATAAAAGTTCAAACTCTTTTAAGGGCAAAAGAATCGTTCGGTCTCCAATTTGAACTTCATAGCTTTTTTTATTTATAGCTGTATGGCCTAGGCGAATCATCCATTCATCAGGCTCTTTATCATATCGCCGCAGCAAAGCTTTTATACGAAAGCTTAATTCTTTCGGTTCAAACGGCTTCACAAGATAGTCATCCGTGCCTGCTTGAAACCCTTGTTCCTTATCTTCTATTTGGTTTTTGGCTGTCAATAAAATAACCGGAATGTTGTAACGCCCTCGAATCTCTTTCGTCAGTGTATATCCATCCATAAAAGGCATCATGACATCAACCACTGCTAAATCACATATTTCCTTTTGAAGAATGTCCAACGCTTCCATTCCTTCCTTTGCTTGAAACACTTTATAACCTTGTCCAGATAAATGGATATCTACAAGGTTTATGATATGCGTATCGTCATCAACAATTAAAATATTCGTCATGATCTATACTCCTAAGATAAAATTAAGCCGTCACTCATTTGTATGATATGATCCACGTAGGGAAGCATTTGCTCATCATGAGTAACCATTAATGTCGTAATACTTAAGGTTTTTGTTAACTCTCTGATTAATGACATGACATCATTTGATCTTTTTGAATCCAGGCTAGCCGTTGGTTCATCAGCGAAAAGAACTTTAGGACGATGAATGATCGCACGGGCTATGGCCACCCGCTGTTTTTCCCCGCCGGACAATGAAGATGGATAGGCATGTTTCCGGTGATCCATCTCAACCAAATGGAGAATTTTGTTTATGTCTCGCTCTTTTTCTTCCTTCGTTACTTTCAATTGGGAAACCTCTAGCATGAACAGCAACTGCTCTTTAACTGTTAGAAACGGTACGAGGTGGGCTTGTTGAAAGACGAACCCAAACTGACTCGCCCGTATCTTGCGAATTTGCTCTTGATTCATGGTATGGATCTTTTGTCCCTCAAAAACGATCTGGCCATCTGACGCCTGCTGAAGTCCTGCAGCTATGGTTAACAGTGTACTTTTGCCGGAACCTGAAGCACCCACTAATGCCGTTATCTCACCTTTCTTCAAAAAAAGGTTAATCCCTTTTAATACTTCTTCCTTTACTTCGCCATTTTTGAACACTTTTTTCACTTCATTCATTGCAAAGAACTCCATATTATATCTCTCCTTGTTGAATGGCCTGTAATGGTTCGACTTTTTTGATCTGTATACCGGAAAGTGTCACGCCAATAAATCCGATCAATAAAAATAGCGCTGATAATTGAATCGTTGTTTCAAGAGGTAAACTAAAAGGCATTCCCTTTGGTGCAATCATACTAAAAGCTCGACTTAGTGCCACAGATAACCCAAGCGAGGTAACAGTGATAAAAAGTAATTGCGTCCACATCATTTTATATAAATCAATGGTTTTTAACCCAATGGCTTTTAATATGCCGTATAATCCCATTTTTTGGACATTCATCATATAAAAGAAGATGGCAAACAGCATTCCGCTAATCACCACTAAAAACCAAATAATCATTTGAAGTGACAGCTGTTCAGCATTATAACTTGGAATCGTATCGAGAAATTGATTCTTGGAAAACGATTGTAAGCCCTCTACCTCTTGTGCTTGATCCATTCCGGGCAAGAAAATTAATTGCATTTCATCTGCTCTGTACATTTCTTTGTAATTGTCTATATGAATAAAAGCTACAGGTGCATGGCTGAATTTCTTTTGGTCAATAAAGCCTTTCACCACAAACTCGCCGCTAAATTGATGATTGGTTAATACATCTCCTACTTTAATCCCTTGATCCTCCATTGAGCGATCTAACAGGATCTCTCCGGTTTTGACTTTCGGAAATAAAGGCGAATTGGTTGAGTTGAAAAATGCCACACTCCGCTGTTTGCCGTGACTATCATTTAGAAATCCCATTTGAATCGATAGTGCTGCAGCGTCTTTCTGTTCATTCAAGAATTTGTCCAAGATACTGCGATCTATTCTCGACAGATTATACGTTTCATCTGCATCTGCATTCATATAGAATTGTCCGTCTGGTAAATCTTTTATTAATGCGGCGTTGTCTTGTGATAACCCATTCGCCAAACCAGAAATAATAAAAGTTAATAAGCTAATGAGAAAAACGATAGAACCTAAAATTAAAAATCGCATTTTATTTTTCTTCATTTCTTTCCATGCAAGGTGCACTTTGTATTCCTCCCATTTCTTTTTTCATTTATAGATTACATCTCCTATATGAACAGAAGATGAACAAGTCTTTACAAATAAAGAGAAAGAACACAGAAAGAGCCTAAATGGTCCATTTGATTGGTGAAAGGTACATGATAAAATGACGCTGATACTTGTCCTCATACACGTAAGTAAGTTATCTTAAAAACACACAATTCAATGTTAAGGGTGATTGGTTTGCGAATTAATAAATATATAAGCGAATCTGGTATGATGTCGAGACGAGAGGCGGATAAGTGGATTCAAGCGAAGAAAGTAACCATCAATGGTGTCATTGCGGAGCTCGGGAGCCAAGTCGAACCTGGTGATGAAGTATTCGTCGATCAACGACCCGTGAAGATCGAACAAGATTATGTCTATATTGCTTTAAATAAACCAGTTGGAATTACCAGTACAACAGAACGCCATATCAAAGGAAATATTGTCGACTTTGTCAATCATCCGAAGCGGATCTTTCACATCGGACGCCTTGATAAAGATTCAGACGGTTTGATTTTACTGACGAATGACGGAGATATTGTCAATGAGATTTTGCGTGCAGAGAATAAACATGAGAAGAAGTATATCGTCACAGTCGATAAACCGATTACAGCCGAATTTTTACAATCGATGGCGGCCGGAGTAGAAATACTTGATACGAAAACCCTTCCTTGTAAAGTGAAGAAGCTCTCCAAATACGTATTTGAGATCATCTTAACCCAAGGACTAAACCGCCAGATTCGCCGGATGTGTTCAGCACTGGGCTATCAGGTCCGCCGTCTGCAGAGAATTCAAATTATGAATATCCATCTTGATGATCTCCCGATTGGAAAATGGCGTGACCTTACTCAAGAAGAGCTTGATCAGCTATTTAAAGAATTGAATTATGATCCGCACAAGAAGAAATAATACCGGCAATCCCCCGTGAAACACTAAGTTTGTTTCACGGGGGATTTTTTTGTAATTAAATATTTTTCCATTAAATTCATTGTTCAATAAACTTTCATTTAAATGCCAGTATTTCATGACATTTTCCCCATATTTTCAAGTAAACTATTAGAGCAAGAGTTTTATATTTCATGAGTGAATCGGGTGAAAGAAAGGAGCAGTGATTAGTTATATGCAAGAGTTAACGATTCATTTTAATAATTCAGAAGTGTTCAGCCATTTACGGTCAGGTATTCGATCTTACCTCCACCAATCCATTCCTTCTAACCCGACCATAATAGAAGTTGCTTTTAATGAGGCCGTAAATAATGCTGTTAAGCACAGTAAAAATGCCGGCAATCCAACCGTTACTGTGGCCGTGAGAGTAAAAGAGAGAAAGCGCTTGCTGATTCGGGTGAAAGACCAAGGCTGCGGTTTTCCTGCTTATGAAACAATGAATAGATTAAATGACGCTTACAGCCAGAGTTTGCCAGATGAGCTGTTGATGAAAGAATCCGGAAGAGGATTAATGATTATGAATCAAGTCATGGATAAAGTGATTTATAACAAGCAAGGGAATGAAGTGTTACTAATGAAAAGGCTCTAACCTGCCATTGTCTACTTGCTCGAAAGGATGGCCTTTGATGAAGATTCAAAACCTAAGTTTAAAATTTAAAATCGGCCTTATTTTCACACTGTCTCTCCTGCTCAATTTCATTGGATTTATTGTCATGATTCAATTTATTATTGATCACAAAAAAGATGGAGAGTTAATGAATACGGCGAATTCACAGTTGCTGCTCTCTCAGCAAATGATGAGCGAAACCG
Organism: Bacillus ectoiniformans; assembly: GCF_016908875.1. GTDB lineage: Bacteria > Bacillota > Bacilli > Bacillales > Domibacillaceae > Bacillus_BX > Bacillus_BX ectoiniformans. Next base: position 103,019 of record NZ_JAFBES010000003.1, on the reverse strand, counting down.
TTCTAGTCTCAGAAGGGAATCGGTTTTTAAGGCAGCACCTTTCTTCTACTTTTGATGAATTTGAAAATAACCAGAAGAATTTATTAAATGAAAACACCCGCCTGTCCGAAATAAGAGATAAGGAAATCAAAACTCAATTGCTCGAAGTATGGCGTCATTGGGAAGTTCTGAGACCACAGTTAGAGGAGTTTTTAGCTGACACCCGCACTCTTCAAGATGTCAGCTCACTTTCTCCTCTTCAAGAAAATCATCAGCTATTGACAGACTCTGTGAAACAAGTCGTTTCTCTGCTCGAAATCCGGTCTGAACAAAAGGTGGAAGTAATTTATTCTCTACAAATTCTCATCATGTTCGTCAACTTCTGCATGTTCTTGTTTGGACTTTGGGCAAGCACCCATCACATAGTCAATCCGCTTGTCAACATTATTGACAAAATGAACCGGGTATCGGAAGGAAACGTTCACATTAACCGAATCAAAGTGGAAAGAGAAGACGAGGTGGGGCAGCTTTCGAAAGCCTTTAACACCATGATTTCTAATTTAAAGCACTTAGTCACAACGGGAAATATTCAAAAAGAATTTCTTCCTGCGGAGCAATCGAATGACCATTTCGCCATTAAAACCATTTACTCTCCCTCTGACTATGTCAGCGGAGATTTTTACGATTATATATGGAACAAGGAAGAAGGAAAGCTGTACGGCTATTTAATTGACGTGATGGGTCACGGACTCAGCACCGCGCTGCAGGCCTCTCAGCTTCACGTATTATTTCAGCAGGCCTACTCACATTCTCACCTGTCCATTGCTGAAAAAGTAAAATGGGTCAACGATCATTCTATGAAATTCTTTTCAGATGATACATTCGGAGCCGGCATTTGCTTTGAATTTAATTTTAAAACCAATTCGCTGACCTACTCCTCCTGTGGAATCAATTATTTTCTCGCATCCACCGAGGAGGTACAAGGATTAGTAAAAGTTGAAGGCGCCTTACTTGGACTATCTGAAACAATGGATTTCGATGAAAGAGAATTATCATTCAGCTCCGGAGACCATTTTTATTTTCTAACCGATGGCATACTGGACATTTTAGATTTGCATTCATTTGATGCGATCCGTCCATTTCATTCTATTTATTCACAGCTTCAGCTAGCCAGTGAAAGTAATTTGGTAAAAGATGATGCTTCTGCGATATGTTTTAAGATTATATGATAAAATTGTAAATATTCAAAATGTTTAACAAGTAGTTAAGTGAATGCGGGATCCTACGGAGGGATTAAACATGAAGATGAAATTAAAAGGAAAATTACTAGCTAGTTACTTCTTACTTATCACTATTCCATTAATCATACTGGCAGTAACGTCATACAATATGACATCAAAAGCTTTGCAGAAGACGATTGAACATGAATTAAAGGAAACGACCAAGCAAACGGCCCTGGCTACTAACCAAACGCTGGACGGAGCTAAATCGATCTTAAGTATAATCAGCAAGAATCCAATTATAACCGAAGCGGCTCCTGCTCAGAATGACCAAGCTAAAAAAACGGAAGCCTTTAATTATATTCAACAAGTCCAAAAAGAAAACAGCAGCCTTTTCGAAAATATTCTTATTTCTAACCAAGACGGACAAGCCTTTGTCATGAACTCAGACATGAATGCGAACTTGGACTTATCCTACCGGGAATATGTCAAGCAAGCTCTGGCTGGGAAAGTCGGTATCAGTGACGTGCTTATCTCTAAGGCAACGAACGAACCCATTGTAGGTGTTGCATTTCCCTTAAAAAACGGCAGCAGCATAGATGGGGTTGTCATTGGAACCATTAATTTCGGACAAATAACAAAACACGTAGAGAATATTAAAATTGGAGAATCTGGTTACGCTTATATGATTAACCAGGACGGCCTAATTATTTCGCATCCAGTAAAAGAGAAAGTATTGAAAGAAAACCTTTCTAACAATAACAATCAAGAATTAAAGAGTTTAGTAGACAAAATGAAAGCTGGAAAAGCTGGCGAAGGCTTCTACACCTATGAAGATGTGTATAAATTTACCTCTTTTCAACCTACAGGGAACAATTGGACGATTGCGGTTACAGCTAATTATGATGACTATATGGCTCCTGCTTTAAAAATTAAAAAAGATTCGATTATTCTAACAGTACTTTCGATTTTAGCTGCCGTTGCCATTGCCTATTTCATTGCTATGAGTATCATTAAGCCGATCCGCCACCTTCAAAAATCAATGGAACTTGCGGGTAATGGTGATTTAACGGTTCAAACGAATATTCAATCGAAGGATGAGCTTGGCGAGTTAAGCAGCTCATTTAACTCGATGATCCATAATCAATTAAATATTATTTCAAAAGTATCATCAGCTTCAGATGAATTAGCCGCATCATCCGAAGAAATGGCTGCTTCCACCGAGCAAGTCACGACCGCTTCTAGTGAAGTTGCACTAAATACCCAGCAGCTGGCGCGCGATGCCGAAACAGGCAATCATAATGTATTAGAGGCTTCTCAGGCTTTATTGGAGCTATCCTCTCTTATACAAATAGCCAAGAACAAAGCAACTACCGCCGATGAACATTCTCAGGTAACGCTGACCTCAGCAACCGACGGAAAACAAACCGTTCTCAATGTCATCAACAAAATGGAAAATATTAAATCAAGAACAGAAGAAACAAAGAATCATATTTCTACACTAGAAGAATACACGAACGAGATTACGGTCATTACCGACACAATTACTCAAATCGCTGACCAAACAAACTTGCTTGCGTTAAATGCAGCGATCGAAGCCGCTCGTGCAGGCGAAGCAGGAAAAGGATTCGCTGTCGTAGCTGACGAAGTACGAAAGCTGGCAGAACAATCGAACCAAGGTGCGTCAGAGGTAGCCGCCCTCGTGAAGAAAATTACCGAAACCACAGCAGATACCGTGGTGGCGACAGATTATAACCGTAAAGAAGTAGATGAAGGAGTCGCTGCCGTTAAACGGGCCGAAGAAGCATTAGAAGCCATTGTTGCCGCAGTTGAGAAAACAGTAGATGAAGTCACCGGCATTGTCCATGTAACAGATAACGAAGTCGCTACTTCAGAGAAAATTGTCGAATTAATTAATTCCTTAGCATCCTTTATTGAAAACACAGCAGCGAATGCTGAGGAGGTTTCCGCTTCTACAGAAGAAACTTCAGCTGCTATGCAAACTATTGCGGCCACAACTGAACAAGTTAATGCGATGGCATTTGAATTAAGAGAATCTATCAACACGTTTAAATTGCATGAAGAGGAGTGATCATCATGAAGAAAGAAATATTCGTTCAATCGAACCAAGTGATTATTAAATTGTATGACGAATTCTATGTAGAAGACGCTTCCTCTTTAAGAGAAAGTATGCTGCCTTATTTTGAAAAGAACTACACGGATTATGTTGTTGATTTAACTAACTTAAAATACATTGATAGCTCTGGTTTAGGTGTGTTAATCGCTATTCATAAGAAAGCCAAAGCTAATAATGGCAACGTCATCATTAAAGGAATGAATGGAGCAGTAAAGGAATTATTCGAATTAACCAGGTTAACAAAAGTTTTTGACACTCAATAAAAAAAGAAGAGGAGCTTCCCCAAGCGTGGGGGTGAGCTTCTCTTCTTTTTACTTAATTTTTTTAGGTGCTGTGAAAGAATTGCGTTGTTTTTTATTTTGATTAATACTAAACGGAAAGGAAATATTTATGTTTAAAAAACTTGATTTTGAGATTCCAAGTTCTGGAGCAGACATTGTTAAAATTGTTAATATTGGTGACCTTGATCAGACCATTTTAATTCAATCATATGATATTTCTAATCCTGTATTGTTATTTATACATGGTGGACCCTCTATGCCCTTACCTGGAGTATCTTCTAGAGGAAAAGATTATACCGTAGCAACAAATACAAAAGAATTAGTAAAACACTATACAGTTGTTTTTTGGGATCAAAGAGGAACAGGGAAATCGTATCACAAGGGCATTCCTCAAAACACAATGAATTTTGAGCAATTCATTAACGATGCGAATGAAATAGCAGATTATTTAAGAGGTGAATTTAATGTTGATAAAATCCATTTAGCAGCCCACTCTTTTGGAACGTTAATTGGAATGTATTTAGTTAATAGGCAGCCGAATAAATTTCATTCTTACACTGGTTTATCCCAAATTGTTAGCTGGACAAATAATGATAAACTTTGTTATGGGTGGGCGATGTTAGAAGCAAAAAAAAGAAACGACAAAAGAGCTATTAAGGAGTTAGAAGCAATCGGGGAACCACCATATATTAGCAGTTATAAAGAGTGGGGAGTTATTAGAAAATATCAAATGAAATATAGTTCAATGATTTATTCTGATAACGAAATTAAGCATCCAGGTTTATTCAAGATTACATTAGATATGTTTTTCTCAAAAGATTATACTTTAAAAGATATGTTCAATACATTTTACAAAGGATTTAAATTAATATATTCTGATGAGTTTATTAAAAGCATACCAAATATAGATGTTAAGAAGGAAGTTAAAGAAATAAAAGTCCCAACAACGTTCATTCATGGCAAGAAAGATGTTCATGTTCATTATGATTTACTCAAGGATTTCATGGATAATATAAAAGGGAAAGAAAAGATCAATTTGCACTGGGCGGAAAACTCTTCTCACCTGTTTCATCCCAATGATACAAAAATTATTGAGAAGATATTAATTGAACAAATTAATCATTAAAAAAACTACCTAATTAAGGTAGTTTTTTGTTGATAAGTGAGTTTTATCTTGCTTTAGTTTGATAAAATTTCAAATGCCAATATCATTCTTTCACAGAACTATTTTTTAAAAGCCTCATGCACCTTCAGCTGTTTGCCTTTAACAGTTGTCCGCTTCATCTCTTTTAGAACAAGGGGACCTTTTCCGTTTAAAATATCTACATAGGAGACGTTATCCTGGATCGTAATAATCCCTATATCTTCTGCGTTTACACCTTCAATTTTTGCGATCGTTCCCACAAAATCAACGGCTCTTATTTTCTTTTTCTTGCCCCCGTTAAAATAAAGCTTCATGATTTCTTGATTTAATTGTTCATTTTTATCGGCTTTTAATTCAGGCATTGAGTTTAGTTTCTCTTCAAACTCGTCTTTTTTAGTCGACACTTCTTCTTTAGACGGGGCATCTTTTCGTTGAATATCCAACCCAATATAAGCTTCAATATCCGAGAGGAACTTCTCTTCATAAGGAGTCACAAAGCTGATTGCTTTACCTGTTCTTCCCGCACGTCCTGTTCTACCGGCCCGATGGACATAGCTTTCCTTCTCCATCGGAAGGTCATAGTTAATCACATGGGTAATATTTTCAATATCGATTCCTCTCGCTGCTACGTCCGTCGCGACTAAATAGCGAAATTCCCCTCTTTTAAACTCATTCATCACAGCAAAGCGGTCGTCTTGGCTCATGCCCCCATGAATCTTATCACAAGGATAATCGAGTCGGTCCAGCTGCTGATAAATTCGGTCTACCTGTTCCTGCGTCCGGCAAAAGATGATGCAGCTATCTGGATTTTCTACAATCGTAACATCCTTTAATAACTGAAATTTTTCCTCTTCCCTGACAATAAATAAGGAATGGTCAATCCGGTCTGCTGTACTCACCTTCGATTGAATTTCAATATCTACAGGGCTTTTCATATATTTGTAGCAGAGCTTTTCCACATCTTCAGGCAATGTAGCTGAAAACAGCATCGTCATCCGATTCTTTGGCAGTTCGTTAATAATAGCCTCTACTTGGTCAATAAATCCCATATTTAACATCTCGTCTGCTTCATCTAAAACAAGGTATTTCATGCGGCTTAAATCAAGCGTGCCTTTTTCAATATGATCAAGCACACGTCCAGGCGTTCCTGTAACCACATGGCTTTTTTGTTTTAACTCCGCTTTTTGTCTAGCAAATGGCTGTTTACCGTAGACGGCTGTCGCTTTGATTCGCTTAAATCGCCCGATATTCGTGATGTCTTCTTTTACTTGATCGGCCAGTTCTCTTGTTGGGGTTAAAATTAATGCCTGCGGCTTATTTTCTTCCCATTCAACCAATTCACAAATCGGAATGCCAAAAGCAGCCGTTTTTCCGCTTCCTGTTTGAGATTTCACAGTCAAGTCCTTCTTTTCGAGAGCTGCTGGAATGACTTCTCTTTGTACCTCAGTTGGCTCTGTATATCCTAAACCTTCTAATGCCCGAACAATCTCCGGGCTTAACCGATAATCTGCAAAGCTTATTTTACTCATGTCGTAACCTCTTCTGTTTATATAATCTTTTCAATGATAAAAATCAGCTATCATCTTCCTTATGACATTATAACTGAACATCCGGCGGAAACCGAATGAATCAATATAAGTTCAGCATCACTTACTTCTTCCATGCTTGAAGCAAAGGGCCGCTGTCCCCATACACAGGATCAGTTTGGGGAATAGAAACATTGGCGATTTCACTCATAGATTGTGAATGAATGCTCGGATCACTCTTTCTCATATTATAGGATTGTCCATTCGGATAGGCACCCACCACTTGGAAGTCTTGACTGCTTTCTAGCTTCTTATGACCCGTTCCTGCCGGAAGAACCAACACATCACCAACTGATAAATTCAAATGCTGTCCCTTTTCCCCGCCAATGAGAACAACCGCACTGCCTGCCTTCACTCCGAGCACTTCATGAGCATTGCTGTGATAATGGTGGAAATCGAAAATGCCGTTGATCCAGCTGTTGCTCCACTGATGACGATTGAAAATATGCTCGATTTCATTTGGACAATCTTTAAACGGACCTTCATACACCAATACAGGCAGATCAGGGTTATTGGGAATGATCCCATCATCTTGAAGCATAAATGACTTGAACGGCGACTTCATACCTTTTCATCCTTTCCTGCATATTTATCCATAAAGAAGGTTCCATAACGTATTTTATGGACTTCTCGTATTAAACGTATCTCCGCTTTTGATGTCTCCAGCTTGAAACCCTTTATAAAACCAGCTCTTCCTTTGCTCCGATGTACCATGAGTAAAGCTTTCCGGCACCACATATCCCTGCGCTCTTTTTTGAATCGTATCATCACCTACTGCACTCGCAGCGGTTAGGGCTTCTTCTAAATCTCCCTCTTCAAGAACGCCCATACCTTGTGCATGGTGAGCCCATACACCCGCATAGTAGTCTGCCTGCAACTCAAAACGGACGAGGTATTTATTAAACTCTTTTTCACTCATTCTTTGGCGAAGCGGCATAATCTTTTCCGTCGTGCCTAAAAGTGTCTGTACATGATGGCCTACTTCATGGGCAATCACATAAGCCATCGCGAAGTCTCCTGGCGCCTTGAATTTCCGGTTAAGTTCTTCATAAAAGCTTAGATCAATATACAGCTTTTGATCACCCGGGCAATAAAACGGACCAACGGAAGACCCTGCCGTACCGCAAGCAGATTGAACACTTCCTGAATATAAAACAAGTGTCGGCTCTTTATACACTAACCCTTCTTTTCTAAACACATCACTCCATACATCCTCGGTATCTGCAAGAACGACTGAAACAAACTGTGACAGCTCTCTATCTTGGTCTGTTTCTTCGTATGTGGCTGTGTTATCTGCAGGCAAGCTATTGAGAATTTGGCCGGGGTCTCCTCCGAGAAAAGCAATGACGAGAAAGAGAACTAATCCGCCAATCCCTCCCCCTATAAGCCCTTTGCCTCCCATGCCTCGCCGATCTTCTACATTTGAACTTGCTCTTCTCCCTTTCCACTGCATGGAAATCTCTCCTAACACTTGATATGATGGCGTATACGAAATGTATATTATTAGTGTTATACCCCGGTTGGAGAGAACTATTTATTTTCAAAAATTTTTTTATTTATTTGCTGAATGGTTCATGATTCAATGGCCTTCGCCACATCATATAAATCAAGATCAATATCTACCTCTTCTCCTGCAGCCAGCTTAGCCAGTTGAGCGCCAAGAAAAGGGCCAGCGGTTAAACCAGACGCGCCCAAGCCGTTGGCAAGAAATAAATTCTCATAACCGGGAACTTGTCCGATTACCGGAAGAAATCCTGGTGTAAATGGTCTAAAACCAACTCTTGCCTCGACAAAGGTACTTTCTGAAAGACCAGGAGCGATAGACAGTGCTTTATCAAATACTTCATTCAATCCTCCTGCCGTCACACGCTGATCAAATGCCTTATCATTTTCATGCGTGGCGCCAACCACGACTCGGCCTTTATCAAAAGCTAAAATATATTGATCGTTTGGCGGCATTACCACAGGCCACGAATCTGTTTCGTCCTGTTCTTGCTGAAGGTGTACAATTTGTGCTTTCTGAGCACTCAGAAGTAAACGAATGCCTAGAGGCGCCAGTAGTTGATCTGCCCACGCACCTGCTGTAACGATCACTCCGTCAGCTTCAAATTGCTGCTCACCAACCTTGACAGAAAGAGTGGAGTGTACGTCTTGTTTTAACTCAGCAGACCCTTTCACAAGAGTCGCCCCATGCTTTACAGCGCCATTGATCAATGCGTTTCTTAACGCTCTTCCATCCACTCGTGCGGCACCGCTAATAAACACCGACCGATAATCGTGGGTTAAGGCGGGGAATAGTCTTACTGTTTCGTCCTGCGAGAGCTGTTTAATCTTCCCGATTTCCGCAGCATCTTCCCGTCTTTGGAGCGCTCTCTCTTCCATTTGAAGCAGCTTGCCCTCGTCACTATGTAAACTGATCGCTCCCACCCGCTTATATCCAGTATCAGTTTCTCCATCTTCTTTTAACTCTTCAATCAACGTTTGGTAATGCGCTGCTCCTCCTTTTGCCAGTGCATACCATGCTTTATTTCGGCGCTGAGACAGCCATGGACAAATAATTCCGGCAGCTGCATCTGTAGCTTGTCCTGCGTCCTCTCGATCGATAATGGTTACATTTTGCCCTGATCTAGCTAAGTGATACGCTGTTGATGCTCCTAAAATTCCAGCACCAATCACAAGATAATGTTTCATTTTTGCTCACCTTCTCAAGTAAATTTATTGCCTCCATTTTACATGAGAAAACATCTTTTTGTTTCATTGAAATGGAAAAAGGGATTCATCGTACTTATTCTGAGACAGAAACAGGGTATTAAGAGCTTTATATTTGAAAAAACAATAAAAATTTTGTCGAAAAATGTAAGCACATACATATAAGCCGTTATTGGATTTCTCTCATATTCAATCCTTTCGTTTGACGAAGATAACCAATTTATTCCCTTGACGTTCGATTTCTCTATGTATTACAATGTGCAAATGCTTTGCCCTGTTGTTATATTGATATAATTAAAACTTACTTTAAATTATGAGAATATTTTAAAGTAAGTATTTTTTTGTGAAAAAGATCAACTATAACAACTAGAAGATATTCACAACTAAATGGAAGGTGATATACATGTTAGGGATCTTAATCGGCTTAGTGCTATTAATGGTTCTCGCTTACTTTGGCTGGTCCATTATCTGGCTGGCTCCTTTAATTGCAGGGGTTGTTGCTTTCTTAAATGGTATGAACATCCTTGATACCTATACCGGTGAGTATATGCAAGGGTTTGTAGACTTTACGAAAGCATGGTTCCCAGTATTTATGCTCGGTGCGATATTTGGAAAAGTGATGGACGACACAGGCGCCGCCAAATCTGTAGCCATGTGGATTACAAAAGTAATCGGCAAGAAAAGAGCTATATTAGGGGTGCTTATTGCCTCTGCTGTACTTACATATGGCGGAGTCAGCTTGTTCGTCGTTGTATTTGCGGTTTACCCAATCACTCTAGCTCTTTTTAAAGAAGCAAATATTTCGAGGACGCTTATTCCCCCAACTCTTGTTCTTGGGGCATTCACGTTCACTATGACAGCCGTGCCTGGCTCGCCGCAAATTCAGAACTTGATTCCAATGAATTATTTTAAAACGACGCCAATGGCTGCACCGATTATCGGGATTGTCGCCAGTCTAATTATGGCTCTCGGCGGATATTTTTACCTTGCTTACCGCCAAAAGAAGTTGGAGGAGCAAGGCATTGGTTATGTAGAACCGGAAGAAAAAGCGGAGAATGAGGAAAAAGACACGGAGGAGAAAGAGGTCTCCACGCCTAATCCATTCTTATCATTTTTACCACTAATTGTTATTGTAATATTATTAAATGCGTTTCACATTGATATTATTATCTCGATGATCGTAGGTATTTTATTAACGATGATTTTAAATCCGAAAAAAGTGAAAGGCTTTCTTGGATCCATCAATGCGGGTGCAAAAGGAGCTGTCGTAGCTATTATTAATACAGCCGCGGCTGTAGGTTTCGGTGCTGTTGTAAAAGCCGTTCCTGATTTCTCTAAAATCACGGATATGTTAATGGGAATTAAGGGCAGCCCTTTAATTTCAGAAGCGTTGACTACTCAGCTGATGGCTGGTGTGACTGGTTCTGCTTCAGGCGGTATGGGAATTGTACTAGAGGCCTTAGGCTCACAGTATTATGATCTGGCGATAGCTAGCGGAATCAATTTAGAAGCGTTTCACCGCATCGCCTCAGTGGCATCAGGTGCATTAATTCTTCCGCATAACGGCGCATTATTGACGCTGTTAGCTGTTACAGGCATTACACATAAAGAATCATATAAAGATGTATTTGTTATTGGGGTTATCATTCCAACAATTGCAACAGTTGTAGGAATTGTATTAGCTACTATAGGGATTATCTAAGAAGGAGATGCAGTAAAGATGGTTGAAAATAAAGTCGTTTTAATTACAGGTGCAGCGCGAGGAATCGGGTTTGAAATTGGTGAAAAGTTCGCTGAAAAAGGTGCGAAAGTCGTTTTAACTGACCTAAACGAAGAAGGCGTAGTCGCAGCTGCTGACTCTCTTGTTCAAAAAGGGTTTGACGCATACGGCATTAAAGCAAACGTAACGGTTGAAGCCGATATCGAAAACATGATTGCGAAAACTGTAGAGAAATATGGCCGCTTAGATGTTTTAATTAACAATGCAGGCATGCAGTTTGTATCACCAATCGAAGAATTCCCAACAGAGAAATTCGAATTGCTGACAAGCATCATGCTGACAGCGCCATTCATTGCGATTAAACACGCTTTCCCAGTGATGAAAAAACAAAAATTCGGACGTATTATCAACATGGCTTCCATCAATGGTCTTGTTGGATTCGCAGGCAAAGCAGCTTATAACAGTGCGAAGCATGGTGTGATCGGCTTAACGAAAGTAGCTGCTCTTGAAGGTGCTGCTCACGGAATTACAGTGAACGCTGTTGCTCCTGGTTATGTAGATACACCGCTTGTACAAAACCAATTAAAAGACTTGGCTAATACAAGAAACGTTCCTTTAGAGAAAGTTCTTGAAGAAGTCATCTACCCATTGGTTCCACAAAAACGCTTGCTTTCTGTAGAAGAAATTGCTGATTACTCTCTATTTTTATCAAGCGATATGGCTAAGGGAGTAACTGGTCAAGCAGTTGTCATCGATGGCGGATATACAGCTCAATAATTGAAATATGAGGGGGGCTTCTTGTTGAAGCCTCTCTTTTTTTATAGGCAAAAAAGGCTGACAGATTAGTTTCTCTGCAAGCCGGTTTGATAAGGTATATGAAATGAAGTACAGCAGAAGGCGTTAGTATAGGCTGCTTAATAAAATATTGGAATAAAAAATAACTGCATCGAAATATGAGTAAACATATGAGCTAAAATTGCAAATTCAAGACCTTTTTTCCAATATAAATAGCCAAAGACTAATCCACCTATGCTGTTTAAAAATAAACCTCGAATGATTAAATCAGTGGTTAATTCACCAAAAGCCATTTGAGTTGCTGGAAAGTGACCAATGGCGAACATTAGAGAAGTAAATACAATGGCAATCCAATAATATTTACTAGAAACGCTCTCCTTTGTCAGCTTGAAAATTTTCATAAATAGCCAAACTGTTAAAGACATCAAGAAGAGCCTTAACAGTATTTCTTCAAAAACACCTCCATAAAAAACACCTGCTATTAATGCTATGAAAGAAAATTCCGGGTGATGTTCTGCTATCATAGGATTTTGATATTGAAAATAAAATCTATCATAACTCATAAGAACAAAACCTAAACCTATCCCACTGATTATTGATAAAATTATAGATTTTTTATTCACTTTAATTTTAGCTTTGCTAACTATTGAGTCCAGGATATTTAAAGAAAAGCCAGTTTTTCTGGCTAATTTAATACCTATTAAACTCAAAACAAAAGAAACGATGAACAACTGCAATGAAGCGATTATTTGCAGCCCAACCATTGGCAGCGGCATAGTTGCCAACATATCTTCATATTTTTCCGGCATTAAATCTTGCAGCATTTGAAGTTGATATGGAACAGCAAAAAATCCCGCAATAAAGCACAGAGCTGCTAAGAATAATGAAATCTTTAAGTTAATTTTCCCCATTTACTCATCCCTCTTTTTATCTATCCTCTGTGTGGTCACAATCGTAGACAGCGTTCGTCTTCGCCTATTTTCCCCGGCTTCGTTTTCTAGCAGTTTCATTAACTTATGACCAATCGTTTCAACCAATTCCTGAAACTCTTCGTCGGTGGCATAAAATGTCGCCTGCCGGTAGCCCGCTCCATCCTTTACGAAATCAAACGAATCATCGCTTACATAAGACTCAAAATCAGACAGAACGGTCGCCATAAATTTCATAAAATAATTCATATGTTCTTCAGCCGTAGCTGTCATAAATTCCTCTGCCGTAACCGTGCCCGGCTGTGATGGCAATGTATAGACTTTTTCAATCGTGCCTCTCACCCGGTTTTCCTCTGCCACTTCAATGAGATCTGCTTCTAGCAGCTTTTTTAAGTGCCGGTACAATGTTGCCTGCGGGATCTCCGGAAGCTTCTCTCCTATCTGCTGAACCGTTAATTTCCTTCCATTCACTAATGTCTGCACAATCTTAATTCGCACCGGATGAAGTAACAGATCTGCTTTAGACTCTTTCATATGTTCCTCCTTTTAACGTTATCATTATCAATAATGATAACGTTATTTTTTAATAGTGTCAATTGATTTTTTGAAACAGTGGGGACGGTTCTTGTGTTTCATCTAGCAGTGTGGATACAACACTAGCATCGTTCCAGGTCGCAAACAGTTTCCAATTCACGCTTTTCTTTCCGGTTTCACGCCCATTTATAATTCTTTTTAATACTGTTTTATTGTTATTCCTGCTAATGGCGTGATTTTGCTTGATCTCACGCGGCATTCTTTCTAAATAACGCATTATTCTTTCTGATTCGCCGTTTATTCTTTCCAATTTTCCCGATATTCTTTCCAGTTTACCGCTTTTTCTTTCTGATTCCACTGTTATTCCTGCCAATGCCTTGATTTCACTTGATCTCACGCGGCATTCTTTTCAAATTACGCGATATTCTTTCCGATTCCACTTTTATTCCTGCCAATGCCTTGATTTCACATTTTCCCACGCGGCATTCTTTCCAACTCCACTTCGTTTCGATCCGATTTCCTCTTTATTCCTGCCTAGCTGCGGATTTCTTTCATAACAAAAAGCCCAACCCTTGGATTAGGCTCTATCTTTTAATCACCGATTGCACCTTCTGATTCAAACCGTCCCCGTGTTGCTTTGAGAATGAATATGATAATAGGCTCATATAATACCTTGAAGTATGTTTGTCAGAAGAAAAAAGAAGGTGAACTATGCATGAAGTAATCATTCCTTTCATTGTTTATATAATTCCTTCATTTGTCTTACTCTGCATGGCCGTGAAAGTCTTGTATCGAAACCCCACAAAAACAGAACACCGTTTGTTAAGCTTATATATTTTCTGTTACGCCAATTTATTTTTAGAAGAGTATATCCGCCATTTGCTTCCTTTAGAATATAGTCCAGCTCTTGTTACGTACTGGTTCGGCAATGTGGGAGTATTAATGCCTTGTTTATTTTTTCACTTTATCGCCAAATTCTCTACTTACGACCGAAAAATACCCGCTTATTTTTATCCCTATATTTTTTACATGCCGCTGCTTCCGGTGATCTTCACGATCGTCTTTCAGAAAAATATTATGAACAGCCAATATTTCTATCAATTTGGATTGTGGAAATATCCAGAATTTAATACACCCTATCTTATTACATTAACAGCAGGAAATCTTTTTCATCTGCTGATCCTCACCTTACTATGGTATATCCGATCACAAAAAAGGCTGAGCGGCCACAAAAAGATTTTAACTTTGCTTTTGAATTCAGCCGCATTTGTGCTCATTTGGGATATCATTTTTGGCTACTTCAATTTTCAAGGAATTATTCCTCCCTATCCATATATTTTTGGCGGGCTGATCTGGATTGCTGCATTAAGTTATGCGACACAGAAATACGATTTTCTTTCTTCTTACAATAAAAGGTTTGAAACGTTATATAATTTAAATCCAGCTGCTATTTTACTTGTTAATCAAAAAGGATTCATCAGCGATTGCAACCCTGCTGCGCACAAGCTTTTACAGACCTGCGCTTTAAAGAAACAGCAATTTCATCAGCTGATTTCAACAGATGACCAGGAAGAGTGGATGCTATTCTATTCCAGGCAGTTTGCCACTGAAGACAAATTCAGCAAGTACGAAACCAAAATCCAAACTCCGTCAAATGGAGAAAGGTTTATTTTAATTGAAGGAGATTTTGTTTTAATAGAAAACGAACCCCATTTTATTTTAATTATTCAGGATATCCATGATTATAAAGAAGCCGAAAAAGCGATTCGATTCCTAGCCTATCACGATTCTCTGACCAAGCTGCCTAATAGACGTTATTTTTACGAACACATTCAATTACCTCGCGACCAAAAAGTAGCCATTCTTGTGATTGATTTAGATGAATTTAAAGCCATCAATGATCGTTATGGCCATCAAACCGGGGACGATTATTTAGTTCATTTCTCTCAACTATTGATGCAGCATACACGCCAAGAAGGGGTAGCATCAAGGGTGGGCGGTGATGAGTTCTATGTATACCTTCCTTATTCAGACCTGATCTTTGTCCATGAATTTACTCAGCAACTGCTTGTTTCCTTTAAAGAGCACCCTTTTAAAACCGAGCACCAATCCCTCCCCATTCAATCAAGCATCGGCATCAGCCTCTATCCTGAACACGGAACAGATTTGGACACCTTGATTCACCGAGCAGACGAAGCCATGTACCAAATTAAGCACACAGGGAAAAACGGATATAAAATTGGGGTCAGACCCCCGGCGCGTTAACGCTTTAAAGCCGCGGGGGTCTGACCCCAAATCTAGTAATTACCAACTATTTCATATACACTTATTTACAACAATATTATTGAAAACGTGGTGAATGGCTTGTTTAAGATCATGTTGATTGAAGACGATTTTACTTTATTTAATGAGATGAAAGACCGCTTGTCTCAATGGTCTTACGAAGTATATGGGGTGGCTGATTTCAGCGATGTACTGCTGGAATTTTCTAGTATAAAGCCGGATTTAGTCATTATCGATATTCAATTGCCGAAGTTCGATGGCTTTCACTGGTGCCGGATGATCCGATCACACTCGAACGTTCCCATCATCTTTCTATCCTCTCGTGACCACCCGACAGACATGGTGATGTCTATGCAGCTTGGAGCAGATGATTTCATCCAAAAACCCTTTCATTTTGATGTTCTAATCGCGAAGATCCAAGCGATTCTTCGCCGGGTTTATAACTACAATACAGAACAGGTGAATCTAAAAACCTGGTGCGGAGCAACAATCGATTATGAGCGAAATATGGTCACTAATGATGCGGGGTCGATTGAACTTACAAAAAATGAACTATTTATACTAAAGCAGCTGATCGATCAAAAGAATAAAATCGTCTCTAGGGAGAGTTTAATGAATAGCTTATGGGATGATCAGCGGTTTATAAGCGACAATACCTTAACCGTCAACGTCAATCGTTTAAGGAAACGGCTGGATGAGATTGGGCTAGGCACTTTTATCCAAACCAAAGTAGGACAAGGCTACATGGCGGTTGAAGAGGTCCGTTTATGATTCGAAGCTATTTAATTGAACGCCGAAGCTGGATTTTCTTATTTATATTTCTACAATTGCTTTTTTTATTAATTGCTTATGTTGATCCAAATATCCCGCTCTACTCCATCATGTATGTGGTCTTTCTATCTATCATTATTTTCATTCTGTTTCTTGTTTTTCGTTACCAGAAAGAAACGGCCTTCTTTAGACGTTTAGAGGAGCGTGATCAAAATTTCGATCTTTCCGGAATTCCCGCAGCAGACAGTCCATTTGAAAAAACGATAGAAAAACACCTGATCGAACAGACTGAGCAATTTAGAACCACTGTTTCAAAAAACCGAATTGCTTTAGAGCAGGAAAAAGATGATATGTTGTCATGGATTCACGAAGTAAAAACTCCTTTGACTGCTTTGCATTTAATGATTGAACGCCTAGAAGATCCCTTATTACGGTCACACTTAACCTATGAATGGACACGCATCCACCTTCTGCTCGATCAGCAGCTTCATCAAAAGCGCCTGCCCTTTATGGAAAATGATTTATATATTGAACAAACTAACCTAGAATCTATTCTTTTTAGCGAATTAAAAACCTTGCAGTCCTGGTGTATACAAAAAGGAATTGGTTTTGACATTCAGCTAGAGGTAACTGAAGTATTGAGCGATGCGAAATGGCTAGCTTTCATCCTTAGTCAGCTATTAACAAACGCAGTAAAATACAGTGATTCTTCCGATATCCTAATTAGAAGCTATCAGCTCGATGACCATACTATTCTTGAAGTTGCAGATAGCGGCCGCGGGATTGACCCGAAAGATTTGCCGAGAATATTTGAGAAAGGCTTCACTTCCACCACTAACCATCTGGATCATGCAGCTACGGGAATGGGCCTTTACTTAGCGAGAAAAGCGGCCAACACTCTATTCATACATATCGAGGTGCAATCAGAGCTTCGGCTGGGAACCACCTTTACGCTAAAATTTCCAACAAGAAATGAGTTTGTAAAAAGGAGGGGCATGTGACGAAAATGTCACATGCTTTTATTATTTGTTCGGCCAATCAAAGGAAAAGAATTCCTTCCCTTTTTATAATAGACGTATCAGACCAAATGGAGGATGACAAATTGAATATTTTAGAAGCCACGAAACTTCATAAAAGCTACGGCAATAAATTTAATAAACAAGAAGTGTTAAAAGGAATAGATATTCGCATTCAAAAAGGGGAATTCGTCAGCATTATGGGGCCATCGGGTTCAGGAAAAACGACTCTGTTAAACGTTTTGTCCTCCATTGACCAAGTCAGTGACGGAACGATACAAATTGAAAATCAAGACATGACCAAAATGAAAGAAAAACAACTGGCGGAATTTCGGAAAAATCATTTAGGATTCATCTTTCAAGACTATAATTTGCTGGATACGTTAACGGTAAAAGAAAATATTCTCCTGCCTCTTTCTATTACTAAAACACCTAAAAAAGAAGCCGATCAACGATTTGCTGCGTTAGCCAAAGAGCTGGGAATTTATGAACTTAAAGATAAATACCCGAACGAAATTTCTGGAGGACAAAAACAGCGTACTTCTGCCGCCCGCGCTTTTATCCATGAGCCAAGTATCATCTTTGCTGATGAACCGACTGGTGCACTCGATTCAAAATCCGCTTCAGATTTATTGAATAAACTTAGTGAATTAAATCAAAAACTGAAATCTACGATTGTGATGGTCACTCATGATCCGGCAGCTGCGAGCTATTGCAGCCGAGTCATTTTTATCAAAGACGGCCGAATCTACACTCAGTTAAATAAAGGAGAACAGGACAGACAGGTTTTCTTTCAAGACATTATGAAGACACAAGGTGTATTGAGCGGGGTCACATATGAACGTTAATCAGCTGATCTATCGAAACTTGAAGAAAAATTTAAAGAACTACTATTTGTACGTCTTTGCGTTAATATTCAGTGCCGCTCTTTATTTTGCCTTTGTGACTTTGCAATACGATCCATCTATGGATGCAGTGAAAGGGACGATTAAAGGCGGTGCATCTGTCCGAGCCGCTTCCATTCTGCTTATCGCCATCGTCTCTATTTTTCTCGTCTATGCCAACGCGATTTTTATTAAGCGCCGCAGTAAAGAAATCGGCTTGTTTCAACTAATCGGCCTGACGAAAGGTAAGATTTTTCGCCTTCTCAGTTTAGAGAATTTTCTTCTCTATTACAGTTCATTAGCGATCGGCCTATTCGTTGGATTTTCTTTTTCAAAGTTAATTATGATGATCTTGTTTAAAACCACTGGGGTAGACAACATAGCCAGCCTTCACTTTTCTATGCAGGCGTTCAGTCAAACGCTCATCGTATTTTCTGCGATCTATGTACTGATTCTCGTAATGAATGCTTTATTTATTAAAAGACAGAGCATCTTGTCTCTGTTTCGCGTGACATCTACTGCAGAAGCTAAGATTAAAAAGTTAACCCGATTAGAAATGATCATGGGTGCTCTAGGGTTTTTATTAATCGGTTCCGGATACTATGTTTCCTCTAAATTATTTGAAGGCGATTTTGTCACTATGATGGAACTGTTTGGCGCGATGGCTTTTATCTTAGCAGCAGTCATCCTCGGCACCTACTTTTTCTATAAAGGATCTGTCAGCTATATTTTCCATTTCGTCAGAAGGAAGAAGGATGGATATTTATCTATTAACGAAGTGCTTTCGCTTTCATCTATTATGTTTAGAATGAAGTCGAACGCCTTGCTGCTGACAATTATTACGACGGTATCTGCATTAGCCATTGGATTATTATCGCTGAGCTATATCGCTTACTACTCCGCAGAAAAGACGGCAGAAAACAATATACCCGCTGACTTTTCCCTTACTGGTTTGCCGGAAGCCGAACAGTTTAAACAGAGTTTAACCGAACAGCAGATTCCTTATCGTGAAACAATCATTGAAGTGGTTCAAGTCACAATTGATGGGAAAAGTATATTAGATGGGAATACAGAAGGCTTGAACGTTGATCCTTCTGCTATGCCTTTGCCGATTATAAGTGACCAAGCGCTTCCAGACATGGACGTTGCGGCAGGTGAAACCTATTTAACCGGCTACAATGATTTAATGCAGAAATTCATGCCTCTTAAAACGTCGGGAAAAATTGAATTGAAAGGAAAAACAGAAGTCGTTAAGCAAAAATATTTAGGGTTAAAAAAAGAGTACCCTATCTCCTGGTACTTCACTAACGGAGGAATCCCTGTCGCCATCGTGGATGAAACGGTCTTCCAGCGCTTAAAGCAGGATAAGGATCCAAAAGTCCAGAAGAAATCCAGCCACTATGTGGGGATTCATATCAATGAGGAACGTCATCAAGAGAAAGCAAACCAGCTGTTTCTTAAACTGGGGCTTAATAAAGCAGATAAAGGTCTATCTCATGAATCTCAGCTGGAGATGAGTCAGTCCATGAAAAGACAGATGGGGTTAATTATGTTCATCGTCGGCTTTTTAGGGCTTACCTTCTTAATTACATCTGGATGTATTCTTTACTTTAAACAGATGGATGAAAGTGAAAATGAGAAGCCTAACTATACCATTCTTAGGAAGCTTGGCTTTACTAGACAAGATTTGCTAAAAGGCATTCAATATAAACAAGTCTATAACTTTGGCATCCCTTTAGCGATTGGCCTTCTTCACAGCTACTTCGCTGTACAATCAGGCTGGTTTCTGTTTGGCACAGCTGTCTGGACACCGATGATCCTCGTTATGGTCATTTATACAGTCCTATACTCCATTTTCGGTGTACTGTCCGTTCTCTACTATAAGAAAGTTATTAGGGATTCATTGTGAAAAAGGGTCAGACCCCCGGCGCGCTAACGCTTTAAAGCGCCGGGGGTCTGACCCTTTTTTCCAAATTTCATTTTAACGTTTCTTTCATTCGAATACTTGCGAGCAGTCCGGCGAGAAATGGCAGGATGGCGACAAGTCCAATCGCCCAGTGGACGCCTAACAAGTCGGCGAAGATTCCAGCCAGCAGTGCACCGAATGCATAGCCGCTGTCTCTCCAAAAGCGGTAGACCCCCATGGAGGATGCCCGCCAACTTGGAGCCGCTACGTCACTGATTGCGGCCTGTAACGTTGGGTACACCATCGCTGTCCCTAAGCCAAGAAGAATCGCTCCCGCCACCCATAAAGAGAAGCCATCAACAAACAGAATCCACCACAAAGCGGCTGCCTGTGTCCACATGCCGAATACAATCAGCATTTTACGGCCAATCTTATCACTTAATGCACCAGTAAACAGCTGAAAGAACCCCCAAGCAGCCGGATAGAGCGCCACAATGGTGCCTATTTCCCCGACAGTTAATCCTCTAGAAGCAAAGAAAAGCGGAAATAGCCCCCACGCCATCCCATCTTTCAAATTCGTCGACAAGCCTGAGAAGCTGATGGACGATAAGTTTTTATCCTTCCAAGTGGTTAACTGAAAAACTTCTTTACGAGACCGGTCATTTTCATTCGCTGGGCTGTTTTGCATTTGAAGCTTCAGATGCTCCCCGGTATCTTTTACTACTAAAGAGAATAAAATGCCGACGGCGACGATCCCAAGACCGATATAAAACGGCTCTGGTCTTAGTGAAGAAGAAGCAGCCACAAACCCTGAAACAGCCGCCATAATTGCCACACCAGAATAGCCAGCAAATTCATTTAATCCAACGGCTGTTCCTCTTTGATTGGCTTTTGAAATATCAATCTTCATATTAACGGTCATTGACCATGCTAACCCCTGATTGATCCCTAATAAGATATTGGCGAACACAATCACCCACCACGCATGGGCAAAGATAATCAAGATTGGAACAAATAGCCCTACCATCCAGCCGGCGATCAGCACCTTCTTGCGGCCGAAGGTATCGGCAATTTGCCCCGCAAAGTAGTTCACAATCGCTTTCGAGAAACCAAAGCTGATGATAAAGGATAGCGCCGCGCTCGTTGAAGCTAACCCGAACTCTTCCTCTCCCAAAATGGGCAGTACGGTTCTCTCAATTCCCACCATGGAGCCGACAAATAAGTTAGTGACAACTAGTAAAAGAAATTGAATGGAGTTTTCTTTAATCCCAATTTCCACAGGCTTTCTCATTTGATCGACTCCTTGCCAAACAGCTGCATCCATTCATTCGTACCCGCATCAAGCACCCAAGCCTCATACCCTTTCATCCGCAGATATTCAACAGCCTCTGTGGCATAGGCGCAATAAGGACCTCTGCAATAGGCGACGACACCCTTCTCCTTTGGCAGCATTTCTAGGTGATCTTGCAATTCAGTGACAGGAATCGACCTAGCATTTGGAATATGGCCTGACTCATATTCTTCCGCCGGTCTTACATCAATCAGCGTCACCGTATTGGCTTTCACTTTTTCAATCAGCTTCTCGATTGTGATTGCCTCTACTTCATTGTCTCTTAAAATAAAGCGCTGTCTCGTTTCCTCAATGCCTGCCAGCCGTTCCTCTGCCACATCTCTTAGAGCTAAACTCAGCTTTAACACACTCTCGCTTGCCAGCTGGTAATAGACGTAATTACGTTCTTTCGAAAACGTTACAAGCTGAGCCTCCAGTAAGGCCTGTAAGTGTTTAGATGTATTAGCGATACTCATGTTTGTGGCTTTGGCTAGTGATTCGACTGATTTAGGGCTTTGAGACAGTAAATCTAATAACTCCAGCCGTTTCGGACTGGATAGTGATTTACCAACTTTCGCAAATTCACCATAAATTTTTTCTTTAAACTCTCTTGTGTTCAAAAACTCACCCTTTCTATCCTCGCTATTGTTTCCAGGACCAAATGACGACAGGAATAAGGAGTAAAGACAGAAGCCCACCGGTAAGGGCAAGGGCAGCATAGCTGGACTGGGCGACGACCATCCCAGAAAGCATGCCTCCGGAGGCACCGGATAAAGCAATGAAGACATCCATTTTACCTTGCGTTTTCGCGCGAGTAAGCGGATGAGTGGAATCAACAACTAAAGCCGTTCCGCTAATGAGCCCAAAGTTCCAGCCAATCCCTAATAAAGCTAGGGCAATCAGCAGCAGAGCCATTGAATCCCCTGGAGCGAAAGCAGCAAGAAGTCCAGCTGACAGTAATGTAACACCAGAAGCAATCGCCATGGCTGTTCTTCCCACCTTATCTACAAGAACCCCTGTAATTAGAGAAGGTAAATACATCGCTCCTATATGAACGGCGATCACAAGTCCCACTTCACTTAACCCATGCCCATGATGCTTCATATGCACTGGTGTCATTGTCATGACTGCCACCATCACCATTTGTGTTAATACCATGATCGTTGCACCTACCGCTAACCCGCGCGTATTCACCTTCTGGGTTACTTCCTCACCCGTTGATGCATCCTTGCTTGTTGCTTGCCGTGCAGCGATTGCTTGTGCAACGACGTACGGATCATGTCTTAGAAAGACTAAAAGCACTGTTCCCGCCATTAAATAAGCAGCGGCGGCCAAAATAAACGGTCCTGCCAAAGAAGGAACACCAATCGAAGCAGCCACTTCACCCATCACACTAACTAAACTCGGGCCTGCCACTGCCCCAAATGTCGTGGATACCATCGCAATGCTGATGGCCTTCGCTCTCTGATTAGGAGCAGCTAAATCTGTCCCTGCATAACGGGCTTGCAGATTCGTGGCTGTTCCGGCACCGTAGATCAACAGCGCAATAAATAAAAAGGCAACATTATTCATAAGAGCGGCAAATACCACGCCCAACGCGCCGAGACCTCCAGTTAGAAATCCAGCAGATAGCCCAAAACGCCGGCCAAAACGCTGCGACAGCTTCCCGACAAGGAAGGCTGCTCCGGCTGAACCTAGTGTAAACAACGCCGCTGGAACCCCTGCGTATTGATCTGTCCCTAGCATCTGCTGGGCAAGCAGCGCACCGACCGTGACTCCAGCAGCTAACCCCGCGCCTCCAAAAATTTGGGACATTACCACAATTAAAAGCGTCCGTTTATATAGCTTCTCCTGCTCCTGCTTGGAGTTCACATAGCGTTCAAGCCACAGCGGCTGTTTTTCTCGCACCTTCACCTCTTCTTCTGTTCTTAGTTCCATTTCTTCACCCATTGAAAATATGAAATCCATTCAGCATCTTTTTGTTTCATTTCCCCAGCACCCTTTCGTTATCATTAACTTTTTTAATCTATTCAACTATTTAGTTGAATGTTATCATGCTGTCATTTTTTTGTAAATGCAAAAAAGCCTGACTTCCTATAGACGTAACCAGTCATTAAAGGAAAGTCAGACTATGAAAAATTAAGAAACAAGAAAGGACAAAATGAATGTCCACACACTTACAAAGGCCAGTAAGCCAAAGCTATATTTCAATGTCATTTTTGTTAAAGCTGCTTCATTCCCTGTCTGTCCTACAGCTGCTGTTGCGATGGCAATGGATTGAGGAGAAACGAGCTTAGCCATGACACCTCCAGCTGTATTAGCAGACACTAATAGAGAAGGGTTCGTACCAATAATGTGACCCGCTGTCGATTGAATCGGTGCGAAAAGCGTATTATTATTAACGACGGAACCTGTCATAAACACGCCAATCCAGCCTAAGATCGGTGACAGCAGTGGGAAAGCAATGCCTGTAGTTGCGACTGCTTCACCTAGCGCAGTTGTTAAACCGCCATATGTCATAAGTTTCGCAATACCAATAATGGCGCAGATCATAATAATAGGAAGATAGAATTCTTTAATAGATGTTTTCCATAAATCAAAGCCTTCACTAAAGCTGATCCCCTTCGTTGTCGCAATTGTTGTTAAGTTAGCTAGTAAAATAGCTGTTCCTGTCGCCCCGATCAGATCAAGTGCGATTGAAATAGACGAGCCCGGTATAACAAATTTTATAACTGAGGCGGCTAACACACCGCCTTCTGCAAACAAGCCTTTAAATGCAGGAAGACTCCAGATTAAGATGAAAATAGTCAGTAAATAAAACGGTGACCATGATTTAATGACTTCGCTAAGTGAGTGTTTCTCCACTTTAGCAGGTTGTCCATTAAGCAAGAAAATCTGCTTCGGCTGCCATTTTTTAAGAAACAATGCTAGTGACCCCATCGCAAGTAAAGAAGGAATAATATCAGCAAGTTCAGGTCCAAGGAAGATGGTAATCGCCGCTTGTGAAGCTGTGTAAGTGACAGATGTAACGAGAATAGCCGGGAAGATCTCTTTGATTCCTTTAAAGCCATCGAGCAGCCAAATCAATAGAAACGGAATGGTAAAGTTAATGATTGGAAATGTCAGCGCAGTCATTACGGAAACATCCATGGCACTCACACCTTCTAAATGAAAAGTATCGACAATGCCAACCGGAATTCCAATAGCGCCAAACGCTCCTGACGCTCCGTTTGCGATCAAGCACAGCATCGCTGCCTGCAGCGGATTAAACCCTAATGACACGAGCAGAACCGCACAAATGGCAATTGGCACCCCAAACCCTGCCGCTCCTTCTAAAAAAGCATTAAAGCTAAAGCCAATGAGAAGCAGCTGAATCCGCTGATCCTGAGAAATACCAGCAATACTTCCTCTTAAAATATCGAACTTTCCAGATTGAACGGAGATTTTATATAACCAGATCGCCATCACAATAATATAGCCGATCGGGAATATCCCCTGAATCACACCTTGCAGCACGCTTCCTGTCGCTTCTCCAATCGGCAGCTTAAAAACGAAGAACGCGATCAGGAATGTCACACCTAAGTTCAGCAAGGCGGCGTGAATGCCCTTCATTTTAAAAACAGTTAAACATAATAGAAATAACAGAATCGGAACCGCGGCAAACAAAGCGGATATAGCTAATTGATTAAACGGATTAAATGTTTCGACCAACATAAGAAAGACTCCTCTATTGTTTAATTCTCAGATGCGTTATTTCCAAAACGGCTCTTGGATTTCTTTTAGAGTTTTCACAGATCGAGACAGCTTTTCTTTCTCCACTTCATTTAAATCCAGTTCAATGACCTGTTTGACTCCTTGGCGGCAAATGACGGCTGGTGTCCCAATAAATACATCTTCATGACCGTATTGACCCTGCAATAAAGTGCCGACTGGCAGCACCACCTGTTCGTTCTGCAATACAGCTTTTGTAATTCTCGCCATCCCCATTGCAATGCCGTAGAATGTGGCACCTTTAGATTCAATAATCTGGTAGGCCGCATTTTTTACTTGATCAGCCATTTCAGCTTTTCTTTCTTCAGAAAGTTTAGATTCGATCCGTGTACCAGAGATATTCGCTGTGCTCCAGACAGGCAGCTGACTGTCCCCGTGTTCACCAATGATATATGCGTGAACGCTTGTTGGCGCTGTATCAAACTCTTTTCCTAGAAGGAAGCGGAATCTTGCTGAATCAAGAATTGTGCCGGAACCGATGACTCTCTCACTTGGCAGACCTGAGAATTTCCAAGTCGCATAGGCTAAGATATCAACGGGGTTCGTCGCCACTAAGAAAATTCCGTTAAATCCAGCGTCCATAATATTAGTCACAATGGATTTGAAAATCTTTAAGTTTTTGTTTACTAGATCTAACCGAGTTTCTCCCGGCTTTTGAGCGGCACCTGCACAAATGACAACCACTGCTGCATCTCGGCACTCTTCATATGTACCGAATTTAATATTCATTGTTTGCGGCGCATAGACGATTCCGTGGTTCATATCCATCACATCGCCTTTTGCTTTTTCTTCATTTAAATCGACGAGTACAATTTCATCAGATACCCCTTGATTCATTAACGCATACGCATAGCTTGAACCAACCGCTCCTGTTCCAACGAGTACCACTTTATTTCCTAATGTCATCATATCTTTTCTCTCCTGTTCTATTTGTGAAACTTTTCACAAATTAATTTAAAAAATTTTGGAATGATTTTTATTATTAAATTTAGAATGATTACTGTTTAAATTGATCACATGTGATTAAAAAAAGATATTGTGAATTACTTCACAAATAGATTGTATTATTTCTCCTTCCCCCATTCAATAGTTCTTTTTGCACATATTTCGATTTGAAAACGCTTAACAGAAAAAAATATTATTATAGGGGTCAGTCCCCCAGCGCTTTAAAGCTTTAAAGCACCGGGGGACTGACCCCTATTTCGTTGGAAAGCGTATAATAACCGTGGTTCCCTTACCTTTTGAGCTTTGAAACTCAATGGTTCCTTTATATTTAGCTGCGATGTTATAACAAATCATCATGCCTAATCCTGTTCCTTTGCTTTTCAAGGAATAAAAAGGTGTGCCGAGCGATTCAATTTCTGCTTCTGACATTCCGTTCCCATGATCGATGACCTTTATTTCGGCAAAGCCGTTCTTCTTACCAGCTTTCACAAGAACAGAATCTCCTGATTTAGAGGCCTCTATGGCATTTTTAATGATATTGATGAATAACTGCTTAAGCTCCATATTATTCGCAATGATATAACAATCTTCCACTATATCTAACTCAATTTTATTATCTCGCAACAGCCCATAGGAGTATAATAGGTCTGTTACACTTTGAAGAACCAGCTTCACATTTACCGACTCAGTTTTTGTGCCATCATTCGGTTTGGCAATAGATAAAAATTGAGAGACCACCTGTTCAGCTGTATTTAATTCATCAATCATCAGCGTAAAATGCCTTTTATGATCCTGATTAAAGGAAGGGTCTTTTTCATATAACTGCAAAAAGCCTTTGACCACGGTCAATGGATTTCTAATTTCATGAGCAACGGCTGCCGCCAATTGTCCGGTGGCTTTTAACCGCTCGGTGTGTTTAATCTCTTCATAATATAACTTCTGCTTCTTTATATGAACATCCGTTAAATAAAAAATTAAAAAGATAAGAAATTGAGTCCCTAAATAGTTAATGGCATTCCCTATTAGATCTAATTTCAAGTAGGAATACACATTCCCTTTATCAAGGAGCATGATATAACTAACTGTAAAAATGATTGATAAATTGTTTACGATCAAAGAGTAATAAAACAGCTTGGAATCAAAAAACAAAATCGAGATGGCAGGAATAAAACACAAAAAAATAAATGTGGACCATGTTTCTGGATACAAGAAAAATAGTGTATAAAAGTAGACATAACTCAAGCTAATAATCATGATTCTGCTCATTTGAGTTTCATACTTAGGGTACAACAATAAACAGGCAGATAAACCAATGACCAGAATATGATGAACAATATAACCAGTCTCTAGGTGTCCTAGACGTGGATTATCCACAAACAGCCCCATCATCATCACAAAAACCACAAAACTCACTGTCATATAATAAAGCTTTTTATTAATATGATTATTCAATTCCTTCATCATTTGCCCCTTTTTAAATTCACTTATATGACTCCAATTACCTGCGTTAATATTACCATATAACGTTAAGAGAGAGAGCGTAAAAATGGGGTCAGACCCCATTTTTACCTTTACTTTTCGCTCATCTTATAATAATATTTAGAGAATTAATTCTTACTATTTTTATAGGTTATGAGGTGAATGATTTGGCACAAACAGCAACAGCAGATACAATTTCACAATCAAATCGTCATTCTACTACTTTTGTTACCAGCCTTAGTCCGACGCAAAAAAAATTAGTTTCTGGAGGAATTCTTGCCTCTATTGTTCTCTTATTGCTCATAGTTCAATCGGCTAACTGGGTGCAAGGCGCACTTTTTATTATTGGATTATTACTCGGGGCTACCTTGCTATATGCACGTTTTGGATTCACATCTGCCTTTCGCAGACTCGTTTCTGTAGGCAACGTTCAAGGACTTCAAGCGCACATGATTATGCTTGCGGTTGCTTCTACATTATTTGCGATTATTTTAAGCACTGGTTTTAGCTTTACTGGAGCAGAACCGAAAGCTTCTGTCTCTCCTGTTGGTGTAAGTGTTTTGTTTGGTGCCTTTGTTTTTGGAATCGGCATGCAGCTAGGCAACGGATGTGCTTCAGGTACATTATACAATGTGGGCGGCGGTGCCACCTCTATGGTTTTGACCTTAGCAGCTTTTATTGCCGGGTCCACTATCGGCGCCTACCATTTCACTTTTTGGACGGAAGAGATGCCTGCTCTCCCGCCAATATCTTTTGCTGAATCCACTGGTCTCGGATACTTTGGAGCATGGGCTATGCAACTGCTGGTATTTGCCGCGATCTATTGGATAACGATTCAAATTGCTAAAAAGAAAAATCCGCCAGCGATGAAGCCGCTGCCGACTACAACCGGCTGGAAAAAAGTACTGCGCGGTTCTTGGCCATTAATAACCGCCGCCATTATTTTAGCTTTATTAAATGCCTTGACGTTAACAGTTAAAGGTTCACCGTGGGGGATTACTTCTGCTTTCGCCCTTTGGGGAGGAAAAGCGATGATGGCCATGGGAATTGATGTTACGCAATGGGGATATTTCACTGGGAAGAACGGAGAGGCGCTTTCGAATTCTGTTTTAGCTGACGGGACAAGCGTCATGAATTTCGGAATTGTGCTAGGAGCATTTATCTCCGCTTCATTCCAAGGAACATTTAAACCGAAAAAAATGAAGATGGGCGTAGCCGGAGCTGCGATTATTGGCGGACTGATGATGGGTTATGGAGCCCGCCTGGCCTTCGGATGTAACATTGGCGCCTATTTCGGAGGCATCTCATCCTTCAGCCTGCACGGATGGGCTTGGATGGTGATGGCTATGCTTGGAACATTCTTAGCTCTATTTATTCGACCAATGTTCGGGTTAAAAAACCCGTCCTCTAAAGATTCATTCTGTTAATAAACAAGCTTGCAGAAGGCTAGTCTTCTGCAAGCTTGTTTTCGTTTTACATACTCTAATTATTTCCTGTCATTCGTCCGAGCGACATATTCTATGCTTCACCCTATTAGGCAGCTATACATAGACTATATAAATAGATTGGGGTCAGTCCCCCGGCGCTTTAACGCGCTGAGGGACTGACCCCAAATCATGGAGGGATACGTATGGTTAGCTTCAATTCTTTTCGTGGCAAGATCACCATGATCAGCGATTTTTTTACTGGGCAAAATGGCGATGGGGAAGGCTGTTATCGATTAATGACTGTTGAAGACAAAACCGGAGCCATTGTAAATTTTGTCGTATCACCTGCTACCTACTTCGTTGAGCAAGAAGTGGTCATGCTAGGAGATCAAATTACAGGTTATTATGATGCAAATGCACCTGTTCCGTTAATTTTCCCGCCACAATACCGAGCCCTTATTATCGTAAAAGACAGACCTAATCAAAATGTAAAGGTCGATTATTTTAACAGCCAGCTGATCAGCAGCGATGGCCAGCTAAAATTAAATCCATCACCATACACGCAAACCCTCTTAACAAACGGTCAGCCGCTTTTAAGAAGTCCTGCCAATCGAAACCTAATCGCCATCTATGGCCCTTCCACTAAAAGCATCCCGGCTCAGACCGTACCGTATAAAATTATTGTTTGGTGCAGCAGATAGTATGGAATGAGAAGCAGCAGAAATAGGGGGCAGTCTAGCACTGGCCCCTGAACAACCTTACATATTCAGCCTGCTGTCGTCGAGCTCCATAGCATGTGTAGCCTTGTTCCTCCCGTTCGCTTTCGAGGCGTAGAGTGCTCGGTCTGCTTTGGAGAGAATGGAAACATTGGTATCTCCAGCCATGAAGGTGGATACGCCGATACTGACAGTTATGGAACAAACCTCCCATGTGGCATGTTCGATAGCCGATCGCAATTTTTCTGCTTTCCGCTTAGCAGCCACCTCATCTTTAGCCGGCAAAATGATGATAAATTCTTCTCCCCCGTAACGGGCGACTGTATCGGCTTTTCCGGCTTCCGACTCCATAATCTTTGCCAATTCCCGCAGTATTTGATCGCCGGCAAGGTGACCCCAGGTGTCATTGACTTTTTTGAAGTGATCAACATCGAGGATTAAAAGAGAAAATGGGGTTCCAGCTTTTGAAAATAAAGATATACACTCCTCCAGCTGCTCGAGAAAATAACGCCGATTTTTTAACCCGGTCAAATCATCGGTAGCCGCCAGCCTCTCCAGTTCGGCATTCAACGCGACCAGCTCTTTTTGTTTTCTCTCATTTTCAATATGGAGGAGCTTCAATGCCTTAAGCGCCTCATCCTTGGCCTCATATGCTTCTTCCACTCTCTTTTTAATGCTGCGAATTTCTTGTTCATAATGGATACGCTTGTGCATTTTCACAAAAACGCAATCTATAACCTCCGTTCCATCACGTTCAACACATTTACCGTTTAATAGGACGGGTATATCCTCACCTGTTCCGGACTTTAACGAAAGATATACCTCTTCAACCACCCCATATAGCTGAAGGAACGGGTAAAAATGAGAGTGAAAAAGAAACTTATTGGCAATATTCATGATCGATTCAATATGCTTTTCGTGCAGTTCCTCTCGGCTATATTTGACCAAATCTAAAAAGGTTTCGTTCACATCTATGAACATCCCCCGCTTTGAGATCGTCACAAATCCGCATGGGGCATGATTAAAATCGTTCATGGCACTACTCTCCTCCAAATATAATTTCCTAGCTGGATGAAAGGTACTCTTTGATGTAATGAGTCGTTTCTTCTGGGTGACTTAAATGCGGGTAGTGGCCTTTCGCCTCCATCAGCTGAAGCGTGCTATTAGCAAGCCGGTTGTGTAAATACTCTCCTACTTCGATCGGCACAATACTGTCTTCGGAACATTGCAAAATGAGCGAAGGCGTGCTTAATTTCTGTAAATCGCTCCGATGATCTGAAAAGAACGTGGCCTCCGCAAACTTACGCGCAATAGCCGGGTCCGCCGAACAGAAGCTTGTTTCCAATTCCTGCGCTAGATGAGGGCGCTCAGGGTTATGCATAGCCATTGGTGCCAAAAAGCTCGCCCATCCGATGAAATTCATTTCCATCATATCCAGCAGCTCCATCACATCGTTTTGTTCAAAACCGCCAAAATAACCGGGAATATCATTCAAATATCGCGGAGACGGCCCAATCATAACCAGCTTTTCAAAATACTCTGGCTTCTGCAGGGCAGCAAGCATGCCAATCATCGAACTGACAGAATGTCCAACAAAAATTGTTTTCTTAATGTCCAAAGCATCCAAGATATCAATCAAATCTTCGGCATAACCATGAAGAGTTTTATATTTCTCCTGATTATATGCACTTAAATCAGACTTCCCCGAACCAACATGATCAAATAAAACCACACGGAACTCTTCCACAAAGTGCGGGACGATAAATCGCCACATATTTTGATCACAGCCAAACCCATGGGCAAAAATGATGGTTCGCTCTCCCTCTCCTATCACTCTTACATTATTGCGAGTAAAGACCTCTTTCATTTAATAAAGCCCCTTTGAAATCTATTAATATGTAGGTTTTCTAACCTATCAAGGACAGTCATCCCATATATGGAAATTAAAATAGGCGATCGCTTCATGCCGAAGAGACGCCTATTAAAGTGAAAAGCAAACAACATACGTCTATATTTTACCAAGCAAAATTTCAACTTTCACATTGATATTAATTAGTCCTATATACCTAATTATACCTTCTTATTATTAATATAGTATATCGTCATGATTTAGTAAACATGCTATGCCAATTTAGGAATGAGCTTTCTGAAGTGTTATTCACTTTTTATTAGAAAACATCCTCCTAGATCCAAAAATAGTATCTTCATGGCTCAATATTAGCTATAGCAAAAAACAACTGTTTTAACCTTTGACATCCTTCCCCTATCGTTTCTAAAATCAGCGCTATTTTTTCCAATTATCTAAATTTATCATTAATTTTGGGATATTAACATACCATCGGAGTTACACTAAGTCATAGCTGATATGAACTAAAGGGTGTGTCTTATATGTATTTTTTCCAAGGCCAGGAAACACTTACTGCCATTGATTGGATCCTTCGTGCTGTTGTGGCTTTTTTCTTTTTAATAGTGGTTGCTAAAGTTATAGGCCAGCGTGCCATTTCTCAATTAAGGCTTCTTGATTTCGTTATTGTTTTAGTCATTGGGAACATTATTGCCCATCCGTTATCAGACGAAGAGCTCGGGTTAAAAGGATCTGTTATTACAACCATTGTATTGGTGACCTTGTATCTTGCGGGCATATTTATAATTCTTAAATGTCCATGGTTTAGAAGATTGCTTACCCCTCCGCCTATAACCATCGTTCAGGACGGAGACATTCTTTATAAAGGGTTAAAAAAAGCAAGAATATCTATCGACGTTTTATTGGAAGAATTAAGGGAAGCAAAAGTCGAAGATGTGAAGAAAGTCGCCTTAGCGATTTGGGAAGCAGATGGAAAAATCTCAGTTTTTTTAGACCCAAAATACGAACCGCTTACACCCGCGTCCTTGCAAAAGAAACCGGAGCCTTTCGATTTGCCAAGGACGATTATTAAGGAAGGTAAAATCAACTCTAAAGAACTAAAACAAGCTTACAAAGATGAAGGCTGGGTGGTTTCAAAGCTAGAAAATCTGTACCAGACTGAGGTGAAGAACGTACTGCTTGCCACCCTTGACAGTAAAAATAATCTGAAGGTTTTTTTATATAAATAAATTTGGGGTCAGACCCCCGGCGCTTTAACGCGCTGAGGGTCTGACCCCAAATTTGCTAAGCATTCACTTTATATTTCCGACGATTTGTAAATAACGGAACTAAAATAGTTAACAGGCTAATGGCAATCAGTGTTAAAGCGATTGGCTTGTCTAAGAAGATGGACAGGCTGCCATTTGAAATGGTTAGTGTTTGTCTAAACGCTTGTTCCATCATTCCTCCAAGGATAAAGGCAAGGATAAACGGAGCGGCTGGGAATGAATACATTCTCATAAGGAATCCAATGACGCCAAATAAAACTAGGAGATATAAATCAAATGTGTTGAAGCTAATTGCATACACTCCAATTAAACTAAAAATAATAACCAAAGAAATAAGTAACGGTCTAGGAATTTTTAATACTTTTGCAATGTAAGGTATTAAAGGTAAATTTAAAATTAGCAAAAAGATATTCCCGACATACATGCTGGCAATAATCCCCCAGAACACTTCTGGACGGTCTTGAATTAACAAAGGTCCTGGCTGAACTCCTAATACTAAAAATGCTCCTAGCAAAACGGCAGTCGTTCCTGAACCAGGTATGCCCAAACTAAGCAACGGTACAAAGGCCCCTCCAGTTGCCGCATTATTGGCCGTTTCTGGAGCTGCTAACCCTTTAATGGATCCCTTGCCAAATTCGTCAGGATTTTTCGCAATTTTTTTCTCTGTGATATAAGCAATAAAAGAAGCAATGGTCGCTCCTGCTCCCGGCAAAACGCCAATAATGAACCCTAAAAAGGATTGCCTAGCCATCGGTCCGCTCATTTCCTTCATATCCTGCTTGGAAATTCGCAGGCTACCCAAGCCTTGATTACCGCTCATGCTATCATCTTTCCGATTCAATACAAGTGTGCAAACCTCTGCAAGAGCAAACAACCCTAATGCAATAACCAAAAAATCGATTCCCTCTAGCAAATTAGGATTTCCAAATGTAAATCTGCTCGTGCCTGTTTGACTATCGATACCAATAGTAACCACAATAAATCCTAAAATGGCCGATATAAACGCTTTAATAGCTGAACCCTCAGACAAGCTTGAAATAGCGGTTAACCCCATAAACATTAAAGCAAAATATTCAGCTGGACCAAACGAGACGGCAATGGCTGACAGGATGGGAGTGAACAGCATTAATAAAATGACGCTGACTGTTCCGCCTGTGAACGAAGCGATGGCCGCGATCGCCAGCGCCTTTCCTGCTTTCCCTTGCTGGGCCATTGGATAACCGTCAAAAGCGGTTGCTACGGTTCCAGCTACCCCTGGAGCATTTAAAAGAATAGAAGAGCTAGACCCGCCAAAAATGGCACCATAATATACACCAGCCATCATCACTAAAGCAATCGTTGGATCCATGCTATATGTGATAGGAATCATAATGGCTATTGCACTTATCGGTCCTAACCCAGGCATCATTCCAATAAAGGTTCCTACAAATACACCGATAAATACAAAAAGCATCCCTTCCAAACTAAACGCGACTTGAAATCCTGACATTAACCCTTGAAATGTATCCATATTCTTCCCTCCTTAAAATGGAATAATTCCTGCTGGCAGATTGATTGAAAGCAAATAATTAAATAGAACATAAATAGCCAGTGAAAAAACGATAGAAACAATTCCGTTGGCAATATGCTTTCTATATCCCAAGAATAATGAGCAACAGAAAATAAACAAAGTGGTCATAATTAAAAAACCTAATATTTCAAGCAGGGAAATATAAATTAATATAAAAATAAGAACAACCACTAATAAAAACAGATTACTTTTAGTCATTTTTCTTTTTTGTTTTTCTGCTTCTGTTTCCTCTTTTTTATTAATAAATAAGAGGATAGCGAAGAACAACAGAAGGAAGCCGAGCATTTTCGGAATGACATCTGCATCAATAAGTGCGTTGGGGTATTTAGGAATGTTATAGCTTAATAATAAATAACCCCCTGCTACAATCGCTAAAATGACGGCAATTTTTTGATTAATTCTTGTAAGCAATTTCCTCACCTCACATAATAGAATGAAAGATAGAAGGGAATGACTCCGCTCTATCTTTCGGTCAACTTTTTTTATTTAAAAACTATCGATTTAACCCTAATTCTTTTAGAAGTTTCTCCATCGATTCTGCTTCTGTCTTTAAGAACTTACTGTACTCTTCACTATTCATGTATTGCTCACCCCAGCCGTACTTTTTACGAATTTCATCCCATGCCGGAGAATCATTTAACTCTTTAAATTTTTGTTCATAATATTTAATAGCTGCGGGATCCATATTCGGAGGCCCAAAAAATCCTCTCCAGTTTACAAATGTTTCATCAATTCCCTGCTCCTTAGCTGTTGGGAAATCAGATAAAACCTCCCCTTCTAATCTCTCTTCAGACGTAATCCCTAACACTTTTATTTTCCCCGCCTTCACTTGTTCAATTGTTTCAGCTACTCCTGTCGTATAGACATCCACACTTCCATTAAGTACGGCAGTTAAACCGCCACCGTCCGGATCGGACACATATTTCATCTTTTTCACGTCCACACCTGCTGCTTTAGCTATCTTTACAAATTGCATGTGATCCATGCTTCCTGGAGAGGAAGTACCGATTACACTGACGCTGGCAGGATCCTTTTTCATATCAGCGAATAATTCATTTAAGTTGTTCCATTTGGCATCAGCTTTAACGACGAATGCACCATAATCTGCAATCACATTTGCAAGTGGCGTAAAGTCTTCATAGCCATACTTAGATTGACCATTTAAAGGAACTAACACTAATGGCGGCGAAGCAACAAACAAATGATACGGACTTGCTTCCTTGCCAGCAATATAAGACCACCCAATCGCTCCTCCTCCGCCAGCTTTATTTACAACTGGCAGCCGCTGATCAATTATCTTCTCTTGTTCAAACACTTGCGAAACCATCCTGGCAGTTGTATCCCAGCCGCCTCCGGGTCCTGCAGGAGCCGTAATTTCTATAGGCTGTTCTGGTTTCCACTCTCCACTTTTGTTTTTAACCCCAGCGGATGATTCGTTTGAACACCCAACAGTTAAAAGCAACATGAAACCAGCAGCTATGGACA
This sequence comes from Bacillus ectoiniformans, assembly GCF_016908875.1. Taxonomy (GTDB): domain Bacteria; phylum Bacillota; class Bacilli; order Bacillales; family Domibacillaceae; genus Bacillus_BX; species Bacillus_BX ectoiniformans. Next base: position 67,270 of record NZ_JAFBES010000003.1, on the reverse strand, counting down.
TTAATTTTTTCATTCTGTTTCCCCCTCTGTTCAATATTCTTACACTCATAATAATTCAGAATAATTAAAATGTAATCGTTTACACTTTTTGTTTCATAAAAACCTTTCTGTTTATTTTGTTCATTTTGTTCACAACAAAAAAAGCACCTTCTAATAAAAGAAGATGCACATTTTATATTAAATAATATTTACGTTCGGGCCTTCCAACTATTCCGTATTCCAGTTCAGCTTTGGCCTTTCCTGCGGATATTAAATACTCTAAATATCTGCTGGCCGTTGTTCGTGAAGCGCCTAAATACTCGCTTACCTCTTCTGCATTAATTCCATGCTTGAAGGATTCCATCGTTTCCTGTACTTTTTTCAATGTTAATGGATCAATCCCTTTTGGAAGAGATACAGATTGTGTGTTTGTATGACTTCCAGTAAATACTTGATCAATCACTGACTGATTAAACTCCTCGTTGGATTCAAACCATTCTCTTCGCGTCATCACTTTATTCAAGGCCGCTTGAAACCTATTAAAAGTGACAGGCTTGACAATATAATCAAGCACTCCATTTCGAATAGAGGCTTCTACTACTGTTCTTTCTGTTGAGGCCGTGATTAAAATAATATCGAGACCTGGATATTTCTGTCTTAATTCTGGAAGTAAAGACACTCCACTTTGGTCCGGCAGATAGTTATCTAACAATAAAACATCTATCTCTTCTTGTTCTGCTAAGGCAAGTGCTTCCGATGCATTTAAGGCTTGTCCTACGACTTCAATTCCAGTCATTTTCTCTAAAAATTGCTTATGAATAGAAGCAACTCGGAAATCATCTTCAGCGATGGCAACTTTTATCACTTGAATCACCCTCTCTAAATGCTTAATCTATAAAAGCTTGTTGTTTTTTTGGCAGGTAAATGGATACCACGGTTCCGTCGCTTAAGTTTGATTGTACCTCAATTGTTCCATTTAAACTTTCAACAGCTTGCTTAACAATGGAGAGCCCAAACCCTCGATTTTCATCCGTCTTTGTCGAATAGCCCGTATCAAATATTTTTTCAGCTTCATGTTCCGGAATACCGTGCCCGTTATCATAAACTTCTATGACCAAATCGTCTCCTACATCTATAGCAAAGAAAGTGACCTCACCGTCTTTTTTTCCTTCTGCGGCTTCAAAGGCATTATCTACTAAATTTCCTATAATAGAAATAATATTAGAATAGGAAAAATGCTGTGGAAGTCCATCAAGGCTGCAATTCTCATCAATCTTAAAATGAATTTTTTTCTCCGAAGCTTTTCCCAGTTTACCTAACAATAAAGCCTGGATTTTTGGTTCTTGAATTTGTTCAAATATAATCTGATTTTGTACTTCAAGAGCAGAGGATTCCGCTTGAATCATCTGAACGGCTTCCTCATATTTCCCTAATTGCAGCAGACCTGATAGCACATACAGCTTATTAGAAAATTCGTGAGTCTGCGCCCGTAAATCTTCAGAGTATTTTCTCACCTCAGATAAAGTTTCCACCATTTTATTCACTTCTGTTTTGTCTCTAAATGTGGAGACGGCACCAATCACTTGATCCTTTTCTATAATAGGCGTTCGATTAATGATAATGCTTTTGTTTCTTAAAGTCATTTCATGGTCGCGATCTGCTTTTCCAGTTTTCAGCACGTTATAGACCCCTGTGTTGGGTAAAATAGTTTCAATTTTTTCATGAATAATATCGTCTTTTACATCTAGCAGATTTTTAGCTGATTGATTAATCATTGTAATGTACCCATCTTTATCAACCGATATAATCCCTTCCTTAATGGAGTAAAGGATAGCATTTCTTTCTAAGTACAGCGAGGTCACTTCATGGGGTTCTAACCCTAAAGTAGAACTGCGTATGTTTCTAGCAAGTAAATAGCTTGCGGCTACTCCAATGATTAAAACAAAGAAAGAAATAAATCCCATTTCCTTTGCCCGTTGAATCGCGTCATTTGTTAACCCTGACATAGAATAACCAACTGATACAACGCCAATGACTTGTCCATCCGCATTTGTAATAGGTCCTTTTCCCCTAACCGACTTGCCGAGAGAACCCTCTGCTTTTGAAATATAAAATTGTCCTTTCAGTGCTTGGGCGTTATCTCCGCCAACCATCGGCAGACCGACCTTTTCTTGATCAGGATGTGCATAACGAACTCCTTCTTTATCACCTATTACAATGAATTCTGCGCCCGTTTCTTTTCTTATTTGATTAATCAGCGGCTGCAGGATTTGGGAAGGGTCTTCTTTATCAAAAGATGAAACAACAGAAGGCATGGAGGATACGGCTTTTGCCAATTGGAGAGCTTGACTGCCTTTTTGCTTTTCAATTTGTTTGTATTCCACCACTAAAGAAATAGCTAGGAAAATAAAAATAATAACTACCGTATTTACAATGTTCGAACCTATTATCTTTTTTTCTAAAGACATTGGAAGTTTTTTAGCGTTCATATTCACCTCAGCATTTATTTATTCATCTGATTATAATTTTACTAATATTCTATTAATTTTTTGCTGATTTGTAAAATGGGGTCAGACCCCCGGCGCTTTAACGCGCTGGGGGTCTGACCCCAAGCTTATTCTTCCCACTCTACATCATGTTCTTTGGCTAATTTGTCTAGACCATTTCGGTAGTCGCGCAAGTGTTTTCTGGCTTTTTCTAGCATTCCGTTGGCTTCTTCAATTAGGGCAGGGTCCTGGGCTTCTAGTCCGTTTACTATTTTGACAAAAGCATTATACTGAATGTCTGCTCCTTCAATAAATGATTCATGAACTTCCCTCAGCTCATCCGTTTCAATTTCAACACGGTCTAATTCTTTCACTAACTCATTGTAATTAGGGATTACTTCGTTAACCATTGCTAAATACATCGTTTCATCATCTGTGTAATTGGCTCCAGAGACGCTTTCGTAAGCGGAAGTAGCAGCCGTTTCCAATTCTAAAGCGGTCGTCATTTCTTCATTTGAATAATTGATAATATCCTCTTGAATAGGATCACTAAAACATCCCGACAACAGTAAAGCAAAGAGCCCCACAGTTAACATAAACAAGCCTTTTTTCATTGGTCTCACCTCCTGTTTTCTTACTGTATGTAGCAGTGTTCGTCCGAAATGACTTAATGTCTCAAAACTTTTTAACGAAGAAAGGGTTCGCTTCCCGCTGTTTTCAAACGATAGAAACAAACCCTTATCAAGTTCACTCTAGTCTCTCTACCTGCGAATAATAAAAAAGAACCTTTAACCCAAAGATATGGATCAAAGATTCTCTAATTAGCACCAATAATATTCTTTATTTATGTAATCAGCTATAATTTTTTTACACCAAATGATTAACTATAGACTGATTCTTTTTCACGTTCGCTTAGCCCCAGTGTACGTGCCGTTGAAGCATGAAGTTCATGGAAAAGTTCTGGGTTTTCCGTTAACGACAAACCATACGAAGGAATCATTTCTTTTATTTTAGGTTCCCACTCTTTCATATGCTGCGGGAAACATTTTTCTAATACCTCAAGCATGACGTGAACGGCAGTAGAAGCACCTGGAGAAGCCCCAAGCAAAGCAGCAACTGAACCGTCAGAAGCACTGACCACTTCCGTACCGAATTGCAGTGTTCCTTTTCCGCCAGCCTCTGTATCTTTGATGACCTGTACACGCTGACCTGCCACCACGACATCCCAGTCCTCGCTTTTCGCCGTTGGAATAAATTCGCGCAATTCTTCTACACGCTTTTCATTCGATAACAGCACTTGCTGAATCAAATACTTAGTTAACGGCATTTCTTTCGCGCCTGCTGCAAGCATGGTTAATACATTGTTTGGCTTCACTGAGCTGATTAAATCCATATTGGAACCGGTTTTAAGGAACTTTGGAGAGAACCCTGCAAATGGTCCAAACAGCAACGCTTTCTTATTATCGATATATCTTGTATCAAGATGCGGTACAGACATTGGAGGAGCTCCCACCTTAGCTTTACCGTATACTTTTGCGTGGTGCTGTTCAATTACTTCTGGATTATTACATACTAAAAACAATCCGCTTACCGGGAATCCTCCAATACGCTTGGACTCAGGAATACCCGTTTTTTGAAGTAAATGCAGACTTCCGCCCCCGCCGCCGATAAAGACGAATTTAGCTGTGTGATGCTCAATCCGGCCGCTTTCCATGTTATGCACTTTCACTTCCCAAGAGCCGTCACTCGTACGTTTTAAATCCTTCACACTATGCTGATAATTGATCTCGACATTTTGAGTCTTTAAGTGATCAAACAGCATGCGTGTTAACGCACCAAAATTTACATCTGTCCCAGAATCGATTTTCGTCGCTGCGATCGGTTCGTCTGAAGTTCGTCCTTCCATGATCAACGGAATCCATTCTTTCAGTTTGTCAGGATCGTCCGAAAACTCCATCCCTTGAAACAGCGGATTCGTTAATAGCGCTTCCAAACGCTTTTTCAAATAAGCTACATTTTCTTCCCCTTGAACTAAACTCATATGAGGAATTGGCATGATAAAGTCCTGCGGATTACGTATCAGATTGCTTTGGACAAGAAAAGACCAAAACTGTCTTGAAATCTGAAACTGTTCATTGACCTTTATTGCTTTGCTAATATCTATAGACCCGTCAGACTTTTCGGATGTATAGTTAAGCTCGCACAGTGCAGCATGACCCGTACCAGCATTATTCCATTCGTTAGAGCTTTCCTCTCCTGCATCTGAAAGTTTCTCAAACACCTTAATTTCCCATTCCGGTGCTAACTCTTTCAGTAATGATCCCATCGTCGCACTCATGACTCCTGCACCAATTAAGATAACGTCTGTTTTTTTCTGTACGTCGCTCATTATATCCTTCCTTATCGCCTATATTTGTAATAAAAGAACCGGCGTGCCTGCTCAAGTGTCGATCAAAGCAAGTCGCCATCTAGGAACATATCTTATCTGTCTTAATTGTAACCACACATCATCTATTATAATAGATGATTGAGTAAACAACTACCATTTATCTGATAATTATAAACTATTTAAAGCTAAAAAAAAATGAGAATAGTTGTTAAAACGCTATTTGCACCTTGAATTAATACTCTTACTTTATCTCAAAAAAGTAAAACTTTAATAGGTTTAGCACCCGGTTTAAAACCTTCTATTCTTCAAGTCCTCTTATTAATTTAAGTATGAAAAAATAATAAAAAAATGCCTCTCACCTCTTCCTTTTCGATCTTCATCGATTAATAAAGAGGTGCCAGGCACTATTGAAATTCAGTCACATTTTTCATCGAGGTCCATCTTTTTTCATTAACGGCAGAATGATGAGCACACCTACAAGCAGCAGCAGGGCGGACAGCTCGTATATATAGACGAGAGAGAAATGTGTTTTCAGCCATCCTGAAGCAGACATCGTGATGACCATTGCTCCCATAAAAATTGGGTTTAAAATGCCGTTGACCCGGCCGATAAAGTTATCCTCCGTACTCTGCAGAATCATCGTATTGATCCCAATTTGAATGCTTGGCATAAATAAACCGGAGAAAAATTGAGCCAAAAGCGTAAGCCAAAATACTGATGACGCGCCCATCCCGATGAACCCAATTGCACTCGCAGTCATCCCAATTGCTAAAAGCTTCTGCGGAAGCACCTTATTTGCTTTCCCTGCCGTGATCACCCCTCCAAGGATCATTCCTATACCAAAAGCAGCCATCAGCCACTGAAGATTTTCTTTAGGAAGTCCAAGTCTTTCCGTAATCAGAAACACACCAAGCGGCTGCGTCAATCCAATCGCAAGCCCCGCTGCTAGAAAGCTTCCTCCGAGTAAAGTTAAGGTTTTGCTGTTCCATACATAAATGAAACCTTCTTTAATTTCTTCCATAAAAGTCGTTTCAGGTTTCTCTTCTTCTGATTCACGATCAGGTGGAAGCAGGAGCAGTGCAGCGGCTGAACATAAGAAAGCAATTCCCATAATAGAAATAGCCGCCATGATGCCGAAGCGCTGATACACAAACGTTCCAAGGACCGGTCCTGTGATCATAAATAAAGCAAATACCGTTTGATACATTGACATGCCGGCCTGCACCAGATGCGGCGGCACATGCAGCTTGAACAGCTTCATACCAGAGGGCTGTGAAAACTGCGATAAAATAGAGGAAATCAGCGTAGCAAAGAAAATCACTTTCCAGCTGGCAAAAAATAATGTAATAAGCACAAGCAGAATAGACAACGCGCTTAGCACATCACACCAGATCATCGTTTTCTTTGGTTTCCATCTATCCGCAAACGTCCCTCCGATAAAGGAAAATAAAAAGATTGGCGCAAACTCTGCCACCGATATGAATGATACAGCGATTGGATTCCCATCGGTCTTCTCAATCACGTATAACAAAATAGAATAGTTCCTCACCCAGATGCCGATTTGAAGGAACAACACAGAGAGCAGGATGGTTCGAATAACCCTATTTTGAAAAAGCGAACTTGAACCTGTCTTTTCTATGGTACTGGTTTCTTCCATAAACGATCCTCTTTTCATTATTTATTTCTCTACAAAATACATCGAGATCGCACCTAATCCGACGTGAGTTCCAACCGATACGCCCATTTGCATAATATGAATGTCTCCGGAGAAATCAGTATCTAATAATAGTTTGGCTTTCAAGTTTTCGGCCACATTTCGGTCTGAAGTATAGCCCACTATAATGAAATCCGTCATTTGTTGATCGTTTCTTTTCATAAACTCCTGCGTGTAATGCTTTAGAACTTTTTTTATACCTCGTTCCTTCCCAACTATAGCTCCTTTTCCATCTTTCACCGACATAATCGGCTTCAGCATTAAAAGTTTACCTATTAAAGCGCTTGCATTCGTGAGCCTGCCGCTCTTAATTAAATGATCTAAATCGTCTACAGAAAGAAAATGCTTAACCTTTTTCTTGTAAGTTTCATTAAAAGCAACGATCTCTTCGAATGAGGCTCCCGCTTCCCTCATCATCGCACTTTTCATAATCAGCCAGCCGCTTCCATGGCTCATACATTTCGAATCGACTACATGGATCTTCACGTCTGATTCCGGACTTTCTTCAAAGAAATAACCTTTGGCTAGTACAGCCGATTGATACGCACCGCTCGTTCCACTAGACATACATATGCATAACACTTCTGTGTGCCCTGCCTCTACAGCCTCTTTAATAATATTCAGATACTCCGATGGACTTGGCATACCTGTCGTCGGAAACTCAGGCAGCGCCTCCATCATTCCGTAAAATTCATCTGGCTGAATATCCACCCTGTCTTTATATATGTTATCTCCAATATGGATCGTTAAAGGGGCTAAACTGATATCATACTTTCTCAAAACATCATCAGATAAATCACATGTTGAATCTGCCATAATTTTTATCATTTGTATCCTCCAAAATAAGTTATCTATTTTTTCCCGTTACTATTCAACAGCCAAAATAGGCATGATTCCATTGCACTCGGAATCATGCCTTATTCTTATCTTATCTTTAAAGTACCCGTTAGTATTCTTCGGTTTTTGTCGATTTAATAACAATCAATTTTTATATAGTGATAGGCATTAGTATGTGGTAAATTTTAGCTAAGCATCTATTTCCATAAGAAAGAGGATTCGTTATGAAAGCAGAAGCAGCTATGTTAATAGGATTTATTTTACTCGCCACAATCTTATGGTGGAAAATCATTCTGCCGCTGATATGGCCATTTATCGCCATCACGTTGGCGTTCTTTTTTATTAGAGATCTCGCTATACCTTTCCTGTCTTTCCTGTTTGGCAATATTCTCGTACCCATCGCTTTATTTTTATTAAAGGCCGTACTCGTTTTAATCGTTATAGCCATCACTTTTTTCCTACTAGCACATCTGTATGTAAAATTCACTGCGAAAAAGCCGACTTAATGAATCGCAATAACGGTTCAAAATTGCTTAAATTTCGTAAAAATGAGTTGATAAGTGCTAATTTTCGAGAGGGGAAGGCAAAAACGATGGCCTTTAATTAGAGTTTTTTTGTATTTAACCTTGCTATCAGCGGATTTTGGAGTTCTATCAGCGGATTTGGACATACTATCGGCGGCTTTCATGGTTCTATCAGCGGTTACAGGCTTTCTATCGGCGACTTCAATTATCCCTCCCCGGTTTTCACCCAACCGGGGAGCGACTAAACCCAATTATTACTCCGACTTTAATTCTTTCAACTCAATTCGGTATAAATCGCGGCGGCGATCACGCAGATGCTGTACAGACCCTGAATTTCTTGAGCGTCTCAGCTTTTCAAGATCGACATCACCGACCACCACTGTATCAATATTCGCATCGCATTCTCCAATAATTCCGTCGCGTGCAAAACCGAAATCGGACGGGGAGAAAATACCCGATTGGGCGTACTGAATATCCATATTCTCTACGTGAGTTAAATTACCGACAGTTCCTGCAATGCAAGTATACACTTGATTTTCGACCGCACGCGCCTGGGCACAGTAGCGGACACGAAGATAGCCTTGCCGATCGTCTGTACAAAACGGCACGAAGATGATATTTGCTCCTTGATCCACCGCAATGCGTGCCAGCTCTGGAAACTCGATATCATAGCAAATTTGAATCGCAATTTTGCCGCAGTCCGTGTCAAATACCCGGATTTCATTTCCTTCTGAAATCCCCCACCATTTCCGTTCGTTTGGCGTGGCGTGAATCTTTTCCTGCCTCTCAATCGTTCCGTCACGGCGGAATAAGTAGGCCACATTATAAATAAACTCACCCTGCTCAACGAAATGTGATCCGCCAATAATATTAACGTTGTATCTGACAGCTAGCTCCGTAAATAATTCTATATATGGTTCCGTATAGGTAGCAAGACGGCGAACCGCCAGATTAGGCCTTTTTTCTTCCAAAAATGACATGAGCTGCGTGGTAAACAATTCAGGAAAAACAGCGAAGTCCGATCCGAAATCAGCCGCTACATCGACGTAATATTCGACCTGTCTCGCAAAGTCCTCAAATGTATCAATTTTTTTCATCATATATTGAATGGCACAGATCCGCACGGGGAAGGATGCCCGGTACACACGCCGCGATTTCGCTAAATAATCAATATTATTCCACTCCATTAATGTGGCGAACGAGTCAGAAGCGGCATCGTCCGGCAGATAACGGACATTAATGCGTTTAATCCTAAACCCTTCCATCAGCTGAAAAGAGAGGACAGGGTCATAAATATTATGCTTCTCTACCGCTGCGACATACTCACGCGGCGTCATTTCATCCTTGTGTTTATGGTAGTTGGGAATTCTTCCGCCGATAATAATACTTTGCAAATTCAGCTGGCGAGCCAGCTCTTTGCGCGCTTCATACAAACGGTGGCCGATCTTCATCCGTCGATAGTCTGGATCTACCATGACCTCAATTCCGTACAAGTTAAATCCATTGGGATCATGATTCGTAATGTAGCCATGGTCGGTAATGGTATTCCATGTGTGCTGGTCATCATATTCGTCGAAATTGACAATCAAACTGGAGCAGGAACCGACAATTTTCTCTTCATATTCGACACATAATTGCCCTTCCGGAAAGATCCGAATATGGCTTTCCAGCTGCTCCCGTTTCCACGGCTCCATACCCGGAAAACAGCGGCTTGATAAGCGCATAATATCGTCAATATCTTCGATTGTAATCTTCCTTACAATAATTTTCTTTTCATATTTTGACATATCTTTTTCCGACATAAGTCCACGTCCATTCTTCCTCATCTTTCGCTTATAATTCCCTTTTTGAAAAAAAGATAAACTGTAACATGCTCATTTTCAATTAATAAAATGAAACTAAAATCACGGTATAATATTCACCCGTTCATTTGATAAAAAGATATAAGGTGAAAAAAAAAGAGCCGAACAACTTTGTTCGGTTCTTTTAAATCTATCTATAATCAGGAAGGCATAGGCTAACATCTTATATCAAAGCTGCTTTTCCCATACCCAGATTGGCTTCTTCAGAACAATAGAAGTGAGATTTCGGTTAATGGCCTTAGAGTTTATACTCATTTCATTGCTAAGAACAATAACTAGGAGATCTTCTTCTTGAAGATGTGCCACATAATGACGAAAACCACTTGGATAGCCACCGGAATGACCAACTGCTTTGTGCCCCATGACCTCTTGTGTGTACCATCCATATCCATATTGATACGGGAATTTCTTAGCATGAGTTGCCTTCATCAGGTTTCCCGTTTCTTTACTTACCAGCTCATTATTGTGTAAGGATTTGTAAAACAGTGATAAGTCTTCAGCTGTAGAGATAATATCCCCTGCTGCATATGCTGCGGAATGATCCATAGCAGGGCCCGGTTTCCCTTCAACATTCCCAGCTGCTCTCGGCATTTCTTTTGTAAATTCAAACATAGAGTTCTTCATACCAGCCGGCTTAAATATATGCTCACTAATATATTCTGCATAGGATTGACCACTTACTTTTTCAATAATCAGCCCTAAAAGAACGTAGCCAGTATTGCTATACGCATAGCTCTCACCTCGAGTAAATTCTAAATCAGCGTCACTTACCACATCAACAATATCATTGGGATCCCATTTTTTACCGTAATCAAATTCAAATTCTGGGTTTAAGTAATCGGGAATCCCCGAGCTGTGACTCAGCAGGTGGCCAATTGTGATATTCTTGGCGTTCGGAAAATCAGGAAAATATGCAGAAAGTGGATCATCTACTGAAAGCAGTTTTTTCTCAGCAAGTTGCATGACTGCGGTAGCTGTGAATGTTTTGGATAAAGAAGCAATTTGATATAACGTGTCTGGCGTATTCTTTACATCCGGTGCAGCCTCTCCATAGCCTTTTTCAAATAAAACTTCTCCGTCTTTAGCAATCAAAACGGCTCCTTGAAAACCTTCATTGGTCAAATATTGATCGATTTGCTCAGGAGTTTTTCCCGATAAGTTACTGTGAGCATCACGGCCAAATAATAATAAAGCTGCTGCGGAAATAATGATGATCCCGCTAACAATCATTGCGAAAATCTTTAAAAACTTTTTCATAAATTTTTACGTCCCCAGTCTATATGTTCTTATTTACTTTTCTCTTCATTCGCTGCACCAGGATAAGTGCGATCAAGGCAATCATCTTTATCTAATCCATATAGATCGCTTATTTCATCCTCTTGTTGATCAGGGTCAACCGGCACACCTTTGCTCCATTTCTCTACTTCTTCAGGCGTTAATTTCATAAACAGCTTCTCCTTAATACTTTATTTTTTGGCTCTGTGGAAGGTAAGTGTCTGAAGTGCACCTGCCCATCTATTCTCCACTTATTTTTTCTAATCGTTTGAGTAAAAGCGGCAAGCCCCTTTCTCTCCAAAACCTTACAGAAATTTGCCCGCTCGACATGCCCCCGTGGTCATATTCTTCCATAGTAAATGAGTCAGTATCTGTATCGAACGGGTGATTTGTGAGTTTGTGAAAGTGGTTTTTAAAATGGCCGATAAAACACATTTTTGAGCAAGGTAATGAGATATCAGTGAATTCCTGTTCTAATTCATCCCATAAATATGGATCACCTCTAAGCCCCCATTGTTCAGGCTTGGATTGAAAAATTATTGATACTGAGTTCCTCATGATTTCCTCCCCCAAAAAATTTTTTTGCTCTGGCTGGAGCCTACTTTTTAAAAAAGAACAATCTTTCAGCTAAATTATTTTGGCCATAGATCCTGATATCATCTTCTATTTCTAATAAAGTATTACATTTCTTCCCTTTTGCAATTTCACTAGCAAACTTTAAGGCTTCTACCCTTTCTAATAGCATAGGATCATCGGCACCGATGTTTATTGCTAGTGTATGCTTGTTTTTCCAATAATAATCCAGTTCGACATACCTCTCCCAATATAACCTTCCATTGGGTTTATGGTTCTTTTTCACGGTAACCACCCCTTTTTACCTTTGCCTATCATTTATTCGACGATTACTAATTTATTCCTTTGTTACATATCTTGATCCTTGAATAATCTCAACGGAATTAGACGAATTTCATATTTCTCAGAAAGTATAATTGGCTGTTATACTATTTACATATTTTAGAATTACACCCTAATTTCACCTCCTATAAATGATAAACTATAATCACGATACTCTTGAAAGAGGTGACTCTCACTTGATCATATACGAAGCAACAAAAACGGAATTTATATCTGATGTGACGAACGAGCTTCTAGTGGAACGTCTTTACGAGTCTTATCAGAAGAAAATTGGCCGGACATCTAAAAGTGAAATCAACTCCTGGGAAAATTCACTTCAGCGCATGTCGAATGTGATGCAGGATGAAGAAATACCAGCAGATACATCTGTGGCTATAGAATTTAAGATCCCAAACACATCGAAACGGGTCGATTTTTTAGTGGCTGGGCATGACGGCTATCAGGATCATGTAGTGATTGTGGAGTTGAAGCAATGGTCGGAGGCAGAAAAAGTGACGTCTAAAGATGCGCTGGTATCTACCTATCTCGGTGGAGGAAAGCGGACAGTCACTCATCCTTCTTACCAGGCCTGGTCCTATGCGGCTTTAATTCAAGACTTTAATCAAAACGTACAGGATCAGCAAATTTCATTAAACCCCTGTGCCTACTTACATAATTACCGCAAGTCAGAAAATGATCCTTTAATGGATGCTCATTATGCAGAGCACTTAGAACGAGCCCCTATTTTTGGTAAAGGGGAAATACGGAAGTTAAGAAATTTCATTAAAAAATATGTGCGTTTCGGTGATCGCAATCAACTAATCTATCAAATTGAACATGGAAAAATCCGTCCTTCTAAATCCCTTCAGGATTCGCTTGCCAGCATGCTGAAAGGCAATCAGGAATTCGTCCTTATTGATGAACAAAAGGTATTTTATGAAGAGGCCTACCATTTAGCACTGGAGAGTATCAGGAATAACCAAAAGAGCGTCATGGTGATCGAAGGCGGACCAGGAACCGGTAAATCCGTGATGGCCGTGAATTTGCTTGTAAATTTCATTAATCAGGAATTAACGGCATTGTATGTATCGAAAAATTCCGCCCCCCGCAATGTATATGCGTCTAAACTGAAAGGAACGATGAAGAAAACACAGATTGACCATCTGTTTAAAAGCTCCGGAAGCTTCACCGAGTCAGAAGCCAATGAATTTGACGTGCTGATTATTGACGAAGCCCATCGGCTGAACGAAAAATCCGGCCTTTTTAGTAATTTAGGTGAAAATCAAGTGAAAGAAGCGATTCATGCGTCTAAATTTACGATCTTCTTTATTGATGAGAATCAAAAGGTGACGTTAAAGGACATCGGCAGCATCGATGTCATTAACAAGTATGCGCAAGAATTGAATGCCGAATTGATTCAAGGGAAGCTAGTTTCCCAGTTTCGCTGTGACGGATCGGATGCCTACATTGCCTGGCTCGATGACGTGCTTCAAATTAGAGAAACCGCGAACGCGAACGATCGGGGCGTTGATTACGACTTTAGAGTCTATGATGACCCGAACGCAATGCTGAATGAAATTGAAATGCTGAACCGGAAAAATAACAAGTCTCGGATGCTTGCGGGCTATTGCTGGGAATGGCCTAAGAACGGCCGTAACAATACGATGCATAAAGACATTCATATTCCTGAGCATAATTTCAGCATCAGCTGGAATCTCTCTGACAGCATCTGGGCCATTGAACAGGATTCTGTCACTGAAGCTGGCTGCATTCACACCTCTCAAGGACTGGAATTTGATTATGTCGGTGTCATCATCGGCCATGACCTGTCCTATCAAGACGGACAGGTTATAACAGACTTCTCGAAACGGGCGAAAACCGACCAGTCTCTTAAAGGAATTAAAAAACTTGCAAAAGAACAGCCTGAAGAAGCGCAGGCACTCGCAGACCGAATCATAAGAAACACCTACCGAACACTAATGACGCGGGGACAAAAAGGCTGCTTTATCTTCTGTACAGAGCCAGAGTTGAATAAGTACTTTAAAGAGCGGCTCAATAAATCTGCTGCTTACGAAGACTTATCGCCTAGAGCCGGGATGGTGGCGGAGGACCGGGGGAGGTATTAATAAAAGTTATTTAACACTAAAAAGCTAGCTTTTTTGATAATGGTTCTGACAGCTTCCTTTTATTAAAAGCCATTTTAGAGAAACATATCAATGATTTTAAGCAGTTAGTGCCTGTTTCTCAGAAAAAAACTGAAAAACAGGCACTAACTACTAAACCTTATATTTATTTAATAACTTTTCAGGTATATGGCAATAATCATCCGGGCATTTACCTAACCGATCCTGATGTTCTTCGGCACTTCGTACATAGTTTGTCAGAGGCAGCACTTCAACCACGATGCGGGCAGCATCATTTCTCTTATTTATAAACGTCCTCGCCGCTTCTAAATGCTTGGGATCTTCACTATACACGCCAGTTCTGTATTTCTCCCCAACATCCTCTCCCTGCCGATTCACACTATACGGATCGATGATTTCAAAGAAATACTCCATCAGCTCTTCCATTGTGACAACCTCTGGGTCAAATGTCGTTTTTACACATTCCGCATAGCCATCATATTCACCTTCAAGTGACCGGCTTGTTCCATTCGCTCTTCCTGCCTCCGTAAACGTCACGCCAGGCAAAGTTTTGATAAATGCCTGAACTCCCCAAAGACATCCACCTGCAAAATATACGACTTCCATTTTGGATCACCTCTTTGTGTGTTGAAGGGATGGGTCAATTAAAGCTTTAACGTTAAAAATACCTATTTGTGAAGCCTAAGCGTACAAGAAGTTTGCATAAAACCTTGTATATTTAGGCTCTCTTATTTTTATTTGGATAACGTCATTCTGAAAATTCCCAAGCTGGATTCCAGACTATTTCCCACACATGATCGTCCGGGTCTTGAAAGTATCCAGAGTAACCTCCCCAAAAGGTATCATGTGCTGGAACTGTAATAGTTGCACCAGCATTTCTTGCCTGTTCTATTACCGTATCTACCTCTTCTTTACTCCCCACATTATGACCAATGGTAAATTCAGTTCGACTGATTTTTATTTGGTTTATGCCTGTATCATGAGCTATATCTTTACGATTCCAGATTGCCAGTTTTAATCCTGATTGTAAATCGAAAAAGGCAACAGCACCATGCTCAAATTCTTGACCTACTATTCCTTCTGTTGGCAGTCCAAGCCCATCCCTGTAGAACTTCAAAGACCTGTCTAAATCATCCACACCTAATGTTATAACTGAAATTCGTGGTTTCATTTAATTCCTCCTAATAAGTCATAATTAATATATAGGAATCAACAGATCTCTTGATACAATTGTTTTGTCTCTACTTATGATACGGTTCACCGTGATGTTTCTATATGAGGTTATTTTCAACAAATTTTTCATGCAATTTATTTGATGTTTCAATTAATAATTCTGGTCTTGTACTAGAGCCTTTAAAATTATTCTCCAAGTAAGAATCTTTCATAACATCTGATATTACTTTGAGAATTTTTTCAGTGTTCATTTCATTAGTTAAATCTACTTCTTGTTCAATTAATTTTCTCAAGAAATCTGTAATAATCATCAATATAGGTATTTGCACTTTATAATTTCTACTTTCAACCCCGTAAATTTCTTTGGAAAAAGGATACTTAATGCCATACTCCCAATAGATCTTTTCAAAAAAATTATTTACTTTATTTAATAAAAATGAAAGCTTTTCAATTTGGCTTTCTTGATTTATAGTTATTGTATTTTTTTTCATAAATTCTTCTGCATACTCTGGGGATGTTTCATATTTACTTTCTAATCCATATTCTAGTATATAAAGCATGGTTTGAATATTTTCATGAGCAGTTTTATCTGAAAACCTTTTCTTAGTCATATTATAAATATCTCGAAAAGGTGACAACGACTTATAATAGGTTTCTATCTGTTTATTTAACCAATCATTAACTTTACTTCTATAAACAGCATGCCTTATTTCTTGTCTACTTAAAGGATGTGAACCAGTATTATATCTTTTAAAGATTTCCATTTCTAATTCCGGATTGTTTTGTACATGAATATTTTCAAATGACAAACTACATTGATGTAAAATTGAAGCTTGTATATCATTAGGTAACTCTAAAAATTTTTTAAAATTTAAATCACTTAATTTTTCCAAGTCCTTTAAAGCAAACTCATTTTTTACAAATCGATAAATTGCTCTTAATCTATGTTGCCCATCTATAACATTAGATATATAAGGTAGTTTCGTTGTATCAGAAGATAAGTATATTATAGGTATAGGTATTCCTAACAATAACGACTCAATTAAAAGACTTTCATCTGATATAGTGAATTTATATTCCCTTTGATACTCAGGGTCTAATTTTATTCCTCCAGATCCATCCATTCCTTTATCTATTTCATTGACAACGTCATAAATTGCTTTAGTACTTGGCGTGGAATCAACTTTCCATTTACTATCCATAATATCCTCCTATTGTTTATATTCAAAAACAATATCATCTGCAATACTGGACAATTCTGGGTAAATACTCGATTTACTAATACCTAAACTAAACAGTTCTTTCTTAATTTCATGTATATAATCATAATGAATATTAATTCTGTAAAGAAATTCACTAGCTCCATTATAATCCTCTAACGGTAGTGCATTCGATGGAAATAAAGTAAAAATACCTTTTTGGGCTTCAATACGGGAATTGTTTACTGGTCCACTTATAGCCAAAGGATAAATTGCTTCATCAAGCCTTATGCCAACCCTATAATTCGTATGTAAACAATTATTTAGAGTTGAATCATTTTCCATAAGATTTGGTACGTCAACTCTATTCCCTAAATAACCAACTTTACTATTTAAATCAATAGGATTCAAAGACCATATAACCGGATAATTCTCAACGTTGTATTCTTCTAGTGAATTTTCTACCGCGAAATATAACGAAACTAACGGATTGGATGTCCAGTCTAATAGCCTAGTAGGTAGTCCATAATGTTGCGCTATAAATAACCATTCAAAGTCATTAGTAGGAACAGTGCTTAAAAAAGGGATCGCTTTTGATTTAAATTTAGTTTGAAAATTTTTATCACAATTAGTTCCATACACATCAATTCCATTTTTATTCTTCCTTAAAAGTGACGGAAGCAATTGATGTTTATGTGAACTTTGCCCTCTAAAAAAGGAAAAACCTCTAGAGGATATATTTTTTATCTCTTCTATGTATTGAGCAACACTGTTTACAAAAACTTCTTCCATTACCAATACCTCCACTATACTAATATGTCTATTATAGCAAAAACAGCCTAACTAAAAGCTTAGTCAGACTGTTTCTGTAAAAATTCAAAACTCATTCACTTATGATAAGGTTCGCCGCACTATGTGTAAGTGCGATTTTTTATTTATATGTTTGTAATGGAGAAAAGGTGGTGATCCCATGCTTTAGAATAAATTGAATGACAATTAATTCAGTCGATTAAAGAAACCTTATACACACACTAATTCTATACTATTATTCGCTTACTTTAGCTAGGAGCAGTTATCATATTATGAATAATTTATACTCGCAGTCGAACTAAATGAAATTGATGAACGTGAAGTTATTTTGATAGCTATTATATAAATTTTATATATGCATTTTTATAGCAATGTGGGTAGTATATGTATCCTTTTCATTTCGAATATGTCTTACTTTTAAAACTCTCATATCAGTAAAATCAACATCAATATCTTGAGAATTTTCAATTGGATGCTCAAATTCACATTGTAAAAGTGCTTGTCTATATTTACCCCAGAAACTATCAAAATCCTTAACTGATACATAATTAATGATAAAGTTCTCTTTCAGACCAACTGCATCATAGTCAAATATTTTCTTCCAATGTTTCTCCATATAACTTTTGTTTATAGACTCCAGGTTCATACCCTCGATTATACTAAATGGTATTCCATCTCGGTTTAATATTTGAATATCATTTTCCCCTAAATTCCCAGCATTTGTAAAACCGTATCTGGTTTGATCTTTAGTGGTATACCCCGCAGATTCTAACATATTGTCAATGAAATCATTTCTTTCATCCTCAAGTCTAACAGTTGATTTACCCTGCAATTTGATACATGCTTTTTTTATATCTTCAAAGAGTGCTTCATATGTTAATTTCTTTATCTTTATGTCTTTTGTTGAAATGCCATTATAGAAGTCTTCTGAAATATCACTTCTATTCTCTATGCCTAAAAGCAAATCTTCAATAAAAACATCTTCCACCGATTCACTACACATTACAACTTTCCTCCCTTTTTCTTCCGCTTTTAAAAGCATTGAATACTCAAATAGCGAAGGGCTACATTTTTTACATATACATGGAACTTTGGATACTACTTTTAATTTGGAGTACCTTTTATTTATTTTTTCTATATTTGCTCTTATAATAGTTAGGAACTCTGTTTTATTTCTTGGGACTCCTCCAACAATTCTTATTTCAATATATTTTTCTGCTATACTGTTGTATAAAACTACTTCTGCTGTACTCTGGTTATATTGTAAATACATACCTTGTTGCCAACATAATTTTTCCCCATTTTTTTCCACTAAAAAATCACTCAGTAAAACAATAAGCTTTGTAATAATCCCTGCTGGAACAAAATCATATTGATATCTAAAAACAATCATATCTTCTTCATTAAAGCTTAAATCAATATTATATTTAATATTATTTAGTAATTCTGCAACTAGATATACATCCGTTTCAATCATAAATAATAATTCGAATTTTTTCATAATTTCTATTAGATATGGATACATCTCTTGTTTGTACCCATCTTCAATTTTCCAAATGTTTTTTAAATCTTCTCTTTTTAAAATTCCATTTCTATCTTTCAATGATCTCTCTTGTTCATCTAAAACTTTATATACTGCAGTTGTTCCCCATTCTGGTTTTAGAATTACAAGGTTACTTAACAACATATTATCAGAAAAATATAGAACTATACCCAAATCATTCAAATAATTAATTAATATTAATGCATCATCTTCTATAACATCATTTTCTTTACACAATTTTAAAAACTCTTCGTATAATATGAACGATTTTAATTTTGACAATTCCTCTATTTCAAACCTTATATGTAACCAAGTGGTAATCCATTTAGTTTTCATTAATGGTAATTCAATCGCCATCTCTTGGATTTTGCTACGTAGACCCTCTATACCTAAATTATCTCTACAACTTACAGCCTCCATACTTCCAATTTGTGGGAACTCATTCAAATATCTTGGATAATCAATTTTCTTTATTCGACCAATATTCGAATCACATTTATTAATAACTAATATTATGGGGCTATCGTTAGCAAAACTTTCAATTGTTTTTAACCAATATTCAATCCTCCCATATTCATCCTCTGCCTGACCATCCCAAACTAACAAGTATAAGGAACGCTTCGTTAGAAAAAACTGGTGAGTAGAATGATAAATTTCTTGACCACCAAAATCCCAAACATTCAACTTATACTTCTCAATAATATCCTCTTTTCTTATACTAAACTCCCAATCATGAATATCGATTCCTTCTGTTGATATTTCATCTACATATACATCCTTAGTAACCCTATTTATCACACATGTCTTTCCAACTCTTCCTTGTCCAACTACTAACATTTTTGATTCATTAAAATATTTGTTAGCTTTTGAATTAATTAAGCTTATGTATCTTATTAAAGAAAAATCTGCCTTATTTAATATTTCAGGAGGGATATCTTCTGCTAATGGTGTCTTATGAATATTAAAAATTTTTAGTTTATACATTTTTTGTATAGAACTTGGTAATGACTCTATTTTAGTTCTAGACAAATAAATCTCCCTTAAGTTTTGTAACTTATCCATCTCCTCCGGTAAAGTAACAATTTGAGAATTTGCCATGTATAAATATGTTAATTCTTTAAGTTCTAAAATTTTATCTGTTAAATACTTTGAAGTTATGTCTATTCCTATTCCCTTCAATGTCGGGCACATTATGTTCTCTGGAATTTGTTCAAATCCACAACCATAAAGATCTAAATATACTACCTGTAAATTTTTAAAATCATTCGGTATTGTTTTTATTTTATTTCCTTTTAAACTTAATGCTTTTAAATTTTTTAATTTGATTATATCTTCTGGAATATTTTCGATTCCATTATCTGTTAGGAATAAAACTTCAAGATCTATTAAATCCCATAATTCTTTGGGTATTATACTTATTGGAAAACCAATGATTCCAAAAACTTTCCATTTTTCATTTTTGGCGACATTAATTATATTATATAAATCTTCTATTGTTTTAATTTGTTTACATTCTTTTGGGATAATGCTAAATTGACGACCAAATACTTCAGAAAGTTTATAATCATTTATGTTATTATATTCAAGTTCAACCATAATTCTTTGCCTCTCATTTCTTTTAAAATAATTTTTTTATTCAACTTCTTTGCTAATATAAAACTCATCAATAATATTCACCCTAAAAACTTCTAACTTAAATATTATATTCCATTTTTAAGCACAAAACCTTCTCAAATAAAAAAAGAGCTTGGGACAGAAGTAGAATTTTAACGAATCGCAACTAAGTTCGAGGCTAAAAATTTGATAAGTGGTCGCGATGCAAAGAGCTGACTTCTAGGGGAATCGCATGAGCTTGAGACTACAGGCTCAAGCCATGACCCAGAAAAGCATGCTCGAAGCAAAGCGACCACGAAAGCAGAAAAATGGCACCAGGAAATGTTGATCTTCCTGGTGCCATTCGTTTTATCTCAGATTCTTTAAATTTACTTTTTAATATACTAAAAAACCGCACTTACTTATGGTAAGGTTCCCCTCGATTAATCCGATAAGCCCGATACACCTGCTCCACCAGCACCAACCGCATCAACTGATGAGGAAAAGTCATCTTCGAAAAGGACAATGTATCATTCGCCCGTTTCATCACCTCTGAACTAAGACCGAGCGATCCGCCGATGATGAAGGCGATTTTGCTTTTGCCGTAGGTCGCAAGCTGATCCAGCTGCGTGGCGAGTTCTTCGGAGGTTTTCATTTTGCCTTCGATGGCCAAGGCAATCACATAGGTGTCTTGATTGACTTTGGCGAGAATTCGCTCGCCTTCCTTTTGTTTCACTTGTTCCATTTCTGTCTGGCTTAGTTCTTCCGGTGCCTTTTCGTCCGCGACTTCGATCATCTCTATCTTCGCATAAGCCGACAGACGCTTCGTATATTCGGCGATTCCTTGCTTTAAATACTTCTCTTTTAATTTTCCAACCGTAATAATTGAGATATTCACAGCATTCCCTCTCTTTACAAACATTTTACGAACAGGATATCCACAAAAGTTATCCACATATACACAGAACCACTCCAATTTCAACCCACTAACTCTCTAATTCATCCCTTTATCATACTTTTTCTTACCCTTTTTAAAGCTACATTGACAGCTCTTTTCGGTAAAAGCGATGCCAAAATAGCCTAACAATTCAGTAAAAAAGACTGGCTGCATGCACCTCGCCAGTCTTTTACCTTACTTTATCATATTTACATATATTGACTATAAAATTTTAGTTATCCACATATCAACAGAACCTATCCACATGTGGTAGGCGAATATTAGTTTGCCACTACATATTCCGCTCTGTTTTGACAATACTCGCAGTTTGTGGACAACTTTTTCTCTTCTGACAGCTGATCAATCTTCGGAAAGGTTTCGAATTCATCCACAACGACATCAAGAGCTAATTCTACATGTTCTTGGCAGCAATAAATCATCTTTACTTAACTCCTTTATGCGGTATTTTCCTCACTTATCATACCATACTGACCATCCGATTCAACTACACTTTTCTTTTCATAAATAAAGTACTCCCCATACCTTCTGTAAAAGGATGCGGGGAGCACTGATTAATTATAGAGCGCCTTCTGTCGTCAGTTTCATTGTTACTTCCTGCAGCTTGCCTTCTCTATAGAAAGAAACCTTCACTTGATCGCCTTCGTCTTTATTGTTATACATATACTTCCTTAATCCTAAAATATCTTTAATTTCTTCATCATCGAGCTTCACAATCACATCAAACTCCTGAAGGCCGGCTTGACCTGCTGGAGAATTCGGAACGACTTGTTCAATCATCGCACCCTCTGTAATTCCTTTAGGAAGCTTCAATGTTTCCTGCTGATGATAAGCAGGCACTTCATTCACATTTCTAAGCGTCACTCCCATTGCTGGACGTTTCACGCTTCCGTACTTTTCTAAATCCTCAATGATCGGCTGTGCATAATTAATCGGAATAGATAAGCCAATACCTTCAACTTCCTGCTGGGCAATTTTCATTGAGTTAATGCCAATCACTTGACCTGAAATATTTACTAAGGCTCCGCCGCTGTTTCCAGGGTTAATTGCTGCATCGGTCTGCATAACTTCTGCTTGCCAGTCGACCATTCCATCTTGATTTACGTCAACTGGGATCGCTCGCTCCAGTCCGGATACCACGCCTTGCGTCACAGAACCTGAGAATTCTAAACCGAGTGGATTCCCAATCGCGATAACAGGTTCACCGATCTTTAACGCATCTGAATCGCCAAATTCCGCTACATTTTTAATGTTAGCCGAACTGACCTCTAACACCGCAAGATCCGACCAGACGTCGCCTCCTTGCATTTTCGCAGGGACTTTCGTTCCATCTGCTAAGGATACTTCTAGCTGCTGTGCGCCTTCCACTACGTGGAAATTCGTCACGATATACGCTTTATCACCTGTTTTTTTATAGATTACTCCTGAACCTGTCCCGGCTGGCTGAGCCGATCCTTCACCTTCCCAGAAGTTACCCGACTGGATATTTGTAATTCCCACCACGGTGTCTTTCGCTTTATCCACCGCTTTGGTTACATCGGTCGTCACGTCCATTGACACCTTTTGGCCTTGAACGGACTTGTTATCCTTTACTGTTTCCTCCTGCTTCTCTTCGGCTCCATTTAATATATTATAATCTGTCAGCTTTGGCAGAGCCACAAGGATTAGTACTGCTCCTAGGATCATACCGACCAAACTGGCTAAAAAATAGCCGCCTTTGCCACGGTTTCGCTGGCTGCGGCTCGTTCTTTCTTCATCGTAGTACCCCAAACGCCTCACCCTTTCAAAATAATTGCTTCTTCTATTTTTCCCACTTAGCCAAAATTATAACAATTGTTTTAAAAAATTCAATTAATTAGGAAGAGGAAAGCGTCTTTCCGTACACAAAAAAGGCGGACTCTTATCCGTCTGGCTCCCCCTGCACATCGTTTACATGCATCGAAAGCTAAGTCGGTAAAAAGTCCGCTTTTCACTTATATTTCAGTTAAAATCGTCGGTGTTTTGGGATCGGTATCTAGTATATCGAACTGGTCGCCAACTGCCATCCCTTTCATCTCAAGGGTTTGCGTCACGCTCATTTTCGCTAAATCTTTCATGTTGTTATCTTGGCTAAGATGAGCCAGATAGATGCGTTTTGTTTTGTCACCAATGACGTCGCACATCGCAAGTGCCGCATCTTCATTCGATACATGCCCAAAGTCGCCTAGAATTCGGCGCTTAATGTTCCATGGGTATCTTCCCATTCTAAGCATTTGCACATCGTGATTGCTTTCAAATACATACGTATCCGCATCCTGAATAATACCCTTCACCCGATCACTGACATAGCCTGTATCTGTGATCAACACTAGCTTTTTGCCTTCATGATGGAAGATATAAAACATCGGCTCTGCGGCATCATGAGAGACACCGAACGATTCTATATCTAAGTCATCAAAGGTCTTGACCGTTTCCATATCAAAAGTGAATTTCTGTTCGGTATCCACTTTTCCAATTAATCCGTCCATCGCCTGCCATGTTTTCTCGTTGGCATAGATCGGCAATTTATACTTTCTGGCAAGCACCCCTAATCCTTTAATGTGATCACTATGCTCATGTGTCACAAGAATGCCTGACAGGTTCTTCACCTCTCTGCCAATCGATGAAAACAAGGCTTCCATTTGCTTGCCGCTCAGACCGGAATCCACTAGAAAGGAATGTTTCCCTGTTTCTACATAAAACGCATTTCCTGTGCTTCCGCTGGCGAGCACACTAAAATGCATCGTCATTTCGTTTCACTCCATGTCCCTTATTATGAATCTTTCTCCGTTTGATAGATCGATCCGTCATACGCATTCACGTATAATTCTTCTTCTTTATCTTTATTCTTTATTTTGAAATACCAAGTAGGTGACAGCACTTGAGATTCAGTCAGCTGCACGACCGTATAATAGCCTAATTCTACATTAGAAATTTTGCTGTTAGGCTTGATCAGTCCATTTTTATAGAGCGTTTGAATCGCTTGGAACGCCGGCAGCACATTCTCGGGTTTGCCATTTTCGTGAAAATCTTCTAGAAGCGTCTGCTCATACGAAACAATTTCTCCGCTTCCATTTAACTTTAATTCTAATTTACCGTTAATGTTCTCAAACATTTTTTTATCATCATAGTGCTGATAAAACGTAATTTGTTTCTCTTTTTCTTTAATGCTGGATAAGCGGTATTTGTCGCCAAATAAGACATGATTATTCACAAAGGAACGAATATCCTCCTCTTTGTTTTCACCGAGCTTTACGGGTTTGTCGAGCTCGCTGATCACTGTCACCTGACTTTCCGATAAGCGCACTTCCTGATTGGTCAGAAGGGTTAGCTCCGTCTTCGTAAATTCTTTCGCTTTCGCCGTAACCAAAGGTTCTTTATTCATTTGATTAGGCAGCTTTCCATATTGGATGTTATCTGTTTCTAACTTATCTTCAATGGACGTTTCCTTAATCATTTCAAACTGGCTGGCGCTATGCTTATTAAAGAAAACGGTCAGGAGGAAAATGTCTAAAATGAGAAAAACCGCTATGAATATTGACTTCGTTTTACTCCAATCCACGCACAGTTCCTCCCGTTCCTTCATTCATTTCAAGGCGCTGCCAACGGCCGTTATATTTATAGTACCAAGAAGGCTCTAATACAAGAATCTTACGTGTCTGTGGGTCGCGGGCTAAATCATAGCCGACCGTCAAATCTTCTATCATATTAGGGTTAATGTCATCTTGGCTGACTACTTTATCTATAGCCGTCTTGCCATTTACCAGTTTCACTTCGTCTTTTTCAGAAGGCAATGAGATGTCTAGCGTAAAATATGGACGAACATATTTATAAATTTGATCTTGACCCCATACCTGCTGAATTAATGTCATCCCTTGGTCATTAAACACAGGTCTGCCGCTGACAAATAAACGGTAGTTAATCGTTGGGTTAGACGGAGAGCTGTCAAACAAACGATATTGATCGGTCCATCCGCTATGTTCATTAACGAAATTCATGCTTTTCTCGAGAAGCTGATGGTAATTTCCCGTCCGGTCAATTTCAGATTCCTTGGCTGGATTCACATAAAAAATCATGTGATTATTGTAGTTGACTCTTAGTAAACTAGAACCATCTGTATATTCTTCTCCATCAGATTTTGCCCCTTTTTTGACGTAGCTTGGGTCGCTGAATAGAGCATCTTTAAACTTCTCTGTGGCAATGTAGTCCGGATAATACTTATAACGAAGCAGCGATGTTTCTTCATTCGGCAAGAAAATCGTATGGCCATTTTTCAATTTATAAGAAAAATAATGCTTCCAGCGATCGGCAGAGTCTATAAATCTCTTTTTAAAGATTGCTGCCGTTGACGCTTGGGCTTCGCTTTTAAATACAAGCCGTTCACTCGTTGAGACAAAATAAACCAACGCTGTGTTTTCCTTTGCATTCACCTGAGTCACTACTATGCGGTCAAATACCGCATTAGGCACGCTGTTATTATTAAACGTTAAAATATTTTTAAAAGAAGTAAATGGCACATAGGTTGGAAAGATCATTTCTAATCGGTTGTTTCCATGAACTAGCCGCTGGAATTCCCTTTCCGACAAGGTAGTAGAGATATTCTCTCCTTCGTCAAATGTCCATTTTTTTAATTCTTTTAATACTTCATCTGCATCTTTTTCATTGTTCGTGCCGTGATGTTCTTCCTCTATGTGCACAAGTACCTTAGAAGGTTTAATTAACTCATCAGCTGTTCTCGTCTCACTGATCGACACCTCATAAATATAATCATTGTCGATCGTTTCATAATCCGGCTGGTAGTTCCAAATACTCCATGTTAACAAGATGCTTATCAGAACTAGCACAGCTAAGGCAATTGATTTAATTTTTTCATAGTTCATGACCATTCATCCTCTTGAGAAAGCTCGTATGGAAGTGTAAAGTGAATGGCTGTCCCTTTCCCTTCGACACTTGTCGCCCAAATATGGCCGCCATGAGCGGTAATCATTTCTTTTGCTATAGCTAATCCTAATCCTGTTCCGCCCATTTTACGTGAGCGCGCTCGGTCTACACGATAAAAACGCTCAAAAATTCGCTCTAAATTCTTCTTAGGAATGCCCATTCCCTGATCGCGTACACTTACTTCAATGGCATTAGACCGCTCCTCCACTTTAAACGAAATCTGTCCGCCTTGAGGAGAGTACTTCAGCGCATTGGAAATAATATTATCAAGCACCTGCGTAAGCTTATCGGCATCGATTTCTACATACACAGGATAGCGCGGCAGCTTCCGTTTAAACGTGATTTCCTCCGGCTTTGTCATTTCAAATCGGTCAATAATGCGGTTGAAAAATTCCGTAAAGTCTACATCCTTCTTCGTTAAATTGTAATCACTGCTGTCAAACTTCGATAGCTGGAGCAAGTCATTGACGAGACGAATCATTCGCTCGGTTTCTGTTTGAGTGACATCCAAGAAATGCGGAGCAATATCCGGATCCTGCCACGCCCCTTCTGCCAATGCTTCCAAATAACTTCGCATCGTCGTGAGTGGGGTTCTTAATTCATGTGAAACGTTCGCCACAAACTCCCTGCGGTCCATTTCAATTTTCTCTTGCTCGGTAATATCGTGGAGCACGGTGATTAAACCATTCACAAAGCCCGTATCCTTTTGAATAGTAGAAAAGTTCGCACGTAAGATATAAGGCTGTTCCTGCGTACTGTGATCTAAAATGACCGAGTCCTGCTCATTTAATAAATCTTCAAACGAATACTCTTCCTCAAGCCCCAGCAGAGATACGATAGGCTGAGAAATGACTGTTTCACGTGAAACATTTAATAGCTTCGCAGCCGGCTCGTTAATTAAAATGACCCGTCCCTTACGATCGGTCGCAATCACTCCGTCTGTCATATAGGAAAGAACGGACGAAAGCTTCCTTCTTTCTCCTTCTGTTGTCGCCTGGGCTTCTTGAAGCCGTTTCGTTAAATTGTTAAAGGTAATGGCCAGTTCTCCGATTTCATCCTGGCCGTACACGCGAACCTTTCGTGAAAAGTTTCCTTTCCCTAAGGCCACTGCCTGCCGCCGCATATCGGTGATCGGTCTTGTGATCGTTCGTGCCAAAAGAATGCCCAGTATAGCCGTCACAAATAAAGCAAGAGCTGTGGCGGAAAATAATATCTCATTGATTTCATCCATTTGCCCAAAGACGTTTTCCACTTTACCAATTAAATAGACGGAACCAATCACTTCCCGATTAGAAATAATCGGGGATGTAAATACCCAGATCCGCTTCCGAGTCTGGCGGT
This sequence comes from Bacillus ectoiniformans, assembly GCF_016908875.1. Taxonomy (GTDB): domain Bacteria; phylum Bacillota; class Bacilli; order Bacillales; family Domibacillaceae; genus Bacillus_BX; species Bacillus_BX ectoiniformans. Next base: position 39,593 of record NZ_JAFBES010000003.1, on the reverse strand, counting down.
CGATCAGGATCTTATCTTCTTCCGCACCAACTGAAAGCGTCCGTTTCACCGCAATTTCAGTCGTTCGCTGACCGACAATTCCTTGATTATTCGGGTCACTCGTGCCAATGATTCGGCTTCTGCGGTCAATGACCCGCACTTCTGAAATATCATTGGCTGAAAAGTCGTCTAAGATTTTACGGATATCTTGTTCAAGCGTAGCTGTTTCTTCGCTTCTCTCTTTCAGCATTTCTTCTCTTAAATTGTATTCTAATAAATTTACCCGTTCCTGCAAGGAGCTTTTAAAGTTTGTAACGAGCTTCTCTTCTAGTTCCTTCACGAAGTAAACACCAATCACCTGCATAGCAAACAGGATGAGAAGCACGTAAATTAACACAAACTTCAGCTGGATCGATCGAAAAAAACCTACTCTTTTCATTTATCTTACTCCTGCTCAGGATTCCGCAAGTAATAACCGACTCCTCTTCTTGTCACAATCCAAGATGGGTGGCTAGGGTTATCTTCAATTTTCTCACGCAAGCGTCGAACGGTTACGTCCACGGTACGGACATCTCCGTAGTAATCGTAGCCCCATACCGTTTGCAGTAAATGCTCACGCGTCATGACTTGTCCAATATGCTTCGCTAAATAATGAAGCAATTCAAACTCACGATGCGTCAATTCAATCGTTTCTCCACGTTTAGATACGATATAAGCATCTGGATGAATCGTCAGCGTACCGACTGTAATTTCATTCGTATCTTCTTCCACGGCCTGTGCAGCGCCAGCTTGATGGCGGCGTAAATTCGCTTTCACACGGGCAATTAGCTCCCTCGTGCTAAAAGGCTTTGTGACATAGTCATCCGCCCCAAGTTCAAGACCGAGCACTTTATCAATTTCTGAATCCTTCGCTGTCAGCATGACAATCGGCATTTCATATTTCTTTCTCACTTCACGGCATACTTCCATTCCATCACGGCCTGGAAGCATAATATCGAGCAGAATTAAATCCGGCTGCAATTCCTCAACCATCTCTACTGCTTGATCACCATCGTAGGCACAGTGAACATCGTAGCCTTCTTTTTTGAGATTAAATTGTAAGATATCTGCAATTGGTCTTTCATCATCAACGACTAGTATTTTCTTTTGCATGATTTTTCTCCTCATTTCTTCAATCTTGCTATCTACTATAGTAAAGATTAAATGGTTGGTACAATTATAGCAGAAGAATGTAAGTGCATTTACACTATGATCTAACGCCTGTTCTCTATTTATGCCTGGATTCTAAGCTGCTGTAAATATGTCAAACTTCTCATTAACTTTACCATGTTATACGATCGTTTTCATCTATTACAGCCAGGCATCTATTTCCTTGGAAATAAAAAAAGCATCGCGAGAGTGAAATATCATCGCGATGCTTCTTTGATGGCTCAGGACGGAATCGAACCGCCGACACATGGATTTTCAGTCCATTGCTCTACCGACTGAGCTACTGAGCCTTAATAAAAGAATACTTTCATATAAATGTGTCCGTTTTCCATCCACCCGCTCTCAGGAACGACACTTGTTGCTGGTCTTACATTATGTACTCATTATTAAAGCCACATACCTGCATCCGGTAAAAATTTTGCTGGCCATCTAAGAACAGGTCTTAGAACGCATGGCCCGCAAATTCATTAGGATTGATTCATTAAAGTAAACGGTTTAAATAATAATGGCGGTCCGGACGGGACTCGAACCCGCGACCTCCTGCGTGACAGGCAGGCATTCTAACCAACTGAACTACCGGACCATTATTGATCTACTTGAAACATAAGGTAAAGCAATCTGACGGTGCAAAGGCAGCCGTCAGAAACGTACCTGTCTGTTTGGATGACCCGTACGGGATTCGAACCCGTGTTACCGCCGTGAAAGGGCGGTGTCTTAACCGCTTGACCAACGGGCCATAAGTAGAATGATAGTTTACTAATTCACTTGTTTCCTTAGCAACGAGGTTAATCTTATCACATGGAATTTAGACTGACAATACATTTTTGAAAAAATTTGTCGTAAAAGGGAATAAAACTTTTTAAAGTACGGATTTCTCTTGATTTTTAAAAAAATACAGTGCATTTTGCTCTTTTTCAGCTGTATGAAAAGAAACCTTTTTGAGCGTATAGAAATTTCGCTGACTGTAAACAAATCACCTGTACGAAAAGAAAATTGAGTAAGTGTAAAGAAATCCCCTTGAATGTAAATAAACTCTCTTCAAGTGAAAAGAAACACAACAGGCGCGAAAAGAAATCAAGAGTAACGAAAAAAGAGTGCCCCTAAAAGCCGAAGCTTATGGGACACTCTCTTCTGTTCATTATATGCTTATCTTAAGCTCCATACGCTGCGGACAACATTTGTCTGGTTGCGGTCAGGACCTACTGAGAAGATTGACAAAGGAATGCCTGTTAATTGAGACACGCGCTCTAAATAATGACGGGCATTATCCGGCAGTTCGCTCAATGATTTGCAGCCTGTGATATCTTCTGTCCAGCCTGGAAGCTCTTCGTATACAGGCTCACATTCAGCCAGTACATTTAAGCTCGCTGGGAATTCTTCCATGATTTCACCTTTGTAACGGTAAGCAACACAGATTTTCAATGTTTCGATGCCTGTAAGAACATCGATTGAGTTCAATGAAAGATCTGTCAAGCCGCTCACACGGCGAGCATGGCGAACAACGACACTGTCAAACCAGCCGACACGGCGAGGACGTCCAGTTGTTGTTCCGTATTCACGGCCTACTTCACGAATTTGGTGGCCAATTTCGTTATCAAGTTCTGTCGGGAATGGTCCATCTCCTACACGAGTTGTGTAAGCTTTAGACACACCAACGACATGATTGATCTTTGTAGGACCTACACCAGAACCGATCGTTACACCGCCGGCAACTGGGTTAGATGATGTAACAAATGGATATGTACCTTGATCAATATCAAGCATAACGCCTTGTGCACCTTCAAAAAGGACACGGCGGCCTTCATCTAATGCGTCGTTCAGCACAACAGATGTATCGCTTACTAGATGCTTAATTTGTTGGCCATACTCATAGTACTCGTCTAAAATATCTTCAATTTTGAAGCCCTCAGTCTCATAGAAACGCTCTAACAGACGATTCTTCTCTTCAAGATTGCGAGTTAATTTTTCTTCGAAGGCTTGGCGGTCTAAAAGGTCAGCCATGCGGATTCCGACACGCGCTGCTTTATCCATATAAGCTGGGCCAATTCCTTTTTTCGTTGTTCCGATCTTGTTCGCACCTTTGCGCTCTTCTTCCACTTCATCGATTTTCAAGTGGTATGGAAGAATGACATGTGCACGATTGCTGATACGAAGATTTTCTGTAGATACGTTGCGGTCTGCTAAATACTTTAATTCTTTAACTAGCGCTTTAGGATCTACAACCATTCCATTTCCAATTACACAAATTTTATCCTCATAGAAAATTCCTGATGGGATTAAATGCAATTTATACGTCACATCATTGAATTTAATGGTATGACCGGCATTGTTACCGCCTTGGTAACGGGCTACTACTTCTGCATTTTCTGAAAGGAAGTCAGTGATCTTACCTTTTCCTTCATCGCCCCATTGTGTTCCAACTACAACTACTGATGACATGTATGTGCACCTCCGAAGGGTCCGTAAATTCTTTTTATCAAACATAATAAGTTTACCAGTTTAAAACAGAAGAAGTCAAATACAAAACACGAACAATTAATATTTTTTTATCGTATTCGTTCGTATAAAACAAAAAAGAGCCAGCATATGGTAACTGACTCTCAACATTTCTTAACCGGCGTCATCAAATCGCCGCTCTAAGTTGACGAATTTATTATATTCTTTTACAAACGCCAGCTGTACGGTTCCAACTGGACCATTACGCTGCTTGGCAATAATGATTTCAATAATATTCTTATTCTCAGACTCTTTATCATAATAATCGTCACGATATAAGAAAGCAACGATATCGGCATCCTGCTCAATCGACCCTGATTCACGAATATCTGACATCATCGGACGCTTATCTTGACGCTGCTCTACTCCACGGGACAGCTGGGAAAGCGCGATAACCGGCACTTCTAATTCCCTCGCTAATGCCTTTAAAGAACGGGAAATTTCCGATACTTCCTGCTGACGATTTTCGCCTGAACGGCCGTTTCCTTGAATCAGCTGCAAGTAATCGATTAAGATCATGCCCAGTCCATGCTCCTGTTTCAAACGGCGGCATTTCGCACGAATTTCCCCGATGCGGACACCTGGTGTATCATCAATGAAAATACCGGAGTTCGACAGACTGCCCATCGCCATAGTCAGCTTGCGCCAGTCTTCGTCGGTCAGAGAGCCTGTCCGCAGGTTTTGGGCGTTGATGTTCCCTTCAGCGCAAAGCATCCGCATCACCAGCTGCTCCGCTCCCATCTCCAAACTAAAGATGGCCACATTTTCTTCCGTTTTGGTCGCGACATTTTGGGCAATGTTTAACGCAAAGGCGGTTTTACCCACTGAAGGACGGGCAGCAACAATGATTAAATCATTACGCTGGAAGCCTGCCGTCATGCCATCAAGCTCCGCGAAACCCGTAGGAATACCCGTTACGTCGCCTTTACGGTTATGAAGCAATTCAATATTGTCGTATGTGCGAACAAGCACATCTTTAATATTATGAAAGGCACTGGTGTTTTTGCGGGAAGCGACTTCCATAATGCTTTTTTCTGCTTCACTCAACAGCCCTTCTACTTCATCTTCTCGGCTGTAGCCCTCGGAAGCGATATGGGTAGCTGTGCGTATCAATCGACGCAAAAGCGACTTCTCTTCGACGATCCGGGCGTAATATTCAATGTTGGCAGCTGTAGGAACAGAATCCGCTAAGTCAGTTAAATAAGATACGCCTCCGACATCCTCAAGCTCTTTGGCCGCTGCGAGTTCTTCCGTGACGGTAATCACGTCGACCGCTTTCCCATGGTCATTCAGCTTGAGCATCATGCTGAATATCTTCTGATGGGCACTTCGGTAGAAATCTTCAGGGATTAATATTTCCGATGCTACAGTTAATGCGGATGGTTCTAAGAAAACGGCTCCGAGCACGGCCTGCTCTGCCTCTATATTTTGCGGTGGAATCCGATCTGTTAATAAATCACTCATATGCTTGAACCTCCTTAAAGGAAGGATGACTTTTTTTATAGAAAAAATGTGACCAGAAAACATCCGATCACATTTCTCAACCTTACTATTTTAGCATGAAATGAATTATTTTTCTTCCACTACATGAACTTTTAAAGTTCCAGATACTTCATTATGAAGTTTAACCGGTACGTTTGTGTAACCAAGAGCACGTACGCCATCTGGCAGATCCATTTTTCGTTTATCAATTTTAATGTTGTGTGTTTTCTTTAGTTCTTCTGCAATCTGCTTAGAAGTGACAGAACCGAATAAACGGCCGCCTTCTCCTGATTTAGCTTTCACTTCAACAGTCAGACCTTCAATCACTTCTTTTAACTTCTTCGCATCTTCTACTTCTTGCTGAGCAATTTCTGCTTCTTTTTTCTTTTGATTATCTAATGCTTTTTGGTTGCCGGCTGTTGCTTCCACCGCTAAGTTATTTTTTAGAAGAAAATTGTGCGCGTATCCATCCGCGACATTTTTTACTTCCCCTTTTTTTCCTTTACCTTTTACGTCTTGCAAGAAGATTACTTTCATTCTTCCCTGCCCCCTTCAATAATTTGATTAATGACTGTGCTCAGCTGTAATTCTGCTTCGTCTACAGTGATTTCTTTCAGCTGGGTTGCTGCATTGGTTAAATGCCCACCCCCGTTTAATTGTTCCATAATGATTTGGACATTGATTTCTCCTAAAGAACGGGCACTGATGCCGACTGTATCTTTCGCTCTTCTGGCAATGACAAAGGATGCACTGACTCCATCCATCGTCAAAAGTGTATCAGCTGCTTGAGCAATTAACACAGAATCATAGATGGCCTCATTTCTCCCTTTAGCGATCGCAATGCCATTGTATACGAAATACACTGTTTCAATTAATTGTGAACGCTGTATATACGTATTAATATCCTCTTTTAAGAATTTTTGTACGAGAACGGTATCTGCCCCCTGTGCCCGCAGGTAGGAAGCTGCATCAAATGTTCTCGAGCCTGTTCTTAAAGAGAAGCTCTTCGTATCGACAATTATTCCTGCAAGCAGGGCCGTCGCTTCTAACATCGAAAGTTTTTTCGTTTTCGGCTGGTATTCAAGCAGCTCTGTCACAAGTTCTGCAGTCGAGGACGCATATGGCTCCATATAGACAAGCAAAGGATTTTGAATAAATTCCTCTCCGCGCCGATGGTGATCGATGACCACAACTTTTTCAATTTTGTTTAATAGTTTTTCTTCGATCACAAGCGAAGGTTTATGCGTGTCTACTATGACAAGCAGCGTATCCTCTGTCGCTAAATCCAAGGCTTCTTCAGGAGTGAGGAATCTTGAATATAAATCTGGATGCTCCTTCGTTTCTCCGACTAATCGCTTCACCGCTGTATCGATCTCAGAGAAATCCAAGACAATATAGCCATCTCGATCGTTCATTTCGGCTACGCGGCGGATTCCCATAGAAGCACCTATGGCATCCATGTCTGGATATTTATGACCCATGACAATGACCTTATCGCTTTCTGTCACCAGTTCTTTCAGTGCATGAGAGATCACCCGCGCGCGGACACGTGTTCTTTTCTCCATCGGATTCGTTTTTCCGCCGTAGAATTTCACTTTTCCTGTCGTTTGTTTAATGGCTGCCTGGTCTCCTCCTCGTCCAAGAGCCAAGTCTAAACTGGATTGAGCCAGATCGCCGATATCAGGAAGCGGCAACTCCCCTTGTCCCACACCAATACTTAATGTGAGCGGTGCATTTTGTTTAGCCGTATGTTCCCTAATAACATCCAGGATAGCGAATTTCGACTCTTCTAGTTCAAGCAGAATCTTTTCATTCAATACCGCAAAGAACCGCTCTGAAGAAATCCGTTTTATAAACATTCCATATTCTTTAGCCCAATTGTTTAACAGCGAGGTGACTAGGCTATTTAAGTTGCTTCGCGTCTGGTCGTCCATTCCTTGAGTCAAATCATCGTAGTTGTCCAAGTAAATAATCGACACAACCGTCTTTTCTTCAAGGTATTTCTTAGCTGTTTCCACTTGATCTGTCACATCGAAAAAGTAAACCAGTCTTTCACTCGGCTTAACAACAAGATGAAACTGGCGTCCATTTAACTGGACCGTTTCTTCTTTTTCACTTTTTATCACCGGTATGACGACTTCTGCCACTTCATATAAGGACTGCCCCACAAGAGACTCCTGTTCAAACCAGGAAGCTAAAAAAGGATTAGACCATTCTATGTAATACTCCTCGTTGTACAAAAGAATCCCAATTGGCATTTCTAACAAGGCTTCTTCTCCTACCTTTTTTAATCGGTAAGACAATGTGTTAACATATTGTTCAATTTCTTCGTGAATCCTTTTTTCTGCCCTGAACAGGAGAAAAAAAAGAAAAGCAGCCGCTGCTAGACCGATCAATCCGGCAATCCAGCTGTGCATCGAAAGAATGATTAACACAACTGCGAGGACAGCCATTAGTCCATATAACGGAAGTTGAATATTTCTCCTATTATAGTAAGAAAGCATGGTTTCAGCTCCTAGAAATAAAAATCGCTACAGTAACTATTTTTTTGATTGAAGGCGCTGCCGCAAATCAAATCCTAAGTCAATTATACCTAATAATCTCACAAGATAAAGAAGTGGAAGCATGAGAATTGAAAAAACAGCAATAAATATTGGGATTGCTTTTGTCCATTTCTTTAGATAAGCATAGAAAAAGATGAAAGAAAGTCCTTGAATCAGCAGACATAGCTGCAGCATAAACATCAAGTTAGTATAAGCTGAATACCACATCGTTCCCTTTTCCGGAAATGCGATAAAAGCACCAAGCAGTAAAAACAGGTAATACCACAGGATACTTTTTGGCAGCTGCCAATTTCTAAATGGCTCAAAAACAGGTACATCCATTCCAAGCCTTTTTAAAATAGGAAAATTGACGAGAATTAAGATCAGCACAGAGAGAAAGGAAAACAGCACGATCAAGCTTGGCATGAGTGTTTGAAACATATCTACACTAGCCATAAGCTGTTCCTCTGTGTTTTCAGGGATGGTCTGCCCCAGCTTCTCCATCAGCGCAGTTGATTCCTTAAAGGAGCTTTTCAATGTCCGATTCAATTCCGACATGAAATTAAAATCAAATAACATGATAGCCGCTACATACTGAAGAAGAACGTTAAGTAAAAAAGTAAAACTGCCCGCTACGTATATAACAAACTTTTCCTTGCGTTTCTTTATAAGACTGCCCATCACTACACCTGTAGTACTGTTGGATAAGGCTAATGGTATAGTCAGAATTCCCCCGACCAGTCCCGAAAGAGCCGTGCTGATTACAATGAGCAGCACAGAGTAATTAACCGGATATTTCGCACTGTAAATGAGGAAAGGCAAAATTAAGAACAGGCTTGAAATCGCCCATAATAAAGGGACATACAATGAGATCAGCAATAAAATTGTAAATATAGCTAACATTAATGCCCCTTCAGTGATCATTCTAGTACTTCTCACTCGAACACCTCATTAAATTATTACTGTTTCATTTATGTAAAAGACTCTGCCGGCCCTGCTGCTTGGCGGAGAAATCAGCCTTTTTGTCAACGAGTTTTGTGCGTTGCGCAGAAAACCTGCTTCTATTATTTTAGCTTCCTTTTGAATGTCATTCAACCTTGAGGAATTTCAGAAAGTTAAACAGCAGCGAAAACCCGTCAAATAACGGATGTATCCTAGCGCAGGCCAACGTTAAAACCACTTGAAATGACCCATTCAAGTGGTTGTTATCTGATCTTTTATTTATACTTTAAACCTTCTGATCGATTGAAGGAGTTCATCATTCAGGTTCGTTAACTGATCGGCACTTTCTGTAACAGATTCTACTCTTTTCACTTGCTCATCGGTGTGATTTCGGACTTCTGTGCTGACCGCTGCCGCCTGACGGGATACTTCGGCCATTTCACTAATCATCATGAGCACATCTTCCTTTGTGTCAGCCATATGCTGAATATCCGCTGTCACTGAAGAAACCGCCTGCTTGATTTGATTCATTAAAGAATAGTTTTGCTTAAAGATCTCTCGCGTATGCTGAACCACCTCGGTTTGTCTGGAAAAATTGTATTTGGTTTGACTCATTTGCTCGATTGCCCGGTTCGATCCTAATTGAATATCCTCTATCATTTCTTGTATGCCTAAAGCAGATTGTTTCGACTGCTCTGCTAGTTTTCTGACTTCCTGGGCGACAACTGAAAAGCCCTTCCCATGCTCCCCTGCTCTAGCCGCTTCAATGCTTGCATTTAACGCCAATAAGTTCGTTTGAGAAGAAAGGTCGGTAATTGTCTGAACGACTTGCTCCATGTGCTGAAGCTTGCCTGCTAAATCAGCAATGACATCCTGTGTGGCGTCAATAAATGCTTGAGAGGTTTCATTTGATTGATAAAGGGATTTAATCTGTGAAGCCCCTGCCTGATTGGCTAAGCTAGCTTCTTCTGCTAGAGAAGACATCGTCTCGGCTTTGTCAGTGATCTCATTAATCACCTGTCCTAGTTGAATCGACTGCTTGTCCGCGGAATCAGCCTCTTTCGCTGAACGTTCTGCACCTAGAGCAATTTCATTCATTGCTGAAAATGTTTCCTGACTCGATGCCGCCGACTCTAAAGCGCTTAATTTCAGCTGATCAACCGATTCTTTGACGTTATGAGCAGAATCCGCAACCACCAGAATAATGTTTCTCATATTATCAATCATGAAGTTTAAATTACTTCCTAACTGAGCCACTTCATCTTTTCCTTTCACTTCAACCTTTGTATGTAAATTTCCTTTCGCCACTTCACTTACCGATTGGTTTAATTTTTCTAAAGGTCGGGTTATTTTAGAAGAAAGAATGATGATGGCAATCATGACTAAAAACAGAACAGCAATTGCCGTCACCAGCAGAATCTTTTTAATTGAATTAGATAAGCTGATTAATTCAGATTCCTTGTACATGGCGCCGATGATCCAATTCGTACGAGTAACGGTATTGTAGACAAACAACTGTTTATTGGATGGGTCTTCGACAATTCCGCTTTCACTTTTGCCTTCAAGCACTTCTTTAAATAGAGCATCCTTCTTCAAATTCTTCCCTTTCAATTTCGGATGCACCATCGCATCCCCATTTTCTGCTAAGATGATTGGATACCCGTTATACCCGATATTTAAATCGTTCATTCGATTAGTCAGGCTAGTTAGATGAATATCTGCTCCAACGACGCCAATCAGCTCTTTGCCGCTATATAATGCTTTAGAAATAGTGACTACATACGCACCTGCGCTGTTCTTGTAAGGCAAGCTCCAGATGGCTGTTTTACTGTTAACCGCTGATTGATACCAAGATTCGTTAACAGGCTGATAGTTGCTGGGCAGTTGAATCGCTGGCACCATTTTCATCTGATTCGACGGAGAAACATAATAGACACTCACGGCATCTTTATAGATATCGGTGTACCGATTAAAGATAATCTGCAATTCTCTATCGGCTATAGATCGTTCTTCTATAGATCCACTTTCGTTTACTAGCTGTCCATACCGAATAGCTTGCTGACTTTCTGCTAATAAGTCGATGCTGTCCTCATACTTGTCTAAAAAAAGGTTGGTTGAATTCTCTAGTTCCTTTACAATTCCTTTCGTTTGCTCGGTCACATTATCTTTCGTAATAATTTCTGCTTGTTCTCCAGTGAAAAAAATAATAAATGTAAATGAGGCCAATAATAATGAAAACAATGGAATAATTAGTTTTTTTCGAATTGATTTCACGCATGTCCCGCCTTCCCTACTTTATACCCTCCTCATTATAGTTTTAAATACCTATTGGGCTTATTAAGGAAATGTAAATTTTTGATATATTTTTATAAATAAATGAAAAAAAAAGACTGACAAATTGCGTCAGCCCTTAGATTTGTATTTATTAATTTAATTTAAATCGCTCCACAGCGTGTTTTAGTTCCCCACTCAGCTCCATTAAATGTTCAGATGCTTCAGTTACGGCTTGAATCGCATGATGCTGTTCATCAGCGGAAGCACTTACTTCTTGGCTTGCTGCGGCTGATTCTTGGCTTGCTGCGGCAATGCCTTCCATCACTTCAAGGACCTCATTCTTTGTCACCGCTACTTCCTGAATTTCATCATTTATGGCTGAAATGGATGCTTCCATTTTTTCGACAAACGAAGAAATTTGAACGAAAATCTCGCTGGTTTGTTCCACTACAGAAGTTTGTGAGTCGAAATTTTCTTTTGTTTTGACCATTTGATCAACTGCTTGCTGCGAGCCGTTTTGAATATCCATTATCGTAGACTTTACTTGGTCGGTAGCTTTCACCGATTGTTCAGCAAGCTTCCGCACTTCTTCTGCTACTACAGCAAAGCCTTTTCCATGTTCCCCTGCTCTGGCAGCTTCAATCGAAGCGTTTAAAGCTAATAGATTGGTTTGAGAAGAGATTTGTGTAATAGTCTCCATGACTACTCCTATGGAGGTGATTTTAGATTCAAGTTCTAAAATCACTTTTTCCATTCCATTTAAGTAGTTTTTGGAATCCTGGTTGGACTCGCCAAGTTCTTGAATTTGTTTCAGACCTGCTTGATTCGCTTGTTCAGCTTGTCCAGCTGCTGCCTTCATGTCAGATGCCTGGTTTGTAATAATATTGATCTGTTCCCCTAAGCTATTCGAACGATGAGTGGCTTCACTGGATTCTTCTGCTGATTTTGTTGCACCCTTAGCAATTTGGGTGATCGCTAAGCCCATTTGCTCACTAGATGCGTTCGTCTCCTCAGAGATCGCGCTTAAATTCTCCGCGGAATGCTTTACATCCTGAACCGAATGGTTAACGACAGATATGATTTCTTTCATACTGATGACCATTGTATTAAAATCAGCGGCAAGCTGCCCTACTTCGTCTTTCGACTGAACCGATACTTGGACACTTAAATCGCCTTCTGCTACCTTTCTAGCGGAATTACGCAAGGCATGAAGCGGCTGCACAATTTTGTTTAAGACGAAAAGAACCGCCGCAATAATTAATACAAGAACTAGAACTCCCGTTATTAGCAAAGACTGCTGAATCGAGCGGGCAAGTTCGATTAACTGATCACGGTTGTAAATCGCTCCTATTTTCCATTCAGGTCCTTGAACCGTATCGTAGACAAATAGCTGATCTTTGCCTTTTTCTTTATACGTGCTAACCCCTTGATCTGATTTACCAGCTAATGAACCTTTAGCAAACGCCATGTTCGATACATCCTTGCCGGCTTCTTTAGGATGAACAATCGCCATTCCTTGCTGAGACATAACGACAGAATAGCCGTTATAGCCGATATTCATATCTTTCATTGCATTCGTTAATGTGCTCAGGTCAATGTCTGCCCCAATCACGCCTAGTAATTGGCTGCCATTATATATCGCTTTAGACAGTGTGACGACATTTGCTCCTGTGGCTGCATCTACGTAAGGCTCACTCCAAACAACTTCTCCTTTTAAGTTAATAGCCTGTTTATACCAGTCTCTGTCCGTGTGATCGAAATCGTCTGGAATATCCGCATAAGGTACTATTTCAAGATGCTTAGTGACAGATGCGAAATAGATGCTTGTAACATCTTGATAGCTCTCTAGATACTGTTCTAAATTAGCCACTATCGCTTCATTGTTTACAGGCGTTTCAGGAGATTGCATTAACGCTTGTCCATACGAAGCAAGAATAGGAGCTTTGGATAATAGATCTACACTTTTTTCATGCTGGTCTAAAAATAAGCGAATCGAATGATTCATTTCTTTAACCATACCCTGAGTTTGCGAAACGACATTCTCTTCTGTTTCCTTCTCCGCTTTATAACTTGTATACATAATAATAAAACTAAAGGACAAAAGGAGCAGAACAACAATAGGAATCATTAATTTTACTTTAATTGAGTGCAAGAAGTTCACCGCCTGGCTGTAAATAGTAATACTATTTTTTATTATATCTTTTTTCAATATATTTCGTAGAAATTTTTTAGAAAAATTTTTAAAAAATACTCATATTTCCCATTAAAAATGCATACAAAAAAGCCTGCTCAACAAAGAGCAGGCTTTTAAAACGTATTATTCTCCAGTAACGTACGGAAGAAGTGCCATTGTACGCGCGCGTTTAATTGCGATAGTTAAACGACGTTGGTATTTAGCATTTGTTCCAGTTACACGACGTGGAAGAATTTTTCCACGCTCAGAGATAAATTTTTTCAATAAATCCACATCTTTATAATCGATGTGCGTAATGCCGTTAGCTGTGAAGTAACAAACTTTCCGGCGCTTACGTCCGCCTCTGCGTCCTGCCATGATCATTTCCCTCCTTTGTAATTGTTTAGCTCAGCCTAATAGGCATCGCTTTTCAATAGGAATTAGAATGGAAGATCGTCATCTGAAATATCGATCGGCTTGCCGTCGCTAGCAAATGGATCTTCATCTATTCTTGTATAACCTGAGTTGTTGTTATTATTGTTGTTGTTGCTTCGTTGTTGATTCTGCTGTCCAAACGGAAAATCTTGACTTTTTTGCCCTCCGCCGTACATGTTATTATCGCCGCCACGTTCGTTTGATGGGCCGCCGCTATTGCGTGGCTCTAAAAACTGAACGCTTTCTGCCATAATTTCAGTCACATATACGCGTTTGCCATCTTGTCCTTCGTAGTTACGTGTTTGCACACGTCCATCTACTCCAGCCAGACTGCCCTTTTTCAAGAAATTCGCTACATTCTCAGCGGGACGGCGCCAGACGACACAATTAATGAAGTCTGCTTCTCGCTCTCCTTGCTGATTGGTAAACGAACGGTTCACAGCCAGGGTAAAGGTGGCAACTGCAACTCCGTTTGGTGTATAACGAAGTTCAGGGTCCTTTGTTAAACGACCGACTAGAATCACTCGGTTCATCATCAGAATCAACCCCTTTTCCTAAAAATGTTCCACGTGAAACATTTTCAGACGTTTGTTTATTTATAACGAATTATTTTTCTTCTTCTTTAACAACGATGTGACGGATAATGTCATCACTGATTTTTGCTAAACGGTCAAATTCATTAACCGCTGCAGATTCAGCGTTAGCGTGTACCAATTGGTAGAAACCTTCACGGAAATCGTTGATTTCATACGCTAAACGACGTTTACCCCAGTCTTTAGAATCGATGATCTCCGCACCGCTTGATGTTAGGATGTTGTCAAAACGCTCAACAACTGCTTTTTTAGCATCCTCATCTAGTGTAGGACGGATAATGTACATGAATTCGTACTTTTTCATCTTTCTTTCACCTCCTCATGGACTATGCGGCTCTTTTCACTTAAAAAGAGCAAGGAGTAAGTATTTCATTACTCACAAGTAAGAATTATACTACAATTTGATTGTGAAGGCAAGCTATATAGAGAAGAGATTTCCTTATAGCGTTTTACTTGCTGCAATAGCTAAAAACCCTCACGGTGAAGTGAGGGTTTTTAGGATCTATTGTGCTTTGGGGTAAAAGATTAGACACCTGAACAAACGGCTTTTGCTTTTAAACGTTAAATCTAAAGTGAATAATATCTCCGTCTTTTACGATATATTCTTTGCCTTCTAGGCGGACTTTTCCGGCTTCTTTGGCTGCCGTCATGGAGCCAGTTGCCACTAGGTCGTCGTAAGAAACGGTTTCGGCACGGATGAATCCTTTTTCGAAGTCCGTATGAATGATGCCGGCACATTGCGGAGCTTTCATGCCATGGCGGAATGTCCATGCTCTTACTTCTTGTACGCCCGCTGTGAAGTAAGTCGCTAAGCCTAATAATGAATAAGCAGCACGGATTAATTGATCTAAACCAGATTCTTCGATACCCAACTCTTGAAGGAACATCATTTTTTCGTCTTCGTCTAGTTCAGCAATTTCCTCTTCAATTTTCGCACAAACGACGATGACTTCAGCTGAATCTTTATCAGCGAATTCACGAACTTTTTGTACATATTCATTGTCTGAAGGGTCTGCGATGTCATCTTCGCTTACGTTGGCCACATATAGCATTGGCTTACTCGTTAACAAATGCATTTGCTTCACGAACTTAGCTTGTTCTTCCGTGAACTCAACTGTACGTGCTGCACGGTCATCTTCAAGCGCTTCTTTTAATTTTACTAAAATATCACTCTCAAATACCGCATCTTTATCTTTTTGCTTCGCCAGTTTAGCTACACGTGCTAAACGCTTATCGACGCTTTCTAAATCAGCTAAAATCAATTCCAAATTGATGACTTCGATATCATCAATTGGATCTACTTTTCCAGAAACGTGCGTAATGTTGTCATCCGCAAAACAACGTACTACTTGGCAGATCGCATCTACTTCACGAATGTGAGAAAGGAATTTATTTCCTAATCCTTCTCCTTTACTGGCTCCTTTTACAATTCCTGCGATATCTGTAAATTCAAACGCAGTCGGAATCGTTTTCTTCGGTTCTACCATTTCTGTTAACTTATTTAAACGATGATCGGGAACTTCAACAATCCCTACGTTCGGATCGATTGTACAAAATGGATAGTTGGCCGATTCGGCGCCTGCTTTCGTTATTGCATTAAATAATGTGGATTTACCTACGTTTGGCAACCCGACAATCCCAGCTGTTAAAGCCATTCTGGTCACTCCTCTATTTCAATCATATGATTTTTTTACGAATATAAACCTTTCACAATTATAGAGATAGTCTTAGAAAAAGGCAATCTCTACTAGCTGCAATTTCATACGAAAAAACAGCGAGGATTACTCGCTGTCTTTTGCTTCAGAACCCAACACTTTTTTTATTTTTTTCGTAAATTCTTTCCTGGGCAAGATCACGCTATGTCCGCACCCTTCACACTTAATGCGGATATCCATTCCTAACCGAATGACTTTCCAGCGGTTGGTTCCGCATGGATGAGCCTTTTTCATTTCTACAATATCATTTAATTCAAATGTCTTTTGCTCCATTATGCTCCCCCATTCTCCCGCTCTCGTTTCTTTCCTTCTACAGCTTCTTCCTGCTCGCTGCGGGAATACATAACAAGCCGTGGAAACGGAATTTCAATCCCATGCTCATCTAAACACTCTTTAATATCTTTACGAATCATCCGGGCAATATACCAATGATTCATTGGAGTCGTTTCAGCGACAATTCTCATAACCACATCAGAGGCAGCTAAGTTTTGAATGCCTAAAAGCTGGGGTGTCACCACAATTTCGCTGTATTTCTCAGGAAGTGTTTCTAGTAAATCATTAATTACTTTTTCAGCTTCGCTAATATTTTCTTCATAAGCAATGCTGACATCAACCACTGCCATGCTGTTATGAACGGAGAAGTTCGTTACTTCTACAATGCTTCCGTTAGGTAAAATATGAAGTTCACCCGTCCAATTCTTGATCTTCGTTGTTCGTAAGCCGATCTCTTCTACCGTCCCTTCAAATTGACCAATCCGAACGAAATCTCCGACAGAAAACTGATCTTCAAAGATAATAAAGAAACCGGTAATGACGTCGCGCACTAAGTTTTGTGCACCGAAACCAATGGCAAGACCAACGACCCCGGCCCCGGCTATAAGCCCTTTAATATCAAACGTCAATACGGCCAATATATTAATAAGAGCAATAAAGTAAATGACGTAAGAGATCACGTTTTCTAACAGCTTAAGTAATGTATTTTCTCTTCTTTCAGAAAAGCCCAATGGTGTTTTAGAGCGTAAGTGAAAGAAATTTCGAATGCCTGCTTTTCCTATTTTAATAACCAGTCCGGCAAGAATCAGGATGAAAACAATTTTAAGCGTTCCTTCTCCAAACGCGATCCAAAGTTCTTCGTCTGTAAATCTATCCCAAAGTTTTTCTAACATTCGTTGATACGTTGTCAATCCATCCATTCCTCCTTCTATTTTTAATGAAGGGCATACTCATTTTAACAAGGAACAGGAAAAAATTATAGTCAGACCTACTAGGAAACCTTTTTTTCTGGTCCTCTTGCCTGTCCATGTATAGAAATCTTCTTTTTTCCGTATACTCTTACTATTATCTTAAAGAGGTGGAATATGAATCTTAAACGGTTTTTCGATCGGTCGCCTGACCCTTTCGTCTTTCATTATGAGCACCCAGAAGCCAGTAAGAACATAGCTGAACAACTGCTGTCTTTGCTGCCTCCGCCTAATACTAGACCTATTATCCTTGTATTTATCGGAACGGATCGCTCCACTGGAGATTCTCTTGGCCCTTTAACTGGCACACTCTTATCTGATCAAAAAGCAGTCGGGTTTCATATATACGGAACTCTCGAGGATCCTGTCCATGCCGTCAATTTAACAGAAAAATTAGCGATAATTCATAAGACGCATCGTCACCCATTTATTATTGGCGCAGATGCCTGCTTGGGGCGTTTAAAAAGCATCGGAAATATTCAAATTGGAGCAGGACCAGTCAAACCTGGAGCAGGAGTAAACAAAGAGCTTCCCGCTGTTGGAGAAGCGCATATTACCGGTGTGGTGAATGTCAGCGGATTTATGGAGTTTTTTGTCTTGCAGAATACGCGGCTTCATCTTGTCATGAGCATGGCTAAAGTGATTGCTTCAGGTGTCGTTGAAGCATCGATCGGCTATCAGCGGATGGATAAAGATTATTTCCTGCCGAAAAAGCCTGATGTACAATGATCCCATCAGGCTAATCATGTATTCACTTAAAAATATTGAATGAAAGTGATCAGCAAACCCACCATTAGTAAACTAGGCAATAGATTAGCTACTCTGATTTTAGTTAATCCAAGAAGATTTAAGCCGATGGCAAAAATCATAATACCGCCCACAGATGTCATTTCTACAATAAACGCATCCATCCACTCTTTTGGCACAAACCGATCAATCTGGGTAGCGAACAGAGCAATCGCTCCTTGATACATGACAACCGGAACCGCTGAAAAAATTACACCGATCCCTAGAGTCGTGGTTAAAATTAAAGCCGTTACGCCATCAATAATAGATTTCGTTAATAACACTTCATGATTGCCTCTAATTCCGCTATCTAACGCGCCTATAATCCCCATGGCACCTATAACAAATATTAAAGTGGCCGTCACAAACCCTTGTGAAATACTTGTTTCACTATTTTCTTTTCCTATTTTTCTCTCTAACAATAATCCGGCTTGGTTAAGGCGGTGATCTAACATTAATACTTCGCCGATCGCCGCGCCGCAGACTAGGCTGATGATCACAATTAAAAAGTTTTCACTTTTAAATCCCATCTGTAACCCTAGCACAATCACAGCTAATCCAATGGCTTGCATGACTGTCCCTTTAATCCCTTCTGGAATTCGATTTAATAACTTTCCAAGTAAGGCCCCGCTAATTATTGTTAGTCCATTCACAATGGATCCGAATAATACCATCTTTCACAACTGCCCTTCTTATCTAATTCTAATCTTTATTAAATTACCATTAAATCCCGTTTCTGGACAGTCACGGAATGATCAAAATAAAAAAATAACTGCCGAATCTTCGGCAGCTCCTTATCAATCTTCTGGATTAAATAAGTCTAATATTCTATTTAAATCTTCTTGTGATAAATACTCAATCTCAATTTTCCCTTTTTTCTTATCTTTTGATTGTTTAATATGTACAGCTGTACCGAAACGTTCTCTTAGAAATTCTTCTCGCTCTTTTAGAAAAATATCTTTCTCTTGTTTCTCAGGAATTGTTTCACGTGGAACATTTTCATTTAGCTGCTGAACCAATTTTTCCAGCTGACGGACATTCAATTGCTCTTTTACGGCTTTTAAAGCAACTGATTCCATCTGTTTTTTATTTTTCATTCCTGCTAGCGTTCGGCCGTGACCCATTGTTAATTGTCCGTCTGCCAAATATGTCTGCACTGATTTAGGCAATGATAAGAGCCGAACGTAATTAGCAATATGTGACCGGCTCTTTCCCATTCGTTTAGAAAGAACTTCTTGTGTCATATTTAATTTATCCATCAAAGATTGATAAGCAGCCGCTTCTTCCATAGCTGATAAATCTTCACGCTGGAGGTTTTCTAAAAGTGACATCTCCATCATTTGCTCATCCGTCAACTTGCGGACCACTACAGGCACCTTATCTAGCTTAGCTTTCTTAGCTGCCCGGTACCGCCGCTCTCCGACGACAATTTCATAGCCTTTAATGCTTTTTCGGACAATAATCGGCTGCAGAATGCCATGTTCTATAATCGATTCCGCCAATTCCTCTATAGCATCATCGTTAAACACTGTTCTGGGCTGATAAGGGTTTGGCCGAAGTTCTCTAGTTTTTACTTCTTTTACTTCTTCATTTTCTGAATCCATTTCTCCAAAGATGGCGTTGATTCCTTTTCCTAATCCTTTAACCATTAGCTAAGGCTACCTCCTTTGCGAAATCTAAATAAACTTCGGCTCCTCTTGAGCGGGCATCATACAATATAATTGGTTTTCCATGACTCGGAGCCTCACTTAAACGTACATTTCGAGGAATAATGGTTTTGTACACTTTATCTTGAAAGTATTTCTTTACTTCCTCAATGACTTGTAATCCTAAATTTGTCCGGGCGTCTAGCATCGTCAGAAGAACTCCTTCGATCATGAGTTCTTTATTTAGATGTTTTTGAACTAGACGAACTGTGTTTAATAGCTGACTCAGTCCTTCTAATGCGTAATACTCACATTGCACGGGAATAATAACGGAGTCTGACGCGGTTAAAGCATTAATTGTTAACAGGCCTAAAGATGGCGGGCAATCAATAATAATGAAGTCAAAGCTATCACGCATGGCTTCGAGCGCCCGTTTCAGTCTAACTTCTCTCGAAATAGTTGGAACAAGTTCAATTTCTGCGCCAGCAAGTGAAATAGTCGCCGGCACGACGTATAATCCATCAATTGCTGTAGGTTTAATCACATCAGCAATGTCAACATCATCGACTAATACATCATAAATACACTGATCTACTTCCCCTTTTTCAACGCCTGAACCGCTTGTGGCATTTCCTTGTGGATCAATATCTACCAACAGAACTTTTTTATCTAGAGAAGCAATACATGCTCCTAAATTGACAGACGTCGTGGTTTTTCCTACTCCGCCTTTTTGATTGGCAATTGCAATGACTTTTCCCAACGGACTCACCTGCTTTCTGCTATCCTGTTAAACTGCTAGTATTTATCTTCTATTCTAACAAAAAATATCGATAAACAGGAAAGATTTCATGTGCAGTTTAGGATGAAGATAAAAAAAAGAAGCCAGCTGAGACTTCTTCTACTCTTACTTTTTTTTAGGTATTTTAATTGTGATTTGGTAAAAATCTTCAAACTCTTCTTCCTGTGATTTTAAATTAATGCCGCTGTCAGATACCATATTTAATGACTGTCTAATGGTATTGACCGCAATCCGCACATCCTTGCTAAAAGCTTTCCGCTTAGGCTTCGGCTTTTCTTTCGATGCTTCTAAATATTGAACGACACGATCTTCTGTCTGCTTCACATTAAACTGTTTTTCAATGACTTCGTTCATCAGCTGAACTTGTTTCATTGGATCTTTTAATGGAATCAAAGCACGGGCATGACGTTCAGTAATCGCTTTTCTCATTAGAGCATCTTGCACGTCTTGTGGAAGCTTCAATAATCTCAGTTTATTGGCTACCGTTGACTGTCCTTTTCCTAATCGCTGGGCTAGAGCTTCTTGTGTTAAATCATGAAGTTCAAGCAGTTTCCCATAAGCGACTGCTTCTTCAATTGGAGAGAGTTCTTCTCTTTGTAAATTCTCTATTAAAGCCACCGAAGCGGTTTCTGTATCATTTAGATTATTTATAATTACTGGAACCGTTTCCCAATTCAATACTTGGGCTGCACGCCAGCGTCTTTCTCCAGCGATGATTTCATATAACCCATCTTCTGTTTCTCTTACAACGATTGGCTGAATAATACCATGTATATGAAGCGTTCTGGCCAGCTCTTCAATTTTCTCCTGATTGAAGACCGTCCGCGGCTGAAACCGGTTGGGAATCATTTGTGAGACGGGAACTTTTTTTACTTCTTCCCGATTCAGATCGACTGCCGACTCTTCCAGCTGTTCTACTACTTCTTCTGCTGCTTTTTCCCCCAAACTAAAAAAACGAGAGAAAGGATGCTTCATGCCCCTACACCACCTTTAACGAACTCCCTACATAACATATTCTCTTAAGAATCGCCAGTTCCTTCTTTGCTTTGACAGTTTTTGATTTTTTTCAGGAAGCCGACAATTTTTCTCTATAAAAAGTAAAGTTACCCACATGTGGATAACTTTACTCGATTGGTGATTTATTTGGTGTTCCCGGTTTACGAGGATATTTCTTTGGTGTGGATGATTCTTTTCTGATGACCATAATGTTACGATCGCTTTCTTCCATAGGTAACTGAAAAGAATGCGTTTCTTCAAGCTTTCCTCCAAGAACCTTAATGGCCTTATTTCCCTGCTGCAGTTCTTCTTCGGCAGTAGCAGCTTTCATCGCTACAAATAGGCCGCCTTTTTTTACAAGTGGAAGACATAATTCACTTAAAACAGACATTCTAGCGACAGCCCGTGCAGTCACTAGATCATATTGTTCGCGATGATCCGGATTTTTCCCAAACGTTTCTGCTCGGTCATGGCAAAAGCGAACGTGATCTAGCTTTAATTCCTTCGCTAAATGATCGAGAAACGTGATTCGTTTATTGAGTGAATCGACAATCGTTACCCGAAGGTTTGGAAAGGCAATCTTTAACGGAATACTTGGAAAACCCGCTCCGGCTCCTACATCACAAACGCTCATTTCTTTCGTAAAATCTACATAAAAAGCAGCCGATAAAGAATCAAAAAAGTGTTTTAAATACACTTCTTCTTGATCGGTAATAGCTGTCAGATTCATCTTTTCGTTCCATTCCACCAACAGCTTATAATACGTTTCGTATTGATCCAGCTGTGCCGGAGAAAGAATGATGCCTTTCTCCGCCAGCAGCTGCTGGAATTGTTCTTTATTCATCGGATGTTCCTTCCTGAACTTTATTATTAGCCTCCCACGCGGGCAATGCGGCCTTGTTCAATGTAAACTAACAGAATCGAAATATCTGCTGGATTTACACCTGAAATTCGAGAAGCTTGAGCGATCGATAACGGTCTTACTTCTTTCAGCTTTTGTCTAGCTTCTGTAGCTAGTCCATTAATGGCATCGTAATTAATATCTTCAGGAATTTTCTTGTTTTCCATTTTTTTAAGTTTTTCCACTTGCTGAAGGGATTTTTCAATATATCCCTCATACTTAATCTGGATTTCAACTTGTTCTTCGACTTCTGGATCAATCGCCATATCGGCCGGAACCAGCTGCTTAACATGATCGTAATTCATTTCTGGACGTTTCAATAAATCAGCTGCCCGAATGCCGTCTTTCAGCTCACTTCCGCCCGCTTCACGAATCAATTCTTGTGTTTTGGCGTTTGGCTTAATAATGATGGATTTCAATCGGTCAATTTCCTCTTTAATGCCTTCTCTTTTCGCTGTAAAGCGGCCATATCTTTCTTCAGAAATCAATCCAAGGTTATGACCGATATCCGTTAAACGAAGATCCGCATTATCATGGCGAAGCAGTAAACGATATTCCGCTCTCGACGTAAGCAAACGATACGGCTCATTCGTTCCTTTTGTCACAAGGTCATCGATTAAGACACCAATATAAGCATCGGAACGACTTAAAATGACTTCCTCTTTATCAAGTACACGGCACGCTGCATTAATACCAGCCATTAATCCTTGGCCAGCTGCTTCTTCATAACCAGATGTTCCGTTGATCTGGCCTGCTGTATATAAATTTTTCACTTTTTTCGTTTCTAATGTCGGCCATAATTGTGTAGGAACGATAGCATCATACTCAATCGCATAACCTGCTCGCATTAACTGGGCTTTTTCAAGGCCAGGAATGGTTTGCAGCATGCGGTATTGAACATCTTCTGGTAAACTTGTCGAAAATCCTTGCACATAGACTTCCTCGGTATTGCGTCCTTCTGGTTCAAGGAAAATTTGATGGCGCGGCTTATCATTAAAACGAACCACCTTGTCTTCAATCGAAGGACAGTAACGCGGACCTGTTCCTTTAATTACACCTGAAAACATCGGTGAACGGTGAAGATTTTCATCAATGATTTGGTGCGTTTGCTCATTGGTATAGGTTAACCAGCAAGGCAGCTGATCAGTAATATATTTCGTTGTTTCATAACTGAATGCGCGAGGTTCATCATCACCCGGCTGAATTTCAGTTTTGCTGTAATCAATGGTTCGGCTGTTCACGCGCGGCGGCGTTCCCGTTTTAAATCGAACAAGGTCAAGTCCCAGTTCTTCGAGGCGCTCCGATAACTTAATCGATGGCTGCTGGTTGTTAGGGCCGCTGGAGTATTTTAAATCGCCAAGGATGATCTCTCCGCGCAAAAATGTTCCTGTCGTAATAACGACTGCTTTTGAACGGTAAATCGCACCTGTTTGAGTCACGACTCCACGGCACTCGCCATCTTCAACAATCAAACTGTCGACCATCCCTTGAATCAACGTTAAGTTCTCTTCGTTTTCCATGGTTTTCTTCATTTCCTGCTGATAAAGAACCTTGTCAGCTTGTGCTCTTAGGGCTCGGACAGCTGGACCTTTGGCTGTGTTCAGCATACGCATTTGAATATGGGTTTTATCAATATTTTTCCCCATTTCACCGCCCAGTGCATCAATCTCTCTCACGACAATCCCTTTTGCCGGTCCGCCGACTGACGGATTACATGGCATATAGGCAATCATGTCCAGGTTAATAGTGATCATTAACGTTTTTGCACCGACTCGGGCAGACGCTAATCCAGCTTCAACGCCGGCATGACCGGCTCCAATGACAACGACATCATATTGGCCAGCTTCATAATGTTGCATGTTTATTTTTCCTCCTATTTTTTATTTTCCTAAGCAAAATTGCGAGAACAATTGATCAATTAGACTTTCATGAACACTTTCTCCTATAATTTCACCCAATAATTCCCACGTTCTAGTTAAATCTATTTGAACAATATCGATAGGTGTACCTGATTCTGTATTTTCGATGGCTTCAGTAATTGCGGTTAGGGCTTGATTTAACAGCGCAATATGCCGTGTGTTCGACACATACGTCAAGTCACCTGACTCAATGGTTCCTGTAAAGAATAGAGACGAAATCGCTTCCTCAAGTTCATCAATGCCCTGTTCTTCTAATAAAGAGGTAGTGACAAGCTGCTTGTCCGCTGACAGTTCCTTGACGCGATCCATATTTATTTGTTGAGGAAGATCCGTCTTATTCGCAATGACAATGACATCCATTCCTTCGACGGCTTCAAACAATTTTTCATCTTCAGGAGTCAATTCATCGGCGTAGTTCAATACTAAAAGAATCAAATCTGCTTCTTTCAATACTTGACGAGACCGTTCTACCCCAATCCGTTCGACAATATCTTCGGTTTCGCGGATCCCTGCCGTATCTACTAACCGGAGCGGCACGCCTCTGACATTGACATACTCTTCAATCACATCGCGAGTCGTACCTGGTATATCGGTAACAATCGCTTTATTTTCATGAACCAGCGCATTTAATAAAGAGGATTTTCCAACATTCGGACGGCCGATAATCACGGTAGACAGTCCTTCACGCAGAATTTTCCCTTGCTCTGATGTTTGCAGAAGCTTGCCAATTTCCTTTTGTACAAAGCTTGATTTATCAAGAAGCACTTGATGAGTCATTTCTTCGACGTCATCGTATTCCGGATAATCAATGTTTACTTCAACGTGCGCAAGTGTCTCTAATATCTCCTGCCGCAGTTTGCGAATAAGAGTAGACAGCCTGCCCTCCATTTGATTAAGTGCTACATTCATTGCTTTATCCGTTTTCGCTCGGATTAAATCCATTACAGCCTCTGCCTGGGATAAATCAATTCGCCCATTTAAAAAGGCACGTTTCGTAAATTCACCAGGTTCCGCGAGACGGGCACCCTGTTTCAGCACGAGCTGAAGGACGCGATTAACAGACACAAGTCCTCCGTGGCAATTAATTTCTATGACATCTTCACGGGTGAATGTTCTTGGACCTTTCATTAATGACAGCATGACTTCTTCAACGACTTGACCGGTCGCAGGATCCATTAAATGACCGTAATGAATGGTATGGCTGTCTACTTCCGTCAGCTTCTTGCCGTTCGGGCTCTTAAATATGCCATCAGCAATCGAAATCGCTTCATCTCCGCTTAAACGAACAATGGCAATCGCTCCTTCGCCCATCGGCGTAGAGATCGCAGCAATAGTGTCAAATTCATTCATCATTTTCACCTCTCTTATAAAATGACTGGATCTATATATAAAGAAAAACCTTTCATTCCTAAATAATTAGAATACCATAGGCAGAAGGATTTAAAAAGAAGGCCGTTTTATCCACGACCTTCTTTTTCACCGCTTATATTTTAACTTATCCACGTGTGGATAACAATTATCTTTCTGGCGCTAATTATGTCAATTAAAGGGAAAATATATTTTATTAAATTACTTTCTTCAAAAATATAACAAAAAAGCTTTCCCAATGATTAGTGCCCTTCACCAATAGATTCCTCTATTTTAGATTCAGGAGCAACTAATATAAGGGAAAGCTTGACATTATCTAGCGGTTATCACAATGTGACGATTAGGTTCCGCACCTTCAGAGTGTGTATTAATTCGACGGTCTTTTGCTAAGGCAGCATGGATGGCTTTTCTTTCAAAAGATGGAAGCGGCTCAAGGTGAACCGGTCTTTTGGTGTGAATCGCCTTGTCCGCCATCCGTTTAGCTAAACCAGCTAATGTTTCTTCTCTGCGTTTTCGATAATTTTCTGCATCTAGCGTTAGGTGAATATATTGATCAGAATAACGATTGGCTACCAGCTGAGTCAGCTGTTGAAGAGCATTTAACGTTTGTCCTCTTTTTCCAATTAATAAAGCAATTTTGTCACCGCTTAAGTTAATATTTAGCTGTTTTCCTTTTCTCGTCATTTCTATAGTTGGATCTGCACCGAGAAAAGAGGTAATCGATAGAATATAGGAGCGGACTTCTTCCTCAAGATTTGGTTTAACCGTTACTTTCACTGAAGCTTCCCGATTTCCAAACAGTCCGAACCAGCCTCTTTTACCTTCTTCTAATATTTCTACTTCAACTTGTTCCTTTTTTACCTTTAATTGTTTAAGAGCAGATTGTAAGGCATCCTCAACGGTAGGTCCAACAGCCGTTAATTCTTTCATCTATGCCCCTCCTAATCGTTAGCTTCTGCACTTTTGATGGAATCAGGTCCATTAATGACAAGAGTTTGGATAATCATAAAGATATTTCCGACTACCCAGTATAAAGATAAGGCAGCAGGCAAAGTAACAGCGAAGACAATAATCATAATTGGCATTAACCAAAGCATCATGGCCATTTGAGGATTTTGATTCGCTGAACCGGCCATCATTAATTTTTGCTGCAAGAATGTCGTTGCACCTGCAACAAGTGGCAAAATAAAGAATGGATCCGGAGAGCCAAGATCAAACCATAAGAACGTATCGTGCTTAATGGCGTCTGTTCTCATAATCGCTTGATAAAAACCAAAGATAATCGGCATTTGAACCAATAATGGAAAACAGCCTGCAAGCGGATTGACTCCATGCTTTTGGAATAAAGCCATCGTTTCCTGCTGCATCTTTTGCTGAGACTGTGCATCTTTAGATTTGTACTTTGCTTGAATTTTCTTCACTTCAGGCTGAAGTACCTGCATGGCTTTCGCGTTTTTTGTTTGCTTAATCATTAATGGCAGAATCAGCAAACGAATAAGAATCGTAACAATTACAATTGACCAGCCAAAGCTGCCAACCGCTTCAGCTGTCTTCAAAATCACTAATGAAAGCGGATATACAACGTATTCATTCCAGAAACCTTCACTTTCCGGTGTAATGTCTTGATTAATTTCCGTACAACCGGACAGCAGCATCATCACTGCTGTTAAGAAAGCTAGGGTTAAGATCTTTCTCTTCAAACTAGTACTCCCCCCGTCAATCTTTTCATTTAACTGCTAATATGAGCAGCAGCCCATACCACATTGGTGTGAGCTGCCACATTAATCATTATTATTTGCCAGCCAGCTTATTGATTCCTGCCAGCTTCTTTACTTTTTTTTTGCAAAGAAATGACTTTTGCCCTTTTTAATATATGAGCTAAGCTGCTTTTTACTTCTTTACAGCTTAAATCTGTCGCAGGCTTGCGCGCAATAATGACAAAATCATAGCCTGGCTTGATCTGTTCTTTTAATTCCGCAAAACTCTGTCTTATGTAACGCTTAATACGGTTTCTCATTACCGCATTACCGATCTTTTTACTTACAGATAAACCAATCCGAAAAGGCACTTCATTTTCGTTTTTATACATATAAATAACGAACTGGCGATTGGCAAATGACTTTCCTCTATTAAAAACGGATTGAAATTCATCATTTTTTTTGATTCGGAACGTCTTTTTCATAAGTCAGCCACCTGTTCAAACATATATTTATGAGAAAAAAAGACCACTGAGATTTTTCAGTGGCCTATGCAGATAATACTTTTCTTCCTTTACGACGACGGTTAGCAATTACACGACGACCGTTTTTAGAGCTCATACGGTTACGGAAACCATGAACCTTACTTCTTTTACGTTTATTTGGTTGGTAAGTTCTTTTCATTATTAAACACCTCCCTGAGGATCGGTAAAATTAATTGTTCAAGACAGTCTTTGTTAATTATAAGGACGGAGACCCCTTCTGTCAACCTCTTACTTAAAACAAATAAATGCAGCTGTCAAATGATTCACAGCGAACCGTTAAACATTTTTTGTCCAAAGGCGTGATCAAGCTGGGTTTTGGTGTAGCTGTGGATAGCTTTCGACAACATTTTAACTATCCACAGCACTTGCTGACAACTTTTTCACAAGTTCATGGATTGTGGAAAACTACTATAAACAACTGGGGCAACTCTGTGGATAATCCTATAAAAGCATTGCACCAGCTAGCATTATCTGATATTATTATTTTGTTTTCACTCTGGATGAGTAATTTTGCGGCTTTCTTTATCCACAGAGTGTGGATAACATGTGGAAAAGATATTCAGCAGCTCTGTAAAAACTTGTCCACAAGTTGTGAGTATTGTCGAAAAACTACTTTTATCTTATATATATATATTTAACCACAAACAAGTCCTTGCATAAATATGAATTTAATCACGAAATGATTATACAAAGGTTGAACAAACCAGGAGAAGGAGGGGCCATATGGAGAATATTGAAGATCTTTGGGTCAAAGTTTTAGAAAACCTTGAAAAGAAAATAAGCAAGCCTAGCTTTGATACGTGGCTGAAATCAACTAAAGCACATTCTCTACAAGGGGATTCTATTACTGTTGCTGCACCAAACGACTTTGCACGTGACTGGCTTGAGGGACATTATTCTCAATTAATTTCCGGTGTTCTCGGTGAAATCACAGGGGAAGAACTAGCTGTTAAGTTTATTATTCCTGATCATCCAGAATCAGAAGAATTTGAACTTGTCATGCCAAAGAAACCAATGAAAAAAGAAGAAACACACGAATTTCCCCAAAGTATGCTAAATCCTAAATATACGTTCGATACGTTTGTTATCGGATCGGGGAACCGTTTTGCTCATGCAGCATCATTAGCTGTAGCAGAAGCGCCGGCAAAAGCTTATAATCCGCTTTTCATTTATGGGGGCGTCGGACTTGGCAAAACGCATCTTATGCATGCCATTGGCCACTATGTGCTTGAACATAACCCGAAAGCGAAAGTTGTTTATTTGTCGTCTGAAAAGTTTACAAATGAATTCATTAACTCTATTCGAGACAATAAAGCCGTCGATTTCCGAAACAGATACCGTAATGTAGACGTGCTTTTGATAGATGATATTCAATTCCTGGCTGGAAAAGAACAAACACAAGAGGAATTCTTCCATACGTTTAATACGCTTCATGAAGAAAGCAAACAAATCATTATCTCAAGCGACCGGCCGCCTAAGGAGATCCCAACGCTTGAAGACCGGCTTCGTTCTAGATTTGAATGGGGATTAATTACGGACATTACACCTCCGGATTTAGAAACAAGAATTGCCATTTTGCGCAAAAAAGCAAAAGCGGAAAACTTGGATATTCCTAACGAAGTCATGCTCTATATAGCCAATCAAATTGATACGAACATTCGTGAACTCGAAGGGGCTCTCATTCGCGTTGTAGCCTATTCTTCGCTGATTAATAAAGATATTAATGCGGATTTAGCAGCGGAAGCCCTGAAGGATATTATCCCAAGCTCTAAGCCAAAAACGATTACAATTCTAGATATTCAGCGAGTGGTAGGAGAGCAGTATGATGTGAAACTAGAAGACTTTAAAGCTAAAAAGCGTACGAAGTCTATTGCATTCCCAAGACAGATTGCTATGTATTTATCAAGGGAAATGACGGACTTCTCCTTACCTAAAATCGGTGAGGAATTCGGAGGCCGCGATCACACGACCGTGATCCATGCCCATGAAAAAATATCTAAGCTTTTAAGTTCAGACAGCCAGCTTCAGCATCGGGTCAAAGAAATTCAAGGTATTTTAAAATCTTAATAGTGTGTATAACTCTGCTTACTTTGCAAACAGTCTGTCCACAGGTGGATAGACTGTCTTTACTTTCCGAAACAGACTTATCCACATATTAACAGCACCTACTAGTACTACTACTATTTTTTTAATATAAAATTATTAATATATGCAGTTAAAGTGAATATTATTCTCATATATTTCTTGGAGGCGAAAAAATGAAGTTTTCCATTCAAAAAGATCGATTTGCCCAAAGTGTTCAAGATGTACTAAAAGCCATTAGTTCAAGAACGACGATTCCTATTTTGACAGGGATTAAGATTGCAGCCACTGAAGAAGGGATTACCTTGACTGGAAGTGACTCTGATATATCCATTGAGTCCTTTATTCCGTTTGAAGAAGACGACACAATCATTGCGGATATTAAACAATCAGGCGCCATTGTATTAAACGCACGCTTTTTTAGTGAAATTGTTAAGAAATTACCTTCCGATACGCTTGAAATAGAAGTGTTCCCGTCTTTTCAAACAGTGATTCGAGCAGGTCAAGCAGAGTTTAATTTGCATGGTCTTGATCCAGAAGAATATCCTCACTTGCCGCAGATTGAAGAAGGTAAAGCATTTAAGCTGCCGACCGATTTGCTGAAAGCGATGGTTAGACAAACAGTGTTTGCAGTGTCCACCTCAGAAACACGCCCGATCTTGACAGGTGTCAACTGGAAGATGGAAAACGGTGAATTAATCTGTATTGCAACAGACAGCCACCGATTAGCTTTGCGTAAAGCGGCAGTAGAAACGGATACAGAAGAATCCTATAACGTGGTTATTCCAGGAAAGAGTTTAAGCGAGTTAAGTAAAATTTTAGATGACGGTTCTGAAGCTGTAGAAATTGTTATCACTGATAATCAAGTGCTGTTTCGTGCCAAACATTTACTTTTCTTCTCAAGATTGCTTGAAGGGAATTATCCAGATACAAGCCGTTTAATTCCGGATGAAAGCAAAACAACGCTTGTTTTAAGCTCGAAGGAGTTTTTGCAGGCGATCGACCGTGCTTCACTGCTAGCGAGAGAAGGCCGTAACAATGTGGTTAAGTTATCGATGATCGGAGATGGAGTGGTAGAGATCTCGTCCAATTCTCCAGAGATCGGAAAGGTAACCGAGCAAGTATCCAGCCAGTCCATTGAAGGAGAAGATCTCAAAATCTCTTTCAGCGCGAAATACATGATGGATGCGCTAAAAGCTCTTGAAGGAACAGAGATTAATGTTCAATTTACAGGAGCGATGAGACCATTTGTTATCAGACCTTTATACGACGATTCTATTCTTCAATTGATTCTGCCTGTGCGAACTTACTAAATTAGAGTTAAATAAACATGATTCACACCGAATGCAAGTGCTGTCCTCAAAAAAGTGGGGGCAGCCTTCTTTATTATGTTCATTCAGCTTTGTGTTATAGGCAAAAGTTTAGTAAAATAAAGTATTAGAGAATTCAATCGAAAGCAGTGAGAATAAATGGATCAAAAAGTGGTCATTCAAACAGAATTCATTACGCTTGGACAATTTTTAAAGCTGGCTGAAGTGATTCAGACTGGCGGTATGGTGAAATGGTTTTTAAGTGAACATGAAGTATATATTAATGGCGAATTGGATATCCGCAGAGGGAGAAAGCTGCGGGTGGACGACCGGGTAGAAATACCGGGAATCGGCAGCTTTATCGTGGCAGATTCATAAAATAAAAGGATGTTGCGTTCATGCACATTAAAGAACTCAGTGTAGAAAACTACAGAAATTACGAAATGTTGGATATTCAATTTGAAGACAAAGTAAACGTAATTATCGGGGAAAACGCCCAGGGAAAAACAAATTTAATCGAAGCAATTTATGTTTTAGCGATGGCTAAGTCGCACCGTACCTCGAATGATAAAGATTTAATTCGCTGGGAAGCGGATTATGCTAAAATAAAAGGCAGAGTAGAGAAAAATCATAATTCCGTGCCAATGGAATTAATCATTTCTAAAAAAGGCAAAAAAGCGAAATGTAATCATCTAGAACAGCAGCGATTGAGTCAGTATATTGGAAATATGAATGTGGTGATGTTTGCACCTGAGGATCTTCACCTAGTGAAAGGAAGCCCCCAGGTAAGGCGGCGCTTTATTGATATGGAAATCGGCCAAGTATCACCGGTTTATTTGCACGATGTTAGTCAATATCATAAGGTGCTCCAGCAGCGGAACCATTATCTAAAACAGCTTCAAATTAAGAAATCCACTGATTTTACCATGTTGGATGTATTGACAGATCAAATGATCGAGCTTGCCGTGAAGATTGTCCGGAAGCGGTTTGACTTCATTCACTTGCTTCAAGATTGGGCAAGTTCTATTCATTCTGGCATTTCAAGAGGAATTGAAGAGCTGGATATTTTATATCAGCCTTCTGTCGAGGTATCAGAAGATGATGATTGGTCAAAAATGGTAAAGTCATTTGAAGAAAAATTTCATTCGCAGCGAAAAAAAGAAGTGGAGCGCGGTGTAACTATGACCGGTCCGCACCGGGATGATCTTGCCTTTTTAGTAAATGGGAAGAATGTGCAAACGTTTGGCTCACAAGGACAGCAAAGGACAACTGCTCTATCTGTGAAACTTGCGGAGATTGAGTTAATTCATGCAGAAATTAAAGAATATCCCATTCTGCTTTTGGATGATGTATTGTCGGAACTTGACGATTACCGTCAATCTCATTTGCTGAATACCATTCAAGGCAAGGTTCAAACCTTTGTGACGACAACGAGCACAGAAGGAATCAATCATCAAACATTAAGAGAAGCATCCGCTTTCTCTGTAAAAACCGGCTCAGTAGTTCACAAGCAGTAAGGGAGGTATTTTATGTATGTTCATATTGGAGAAACCATAATGCTTCGAACTAGCGACATTATTGCCATAATTGATAAAAACAGTATCGATTATTCTGAGGACACACTATCAGGATTTGAACATGCAGAGTCCGTCACTGGCTTAAGTGCGAGCGGTTATAAATCTGTAGTTATAACAGACAAACAATTATTTCTTTCGCCGTTTTCTTCAGGAACGATAAAAAAACGTATAAATGATCATTATTCGCATGAATCCGGTTTGTAGGCTGATCACATCAGCACCGGACTTTATAAGGGAAAGAGCAGGTGAGTGGATTTGACTATGGAACAAGAGAATATGCCGAATCAGCCATCCTATGATGAAAATCAAATTCAAGTATTAGAAGGATTGGAAGCTGTCCGTAAGCGACCAGGAATGTACATTGGTTCAACTAGTGGAAAAGGGCTTCATCACCTTGTGTGGGAAATTGTCGATAACAGTATAGATGAGGCACTCGCAGGCTACTGTACGGAAATTAATGTCGTCATTGAAAAAGACAATAGCATAACGGTGAATGATAACGGCCGGGGAATTCCAGTTGGGATCCATGAAAAGATGGGACGTCCGGCAGTTGAGGTTATTTTAACAGTGCTGCACGCCGGCGGTAAATTCGGCGGCGGAGGCTATAAAGTATCTGGCGGTCTGCATGGGGTTGGTGCCTCGGTAGTAAATGCCTTGTCCACTAAACTTGAAGTATATGTTCACCGGGATGGAAAGATTCATCATCAGGAATTTAAGCGCGGTGTTCCACAAAAAGACCTTGAAATCGTTGGGGAAACTGACCGTACGGGAACAACCATTCATTTCGTGCCCGATGGAGAAATTTTTACAGAAACACTTGAATACGAATACGATACACTGGCTAATCGTCTGCGTGAGTTAGCCTACTTAAATAAAGGTATTCAAATTACCATTGAAGATAAGCGTCAAGAAGATAAGAAGAATGAATACTACTATGAGGGCGGGATTAAATCCTATGTTGAACATTTAAACCGTTCGAAAGAGCCTATTCATAGTGAACCGATTTATGTAGAAGGTACAAGAGAAGGCATTGCGGTTGAAGTAGCGCTTCAATACAACGCAGGCTTCGCCAGCAATATCTATTCTTTTGCCAATAATATTAATACTTATGAAGGCGGGACTCATGAGTCAGGATTTAAAACAGCTCTGACCCGTGTCATTAATGATTACGCACGCCGTAACGGATTAATTAAAGAAGCAGATACTAATTTATCCGGAGAAGATGTGCGTGAAGGCCTGACAGCAATTATTTCTATTAAGCATCCGGACCCTCAGTTTGAAGGGCAAACAAAAACGAAACTCGGGAACTCTGAAGCGCGGACAATCACTGACTCATTGTTTTCAGCCCGGTTTGAATCATTCCTGCTAGAAAATCCTTCAATAGCACGCAAGATTGTAGAAAAAGGTCTAATGGCTGCCCGTGCCCGCTTAGCTGCTAAAAAAGCGAGAGAATTAACAAGAAGAAAGAGTGCGCTTGAAATATCCAGTCTTCCAGGGAAATTAGCGGATTGCTCTTCAAAGGATCCTAGCATTAGTGAACTGTATATCGTTGAGGGTGATTCAGCGGGTGGTTCTGCCAAACAAGGACGAGACCGTCATTTCCAAGCCATCTTGCCGCTAAGAGGGAAAATTATTAATGTCGAAAAAGCCCGTTTAGATAAAATCTTGTCTAACAATGAGGTTCGAACCATTATTACGGCCCTTGGAACGAACGTAGGAGAAGACTTTGATATCTCTAAAGCTCGGTACCATAAGCTTGTCATTATGACAGATGCCGACGTGGATGGCGCTCATATCCGGACATTGCTTTTAACATTTTTCTACCGCTATATGCGCCAAATTATTGAAGCTGGCTATGTATATATTGCCCAGCCGCCTTTATATAAAGTGACGCAAGGCAAAAAGATTGAGTACGCTTATAATGATCGCCAGCTGGAAGAAATCCTTGCTGAATTGCCGAGTACATCCAAGCCTGGGCTTCAGCGCTATAAGGGTCTTGGTGAGATGAATCCGGAGCAATTATGGGAAACCACGATGAATCCGGAATCAAGAACGCTGCTTCAAGTCAGCTTGAAGGATGCGATCGAAGCGGATGAAACATTTGAGATTTTGATGGGCGACAAAGTAGAACCGCGCCGTCAGTTCATCGAAGATAATGCCTTGTACGTAAAAAATCTAGATATCTAAGATCAATTGTGTAAATGAATTCATAAAAAAAGCACAGGGTAGATTTGATCTATCCTGTCTTTCTATCAGGATAGCCTGCAGATTCAGAGCTGTATGCTGAAAGAGCGGCTTTTCCGATTTTCGTTGACTAGTTCTAGAAGCCGTATCGCTTAGAGTCATTGTTTTTTCAGAAATCAATTGACATCTGCCGAGATCAACGGGTTCTACTACTTTTCTTTATAAGGAGGTTCTTGAGATGGCTGAGACGCCGGAATCTAGAGTAAAAGAGATTAATATAAGCCAGGAGATGCGTTCTTCCTTTCTGGATTATGCGATGAGCGTTATTGTTTCACGGGCCCTGCCTGATGTTAGGGATGGATTAAAGCCGGTTCACCGCCGTATTCTTTATGCCATGAATGACCTCGGTATGACAGCGGATAAAGCCTATAAGAAATCCGCCCGTATCGTCGGTGAAGTTATTGGTAAATACCATCCGCATGGCGATTCTGCGGTTTACGATACGATGGTACGGATGGCGCAAGACTTTAACTATCGCTATATGCTTGTAGATGGCCATGGAAACTTCGGTTCTGTCGATGGCGATGCAGCAGCAGCGATGCGTTATACGGAAGCACGTATGTCCAAAATATCAATGGAATTAATCAGAGATATTAATAAAGATACAATTGATTATAAGGATAACTATGATGGATCAGAGAAGGAGCCAGCTGTCCTTCCTTCTAGATTCCCTAATCTTCTTGTAAACGGTGCATCAGGTATTGCCGTCGGAATGGCTACCAATATCCCTCCTCACCAATTAGGTGAAGTGATTGACGGTGTATTAGCAATCAGCAAAAACCCAGACATAACGATTCCGGAATTAATGGAGTACATACCAGGACCTGATTTTCCTACGTCAGGTTTAATTATGGGCAGAAGCGGCATTCGCCGTGCGTATGAAACAGGTAAAGGTTCCATTGTACTAAGAGCAAAAGTTGATATTGAGCAAAAAGCGAATGGAAAAGAAACGATTATTATTCACGAGCTTCCATATCAAGTCAATAAAGCGAAACTCATTGAAAAGATTGCTGAGCTTGTTCGCGACAAGAAAATAGATGGCATTACGGATTTAAGGGATGAATCTGACCGTGAAGGTATGAGGGTCGTCATGGAAGTCCGAAGAGATGCCAATGCAAGTGTGCTGTTAAACAATTTATACAAACATACAGCGATGCAAACGAGCTTTGGTATTAATCTGCTGGCTTTAGTGGATGGCCAGCCGAAAGTATTAAATCTAAAAGAATGTCTGCATTATTATTTAGAACATCAGCGAGTGATTATTCGCCGGCGGACACAATTTGAATTAAATAAAGCGGAAGCCAGAGCACATATTTTAGAAGGGCTTCGAATTGCACTTGATCATATTGATGAAATCATCAAGCTAATCCGAGGTTCACAAACGACTGAAATTGCTCGCCAAGGGTTAATCGAGCAATTTTCATTATCTGATAAACAAGCTCAAGCTATTTTAGATATGCGTCTTCAGAGGCTGACTGGATTAGAAAGAGAAAAAATTGAAGAAGAATACCAAAATCTATTAGCGCTCATTGCTGAATTAAAAGCGATTCTAGCAGATGAAGAAAAAGTATTAGAAATTATTCGTGAAGAGCTGCTTGAAATTAAAGAGCGGTTTAATGATAAACGCCGCACCGAAATTATGGATGGCGGGCTTGAGGATATTCTAGATGAAGACTTGATTCCTCGCGAGCAAATTATCATTACCCTTACTCATAATGGATACGTGAAGCGTCTTCCTGTTTCTACTTACCGCAGCCAAAAACGCGGAGGCCGTGGAATCCAAGGGATGGGTACGAATGAAAATGATTTTGTCGAACAGCTTCTGACAACATCAACCCACGACACGATTCTATTCTTCTCGAATAAAGGTAAGGTATACCGTTTAAAAGGGTATCAAATTCCTGAATTCAGCCGTACAGCTAAAGGTATTCCACTGATTAACCTTCTTGAGGTTGAGAAGGGTGAGTGGGTTAATACGATGATTCGAGTGGAAGAATTCACAGAAGAATCCTTCTTATTCTTTGCTACAAGATCAGGAATCGTTAAGCGGACATCATTAATGGATTATGCCAATATCCGTACAAACGGTTTGCGGGCATTAAATATCCGTGAAGATGACGAACTGATCTCCGTTCGGTTAACTGACGGCCAGCAGCATATCGTCTTGGGCACGAAAAAAGGGATGATGATTCGTTTTGCGGAAGATAATGTTCGTCAAATGGGTCGGGTATCGACCGGTGTGAAAGGAATTACACTATCTCCTGGTGATGCTGTTGTTG
This sequence comes from Bacillus ectoiniformans, assembly GCF_016908875.1. Taxonomy (GTDB): domain Bacteria; phylum Bacillota; class Bacilli; order Bacillales; family Domibacillaceae; genus Bacillus_BX; species Bacillus_BX ectoiniformans. The sequence continues at coordinate 2,362 of NZ_JAFBES010000003.1, read as the reverse complement.
GAATGGAGCTTCTTCATACGGATGATTATGTATTAATTGTAACTGAAAATGGCTACGGCAAACGTACGCCAGAGAAAGAATATCGTATTCAAAGCCGAGGCGGCAAAGGATTGAAGACGAGTAATGTAACAGATAAAATAGGTTCGCTCATCGCTGTTAAAACAGTAACAGGGGAAGAGGACCTTATGCTGATCACGATCGGCGGCGTTCTGATTCGTATGGATGTAAATGATATATCCATCACTGGACGAAACACTCAAGGTGTCAAGTTAATCAGGCTGTCTGAAAATGAAACAGTAGCAACAGTAGCGAAAGTAGAAAAAGAAGAAGAATCATTAGAAGAAGTTCTTCCGGAAGAAGCAGTGGAAGAAATCGTTGAAAACATTGAACCAGATGATGATAACGAATAAATAATCAAGCTAGAGTGCGGTTTAAAAAGAGGTCTCGCTTTCTCAAACGCAATGTATGAGAGAGACTAAACATTTTTAAGCTGCACTCTTTTTTCATTTCTTGTTTATCCATTTTTTGTTAAGATAAAAATAAGAATAAATCTTGAGGTGAAAACCCATGTACATAAAAGTGCGAGACTTACAAGAAGGCATGATTGTCCAAGAAGATGTAATGGGAATGACCAACTACCCGATCATTCCTAAAAATACAGCACTTACTAATCTGCACATAAAGTTTCTTAACTCCTTCTTAATAAAAGGAATTGACGTCTTTAGCGGGGAAGGTGCGGGCACAGATGCTGCAATTCCAGTAGAAAACACAATAGAAGAAGAAAGTCCGGAAACTGTTAGTCTTCTGTTATCTAAAGATCACTTTATAGAAATGTATAGCCACAGCGTAGAGTGCTATAAAAAAGAATTTCAAAAATGGCAGTCAGGCATGGGAATCGATATTATAAAAATCCGCGAAATTATTGTTCCTTTAGCGGAGTATGTAATAAAACATACGGAAAAACTAGCAGACTTACAAAATTATTCAACCAAAACAGATTACCTGTTTCATCATGCTGTGTCTGTTGGCCTTTTAAGCGCTGCGATCGCTGACAAGCAAAAGCGCAGTAAAGGAGAAGTTATTCAAGCAGCCTTGGCGGGAGTATTAGCGGATTGCGGGATGTCTAAAGTGAATCCAAGCGTCCTTACTAAAACGTCCCCTTTAAATGAAAAAGAATATAAAGAAATGACGAATCACCCTATGGCTTCTTACAACATGGTAAAAGAAATCCTGCTTCTTAAACCAGAAGCCAAACTAGCCGTATTTCAGCACCATGAGCGAATGGACGGGACGGGCTACTTGATGAAAGAAAAAGCTGAAAGAATCCATTACCTTTCACAAATTGTTGCTGTAGCAGATACGTACCATGCCATGACTTCTGAAAGACTTTATAGAAATAGGGAAGCCTCATTTAAAGTGCTGGAGATGATTAGAGAAGATTTATTCGGAAAGTTCGATATTAAAACGGTGGATGCTTTGATTTCTTTACTTGCGGCATTTTCTCTAGGAACCAAGGTCAAACTCTCTAATCAAGAGGTCGGTACGGTCATGTTTATTAAACAGCAACACCCGACAAGGCCGCTAGTGAATATTGAGGGAGAAGGCACCATTGATTTAGAAAAAAGAAGAGATATCTATATAGAAGCCATCCTAAAATAAGAGTAGTAGCGATCAGGCTTGCAGTGAGATAAATATTATCTGCAAGCTTTTCATTTGCGTTCGGATTGACCGGTGTTCGATTTTTATTCACTTATAAGGAAAATGAGTTAGTAGACTGAAAAGAAGCTTGCAAATAAGAAACAGGGTATAAAACTAAAAAAAGTTTTTAAAAAGTATTGACCCGCTGTATTTATGATGGTATATTATAAAAGTCGCTAAGGTGCGACGGTGATTGAACATTGAAAACTGAACAAAATAAACGTCAACGTTTAAATGTAACAAACAGACAATGTAAATTGTCAAAATGAGCAATCAAACATCTTTTTGGAGAGTTTGATCCTGGCTCAGGACGAACGCTGGCGGCGTGCCTAATACATGCAAGTCGAGCGGACTTGACTGGAGCTTGCTCCAGTTCAAGTTAGCGGCGGACGGGTGAGTAACACGTGGGTAACCTGCCTGTAAGATGGGGATAACTCCGGGAAACCGGGGCTAATACCGAATAACATCTTTCATCGCATGATGAAAGATTGAAAGACGGTTTCGGCTGTCACTTACAGATGGACCCGCGGCGCATTAGCTAGTTGGTGAGGTAACGGCTCACCAAGGCAACGATGCGTAGCCGACCTGAGAGGGTGATCGGCCACACTGGGACTGAGACACGGCCCAGACTCCTACGGGAGGCAGCAGTAGGGAATCTTCCGCA